>NZ_JBYGYN010000003.1:0-832396 GCF_057651995.1 Bradyrhizobium sp. USDA3516 | reverse complement strand
CACCGCGCCGACCGCGCAGGAGGGCCTGGCGGCACTGCGCGCCCAAAGCTTCGACGTGATCCTGACCGACATCGAGATGCCCGACATGAACGGGTTCGAGTTCGCGGAAGTCATCCGCTCCGACAACAACCTCGCTTCGACGCCGATCATCGGCCTCTCGGCGCTGGTGTCGCCGGCGGCGATTGAGCGCGGCCGTCAGGCCGGCTTCCACGATTACGTCGCCAAGTTCGACCGTCCCGGTCTGATCGCGGCGCTGAAGGAGCAGACCGCGGGCGCCGCCGGCGCCTCCGAGCTGAGCCGGGCAGCGGCGTAAGAGCAGGACAGGGATCAGGAGACACACATGACCAGCAAGAAGACCCAGTCCGCCGAAGGCGCCATGGTCGAGTACGTCACCGCCATGATCGGCGGCCAGCTGTTCGGCCTGCCGATCTCGCGCGTCCAGGACGTGTTCATGCCCGAACGCGTCACCCGCGTGCCGCTGTCCTCGCGCGAGATCGCGGGCGTCCTCAATCTGCGCGGCCGCATCGTCACCGTGGTCGACATGCGCTCGCGCCTCGGCCTGCCCAGGGACGAGGACGGCAAGACGCCAATGGCGGTCGGCGTCGACCTGCGCGGCGAATCCTATGGCCTGCTGATCGACCAGATCGGCGAGGTGCTGCGCCTGCCCGAGGCCGGCAAGGAAGAGAACCCCGTCAACCTCGATCCCCGCATGGCCAAGCTCGCCGGCGGCGTTCACCGCCTCGAGGGCCAGCTCATGGTCGTCCTCGACGTCGACCGCGTCCTCGAGCTCGAAACCAAGACGCAAATGGCCGCCTGAGCCAACGAAACATCGAAGCCGGAGAACCGAAATGAAGACGTGTTTGGTGGTCGATGATTCCAGCGTGGTGCGCAAGATCGCGCGCCGGATCCTGGAAGGCCTGGAGTTCGAGGTCACCGAGGCCGAGGATGGCTCGAAGGCGCTCGAGATCTGCCAGCGGCAGCTGCCCGACGCGGTGCTGCTCGACTGGAACATGCCGGTCATGGACGGCTTCGAGTTCATGGGCCACATGCGCCGCCTGCCCGGTGGCGACCAGCCCAAGGTCGTGTTCTGCACCACCGAGAACAACGTGGCTCATATCGCCCAGGCGCTCAGCGGCGGCGCCAACGAGTACATCATGAAGCCCTTCGACAAAGACATCATCGCCGACAAGTTCGCTGAAGTTGGTTTGATCCCGGTCGGACAAGCCATGGTCTGAGTGTGTCCGGCCCAAAGTGCTTGGGCCAGAGTGTTCCAGTACAGCTTTCGAGAGGCCATCCGTGACCCCGACCGAGTATGAGTATCTGCGTAAGTTCCTGAAGGACAATTCCGGTCTCGACCTGTCCACAGACAAGCAATATCTGATCGAAAGCCGACTGCTGCCGCTGGCCCGCAAGGCCGGGCTGTCCGGGATCGCCGAGCTCGTGCAGAAGCTGCAGGGCGGTTCGCGCCAGCTGATCACCGACGTGGTCGAGGCCATGACCACCAACGAGACCTTCTTCTTCCGCGACAAGGTCCCGTTCGATCATTTCCGCGACCACATCATGCCGGAGATCATCAAGGCGCGCGCGGCGCGTCGGAGCGTACGTATCTGGTGCGCCGCCGGCTCGACCGGGCAGGAGCCCTATTCGCTGGCGATGTGCCTGAAGGAGATGGGCGCGGCCCTCACCGGCTGGCGCGTCGAGATCATCGCGACCGATCTGTCGCAAGAGGTGCTGGAGAAGGCCAAGGCCGGCGTCTACAGCCAGTTCGAGGTGCAGCGCGGCCTGCCGATCCAGATGCTGGTGAAATACTTCAAGCAGACCGGCGAGACCTGGCAGATCAATCCCGAACTGCGGGCGATGATCCAGCACCGCCAGCTCAACCTGCTGCACGATTTCGCCCAGCTCGGCACCTTCGACGTCATCTTCTGCCGCAACGTGCTGATCTATTTCGATCAGGACACCAAGATCAACATCTTCAACCGCCTGGCGCGCCAGATCGAGCCCGACGGCTTCCTGGTGCTCGGCGCCGCCGAGACCGTGGTTGGACTGACCGACACGTTCCGGCCGATTGCGGAGCGGCGCGGCCTCTACAAGCCGAACGATCCGCGTGCGGCAGCGGCCAAGCCGGTTCTCGCCGGTGCGGCGCCGCGCATGGCGGTGATGGCGGGACGATAATCATGGCCGAGGATGGCAAGGGCGCGGAGCGTGTGACCTTCAGCCGCGGCTATGATGTCTGCATCATGGCCATCGACGGCACCTGGCGGCGCGACTGCAAGCTCAACGCGATCTCCGACACCGACGCGATTCTCACGGTGGAGGGCTCGATCCAGGGCTTGAACCTCAAAGAGTTCTTCCTGCTGCTGTCGTCCACGGGTCTCGCCTATCGTCGCTGCGAGCTGGTCCGTGTCAACGGCGCCGAAATGGACATCCAGTTCCTGCGCGGCAAGAACCGGAAGAAGCGCGGTGCGGCCGGCGGCCACGACGCCGCGGCGTGATCTCGCCGCCGCCGTCGCTGCGCGTTCCGCCCTTTGCTTCACATTTGCTGAACGTTTCCGAGTCAATTGCTCGTGGCAGCTTTACGCGGCTTCAGCGCGCGCCGTGTATCCATTGATGCTCTCAATCCCAGGATACGGCAATGCCCAGAAGTTCTCTTTCCCCGATCTCGTCAAATCTGCCCGACGGCACTGAACGGCGTGCGCTTCAGCTCCTGGTGGTCGACGACGACGCCACGCAGCGCCGCCTGATCACGGTCGCGGCCAAGCAGGCGGGCCACGAGGTCACCGTGGCGCCATCGGTGGCGGACGCAATCGAGAAGCTGCGCGCCGCGCGCTTCGACTGCGTGACGCTCGATCTCGTGCTGGAGGATGGCGACGGCATCGACGTGCTGCGCGAGATGGCGAGCGCGAAGTTTGCGGGCGCCGTGATCGTCATCAGCGGCATGGACGGCAAGCGCCGCAGTGCCGCCCGCAGCTTCGCCCGTTCCGTCGGGATCGAGCTCCAGAGCCTGCCGAAGCCGCTGGATCTCGCGGCGCTGCGCATCAGCCTCGCCAATCTCGGCAAGACCGCGATGGGCCTGCCGGCGATTCACACCTGGGGTGGTGTCGCCACCGACGCGATCGTGGAACGGCACCGCGCCTGAGCTTGCGGAGCCGCCATGCGGTCAGACGCGGCTTCCGGCCGCGTTGCCGGATTCCGATAGACATTGCAGGGCGTGGCCGAGGCCCGCCCGGCAGGCATTGAGGGCCGCGCAAGCGCTGGCGTAGCGGGGCGTGACGTCGTCGAGCAAGACGACATTTGCGGAACCATCCGGATCGCTGCCGTGTTCTTGATCCATGGCTGCGGCGATCCGGCGCATGCTGGTCTCGATCTGTGCGATCAGCAAACGAAGGTCCGCCGCAATCAGCTCACGGCTCTCGACTTCGGACGTTGCGACGGGAGGCGGCGTGTCGGCTAAATTTAGCATGGATATTCTCCGTCCACCGCAATTAGGCGCCATGCCGCTACTTGTGCGTTAAGTCCATGTCCCGTACAAATACGGGTGGGCCGAATCCGCGCCGAGCGTCATAACGATTGGCGCGGACGCGAGTCCTTCATGCCAACCGGATGTGGCACATGGCCGAACAAAGCTCTCGCGGTGAAATCTTCGTCGTCGATGACGACCCTGCCGTTCGCGACACCTTGTCGATGGTGTTGAAGGCGGCGGGCTATGAGGTGATCTGTTTCGCGGACGGTGCAGCGCTGCTTTCCGTGGCGCGAAACCGCACGCCGGCTGCAATCCTGCTCGACGTGAATATTCCCGGGAAGTCGGGTCTCGACATCCTGAAGGAGCTGCACGGCGAGGACTATCCGGCTCCGATCTTCATGATCTCCGGGCAGGGCGACATCGCGATGGCGGTGGGCGCGATCAAGAGCGGCGCGCTCGACTTCATCGAGAAGCCGTTCCGCGGCAGCGAGATCGTCGGCCGCCTCGACGAGGCGATCGGTGCCTATGCGCGCAGGCAGGCGGAGAACGCGTCGCCGAAATTCGGCTCGCTGCATTTCCCCGGCCGCGAGCCGCTGACGCGCAGGGAGCGCGAGGTGCTGGAGCAGTTCGCCTCCGGTGCCTCCAACAAGGAGGCCGGCCGCACGCTCGGCATCAGTCCGCGCACCATCGAGGACCACCGCGCAAACATCATGAAGAAGCTCGGCGCCCGCAATGCCGCCGACCTGATCCGCATCGTGATGACCGCGGCCCAGCGCGCGTCGTAAGAGCGATTGCATTGCGGACATTTCTTCGTCATTCCGGATCGCGCTACGCGCGTCCGGAATGACTCGCAAACATCACCCGCTCAGCGCCTTGCGGATGATCCGCGCCAGATCCGATTTGCGATAGGGCTTGGCCAGCAACATCACGCCGGAATCCAGCCGGCCGTGATGGATGATGGCATTCTCGGTGTAGCCTGAGGTGTAGACCACCTTGAGATCCGGGCTCGACTTCATCATCTCGTCCGCGAGCTGCCGTCCGTTCATCTTGCCGGGCATGATGACGTCGGTGAATAGAAGGTCGAACGGCTTGCCGGCGGCGACGATCGCGAGCGCTTCCGCGGCGTCCGCGGCCTGCAACGTGACGTAACCCAGCGAATGCAGCTGCGCCAGCACGTAGTCGCGCACCAGGCGGTCGTCCTCGACCACCAGGATCGTCTCGTGCCCGCCCTCGATCGTCGCCGGCGTCACGCCCTCGCCGACCGCCGCCGGCGTCTTGCCGGGCGGCAGATACATCTTGATCGTGGTGCCGTGGCCCTCCTCGCTGTAGATCTTGATGTGGCCTGCGGACTGCTTGATGAAGCCGTAGACCATCGAAAGCCCGAGCCCGGTGCCCTTGCCGGGTCCCTTCGAGGTGAAGAAGGGATCGAACACCCGGGGCAGCATGTTCGCAGGGATCCCGGTGCCGGTGTCGCTCACCGCGATCAGCACGTAGTGCCCGGGCGGCACGTCGTTGGCGCCGGCATAGACCTCGTCGAGATAGGCGGCGCCGGTCTCAACGATCAGCTTGCCGCCGCCGGGCATGGCGTCGCGCGCGTTGAGCGCGAGATTGAGGATCGCGGTGGTGAGCTGGTTGGGATCGACGATGGCCACGCAATTCTCGTCCTCGAACACCGATTCGATCTGGATCTGCTCGCCGAGCGTCGGACGCAACAATTTCGCGGTGTCGACGATCAGCGAGTTGATATCGATCTCGCGCGGCTGGAGCGGCTGCTTGCGCGCGAAGGCGAGCAGGTGCTGGGTCAGGTCGGCGCCGCGCGCGGCGGCCTCGTCGATCATCTTCGTGATCGCCGCGAGCTGCGGCTCCTTGGCGACCGCCTCCGCGAGAATCTCGATCGTCCCGGTGATGACGGTGAGAATGTTGTTGAAGTCATGCGCCACGCCGCCGGTGAGCTGGCCGACGGCCTCCATCTTCTCGGCATGGCGGATGCGCTCCTCGGCGGCGATCTTGTCGGTGAGGTCGCGGTAGAAGACGTTGAACAGCAGGCCCTCGCGGCGCTTCAGCGCGGTGACGCTCAGCTCGGCCTTGAACTCCTTGCCGTCGCGGCGGCAGCACATCAGCTCGCGGCGGCGGTTCAGCGTCCGGCCACCCTCGTCTTCGAGGAAGCGTTTCAGGCCGGCCCGGACCCGGTCACGTTCGCTCTCGGCGACGATGAGGTCGATCGTGCTCTTGCCGAGTACCTCCTCGCGGCGCCAGCCGAACAACTGCTCGGCCTGCGAGTTCCAGTTCAGGATGCTTCCGGTTTCGTCGGTCTGGACGAAGGCGTCGAGCGCGGTTTCGACGATGTTGCGGGCGAGCCGCTCGCTCTCGCGTAGCGATTCCTGTGCGAGCCGCGCTTCGGTCATGTCGCGCCCGACGAAGAAGAAGCGCTGGGCAGACGAGGACCAGCTGCCGAGCCAGGACAGCCAGACCTCGTGCCCGTTCTTGTGGAAGCAGCGGGTGTCGGCCAGCTTGACGCGCTCGCCGCGGCGCATCGCGCGCATCTCGGCGCGGGACTGCTCCAGATGACCGGGATGGATGAAGTCGGCGCCGCTGCGGCCGATCATCTCGTCCGGCCGATAGCCGAGAATGGCCTCGCTGCTCGGGCTGATCTGCGCGACATGGCCGTGCGCGTCCATGATCATGATCAGGTCCTGCGAGGTCTCGAAGATCTGCCGCCGCTCCTCGAGCTGGTGCTGCAGCGCCCGCTCGGCGCGCCGCGCATCGGTGAGGCTACGCGCGCTTCCCGACGCGCCGATGACCTCGCCCGACGGTCCCTTGATCGGCGACAGGCCGAGCGAAATCTCGACCGGCGTGCCGTCCTTACGCAGGCGGACCGTCTCGAAGCGTTCGATCGGCTCGCCCCGCGCGATCCGTCGCAGGTACTCCTTGCCTTGTTCGCGGCGGTCGGGCGGGACGATGATCGACGTCGGCTTGCCGATCGCCTCCTCCGCCGTATAGCCGTAAAGGCGTTCGGCGGCCGGATTCCAGCCGGTGATGATGGCATCGAGCGTCTGCATGACGATCGCGTCGTCGGACGATTCCACCGCGGCACTGAACAGGTTCTCGCGCGCCGCGTGATGGCTCCGCGCGGCCTCGGTGCGGCGATGCTCCTCGATCTCGCGTTCGAGCGCGGCCGTTTTCGCGCGCATCTCCTCCACCATCCGCGCAAAGGCCCGTGCCAGCACGCCGGTCTCGCCGCTGGCATCGACGGGGATCTCCGCGGGACGTCCGCTGCCGATGGCCTGCACCGCCTCCGTCAGACGCCCGATCGGGCGGGTCAGCGAGCGCGCCAGCAGCACCGCGAGCGCAGCCGCGGCGAGAACGGCCAGCACGCCGACCAGCAGGGAGGTTTTTTGAATGGCCGCCGGCACGCGGCCGAACACGGACGGGGGAACGGTCACGACGATGGCGACCCATTCCTTGCCCGCAAGCGGTACCGGCACGAATGTCGCGCCACTCGTCCGGCCCGACTCGTCGGTCGTGACGCGCGTGGCCACCTCCGACGTGCCGGCCAGGGCTGAGAAGAACGGAAGGTCCTTGCGCCAATCGGCCGGATGGCCCCGCGATGAGCCGAACTCCCGCGTCCGGTCGGGATGGACGAGATAGTCGCCGCGCGCATTCACGACGTAGATCTCTCCGCCCGAGGTCGTCGTCGCGCGGACCCGGTCGAGTGCCGGGCGCATGTCGATATTGGCCACGATGATGCCGAACGGCTTGTCGTCGGTCGTGAACAGCGGCATCGCCACGCGTAAAGTCGGTGCCTGACGCGCCGTCGTTCCGCCCTGACGGGTCGCGAGCTCGATGGAAGACACATAGATCTCCCCGGGCCCAAGCCGTATGGTTTCCTGGAAGTAGGCGCGGTCGCCCCTGCGCTCCAGTTCGCCGTCCGGGGCGATCCGCGCTGCTCCGTTCGGACCCGAACGATCGACGTGGACCAGTTCGCGCTGGTCGTTGTCGACGCCGATGATCCTGAACTGCCCGTAGATGGGCTTGGCGTCGATCTCGGCCGCGAGCCGCGCCGCGATGCGCGCGCGCCAGGTCTGCTCCGAGACACCGTCCGCAGGATCGATCCCGCCCGCGCTATGAGCGCGGATCAGGCCGTTGATGGCCGCTGCGGCGCGATAGCCGACCAGATCGCCGCGGACGCCGGCAACGTAGGATTCAAGGTTGTTCGCGAGCAGGCGCGATTGGGCTTCGACCCGCTCCAGCACCCGCGGAATGACGGCCTGTGTGGTGTTGCGATAGCCCAACCATCCGACTGCGGCCACGGTGACCGCAACCAGCAGGATCATCGCGATGGCCAGCCGCGTGGCCAGCGTCGTTGCTGCTCGCATGGGGAGTTTCGCCGGACCTGCCGCATCGCTGCGCCATTTCTGGCTTGCAGCAGAGGAGGCGTTCTTGTCATCGGCGGCCGGAGCGGACATCGGACCCCTCCGGCGCGTCGGCCTTCAGGCAATCTGCGACCACGGCAAGCAGTGCATCGGGCCGGAACGGCTTTTGCAGGCTGGCCACCGCGCCGAGCTTGGTCGCCATCTTCAGGAAGTCCGGCTCCGCATAGGCATCCGGCGTGATCGAACGGCCGGAGATGACGACGATCGGAATGGCCGGGGCCAGCGCCCGAATGTGACGCATCGTCTCCAGTCCGTCCATACCGGGCATGAAGATGTCGAGAAACATCAGGTCGAACCGGCTGGCCTCGAACAGCGCCAGCCCCTTGCGGCCATCCCCGGCGACCGTCACGTGATGACCCGCCCGTTCCAGCAGCAGCCGGATGGTGAACTGGACGGCCGGATCGTCATCCACGATCAGGATGTTGGCCACGTCTGAAATCCTCCACGGTCGGAGGGAGTGTCCCAGCGACCGCAAATCAAACCAATGAACACGAAATTGTTGCGCGGATTCTCGACGGCCGGCAAGCGCTTCGGAACCCCTTGGGCCCGGGCTGCCGCTTTATTGCGCTGCACTGTGCGGTGTGCACGCCTGAGTGCATAGCAGAGGCCCGCCCCTCCGCCCGCCCGGCGCCTTGCCGGGGATGGATCGCCTGTGAGAAGAGCAGGGCGAAGCCTCCGGATCGACAAGGAACGAGATGACCAACAAGAGGAAAACACCCGACCAGCTCCGCAGCGCGCGCTGGTTCGCACCCGACGATCTGCGCTCGTTCGGCCATCGCTCCCGCGCCATGCAGATGGGTTACGCGCCGGAAGAGTGGAAGGACCGCCCGATCATTGCGATCCTCAACACCTGGTCGGACGCGCAGCCCTGCCACATGCACTTCAAGTCGCGCGTCGAGGACGTCAAGCGCGGCATCCTGATGGCCGGCGGCCTGCCGCTGGAGCTGCCGGCGCTGTCGCTGTCGGAATCGCTGCTCAAGCCTACCACCATGCTCTATCGCAACCTGCTGGCGATGGACGCCGAGGAGCTCTTGCGCAGCCATCCCGTCGACGGCGTGGTGCTGATGGGCGGCTGCGACAAGACCACGCCGGCGCTGCTCTTGGGCGCAACCTCGATGAACATTCCGGCGATCTATCTGCCGGCAGGCCCGATGCTGCGCGGCAATTGGAAGGGCAAGACGCTGGGTTCCGGCTCCGACGGCTGGAAATATTGGGACGAGCGCCGCGCCGGAAAGATCTCCGACAAGGACTGGCTCGATATCGAGGCCGGCATCGCCCGCAGCTACGGCACCTGCATGACCATGGGCACCGCCTCGACCATGACCGCGATTGCGGAAGCGATCGGCATGACGCTCCCCGGCGCTTCCTCGATCCCCGCCGCCGACGCCAACCACATCCGCATGGCCAGTGAATGCGGCCGCCGCATCGTCGAGATGGTGTGGGAGGATCTGACGCCGAAGGTGATCCAGACCCGCAAGGCGTTCGAGAACGCGATCGCGGTCGCGATGGCGATGGGCTGCTCCACCAACGCCATCATCCATCTCATCGCGCAGGCCCGCCGCGCCGGCCAGGATATCGGCCTCGACGATTTCGAGACCGCGAGCCGCAAGGTGCCCGTCATCGCCAACGTCCGCCCGAGCGGCGATACGTACCTGATGGAGGATTTCTTCTACGCCGGCGGCCTGCCGGCGCTGATGGGCCAGATCAAGCCGCATCTGCATCTCGACTGCATCACGGTCACAGGCAAGACGGTGGCTGAGAACATCGAGGGGGCCGAGGTCCACAATGCCGACGTGATCCGCGGCATCGACAATCCCATCTACGAGGAAGGTGCGCTCGCCGTGCTCAAGGGCAATCTCGCGCCCGACGGCTGCGTCATCAAGCCCTCCGCCTGCGCACCGCGCTTTCTCAAGCACATCGGGCCGGCGCTGGTGTTCGACGACTATCCCGCGATGAAGAAGGCGGTCGACGATCCCAACCTCGACGTCACCGAGGATCACATTCTCATCTTGCGCAATGCCGGGCCGCAGGGCGGGCCGGGCATGCCGGAATGGGGCATGCTGCCGATCCCGACCAAGCTCGTGAAGCAGGGCGTGCGCGACATGGTGCGCATCTCCGATGCGCGCATGAGCGGCACCAGCTACGGCGCCTGCATCCTGCACGTCTCGCCGGAATCCTATATCGGCGGCCCGCTAGCGCTGGTGCAGAACGGCGACCGCATCACGCTCGATGTCGCCGCGCGCACCATCAATCTCGATGTGAGCGAGGCCGAGCTCGCAAAACGTCGCGCCGCCTGGAAACAGCCCGAGCGCCGTTTCGAGCGCGGCTACGGCTGGATGTTCACCAAGCACATCAAGCAGGCCAATGACGGCTGCGATTTCGACTTTCTCGAGACCGATTTCGGCGCGCCGATCGGCGAGCCCTCGATTTATTGACCGTCGTTCCGGAGCGATGCGAAGCATCGAACCCGGAACCTCGAGATTCCGGGTTCGCTTCGCGCCCCGGAATGACGAACGAGAGAGAAAACGCCAATGTCAAAACTGTCCGAAGCCACTCGCACAAAACTCAAATCCGTCTCCACCGCCACCGTCGCCACCGCCTTGTTCAAGCGCGGCCTGCGCATCCAGATGATCCAGGATGTCCGCCCCTTGAGCCCGGACCAGCCGACCATGGTCGGCGAAGCCTTCACGCTGCGCTACATGCCGGCGCGCGAGGACCTCAACACCATCGACGTGTTCAGGGACCGCTCCCATCCGCAGCGCAAGGCGGTCGAGGATTGCCCGCCGGGCGCCGTGCTGGTGATGGACAGCCGCAAGGATGCGCGAGCGGCCTCGGCCGGCGCGATCCTGGTGACGCGGCTGATGAAGCGCGGCGTCGCCGGCGTCGTCACCGACGGCGGCTTTCGCGACTCCGCCGAGATCGCAAGGCTCGGCTTTCCTGCCTTCCACCATCGCCCCTCGGCGCCGACCAACCTGACGCTGCATCAGGCGATCGAGATCAACGTGCCGATCGGCTGCGGCGATGCGCCGGTGTTTCCCGGCGACGTCATCCTCGGCGATGCCGACGGCGTCATCGTGATCCCCGCGCATTTGGCAGACGAGATCGCCAACGAAACCTTCGAGATGACCGCGTTCGAGGATTTCGTCACCGAGGAAGTAGGCCGCGGCCGCGGCATCTTCGGTCTCTATCCCGCCACCGATCCGCAGACGCTCACCGATTTCGCGGAATGGCGCAAGAAGAACGGAAGGTAGCTACGCCTCCGCCATCCCCGTCGCCCACAGCGCGAACGCGTACACGATCGCGACCTCGTCGAGCCGGTCGAAGCGGCCCGACGCGCCGCCGTGGCCGGCGCCCATATTGGTGCGCAGCAGAACCGGGCCGCCCCCACGCATGGTGGCGCGCAGGCGTGCGATCCACTTTGCGGGCTCCCAATAGGTGACGCGTGGATCGGTCAGTCCACCCATCGCCAGGATCGCCGGATAGTCCTTTGCCGCGACGTTGTCGTAAGGCGAATACGACAGGATGGTGCGGAAATCCTTCTCGCTCTCGATCGGGTTGCCCCATTCCGGCCATTCCGGCGGCGTCAGCGGCAGCGTGTCGTCGAGCATGGTGTTGAGCACGTCGACGAACGGCACCTCCGCGACGATGCCGGCGAACAATTCGCCGGCACGGTTGGCGACCGCGCCCATCAGCATGCCGCCGGCCGATCCGCCATGGCCTATGATGCGCTTGGCGCTGGTGTATTTCGCGTCGATCAGTGCCCGCGCGCTCGCGGCGAAATCGTCGAAGCTGTTGGTCTTCTTCTCGCGCTTGCCGTCGAGATACCAGCCCCAGCCCTTGTCGGCGCCGCCGCGGATATGCGCGATGGCATAAACGAAGCCGCGATCGACCAGCGACAGGCGGTTGGCGCTGAAGGACGCCGGCATGGCCATGCCGTAGGAGCCGTAGCCGTAGAGCAACAGCGGCGCCGCGCCGTCGAGCTTCAGCCCGCGGCGATAGAGGATCGAGACCGGCACCTCGGCGCCGTCATGCGATTTCGCCATGATGCGCGTCGTGACGTAGTCGACCGGGTTATGACCTGACGGAATCTCCTGCCGCTTGCGCAAGATTCGCGTGCGCTTGACCATGTCGTAATCATAGACTTCCGACGGCGTCGTCATCGACGAATAGGCAAAGCGCAAATTCGTCGTCTCGAATTCGTAGGAGCCCATCGTATCGAGCGAATAGGCGGCCTCGTCGAAGGCGATGGCATGCTCCTCGTTCGAGGCGAGATCGCGGATCACGACCGACGGCAGCGCATTGGCGCGCTCGAGCCGCACCAGATGGCCGGCATAGAGATCGAGGTCGATGATGTAGATGCCGGGCCGATACGGGATCAAATCGCGCCAGTTCTTGCGCTCGGGCGCCTGAAGCGGCGCGGTGACGATCTTGAAGTCGATGGCGTCGTCGGCATTGGTGAGGATGAACAGCTCGTCGCCGCGGTCGGCGAGCGAATATTGCACGCCCTCCTCGCGCGCAGCGACCAGGCGCGGCGGCGCCTCGGGGTTGGCGAGATCGATCAGCCGCTGCTCGCTTGTCTCGTGATCGCCGCCGGCGATGACGCAGAAGCGGCCGCTGGTGCTCTCGTGCAGGTGGGTGAACCAGCCGGCATCCTGCTCCTCATAGACCAGCGTGTCGTCGGCCTGCTTGGTGCCGAGCTTGTGTCGCCACACCTGCATCGGCCGATGATTGTCGTCGAGCTTGACATAGAAGAAGCTCTTGCAGTCCGCGGCCCAGACCACGCCGCCGTCGGTCTCCTCGACGACATCGTCGAGGTCCTTGCCGCTCGCCCAGTCGCGCACGCGGATGGAGAAATATTCGGAGCCTTTGGTGTCGGCGCTCCAGGCCTGCAGCTTGTGATCGTAGGAGTGGCGGCTGCCGCCGAACTTGAAGTATGTGTGGTTCTTGGCGAGCGCGTCGCCATCGAGCACGATATGGCCCTCGCCGCCGTCGCGCGGCATGCGGCCGAACAGCTCGTGCTGCCCGCCCTCGCGAAACCTGCGGAAATAGGCGAACGGCCCGTCGGGCGACGGCACGCTGGAATCGTCCTCCTTGATCCGCCCGCGCATCTCGCGCACCAGCGTCTTCTGCAAGCCTGCGGTATGGCCGAGCAGGCTCTCGGTGTAGGCGTTCTCCTCGTCGAGATATTTGCGGATGTCAGGATCGAGCACGGAAGGATCGCGCAGCACCTCCTGCCAGTTCGCGTCCTTCAGCCAGGCATAGTCGTCGGTCACGACGATGCCGTGCCGCGTGAAGGAATGCGGCCGGCGCGGGGCGACGGGGGGCTTCGAAGGCGTCTTGGCTTGGGTCACTCGGTCCTCATCATCTCTTATTCGCGCGGCGCTCCCTCTTCACCTCTCCCCGCTTGCGCGGAGAGGTCGGATCGCCCTTGCGATCCGGGTGAGGGGGTACAGGTCTCGAATACCTCACGTGTCGAGAGAGCCCCTCACCCCAACCCTCTCCCCGTAAGAACGGGGAGAGGGAGAAGATGCGGCGCGCGCTCCCTTATATCGTCCCGATTCCGCGGATTGCCAGCACGACCGCCTATGCTGCCGGGTTGTTGATCGGCTCCTTGTGTGCTTTGAGGGGCAATATCCCTGCCGCCGGTCCAGCCCGATGCTGTTCAATTCCTATGCCTTCATCCTGCTGTTCCTGCCGGTTGTGCTCGCCGGCTATTTCCGGCTCGGCCGGCGCAGCAATCTGGCTCCGGTGGTCTGGCTGGCGCTGGCTTCGATCACCTTCTACGCCATCGGCAGCTGGCAGTTCGTCGCCCTGCTGCTGCTCTCGATCGCCTTCAACTACGGCGTCGGCCATCTTCTCATCGTGGCGGAGCTCACGCAGCCGCAACGGAAGGCCGCGCTCGCGCTCGGCCTCGCCGGCGATCTCCTCATGCTCGGCATCTTCAAATATGCCGGCTTTGTCGCCGAGAACGTCAACGCGCTGCTCGGCACGCATGTGGCGGTCCACATCCTGCTGCCGGTCGGCATCTCCTTCTACACCTTCACCCAGATCGCGTTCCTGGTCGATGCCTATCGCGGCCAGGTCGCGGCCTATGCGCTGCCGCATTACGCGCTGTTCGTGACTTACTTCCCGCATCTGATCGCCGGGCCGATCCTCCATCACAAGGACATGATCCCGCAATTCGAGCACGAGGAGACCAAGCGCCCGGACGGGCATCTCATGTTGTGCGGAATCATCATCTTCGCAATCGGCCTGTTCAAGAAGACCTGCCTTGCCGACGGCATCCAGCCGCTGGTCGCGCTCGCCTTCGAGGCACGCTCGCCGAGCTTCGACCAGGCCTGGCTCGGCGCCCTCGCCTACACGTTCCAGCTCTATTTCGACTTCTCCGGCTATTCCGACATGGCGATCGGCATCTCGCTGATGTTCGGCATCTTCCTGCCGATCAATTTCAACTCGCCCTACAAGGCGGCCAGCATCGTCGATTTCTGGCGGCGCTGGCACATGACGCTGTCGCAATTCCTGCGCGATTATCTCTACATCCCGCTCGGCGGCAACCGCCGCGGCCGCGTGCTGCGCTACGTCAATCTGATGATCACGATGCTGCTCGGCGGGCTCTGGCACGGCGCGGCCTGGACTTTTGTCGTTTGGGGCGCGCTGCATGGCGCCTATCTCTGCGTCAATCATGCCTTCAATGCCTTGGTGCCGAACGGTCCGCCGCTGATTGCACGCCCGGCTCGCATCGCGGGCGCCGTGCTGACGTTCCTCGCTGTCGTGGTCGCCTGGGTGTTCTTCCGTGCCGCGAGCGTGGAATGGGCGTTGCGCGTCCTTCGCGCCATGGCGGATCCTGCTAACATCGTGCTCGGCCGCGAGGAGATCGCGGCCCTGGTGCAGGTGGCATTCTATGCGGCGCTGGTGTGGCTGGCGCCGAACACGCAAGCACTGCTGGGATACGACCACGCGGGCCGCAAGGTCGGCGAGGCCCTGCGGGCAGGGCGCACCCGGCCCTTGGTGCTCTATGCGGCCTCGCTGCTGCTCGCCTTCGGCGTCCTGGGCATCCAGAGCCACAGCGAATTCATCTATTTCCGGTTCTGATGCGGGGCGCGTTCACCAATCTCGGGCGTCTTGTGCTGGCGAGCGCGGCCTGCGTGCTTGCCGCTGCAGCGCTCACCTTCATCGTCGATCCCCTGCAGCTGTTCCGCCCCTCGCGGCTTGTCCCGGCCTTCTACTCGGAGGACACACGCGTGCAGAATGCCGGGCTGATCCGCAGCCAGTCGTTCGACACCGCGTTCATGGGCACCTCGCTCGCGATCCATTTCCGCCAGAGTGACATCGACCGCGCGCTTCGTGTCCGCTCGCTCAAGCTGGCCATGACCGGCTCCAATTCGCGCCAGCAGGCCTTCGTGCTGGAGCAGGCGATCGACCGCGGCGCAAGACGCGTGATCTGGGAAATGGACGACTTCATCTTTATCGATGCCGCCGATATCGAGACCGACCCTTATTTGTCCGTCGACCTTTACCGCCGCACGACGAAAGGCATTGCCTCCTACCTGTTCAGCGCGGCGATGGCGAAGGAATCGGTGTTCGCGCTGCTGCGGTCCGTCCCGCTGCTGCGGGAGCCGCTGACGCGGGCGTCGCCTTATCTCCCGGTCAAGTTCGCGCTGGCGGACATCGACGACATCTACGCCCTGCCGCGGGATTTCGACGTTGCGCGCGACTACAACGCAAAGAGGACGCTCGCCGCCTTTGCCTATATCACCAGCCCCGTACGCAGCCGCTTCCTCGGCGAGGGCTACGTCTATGAGGCCATGGCCCGGCATTTCGAGCAGGACGCCGTCGGTCTGATCGCGCGCCACCCCGACGTGACCTTCGACATCTACTTCCCGCTCTATTCGATCCTGCAATTCGTCGCGATGCGCGATGCCTCGCCCGAAACGCTGAGGATCGTCACCGCTCTCACGGCGCACATTGCGCAGCGTCTGACGCAACTGCCCAACGTCCGCCTGCACGATTTCCGCGCGATCAAGGCAATCACGCACGATCTGAACAATTACAGCGACGTCATCCACCATTCGCCGGCGGTGGACGCGAAGGTGCTGGGTTGGCTGAAAAGTGGAGAGTATCGCGTCGACCCAGAGGCGCCGCTCGCCTCGCTGAATGAGCTGAAGGCACAGGTGGAAGCGTATCGGCTAGAGCGCTGATCTTTCCCGCTCACCTTGCGGGAGAGGGTGGCTCGCCGCGTAGCGGCGAGACGGGTGAGGGGTTCTATCCGCGCGTAGAACTGTCGCGATGAGATTCGCGGAGAGAACCCCTCATCCGGCGCTTCGCGCCACCTTCTCCCACAAGGGGAGAAGGAAGAGCGCGCGGCGCGCGCGTGAGTTACACCGCCACCTCTTCACCGAGATACGCGACCGCCGCCTCCAGCCCGCCCTTGCCGTGCGGGATCTTCAGCGCATTGAGCCCGACCTCGATCACCCCGAGCGTGCCGAGCAGCATCGGCGCATTGACATGGCCCATATGGGCGATGCGGAAGGCTTGGCCGGAGAGATCGCCGATGCCGGTGCCGAGCACGACGCCGCACTTGTCCTTGCAATAGCGTTGCAGCACCGCCGGATCGTGGCCGTTGCTCATCGTCACCGTGGTCACGGTGTTGGAACGCTCGCTGGCTTCGGCCACGTTGAAGCCGAGCACCTGGCCTTCCGACCAGGCCGAAACCGCGCGGCGGGCGGCTTCGCCGAGCAGGCTGTGGCGGCGGAAGGCGTTCTCGAGCCCTTCCTCGTGCAGCATGTCGATCGCTTTGCGCAACGCGAACAACAGATGCACCGGCGCGGTGCCGGCATATTTGCGATAATTCTCGGTGCCCTCGCGCTCGCTCCAGCTCCAATAGGGCGTCGACATGTTGGCCTTCTTGTGCACCTCGAGCGCGCGCGCATTGGCGGCGACGAAGCCGAGGCCGGGCGGCGTCATCAGGCCCTTCTGCGAGCCGGACATCGCGACGTCGATACCCCATTTGTCCATCTCGAACGGCATGCAGCCGAGCGAGGCGACGGTATCGACCATGTACAGCGCGGGATGGCCGCTGGCCTTGATCGCCTTGCCGATCGCCTCGATGTCGTTCTGCACGCCGGAGGCGGTGTCGACCTGGACCACGACGACGGCCTTGATGCTGTGCTCCTTGTCGCGGCGCAGGCGTTCCTCGACCTCGTGCGGCCGCACCGCGCGGCGCCAGTCGCCCTTGAGCACCTCGACCTCGGCGCCCATCAGCGCCGCCGCGTTGCCCCAGCCGATCGCGAAGCGCCCGCTCTCCAGCACCAGCACCTTGTCGCCGCGCGACAGCACGTTGCTCAGCGCCGCTTCCCAGGCGCCGTGGCCGTTGGCGATGTAGATGTAGGACTTGCCCTTGGTCGCGAACAGCTTCGAGAGGTCGCTGAGCAGGCTCTCGGTGAGATCCAGCATCTCCTGGGAGTAGATGTCGATCGCCGGACGGTGCATCGCCCGCAGCACCTCGTCGGGCATCGTGGTGGGCCCGGGGATGGCCAGAAACTCCCGGCCCGCGCGAACGGTCATTGCTGTCGGTCCTTATTGCCAGAGAACAGGATGGTGGGTTGCTGAGTCTCACTTTTACGTGGCGTTGGAGACCAAGAAAAGCGCGCAAAACGCAGGTCTGGGGCTCTTATCTCTTGGTCTCCCGGCATCCGGCCGCTTCGGCCTCTTCGACCGAGCAGAACCAGCGGGTACCCTTGCTGATCTTCATCTTGATCTGGGTGTACCAGCGGCTGGTCGGCTGGTGATAGATGCACTCGCCAGCGCTGTTCACGTTGCCCTTGATGGTGCAATCCGGCGACGGCGCGACCGGCCCCGAGGCCGAGGCAAGCAGCACCGCATGTGCGCCGTCCGGCGGCTTGGTCGCGCCGAGGATCGCCGTCTTCTTGTTGCGTTCGCGCCAGTCCCACGGCGCGATGAAGGCACCCTGCCACATGCCGGCTTTTGCCTCGCGCGCGGCCTTTTCATCCGCCTCATAGTCGCGCGACATGCGGATGTAGGCCAGCGCCCAGCCGTTGCGCACCAGCCATTTCTGGATGTCCTCGCCGCCGACCTCGCAGCGCGCCACGGTGCGGCCGCGCCGGTCGACCGATCTCGGCTGGCAGACCCAAGTCTTGCCCTCGGCATATCTGGCGAGCTCGTCGCGGGCCGCGATGCCGCAGGTCCAGCGCTCGGTCTTGGTGTTGAGGCAGAGCTGGTCGATTGCAGGCGCATCGATGCCGCCGAGCCGGATCCGCGCGGTGCCGATCACCACGGCATCGCCGGCGCGGACCTTTGCCGTACCGGTGATCTCGGCGGCATCTGCCAGCGAAGGGATGGCGAACAAGGACAGCGCAATCAGGACGTTTCGCAACATGCCGGTCCGGTGTGATGACAATCTCGATAAGCCGCGCAATTGTGGTCGGCTTTTGGCCGCACGGCCAGCGCATGCCGAACAGATGCGCTTTCAACTTCCTGTCATTTTGCGACGCCTCTCTCGTGTCCCGGACGCGCTGCAGCGTGCAACGCTGCTGCGCAGAGCCGGGACCCAGGATCGCGGGCGAGCTTGCGGTGACATGGGCCCCGGCTCAGCAGCGCACCGCTGAAGTAGCGCCGCGCTGCGTCCGGGGCACGAGACCGATTAGCCATTCACCATTCGCCGCCTCGCCACCGCCAGCCCCATCAGCACGAAGGCCGAGGTCACCTCGGGACCACCGACAAGAATCCGCGTCGGCGTCTTCATCTTGTTCCATTCATAGGCGCGGAACGGGCCGCGGCGGCCGCCTTCGCCGAGCCCGGCGACGATCACGTTGAGCGCCGGCGCGAAGGCGCGCGGGTCGGCGCCGAGATGGCCGAGCGCGATCAGCGCCAGCGCGGCGTCGAACACGTTCATTTCGGCTGCCATCAGCTCGGCCTTGACGTAGGACAGCACGCGGTGGCGGATGAAATCGAAATCGCCGGCGGGATCGATCGCGGCCTGCGCCGCCAGCGGCAGCGCCAGGAAGGCGGCATAGCAGCGGCCGAAATAGGCGCTGTAGAGCTCCGGCAGATAATAGATGTGCGAGCGCGGATTGGCGAAGGCGCCGCTCGCCGCGAGGCGCTTCTGGAAACCGATGATGCGATGCACGGTGGCGAGCCGCGACGGCGTCTCCAAGACCTTCCAGCGCTCGAGGTTGCGGAAGCTGACCTCGAGAATGTCGAGATTGAGCGTCGGATCGAGATCGTTGCCGTAAGGGCGCTCGCCCTTAAGATTGTCGATCCAGGTCGCAACCCCGCCCTCATAGTCGATATTGTCGTTGAGCGGCACGGTCACGCGCGGTTCGTTGATTCCGGCGCGCACCTGATAGCCCGCATAGAAGTCCAGGAGCGGCTGGTCGATGATGGCATCAAGGCAGCCGGCCTGCGTCGCCGCCGAGATCGAGCAGGCCGTGGTGTCGCAATCCGGCACGTAGATGCCGAAGCCGAGGTCCTGCTTGATCTGCGCGAAGTAGCGGGAGAAGCGCGGATGCGGCGCCGGCGCCAGTGCGGTGACGACGTCAAAGCGCGCGCCGTCGATGCCCTCAACCTCCTCGCGGCTGATGTTGACGCAGAAATCGACCATGTCGGCGATGGCGCGCTCCGCCGCGATCTTGTCGGCCGGCGAGGCAAGCCCGGTCTCGACGAAGCTGAGCAGGGCCTCGATGAAGAATGCATCGTAATAGGCCGAGCGGTGGCGGATCTGCACCGGCTCCCACATCGGCTCGGCAATGCCTTTCCAGGGCGGATTGACCACGGCGCGCGCGGGCGAGCGCGCGATGAAGACGCGGGCGAGATTGAACAGCAGCGAGGAATTCTTGTAGCCGCGCGCGTTGAGGCCCGTCAGCGCCATGATCAGCTCGCGGCCGCGGACGTCGGGATCGCCGATCAGGTTGAAGGCGGCATAAGTCGGCAGGAAGCCGTTGCGGCGGTACGAGCCGAGCAGATGCTGCGCGCAATCGCGGATCACGCCGTCGATCTGCGCGGCCGGCGGCATGGCGGCGGTGAACGGCACCGGCGGCGGCCTGGGATGGTCGAGCGCGATGCCGTCGACGAGATCGGCGATCGGCTGCCCGACCGCCGCCCAATCGGGCGCGGCCTCGTCGCGGGCCTGGGTGAGGGCCGCGCGCAGCCGCGTCAGCGTCCCCTGGTCGCGCAGTTCGGGCAGGCCGGCGCGGCGGAGCAGGATCCGCAGCGCGGGATTGCCGAGCGCAGTTTTGTAGAATTTGGCCAGATGCGGATCGCCGGCAGGCGCGCCAGACAATACGGGATCGCAGACGTCGTAAAGCGAGGGGCCGTCCTTCCGCGCCGTCAGCGCCCGGCAGGCGGCGCCGGCAAAATAATGAAAGCTCATGAAATACCTGGTCGCGGGGGCCTTGGTCGGGGACATCAGGCACGCCGGCATCTGCGCGCCACCCCCTGCAAGTCGTTGAAAAGGCTACCCGGATTCGCAGGAAATACAAATGTGATGAACGTCACGGAAAAGTCGGCCCAAGGCCTGCATGGTCGATCCCCGGAAGACCACGGGGGAAGCCAGCAAAGCAGGGCCGAAGCTCGGGAGAATTAATTAACACATTCAGTGGCTTAGCTCAAATTTTGGGCAATCTATTGCCCCAGGGCCTATATCCGGTTAAGGGTTTGTTTGGTGCGGCGCCGCAAATTGCGCGCAATTCGGGGGCACTTCCCCGGCCAATCCCTCAAACCTAAAGACGCTATCGCGCTACTCAAACAGTGTGCGCGCGCTTGGATGGTCTTTGGCACAGGAATCGAACCGAGATGAATGTAAAGCAGCTCGACCTTTCCAGACGTACGATCGCCCTCGCCGCAGCCCTCATCGGCACGGTGTCGCTGGTGATCGGCGCCCATGCTGCTCTCAACATGCGTGCGATCGATGCCGCCAAGGCCGTCTCGACCGACCAGATCACCGGTTCGATCGGCCAGACCTCGCGCCTCGCGCTCGTCATCGGCAACGGACATTATCCCGACGCCAGCGCGCCGCTGACGCAGTCGATCAACGACGCCCGCGCGCTGTCCTCGTCGCTGCGCAAGAACGGCTTTGACGTCGACATGGTGGAAGACGCGACCCGCGACGACATGGTCCGCGCCGTCAATCGCCTGAAGTCCCGGATCACGCGCGACAGCGTCGTCATGCTGTTCTTCGGCGGCTACGGCGTGCAGGCCGGCCGCGAGAGCTACATGCTGCCGGTCGATGCCGTGATCTGGAAGGAAAAGGACGTCCGCCGCCAGGGCGTGTCGATCGAGGGCGTGCTGGAGATGATGAAGGAGCAGGGCGCCAAGGCGAAGCTCGTCGTGGTCGACGCCTCCCGCCGCAATCCTTACGAGCGTCGCTTCCGCTCCTACAGCCATGGCCTCGCGCCGATCAGCGCGTCCGACAATGCGCTGATCCTCACCTCCGCGTCCCCTGGCAAGGTCGTCGACGACGTCAAGGGCGAGCACAGCGTGCTGGTCAGCGAGTTCCTCAACAATCTCAGCAAGCCCGGCAGCGCCGAGAGCGTCTTCAACAAGACCCGCCTCGCCATCTCCCGCGCCAGCGAAGGCGACCAGGTCCCGACCGTGTCGTCGTCCTTGCTCGAGGACGTCCGTTTCGGCGATGCCGGCGGTTAGTTTTTCCTGACCCTCCCCTGGAGGGGGAGGGTCGATCGCGCGTAAGCGCGAGCGGGGTGGGGTGATCTCCTCTTGGGCGGTGCCTGTGCGGAGAGATCACCCCACCCCGCTTCGCATTTCGCTACGCTGCATGCGAAGCGACCCTCCCCCTCCAGGGGAGGGTAAGCAAACCTTCTTCAGCAATCCCTACTTCGTCGCTTCCGCGCTCGCCATCACGGGGCGTACCGGATCGCCTTCGCGCAGCAAGGCGCCGGCGCGGGCGACGACGACATCGCCCTCGTTGAGGCCGTCGCGGACCTCGATATTGCCGCCCGACATCAAGCCGACCTCGACACGCTTGGTCTCGACGCGGTTGCGGCGGATCACCTGCACGACGGTGCCGGCGGACGAATATTGCACGGCGGTCAGCGGCACCGCGACGTTGCAGCTCTGCCCGGTTTTGATCAGCGCGCGCGCGCTCGCATTCAGCAGCAGCCGCTTCTGCGAGGAGATGCCGATATAGACCATGCCCTGCTGGATGTTCGGCTCGACGGTCGCGCCGATCCGGCGCACCTTGCCGCTGATGTCGCCGCCGCCTGGGATCCGCACGGTGGCCTGCTGGTTGACCGCGAGCTTGCGCACATCGGTGGTGGCAACGAGCCCGACGAGATCGTACTCGCTGCGCGCCACGATCGTGAACAGGGCCTCGCCCTTGGCCGAGGCGAAGTTGCCGATCTGCGCGGTCGAGGTCGCGATCACCCCCGCCACGGGCGCGGTGACCTGAAGCGTGCCGCCCTCGGGCAGCGCCAGCCGGGCCAGCACCTGGCCGGCGGTGGTGGTGTCGCCCGCTTCGGCCAGCACGTCCGTGACCTTCAGGCCGGGCCGCTCGGGCCGCACCGAGGTTTCCTCCCGCGCGATGATCGTGCCGGTGGCTTCGACGACGTCGGAGAAGCAGGATTTCGCGACCTTCAGCACCGTGACCGCCGGCCCCTTGGGCGCGTCGTCATCGGCGGCGCCGGCCGGATGGGGGCTGAGGGCGAGCAGGCCGGCGACGGCTGCGGGACACAGGTTTCGAACAAGGGCGCGGGGCAAATGACGCATCGGAAAGTCCAATTGGGTAAATTCCACTCGGGCTATGCCTCCAATCGATAGCAGATGGCCGCCGCCCGCACTATGGCCGGGTCGTCGCGAACAGGACGCCGTGCCGTCGCAGGCAGGTCGCGGCAAGTCTTTGATGACAAGTCCTTGATGAGTCGCGCAATTGGAGAACAGGTTCGCTCCGAAGAGCTTGCGCCGCGCGGCGGGCGTCAGCGGCGCCGCTCACCCACCAGCTTGCCGCTGGCCCGCTCGATCAGATGCAGCCGCGTGCAGGCCGGACAGGACACCGACACGTGCGTGCGATCGCTCGGCTCCTCGGTAAGCCGATGCTGCACGTTCAGGCCCGTCTGGGGGCATTTGAAAACGATCTGCCGGTCCATGGCCGAGATATGACGTCAAGCCGGACCACGCGAAATTACGGATGTTTACGTAGGTCGGCGACGGCCCCTCACGGCAGGTTCAGGAACTCGACCCAGTTCGGCTTCTTGCCGGTGGGGTAGGATTTCAGCTTGGTCAGCGCGCCGCTGCCCTGGTCGATGGCATAGACCGTCATGCTGCCCGAGAGCTCGCCGACGGCGGCGAGATAGCGGCCGCTGGGGTCGACCTGGAAGCCGCGCGGCTGCTTCTCGGTCGGCACGTTGCCGATCGTGGTCAGCTTGCCACTCGCGCCGTCGACCCTGTAGGCGGTGAGCGTGCTGGTGGTGCGCTCGGAAGCGTAGAGGAAGCGGCCATCCGGCGTGATGTGGATGTCGGCCGCCCAAGGTTTTCCCGAGAACCCGTCCGGCAGCGCGGTGGTGCGCTGGATCTCGTCCCACGCGCCGCTCCTGGCTTCATAAGTGAAGGCCGCGACGTCGCCGTTCAGCTCGTGGAGGAGATAGACGAACGTGCCGCCGGGGTGAAACACGAAGTGCCGCGGCCCCGATTTCTCCGGCACCTTGTACGCCGGCGGATCGTTCGGCGTCAGGGTGCCGGCCGTGGCATCGAATGCGAAGGCCAGCACCTGATCGGAGCCGAGATTGGTCGCGAATGCGAAGCGGTTGTCGGGCGAGGGCAGGAAGGCGTGGGCGTTCAGCCCGGTCGGGATCACCTGCTTGGGCTCGCCCACGACGCCGTTGCCAAGCAGCGGATTCAGCGCGACCTTGTTGCCGCCATAGGAGGCGCTGAACAGGAACTTGCCGCTGCGGTCGATGGCGATATGGGCCATGCTGTCCGCGAGCGGTCCGTTGCCGAGATGGCTGAGCTCGCCCGTCTTCGGATCGATCGCAAAGCTCACCGCGAGAAAAGGCTGCGAGCGGATTCCGGCGATCAAGACGCGATGGTCGGGCGTGATCGCGAGCGGTGTCGAGGAGCCCGGCTTTTCGACGCCCTTGAAGGCGGCCGTCTGCACGAGCGTCATCTCGCCGCTCTCGCTCATCTTGAACACGCTGATGTCGTTGCTGTCGGCGTTGCCGACATAGGCGAAGGTTTCGGCCATGCCGGGACGGACTCCAGAAACGAGGGTGAGGGAAGCGAACAGGGCGGCGATCGCAGTGCGTGGCGCGCGCCATGCGATGGACATGGATCTCGACATGGGCTCCTCCTGAAAGCCGGCTCACGGCATTGGCGTTTTGCCGCGAGGATAGCCCGCGGCGCGCCGCCGCACCAAATTCCAGTTGGGATCGATCGATGCCGAAATCGTATCGGTCGCGGGATGACGGGTCAGCGCACGGCCACGGCTCGGGAGGGCAGATGCAATCCGGACGGCTGATCCGGTGGCCCCAGCATGGTCCACACGGTGACCGCGACCAGCGCGGACGTCATGAGGGTCCAGAGGATGAGTCGTTTTCGCATCAGGCCAATCCATCCGCGAGGCCAAGGCCCGCGTCAGCCATCCTGCACTGCAAAGAGCGGCGGTTCTATGAGGCCGTTCACAGGACGAAAACAGCCGACACGGCCGCGAACCAACGCGCTGCGAACGCATTGAACCGGCATGCCCCGCGCAAACGATCTCGAAGGCAAGCCCGACATGGGCGGCAAGCATGGCGGTCAGGCCGGCCAGCCCAAGTCTCCACCGCGCCCGCACGAGGGCGAGCGCGATGCGGACGTCGTGGCAAAGCGCCACACCGGCCAAACCGATCGGGCGGCGCCGCCGACCAAACCAAAATAGATTCTCGCCGCGCGCCGTCGCGGCGGGCCTCGCGCCGGGAACGGCGGCATCGCTCTGCCGTTAGCTCGGGACGTGAGAGAAGGAAAGGGAGGCTGGCTCTCGTGTTTTGGATCTGTTGGAACACCGCCTGGTCGCTGATCATCAGCGGCATCTGGGTCGCCACGATTGTCAGCCACCCCGATTCCGAATTCGTCGAAGTGCAGGCCGCCAGACGGCAGATGTGAGCGTGCCGCGCGACGAGAGGGATCGAAGCGCCGTCTCGCGGACGCTTTGACCGCACTCGGCGCCGCCAGGTCTCAACCAGCAGTTGGCAGGCCTTGGAACGCTCCGGACTTCCATGCGTTCAAGCTCATTGCGCAGGCGCCCGCCTGCGGGGCTTCGGGGCTAAGTATGTCGAATGTCGAAGAGTTTCCGCTTTCCGCCCGCAAGCTGACTGAATTCGAGGCCCTCGTGGCGGCGGCTCCTGCAGCGCTCGAGGCCATCCCCGGCGCGGTCTATGTCTGCGATAGCGAAGGCTGGATCGTGACCTACAACGGCGAAGCCGCGGAACTGTGGGGAAGGACTCCCGAGCTTGGCTCGGTCGAGAGGTTCTGCGGGTCGCAGCGTCTCTACAAGATGGACGGTACCCTGCTTCCCCATTCCGAGTGCCCAATGGCCACGGCGGTCCGCCTCGGTCTGCCCGCGCGCAACACCGAGGTCATGATCGAGCGACCGGACGGCTCGCGGATCACCGCGCTCGTGAACATCCGTCCCCTGCGCGATCACGCCGGCCGCATCCAGGGCGCAATCAACTGCTTTCAGGACGTTTCAGATCGCAAGAAGATCGAACAAGAGGTCCGCGCGAAGACCAAGGATCTCGAGGACTTCTTCGACAACAGTGCGGTCGGGCTCCACATCGTGGGCGGCGATGGCATCATTCGCCGGGCCAATCAGGCCGAGCTCGACCTGCTGGGCTACAGCGCCGAAGAATATATCGGTCATCACTTGGCCGAATTTCACGCGGACGCCCCCGTCATCGGCGACATTCTTCACCGGCTGTCCTGTGGCGAAAGGCTGGACCGTTATCCCGCCCGCCTGCGCGCGAAGGACGGCTCGATCAAGCACGTCCTGATCACCTCGAACAGTCGTGTCGAGGACGGCAAGTTCGTCAGCACGCGCTGCTTCACGACTGACGTCACCGAGCTGCACGTGGCCGAGCGGGCGCGCGAGGCGAGCGAGACTCGCCTCGCTGCAACCTACCAGGCCGCCAGCGTCGGCATCGCCGAGGCCGATGAACATGGGCGGCTGCTCCGGGTCAACGATTACCTGAGCGAGATCACCGGGCGATCCCGTGAGGATCTGCTGGCGACGAGCTTTTCCGATTACACCCATCCGGACGATTGCGCCGCGGATCTTGCGCTCTACGAGCAGCAGGTGCGTGGCGACATCCCCAGCTATACCTACCGCAAGCGCGTCCTGCGCCCCGACGGCAGCGTGCGTTATCTCGAAATCTTCAGCTCTTCGGTCAGGGACAGCGCGGGCCGCTTCCGTTACGGCGTTCGCGTCAGTCACGACGTCACCGAAGCCAAGCGTTTGCAGGATCGGATCCGCGAGAGCGAGCAGCATATGCGCGATCTGCTCGAGGCGCTGCCCGCCGCGGTCTACACCACCGACGCAAACGGCCGCATCACCTTCTACAACAAGACCGCCGTCGAGATGGCCGGGCGCACGCCGCTGCCCGGCGACGAATGGTGCGTGACCTGGAAGCTCTATTGGCCGGACGGCACGCCGCTGCCGCACGACCAATGTCCGATGGCGATCGCGCTGCGGGAAGGACGGCCCGTGCGCGGCGTGGAAGCTGTCGCGGAGCGACCGGACGGCACGCGCGTGCCGTTCATTCCCTATCCGACGCCGCTCTACGATTCCGAGGGCAGGATGATCGGTGCGGTCAACATGCTGGTCGACATCACCGAACGCAAGCGCGCGGAAGTGGCACAAGCGCTTCTGATCGACGAGCTCAATCATCGCGTCAAGAATACCTTGGCCACGGTGCAATCGCTCGCCAGCCAGACCGCGCGCCATACCAGCAGCCTCGACGGCTTCAAGCGAACTTTCGAGGGACGGCTGCTGGCGCTCTCCCGTGCGCATGATCTCCTGACCGAGCGCAAGTGGCAGGATGCTCCGCTCCAGCGGCTCGTCGAGGACATCACGGCGCCGGTGGCGGGGGATGGCCGGATCAGGATGGAAGGTCCACCCGTCGCGCTCAATGCGCGCTCGGCGCTCAGCTTTACGATGGTTCTCAACGAGCTCCTGACCAATGCGACCAAGTACGGTGCGTTGTCGGCGCCGGATGGGACGCTCTCGATGCGATGGACCCTGCGGAATGCCGGGCACGGCACCATTCTCGATTATGAATGGGTAGAATCCGGCGGCCCGAAAGTCACGCCGCCCGTGCGCCGCGGCTTCGGCACGCGGCTGATGGAGCGCTGCGTCGAGGCGGATCTCGGCGGCGAGTTCGATCTCGCCTTCGAACCCGGCGGCGTGCGCTGCCGCATGTCGATGCCGGTCACGGGCACGGTCGGATCGAATTGAATTGATCGAGTGACCGCCGCTGTGGCGCGCTAGAAGCGCGATGACATGAGGCTTGATCGTTGCAAAGACGAAGGTGCGCTCCCTCTCCCGCTTGCGGGAGAGGGTTGGCGAGAGGGTGTTTCCGCAATGGGACAATCCCCCAGGAGGATAGAGCCCTCACCCGCGCCGGAGCCTGTCATCGGGCGCGCCTTCGGCGCGACCCGGTGGGCGCGACCTCTCCCGCGAGCGGAAGAGGTTGCACCCAGCCCGTGGCAATCGATTCAACCTAAACCCATCCCACTCTTAAGCCGCGACCGCTTGCGCCGCGAGCAGCTGCTTCAGCTTCGCTGCCGGCACCGCCGGGCTGAACAGCCAGCCCTGCATCTGGCTGCAGCCGAGCTGGCGCAGCACCTCGGCTTGCGCTTCGGTCTCAACGCCTTCGGCGGTGGTCGCCATATGGCGGGCGGCGGCCATGTGCACCACGGCCTGCACGATTGGCGAGGAGTCCTCGGACCGACCGATGTCGCTGATGAAGCTGCGATCGATCTTGATCTTGTCGAACGGGAAGCGGTGCAGGTAACTCAACGAGGAATAGCCGGTGCCGAAATCGTCGAGCGCGATGCGCACGCCGAGCTCGCGCAGCTGCTGCAGGATCGCCAGCGCCTCCTGGTCGTCGCGGATCAGCACCGTCTCGGTGATCTCCAGCTCGAGCCGTCCCGGCGCGAGCCCGGACTCCGCGAGCGCGGCGGCGACCTTGAGCGCCAGGGTGCGCGAGCGGAACTGGACCGGCGACACGTTGACCGCGATATGAATCCGGCCGGGCCATGAGGCGGCTTCAACGCAGGCCTGCTTCAGCACCCATTCGCCGATCTCGCCGATCAGGCCGGTGTCTTCGGCGACCGGGATGAACTCCGCCGGCGACACCATGCCGCGCTCGGGATGGCGCCAGCGCAAGAGCGCCTCGCATCCGGTAACGACATTTGCAGCGAGGTCGACCAGGGGCTGGTAGTGCACCTCGAACTCGCCGCGCGCGAGCGCCTGGCGCAGATCGAGCTCGAGCTGACGGCGCTGCCGCACCTTGGCGTCGTATTCGGGTGAGAAGAGACGGAAGGTGCGGCGGCCCTCCGACTTCGCCGCATACATCGCCAGATCGGCACGCTTGAGCAGATCGTCGGGATTGTCGCCATGGTCGGGTGCCATGGCGATGCCGATGCTGGCACCGGTCGAAATCTCCTGTCCCCTGCAATCCACCGGCGCGCGCAATGAATTGAGAATGGTTTCCGCCAGCGCTGCCAGCTCGGCCGGATCGGAGGTCGCGGCCTTGACGATGGCGAATTCGTCGCCGCCCAGCCGTGCGACCATGTCGTTGCCGCTGACGCAGGCGCGCAGGCGGTTCGCCACCTGGCGCAGCAACTCGTCGCCGACCTCGTGTCCGAGCGAATCGTTGACGCCCTTGAACTCGTCGACGTCGATATAGAGGATCGCGAATGGCTTGCCTTGCGCGAGCTCGGCGACGCGATGCTCCAGATGTCCGCGCAGCAGCACGCGGTTGGGCAGATCGGTGAGCGCGTCGTAATGCGCCAGATGGGCGATGCGCTCGTCGGCGCGGATGCGCTCGGTGACGTCGTCATGGGTGGCGAGCCAGCCGCCGCTAGCTGCCGGCTGGTTCTTGATCTCGATCAGGCGGCCGTCGGCGGTTTCGACGATCGCGCTCTGGGTGCGGCCGACATTGCTCAGGATGTCGTCGCAATAGGGCTCGACGTCGCCCTCGAACGAGCCGGTGTCCCGGCGGTGCCGGATCACGTCGCGGAAGTGGACGCCGGGCTTCACCACAGCGGCCGAGAGCCCGTACATCTCGATGTAGCGGCGGTTGCAGACGATCAGCCGCTCGTCCTGATCGAACATCAGCAGGCCCTGCGTCATCGTGTTCATCGCGGTATCGAGCCGCTGCTTCTCGAGCGACAGGCGGTGCGTCACCTGGCGGAAGATCAGAAAGAGCGTGAGCACCAAGAGGCCGATCGACAGGGCGGCAATGGTGACGAAGAATTTCGTCTGCGTGCGCCAGGTCGCCAGCGTCGCATCGAGCGACTTGGTCGCGACCACGACCAGCGGTTCGCCGGTGAGCAGGCGCGAGGCGACGATGCGGTCCTTGCCGTCGATCGGGCTTGCGAGCTGGGTGGTGACGAAGGTGCGCTCGAACACCGCCATTTGCTCCGGCGTGCCGGTGCGGAAGTTCTGCCCGATCATCGCCTCGACGCGCGGAATGCGGGCGAGCAGCTGGCCGTTCTGGTGGTGCATCGCGATCGAGGAATCCTCGCCGAGCCCGGTCGAGGCGAAGAAGGATTCGAGCTGCTCGGGCGCGATCGCGCGCGACACCAGCCCGAGGAACTCGCCGTGCGGGCCGGAGATGCGCCGCGCGAACACGATCGCCGGTCCGTTGCCGAGCCGGCCGGGCACGACCTCCACTTCCTCTTGCGCGGCCGGATCGTCCTTGAGACGGTTGAAATAGCCGCGATCGGCGATCGAGATATCGGCGACCGGCCATTGCCGCGACGAGTTGATCAGCACGCCTCTGGAATCGAACACATTGGCGCCGGCGACGTCGGACCAGCCGCTGGCTTTCGCGCGCAGCACCTCGTGCACGGCGAGCGTGCCCATCTCGCTGCGGAAGATTTCGGCGGAGGCAATGCCGTGGCGTTCGAGCTCGGCGATGATGCTCTTCTGCAGCACCGCAAAATCCTCGAACTGGCGGTCGAAATGCCGGGCGAGCATGCGCACGGCGCTCTCGAGGCTGTCGCGGCCGCTCTCGATGGCGTTTTGCCGGAAGCGGTCGACGGTGAGCGCCGTGCCGATCGCGGTCGCGAGCATCAGCACGAAGCCGCCGGCGATCAGCCACGTCAGCGGCGCCCCACGCCAACGGCGGAGCAACGCGCGCAACCGCGCGGTCCATCTGATCGATGCGCCCATCCAGCCCTCCCGTGGGCTGCAAGATGCAGCAAAACCGACAAGAGCCCGTTACCATCGACGGTTAGGAAAAGATGAATCGGAATGGAATCAGAGGGTTGGTTCCATCGCGCAGGCGCTTGCGGCGAGACCGCGGGCTCTTCAGCGCTTGATTTCCCACCTCAAGGCTTTCGCATTGCCCTTGGCGAACATCGCCGGCACGTCGAACTTGCCGGTCTTGAGGTCATAGCGGCATCTCCAGTTCGCCAGCCCCTTTACCGCGACGTTCTTCGGATGCTTGTCCATTTCGCCCGATAGCGAGATCAGGAGATAGCGGTTGTTGGGCCACTCGACGCCCAGCCAGCGATACCCATCCTCGGTGCCTTTCATCAGATTGGCCGAGATGTGGTAGTCGAGCTTCATGTTGTTGGTGTCGGGGCGGCCGTGGAAATAGGCCCAGGCGAGATCGCTGAGCGATTGCTTGGTCGCGTTGACGAAGGCGCCGTTCTCGACATGGTAGAGAAACAGGTCCTGCTCGCCCGAGCCGGTCTTCTGCATCCGCACCAGCCATTGCGAGTCGGCCGTGAAACGGAAGTCGGCCGGATAGACCTGCTCGGGCTTCAGCTCGTGCATCTGTTCGCCGCGCCGCGCCCAAACCTGCCATTTGATGTCGAAATCCTCACCCTCCTTCACATACTGCTCGAGCCTGGTGGCGCCGTCGGGCGAGGTGAACGCGAAATCGGCATCGTCGGAGAGCTTGAAGCCGGGCGGCGGGCCTGAGGCGGCTAATGCGGGTGAAGCGGCCAGCGTCAGCAGCAGCGCCAGCGATCGCGCGGCACGGGAGAATACGGTCACGGCAAGAATTCCCTTGAAGAATGCTGCGAGGCGGCCTTGATGCTTGGACATCCGCATGGTCGCGCCGGTTCATTCCGCGCGCTTGGACGGAGGCATAATCCTATCGGCAGTCTTGCTGCCGCAGCCAAATCGGCGCACCTTGCCGGCCTCGGTTGATTTGCTACCCAAGGTCTTTTCAATGATCACCGCATCCAAGGCCTTCATCGCCTTTTGTCTGCTCGCGCTGGTCGGCACCGCGCTGGTGATCGGCCCGGCCGAGCTGCGCCGCCTGCTGCCCGACGGGACCAAGGCCACCGTCGCCGCCAAGCCGGAGCTCAAGGCCGAGCCCAAGCTTGAAGCCAGGGTGGAATCCAAGCCTGAGCTCAAGCCCGGGTCCCAGCCCGAGCTGAAGCCGGAACCGCCGAAGCTCGCCGGCGCGCCGCCGGCCCCCGAGCCGAAAGCCGGCGCTCTGGCCGAGACCCAGAGGCAGGTCGCCGCGCTCGGCGATCTCGTGCCGGTCAAGCCAGCGCCGGCTGCAGATGCCGGCCCGCGTTTCGACGTCGCCCGCATCGACGATCACGGCGAGGCGGCGGTGATCGCCGGCCGCGCCACGCCGGGCGCGAGGGTCGAGCTGCTGCGCGACGGCAAGCCGCTCGAGAGTGTGGTGGCGGACGCCTCCGGCCAGTTCGTGATGACCCCGCCGCCTCTGCCCGCCGGCTCTTACGACCTGACGCTGCGGGCCAAGGCGCCGGACGGCACCGTCACCGAATCCGACCGGACCATGCCGGTGACCATCGCGGCCTTGGCGCCGCCGCCTGCGCGCACCCCACCGGTTGCGAAGCAGGAGACCAAGCAGGCGGCGAAGCCCGACGACAAATCGGATGTCGTCGCCGCTCTGCCGTCGGCTTCGCCGCGCCTGGCGTCGGTGCCCGACAGGCAAGCGGCCCGGCCGAAACTGACCGGCGCGCCGAAGCCCAAGGCTTTCGCGCATGCGCCGGCGGCCACCGCGGTCGCATCGGCCTCGCCGGCAGAGGCGCTCACCGCCGCGCCGGCCGAGGCCGGCGGCAGCCGGATCATCGCCCGCGGCGACAGCCTGTGGGCGCTCAGCCGGCTCGCTTACGGCGACGGTTCCCGCTACGCCGTGATCTTCAACGCCAACCGGGACAAGATCCAAAATCCTAATCTGATCTATCCCGGCCAGACCTTCGTGATGCCGCAAAAGGCCGAGTGACGGCACGGCCGGCGCGTTGCGACGCATTGTCCTGTACCTCTCTGGAACATTCGGTTCCCTCGCGCGTCTTCGTGATGCGACGCATTGCGCACTTGGCGCGGGTGGAGGGCCAAGACGTGGCCGAACAAGTCGTGGCCAAACAAGATCTGGTCAAACGAGATCTGGCCAAACAAGACCTGGCCAAACAAGACCTGGCCAAATTGGTCGTCAGGTCAACGATCATGCGCATGGGATTGGCGCTGGCTGGCGCGATCCTGGTGGTTGCAGCAGTGCTGCTGCCTGACAGGGCCGAGGCGCAGTTCGGCTTGCGCGGCGGTCCGGTCGGGGTTGCGCGCTTCGCCGTCGGCCACGTGATCGGCCTGTCGCGCCTGCGCCATTCCCGCATGGCCGTACGGGGCGGCCGCTACCGCTCCGCGGCGCTGAGGCCGCAGGACCTGCGCGGGGCCGACCGCGGCCAATTGTCGAACCCTTACGTGATGCGTGCTGCCCTGACGGCGCAGGCTGCGCTGGCGGGCTGGCAAGGCGGCCGCCGCCCGCAAGGCTGGTGGCGTCATCCCGACGGCAGCTATGGCTGGGTCGGCCCGGTGTTCTGGCCGTTCGCCCATGACGATCTCACCAATGCGATCATCTTCGGCGACACGACCAGCCTCTCGCTCTACGGCTATGGCGATATCTATGCCGCGCTGTTCACGCCCTATGCCGCCACCGAGCTTGCCGCCTACACCGTGCCCCAAGGCCGTCGCGCGCGAAAGGTCCCGACCGCCGAGACGCTGTGCGAGGCCAGCGACACCGGCGGCCTGCCGGTCGAGCGCATCGCGAGCGCCGTTGCACCGAACGAAGCTCAGCGCACCGCGCTCGACGAGCTCTCATCCGCCTGGAATGCCGCGCGTGACACCATCCGCACCGCCTGTCCGGCGCAAACCCTAGGGAATGCGGCGGAGCGCCTCGGCCTGATGCACGAGCGTGTCGAGGCCATGATCAAGGCCATCGACGTCATGGAAGCGCCGTTGTCGAAATTCGTCGGCCTGCTCGACGACGACCAGAAAGCCCGGCTCAACGGCCTCGCAAATGAGCGCCGCGCCGCGCTGGCGTCCTACCAGTCCAAGAACGCTGACAAAAGCGATACCAAGATCGCGAGCAAGAACGCTGACAAGAACGCATCCAAGGAAGCGCGGGCGGCCAAGGCCTGCCAAGCGGACTACGATCCTCTCTCCGACGAAAACGCGCAGCGCCAATACGAGCAGCTGCTCCAGCAGCAATGGCCCGCCGCCGAGATCGCGGCGACGCTCCACCTCGACGAGGTCGCCCGCGCCCGCTTCGAGGTGCTGCAGGACACCACGCTCCGCACCATGCAGACGCTCAGCGCTTGCCCGGCCGAGCCCGCCGCAACCCCGCAGGCCCGCCTCGCCGCCGTGAAGGCGCGGCTCCAGACCATGCTGCAAGCCGTCGGCGCCATCAGCGACGCGTTCGACGATTTCCAGGCGGACTTGAGCGACGAGCAGAAGGCGGGATTCGAGGCGATCGGGCCGAAGCGGGGGGTGTGATCACCCGCACGCCCAGTCGAACTTCATGTTCTTGAAGTCCAGCTGCGCGTTGCCGCCGCCGAAATTGTAGCCGCCGAAATATTCCTCGAACTCGATGTAGAACGGGCTCATCTCCGGCACCGCCTGGCAGGGCCGCATGGTGCCGCCGAGATGGTTGGGGGCGTGATCCCTAGCCCAGTCGTGCAGGCGGAAATTGTCGCGGCCAGGCTTGCCGCCGACATAGTAATAGTAGGGCTGATAACCGGTTGGCGGATGTTCGCGCACGTACTCGTCCTGCGGGCCCTTGCCGGCGTTGGGATCGGCAGCGCGCGGCGACAGCGCGATCGCGCGCGTCTCGCTGAGATCACCGCGCGGCGGGGCTGCAAACATCTTCTTCGCATAGGCCGGCGCCGCCTCGAAGAAGGCGCTGGCGCCGCCGACATCGAGCCAGCGCGGCCGCTCCACCGTTGCCAGCGCAAGCGGCGCCGGCGGTGTCGCGAATGCGCCGTCGTATTCGGCCTGCGTGAGCAGCAGCGCGGCATATTCGTAGTCGAGAATGTCGGTCATGCGCGACAGGCGCGGATGCGCCGGCCGTGCCAGCACCGCCTCGCGAATCTCGGGATCGTCGGGCGCGCCGCCATCGTTGTGATCGGGAGCCGTGGCGAAGAACGACAATGCGACGATGTCATCGCCATGCACCCGATAATCCTCCGGCAGCTTAAGCGTGAAGCCGTGCATGAGGGGATAGCCGGTGACGGGATCGAGCGGCCATTGCTCGGACGCAATGCCCGGCGGCAGCCCAAAGACCCAGCCCTGGTCGCGCGCCCGGTCGGCGGGCCGGTCCAGCATCTGCAAATCATAGGCACGCGAAGGCAGGGGAAATGCCACGAATCGTCTCCATCCGGATTCAGCCTCGCCGTTGAGGCGAGGGTTGGTCGCGGGGAGGAGAGATGTGGTTCGGGGCGGATTGTCAGCACGCCGAGTTGTCCGATCTCCGGCGGCCCGCAAGGAATCAGATCGCGCGATATGATCGGGAGCCCCCGCCAAGGGCAAACTGAGAGCTTAGGAGCGATGGGTTACTATGGGGCGGAACGCAGCTGGTACCTTGCTTCTGGTCGTTCATACCTATGTCGAACTGGCAGCGGACCGGGCGGCAATCCGCATCATCTCGGCGCGCTACCCGAATCGCCGGGAAATTGGGTCTTATGAGGTTGATCGGTGATCGGATGAAGGACTAATACGATTTCTCAACTGCCGCTCGCGGCAAGTTCTTCAGCAAAGGCGCTCGCCTCGTGCCGCCGGTCCACTTGGAACCCGAGGTTCTGACCTACCTTGCGGATCTCGCTGAGACCCACGGTACCTCCCTGAACGAGCTCGTGAATACCCTCCTGAAGGAAGACATTGAGCGCCTTGACGCAGAGAAGCAGCACTCATCACGACCATAGGCTTGCTCGCGGAGGAGGCCGCGATGAAGGCTTTTCAAACGGAATGTGCTGCGCAAGATCGGGGCACCGGAGGCGACGTGAAGCAGCGAATCGCGAATGCGAAGCTCGACCAGACCTTTCGGATGGCCGACGTCGAGATCGTCGCGACCTACGAGCTCTACAACATCAACCGCACAAGACTTGAAAACGTCATTCATCGCGTCTTTGGGGCAGCGCAGCTCGACATCGAAATTCCAGATCGCTTTGGCAACTCTGTGGTACCGCGGGGTTGGTTCCTGGTGCCCCGTTTCGTCATCGATGAAGCCGTCGAGCGCATCAAGGACGGCACGATCACAGCTTATGCCTGCGACCCGGCGGAAGCCGCGCTGGTGCGCGTGGAAGGCAAGTCATCGCGGGAGGCTCAAGCCAAATGATTGCCACCGTAAAGGTCTTCAAGTGGGACGATGATCTGGCGATCGAGATTCCTCAGGGGCTTGTCGACCGGCTGGCTCTCAAGGAAGGGGACGAAATCGAGATCGTCGAAGCGGTCGCGCCAGGGGACGGGAGCATGGAGCGGCAAGGCTGACCGGTCGGTGGCCGAGTGAGGCCAAGGGCTAACACCCCGATGATGCCAACATACCCCTGTTTTGCCCGACAGTCAACTCTAATTTCGAAAAATCCGTAGTCTGTAAAAATTCGCCAGGATATTCAGTGCCCCGCCTACTGTGCATGGGGTTGTTTCCGGACTTTTTGATTCAAGGGCCCGCTCCTGCTCGCCGCCAGCAGTGGTCAAGGATTCCTTGACTACTGCTTCCCGAGGAACTCGCAGTGGGTGGGGGAGCGGCGTTTTATCCCCTCCGCCGCACGGCCGCGGCATCCACCACGTTCTCCACCTCCTCGCGCCAGCTCAAAATCTCCATCGCCAGCACGGGGTGATTGAAGCCCTTGACCACGAGATCGTCGAGCGCGCGCGCCTCCACCCAGTTCTCGACGATGCCGTAGACACGGCGGCTGGCCACGATCTGGCCTGCCTTGGCTTCGCCGCAGAGGCGGGAGGCGAGATTGGTCACGCTGCCGATCGCGGCATATTCCAGCCGCTGCTCGAAGCCGACCTGGCCGAGCGTGGCATAGCCGACCGCGATGCCGATGCCGAAGCCGAGGCTGTGACCGCGGTTGCGCCAGCGCTCGGTCAAGGGGCCGATGGTGTCGCGCATCTCCACCGCCATCTTCACCGCGCGCTTGGTGTGGTCCTCGAACTGGATCGGGGCGTTGAACAGGATCATCACGCCGTCGCCGGCATATTTGTCGAGCGTGCCCTCGTACTTGAAGATCAGCTGGCCGAGCGCGGCGTGATATTCGCGCAGCACGTTCATCGCCTCTTCCGGCTCGGTCGCCTCCGTGAACGCGGTGAAGCCGCGCAGGTCGCAGAACACGACCGTGACCTCGCGGCGCTGGCTGGTCAGCAGCCCCTCCGGGCTGTCGGAGGAGGCGATCAGCTGCGCCACCTGCGGCGCCAGGAAGCGCTCGAGCTTGCGGATGCGCTCGATCTCGCCGAGCTGGGTCCTGACGCGCTCCTCCAGCGACTTGTTCCAGTCCTTGAGCTGCTCGGTCTGCTCGCGGAGCTTGTCGGCCTGGGCGCGTACGGTGGTGTTCGCCGCCTCCAGCGCGTGGCTCTTGTGGTCGACCTCGCTGAACAGCTGCGCATTGCGCATCGCCAGCACGGCCTGGTTGGCGAAGGTGCGCATCAGGCCGATGATGCTGGGCGCGAACGCGCCGGCGGCGCGGCGCAGCACGACGAGCGAGCCCAGCGTGCCCTGCTGGTCGATCAGCGGCACCACCAGCACCGAGTTGAAGCCGGCCGCGAGCGCGACCTCGCGCAGCGGCTGCTCGGCGGCCTGCCTGAGCTCGGCCAGCGCGATCGGCTCGCCGCTATCAGCGGCATCGCTCAGGATGTTGCCGCCTTCGTCGATGGTGACATGCGCGCCCTCGGCGGATCTGTCGACGCCGTTGGCCTCGACCAGGTTGAAGCGGCGCGCCGCGGCGTCGAAGCCGTAGATCAGCACCGCGTCGGCACGGGTGATCTCGATGGCGCGGGCGGCGATGGTCGCAAGCACGGCGTTGAGATCGAGCGAGGAGGCCACCGCGCGGCCGACCTCCTCCAGCACCTTGAGCTCGTGGATCGATTGCGCGAGATCGCGGGTGCGTTCCTCGACCTTGCTCTCCAGGTTCGAATAGGTCTCCTGGATCTGGTCGGCCATGCGGTTGAACTGTCCGGCGAGGTCTTCCAGCTCGTCGGAGGTGTGCACGTCGATGCGGTGGCTGAAATCGCCTTCGCCGAGCAGTTGCGCGCCGTCGCGCAAGGCCGTGATCGGGATGATCATGCGGCGGGCGAGCAGGGTGCCGGCGAGGATCGCCACCATCAGGCCCATGCCGATCAGCAGCGCGATGCGCACCAGCTGGTCGCGGATCGGCATCAGGGCCTGCGTGGTCGGCTGCTCGAACAGCACGCTCCAGCCGAGCTTCGGCACGATGCTCGCGGCGCTCATCACCGCATGGCCGTTGAAGTCGGTGCCCGAGGTCTCGGCTTCGTGGCCGGGCGCGATCGCGGCCGCCACCTGCGGCAGCTTGGAGAGGTCCTTGCCGATCTCGGGCCCCTTCGACGACGTCGCCAGCACCCGGCCGCGCGGATCGACGACATAGGCGAAGGCGGCCTTGCCGACTTGGGCGTCGGACAGGAAGTCGGAGAGGAAGCCGAGATCGATCTCGGCCACGGTGACCCCGGCATTGAAGCCGGAATGCGCCACCGAGATCGACATCAACGGCGTGCGGTCCGCGAACCAGGCCGGCGCATAGGTGACGCCGCGGGCGACGGCGTCGGTGAAGCGCATGTCGCGGGAGAGGTCGGCATTGCCGCCGGTCGTGGTCGATTGCCGGGAGACGCGCAGCACCTCGCGGCCGTCGCCGTTGAGCTGGAACAGCTGGTTGACGACCGAGACCTGATGCAGCAGCGAGGCGTAGTCGGCGCGGCGCTTCTCCAGCGTGTCCTGGCTCGCACGGGTCACCCAGCTGATCTGGCGGTCGAGCTCGGAAATCGCCTGCTCGATGCGCCGGGCGGCGGCTTGCGCCTTGTCCTCCAGCCCGTCGGTCAGCTGTGTCCGTGTGGCGCGGTAGGAGATCCAGGTCTCCATCGCCCCGTTGACGGCGAGGACGAACACGACGAGGCCGACGAGGGAGACGACGTATTTGGCGAACAGGCCCCCGCGCAGAGATCGTGTCTTGTCGTTCGCTCCTGCCATCCCGATCCTCTCGCGCCGCCACTGACGCCGCGCGCTACGGGCCGTACAGGCCCTTCCAAGCCGTTCTAGCACAATTTGGACCGAACGGCCGTCACGCGGCCGGCGGACCGGCCGGTGTGGTTACCCCTGTGGTCTCCCCTGTAGTCACTTGGGCAGGTGGACCGGCGGCGATGGTCGCAGCCGGATCCGTTCGAAGGAGGGAGCTTATCGATTGAAGAGCTGCCGCAGCACGTCGTTCATTGGCTGACTGTCCTGCTGCGCGGCCGGGGGGTCCTCCGGGGCGGGGGCCGCAGGCGAGGCCTGCGGCGCCGGTGCGGAGGGCGTTGCCGGCAGGCTGCGGCTGCGGCCGGTGCCAGTGCCGGTGCCGCTCCCCGCGCCGCTGGAGAGACCCTGCTGAATCAGGTTGCCGATCGCCTCCCCGAGCGGGCCCCCGAGCAGATTGTTCTGCCCCGGTTGCTGCCCTTGCGGATTGGCATTGCCGGTTGCAGTGCCGCCGCCCGGCGCGGCGGTGCCGCCAAGGCCGAGGTTACCAAGGCTGCCGAGGATGTTGCCGAGCCCGGCGCCGTCGGGCCCGAACAGGCCCTTGCCCATCTCGCGCAGCTTGGCATAGGCGGCGTCCGGATTGTCCAGCATGCCGGCCATATCAGGGTAGATTCGCGGCTGCGACCAGGAGCCCTGGATCATCACGGGAATGCCGAAGCCGACCGGCTCGGAGGTGCGGCCCTGGCCTTCGGTCGTCATCACCAGCTTCGGCTCGACGCGAAAGCCCATCATCTTGGTGTCGAGCGCGATGGTGCCGGCGCCGGTGACGCGCACCAGCGGTCCGATCAGGTTGAGGTCGGTCGTCACCGCCTGGCCCTTGTCGATGCGGAAGGAGGCCGAGAGCTGCGACAGGTCCGTGCTCTGCTCCTGGTTGCTGTTCTGGCTGCTGTTCTGATTGTCTTGCCAGCCGGACAGCGTGCTCGTCGTCAGCGAGCGGATCATCTGCGCGACATTGATGCCGCGGATGGCGCCGTCCTGGAAATTGACGAAGGCCGTGCCCTGCATGTTCGCCATCAGCGCACGCTGGCTGTTGCCGGCGCTGCGCAGGGCGAGCTTGGCCTGCAGCTTGCCGTCGATGCGGTCGAACTCGGCAAGGCCCTGGAGCAGCGGCAACGCGCGCACGCCGACGAGGTCGGAATGCATCGCAAAGCTCGGCGCGCCGGTGGTCGCGTCCAGGACCACCTCGCCCGAGACCTGGCCGCCATAGGCGCCGAGATTGGCCGTGCCGGCCTTCAGCACGCCGCCGGCGAGCTTGGCGTCGAGCGCCAGCGGTGCAATCCGCGCGTCGCCGATCACGGCCTCGCTCGCGGAGATCCGCACCTGCGCATCGACATAGTTGAGCCCGGAGACATCGATCGGCGCGTTGCTCCAGGGCTGCCCGGACACGCCTTGCGGCGATTTCGCCAGCGGTATGGCGAGCCGCTGGAAGTCGATGTCGACCTTGACCAGCGGCTTGCTCGCGATGTCGACGGAAGCCCAGCCGTTGAAGACGCCGTCGCCGAGCCTGCCGTTCACGCCGTTGATCATCACGACATTGCCGCTCAGCCGCATCTCGGCCTGGCCGGTCAGCTGGGACTTCAGCACGCTGGGCATGTCGACGGCGAAATCCACATGAACCGTCGGCCGTTCGGCCGGCGAGGCCGCTTTGATGTCGAACTTGGTCGGATGATCGCCGACGCGCGCGGTGCCGGTGATGTTGACCTTGCGGTCGCGGTCCAGGATCGCGTCGGCATTGATGGCGCTGATGCGGCTCTCGACACGGTCGCGCAGGCGCGAGAATGCGACTTCGCCGTCGGTGATCTTGATGCGGTCGATGGTGGCGCCTTTGGTGTCGAGCGCGAGCGGCTTCGCAGGCGTGGCTGGATTCGGCAGGCGTTCGCGCAGCAGAGGCTGGTAGAGCACGGGATGGGTGACGACGAGCTCGCTGATCTCGGGCGTGCCCGACCACACGCTGGCGAGCGACATGTCGGCCTGCACGCGGTCGATCGTCAGGCGCGTGATGCCGCTGCGGTCCTTGGGGTCGGCCAGCGTGAGGTCGTTCAGCGTGACGTTCAGCGTCGGCCACAGGCTGATCTTGGTGCTGCCGTCGATCGACAGGCGGTAGCCGGTCGCATTCTCGAGGCGCGAGGCGATCGTCGAGGTCAGGAAGCCCGAGGGGATCCCGACCACGAGCAGAAGTGCGATCACGACGATGACGGCGGCCAAAGCCCCGCCGACGAATTTCAATGCTCTCATGTCGACTTTCCAGCGACGGACAATCCGCGTCGAACCCGGCAGATCACCCGTCCTTTGCGCCGGGAGTTTAGCCCCGGACGGGAAGCGGCTCCAAGCGCGTAAAAATAGTCAGGGGGTGCTGCAAAGTTATGTGACTTATGACACACTTCCCCGGCGCGGTTTTACGCGATCTTTGAAGTTGATGGTTTCAAGCGATTTGCCGAGACGATGACCAAGACGATGATCAAGACGTTCACAAGGACATTGATATGAGCAAGCAGGCCGAATTTGCGGTCATCCTGAAGATGAACCCGATGTTCGCCGATCTCGGCCCTGACGAGCTCCAGCGGCTGTCCAATCTCTGCCACACCCAGCATTTGGCCAGCGGCGAGGTGCTGTTCCAGAAGGGCGATCCCGGCAATGCGCTGTTCGGCGTGCGCCGCGGTCAGGTCCGCATCGAGACTGGCGCCGCCGACGGCAGCCGGCTGACGCTGAACTTCATGGGGCCGGGCGACCTGTTCGGCGAGGTCGCGGTGCTGGACGGCCAGAACCGTACGGCGGATGCGACCGCGGGCGAGGCCAGCGAATTGTTCGTGCTGCGGCGCGAAGACTTCCTCGGCTTCCTCGAGCGCGAGCCCAAGGTCGCGATCAAGATCATCGCGCTGTTGTGCCAGCGCATCCGCTGGCAGAGCGAGCGCATGGAAGAATCCATGCTGCAGCCGCTGCCGGTGCGGCTGGCGCGGCGGCTCTGCGCGCTCGCGGCCGATTTCGGCTCCGAGGTCCACATCTCGCAGGAGCAGCTCGGCGTCTTCGTCGGCGCCGCCCGCGAAAGCGTCAACCGCCAGCTCCAGGCCTGGCGCAAGGACGCCATCCTCGATCTCCAGCGCGGACGCATTCTGCTCAGGAACATGACCAAGCTGACTGCGATCGCGCGGAACGAGTAGGGATCAGCCTATCGGGAGCCTGCGCCGGCGGACACGATCGCGGTCGATGGTGATGATGCTGCTCTCGATCTCGTCTTGGGTGAGGGCGGATAGGACCTCTGATAGTCGGGTTCGAACAGCTGCTTCTGTCCAATCGCCACCTCGGAAGAGAACGAGACTTGGGCTGTCGGTGTCAGCGGTTGCGATGAGGCGAGGGTAGTCAAGGTCTGCCGTGACGACTGTGCGCGCCTCCTGCCTGGCGCGATCGATGATTTCAACATCACTCGCAGCATGAAATCCTATCTCTGAGGCATGGACGGCATCATGCCCGATCTTTGTGATCCGGTGCGACAGCACCGGCGAGAGGGGCATGTCGACGAGGAACTTCACTTAGCTGGAAGGGTGGGGCGCAGCTCGACCGCCTCATCCTCAGCGAGGAAGGCCGCATAGCGCAACGCTTCGTCGATGTCTTCACGTTCGAGATACGGGTAGTCGTTCAAAACGGACTCACGCGTCTCGCCGGCGGCCAGCAGGCCGAGCAGCCGTGCCACCGGAAACCGCAGCCCGCAGATACAGGGCTTCCCGGTGCACACGGCAGGATCGATCGTGATGCGCGTAAACGCCATGGGCGCAACATAGCGTCAGCGGCCGCCTTTCGCCGGTGCGCGTCCGGTGAGCCGCCCGAACTCTACTCCGCCGCGGGCCGCGCGACGCTTGTCGGCTGCGGCCTGGTTTCCGCCGGCGCAGCCCCATGATGGTCCGTTTCCGCGTCCTCGCTGTGCACGATCAGCCGCTTGGCAAAGCGCCAGATCAGGGCGCCGAAATCGTCCATCACCATGAACATCGCGGGCACGAACACCAGCGACAGGATGGTCGAGAAGATCAGGCCGCCGATCACCGCGAGCGCCATCGGCGAGCGGAATTCGCCGCCGGCGCCGACGGCGAGGGCGCTCGGCATCATGCCGGCGGCCATCGCGATCGTGGTCATCACGATCGGGCGGGCCCGCTTCATGCCGGCGTCGATCATGGCCTCCTCGCGCGCCTTGCCGGCGTGAATGGCTTCGATGGCGAATTCCACCAGCATGATCGCGTTCTTGGTGACGATGCCCATCAGCATCAGGATGCCGATCCACACCGGCGTGGTGAGCTGCTTGCCGGTGACGAGCAGGGCCGCGATCGCGCCGCCGATCGAGAGCGGCAGCGAGAACAGGATGGTGATCGGCTGCAGGAATGTGCCGAACAGCAGCACCAGCACCGCATACACCATCATCAGCCCCGCCGTGATGGCGGTCGCGAAGCCCTCGGACAATTCGTTCAGGCTTTCGGCATCGCCCGAGGGCGAGACCTTCACGCCCTTGGGCAGGGTCTTCATGACCGGCAGGTCGTAGATCTTCTTGGTGGCATCGCCCAGCGCGGCGGAGCCGACGAGGTCGGCGGCAACGGTCGCCTGCCGTTCGCGATCGTAGCGGCCGATGCTGGTCGGACCCTGGTCGAGCTTGACGTCGGCGATGACCGAAAGCGGCACGCCGCCCTTCTCGCCGCGCTCGCCGAGCGGCACGCGGAGCTGCTCCAGCGTCTTCAGATTGCCGCGGGCGGCGTCCTCGAGCTGCACGCGGATCGGCACCAGGCGGTCGCCGACGTCGAACTTGGCGAGCGCCGGTCCGACGTCGCCGATGGTGGCGACACGGATGGTCTGCGACAGGCTTTCGGTGGAGACGCCGAGCCGTGCGGCGAGATCGGCGCGCGGCTCGATGCGCAGCTCGGGGCGCTCCAGCGAGGTTTCGGAGATGACGTTGGCGATGGTGGGAATGCGCTTCATCTGCGTCGCAAGCTCGCTCGCGACGTTGTTGACGATGTTGGGATCGACCCCGGTCACCACCAGCGAGATCGCGCGCAGGCCGTTCTCGTCCAGGAACCAGAAGCGGATATCGGGAACGTTCTCCAGCTCCTGGCTGATCGAGAATTCCAGCTCGCGCTGGGTGATGTCGCGGCTGTCCTTGGGCGTGTAATTGATGATCAGGGCGGCGCGCCGCACCTCCTGGGTACCCGGCGGGACGCGGCCGCCGTCGACGAAGATGCTCTTGACCTCGGGCCGCTTGCGCAGGCGCGCGACGATGTCCTCGGTGACCTTCTCGGTGTAGGCGAGCTGGGTGCCCGGCGGCAGCTCGAGCGCAAGCAGCGAGCGCGCGCTGTCCTGGGCCGGCAGGAAGCCCTGCGGCAGCAGCGTGATGCTCCAGATCGAGGCGGCGAAGACGCCGAGCCCGATCAGCACCGTGATGAAGTAGTGCCTCACCGACCAGGCAACGATCCGATGATAGGAGCGCAGGATGGCGCCGGGCGGCGGCTCCTCGTGCGTACTGTGCTTGAGGAAATAGGCGGCCAGCACCGGCGTGACGAAGCGCGCGGCGAGCAGCGAGAAGAACACCTGCACCGAGACGGTGATGCCGAACTGCTTGAAGAACTGCCCGGCAATGCCCGACATGAAGCTTGCGGGTGCGAAGATGGCGATGATGGTCAGCGAGATCGCGATGACGGCGAGGCCGATCTCGTCGGCGGCCTCGAGCGCGGCGCGGTAGGGCGACTTGCCCATGTTCATGTGCCGGACGATGTTCTCGATCTCGACGATGGCATCGTCGACCAGAATGCCCGTCGAGAGCGTGATGGCGAGGAAGCTGACGAGGTTCAGCGAGAAGCCGAGCAGGTCCATCGCCCAGAACGCCGGGAAGATCGACAGCGGCAGCGAGATCGCGGCGATGATGGTGGCGCGCAGGTCGCGCAGGAACAAGAGCACGATGACGACGGCGAGGATCGCGCCTTCGAACAGGGTCGAGATCGCGGCGTGGTAATTGCCGTTGGTGTATTCGACCGAGGTGTCGATCACCTTCAGGTCGACGTCGGGATAGGCGGCCTTCAGCGCATCGATGCGCTTCTGCACGGCCTCGGCCACCTTCACGTCGCTGGCGCCCTTGGAGCGCTTGATGCCGAGCGCGACCACCGGCTCGCCGTTGAAGCGGGCGAAGGTGCGGCGGTCGGCGATGGTGTCGGTAACGGTGCCGAGATCGTCGAGCCGGACCTCGCCGCCGCCGAACAGCGGAATCATGGTGCCGGCGAGATCGCCCAGCGTCTTGGCGCCGGCGAGCGTGCGGATCGCCTGGTCGTTCTTGCCGATCTCTGCGCGGCCGCCGGCGACGTCGACATTGGTGCCGCGCAGGCTCTGGCTGACATTGACGGCGGTCAGGCCCATCGCCTGCAGGCGATCGGGATCCAGCGAGACCAGAATCTCGCGCTCGACGCCGCCGATGCGCTCGACCTGGGCGACGCCGCGCACGCCTTGCAGCGCGCGCTTGACCACGTCGTCGACGAAATAGGAGAGCTGCTCCGGCGTCTTGCCGGGCGAGATCGCCGCATAGGTCACGATCGGCAGGCCGATGACGTCGACGCGCTGGATCAGCGGCTCGGTGACGTTCTGCGGCAGGTTGGAGCGCACGCGCGTCACCGCGTCCTTGACGTCGTTGAGCGCACGATCGGTGTTGGTCTCGAGCGCGAACTGGATCGTGGTGACCGACAGGCCGTCGGTGATCGACGAGGTGATGTGCCTGACGCCCTCGACGCCGGAGACCGCGTCTTCAACGGTCTTGGTGACCTGGGATTCGAGCTCGGCCGGCGCGGCGCCGAATTGCGACACCGCCACCGAGATCACGGGGATGTCGGCCGAGGGCAGCCGCGTGATCGCGAGCTTGGTGAAGGACACCCAGCCCAGCACCAGCAGGATGATCGAGAAGACGACCGACGGGAGCGGATGACGGATCGACCATGCCGAAATATTGAGAGCCATCAGCGTACCCGCGTGCGATCGAGTTCATCGGCGAACATGGTCTTGATCTGGTCGCCGTCATGGAGCGAAGAGCCGGCGTCGGCCACGACGATTTCGCCGACCTCCAGCCCTTCCAGGATTTCCGTCGCGCTGTCGGACGACAATCCGACCCGCACCTTGCGTGTCTCGACGACATTGCCCTTGACGACCTGCACCGTGAGGTGATCGATCGCGGTCTTCGGGATCGAGACGCCGCAGCTTCGCTTGGCGTCGATCGAGGCGCGCGCGAACACGCCGACCTTGAGCGAGGGATTGTTGGCGACGCTGATGCGGACCCGCCCGAGCTGCGTGGTGCGGTCGATCTCGGGTGCCACCAGCCGGACCCGCCCGATCAGATCGGGCGCGTCGTCGCGGCTGATGCGCACGGTGGCGCCGGAGGTGAGCTTGGACATGTGCACCGCCGGGACCTGGGCGTCGAGCTCGATCTCGTTGTTGACGGCGATGCGGAACATCGGACCGGCCTGCGGCGAGGCCGGCGCGCCGACGATGGTGCGGACCTCGGTGACGAGGCCCGGCGCGGGGGCCTTCAGCGAGATCGGGCCTTGCGGGCCGGGCCGCTGCGGCTGGCCCGGAATCTGCGGCGGCGCAGTGAGGCGCGCCAGTTCCTGGTTGTCGGTGACGATGGTGCCCTCGGTGACCAGCAGGTCGGTGACCCTGGAGCCTTCCTGGTCGGCGACCACCACCGCCTCGCGGCGCGGTACGAAGAAGCCGGTCACCCGCACCAGATCGGAGAAGCAGGCATTGGTCGACTTCGTCACGATGACGAGCGCCTCGCTTTGCGTCTCCTTCGGCTCGGGACGCTTGCGATGCTCGAACAGATAATAGCCGATGCCGAGCACGGCGACGAACACCACGGTCCCGGCCGGCTTGAGATATTCAGTCAAATTCATCGCCGGATCATCCTGACCTGGCTCACGGCCATCCGCGCGAGGCCCAAACGGAGCGCATTTCTGAAAAGAAGCGGCGTCCCGCAAGGCTGCGGGACGCGCTTTGGACACGAGACCTTACACGACATCACGACTTGTCACTGGCAAAGGATGCGTCGTGCTTACTTCGATGCGGTGGTCTTGTTTTCCATATTGACGACCTGCACGCGCCGGTTGGCCTCCGCCAGCGGCTGGTTCGGGTCCTTGAGCTTGCTCTTGCCGTAGCCGACGGTGACGAGGTCGGTCGCGGAGATGCTGTACTTCTCGACCAGGTAGCGCTTGATCGCATCCGCGCGACGCTCCGAGAGGTCCTGGTTGTAGGCTTCTCCGCCGGCGGCGTCGGTGTGACCGGCGACCACGAAAGTCGAGCCCTTCAGGTCCGGACTGGTCAAGGCGCGGCCGAGCGCCTGCACCGAGGCCAGCGACTTGGCGCTGATATTGGCGGAGTTGTAGTCGAACGTGATCTCGAGATCGATGTTCGGCTTGTCCTTGGCCGCGGAGGCAATTTCCTCGCGCTCGATGGACGACAGCGACCGCGTCGAGCGGCCGCGCACCGACTGCAACAGCTTGGTCTCCGCGGCGTTCGGTGCGGTTTCGGTCTGCGGACCGATCGAGAGGCCACGGGTCAGAGGCTTCTTCGGCGCCGGCGCCAGCGCGCGGACGATCTCGTCCTCGGTGACGTTCTTGCTGTTGCCGTCATCGCCCGCATATGCGGCCGAGGTCGGCAGCGACAGCGCAGCGCCGACGGTGATGATGGACAGAATCGCGGTAAGCCAATTTGCAGCCGATCTCATTGCCAGTCCCTCCTGCGCAGCCAGCTCACGTGCTCTAAACCTCAAGCAATACGCCCTTGAAAAGGCCCGTTGCGGCATCCGCCCATTGGTCTTCCCAGGGCTGTTCAAGGTTCGAGCCTTGGACCGGCCCAATTCAAAAAAATACTAGCGCACTCCGTAGCTTGCGAATTCCTGAACGATGTTCGGGTCCATCGCCTTGGCATTGGCGATGTCGAGCGCCCCCTCCTGGGCCGAGCCGTTGCGTTGCTTGGCAAGGCCGCGTCCGTAGAGCGAGGAGGTGAGGCGCGGATTGATCTTCAGGGCCGCGTCGAAATCGGCGATCGCATTCTTCACCGCGCCGGACTTCAGGTTGACGAGCCCGCGGCTGTCGAGAGCATCGACGAAGTTCGGCCGCAGCCGCAGCGCCTCGTTGCAATCCTTCAGCGCGGCCTGGAGGTCGCCGACCACGGTGCGGGTCCAGCAGCGGTTGTTGAGGGCCTCGACGTCCTTCGAATTGATCCGGAGGGTATCGTCGAAATCCTTGATGGCGAGGCTGTAGGCGCCCTTGCTGGCATAGACCTGGCCGCGGCGGTACAGCGCGTTCACGTCGTCAGGGTTGGCAGCGATCTTGGCGGTCAGGCTCTTGATCGTGGGATCGTCGGCCAGGGCGGCAGCGCTCGGCCCGCCGTCCGTGCTCGGCGCGGGAGCGAGATCAGCCGGCTTCACCGGCGGTGGCGGCGGGGGCAGGGCGGCCTCGATCTGCGGCCTCGGCGTGGGAGCAGGCGCCGGTGCCGGCACCGCAACGGGGGCCGGAGGTGGCGGAGGCGCGGGAGCCGCAGCCGCGCTGTCCGCCGGCTTCGGCGGCGGCGGTGGTGTCGGCGGCGCGGGAGGGGCGGGCGGCGGGTTGTTGGCGACGACGGCCGGCGCAGCGGGAGGCGCAGGCGGCGGCGTCGAGGGGCGCGATCCGCCGGCGCCCGGAATGAACGAGAAATCTTCGGCCAATGACGAGGAAATCCACGGCACCTGCTCGCCGCGCGAGGCGCGGGTGACGCCCATCTTGGTGCGGTTCAGCGTCTCCTCGGCCATCAGGTCGGGGACGCGGATTTCCTTCAGCAGCTCCTGGACGAACAGGCTACGGTCGCCGCCGGCGTCCGAGACCACCGAGGCCAGCGCCGCCGAGTACATCACGAGCGTGCCGTTCGGTGCGATCACCGGGGTCAGACCGGCCGAGAAGCTGCGGAACCGGCGCTCGAACGGGTTGCGCCTGGACGCATCGATCAGCGCGATCTTGACGCCGGCGCCGCGGGTGTTGAGCTCGCCGAGGACCGTCTCGAGGCTGAAGCCATCGCGGCGCACGTCGGACTCGGTCCAGATCTGGGCATCCACCGGCAGCAAATAGCTCTGGCGCGCGGACTGGATGCCGAAACCCGAGAAAAACACCAGCGCGACCGAGCCCGGCTTGATCTTGCCGTAGAGCTTGTCGAAGGCGCGGCGCATGGCATCGCCGGTCAGGTTCTCGCCGAGCTCGACCGAAAAGCCGTCGCGCTTGAGCTCGTCGGCGACGGCGCGCGCATCGTTGATCGGTTCCTTCAGCGGGGCATCCGCATCCGGATATTTGGCGTTGCCGATGACCAGCGCAAAACGGTCGCCGGCTGCAAACGAGGGGGCAGTCGGGACGAGCGAGATGAGCAAGGGCAGAAGAAAAAAGAAGCGAATTTTCATAATCAGCGTGGTCCAGCCAAAAAGGCGCCGTTCCAGCTTGCGCCGCGGCGACCTTAACTTACGCTTACCTCATTATCAAACCGGGGACGGAGGGCGTCAACCGTTTGGAGATTCGACCTTATCCCAATGATTGACCGCAGCCGATGGGCGTGCCGCGAGAGGAATGAACGGGGTTGTCATGGCGGTCCTCGGTACCTCGAAGCTGTCGGCGGACCCTAGCCCAGCCATGGCGGTGAAGACGTGATCGATCTCACATTGCAGCCCGCCTCCGCCGCAACGCCCCGCGTTTGACCTTTCCTGCCGGTGGTGGCTTGGTGTGGGCGATCCTCCCGCAAGATCCGACTCGAAAAAAAGCGAGCCCATGGGAAACGTCTACGAGATCTACGCCCTGCGCTATGCGACAATGTCGCCCCGCACCCCCCACATGAACTTCCTCGCGCCCGACCCGCATGACAGCGCGGCGCAGGACCTCGATTATTTCGTCTGGCTGATTCGAGGGCATGGCCGCGACATTCTCGTCGATACCGGCTTCAACGCGGAAGAGGCGAGCGCGCGGGCGCGCAAGCTCACGCTCAATCCGGTCGATGCGCTGGAGCGTTTCGGCGTCGCGGCGTCAGCCATTCGCGACGTCATCGTGACGCATCTGCACTACGACCACGCCGGCAATCTCGACCGCTTTCCCAATGCGCGCTTCCATCTGCAGGAACGCGAGATGGCTTACGCCACCGGGCGCTGCATGTGCAACGGCCTGCTGCGCCACCCGTTCTCGGTCGAGCATGTGACGCTGATGGTGCGCCACGTCTATGGCGAGCGCGTCACCTTCTATTCCGGCGACGGCGAGGTCGCCCCCGGCGTGACCGTGCACCGCGTCGGCGGCCATTCCGACGGCTTGCAGGTGGTGAAGGTCGAGACCGCGCGCGGCTCTGTGGTGCTGGCCTCCGATGCCGCGCATTACTACGCCAATCTGCAGCACAGGAGCCCGTTCCCGATCGTCTACAATGTCGGCGACATGGCGCAAGGCTGGGACACGATCGAGCGCCTCGCCGGCCATCCCGACAGGTTCATTCCCGGCCACGATCCGATCGTGACGGAGATCTATCCGCGCGCCAGCGAGAAGGTCGACGCCTGGGCGCTGCATTTGCCGCCGGCGCGGTCGTTTGCGAAATAGGGACCGTCATTCCGGGGCGCGCGAAGCGCGAGCCCGGAATCCATCTATCGACGTAGCTGGTGGCGCGATGGATTCTGGGCTCCCCTCTTCGCGGCGCCCCGGAATGCCAGAGGGGGCTAATACGCCTGCTTGGCGTCGGCCTCTTCGCTGGTCTGGATCAGGTCGAGGCTCTGCTCGATCTTGCCGAGCAGGGCGGAGAGCTGCTTGCGCTCCTGCGCGGAGAGGCAGGCGAGGATCTCGTCCTCCCGCCGCAGCAATTGCGGGAACAGCTCCTCGTAGAGCGCGCGCCCCTTCCGGGTCAGTTGCAGGCGGAATTCGCGGCGGTCGGCTGCGTTCTCGACCCGCTCGATCAGGCCGTCGCCAAGCAGCGTCGTCACCGCGCGGCTGATGGTGGATTTGTGCGTGCGAGTGCACTGCGAGATGTATTGCGCGCTGCAGGCATCATTGCGGAAGCCGAGGGTGGCGATGACGCGCCAGGCCGGAATGTCGAGGCCGTGGCGCTCCTGATATTCGACCGAGAGCGCGGAACTGACCTCCGCCGCGAGTCGGTTGAGGCGGAACGGCACGAACTTGAACAAATCGAGCCGTGGCTTTGGCCGCTTCGAAGCCTCGTCGGCCGCGCGCGCCTTGAGCGCGATGTCGCTGGATGTCCTCGCCAAGGAGAGCGCTCCGAATTCCAGTTGACGGCCGGCCGGCTCCGGTCCAAAATAGTTGCACGTGAGACTATCTAGCAGATCGATCCTGTCCTGACCAGAGCCGAGGTTCGTGTATGGCGCCGGCCAATACCCCTCACGCCAAAACCCAGTTCGGCTACCGCCGTCACCCCGATCAGGAAAGGCCCGGCTCAAACCCCGCGGCGCATCCGGTCGTGATCGTCGGTGCGGGCCCGGTCGGCTTGTCGCTGGCGATCGATCTGGCCCAGCGCGGCCAGCGCGTCGTGCTGCTCGACGATGCCGACCGCATCGGCGAGGGTTCGCGCGCGATCTGCTTCTCGAAACGCTCGCTGGAATATTGGGACCGGCTCGGCGTCGGCGACCGCATGGTCGACAAGGGCGTGGTGTGGAGCGTGGGGCGGATCTTCCACGGCGAGTCGCAGCTCTACCAGTTCAACCTGTTGCCGGAAGATGGCCACAAGCGGCCGGCCTTCATCAATCTCCAGCAATATTACGCCGAGGCCTATCTGGTCGATCGCATCAACGAGCTGCCGGAGATCGACCTGCGCTGGCGCAACAAGGTGACGGCGCTCGAGCAGCGTAACGATTCCGCGCTGCTGACGATCGAGACGCCGGAGGGCGCCTATTGCCTGCATGCGCAATATGTCATCGCCTGCGACGGCGCGCGCTCCTCGCTGCGGCAGATGGTCGGGGCGGAATTCGCCGGCCAGGTGTTCGAGGATCAGTTCCTGATCGCGGACGTCAAGATGACCGCGGAATTTCCGACCGAGCGCTGGTTCTGGTTCGATCCGCCGTTCCATGCCGGACGTTCGGCGCTGCTGCACCGGCAGCCCGACGACGTCTGGCGCATCGATCTCCAGCTCAACCGCTACGCTGATCCTGTCATCGAGAAGAAGCCGGAAAACGTGCGGCCACGGATCGCGCGCATGCTCGGCCATGACAAGTTCGAGTTCGAGTGGATTTCGCTCTACAAGTTCCAGTGCCGGCGGATGGATCGCTTCATCCATGGCCGCGTGATCTTTGCCGGCGATTCCGCGCATCAGGTCTCGCCCTTCGGGGCGCGTGGCGCGAACTCGGGACTCGAAGACGCGGAGAATCTGTCCTGGAAGCTCGACCGCGTGCTGCGCGGCAAATCGCCTGCGAGCCTGCTCGAAAGCTACCATGTCGAGCGCAGCATGGCGGCGGACGAGAACATCCGCGAATCCACCCGCTCGACCGACTTCATGGCGCCGAACTCGCATCAGGAGGCGCGGCTGCGCAAGGCGGTGCTGTCGCTCGCCAAGGAGACCGAATTCGGCAAGCGCATGGTCAATGGCGGCCGGCTGTCGGTACCGTGCAGCTACGATACGCCGCTGTCCTCGCTCGATGCGGATACGTGGCGCGGTGGACCCTCGCCCGGCAGTTCGATGCTCGACGCGCCCGCCGCAACGCCCGCTGGCGAGTCGATCTATCTGACGGATGCCTTCCGCAAGGGTGGAACGGATTTCACTTTGCTGTCGTTCGGCAATGGCGCGCCGATCGATGCGCCTGCCGGCATCAAGGGCATCCGCATTGGTGTCAAGGACGGACTTGCCGATCCCTCGGGCCTGGTCGCAAAGCGCTACGGCGCCGAGCCGGGTGCCGCCTACCTGCTGAGGCCCGACGGTTATGTCGCGGCGCGCTTCCGTCATCCGACGCGTTCGGCGATCGCGGCGGCGCTGGCGCGAGCCGAAGGTTTGTATTGAGGTTCCGCATGCCGCTCTCCACCAGTTCGAACTTCGCGCGCCCCGACGATGCCTTCCGCGCCATCGTCGAGGCGCATCGCGGTCTGACCGAGGAGCAGAGCGCCGATTTCGACGCGGCGCTGGTGCTGATCCTCGCCAACCATATCGGCGACATCGACGTGCTGCGCGAAGCGATCGGACTCGCCAGGCGCCGCATGATCGACGGTCAGCAGCAACAACAGCAGCAACAATAATCTGGTAAGGACGAATTCATGGCGAAGAACTTCGCATCCACCGGCGATCTCTCCGAGAAGAAGATCACCTTTTCCGAGATCGGCACCGATCTCTATGCCTTCACCGCCGAGGGCGACCCCAACACCGCGGTCATCGTCGGCGACGACGGCTGCCTCGTGTTCGACGCCCAGGCAACGCCGGCCATGGCGAACAAGGTCATCGAGCGCGTGCGCACCGTGACCGACAAGCCGATCAAATATGTCGTGCTGTCGCATTATCACGCCGTGCGCGTGCTGGGCGCCTCCGCCTATCACGCGCAAGGCATCGTCGCGTCGCAGGAGACCTATCGGTTGATCCAGGAGCGCGGCAAGCAGGATTGGGATTCCGAGTATGGCCGCTTCCCGCGCCTGTTCCAGGATGCGCAGAGCATTCCCGGCCTGACTTGGCCGACGCTGACCTTCGAAGGCGAGATGTCGATTTATCTCGGCAAGCGCGAGGTTCGCCTGATGCAGCTGGGCGCCGGCCATACCTCGGGCGACATCGTCGCCTGGGTTCCGGATGCGGAGGTGATGTTCTCCGGCGACCTCATCGAGTATCACTCGGCCTGCTATTGCGGCGATGCGCATTTGCGCGAATGGCCGATGACGCTGAACGAGATCCGCAACTTTAATCCGAAGGCGATCGCGCCGGGCCGCGGCGATGCGCTGAAGGGTACCGCCACCGTGCGCGAGGCCATCGCGATGACGCGCGACTTCGTCACCTCGCTCTATGGCGCGGCCGAGATCTCGGTCGCCAAGGGGCGCAGCTTAAAGGAATCGATGGCGGCGACGCGCGAGGTGATGGATCCGAAATTCTCGAGCTTTGCCATTTACGAGCACTGCCTGCCGTTCAACGTATCGCGCGCCTACGACGAAGCGTCCGGTATAGATGACCCCGTGATCTGGACCGACAAGCGCGATCAGGAAATGTGGGCCGCCTTGCAAGGAGGAGGATAGTCATGAACATCAATACCTCGCCTGACCAGATCATCCGCAGCTCGGCCCAGGTGACGCCGGGCTACATGTCCGGCTTCGGCAATTCTTTCGAGACCGAGGCGCTGCCGGGCGCGCTCCCGATCGGGCGCAACTCGCCGCAGCGTTGCGCCTACGGGCTCTACGCCGAGCAGCTCTCGGGCTCGCCCTTCACCGCGCCGCGCGGCAGCAATGAGCGCTCCTGGCTCTACCGCATCCGCCCTTCCGTGAAGCATTCCGGCCGCTTCGAGAAGGTCGATGCCGGCCTGTGGCGGTCGGCACCGTGCCATGAATACGACCTGCCGATCGCGCAGCTGCGCTGGGATCCGACGCCGCTGCCGAAGGAAGAGGTCACCTTCGTGCAGGGCGTGCAGACCATGACGACCGCGGGCGACGTCAACACGCAGGCCGGCATGGCCGCGCATGTCTATCTCATCACCAAGTCGATGGTGGACCAGCACTTCTACGATGCCGACGGCGAGCTGATGTTCGTGCTGCAGCAGGGCAATCTGCGCCTCGTCACCGAGTTCGGCCGCATCGATGCCGAGCCCGGCGAGATCGTGGTGATCCCGCGCGGCGTCAAGTTCCGGGTCGAGATTCCGAACGGTCCGGCGCGCGGCTATCTCTGCGAAAATTACGGCGGCGCCTTCACGCTGCCGGAGCGCGGGCCGATCGGCGCCAATTGCCTCGCCAATGCGCGCGATTTCCTGACGCCGGTGGCAAACTACGAGGACAAGGATACGCCGACCGAGCTCTACGTGAAATGGGGCGGCGCGCTGTTCAAGACGACGCTGCCGCATTCGCCGATCGACGTGGTCGCCTGGCACGGCAATTACGCGCCGTACAAGTATGATCTGCGCACCTTCTCGCCGGTCGGTGCGATCGGCTTCGACCATCCGGATCCCTCGATCTTCACGGTGTTGACCTCGCCCTCGGAGACCGCGGGCACCGCCAATATCGATTTCGTCATCTTCCCCGAGCGCTGGATGGTCGCGGAAAACACCTTCCGTCCGCCCTGGTATCACATGAACATCATGAGCGAGTTCATGGGCCTGATCTACGGCGTCTACGACGCCAAGCCGCAGGGCTTTGTCCCCGGCGGCATCTCCTTGCACAATTGCATGCTGCCGCACGGCCCCGACCGCGACGCCTTCGAACATGCCAGCAACGGCGAATTGAAGCCGGTGAAGCTGACCGGCACCATGGCCTTCATGTTCGAGACCCGCTACCCGCAGCACGTCACCGCGCATGCCGCGAAATCCTCGACGCTGCAGGACGATTACGCCGATTGCTGGAACGGCCTGGAGAAGCGCTTCGATCCGAATAGACCGTAACTTTGCTTACCCTCCCTGGAGGGGGAGGGTCGCTACGCATGCAGCGAAGCGGAATGCGTAGCGGGGTGGGGTGACGGTCTGTCCACGTCCAACAGTGCCGTGTTGAGAGATCACCCCACCCCGTCTCATATTTCGCTGCGCTCAATATGAGCCGACCCTCCCCCTCCAGGGGAGGGTGAAAGAGACAGCATCAGAATCTGCGTCGGGAGAAACATGCCCCACCCCAACGACCCCAGCCTCCGCTCCTTCATCGCCGTCGATCCTTCTTCCGACTTCCCGATCCAGAACCTGCCTTACGGCGTGTTCTCGACCGCGGCCAATCCGACTCAGCGCGTTGGTGTCGCGATCGACGACTACGTGCTCGATCTCTGGGAGCTCGAGCAGGATTCCCGGCTCGACGTCGGCCCGCTCGGTGTGTTCTCGGGTCCCTCGCTCAATCCCTTCATGGCGCTGGGGCCGAAGGTCTGGACCAAGACCCGTGCGCGCATCAGCGAGCTGTTGCGCGCCGATCATCCGGAGCTGCGCGACAACGAGGAGCTGCGCAAGCAGGCTCTGGTACCGATGCGCGATGCCAGGCTGCATCTACCCTTCGCCGTCTCCGGCTATACCGACTTCTATTCATCGAAAGAGCACGCCACCAATGTCGGCGTCATGTTTCGCGGAAAGGACAATGCGCTGCAGCCGAACTGGCTGCACATGCCGATTGCCTATAACGGCCGCGCCTCGACCGTCGTCGTCTCCGGCACCAGGGTGAAGCGGCCGCGTGGGCAGCTGAAGCCGCCGAACGTGGAGCTGCCGAGCTTTGCGCCGTGCAAGCGGCTCGATTTCGAGCTGGAGATGGGCGTCGTCATCGGCCAGCCGTCGCCGATGGGCGGCATGCTGAGCGAGCAGCAGGCCGAGGAGATGATCTTCGGCTTCGTGCTGCTCAACGACTGGAGCGCACGCGACATCCAGCAATGGGAATATGTGCCGCTCGGCCCGTTCCTGGCCAAGGCGTTCGCGACCTCGATCAGCCCCTGGGTGGTGACCCGCGAGGCGCTGGAGCCGTTCCGCCTGAACGGGCCGGAGCAGCAGCCGGTGCCGCTCGACTATCTCAGACAGACCAGGCCGCAAAATTACGACGTCGCGCTCGACGTGTCCTTGCGCGCCGCCGGCGCCAATGCGCCCGCGAGCATCAGCCGCACCAATTTCAAGTACATGTACTGGTCCTCGGTGCAGCAATTGATGCACCACGCCTCGAGCGGCTGCGCCATGAATGTCGGCGATCTCTTAGGCTCCGGCACCATCTCCGGCCCGGAGAAGAACCAGCGCGGCAGCCTGCTCGAGATCAGCTGGAACGGCACCGAGCCGGTCGAATTGCCCGGCGGCGCGAAGCGGTCGTTCCTGGAGGACGGCGACAGCCTCGTCATGCGCGGCTGGTGCCAGGGCAACGGCTACCGCGTCGGCTTCGGCGAGGTCGAGGGGACGATCGTGGCGGCGGAGTAGCCGCGGTCGTCGCCACAACCTCCGTCATTGCGAGGAGCCCTTGCGACGAAGCAATCCAGGCTGCTTTCGCGGATGCATTTCTGGATTGCTTCGCTGCGCTCGCAATGACGGCGCGGAAAGAGCTTACCGCCGCTCCGGCGGCACGTCGCGCACCCGCGCGCAATGCGCCGCGACATCCTCGACGCTGTATTTCAGATGCACCCGCTTGTCGGACGGCGCCTGCTTGGCCGTGCATACGCCCGGCCGCCATTCCTGCGCCGGCCTGATCGGGCGCGGGGCAAAACCGCCGCCGCAATTCGGGCAGACGTTGAACAGCTTGGTCTCGACGCAGTCCGCACAGAACGTGCATTCGTAGGAGCAGATCCGCGCATTGATCGCGTCGGGCGGCAGGTCGCAATCGCAGTATTCGCAGTTCGGTCGCAGCTGGAGTGCCATGTTGAATCTCCGCGCATGGAGCTGCGATCATTGCAGATCGCGGACCCTGCGCGAATGCCGTAGTTCCCTCGATTTCAGCCGGGCTTGATCTCCCTCAGCGGCAGCTTCGAGCTCTCTTTCAGCCTGTCAAGCACGATCGAGGAGCGCACATGCGCCACGCTCTGGTGCGGCATCAGCACGTCGTTGACGAGATTGGACAGGCCCTTGAGGTCGCGCAGCACGGCCTTGAGCACATAATCGGCATCGCCCGTCAGCGAATACGCCTCCTGGATCTCGTCAATCCGGTTTACCAGCGCGCGGAAGCGTTTCGAATTGTCCGGCGAATGTGTCGCCAGCCCGACCTGGATGAAGGCGATCACGCCGAAGCCGAGCGCCTCGCTGGAGAGGTCGGCGTGGTAGCCCGCGATCACCTTCTCCTCCTCCAGCCGCATCCGCCGCCGCGAGCATTGCGAGGCGGAGAGGCCGGCGAGCTCGGCCAGCTCCTGGTTGGTGAGGCGGCCGTCGTCCTGCAGCGCGCTCAAAATCCTGAGGTCGAAGGCATCCACGGAGATCATGCGTGTTTTGTCCATTTGATGCACGGATCGTGCATATGATAGTCAAATTGTGTCCCGTTTGCACGCTCCTTGCGCGCCCCATGAAGGATAGTTCCTGGCAGCAGCCATTTGGGAGAACACCATGGGTCCGTTTCCGCACGATGCACCGCCGGCCACTATCAGTGCCGACAACCCGATGGGCACCGACGGTTTCGAGTTCGTCGAATATGCGCATCCCCGTCCGGAAGAGCTGCACGCTCTGTTCAAGCTGATGGGCTATGCGCCCGTCGCGCGGCACAGAACCAAGAAGATCACGGTGTATCGCCAGGGCGACATCAACTATCTCGTCAACGAGGAGCCCGGCACCCACGGCACTGAGTTCGTCGCCGCCCACGGCCCCTGTGCGCCGTCGATGGCGTTTCGCGTCGTCGACGCCAAGGCGGCCTATGACCGCGCCATCGCGCTCGGCGCCGAGCCGGCCGACGTATCCTCCGCGCAGAAGACGCTCGACGTGCCCGCGATCAAGGGCATCGGCGGCAGCCTGCTTTATCTCGTCGATCGCTACGGTGCCAAGGGCTCGGCCTATGATGCCGAGTTCGAATGGCTTGGCGCGCGCGATCCCAGGCCGCATGGCGCCGGCCTGTTCTATCTCGATCATCTCACCCACAACGTCCATCGCGGCCGCATGAATGTCTGGGCGGGCTTCTACGAGAAGCTGTTCAACTTCCGCCAGATCCGCTTCTTCGACATCGAGGGCCGCGCCTCCGGCCTGTTCTCGCGCGCGCTGACCAGCCCGGACGGCAAGATCCGGATTCCGATCAACGAGGACGCCGGCGAGTCCGGCCAGATCGAGGAATATCTGCAGACCTATCGCGGCGAAGGCATCCAGCACATCGCCTGCGGCTGCCGCGACATCTACCGCACCATCGAGGACTTGCGCGAGGCCGGCCTGCCGTTCATGCCGTCGCCGCCCGAGACCTATTTCGAGAAGATCGATACGCGCCTGCCCAAGCACGGCGAGGACGTCGCACGTCTGAAGAAGAACGGCATCCTGATCGACGGCGAGGGCGTGGTCGATGGCGGCCAGACCAAGGTGCTGCTGCAGATCTTCTCGGCCAACGCGATCGGCCCGATCTTCTTCGAGTTCATCCAGCGCAAGGGCGACGACGGTTTTGGCGAGGGCAATTTCAAGGCCCTGTTCGAATCGATCGAGGAGGATCAGATCCGGCGCGGGGTGTTGAAGGTGGATGCGGCGTAAGCCGTCAAGCGCACTGCCGTAGGGTGGGCAAAGCGTCAGCGTGCCCACCACCTTTATCAAATTGCGGGGAGAGCGTGGGCACGGCGCAAGAGCGCCTTTGCCCACCCTACGCGGTCGTGCGCCGGGACTAATTCGCCGCCGCCCACGCCTTCATCACCGCGGCGATCTCCGCCGGCTCCGGCTCGCGCACCGTCGAGGGCGTGCGCGAGAATCGCGGCGCCGGTGCCGGCTGCTTCACGCCGTGCCGCTCGATGAAGACGTTGCGGGCGACCATGTGCGGATGCTGTGTCGCCTCCGTCATGGTCAGCACCGGCGCGAAGCAGATGTCGGTGCCTTCCATGATCTTGCACCAGTCCTCGCGCGTCTTGCTCTTGAACACGGACCGGAGCTTCTCCTTCAGCGCCGGCCAGGCCTTGCGGTCCATCTGCGCGTCGAAATCGGCATCCGTCAGGCCGGCATGCTCGCGCAGCAGTGCGTAGAATTGCGGCTCGATCGAGCCGATCGAGACGAAGTGCCCGCAGGCGCATTCGTAGACGCCGTAGAAATGCGCGCCGCCGTCGAGGAAGTTCTGGTTGCGCTCTTCGGTCCAGCGTCCCATCGTGGCCATGTCGAAGAAGAACGACATCAGCGAGGCCGCGCCGTCGCACATCGCCGCGTCCACCACCTGGCCCTTGCCCGACCTCTGCGCTTCCAGGAGTGCTGCGAGCACGCCGACCACGAGATAGAGCGCCCCGCCGCCGAAATCGCCGACCAGATTGAGCGGCGGCACCGGCGCTTCCTTCGTGCCGATCGCGGCGAGCGCGCCGGTGATGGAGATGTAATTGATGTCGTGACCGGCGGCGTTGGCGAGCGGGCCCTCCTGGCCCCAGCCGGTCATGCGGCCATAGACCAGCTTCGGGTTGCGCGCGAGCACGACGTCCGGCCCGAGACCGAGCCGCTCCATCACGCCGGGGCGAAAACCCTCGACCAGCGCGTCCGCGCTCGCGAGCAGATCCAGCACCTGCGCGATCGCCGCCTTGTCCTTGAGGTCGAGCTCGATCACCTTGCGGCCGCGCCCCGCCACCGACTTCATGCTCTTCTTCGCGCCGACGCGGTCGAGCGTGACGACGTCGGCACCCATGTCGGCCAGCATCATGCAGGCGAACGGGCCGGGCCCGATGCCGGCGAATTCGACGATGCGGAAGCCCGAGAGCGGGCCGGAGCTGCGGACGGAGGAGCCTTCTGATTTTTCTTGGGCTGGTTTGTCGAGCACGTTGTTGTTTCCTCGGGTCGCGGGCGCCTGCCGGCGTCGGCAATCGCCTTTCGACGTTTCTTCTGTTGAGCGAGTTAATCGGCCGATTAACTTTTCTCGCCTTCACGCCAGCGAGGCAAGCGGTTTTCATGCCGCACGGCCAAAATAAAACGGCGCGCATTGAAGTGCGCGCCGCGGAAAATTTGCGTAAAGACGCTAGAGCATGAGCCGGGAAAGTGCGTAGCGCTTTTCCGAAAAGATCATGCTCAAACAATAACCAAAGCGCGATGACGATTCATCCTGATCGCATCGCGCTTTAGGTCGAACCGTCAGCGCGCAGCGGCGACCGCGCGTTGTGCCATCACCTTGATCAGATTGGCGCGATATTCCGCCGTGCCGTGGATGTCGGCCAGCAATCCGTTCGCCGAAATCGTGACGCTGTCGATCGCCGACGGCGACCAGTTCGCCTTCAGCGCCGCCTCGATCGCGCCCACCCGCATCACGCCGGTTTGCGAGGCGCCGGTCGCGGCGACCCGAACCTCGCCCGACTTGGTCTGCGCCACGAACACGCCGGTCAGCGCGAAGCGCGAGGCCGGGTGCCGCATCTTCTCGTAGCCTGCCTTCGCCGGCACGGGGAATGCCACGGCGGTGATGATCTCGCCGTCCTCCAGCGCCGTCGTGAACAGGCCCTGGAAGAAGTCGTCCGCCGCGATCGACCGCTTGTTGGTCTTCACGGTGGCGCCGAGCGCGAGCAGCGCCGCCGGGAAATCCGCGGCGGGATCGTTGTTGGCGATCGAGCCGCCGATCGTGCCGCGATAACGCACGGCGGGATCACCGAGCACCGAGGTGAGATGGGCGATTGCAGGAATCGCCTGCTTCACGTCGGCATTCGTCATGATGTCGTAATAGGTCGTGGCGGCCTTGATGGTCAGCGTATCGCCCGACAGCTCGACGCCCTGCAGCTCCTTGATCCTGCCGAGATCGATGACGTCGGAGGGACCTGCGAGGCGCTGCTTCATGACCGGTAGCAGCGTCTGGCCGCCGGCGAGAAACTTCGACTCGCTGCCCTTGGCGAACAGGCTGGCGGCCTCGTCGACCGAGGAGGCGCGATGATAGGTGGTCTGGTACATCTTCGATGCTCCCTGAAATCTTTTCTCTGTCATTCCGGGACGCGCCGTAGGCGCAGACCCGGAATCTCGAGGTTGAATTCTTAAGCTCCAGATTCCGGGTTCGACGCTTCGCGTCGCCCCGGAATGACGATGGTGAAAGGCTATGCCGCGTGGATCGTGCGCCACACCCGGTCGGGGGTTGCGGGCATTTCCAGATTGTTCTTGCCGATCGCATCCGTGATCGCGTTGATCACGGCCGCCGATGCGCCGATCGCGCCGGCCTCACCGCAACCCTTGATGCCGAGCGGATTGCCCGGGCACAGCGTCGTCGTGTGGGACAGGTTGAACGAGGGCACGTCGTCGGCGCGCGGCATGGCGTAATCCATGAACGAGGCCGTGACCGGCTGGCCGTTGGCATCGTAGATCGCATGCTCGAGCAAGGCCTGCCCGATGCCCTGCACGAGACCGCCATGGACCTGGCCCTCGACGATCATCGGGTTGATCAGCCGGCCGAAATCGTCGGCGGCGACGAAGTTGACGAAGGAGGTCTTGCCGGTGCCGGGATCGACCTCGAGCTCGCAGATATAGGCGCCGGCCGGGAAGGTGAAGTTGGTCGGGTCGTAGAAGGCGCTCTCCTTCAGGCCCGGCTCCATCCCGTCAGGCAGATTGTGCGCGGTGTAGGCGGCGAGCGCGACCATCGGCAGGGCGATGGCCTTGTCGGTGCCCGTCACCTTGAACTCGCCGTTCTCGATGACGATGTCGGCTTCCGATGCCTCCAGCGCATGCGCGGCGATCTTCTTGGCCTTGGACTCCATCTTCTCCATCGCCTTCAGGATCGCGGTGAGGCCGACGGCCGCCGAGCGCGAGCCGTAGGTGCCCATGCCGAACTGCACCTTGTCGGTGTCGCCATGGACGATCGAGACCTGGCTGATCGGAACGCCGAGGCGCTCCGCGACAAGCTGGCAGAACGTGGTCTCGTGACCCTGGCCGTGGCTGTGCGAACCGGTGAGGATCTCGATGGTGCCGACCGGGTTGACGCGCACTTCGGCCGATTCCCACAAGCCGACGCCGGCGCCCAGGCTGCCGACCGCCTTCGACGGCGCGATGCCGCAGGCCTCGATGTAGCAGGACACGCCGATGCCCCGCAGCTTGCCGTCGGCTTTCGCCTTGGCCTTGCGGGCCGGGAAGCCGGCATAGTCGATCGCCTTCATCGCCGCATCGAGCGAAGCGTTGAAGTCGCCGGTGTCGTAGGCCATGATGACGGGCGTCTGGTGCGGGAACTGGGTGATGAAGTTGGTCCGCCGCAGCTGGGCCGGATCGACGTTCAGCTGCCGCGCCGCCGTTTCCATCAATCGTTCGATCAGATAGCTCGCCTCGGGCCGGCCCGCGCCGCGATAGGCGTCGACCGGTGTGGTGTTGGTGTAGACGCCGATCACCTCGGCATGGATCGCCGGGATGTTGTACTGGCCCGACAGCAGCGTCGCGTAGAGATAGGTCGGCACCGAGGACGAGAACAGCGACATGTAGGCGCCGAAATTGGCGTAAGTCTTCACCTTCAGGCCGATGATCTTGTTGTTGGCGTCGAAGGCCATCTCGGCATGGGTGATGTGATCGCGGCCATGCGCGTCGGTGAGGAAGGCCTCGGTGCGGTCGCCTGTCCATTTGACGGGACGGCCGACCTTCTTCGAGGCCCACAGCGCCACCATCTCCTCGGGATAGATGAAGATCTTGGAGCCGAAGCCGCCGCCGACGTCGGGCGCGATCACGCGCAGCTTGTGCTCGGGGGCGATGTTGTAGAACGCCGAGAGCACGAGACGCGCGACGTGCGGGTTCTGCGACGTCGTGTAGAGGGTGAAGTGCTCCTCGGCGGTGTCGTAATCGGCGATCGCCGCGCGCGGCTCCATCGCATTCGGCGCAAGGCGGTTGTTGGTGACGTCGAGCTTCACCACATTGGCGGCTTTCGAGAAGGCGGCGTTCACCGCGCCCTCGTCGCCGATCACCCAATCATAGACCTGGTTGCCGGGCGCCTCGGGATGAAGCTGCGGCGCGCCGGGCTTGATGGCGGCGTGCATGTCGGCGACCGCGGGAAGCTCCTCGTAGTCGACCACGACGGCTTCCGCCGCGTCGCGCGCGAGATTCTTGCTGTCGGCGATCACGACGGCAACCGCCTGCCCGACGAACCGCACCGTCTCCGGCGCCATCGCCGGCCATGCGCCCATCTTCATCGGGCTGCCGTCCTTGGAGGTGATGGCCCAGCCGCAGATCAGGTTGCCGACCTTGTCGTCGACCAGCTGCTGTCCGGTGAGCACCGCGACCACGCCGGGCATCTTCAGCGCCGCGGACGAGTCGATCTTCTTGACCTTGGCGTGGGCGTGGGGGCTGCGGATGAAATAGGCATGGGTCATGCCCGTCAACTTGATGTCGTCGACGTAACGGCCCTTGCCGGTAATGAAACGCTTGTCTTCCTTGCGCACGACGCGTGCGCCGATGCCTTCAACACCCATGTCTGGTCCTCCCCAGGAATTTCCTTGATCGCGCCGTCCATCAACGGCTGCGACGATGGTTCTTGTTTCGAGGCGCGCCGCTTACTCGGCCGCCTGCGAGACCTTCATGCGGCCGGCCGCATCCAGCACCGCCTTGACGATGTTGTGATAGCCGGTGCAGCGGCAGATATTGCCTTCGAGCTCGGTGCGGACGGTCGCCTCGTCGAGCTGTCCACCATGGCGGTGCACGATGTCGATCGCCGACATGATCATGCCCGGCGTGCAATAGCCGCACTGCAGGCCGTGATTGTCGCGGAAGGCGGCCTGCATCGGGTGCAGCTCGTCGCCCTTGGCGATGCCCTCGATCGTGGTGACGTTGGCGCCGTCGGCCTGCCCTGCCAGCATGGTGCAGGATTTCACTGCACGGCCGTCCATGTGCACGACGCAGGCGCCGCATTGGCTGGTGTCGCAGCCGACATGGGTCCCGGTCAGGTTGAGGTGATCGCGCAGGAGCTGGACCAGCAGCGTGCGGTCCTCGACATCGACAGCAACGGCCTTGCCGTTGACCGTCAGTTTGACTGTAGACACTTGAAGTCCTCCCAAAGTGATTTTGATTGGTTCTAATTAGGACAGCGCGAACGAAACTTTGCAACTGGGTTTTTGCTGACCGTGGTCATGGAAGGGTCATCGTGGTGACGGTCGCCGATGTGCGATTCGGCCACGACATCTCGTGCCGCCGCCATCACGTGCTGCGACATTGCGGGAGACACACGGAAAGTCGCAGCTAGTATCTGCGATGGCGTGCTCGGCTGCCGCCAAAAGAGGCGCGTGACCTGATCGCGCGTCGTTCCTCCCTCGAATGTTCTCCTCGTTGCGCGAATAGGAGCATGCGCCGCCGCCCTTGTAATCGCGATCTTGGTAGTAGGTGGAGACGCTTTAAGTCTTTGATTTTGCTTATGGCAATGCAGCGAAGTGCCGCCGTCAAGCTGCGCCGGCCAAACCGCCCGTCATTCCGGGGCCCGAGCGAAGCGAGGGAGCCCGGAATCCATCGGGCTGCAGTGTCCGCGGGTAAATGGATTCCGGGTTCGCGCCAAAAGGCGCGCCCCGGAATGACATTGGCCAAAGGAAGCAGCACTAGTACTTCCTGGCGATTGAACGCAGCCGCCCGTGCCCATAGTCGAGCCGTACAAGCAACGGCAACAAGGGTGGAAGCGATGCAGATGAACGACAGTCAGCGGATCCCGGCGTCGAAGGCCAAGGTGTGGGCTGCGCTCAACGATCCCGAAACTCTCAGGCGCTGCATTCCCGGCTGCCAATCGCTCGAGATGGCATCGCCGACCGAGATGACGGCGACCGTGGTGCTGAAGGTCGGCCCGGTGAAGGCGACGTTCAGCGGCAAGGTGACGCTGACCGATATCGATGCGCCCAACGGTTATCGCATCGTCGGCGAAGGCGCCGGCGGCGTCGCCGGCTTTGCCAAGGGCGGCGCGAAGGTCAGGCTGGAGGAAGAAGCCCCTGATGTCACCATCCTGCACTACGAGGCCGACGCGCAGATCGGCGGCAAGCTCGCACAGCTCGGCTCGCGATTGATCGACTCGACGTCGCGAAAACTCGCCGCGAACTTCTTCGAAAGTTTTGCCAGCGTGGTAGCGCCATCATCGTGATCGATGCGCGACGCCGCCTCAATTCGAGCGCGCATTTCGAGCTGCAAAACAAGGGCAGGACGCAAGTCCGGACAACGAGATGCGCGACGAAAGCCGCCAATGATTTGCACTACTACCTTCCGCCTATACTAAGCGCGAAACGGCGATGCTGTAATTTCGAAGATGGCTCGCAGGCGAACTGCGCATCACGAGCGCAACGCGCTCAGGCGCCCAACGAGGCGTGCACAACAACACCGCGGAGGGATACATGACCTTTGGAACGAAGGGCTTCTTGGCCGGCATCTCCATGATTGCGATGCTCGCCGCCGTTACACCGGGCGTTCGCGCCAACGACTCGGTGCTCAAGGCGCAATCCGATTCGAATCAATGGGCCGTTGCCGGCCACGATTACGGCAACACGCGCTTCAGTCCGCTCAAGCAGATCAACACCGAGAACGCCGGCAAGCTGACGCTCGCTTACTCGTTCTCGCTGGCGTCGCTGCGTTCGAACGAATCCTCGCCCATCGTCATCGGCAACACGCTGTACGTTTCGAGCTCGTGGGGTCCGAAATACGTCTATGCGCTCGATGCGGCGACGGGGCAGCGCAAATGGACCTGGGAGCCCGAGATTCCCGAGGACGTGTTGCAATACGCCTGCTGCGACGTGAACAGCCGCGGCGTCTCCTATGCCGACGGCAAGATTTTCGTCGGCCGCCTCGACGGCAAGCTGACGGCGCTCGATGCCGCAACCGGAAAGTCGCTGTGGACGGCGAAGGTGGTCGACTACAAGCAGGGCTCGGTCATCACCTCGCCGCCGCTTGTCGTGCGCGACAAGGTCATCACCGGTTTCGGCGGCGGCGAATACGGCGTGCGCGGCGCGCTGCTGGCCTTCGACATCAACACCGGCAAGCAGGTGTGGCAGACCTATACCGTTCCGTCCCCGGACGAGCCCGGCGGCGATTCCTGGAAGGGCGACTCCTTCCAGCATGGCGGCGGCGCGGCCTGGCTGGTCGGCTCCTACGATGCGAAGACCGACACCGTCTATTGGGGCACCAGCAATCCCGCCCCGTGGAACACGGCGGTGCGTTCGACCGGCGACGGCAATTTCGGCAAGCTGACCAACCTCTATACGGCTTCGACGCTCGCGCTCGATCCCAACACCGGCAAGATCAAGTGGCACATCCAGACCACGCCGGCCGACGCCTGGGACTATGACGGCGTCAACGAAGCCGTGCTCGCGGATCTCAAGATCGGCGGCAGCACCGTTCCGACGCTGATGAAGGCGGACCGCAACGGCTTCTTCTTCGTCGCCAACCGTGAGACCGGCAAGGTGCTGTCGGCGGAGAAATACGTGTTCTCCAACTGGGCCAAGAAGTGGGACGTCGCCACGATGCGCGCGGTCGAGGATCCCGACAAGCGTCCGGGGCCGGGCCATCCCGCCAAGGACATCTGCCCGAACCTGATCGGCGGCAAGAACTGGCAGCCGATGTCGTTCAACCCGCAGACCGGCCTCGTCTACATCCCCTCCAACAACGTCTGCATGGACTGGTCGGTCAGCGACGTCACCTACAAGCGCGGCGTGTTCTATCTCGGCGCCGAATTCCCGACCAAGGAAGGCCCGGGCGGCTTCCTCGGCGAGCTCGTGGCCTGGGATCCGGTCGCGCAGAAGAAGGTCTGGTCGATCAAGGAAGACCTGCCCTTCAACGGCGGCACGCTGACCACCGGCGGCGGCCTCGTGTTCGCCGGCAACATCCATGGCGACTTCCGCGCCATCGATGCGAAGTCCGGCAAGGTGCTGTGGAGCAAGAATCTCGGCTCCGGCATCGGCGCAGGCCCGGTGACCTATCAGGTCGACGGCAAGCAATATGTCGCCATCGTCGTCGGCCGCACCGCTGCGCTGCCTGCGTTCCTGGGCGAGGTAGGAAAGAAGATGACGGCTGCAGCCCCCGAGGGCGGTTCGCTCTTCGTGTTCTCCGTCCAGTGACAACTCGCGCGCGTATCCTCGAGGTGACGGGATACGCGCGCGCTTTCTCCGGACTTTAGCTGCGGCATCGGCCGATGCCTGGTGCCGCCGCGCCTGGCTCAACAAGCTCCGGCGCAACAAAGCCAACGCCAAGGGAACGCCAAGGGAGACGAGGATGCGTCCAAATCATTCCGCCACCGGTGCGAGCCGACATCGCGCCATCGCAGCCCTGCTCGCATGTGCCACTGCTGCCCTGATCGTTCCGGCCTCGCCGCTGCAGGCCGACGAGGCGCAGCCGCTCCGTCTCTGCGCCGATCCGACCAACCTTCCATTCTCGAGCGACAGCTCGTCGAAGCCCGGCTTCTACGTCGAGATCGGGCAGGCTCTGGCGCAGGCACTCGGCCGGCCGATCGCCTATGACTGGTACAAATCCTATTTCGGCAAGCGCACCGTGCGCGTCACGCTGCTCGGCAAGCAATGCGACGCCATGATCGGACTGCCCAGGTCCGAGGATTTCATGGGCCCGGCCGTGATCTTCTCCGACACCTTCGCCAAGGAAGGCTATGCCCTGGTCGCTGCCAAGGAATCTGCGAAGGGCGCGGCGGTCGGCGGCATCGACGGCCTCAAGGGCAAGCGCGTCGCCGTGCAGTTCGCCAGCACGCCGCAAAACCTGCTCGCCAGTCGCGACGACATCCAGAAAGTGACGGTGCTGTCGCCGGAGGAAGGCATGCAGGCGCTCGACCAGGGCAGGGCCGACGTTGCCTTCATCTGGGGACCGGTCGCCGGCTGGCTGAACAAGACCAGCTACGGCGGGCGGTACCAGATCGAGCTTACCGAGGGCGAGGGCCTGTCATGGGATGCCGCCATCGGCTTTGCCAAGACCTCGACCGAGCTGCGCGACCGCGTCAATGCCGTCTTGCCGCAGCTTCAGGGCAAGATCGGCGAGCTCGCCGTGAAATACGGTTTGCCGACCGGCGCGCCGGTCCGCTTCGGCGCGGCGCCGGCGGCGGTGACGACGGGGACGGGAAGCGGAGCCGGCATCGCGCAGGTCGCCAATGTCGTGGCGACCGAGACCAAGGGCGATGCGGCCGCGCCGGCCCTTGAGGCCGTCGGCGCGGGCAAGGAGATCTTCAACGGAACCTGTGCGCATTGCCACGGTCCCGATGCGATCCAGAGCGAACGCAAGATCGATCTGCGGCTGCTGCGTCATCGCTACGGCGACGAGATGCGCGAGAAGTACTGGACCACCGTGCATGAGGGGCGGCCGAACAAGGGCATGCCGGCCTGGAAGGAGGTCTATACCGAGGACCAGTTCAACAGCATCTATTCCTTCCTGCTGACGGTCCAGGTCGAATCGAACGACTGAACGGTCTTGACCGAACCCGATCAGGAGGATGTGGTAGCGTTCGTCCGGCACCATCCTGGTGCCGGACGGATGCCCGATGGTTCCGCCCCTTCCGCTAGGGCGGCGGATGCCCCTACGGTGCAGCATTCGGCGGTGCAGTCCTGTGAAGGCGCCATGACCAGCTTCCTGATCATCGACGATCATCCGCTGTTTCGCGAGGCGCTCGGCAATGCGGTGCGGCTGGCCCTGCCGGAGGCGCGGATCTTCGAAGCGATGTCGATCGAGGACGCCCTTCACATCCTGACGGCCGAGCAGGGCGAGGGCATCGACCTCGCGCTGCTCGACCTCCTGCTGCCGGATGCGACCGGCTTCTCCGGCTTTCTGCGCTTGCGCGAGGCCCATCCGCGCCTGCCCGTCGCCATCGTGTCGAGCGAGGAGGACCAGCGCGTCGTCCGCGAGGCGCTGGAGCTCGGGGCCGCCGGTTTTCTGCCGAAGTCGCTCTCGAAGCGCGAGCTCGCGCAATCGATCGAGGGCGTGCTGAACGGATCGGTGTCGGTGCCGAAGGATTTCGTGGCGACGTCGCAGCGGCGCCGGGCCGAGGCCAGCAAGGCGCTCGAGGTCAAGCTGCGCGAGCTCACGCCGCAGCAGCTTCGCGTGCTCGAACTGCTGCGGTGCGGCTATCCGAACCGGCAGATCGGCCAGGAGCTTCAGCTCGCCGAATCCACGGTGAAGGCGCATATCACCGAAATCTTACGCAAGCTCGGCCTGTTCAGCCGCAACAAGGCGATCATCGAGATCGGCAAGGTTGACCTGCCGGATCCCAAGGCCCGGCCCTATGCGCGGGCCGACCGAGGGCGGCCGCAATGATGCGCGATGTCCTGCTTGATCTGAATCAAGCCGGCCTGGTCCGGCTGCGCCATGCTCGTTTCGGCGTCGAACCCGTCGATCATCCGGCCAATCAACCAGGAATGGCTCACGCGTGATGCGATTTCTGATCGTCGAAGACCATCCGTTGTTTCGCGAGGCCCTCGAGGGCGCGCTCCAGATGGTGGCGCCGGCGGCCGAGATCCTTCAGGCGACGTCGATCGACGGTGCGCTCGAGCAGGCCGCGGCGGCTGCCGAGCTCGACCTCATCCTGCTCGATCTGTCGATGCCGGGCACCACGGGCCTTTCCGGCATCATCCGCATCCGCAAGGCCTTTCCGAGGATTCCCGTCGTCATCGTGTCGGGGCATCAGGATCCGCAGATCGTGGCCGGCGCCTTGTCGCTCGGCGTCTCCGGCTACATCCTCAAATCGTCCTCGAAGCAGGAGCTGGCGCAGTCGATCGGCGAGGTGCTGCGCGGCGCGGTCTGTGTCCCTGCCGCCTATCGCGCCCTGGTCCGCCCGCAACGCGCCGCCGGCCCGGCGCAGGACCTCCTGAAACGCCTGCACGAGCTGACGCCGCAGCAATTGCGCGTGCTCGAAATGCTCAAGCGCGGCCTGCAGAACAAGCAGATCGCCTTCGAGCTGAATATCTCCGAGACCACGGTGAAGGTCCACGTCTCCGACATCCTGCGCAAGCTCAACGTGCTCAGCCGCACCAAGGCCATCGTCGAAATGTCCCGGATCGATTTCGCGACCCTGGCCGGCGAGGGGGCTCCGGCACGGCGCGAGCATGCCCCGCCGGATCAGCAGTGATCTGATTTGCCGCTTTTGGCCATGCGGGGCGCGTCACAGCCGGCAGGTATTCATTGACATGTCAGAGCCATAACATGCTGTAAGATGCTACCGGTACTGTGCATGGGGTTGTTTTGCGACTTTGGTTGCGCGCTTCAGCTCAGCAGGAACGACAGCAGCGCCCGCATCTCGGCCGGCTTGATCGGCTTCTTCAGCACTTCGAGGCCCTGGAGGCTCGCCTGCTTCACCGCCAGTTCGGAATAGTCGGCCGTGATGATCATGGCGGGCGTGTCGAGCTTCAAATGCTCCCGCACCTCGGTGATGGCCGAAAGGCCGCTCTCGCCGTGATCGAGATGGAGGTCGGCGATCACGACATCGGGCGCGCCGCCGAGCTCGCTGAGGCGCACGAGCGCGTCCCCACCCGATCGCGTGGTCGCGACGTCGCAGCCCCATCCCTCCAGCAGCGCGGCCATCGCCTCCGAGCCGTTCGGATCGTTCTCGATCAGCAGGATCTTGGCGCCTTCGAGCCCGCTGTAATCGTAGTGCCGCGCGGCGGGCGCGACCTCCTGCACCTCGTCGGCGACGTCAGTGAGGTCGGCCGGCTCCAGCTCCAGGGTAAAGGTCGATCCCCTGCCGAGCTGCGACGACAGCCGCACCTCGTGCCCGAGCTCGCTGGCGAAGCGGCGGACGATGGAGAGGCCGAGCCCGAAGCCGGCCTGGTCGGCCGCATTGGCATCGCCGCGCTGGAATTCGCGGAAGATCGCCTCCTGCTGCGCCTGCGCAATCCCGGGTCCGGTGTCGGAGACCTGGACGCAGATCCGTCCGCCGCGCGGCCGGCAGCCCATCACGACGCCGCCGCTGCGGGTATAGCGAATGGCATTGGCGAGCAGGTTCTGCAGGATCCGCCGCAGCATCATCGCATCCGACGTCACCGCGAGCCGGGAGGGACGGATGCGCAAGGACAGGCCCTGCCGCGCGGTGACCGGCTCGAACTCGTTGCGGAGCTGCTCGAACAGGGGCGCCAGCGCGATCGCGCGCACGTCGGGCTTGAGCGCGCCGGAATCGAGCTTGGCGATCTCCAGCAGCGAGCGCAGCAGGTCCTCCAGCATCACCAGCGAGCGGCTCGCCTGGTCGATCAGCACGCCCGCCTCCTGCGACTCCATCATCTCCGTCAGCGCGGACAGGGTCAGACGCGCCGCGTTGAGCGGCTGCAACAGATCGTGGGTGACCGAGATCAGCACCGAGGATTTCAGCGAGCTTGCCGCCTCCGCCTGCTGCTTGGCGCGGTAGAGACCCTCATTGGCGCGCTCGACCGAATGCAGCGCCTCGCGCAATTGGTGCGTCCGGTCGCGAACCTTGTGGTCGAGCGCAATGGCGGTTTCGAACAATGAAAAGGCGTTGAGCTGCTGGTCCATCGAGCGCTCGACGCGCGACATCAGCGCGGCATTGATCTTCCTCAGCTTGGCGGCCTCGCGCCTCAGCTGGTCGACCGCATCGGGACCCTGCCACATGTCCGTCACGACGGGCGCCTTCCGATCGCAACCCCCGTGAAGGTCTGGTTCACATGCATGGAGCCGAACTGCTCCCCGTAGGTGTGAAAGCCGACCACGCGGTTCTGCCGGTACAGTTCGGACATGTCGCGGGTGAGCTGATGCTGCTCGGCATCGAGCCGGCGGAACAGGCACTCGAAACCGATATAGAGCGAGACGTCTCCGATTTGGTCGCGGATTTCGGCGAAGGTGTCGCGCGTCGCGCCGACCAGGCTGCGCGACGTCGCCGCCGTCAGCACCATGCCCTCGTCGATGGCGCAGAAGAAATGCAGGGAGCCATCCGGCTCGACGCGCTGGATCGACCGCGCGTAATAGGCGCCGCCGACGCGCACCAGGACCGGATGCGAGGCGAAGGAGAACGGGTCGAGCTTGGCGTCCATGATGCCGACCACGCGCGAATATTCCTGCGCGGCAGGCTCGGCGTTCAGCTCCCGGACCGTGCGGTTTTCGATGTCGGCCTCGGTCACCACCATCTTCTGCGCCTGCGGCTCGAAATTGTCGCACTTGAAGACGCGGAACGGCAACGAGGTGTTCAGCAGGATCAAGAGGGCGGCATTGCTGTGTGCCTTGCCGTCGAAGAACACGAACGTCTTCTCGAAGCGCAGCCCGTCGCCCGCCGACCCGCCGACGACCGGAATGTCGTCCAGCGATGCGTAGATCGCGGACATCACCGCTTCTTCGCGGCGGCACAGGCCGTCGATCAGCACCAGGCCGAAGGGACTGCCGCGCTCGACCGGCGGCGAGGCCTGCAACAGCTCGTGCCGGAGCTCGCCGCCGATCCTGCGGCCGTCCTCGACGCGGAAGCTGTCGAGGTTGAAGATGGGCCGCACCACCGCTGAGAAGTCGGCGCGGCTGAACGCCAGTGCCACGACGCTGTTCTCGTCCCAGCCGTCAGGAGCAAGCTCGCCCGCGGTGGTACAACCACAGACCTCCGTGTCGTCGAATTGCCGGCTGATCTCGGCGATGAAGCGATCGGGGTCATAGCTGGGGGAGAGGAACACCAGGATCAGCGCCAGCCCGTCGGACGGGAGCTGGGCCGCCAGCTCGGCCACGGCGTCATCGACGCTCGCGGCCTTCGACTTGGCCACGGCAACGCCGGACGCACCGCCAAACCGGAAATCGGTTTGCCCCACTCCGTTTCTCCCTCGACGCTTGGTCTAATGCCAAGTGCCCGACAAGTGCCTGATAAGTATTCGAGAGTAGGGCGTTTTGCAGGTCGCCGCAACACGGCAGCCGTCGCGCGCAAGCCCGGATAAGCACGGGGGGAAAGCCCTCCACCCAGGACGCAGACCGCAAGGGTTTACCACCCCTTGAGGATTCTGCCCTAATTTTGCGCATGGTTCGGAGCGGGCTGCTTCCGGGCCGCAGAATGCTGCAAGAACATGAGCTGGGGGTTGGGAATGTCCGGGCGTACCGCATCGACGTCGAAGCGTTCACTATTTCCGACCCTCAAGTTCCGCGCAAAGATCATCCTCGGCTTCGCCGCCGTGCTGGTGATCTCCGCCGGCAGCATGGCCTTCGCCTATTTCGGCTTCGAGCGGGTCGCCTCCGGGGTCGGATCCTACCGCAGCAGCGTGTCGGAGGCCGATCTCGCCCGCAACATCGATCGCGAGCTGCTCGCCTATCGTTCGGCCGCCAAATATTTCGTCGTCACCGGCAAGGAAGACGACGCCAAGGCGGCGCTCGATGCCGAGGCCAGCCTGAAGAGCGCCATCGACCAGGCCGTCAAGGCCGCCTCCAAGCCGGCGCGGCAGGAAAGCCTTGGCAAGCTCGCCAAGGAGTTTTCCAACTTCTCCGCGACCTTCACCAAGGTGCTCCAGGCCAAGCGCGACAGCGCGCTGCTGGTGCAGAACCAGCTCCAGCGCAACGCCAACCTCCTGAGATACAAGCTCGACGACATCGGCAACAACGCCTCCGACGCCGAAGCGCAGGCGATCGAGTTCGGCACCAAGCAGGTCAACGCCCAGTTCCAGACCGCGAGCGCGGCGGCGACCAATTTCGTGCTGACGTCCGACCAGGCGATCGCCACCAGTGCGCTGGCGCGGCTGAAATTCGTCGAGAACTCGCTCGGCGCGGTCTATTCGATGGACGACAAGATCGTCGCCGGCCTGAAGGATGCCAAGGCGTTGCTCGGCGCCTATCGCGAGGCGCTGGAGAAGCTGATCGCCAACGCCAAGCTGGTCGATGACCTCGTCACGGAGATGAGCGGCTCGGCCGGCGCGATTCAGCAAGGCGCCACCGCCATGAAGGCGGACCTCGTCGCCGAGCAGCAGCGGCTGGATTCGGAATCGGCGGCGACCATCGGGCAGACCGAGCAGCTGGTCATGATGCTGGCCGTCGGCGGCACGCTGCTCGGCGCGGTCCTCGCCTTCCTGCTCGGCACCGGCATCTCGCGGCCGATGATCGCGATGTGCAAGGCGATGCGGGAGCTGGCCTCGGGCAATTTCGACGTCGTGCTGCCGGGCCTGGGCCGCAAGGACGAGATCGGCGAGATGGCCGGCGCGGTCGAGGAATTCAAGATCCAGGCCGTCGCAAAGGCCGAGCGCGACGCCGCCGCCAGCGAGGTGCAGAACCGCGAGCAGGCCGCAAGCCGCCGCGCCGAGCTGATCCGCTTTGCCGACGATTTCGAGAGCGCGGTCGGCGCCATCGTCTCCAACGTCTCGGCCTCCGCCGTGCAGCTGGAATCGGCGGCCTCCACGCTGACCCGCACCGCCGAGACCACGCAGAGCCTGTCGAGCCAGGTCGCCGGCGTCTCCGAGCAGGCCTCCTCCAACATGCAGTCGGTCGCGACCGCAACGGAAGAACTATCGGCCTCGGTCGAGGAGATCGGCCGCCAGGTGCGCGATTCCAGCCGCATCGCAGAGGCTGCCGTGATGCAAGCCAAGGAGACCGACGGCCGCATCGGCAAGCTGTCACATGCGGCTCAGCAGATCGGCGAGGTGGTCAAGCTGATCACCGCGATCGCCGAGCAGACCAATCTGCTCGCGCTCAACGCCACCATCGAGGCTGCCCGCGCCGGCGAGGCCGGCCGCGGCTTCGCCGTCGTGGCGAGCGAGGTGAAATCGCTGGCGAGCCAGACCGCGAAGGCGACCGACGAGATCTCCTCGCACATCGCGGGGATGCAAGGAGCGACCGCCGAATCGGTTGCCGCGATCAAGGAGATCGGCGCGACGATCGGCCAGATCTCATCGATCTCGACCTCGATTGCGAGCGCGGTGGAGCAGCAGGGCGCCGCCACCCAGGAGATCGCCCGCAGCGTCCAGACCGTCGCCCAGGGTACCCAGACCGCGGCCACCGATATCGGCCAGGTCAACCGCGGCGCCGCCGAGACCGGCTCGGCCTCGGAAGAGGTGCTGAACTCGGCCAAGACGCTGTCGAGCGAAAGCACCCGCCTCCGCGCCGAGCTCGACCGCTTCATGGCGAACATCAGGGCGGCGTAGTAAAGCGCACCTTAACAAATCCCTACGTCACCTAACTGCCAGTTGCGGCGCCACAAGTTTACCGCAGCTTATCCTTTGGCGGTTACCGTGCACACGAGTCGGGAAGCGGGCTGTTTCCCGGCTGCGCCTGGTTTTCCGCGAATGGAATGGGGTGGGGGAATGTCGGTCACGTCCAAATCGAGCCAATCGAAGTCGCGCCAATCGAAGCTGCCAACGCTGCGATTTCGCGCAAAAATCATCCTCGGCTTCGGGGCGGTGCTCGCCATCCTCGCCGTCAGCATGGCGTTCGCCTATTTCGGCTTCGAGCGGATCGCAGGCGCCGTGGCTTCCTACCGCACCAGCGTAGCGGAAGCCGATCTGGCGCGGACGGTCGATCGCGAGCTGATCGCCTATCAGGGCCTGGCACGAGCCTATACCCTGACCGGCGCGGCCGACGACGAGACTGCGGCCAAAGCCGCTGAAGGAAATCTGAAGAGCGCGATCGCCAAGTCGATGGCCGCCACCACCGGCGCGGCCCGCCGTGAGCAGGTCGGCAAGCTCGAGGCCGAATTCCAGAGCTTTACGAAGGTCTTCAGCGAGATCATCACGCTGACGCGCGAGAACAGCAAGATCTCGGCCGATGAGCTCAACAGTGTCGGCAACAAGATCCGCTTCAAGTTCGACGATCTCGCCGACACCGCGGCGCTGGCAGGCCTCGCCTCGGTGCAGACCACGGCCAAGGACATCACCTCGCAATATCTGGCGGTCTCCACCTCGGTCAGCGCCTTCGTCGCCAAGCCTGAGCCGAAGACCGCCGACGGCGTGATCGCCCGGATCAAGTTCCTCGAGACATTGCTGGTCTCCGTCTACGCGAACGATCAGAAGATCACGGATCGCGTCAAGGAGATCGGCGATCTCCTGAAGCAGTACCGCGCCTCGTTCGCAAAGCTGACCGAGAACGTGAAGGTCATCGTGAAGCTGAACGGCGAGATGACCAAGACGGCGGCGACCATCCTCAAGCTCTCGGCCGAGCTGCGTTCGGATCTCACCGCCGACCAGCAACGCATCGAGGCGAGCGCCAATACGACCATTGTAGAGACCGAGCAGCTGATGCTGATGCTGGCGCTCGGCGGGCTGGCCATCGGCGTCGTGCTGGCCTTGTGGCTGGGCAACGGCATCTCGCGGCCGATGATCGCGATGTGCAAGGCGATGCGGGAGCTGGCCTCGGGCAATTTCGACGTCGTGCTGCCGGGCCTGGGCCGCAAGGACGAGATCGGCGAGATGGCCGGCGCGGTCGAGGAGTTCAAGATCCAGGCCGTCGCAAAGGCCGAGCGCGACGCCGCCGCCAGCGAAGTCCAGAACCGCGAGCAGGCCGCAAGCCGCCGCGCCGAGCTGATCCGCTTTGCCGACGATTTCGAGAGCGCGGTCGGCGCCATCGTCTCCAACGTCTCGGCCTCCGCCGTGCAGCTGGAATCGGCGGCCTCCACGCTGACCCGCACCGCCGAGACCACGCAGAGCCTGTCGAGCCAGGTCGCCGGCGTCTCCGAGCAGGCCTCCTCCAACATGCAGTCGGTCGCGACCGCAACGGAAGAACTATCGGCCTCGGTCGAGGAGATCGGCCGCCAGGTGCGCGATTCCAGCCGCATCGCAGAGGCTGCCGTGATGCAGGCCAAGGAGACCGACGGCCGCATCGGCAAGCTCTCGCATGCGGCACAGCAGATCGGCGAGGTGGTCAAGCTGATCACGGCGATCGCCGAGCAGACCAATCTGCTCGCGCTCAACGCCACCATCGAGGCCGCCCGCGCCGGCGAAGCCGGCCGCGGCTTCGCCGTCGTGGCGAGCGAGGTGAAATCGCTGGCGAGCCAGACCGCGAAGGCGACCGACGAGATCTCCTCGCACATCACGGGCATGCAAGGAGCGACCGCCGAATCGGTCGCCGCCATCAAGGAGATCGGCGCGACGATCGGCCAGATCTCGTCGATCTCGACCTCGATCGCGAGCGCGGTGGAGCAGCAGGGCGCCGCCACCCAGGAGATCGCCCGCAGCGTCCAGACCGTCGCTCAGGGCACCCAGACCGCGGCCACCGATATCGGCGAGGTCAACCGCGGCGCCGCCGAGACCGGCTCGGCCTCGGAAGAGGTGCTGAACTCGGCCAAGACGCTGTCGAGCGAAAGCACCCGCCTCCGCGCCGAGCTCGACCGCTTCATGGCGAACATCCGCGCCGCGTAGGTTCGCTGCTCCTGTAGCTCGCGGCCCCGAAGGGCTGCGCTATCGCCTTACACTCCGCTGTCCGGAAACGACAGCGGAGTGAATTCATTCCCTTCCGAACGCCCGCTTCAGCTCGACCTTCGCACGCTCCAGTCGCGTGCGCTGCGTCTTGGGCAGCGTCTTGCCGGCGCGGTTGATGTAGAAGGTCAGCATCGACAGCGCCGAGCGATAGGCGCCAGTCTTGCGTCGCGAGCTGTGTTCGGCCGAGCGCTTCAGCGAGGCCGCAATCTTCTTCGCGCTGGTCAGCTTGAACACCCCTTGCTTGAGGTCGAGCGCATCGCTCTCCTCCGTCACGCGCTGCGACCAGCGCCTTGTGGCGCGTTTGGTGCTCTTGTGCGCGGTCCCGCTCCGCCGGGTGTTTGCCTTGCGTGCCGGCTTGCGCGGGCCGCTCTTTCGAGAATGTGTCGTCTTTCTGACCTGAGCCATGCGCCAACTCCTTGCGGGTCCAGCGGAAACGAGCGGTGCTCGCTGGTGTTCCCGCGGGAACCCGGCCCCCTCGCAAACGTTGTCGCAGGTGGCAGGCAGAATGCCGCACCCCGATGATCGGATCGACCCCGTCCACCTCATGTGAAGCGGGGCCGCTTCCATTGATCAGACGCAACAACCCGATGGAATTGCAGCAGAGCCCAGCGCTGAACTATGCACCCGTAGTCCCGGCGGCGGCCGCGACCGACCGCATCGTCGAGACCAGCATTCCCTCGCGGCTCGATGCGCTGCCGTGGAGCGGCTTTCACACCCGTGTCGTGCTCGCGCTGGGCATCACCTGGATTCTCGACGGCCTCGAGGTGACGCTTGCGGGTGCGCTCTCCGGGGCGCTGAAGCAGAGCTCGTCTCTGCATTTCTCCAATCTCGATCTCGGCATCGCCAACTCCGCCTATCTCGCGGGCGCCGTGCTCGGCGCGCTCGGCTTCGGCTGGCTGACCGATCGTATCGGCCGCAAGAAGCTGTTCTTCATCACGCTCGCGCTCTATCTTTCGGCAACGGCCGCAACCGCGCTGTCGTGGGATGTCGGGAGCTACGCGCTGTTCCGCTTCCTCACAGGTGCCGGCATCGGCGGCGAGTACACCGCGATCAACTCGACGATCCAGGAGTTGGTGCCCGCACGCTATCGCGGCTGGACCGATCTCGTGATCAACGGCAGCTTCTGGATCGGCGCCGCGATGGGCGCGGTCGCCGCCATCGTGCTGCTCGATCCCGCAACGATCGGGCCAGATCTCGGCTGGCGCCTGGCCTATCTGATCGGTGCCGCCCTCGGCCTCGTCGTGCTCTTCATGCGGATGTGGATTCCGGAAAGTCCGCGCTGGCTGATGATTCATGGTCGTCCCGACGAGGCCCATGCCATCGTCGACGGGATCGAGCGGTCGGTGATCGGGCACGACCAGGATACGAGCGACGGACGCTTCACCAAGATCCGCCTGAAGATGCGCGATCACACGCCGATCGCCGAGGTCGTCCACACCTTGTTCTCGGTGTACCGCGAGCGCGCACTGGTCGGCCTCGTGCTGATGAGCGCGCAGGCGTTCTTCTACAACGCCATCTTCTTCACCTTTGCGCTGGTGCTCACCGATTTCTACGGCATCAGCGCCGATCACGTCGGCTGGTACCTCTTGCCGTTCGCTGCCGGCAATTTCCTCGGGCCGTTGCTGCTCGGCCGTCTGTTCGATACGCTCGGCCGCCGCATCATGATCATGTTCACCTATGGCGCATCGGGCGTGCTGCTGGCGCTATCGGGCTATCTGTTCTCGATCGGTGTGCTGAGCGCGCAGGGGCAGACCATCGCCTGGATGGTGATCTTCTTCTTCGCATCGCCCGCCGCGAGCGCGGCCTATCTCACCGTCAGCGAGACCTTTCCCCTCGAGATTCGTGCGCTGGCGATCGCGGTATTCTATGCGGTCGGCACCGGCATCGGCGGCGTGATCGGGCCGGCGCTATTCGGCGCGCTGATCGACACGGGATCGCGCACGAGCGTGTTCGCGGGCTATTTGCTGGGGGCCGTCCTGATGATCGCGGCCGCGGTCGTGGCGTGGCGTTATGCCGTCGCCGCCGAGCGCAAATCGCTCGAACACGTCGCGCGGCCGCTCGCCTTCATGGAGTAGACTGATGAAATCGGAACTTGCAGAAATGGCGTTGGACAAGAAGCGAACCACCATGCCGGAGGACGATACGCCGGAAGCCGTGCCGGTGCCGCACGCGCTGGTGCCGCATCTCGACGAAATCGCGATTCTGCTCGACATCGACGGCACGTTGCTCGACCTGATGCCGACGCCGCGCGAGGTGTGGGTGCCGCCGGGCCTGTCGGAAACGCTGAAAGCTCTGACCGAGCGCACCTCCGGGGCGCTGGCGCTGGTCAGCGGCCGCTCGCTCAACGACATCGACCTGATCTTCGCGCCCGACGTGTTCCGCGCGGTCGCCGGCCACGGCGCGGAGATGCGGCTGGCGGTGGACAATGAAGCCGAGGCCGTGCACGCACCGCCCCTCGACAAGGAGCTGAAGCGGCGTCTCGCCGCCATCGCCAAGCTCAGCCCCGGAATCCTGCTCGAGGACAAGGGCTATTCGCTCGCGCTGCATTACCGCCTGGCGCCGCATGCGGAGAAGGCGATCTACGAATCCGTCTCGCTGATCCGCGCCGAGCTGCCCAGTGCACCGATCGAGGTGCTGCCGGGCAAGTTCGTCTGCGAGATCAAGCATTCCGGCTTCACCAAGGCGACCGGCGTGCGCGAGCTGATGACGCACAAACCGTTCAAGGGGCGCCGTCCGATCTTCATCGGTGATGACGTCACCGATGAGACCGTGTTCGCGATCATGCCCGACATGGATGGGCTGGCGTTCTCGGTCGGCCGCCGCGCCATGGGTGTGAACGGGCACTTCGATGCGCCGGCGGACGTGCGTGCGTTCCTTGCGCGCTTGCTTGATCCGCGGTGAATCAAGGCCGCGCCACCTGCGAGACATAAAGGCTTCGTCGCAGCGCCGTGGTGCGCGGCGATACATGCTGCGCAACGGGGCCGGAAAAGCGGTCTTTTGCGGGGAAATGTCAGGGTTCCGCGAGCGAAACCAGTTCCAACGCACGCGCCCGATTTTGGTTTCAATTGGTTGAAACGATGATCAGGAACCATATTGATGAACGGCAGTTAAATGGGGCGGAATGAACAGGAGGGGACGACCTGTGAACTTGATCGTCGTTTCAAATCGCGTCGCTCGCGGCAAACCCAACGAGCCCATGACGGGCGGCCTTGCGGCGGCATTGCTTCCCGTGGTGGAACATTCTGGTGCGATCTGGGTCGGTTCCTCCGGCCGGGTCCGTGATGGCCATCAGAAGGAACCGTTCGCCGAGATCGAGGCGCTCGGGACAGGCGCGATTGCGACGCTGGATCTGCCGGCGGCGCATTACGGCGGTTATTACGAAGGCTTCGCCAATTCGGCGCTGTGGCCGGCGTTGCATTCGCGCAGCGATCTGATCCGCGTCTCGCGCGAGGACTATGTCAGCTATCGCGAGGTCAACGCCTTCATGGCGCGCGCCTTGATGCGTTTCCGCAAACCGCAGACTGCGTTCTGGGTGCAGGACTATCATTTCCTCGCGCTCGGTGCCGAGCTGCGCGAGCTCGGCGTCAATGATCCCATCGGCTTCTTCCTGCATACGCCGTGGCCCGTCACTGCTGTGATGCAGGGCGTTCCCAACCATCGCGAGCTGATCACCGCGATGCTGGCCTATGATCTGCTCGGCTTCCAGACCGAGGAAGATCGGCAGAACTTCCTCGGCTATGTCGGCGCCGAGCTCGGCCTCGCCATCGAGGACGGTGTCGTGATCTCGCAGCACGGTCGCACGCGCTGCGAAATGTTCCCGATCGGCATCGATGCGGAGAAGTTCGCCGCCTATGCCGCGAAATCGGCTTCGCATCCGGATGTGTCGCGCCTGCGTCGCAGCCTCAACGGCGAGCGCCTCGCGATCGGCGTCGACCGCCTCGACTATTCCAAGGGTCTCGTCAACCGCATCAGCGCATTCGACCGGCTCTGGACCGAGCAACCTCAGTTTGCGCGGAGCATCTCGCTGCTCCAGATCGCCAACCCCTCGCGCGGCGGCATCGAGGCCTATGGCAATCTTCAGAACGAGGTCGCGCGCCTCGTCTCCGACGTCAACGGCCGCCACGGCGAGGTCGACTGGACGCCGATCCGCTATCTGAACAAGGGCTTCAGCCAGGCGGTGCTCGCGGGTCTCTACCGCACCGCGCAGATCGGTGTGGTGACGCCGCTGCACGACGGCATGAACCTCGTCGCCAAGGAATACGTCGCCGCGCAAAACCCCGCCGATCCCGGCGTTCTGGTGCTGTCGAAGTTCGCCGGCGCCGCCAACGAGCTCGATGCTGCGCTGCTGGTCAATCCGCACGACATCGACGGCATGGCCCGCGCAATCGCGGTCGCGGCATCCATGCCGCTCACCGAGCGCAAGATGCGCTGGGACGCGATGATGAAGACGCTGCGCGGCCACACCATCCAGCAATGGTCCGCCAATTTCGTCGCCGAGCTCGAGAAGTGCCGCACCGAGAAGGCCGCCGTAGCCCCGCTCGCAGCCCAGCCGCCGCAGGCGTTGCGCTGGTTGAAGTCGGCGATCTCGGGCGTGCGGTTGATCTAATTCTTCTCCCTCTCCCCGTTCTTACGGGGAGAGGTGAAAACGCGCCCCTCAATAGCAGTACGACACGCCGTCCAGGATCGCGCATTGCCGCTTGTTCGGCGCGTTCGGATCATCCAGCGGCACCACGCCCTTGCCCTGACCGACGAACACGCCGGTCCCGACATGCACCGAGCTCTTATTGCCGACGATCACGCTCTGGTGCGGCACCGAGCTCGATCGCGTGCCGTCCGGCCAGAGGATGGTATTGCCCGACAGCACCCCGCGCCGGCCGTCGTCGCAGCTGACGTCGACGCCCTGCCGGGTGCAGACCTGGGCCAGGGTCGGGGTGGCAAAGGTGGAGCCGAGGGCCGAAATCAGGCCGATGGTGGCGATGGTCGTGTAGATGGTCATGGCGTCCCCGGTCGTGTTTGGCGGCTTGCCGTGAATCGTCGCGCCAAACCTGCCTGCGGTTCAGCCGGCAGACGTGTCACAGCAGGTGTGAGGCAAGATATTATCCTGTAAATACAATAAGTTGCGGAAAAATCGCCGGATATCTCCGCGATCCCTTGCAAAATCGGCGGCGCCCCTTCAAGAGAGGGCGCTCCGGAGAGATGGCCGAGTGGCTTAAGGCGCACGCTTGGAAAGCGTGTGTGCGGGAAACCGTACCGTGGGTTCGAATCCCACTCTCTCCGCCATTGGCGCGATTTGGACGCCAGAAAGCTCCCACCAAACGACCGTCTCCGCAATCCGGCAACAAGCGATTGGCTGCGGCCTTCGGGCCGACAACTGGCCGTCGTTCGATAGGCAGCTCAGCACGGAGGCGCTTAGTTGCTTTCATCGTTGGGCAGCGGCTTCATATTCGTGCGGTCATGCCCTCAGGAGCCTATTCCGTGCCGCAAGCCATCCTATCCGCGCAGAGCCGACCCTTCCGTTCCCGTGCCGAGTTGGCCTCCATCATCACAAGCGCCTATGAGCGCATCGAGCGGGACCGGCACCGCAATTGCTGGATCTATGTGCGGCCCATGGAAGAAGCGCTGGCTGAGGTTGATGCCCTTGTGCAACGAGCGGAAGAGGGTGAAGTCCTGCCGCTCCTTGGCGTGCCATTCGGTGTCAAGGACAATATTGACGTTGAGGCCATGCCAACGACGGCAGCCTGTCCGTCATTCGAATATATGGCTACGCAATCGGCCAGATGCGTCGAGAGATTGACGGCGGCGGGTGCGATCTGTCTTGGCAAAACCAACCTGGATCAGTTCGCGACCGGACTGTCCGGCGCCCGCTCCCCCTATGGCGCCTGTTCCAGTGCGGCAAACGATCTGTATGTCTCCGGCGGTTCGAGCTCCGGCTCGGCTGCTGCCGTAGCATCCGGCCATGTTGCCTTCGCTCTCGGCACAGATACCGGCGGCTCGGGCCGGATTCCCGCAGGTTTCAACGGAATCATCGGGATAAAGCCAACCGTCGGCCTCGTCTCGTCCCGGGGGCTTGTGCCGAACTGTCCGACCCTCGATTGCCCCTCGATTTTCTGCAATTCGATTGCCGAGGGTCGAATTCTGCTCGGGTTGATCGAAGGATTCGACGATAGCGATCCCTATAGCCGCCAACGGGCTGCCTCGTCCTCCCCATCTGTTCGCAAATTCCGGTTCGGCCAGATCTCTGCCGGTCATCTCAATTCATTCGGCATGCCGGAATGCGATGACCTTTACAGGCAGGCCTGCACGAGGCTTTCGGGGCTGGGAGGCCAAGCCAGACAAATCGACTTCGCGCCCTTCGCCGAAGCCGGTGAAATGCTCTTTTCAGGGCCTTGGATTGCGGAACGTCATGCGGCGATCAGCAAGCTCCTGGACATCGATCATGGAGATCTGCTTGACGTCATCCGCAACGTGCTGAGCGCAGCTGCCCGGTTTTCCGCAACAGATGCGTTCGCCGCGCAACATCGACTCTTGAAGCTGCGACGCCAGATCCAAACGCTTTTCGAGGATATCGATGTCCTGGTGGTACCGACCGCGCCACGCCCCTTCACGATCGCGGAGATGACGGAAGATCCCATCACGCTCAACAACCGCCTCGGCTACTACTCCTATTTTGTCAATCTCGTGGACTTGTGCGCGGTGGCAGTTCCCAACGCAACGCTCGGCAACGGCATGCCGATGGGCATCACTTTGCTAGCGCCTGCGTGGCGCGACCATGCTCTTCTCGACCTTGCCGAGCGATGGCTGCCCGATGCGAAGGCCGGACTGTTCGATCTAAAAGTGTATCCGATGGCCGTCTCCTAAAGCGCGATGCGATTGGGATGAATCGTCATCGCGCTTTAGGTTACTGTTCAGCACAATCTTTTCGGAAAACCGCTACACACTTTGCCGGATCATGTTCTAGACGACTTCGAGATCGAGCGCGCGCAGATTGAGAATCACAATCAGGCCCCGGTGATAACGGATGACGCCTCTTGCCTGCATGCGGGAAAGCTGCACTGTCACCCATTGGCGGGTTGAGCCGATCAGATTGGCGAGATCACCATGCGTGAACGGGATCCCGATCACGATCTCGCGGCCCTGCTGCGAACCGTAGATCTTCGAGAGGAAGACCAACAGACGATGCAGCCGCTCGGTCACCGAGCGGGTCCCCAGCATTTGCGCCATGGCCGAGTAGCACCGTGCCTTGAAGGCGAGCGCATCCAGCAGCGCGACCGCAATGCTCGCCGATTGAAGCGCCAGTGCGCGCAGGGCTGGGCCGGGCAAGAATGTCACTCGGCTCCGTTCCACTGCAACCGAAGACCATACGTGGGCGCCAGTACCGAACAGATCCGGGCCGCCGACGAAATTGCCGGCGAACCAGTAGGCCAGCGTCACCTCGCGTCCGGAAGGCGCCGCGTAGTAGCTGCGAATACGCCCCTCTTCGATCAGATAAATGCCGTTCTGCAGATCGCCCTGGCGCCAGACATGCTTGCCTGCCTGCAGGATTTCCTCGCGGCCGATGGCGAGGACACGACGCCGGTCAGCCTCGCACAGCGGATCCAGCAGGCTGGGCAGCGACCCGACCAGAGCATCCGATCCGGCCAGCATGATACCGGTCGCTTTGCCGAGACTTGCCGCTGACATGTGCTCGCTCCCTTGCCGCCGCAAGGGAAAATCATTCAAGAGCCATGCCAGAGACCGGCATCAGGCGCCTACGTCCTGATTTCCAGTTGCTCGAACGCCTTGCGGCCTTCCGAGCGGATCAGGTCGAGGCAATCCCGCTTGAGGGCGAGGTAGGCGGCCTCCGCGACGATGGCGCTGGAGCGCGGCCGCGGCAGGCTCACCTGAAGATCCCTGAGGATGCGGCCTGGTCCGGCGCTCATGATCAGCACACGGTCGGCAAGAAGGATCGCTTCATCAATGTCGTGCGTGACGAAGACGATCGTTGCGTTGATCCGCTCGCGGAGCTCGAGCAGATTGTCCTGCATGACCGCTCTGGTCTGCGCATCCAGCGCTCCGAAAGGCTCGTCCATCAACAGCACACGCGGCTGATTGGCGAGCGCACGGGCAATCGCAACACGCTGCTGCATGCCTCCCGATAGCGTGTGCGGGTATGCCGACGCAAATCTGGTCAGCCCGATCGTCTCGATGAGGCCGTCGGCGATCCGCAGCGCCTCCGCCTTCGGCTTGCCGAGGGCGCGCGGCCCGTGCGCGATGTTCCGGCGCACCGATTTCCACGGAAACAGATGTGGCTGCTGAAAGACCATCCCGATCTCGGGCCGTGGTGCGCGCATGACTTCGCCGGCTACGAGCACCTGGCCTTCGAACGGTTGCTCGAGGCCGGCCATCGCATTCAGGAGCGTCGACTTGCCGCAGCCGGATGGACCTACGATCGATACGAATTCCCCCTGGGCTACCGCCAGCGATACGCGGTCGACCGCGATGACCTGTCCGCTGGGCCCATCGAAGACGATGCTGAGCTCCTCGACCCCGATGATCGGCTGAAGCACCGGGGGGGAAGGCGAATTCGTATCCACGAGCCTGAGCGGCTGGTCTGGACGAAGCAGGCTAGGGGTCATCGCCACCACACGGCACGTTCGGCAAGAATTGCGAAGGAACGGTCGGCGACGAAGGACAGCAGCCCGAGAGCTGCCAGGCCTCCCATCACCTGACCCGTTTGCATGTTCTGTTGCGCGATTTCGATACGGTAGACGATACCGGCGAACGCACCCGCGAGCTCGGCAGCGACCAGCGTGTAGAAGGAGATGCTCACCGCGGTCCGAAGACCGACGGTGATATAGGGCAGCGCGCCGAGAAAAACGATCTCCCCCAGCATCTGCGGCTGCGGCGTGCCGAGCATCTGGGCGGCACGGATAAGTCCGCGGTCGACTTTCTGCACCCCGATGTGGGTCGCGAGCCATACCGTGAAGAACACGCCCCAAACGACCAGGAAGAGCTTGCCCGCCTCCGAGAGGCCAAACCAGAGGATGACGATCGGCACGAAGGCGATGGGTGGAATGGGACGGAGAATGTGAAACAACGGCGAGAGCAGGCTGGACACCAGCCGGAACTGGCCAGTCAGGACGCCAAGCACGATCCCGCCTGCGGCTCCGATCGCAAATCCCCCGGCCACGCGCGCCAGGCTCGCCATCAGGTCCCCGAAAAATTGTCCGCTTCGGATCCATTCGAGAACGGCGACGGCGACCGTCGACGGTGGCGGAAACAGCACGGCGTTCACGATGCCGGAACGTGCCACCAGTTCCCACAGGCCTGTGAAAGCGGGCACGGAGAGGACGGCGACCAATACGCTCAGCCTTCCGGCCGCGCTCGCATTGCTGTGTCCGCGGCCGCTCACGGATTTGCCGCCAGCGTGACCCGAGCCGGGTCGAGCGCCTTCAGCGGCGCGGTCACCAGGACTTTCGAGAAATCGGGCATGCTCGCTCCAGGAGGATGATTGCCGGTCTCGAGCCGCCATGCGGCATGGGTCTTCAAGGTCGTGAGAATCCTGTCGTCGAGGCGGACGTGATAGACATAGTCCGACCAGATCGAGGCCAATTCATCGCGCTTCATCCCGGTCGCTGCGGCGATGACATCGATCGCTTCATCTGGATGCGCCTTGAGCCAGCCTTCCGCCTCGATGAGGGAGGCCAGGAACTTGCCGACGATCGCCGGGTTGGCCGCGAGGTAAGGCTGCGTAACGACGATATTGAAGGTCTCAGAATAGAGACCTTTGGTGTCAAGCGGGATGGCGGCCTCGCCAAGAACCTTCCTCGCATTCGCGACGTGCGGCTCCCAGGTATCGAACGCATCGATACTGCCGGCCGCCATGGCGGGGAGCATCTCCTGAGGCCGCAAATTGACCAGCGTCACGTCCTTCGCCGTCAGGCCCGCCGCTTTCAACAGAACCGACGTGTAGACTTCGCTGCCAGTCCCGGCCGTGAAGCCGATACGCTTTCCGCGCAGATCGGCCTTCGTCTTGATACGGGCAGACGCTGCGGTCATGGTCTTGAGATCGGAATATTCCATCCCTGCCACGAAGGCGATCGGCTGTTGCGCCATCGCGGCCGCAGTGACCGGTGCCTCAGCGGTTGTCGCGATATCCGCTCCTCCCCCAAGCACCGTATCGAGGCACTGCTTTCCGCTGGTGAAATTGGCGACGGAGATGTCGAGCCCGTGCTTGGCGAAAATGCCCTTCGCATGGGCGACAATCGCCAGTCCCGAAATCGGCCCGAGATTCTGGGCGAGCCGCGCCTTCAGCAATTCCTCGGCTGTCGCGCGCGCGGGCGACGAGAACAGGAAGGACGCAGATAATACGAACACGGCGGAGCGAAGAGCCATTGTTGATCGCATGCCAAACCCCTGTGATGCCGGCGACCGGAGGTGATCGACCTTAACGATAGGATCGTCTGAAGATGGAAGACCATGAAGCAATTAATCGACAAGGCCTCGCCGTCCACTTTTTGCGCAAGCCAACGGCTTCCGACCGTGACTGGGGCGATAAATTCATCAAGCTGCTCACGCCTTGAGCGCAGCATCGCCTGTGGCAACGGCACTCTGCTGGCTTTCGTCAAGCCCTGATCCCGATTCAATCAGAACCGATCGGGCTTTCGATGCCGTTGCGTGCGCGGCGAAACCAGGCCCACGTCTGCCGCGTCACTGCGATGTAGCCTGGGCCCCGGTAGACGATCCGATCGGCGACGATCCGGTTCAGCTTCGGCAGCGCATGGAAAGGAATCGAAGGATAGGCATGGTGCTCGACATGATAGGGCATGTTCCATGCGAACCAGCGCACGAACATGGCGGTATAGGTGGTGCGGGTGTTCTGGAAGGCGCTGCGCGTGCGATCACAGCCGGTGTGTTCGGCAAGAAGGTACGGACGCAGAAACAATTGACCGACGAGCACCGGGACGACCCAGACCCACAACAGGATCAAAGTGTGCAACGCGATCGATGCCAGCAACAGCGCGACGTAGCCTGCCAGATGGAGACGCGCTTCTGTCACCACAATGTGGCGTTTGCTTTCAGGAATCCACGGTGACGTGGCGTTGCCGGTCAACGCATGGCGAAGCATCAGCCCCACCCGGAAGGCAACCTGCCGCAAGCCGCTGTAGACGATCATCAGTTGCGCGTCCGAGGTTGGGATCGGAACCGACAGCAGTTCCGGATCCCTCTTTGGATCCTGCGTATAGCGATGATGATCCCAGTGGAATAAGCAGTAATATTCATAAGGCAAGCCGACCGCGAACGAGGAGAGATGACCGAAGGCGAGATTAAGCGCGCGGCCGCGAAACGCCGTCTTGTGCGCGGTCTCGTGGACCACCATGAACAGGAATGCGACAAAGTAGCCTTGGACGACCACCAGCGGCAACGCCCAGACGATTCCGTATCGCGAAGAGACCAGCCAGATCAGCGCGCCCACAACGACGATGACGCCGTAATGGCTGGCCACACGGATCAGGCCCTGCCAATTGGACCGCACCGACAACTCGCGCAGCATGGCCGGAGTCAGCGGCTTCTCCCCGGAGGCAGTGATGGCATTGCTCATGGTCGTAGTCGCCTCTTTTTCGGACTCGCACGCTTGGCCGTGCTCGTGCGGACGCTGGTATTGGTCAAGCACAGGCCGAGCCTAGGAAGCGAGGCCGCAAGGCAGAAGCAATTTATTTCGTCGGCGTTGGCTCGCCGGGCATGCCGAGACTGACACTCTCCCCCGCCAGCCTTGGCCAACGAGTTTGCGCTAGGCTGTCGTGCCGAGTCCACAGGGCGAAGGTGGACTCGTTGCCGTTTGCTTCGGCTCGGCAAGCCTGCCGGGGCAAGCTTCTCCTGCGCCCTCCGCCGCCGCTTCACACCACCAGCTTCCACTTCCCATCCCCGGCCCGCTTCAACGCGGGGTCGCTCACCCGCACGTGCTCGGCGAGGAAATCGATGAACGCACGCACGCGTGCCGGGAGCGGGGCGGTGTGACCGACATAGACGGCGTGGATGTCTTCGCGGTCGCCGGGATTGTAGCCTTGCAGCACCGGCACAAGGCGGCCGGCCTCGATGTCGGGGCCGATGTGGAAGAGCGCGAGGCGGGCGAGCCCGACGCCGCCCAGGCAGAGACGGCGGGCCGCTTCGCCGTCACTGGCGCGCGCGACCGGCGGCGGCACGGCTTCCTCTGTGCGGTCGCCGCGCTTGAACGGCCAGCCGCCGCGGATCCGCGGAAAGGTCCAGCCGATGCCGCGATGTGCGGCGAGATCCGCCGGAATCTTCGGCGTGCCGCAGCGGGCGAGATAATCCGGCGCGCCGACCACGACCATGCGGCTGGTGCCGAGCTTTCGCGCGATGAGACGCGAGGCACGCAACGGGCCGACGCGGATGGCGACGTCCGCGCGCTCCTGCATCAGGTCGATCGTCGTGTCCGTCAGCACGAGATCGAGCGTGATGTCGGGGTGCTCTTTCAGGAAGCGCGGGAGGAGCGGCATCAGATGCAGCATGCCGAACGGGATGTTGCTGTTCACCGCGAGGCGGCCGCGCGGCGCCGCGCCCGAGGCGGCCTCGCGTTCGGCTTCCTCCATCTCGGCGAGAATACGCATGGCGCGCTGATAGAACGCCTGGCCTTCCTCCGTCAGCGTCAGCTTGCGCGTGGTGCGGTTGACGAGCCGGGCGCCGAGGCGCGCCTCCAGACGCGAGATCAGCTTGCTGACGCCCGATGGCGTCAGGCGCAGCTTTCGCGCGGCCTGGGTGAAGCCGCCGAGGTCGACGACGCGGACGAAGACCTCCATCTCGGCCGAGCGGTTGGTGTCGAAACGGGCCATGTTGAATTCACGTCACAAATGATTGGATTGCGGACATTCTAATGGTTTGGCGGCAGCGCCGCTATCTGCGTGGCTCGTCTCATCCCTTGGAGCAACGCATGCCTCCTGCCGTCCTCGCGCTCACCGCCGGTGCCTTCGGCATCGGCACCACCGAATTCATCATCATGGGCCTGCTGCTGCAGGTCGCCGCCGACATGCACGTCTCGGTGCCGGTCGCGGGCCTGCTGATATCAGGCTATGCGCTCGGCGTGTTCGTCGGTGCGCCGGTGCTAACGCTGGCGACGCGGCGAATGCCGCGGAAAACCGTGCTGCTGGCGTTGATGGCGATCTTCACGCTCGGCAACGCAGCTTGCGCGCTCGCGCCCACTTACGAATTGCTGATGGCCGCGCGCGTGCTGACCTCGCTCGCGCACGGCACGTTCTTCGGCGTCGGCTCGGTGGTGGCCACCAGCCTCGTCGCCGAGGACAAGCGTGCCTCCGCGATATCAACCATGTTCATCGGCCTGACGGTCGCGACGCTCCTGGGCGTGCCCTTCGGTGCCTGGTTCGGCTTGATGCTCGGCTGGCGCGCGGCGTTCTGGGCGGTGACCGTCATCGGCGTGATCGCGTTCGCGGTCGTCGCCGCGCTCGTGCCGGGCCATGTCGGCAATGGCGACAAGCCGATCTCGCTCGCTGAAGAGGTCGCCGTGCTCGGCCGGCCGCAGGTGCTGCTCGGTCTTGCCATGACCGTGTTCGGCTTCGCCGGCCTGTTCGTCGTCTTCACCTATATCCAGCCGATCCTGACGCGCTTCACCGGATTTTCGGAGGCTGCCGTCTCGCCGATCCTGCTGGTGTTCGGCGTCGGCCTTGCGGTCGGCAATGTCGCCGGCGGCAGGCTGGCCGACGCTGGCTTGGCGCGCGCCTTGGTCGGCACGCTGGCGGCGCTCGCGATCGTGCTGCTTGGCCTGGCCGCGGTGCTGTCGGTCAAGATCATCAGCGTCGTGCTGATTCTGCTGCTCGGCATCGCCGCCTTCGCGACCGTCGCGCCGCTTCAGCTTCGCGTGCTGGAAGCCGCAGGTCCCAGCGGCCGGACGCTCGCCTCCAGCCTCAACATCGCCGCGTTCAATCTCGGCAACGCGCTCGGCGCCTGGGCCGGTGGCATCACCATCGACCGCGGGTTCGGTCTCTCCGCGCTGCCGCTGGTCGCGGCCGGCATCACCGCCATTGGCCTCGTTCTGGCGCTGTGGAGTCTCCAGCTCGATCGCGCGGCGACTGCAGTCGCGGCGTGCCCGGCGGAATAGGAGAGCGATCATGGAATACCGCAATCTCGGCGCTTCCGGGCTCAAAGTTCCCGTCCTCAGCTTCGGCACCGGCACGTTCGGCGGGCAGGGGCCGCTGTTCTCCGCCTGGGGCCGCAGCGGCACTGATGAAGCCCGCCGGCTCGTCGATATCTGCCTCGATGCCGGCGTCAATCTGTTCGACAGCGCCGACGTCTATTCGAACGGCGCCTCCGAAGAGATCCTCGGTGCTGCGATCAAGGGGCGACGCGACAAGGTGCTGATCTCGACCAAGATGAGCCTGCCGATGGGCGAGGATCCGCTCGATGCCGGCTCTTCGCGGCCGCGGCTGCTGGCCTCGGTCGATGCGGCCCTACGACGTCTCGGCACCGACCATATCGATCTGCTTCAGCTCCACGCCTTCGACGCGTTCACGCCGATCGAGGAGGTGCTGTCCACGCTCGATATGCTCGTGCGCGCCGGTAAGCTGCGCTATGTCGGCGTCTCGAATTTCGCCGGCTGGCAGCTGATGAAGTCGCTCGCCATCGCGGAGCGGCATGGCTGGCCCCGCTATGTCGCGCACCAGGTCTATTACTCGCTGCTCGGGCGCGACTATGAATGGGAGCTGATGCCGCTCGCGCGCGATCAGGGCGTCGGCGCACTGGTCTGGAGCCCGCTGGGCTGGGGCAGGCTCACCGGAAAGATCCGGCGCGGCCAGCCGCTGCCGCAAGGAAGCCGCCTGCATGCCACCGCACAGTTCGGTCCGCCCGTCGACGATGCGCGCCTCTACGCCGTCGTTGACGTGCTGGATGCGATTGCCGCGGCGACCGGCCGTACCGTGCCGCAGGTCGCGATTGCCTGGCTGCTGTCGCGTCCCACGGTCTCCTCCGTGATCATCGGGGCACGCGATGAGGCGCAACTGCGCGACAATCTCGGCGCCGTCGGCTGGTCGCTGAGCGCGGACCAGATCAAGCAGCTCGACGAGGTCAGCGCGGTGATGCCGCCTTATCCGTACTATCCCTATCGCGTCCAGGAGGGCTTTGCGCGGCTCAATCCACCGTTGGTGTAGGAGCTTGCTCACGGAAGGCTGCGATTGCGACAGAGCGTCGCGACAATGCGCCATGCAGAATCGCACCTGTACAGAGAGGGGGGGCGTCCCTAACCTCCGCCGCGCAATTCTAGGAGATGCGGCGTGGCGAAGAAGACGGCGACCAAGAAGAAAAGTGTGTTGAAGACGACGGCGAAGGCTTCGAAGAAGGTGGGCTCCGGCCGCAAGAGCGCCGTCGCCAAGCCGGCCAGAAAGGCCGCTGCCGGCAATTCGGCGAAGCCGCGGCGTCCGAAGGGGCCAGCCTGGCAATGGTCGGCGGTCGAGACCGCGGCTGCGATCCGCTCCGGCGCCATCTCCGCGGTCGAGGCGGTCGAGGCGCATCTGGAACGGATGCACGCCGTCAATCCGAAGCTCAATGCCGTCGTCGTCGACCTCGGTGAGGAAGCACTCAAAGCGGCCCGCGCGGCCGACAAGCAGCGCGCCAGGGGTGGCGAGCTTGGCCTCCTGCACGGTGTGCCGATTACGATCAAGGAAAATGTCGACTACGAGGGCCGGCCGAATTTCAACGGTGTGCCCGCCAACAAGGACCTCGTCGCGCCGTCGGATGCGCCCGTGGTGCGCAACCTGAAGAAATCAGGCGCGATCGTCATCGGTCTCACCAACACGCCCGAATTCTCCTTCCGCGGCTTCACCGACAATCCCCTGCACGGGCTGACGCTCAATCCCTGGGATCCCGACATCACCTGCGGCGGCTCCTCCGGCGGCGCGGGCTCGGCGGTCGCGGCGGGCATCGGCACCATCGCCCATGGCAACGACATCGGCGGCTCGCTGCGCTGGCCGGCGCATTGCAACGGCGTTGCCACCATCAAGCCGACGCAGGGCCGCATCCCCGCCTTCAACGGAAGCGCAACATCGGAGCGGCCGATGCTGGCGCATCTGATGTCGGCGCAGGGGCCGCTCGCGCGCCACGTCGCCGACGTGCGCCTCGCTTTGGAGGTGATGAGCCAGCGCGATCCACGCGATCCCTGGTGGGTGCCGGCCCCGCTGGTCGGCGCGCAGCCGAAGCGGCCGATCAAGGTCGCACTGGCAAAGATCCCCGAGGACATGGACGTAGATCCGTCGGTCGCCGCGGCGCTGCGCCAGGCTGCCGATCATCTCGAGCGGTCCGGCTACCGCGTCAGCGAGGTCGAGGTACCCGATATCAACGGGGTCTGGCAGACCTGGTGCGACATCATCACCAACGAGACTGTGATGATGCAGGAGGCCGCCATGCTGAAGGTCACGTCCGAGGATTTTCACAAGTCCTGGGGCGGCATGAAGGCCAAGGCCAACGTGCTCGACCTCAAGGGCTGGATGCAGGCCACCGCCGCGCGCAACGGCCACATCCGCGCCTGGCAATTGTTCTTCGAGGACTATCCGATCGTGCTGACGCCGACCACGGTGAAGCCGACCCCGGGCCCGCGTGAGGACACAATCAGCGCCGAGCGCGTGCGCGAGATCTTCTGGGGCGAGATCCGCTTCATCTCCGCCATCAACGTGCTGGGCCTGCCCGGCGCGGTGGTGCCGGTGGCGCTGCATGACGGCAAGCCGATCGGCGTGCAATTGATTGCCGGCCGCTATCGCGAGGATCTCGCACTCGATGCCGCAGCCGCAATCGAAAAGCGCGTCGGCGTGCTCACGCGCAAGCTCTGGGAGATGATGGGATAGGGCGATAATCCTGCTGCGAGTTTTTGACAACGTACGCTTAACTAGTCCGAACCACGTGGGCAGAACGCTGGTCGATAAGCGCCCACATGCAGCCGCACCAGACGTCAGGCGTCCATTATCTTCTTCATCGTGGCCCTTTGCATTGACCGTGGCGTCAAACGATTTGAAAAGGCAGCCATCTTGTTCGACAGGCCTGCGACCACCATGGCCTTTCCTTGCAAGAGCGCCCGAATACCGCTTTCGGCGACCGGACGCGGCTTCATGGTGAGGAGGCGCAGCAAGCTTGAAGCGGTTGCGCCGGCTGCCGCATCGAAGCCCGTCGCGGTGTGCCCCGGGCAGAGACTGGTAACGACCACGCCATGCGGGCGGAGTTCGTCATGCAGAGCCTCACCAAAGGCCAGCACATAAGCCTTGGTTGCCGCATAGGCCGCGTAGCTGGGAACGGCCTGGAAGGCCAGGAGGCTGGCGATAAGAAGGATATGTCCGGATCGCCGCTGAGCCATGTCGCGGCCGAACAGATAGGTCAGCTCTGTGAGCGTGGTGATGTTGAGCTGGATCATATTCGCGGTTTGCTCGATCGGCGTGTCCAAGAAATCGCCGTGCAAGCCGAAACCGGCATTGTTCACCAGGATGTCGATCGTCACCGACCTCGCATCGAGACTGCTTTTCAGGCGGTTGGCCGCGCCCGGCGCGGCAAGATTGATCGCCTCGACCAGCACATCCACCCCGTATTTGCTGCGGAGATCCGAGGCAAGCTTGTCCATCGACTCTCGCCGTCGAGCCGCCAAGACGAGATTGACTTTCTGCGCCGCCAGCAGATCTGCGAATTCAAGGCCGAGGCCACTCGACGCGCCCGTGACCAGCGCCCATTTTCCGGCGAAGTTGTCCATTGCTTTTGACATCGTTCTCTTTCTAATTTGATCAGCGAATGGGCCGTGCGGATTTTCACTCCGAACACCGGCCCCTCCCATTCAAGCGGCAGCGGCGTTTCGAACCTGTTCGGCGGCGGCATCCAAAAGCGCTTGAGCCAGATCGGGGTCGTTGACGACGCGCGAGAGCGTCACCGCGCCGACCATCGTCGCGAGAATGCCCATGGCCTTGCCGCGCGAGGCCTCGCCGTCGTTTCCGGCGATGAAGCGGCCGAGCACGTCGAGATGGGCTTTGATTCCCGCTTCGAATTCCGCCTTCACGTCGGGGCCCTGTCGGGCGGCGTCCGAGCCGAGCGCCACGATCGGGCAGCCGTCCATCTTCTCTCCGCGATGGTCGCCGCTGAGGTAGAACCCGATCACGGCGCCGAGTGGATCGTCAGGATGCGCCGCGGCCGCGTCTGACCATCGGCCGGATGCGCTTTCCAATGCGCGCCTGGACGCCTCCACCGCCAGATCCTCTTTTGAAGCGAACTGCTTGTAGAAGGCGCCTTGAGTCAGCCCGGCCCCCTTCATCAGATCCTTGAGGCCGATGCCATCAAAGCCGCGCTCCCTGAAAAGGCGACTCGCCACATTGATCACGGTTTGGCGGTTCTCGGCCGCCTGGGTGCGACTCACTCGCATCGCGGATCTCCCTTTTGGATTTCGTTCAACTTCTATATCCGAGATAGAGTTCGATTGCAATCTATCAATTGGCACGGCGCGATTTCGCCGGCTCCGGGGGCGAAATTCCGGGGTTTTTGGATCACGCTTCCGTTACCGCCTCAAAAGTTAGATTGCGGGCGAAATCTAACATCGTTATAGATGTCATATGTAATCTAACTCTCAAAGGAGATGGGTCATGAAAAGGGGTGTTGCGGTGCTCGCCGGTATCCTGGTTCCGGCAGGGGTAGCGACCTTCGTTGCGCTTGCCATTCCCTCCCATGAAGCCTCCGCGGTGATCGACCCCAGGCAGGAGCCCCCGATGGTCCGTCTGGTGACGGCCACTCGGGTCAGCGGATCTGAACGTGGTTTCACCGGAACGGTCGGCGCACGAGTGGAAAGCAATCTCGGTTTTCGCGTTGCCGGAAAGATCGTCGAACGACTTGTGAATGTCGGTGAGCCGGTGAAGGCCGGCCAGCCGCTGATGCGGATCGACGAAACCGACCTGCGCCTCGCAGTCACCGCGAAGCGCAACGCGGTCGCCGCGGCGCGTGCCGTTGTCGTTCAGACCGACGCCGACGAGCGGCGCTACGCCAACCTTGTGAACGACGGATGGACTTCAAAGCAACGCTACGAGCAGGCGAAGGCCGCATCGGACACCGCCAAGGCGCAGCTTGCCGCGGCGGAAGCCGAAGCAGGCGTCGCCGAGAACCAGGCGACCTATTCCGTCCTGGTGGCGGATGCGGACGGCACGGTCACCCAAACGCTCGGCGAGCCGGGACAAGTGGTGTCCGCCGGCCAGACCGTGGTTCGGCTGGCGCAGTCCGGTCCTCGTGAGGCTGTGGTGGCGCTGCCCGAAACCATCCGGCCGGCGATGGGATCGGTCGCCGAGGCGAGCCTGTATGGGAGCGACGGGCGGCGCTTTACCGCGCATCTGCGCCAGTTGTCGGATTCCGCCGATCCCCAGACCCGCACCTATGAGGCCCGCTATGTGCTCGATGGTGACGCCGCAGCGGCGCCGCTTGGTGCGACCGTCACCATTCGGCTTGCCAGCCAGGATCATCATCCGGAAGTCCAGGTGCCGCTGGGCGCTGTGCTCGATGACGGCAGAACGACCGGCGTCTGGGTCTTCGACAGCGCGACCTCGACCGTGCGCCTGCGGCCCGTCAAGCTGCTGCGTGTGACCAGCGAGACAGCCGTTATCTCGGGATCGAAGTCCGGTGACCAGATTGTTTCGCTCGGCGCTCATCTCCTGCACGAGGGTGCTCGCGTCAGGACTGGCTCGGAAAGCGGGAGCAAGTTGTGAGCTTCAATCTTTCCGCCCTCGCCGTTCGCGAACGGGCCGTCACCCTGTTCTTCATCCTGCTGCTGGCGGCCGCGGGCGCCTACGCCTTCTTCATGCTCGGGCGGGCCGAGGACCCGTCCTTCACCATCAAGACCCTGACGGTCACCACCGTATGGCCGGGCGCGACGGCGCGCGAGATGCAGGACCAGGTCGCCGAACCCCTGGAGAAGCGGATTCAGGAGCTGACCTGGTACGACCGGGTGGAGACGACGACGCGGCCGGGCTATGCCTACATGACGGTGACGCTGAAGGACAGCACGCCGCCGTCCAGCGTGCAGGAGGAGTTCTACCAGGCCCGCAAGAAGCTCGGGGACGAAGCGCGCAAGCTGCCGTCCGGAGTGCTCGGCCCCTTCGTCAACGATGAATATTCGGACGTGAGCTTCGGACTCTACGCACTCAAGGCCAAGGGCATGCCGATGCGCGAGCTCGCAAGGCAAGCCGAGACCATTCGCCAGGATCTCCTGCACGTGCCCGGCGTCAAGAAGATCAACATCCTCGGTGAACGTCCCGAACAGATCTTCGTCGAGTTCTCCTATGCCAAGCTGGCAACTCTCGGTGTGTCGGCAACGGATATCGTTGCCGCCCTGCAGCGACAGAATACGGTGACGCCAGCCGGTTCGATCGATACCAAGGGGCCGCAGGTCTTCATCCGGGTCGACGGCGCTTATGATAGCGTCCAGGCGATCGCCGACACCCCGATCGTCGCTGCCGGGCGGACGCTGAAGCTGTCCGACATTGCTGAGGTCCGCCGCGGCTACGAGGATCCACCCACCTACATCATCCGGCACCAGGGCGAGCCTACCATCATGCTCGCGGCGGTGATGCAGGAGGGCTGGAATGGCCTCGCGCTCGGCAAGGCGCTGGAGGAGAGGTCTGCGGCGATCGCTCGGACACTGCCGCTCGGGATGAGCCTCGCCAAGGTCAGCGATCAAGCCGTCAACATCACCTCGGCGGTCGACGAGTTCATGATGAAGTTTGCGATGGCGCTGGGCGTGGTGCTGCTGGTGAGCCTGCTCAGCCTCGGCTGGCGTGTCGGCATCGTCGTTGCGGCTGCCGTGCCCCTGACGCTCGCCGTCGTGTTCCTGATCATGCTGGAGACCGGCCGGTTCTTCGACCGCATCACGCTCGGCGCTCTGATCCTGGCGCTCGGTCTTCTCGTCGACGACGCCATCATCGCGATCGAGGTGATGGTGGTGAAGATGGAAGAAGGCATGGACCGCATCTCGGCGGCGGCCTATGCGTGGAGCCACACCGCGGCGCCGATGCTGTCCGGAACGCTCGTGACAATCGCGGGCTTCCTGCCGGTGGGATTCGCGCGCTCGACCGCCGGCGAATACGCTGGCAACATCTTCTGGGTCGTGGGATTCGCCCTCATCGTCTCCTGGATCGTCGCGGTGATCTTCACGCCCTATCTCGGCGTCAAGATGCTGCCCGCGATCAAGCCAGTCGAAGGCGGTCACCACGCGATCTACGGCACGCCCAACTATCAGCGCCTGCGAGGGCTGATCACCTTCGCGGTCCGCCACAAATTCCTGACCTGCAGCATCGTCGCCGTCGCCTTCGCGCTTTCCGTCGTCGGCATGGCTGGCGTCAAGCAGCAGTTCTTCCCGACCTCCGACCGCCCGGAAGTGCTGGTGGAGGTTCGCCTGCCGGAAGGCACCAGCATCGAGACGACGACGGGCACCGTCGAGAAGCTCGAGGGCTGGCTGCACGATCAACCCGAGGCCAAGATCATCACGAGCTATGTCGGTCAGGGCGCGCCGCGCTTCTTCTTCGCGATGGCGCCAGAGCTGCCAGATCCGGCCTTCGCCAAGATCGTCGTCCTGACGCCGGATGCGGAGGCGCGCGAGGCTTTGAAGCATCGACTCCGACAATCGGTATCACAGGGCCTCGCACCCGAGGCCAATGTGCGCGTCACCCAGCTTGTGTTCGGACCCTATACGCCGTTCCCGGTGGAGTTTCGTGTGATGGGGCCCGATCCCGCGCAATTGTACACCATCTCTCAGAAGGCTCTCGAGATCATGCGTGGCGTTCCCGATGTACGACAGGCAAATCGAGATTGGGGCAACCGCACGCCCGTGCTCCGCTTCATCCCGGATCAGGATCGGCTGAACCTCATCGGCCTGTCGCCGGCCGAGGTGGGCCGTCAACTCCAGTTCCTGCTCACCGGCATCGCCGTGACCCAGGTTCGCGAGGACATCCGCAATGTCCCCATCGTGGCGCGCAGTGCTGGTGGCGAGCGGCTGGACCCGGCGCGTCTGGCGGATTTCTCGCTGATGAGCCGGGACGGCCGTTCGATTCCGCTCGACCAGGTCGGCCATTCGGAAATCCGACTTGAAGAGCCGATCCTCAAGCGCCGCGATCGCACCCCCGTCGTCACGATACGCTCCGACATCAATGAGGCGACCCAGCCTCCGGAGGTCTCCAAGGAGATCGAGGCAGCCCTGCAGCCCCTGATCGCCTCCCTTCCGGCCGGCTATCGTATCGAGCTGGGCGGATCGATCGAGGAGGCAACCAAGGCCAACGACGCGCTCGCGACGATCTTCCCCGCCATGATTGCCGCCATGTTGATCGTCGTCATGCTGCAGGTTCGATCGTTCTCGACGATGGCGATGGTCGTCCTGACTGGACCGCTCGGCCTCGTCGGCGTCGTGCCTGCATTGCTCCTCTTCAACCAGCCCTTCGGGTTCAACGCGATCCTGGGCCTGATTGGACTGGCGGGCATCCTGATGCGCAACACTCTGATCTTGACCGAACAGATCAAGGAGAACCTTGCCGCCGGCCTTGACGACTATCACGCCGTCATCGAGGCCACGGTGCAACGCACGAGACCCGTGATCCTCACCGCGCTTGCTGCCGTGCTGGCCTTCATCCCGCTCACGCATTCCGTGTTCTGGGGGTCGATGGCTTACACACTGATCGGCGGCACCGCCGTCGGCACGGTTCTGATCCTGCTGTTTCTGCCCGCGCTCTATGCCGCCTGGTTCCGGATCAAGTCGACCACAGATGACATGCATGAGGCTTCGCGCGAGAAGCCGGAATTGCAAGCGGCATTGGCTGCCGAGTAAGGCTCCATTGATCCCATGGAGGATCGTCCGGTCCGAACGGAAAAGGATCCGACGAGGCTCACGCTCGCATCCGGGAAACGGATGAAGAGCACTTGCGGCCGCGTCGGTCACCACATGGCGCCGGTAGCGAACATTGCCGCCGTCGCCAATTGATCAATCCAATTTAACTCGAATTTTAGCTAACTCGCCAACAAGCATTAGGGTTACTTCCTCGATCTCTAGGCGAATTATTGTCCGCTTTACCACCCGCCTCTAACAGAGGGACGGCGGACAACGCACATGCCTCATTCTAGGCCAATAAGTGCGGCCCGCCCCACGCGGAGGTGGCACGATGCGCAACGAGACGATCGCTATTCACGCCGGCTACGAGCCTGAAGCGACCACGCACGCGGTAGCCGTGCCGATCTACCAGACCGCGGCCTACGCCTTCGATAGCGCCGATCATGGCGCCGCCCTGTTCAATCTCGAGACCGAAGGTTTTCGCTACAGCCGCATCGCCAATCCGACCAGCGCAGTGCTCGAGAAGCGCATCGCCCAGCTCGAAGGCGGCGTCGGCGCGCTCGCAGTGGCAACCGGCCAGGCCGCGCTGCATTTCGCCTTCGTCAACGTCGCCGATCACGGCGGCAACATCGTCTCCGTGCCGCAGCTCTACGGCACCACGCACACGCTGCTCTCCCACATTCTGCCGCGCCAGGGCATCATCGGCCGTTTCGCCGAGAGCGATAAGCCCGAGGCGGTCGAGAAGCTGATCGACGAGAACACCCGCGCCGTGTTCGCCGAGACCATCGGCAATCCCGCCGGCAATGTCTGCGACATCGAGGCGCTGGCGAAAATCGCCCACGCGCATGGCGTGCCGCTGATCGTCGACAACACCGTCGCAACCCCGATCCTCTTCAAGCCGTTCGATTACGGCGCCGACATCGCGGTGCATTCGCTGACCAAGTTCCTGGGCGGCCACGGCACCACGCTGGGCGGCGCCATCGTCGATTCCGGAAACTTCCCCTGGGCCGAGCACGCCGACCGCTTCCCGGCCTATAACAAGCCCGACGCCTCCTATCATGGCCTGGTCTATGCCGAGCGCTTCGGCAAGACCGCCTATATCGAGCGCGCGCGCAGCGTCTATCAGCGCACCATGGGCTCGGTGCTGTCGCCGTTCAACGCCTTCCTGCTGCTTCAGGGCATCGAGACCGTGGCGCTGCGCATGGAGCGCCATGTCGAGAACGCCCGCAAGGTCGCCGAATTCCTGCGCGGCGATCCGCGCGTGGCCTGGGTCAATTACACCGGCTTCCCGGACAGCCCCTATTACCCCCTGGTGCAGAAGTACCTGAATGGCAACGCATCCTCGCTGTTCACCTTCGGCATCAAGGGCGGCATGGAGGCCGGAAAGACGTTTTACGATGCGCTGAAGCTGATCACGCGGCTCGTCAATATCGGCGATGCCAAGTCGCTCGCCTGCCACCCGGCGTCGACCACCCATCGCCAGATGTCGGCGGAGCAGCAGCGCGCCGCCGGCGTGCTGCCGGAAACGATCCGTCTGTCGATCGGCATCGAGCATGTCTCCGATATCATCGAGGACATCGACCAGGCGCTGGAAAAGGCCTGCCCGTCGGCGCGCCGCGAGGCTGCGGAGTAGGCGGCGCCGGCCATGACGATCTTGATCGACAAGGATCAGGTCATCGCGGGCCCGACGCTGGTGCCGGCCGCGCACGATCTCGCGCGCGATGCTGGCGCCGAGCTCACCATCGGCCTCGTCAACAACATGCCGGATGCCGCGTTGAAGGCGACCGAGCGGCAGTTCATGAAGCTGCTTCAGGCCGCAGCGGGCTCGCGCCGCATTCGTTTCCACTGCTTCTCGCTTCCCAGCGTGAAGCGGTCGCCGGAAGCGAAATGGCACGTGGAGAGCGAGTACTCCAGCCTTTCCGATCTCGAGCGCGGCAAGTTCGACGGGTTGATCGTGACAGGCGCGGAGCCGATCGCGCCCGAGCTCGAGCGGGAGCCCTACTGGCGCGACCTCACCAACCTGCTCGACTGGGCCAAGGTCAACACGCGTTCGACGATCTGGTCGTGCCTTGCCGCGCATGCCGCGGTGCTGCATCTCGATCGTATTGAACGGCGGCGGCTGCCGGCCAAATGTCACGGCATTTTCGATTGCGAGGTCGTCGCGGACGATGCGCTGACCCGCTCCGCGCCTGCACTGCTCAAGGTCTCGCATTCGCGCCTGAACGAAATCGCCGAGGACGACCTCGTGCAGGCGGGTTACCAGGTGCTGACACGCTCGCAGCAGGCCGGCGTCGACGTCTTCGTTCGCCAATATGCCAGCCGCTTCGTGTTCTTCCAGGGCCACCCGGAATATGACGCGCTGTCGCTGCAGCGCGAATATCTGCGTGACATCGGCCGCTATCTCGCGCGCGAGCGGGAGAATTATCCGCGCCTGCCGGTGAGTTATTTTGACGCAGCGACCGAGGAGAAGCTGGCGCGCTTCGAAAGGAAGGCGGCGCACCAGCGCCATCCGGCGCTCAGCAACGAACTGCCCGCGCTGAAGCTGCGCGGCGATATCGGCGCTGGCGATGCGGCGGCGGTGCTCTTCCGCAACTGGTTGCGTTATCTCGGCGCAGACGCCGACGCGTCGATGTCGGTGCGCTAGCCGAAGCGGTCTTGGTTCGGCGTTAGGATTACCCGGGCGTTAGGCTTGCCTCGACCTGCGCACGAATGTTTCAGTAGAGCAAGAAGGCATCACGGGAAACGCAGTCGTGTGGTCGGCACTCCAGGGACGCGTGAGCAATCGGCTGGCTCGGCACTTTCGCGCCGCGCCACACCGGCTGCCTGCGCATGCGCCGATGGTGAGCTTCACGTTCGACGATGCCCCCGATAGCGCCGCGGGCGAGGGCGCCGAGCTTCTGGAGCGGCATGGCGGCCGCGGCACCTATTACCTTGCCGGCAGCCTGATCGGTCGGCCGTCGGAGCATTGGCATGGCCTGTCGGATGACGCGATCGTCCGGCTTCACCGCGCCGGGCACGAGATCGCCTGCCACACCTTCTCGCATCGGAGCTCGGCCACGCTCGACGAAGCCGCGATGGCGCGCGAGATCGAACGAAACCGCAGCCATCTCCGCGGCATCGATGCCTCGATCACGCTGGAGAATTTCGCCTATCCCTATGGTATCGCCTCGGTGTGGCGCAAGCCGCAGCTGACAAAAGCCTTCCGTTCCGCGCGCGGTATTCTTCCCGGCGTCAACAGCGGCATCATTGACCTCCAGTTCCTGCGCGCTTCGCCTTTGGTCGATTGCGAGATCGACGAGGCGGGCGTCGATCGCTATTTCGACGAGGCGGTCGCGAGCGGCGGCTGGCTGATCTTCTACGGCCACGACGTCACCGACAGGCCGAGCCCCTATGGCTGCGCGCCGCATCTGATGCGTCATGCGCTCGAAGCCGCCGCCAAGCGCAACATGCCGATCGTGACGGTCGCAGAAGCGCTGCGACGGATCGGGGCGTAGAGGTTTCACCTCTCTCGGCTTGCGGGGAGAGGCCGGATTGCATCGAAGATGCAATCCGGGTGAGGGGGTACAGGTCCATCGGCGGTCTCATATGTGGAGACAAGCCCCTCACCCCGCCCTCTCCCCGTAAGAACGGGGAGAGGGAGACGAAGCAGTCGCGCCTCGCCTGCAAACAGCCTTGCCACGCCCGCTCCGGCATGCGACTGGCCTTGTGACGAATCTCACGGCCTGATCCGCTCCGCCCATGTCCGCTCCCTCCAACGCTCCGCTGCCTGCGCCGGCCAACGGCCGCGACGCGCTGTCGGTGCTGCATTCGGTGTTCGGTCTGCCGGGATTTCGCGGCGCGCAGGGCGAGATCGTCCGGCACGTCACGGACGGCGGCAATTGCCTGGTCTTGATGCCGACCGGCGGCGGCAAGTCGCTGTGCTATCAGCTTCCATCCTTGCTGCGCGAAGGCTGCGGCATCGTGGTTTCGCCGTTGATCGCCCTGATGCGCGACCAGGTCGCCGGCCTGATCGAGGCCGGTGTCAATGCCGCCGCGCTGAACTCGTCGCTGACGCCGCAGCAGGCGTCCGGCATCGAACGCCGCCTGCTCGCCGGCGATCTCGACCTGCTCTATGTCGCGCCGGAACGGCTGGTCACGCCGCGCTGCCTGTCGCTGCTGGCGCAGGCGAAGGTGGCGCTGTTCGCGATCGACGAGGCGCATTGCGTCTCGCAATGGGGCCACGATTTCCGGCCCGAATATGTCGGCCTTTCCGTCATCGCCGAGCGCTTTCCCGACGTGCCGCGCATCGCGCTGACCGCGACCGCCGACGAGCTGACGCGCAAGGAGATCGTCGAGCGGCTTCAGCTGACGGGCGCGCCGCAATTCGTCTCGAGCTTCGATCGGCCAAACATCCGCTACGAGATCGTCGACAAGCGCAATGCGGTGTCGCAGCTGAAGGAGTTCATCCGCGAGCGCCACATGGGCGATGCCGGCGTGGTCTATTGCCTGTCGCGCAACCGCGTCGAGGAGGTCGCCGCCGCGCTTGCCGAGGCCGGCATTGCGGCGCTGCCCTACCACGCCGGGCTCGACGGGGCGTTGCGCTCGCGCAACCAGGATCGCTTCCTCAACGAGGACGGCATCGTCATCGTCGCGACCATCGCCTTCGGCATGGGCATCGACAAGCCCGACGTGCGCTTCGTCGCCCATCTCGACCTGCCCAAGAGCATCGAGGCCTATTACCAGGAGACCGGACGCGCCGGCCGTGACGGCAAGCCGTCGGCGGCGTGGATGACCTACGGCCTCTCCGACATCGTGCAGCAGCGCCGCATGATCGACGAATCGGCCGGATCGGAGGATTTCAAGCGGGTCTCGATCGGCAAGCTCGATGCGCTGGTCGGCCTCGCCGAGACGCCGCATTGCCGACGCCGGCGCCTGCTCGCCTATTTCGGCGAGATCGTGACGGGCGAGGGCTGCGGCAATTGCGACAATTGCCTGACGCCGCCGAAGATGCGCGACGGCAAGGTGCTGGCGCAGAAGCTGCTGTCCTGCGTCTATCGCACCGGGCAACGTTTTGGCGCCATGCATTTGATCGACGTGCTGGTGGGGCGCCTGACCGAGAAGGTGACGCAGTTCGGTCACGACAAATTGTCCGTGTTCGGCATCGGCCGCGAGCTCAACGAAAAGCAGTGGCGCACCGTGCTCCGGCAATTGGTGGCGATGGGACATCTGCACAGCGACAGCGAAGCGTTTGGGGCGCTGAAGCTGACCGAGACCGCGCGCGGCGTGCTGCGCGGGGAGACCGAGGTGTGGCTGCGCGAGGAGGCGCCCGGCACGCGGGTTCGCGCCAGCCGCGCCACGTCACGCCGTGGCGCCCTCGCGCCCGCGGCGAGCGCGCCGCAAGGCGACGTCGATCCCGAATTGCGCGCCCGCCTGCGCGCCTGGCGGTCGGAGATCGCGCGTGAACGCGGCGTGCCGGCCTATGTGGTGCTGCACGATGCAACCATCGACGGCATCGTCCGGGCCTGGCCGACGACGCTGGACGAGCTGCGTAACGTGCCGGGGATCGGCGACAAGAAGCTCGAGCATTACGGCGACGAGCTGCTGCAGATCGTCAGGACGAGGTAGGGCTCCTCGATCTCTCCACATCGTCATCCCCGACAAGCGCAGCGAAGCGGAGCGCAGATCCGGGATCGATAACCACAGGCCCGATGTGGTTATGCAGGCTAGTCACCACGAGTCTTCGCCAAACAAATTACTGTGGCTATGGGTCCCGGGCTCGCGACTTCGTCGCGCCCCGGGACGACAGCTGTGTATGAGGCGCGAGCTGAGCCTCTCACCCGTTCCTGAACGCATACGCATATCCGTTCAGCGCCGGCGCGCCGCCGAGATGGGCGTAGAGGATCTTCGCGCCCTTCTCGAAATAGCCCTTCTTGGCGAGATCGATCAGGCCCTGCATCGACTTGCCCTCGTAGACGGGGTCAGTGATCATGCCTTCGAGGCGCGCGGTGAGGCGGATCGCCTCCTTGGTCTCCTCCGATGGCACGCCATAGGCGGGATAGGCGTAGTCCTCGATCAGCACGACGTCGTCAGCGACGAGATCCTTGCCGAGCTCGACGAGCTTTGCCGTGTTCTGCGCGATCTCGAGCACCTGCGCCTTGGTCTGCGCCGGCGTGAAGGAGGCATCGATACCGATCACTTTTCGCGCACGGCCATCCGCCGCGAACCCGACCAGCATGCCGGCATGGGTGGAGCCGGTGACGGTGCAGACGACGATGTAGTCGAACTTGAAGCCGAGCTCGGCTTCCTGCTTGCGCACCTCTTCGGCGAAGCCGACATAGCCGAGGCCGCCAAACTTGTGCACGGAAGCGCCGGCGGGAATCGCGTAAGGCTTGCCGCCTGCCGCCTTCACTTCCTCGATCGCCTGCTCCCAGCTCTTGCGGATGCCGATGTCGAAGCCGTCGTCGACCAGGCGCACGTCTGCGCCCATGATGCGCGAGAGCATGATGTTGCCGACGCGGTCATAGACGGCGTCCTCGTGCGGCACCCAGGCTTCCTGCACCAGGCGGCACTTCATGCCGAGCTTGGCCGCGACGGCCGCGATCATGCGGGTGTGGTTCGATTGCACGCCGCCGATCGAGACCAGCGTATCGGCGTTGGAGGCGATCGCATCGGGGATGATGTATTCGAGCTTGCGCAGCTTGTTGCCGCCATAGGCAAGGCCCGAATTGCAGTCCTCGCGTTTGGCGTAGACCTCGACATGGCCGCCGAGATGTTTTGACAACCGCTCCAGCTTCTCGATGGGCGTCGGACCGAAGGTCAAAGGATAGCGCGGAAATTTATCCAGCTTCATGGGGCAATCCCGATTGGCGTTGGTGTTGTGGCTCTCTAGCATCGCGTCGGGAAAATGTGCTCTCGAATATTGCGCCAATGTTGCGGTATTTGTTGCGAGAATGGCGTTAGATGCTATCATTCCTTCCGCGTAAACGTATATTTATGGAAGTTCCTTTCATGGTCGCTCGGCTCGACCGCACCGACCTTAAGATATTGAGATTGCTTCAGAACAACGGCCGCCTCAGCAATGCCGAGCTGGCCGAAACGGTCGCGATCAGCCCCGCCACCTGCCACCGCCGCACCCAGCGTCTGTTCGAGGACGGCTTCATCCCCGCCGTGCGGGCCATGGTCGCGCCGAAGAAGGTGGCAAAGGGCACGCTGGTGATGGTCGGCGTCGTGCTCGACCGCTCGACGCCGGAGAGCTTTGCCACCTTCGAGCAGGCCATCGCAAAACTGAAATTCGTGCTCGACTGCCACCTCGTCGCCGGCGATTTCGATTACTTCCTCAAGATCCGCGTCGGCGACATGGAGGATTTCAACCGCATCCACGGCGAGCAACTGATCGCGCTCCCCGGCGTGCGCCAGACCCGCACCTTCTTCGTCATGAAGGAAGTCGTCGACAACGCGCCGCTGGAATTTTGAGCCCCCTTCCCTAATCGCTTTTGAGGCGTATGATACAGGTATTGCACCTACTAAATTTTCTGACTTATCAGCTGCGCGAGGTCCACCTTGAGCGCCCCACGTGTCTTTCTTTCCTCAACCTTTACGGATCTGAGCGACCACCGCACGTCCGTTCAGAAGGCAATCCGAAAGCTCGGTGCGATCGACGTGTCCATGGAGCATTTTGGGGCACGAGATGAACGTCCTGCGACTGAATGCATCCGGCTCATAAAAAAGGAGAGCGACCTCTTCGTAGGAATCTATGCGCACCGCTACGGCTTTATGCCAATGGGCTCCGATATATCTATTTGTGAAATGGAATACCGGGCCGCTTCCGAAATATCACTACCTCGGTTTATCTATACGATCGACGAGAACCAGCCCTGGCTGCCCGCCAATATCGATGATGGCGTGCAGAGAGAGAAGCTGAAGGCCTTCAAGGCGGCCCTTCAGCAACGACATATTTGCCAATCCTTCACCAACAAAGATGGGCTTGCCGCGCAAGTAGTCGCTGACGTTGGGCGGCACATCACCACACAGCAACTTAAGAAGGTGGGTCCCGGTATCCCTGTCAACAATGTCGGCTTGGAGGCTCTAATCAATAATATCGGGTTCGAATCCGCGAGAATTCCAGTCGTCGAGAAAGAAGGCGATTGGAATTTTCGTAGAAAGGAAACCTACGAGCGCAATCGGGGCGTGTTCCTCACCCACATCATCTATCCATCGAAGAGGCAAGGACAGGATTTTGATGTCTATATCTACCTCATTCGGCACAAGTCCGAGCGTCTGGATGACATCCTGTTAGCTGAATTCTTCCTCGGTCCCTATTGGGAGAATAGAGTCTTTCCCGCTGTTCAGCAGAATGGGTTCATTGGAATCTCGACCTCGGCCTACGGCACATTTCTGTGCGTCTGCCGGGTCACGTTCAAGGATGGCGAGCAGATCTACCTTGATCGATACATAGATTTTGAGATGCGGCGAACCGCCGGCGTGTAGTTGTCGCTTGCGTTCCAGCAACAAGGACTATTCCGCTTGTGAACATGCGCGAGCGCAGCGTGCTGCTCCACTGCTCTTGATGCGCGATCCGCATCATGAGAGATTCGTGTGATGCAGACATTCCCCTTCCGCCAGCACAATCCGGCCGGGCCGGCCTATCGGCGCGGCTGGGTCGACGAGGCCGTGGCCGCGATCGAGGCCGACCAGTGCCGCACCGCCGACACGCATCTGATCCGGCTGATCGTGCCCGCGCTATCGGGCATCGACATCTATCTGAAGGATGAATCCACGCATCCGACCGGCAGCCTGAAGCATCGCCTCGCGCGCTCGCTGTTTCTGTATGCGCTCTGCAACGGCCACATCCGCGAAGGCACGCCCGTGGTCGAGGCCTCGTCGGGATCGACAGCGGTGTCGGAGGCCTATTTCGCAGAGATGATCGGCGTGCCCTTCTACGCCGTGATGCCGCGCACGACCTCGGCGGAGAAGATCGCCGCGATCGAGCATTATGGCGGCAATTGCCATTTGATCGACGACGGCCGCGCACTCTATGCGGAAGCCGCCGCGCTCGCCGGCCGCCTGAACGGTCACTACATGGACCAGTTCACCTTCGCCGAGCGCGCCACCGACTGGCGCGGCAACAACAACATCGCCGAATCGATCTTCACGCAGTTGCAGGGCGAGCCGCGCCCGCTGCCAGACTGGATCGTGATGGGCGCCGGCACCGGCGGAACCTCGGCCACTATCGGGCGCTATTTGCGCTATCGGCAATATCCGACGCGGCTGTGCGTCGCCGATGTCGAGCACTCCGCGTTCTTCGATTGCTTTCGCACACAGGACCGCTCCCGTGTCTGCGACCGCCCATCGTTGATCGAGGGCGTCGGCCGTCCCCGCTGCGAGCCGTCCTTCGTGCCCGGCGTGGTCGACCGCATGATGAAGATTCCGGATGCGGCGACGATCGCGGCGATGAACGTGCTGTCGCGCCGGCTGCGCCGCCCGGTCGGCGGCTCGACCGGCACCAATTTCCTGGCGCTGTGCCGCCTCGCCTCGGAGATGCGCCAGGCGAACCTCGCAGGATCGCTGGTGACGCTGATCTGCGATTCCGGCGAGCGCTATCGGCAGACCTATTATGAGCCGGGATGGTTGAAAGCGCGCGGCCTCGATCCGGCGCCGTTCGAGACGGCGCTGTCGTCGTTCCTCGACGCCGCAGAGCCGCTGGCGCTCGCGGTAGAAGATGTCGTCAATCCCCAAAACGTGCCAAGCCCCACGGGATCATAGCCCAGATCTCCCTTGGCATTGCGACATGGCAATCGTCACGGCAACTTCACTTGCCTTGCGCGGGCATGCAGGTGACGGTTGCGTTTTCTCAACGAGGAGATCCCGCCGTGCGCCTCCCCATTCTCGATCCGAAAGAGCTGACCGACGAACAGAAACCGCTCTATGACGATATGCGAGCCGGCATGCAGGACCACTTCAAGGGCTTCGTAAACATGCGCGAGGACGGGGCGCTGCTCGGGCCCTGGAATCCCTGGATCCGCGAGCCGCGTTTCGGCAAGCCGGTGTGGGAGCTGGTCAAGGCGATCGCGTCGAACCCGCTGTTGCCTGGGCCGGTGCGCGAGGTCGCGATCCTCGTCACCGGCTCCCATTTTCGCTCCGGTTACGAGCTCTATGCCCATGTGCTGGTGGCCGAGCAGCGTGGCCTCTCCGACGAGAAGCTCGCAACCATCGTCGCCGGCCAGCGGCCGGTGGACCTCACCAGGCAGGAAGCCGTCGCCTACGACATGGCTTCGGCCCTGGTCAGCGGCGGCGTGCTGCCGGAGCTGACTTGGCGTGCGGCGGTGAAGGAATTCGGCGAGCACGGCGCGGCCGAGCTGTCCTATCTCGTCGGCGTCTACTGCATGGTCTCGGTCACGCTCAACACCTTCGACGTGCCGGTGCCGGACTAAGTCCGCCCCCTCCGATCACTCCGCCGCCTTGCTGGCGGGCGGCGCTGGCACGAAGGCGATGCAGCGATTGCGGCCTTCGGCCTTGGCCTGGTAGAGCGCATGATCGGCCGCGGCCATCAGTGCATCGATGCCGGACATGCTGACGGTGGCCTCCGCGATGCCGATGCTAACGGTGACGCCGAACTGCACCTGATGCGCGTTCAGCCGGATCGCCATCGCGCGTTTGCGGATTCGCTCGGCGACGAGCTTGGCGCGTGACAGGCTGGTCTCGGGCAGCAGAACCGCGAACTCCTCGCCGCCGATGCGGCCGACGAGATCGGACTTGCGCTTGCCCTCGTTGCATGCCGCCGCCACCGCTTTGATCGCTTCGTCGCCGACGGCGTGACCATAGCGATCGTTGACCGACTTGAAGTGATCGATGTCGAGCATCAGGACCGAGACCGAGCGGTAATAGCGCTGGAAGCGACTCCATTCCGCATCGAGTGCCCCGAGGAAATGACGACGGTTGTACAGGCCCGTGAGCGGATCGGTGGTTGCCAGGCGCTCCAGCATCGCGGCCTTGTTGGTGAGATCGGTGATGTCGACATAGGTCAGCATCCGGCCGCCGTTTGCCATCGTGGTGCAATGGGCCCTGATCCTCCGCCCGTCAGGCGTCTGCAGGTCGCGCACGTGATCGCCGGCCTCGACCTCTGCGACGCGCCGCGCCGGGAATCTCGTCAGCTCATTTGCCGGAAGGTCCGGCGCACTCGCGCGTTGGGCCCGGCTCACCAGCGATGAATAGGTCGGTCGGCTTGCCGCCTCCTGCTCGCTCACCTCCCAGAATCGGCGCATGCGTCGATTCATAAAGCTGGCGTTGAGATCGCGATCGAGCAGCAGCACGCCGTCCTCGACATTCTCCAGCGCGTCGCGCAGCAGCTTCAGTTCGTCGGAGGCGCGCACGATATCGGTAACGGGCGTATAGGTCAGCATTCGCCCGCCATCTGGCAGCGGCGTACATTGCATGCGAACGACGTCGCCGCTGGAGCGGCGCAGATCGAGCGGCGACGCGTCACCAGCCTGGACGTGGCGGACCCGCTCGGCGACGTAGGCCTCGAGCTCGGCCGGTGGAATCTCATAGGCGAGTGTATCCCGGCCATGATGCATCAGGGTCACGAAGGACGGATAGCTGTTGGCGACCTCATCCGGCAACAGCCACATCCGCCGGAATGCGCGATTGATCAACCTGGCGCGCAAATCTGCATCCAGCAGCACGATTCCGAGCGGAACGAAATCAAGCGCAGCGCGCAGCGCCAGCATCTGTCCGCGCATCATAGCCTCGGACGAGCGTTCCTGTTCCTGGCCGGCTGCTGGCTCGATGCTGTTCGGCTGCTCGAAGGCGACGCCGGCCTGACGGTCCGAACGCCATATCACCCGACAGGTCAGGATCTCGCGCCCCGCGAGCCGGAGCTGGAAGCGCTCGGGTACGCCGAGGCCACACTCCATCTCGAGCGTCGCGGCCTCCTCGGTCAGGCGACGCACCACGCAATCGATCGACGACTGGCCAAAATTGAAAAAGATCTTCCCGGAAAGGAACGTTCGTTCCGAAACCAAGCGGGACATTCGCAGCCTCCAGAGCGAACACGACCAAAAAAGTCGGACTAGTTTCGCGCAAGCTTCTTTGCGGCGATGTAACGCGATCGATGTTCCGGAATGAGGATTAATGATCGGTTGACGGGTGATGCGGAATGCCCGTCGATCGGTCATGAGCTGCCGATAGTTCCCCAGCGAATCCAGTCAGTTCCGCACCGCATAGAGCGGGGTTCGCAACGTCACCTGATAGGACGGCTTCGGCATCCAGGCGATCTGCGCCGTGATGCCGAACAGGCGGTTGTCGTTGTCGTCCATGCGATCGAGGTCGAGCCGCAGGACCGGCTGGGTGAAGGATTCCGCGAGCGTCCGGCCCGCGAGCTGGGCGCCGCCGAACGACTGCATGCCGAGGCGCCCGGTGAACTTCCAGTTGCTCGGCCATTGATAGTAGCCGCCGGCATAGAGGATTGTGTTCGGCCGGATCGTGGCGAACGGGCTGGCGATGGTGGCGGTGGTGTATTGCAGGCCGGCCAGCCAGCCCCGTGTCTCGTCCTCGTCGAGCGCATAGTCGAATTCCACGATATTGTTGAAGGAGTTTGTCATGCCCTGCTCGTTGGGCACCGACTGTGTCAGGGTCGATTGCAGCGTGATGGTCGGGATCTGCCCGCCATCCTGCTGGTAGAGATCGGCCTGCACGCCGATGTTCCAGCTCGTGATGTCGAAGGACGACCAGCCGCCGCCGATATCCGTGGTCGTGCCGGATACGCCGCCGTAAAGCGAAACGCGGTCGCTGACGTCGACGGTCAGCGGCAGGTCGATCGCAATCGATTTCGCGGCCGGCAATCCGTTCGGCAGCGACGTGCCTCGTCGCGCCGCCAGGGCCTGGAATGCGGCCGACAGCGAAGTGTTGCCGAAGCCGAGCGCGAGCGTGCCTGCGGGGATCGTCGCATAGATGGTGCGGAGATCGAGATAGATGTTCGGGACGGTCGGCTTTGCGGGCTCGTCCTCCTCATCGTCGGCGGCGAGGGCACCGCCTGCCGGGATCGCCAGACACAGCAATCCCGCTGCGGCAGCGCGCAATGCCGGACGACGGGATTGGCTGCGAAGAGTCACGTGACGATCCGATGCGTGGCGATTTGAGGGCGAAACGCTGGTTAGATGGAACGTGATCGCTCGCCTGGTCAAGCGTCATCCGCAAGCGATGGACGGCGTGGATGTGTGCGGTTACCCTGCCGTGATCGCACTGACACACTCGCCCGCCACAGTGCAGGCCGACAATGGAGGAGACAGCCATGGACACGTCACGCCGCATCCTGCTCACCGGTCTGGCGGGGCTCGCCGTTGTTCCGACAGCCGCGGCGGCTGTACCCACGGCCGAGCCCGGCGAGGTGACGGTCGCGGAGGAGCGCTTCGCACGCACGATCGCGGCGGCGCATGCGCCCGACAGCACCTGCGCATGGCAGGCGGAACGTTATGCGGACGCGCACTGGCCGGAATATGTCGCCGCAGCGCGCGCGGTGATCGGCGCACGCGTGTGATTGGGCGCTATCACCTCTTCACCGCGCGCCGCACCTGCTCGCCGATCTGCGACAGCACGAGCTGTGCCTGTGGCAGGATTGCGCCCATGGCGTGGAAATTGTGGACCATGCCATCGTGGCAGACATGCTCGACCGCCACCCCCGCGGCGAGCAGCTTGCGGGCATAGGCGTTGCCCTCGTCGCGCATCGGATCGTACTCGGCGGTGTGGATGATCGCGGTCGGCAGACCCGTGAGCCGTGTCGCGCGCAACGGAGAGACGCGGGGATCGGCGGGATCGATGCCGGCAGGCAGGTAATCGGAGAGATCGGCTTCGATCGTGACGCGATCGATCAGGTGCCCCTCCGCGAAGGCCTCGCGCGAGGGCGAAGTTTCCTCAAAATCCAGCACCGGGCAGATCAGGCACTGCGCGGCGATGGCGAGGCCGGCGGCCTGGGCCGCCTCCTGGCACACGATGGCCGCGAGCGTGGCGCCGGCGGAATCGCCACCGATCACGAGACGGTCGGCGTCGATGCCGAGCGATGCCGCCTCGCGCGCCACCCATTCGGTGGCCGCGATTGCATCGTCGACGGCGGCGGGGAATCTGTGTTCCGGCGCGAGCCGGTAATCGACCGACACGAGGCGGCAACCGGTGGCATGCGCCAGCGCCGCGGCGATGCGCTCGTGCGTGGCAATGCTCCCGGCGACGAGCCCGCCGCCATGAAAGAACACGAAGCCAGGTGCGGGCGCCTCGGTGCCTGCCGGCGTGTAGAGGCGATAGGGCAGCTTGCCGCCGGGACCGGGCAGCATGCCGTCGGACGTCGTCACATCCGGCGCCTCGGCCCGGGCGAACTGCATCAACTTTGCCAGCGATTGCCGCCGCACCTCCACGCTCGGCCGGCTCCGCGCCTGCGGCGCAGCCGCAGCCATCATGGTCAACAAACGCTTTGCCAGCGGATCGAGCGGCATTGGTGTTCCTTCTCCCCTTGTGGGAGAAGGTGGCGCGTAGCGCCGGATGAGGGGTTTTCTCCGCAAATGAGCTCGCGGATGGATACCCCTCACCCGGCTCGCCGCTACGCGGCGAGCCACCCTCTCCCACAAGGGGAGAGGGTAACTCATCGAATTGCCGCAGCAAATCGTTTAGAAATTGGGAGAATAGTGCCCGCATCTTTGCAAGGGGAGCACTGATATGGCCGAGATCAAGAAACCTATCGACTACTCGCCGAGCTGGACCTTCTTCGACGGCAAATGGCACGATGGCAACGTGCCGATCATGAGCCCGCGCACCCATGCGGCCTGGCTCGGCTCCGTCGTGTTCGACGGCGCCCGCGCGTTCGAGGGCGTCGCGCCGGATCTCGACCGTCACGTCGCCCGCGCCAATCAATCCGCGATCAGTTTCGGCCTGAAGCCGGTGGTCGATACCGACACCTGGCTGACGCTCGCGAACGAAGGCATCGCGCGCTTTGCCGCGAATGCCGAGCTCTATATCCGTCCGATGTACTGGGCGCAGAACGGAAGCGGCGGCGGCGTGCTGTTCGACCCCGAGACCACCAATTGGTGCCTGTGCATCTACGAAGCGTCGATGCCAAAACCTGTCGGCAACGCCATCACCCTGTCGCCGTTTCGCAGGCCGACGGCCGAATGCGCGCCGGTCGAAGCCAAGGCCGCCTGCCTCTACCCGAACAATTCGCGCGCGCTCGCCGAAGCTGCGTCGCGCGGCTTCCAGAACGCGCTGATGCTCGACATGCTCGGCAACGTCGCCGAGTTCGGCAATTCCAACGTGTTCATGGCCAGGGACGGCGTGGTGTTCACGCCGGTGCCGAACGGCACCTTCCTCAACGGCATCACGCGCCAGCGCGTCATCGGCCTGCTTCGCGGCGACGGCGTCACCGTGGTCGAGAAGACGCTGCGCTACGCCGATTTCCTGGCCGCCGACGAGATCTTTTCGACCGGCAATTTCGCCAAGGTCGCGCCCGTGATCCGCATCGACGAGCGCGAGCTGAAGCCGGGCCCGTTCTACGCCAAGGCGCGCAAGCTCTACTGGGACTTTGCGCATGCCGTGAAGATGGCGGCTTGATCCGGAGTCTCTGTCGTCATGCCCGGGCTTGTCCCGCCTGCGCGGCCGAAGCCGCTTCGGCGAGGCGAAGGCCCGGGCATCCACGTTCTTCGCTTCGCGCATCAAGTCGTGGATGGCCGGGACAAGCCCGGCCATGACGAGAACTATTTCTGCCGCCGAAACCGGCTGAACTGAAACGCCTGCGTCGAATTCCACGGCGTGTGGTGCGTCTCGCTGCGCGATTCGATCAGTTCAAATTCCGGCCCGAGCTCCGCCGCAAGGCTGGCGCTGTCGTGGCGCTGCACCGGCAGGCCGCTGCATTTCTCGGGACCGTCGGGTGCAAACGTCGCGATGATGACGTGGCCGCCAGGTTTGACCGCCGACCGCAGGCGCTGCACGTAAGCCGCCCTGTCGCGCGGGTCAGTCAGGAAGTGAAACGCGGCGCGATCGTGCCAGACATCGTAAGTCCTGGCGGGACGCCATGTCGTGGCATCGGCAACGATCCAGTCGACCATTGAGGCGGCCTGACCGATGCGCGTCTTCGCGGCTTCGAGCGCATTGGCAGAAAGATCCAGCACGGCGACATCGCCATATCCGTCGTGCAACAGAGCATCGACGAGGCGCGATGCGCCGCCGCCGATATCGATGATGGCCGTGTCGCGATCGGAGCCGGCTGCGCGAATCATCGCGAGCGAGATCGCGGGGCTGTCCTGATACCAGCTGACCTCGGCCTCGCCCTTGGTGGCGTAGACATGGTCCCAATGGGCGCTTCGGTCAGACATGGCTCGCCCCTCCCGCATACCGGGGCCGACGCGAATGAAGGGCTATTCGTCCTTCTTCGACATCCGCTCGAGGCGCTCCTGCATTTCCTTCATCTGCTGGCGCAGCTCGTCGATGTTGCTGTCCTTCGGCGCCTCGGCACTCGCATCGGGCTCCGGCTCGGGAGTGGCGGCCGTGCGGGGCGCAGCGAACGGCTTGAACATCGAGAAGGTCTGCTGGAACAGCTCCATGTTGCGACGGACCTGCTCCTCCAACGGAGCAAAAGGAGTGCCGGACAGCGTATTGGCGATCTGCTTGCGGAACTTCTCCTGCTCCTGGGTCAGCGTCGCGATCGACTGCTCCAGATATTTCGGCACCACCATCTGCATGCTGTCGCCATAGAAGCGGATCAGCTGGCGAAGGAAGGTGGTTGGCAACAGGTTCTGGCCGGCCTTGTTCTCCTGCTCGAAGATGATCTGTGCGAGCACGGAGCGGGTGATGTCGTCGCCGGTCTTGGCGTCATAGACCAGGAAGTCTTCGCCGTCCTTGACCATCGCGGCGAGGTCTTCGAGCGTCACATAGGTACTCGTTCCGGTGTTATAGAGCCGGCGGTTCGCGTATTTCTTGATTGTGGTGGGTTGGTCTGATTTCGCCATGGGCTCTCACTTGCAAACGCGGAGAACGGGAACCTGTCGGGCAATGCCGCAGGGCGGGAAGAGTACGCAACGCAACAAAATAAGCATTTTCAAAGGGCTCACGCTACCGTTTTGTGCGGCACGGTTAATTGCAGAGCAAAATCCTGCTTGCGAAAACGCCAAGAACGCTATTTTGAATGCGCTGCGGCACGAATTCGGTGCTCGGCCGATTGACATGCCTCAACGACGTTAACAGGATGACTGACGAGACTGACGGGCCATTTGCAAGCGCCCGCCTGCCCCTTTCTTCAGAACCTCAAGCCCCAGGAGATGCCCATGTCAGACGATGTCGTCATCGTCAGCGCCGCCCGCACCCCGGTCGGAAGCTTCAACGGAGCCTTCGCGACCCTTCCCGCCCATGACCTCGGCGCCGTCGCCATCAAGGCCGCGCTGGAGCGCGCCGGCATCGAGCCCGGCCGGGTCTCCGAAGTGATCATGGGTCAGATCCTGACCGCCGCCCAAGGCCAGAACCCGGCCCGCCAGGCGTCGATCGCCGCCGGTATTCCGGTGGAGAGCCCGGCCTGGGGCGTCAACCAACTCTGCGGCTCGGGCCTGCGCACCGTTGCGCTCGGCTACCAGGCGCTGCTCAACGGCGATTCCGAGATCGTGGTCGCCGGCGGACAGGAATCGATGAGCATGGCCCCGCACGCCCAGCATCTGCGCGGCGGCGTCAAGATGGGCGGTCTCGAGCTGGTCGACACCATGATCAAGGACGGCCTGTGGGATGCCTTCAACGGCTACCACATGGGCAACACCGCCGAGAACGTCGCGCGGCAATGGCAGATCACCCGCGCCCAGCAGGACGAGTTTGCCGTGGCCTCGCAGCAGAAGGCCGAGGCCGCGCAGAAGGCCGGCAAGTTCAACGACGAAATCGTTCCGGTCACCATCAAGACGCGCAAGGGCGACGTCGTCGTCAGCGCCGACGAATATCCGCGCCATGGCGCCACGCTCGACGCGATGGCCAAGCTCAAGCCTGCCTTCGAGAAGGACGGCACGGTGACCGCGGGCTCGGCCTCGGGCATCAACGACGGCGCTGCCGCCGTGGTGCTGATGACCGCCAAGCAGGCCGCCAAGGAAGGCAAGAAGCCCTTGGCGCGCATCGTGTCCTGGGCGCAGGCCGGCGTCGATCCGAAAATCATGGGCTCGGGCCCGATCCCGGCCTCGCGCGCCGCGCTGAAGAAGGCCGGCTGGAGCGTCGGCGATCTCGATTTGATCGAGGCCAACGAAGCCTTCGCGGCACAGGCCTGCGCCGTCAACAAGGACCTCGGCTGGGACACGTCCAAGGTCAACGTCAACGGCGGTGCGATCGCGATCGGCCATCCGGTCGGTGCGTCCGGTGCACGCGTGCTGGTGACGCTGCTGCACGAAATGCAGAAGCGCGATTCGAAGAAGGGCCTGGCCACGCTGTGCATCGGCGGCGGCATGGGCATCGCCATGTGTGTGGCGCGCGACTGATCTTACGCGCAGCTGACGGGTGCGCCGCACACGTCAGCGCGTGCGTTGCACGCGACTAAAAAGGCAGCGGTTGCAAATCAAATATTCTTCGCAACCCGGCAAGCCTCGACTAAAGAAAAACGCCCGGCTCGATGCCGGGCGTTTTGTTCTTGATGTCCGTCAAACCAACCGCATAATCCCTGGCTAAAAACGATCACGTCAGAAAAGTCCGAAGCGTCCAAGGAAGAGGGAAGGAATACGATATGGCACGTGTTGCATTGGTGACGGGTGGTACGCGGGGCATCGGTGCTGCGATCAGCAAGGCGCTGCAGGCCGCCGGCTACAAGGTTGCGGCGAGCTATGCCGGCAACGACGCGGCGGCGGAGAAATTCAAGGCCGAGACCGGCATTCCGGTTTTCAAGTGGGACGTCAGCAGTTTCGACGCCTGCGCCGAGGGCGTGAAGAAGGTCGAGGCCGTGGTCGGGCCGGTCGACGTGCTGGTCAACAATGCCGGCATCACCAAGGACGGTGCCTTCCACAAGATGAGCCTCGAGCAATGGAACGCCGTGATCGGCACCAATCTTGGCTCGCTGTTCAACATGTCGCGCCAGGTGATCGAAGGCATGCGCGGGCGCAAGTTCGGCCGCATCATCAACATTTCCTCGATCAACGGCCAGAAGGGGCAGTTCGGACAGGTCAACTACTCCGCAGCGAAAGCCGGCGAGATCGGCTTCACCAAGGCCCTGGCGCTGGAGAACGCCAAGGGCGGCGTCACCGTGAACGCGATCTGCCCCGGCTACATCAACACCGAGATGGTGCAGGCCGTGCCGAAGGACGTGCTGGAGAAGGCGATCCTGCCGTTGATTCCGATCGGCCGTCTCGGCGAGCCCGAAGAGATCGCGCGTGCCGTCGTGTTCCTCGCCGCGGATGAGGCCGGCGCCATCACCGGCTCGACGCTGTCGGTCAACGGCGGCCAGTACATGGTGTGATGCGATCGCATCACGCAGGCTGATATTGTCCACATCGTCGTGCCCGGGCTTGTCCCGGACATCAGGCCCTGTCATTCCGGGGCGCCGCGTAGCGGCGAACCCGGAATCTCGAGGTTTCGGGTTCGGCTCTTCGAGCCGCCCCGGAACGACGAGGCCCTGGAATGACTCCCCGCACTGCCACGCTGATCGGCTTGACCGCGATCCTGATGTGGTCGCTGCTGTCGGTGATGACGGTGGCGACCGGAAAGATCCCGGCGTTCCAGCTCGCGGCGATGACCTTCGCGATAGGTGGTGTCGTCGGCCTGCTCACCTGGATCGGGCGAAGCGACGCGGCGAAGAGCCTGCGGCAACCGCTCGTCGTCTGGGTCGTCGGCGTCGGCGGCCTGTTCGGCTATCACGCCCTGTATTTTCTCGCGCTGCGCTTCGCCCCGCCGGCCGAAGCCGGCCTTCTGAACTACCTGTGGCCGCTCTTGATCGTTCTGTTCTCGTCCTTCCTGCCGGGCGAGCGGCTGGCCGCGCACCACATCATCGGCGCCGTGCTCGGCCTCGTCGGCACGGTGCTGCTGTTCGCCGGCAACACCAGCGGTTTTGCGCCTGGAGCTGTGCCGGGTCTGATCGCGGCCTTCATCGCGGCGTTCGTCTGGGCGACCTATTCGGTGCTGTCGCGCCGGTTGAAAGCGGTGCCGACCGATGCGGTCGCAGGCTTCTGCCTTGCCACGGCCGTATTGGCCGCGCTGATGCACGGCCTGCTTGAAACCACGGTCTGGCCGGAGACGGGTTTGCAATGGCTCTCGGTCATCGCACTCGGCATCGGCCCGGTCGGCGCCGCGTTCTACGCCTGGGACATCGGCATGAAGCGGGGCGACATCCGCGTGCTCGGCGCCGCGTCCTATGCGACGCCGCTGCTCTCGACGGGATTCCTCATTGCTGCCGGTTTCGCCAAGGCCAGCGCCAACATCGCCCTTGCTGCGATCCTCATTGCCGGGGGCGGGCTGATCGCGGCCAAGGACATGGTGCTGCGGAAGCGATGATTGGAGCGGAGCTACGGCTCCCAGCCGGGCGGCGCGAGCTCGAAGCCTGCGAACTCGAATGCGGGCGCCACGGTGCATCCGACCAGCGTCCACTCGCCGGTGGTTTCCGCCATCTGCCAGGCCAGCGCAGGCACGATCGCCTGCGGCCGCTCGCCGCCGCCGAGGTCGGCGCCGAGCCGCACCTCGTGCTGCGAGCAGCCGTCATGGGCGATGCGCAGCGTCAAGGGGCTGCCGGCGTAATAGTGCCACGTCTCCACCGCGTCGACGCGATGCCAGTGCGAACGCTCGCCGCGCGCGAGCAGGAAGTAGATCAGCGTCGAGCGCGAACGCCCGTTGGAATCCGTGCTCTGGTCGCGAAACGTCTCGCGATAATGTCCGCCTTCGGGATGCGGGCGGAGTTCGAGGCGTGCGATGATCTCGGCTGCGGACGGCATCGATCCTCGTCATGATGTGTGCTTCAGGACTTATTCTTGCGCTCGCGCAGCTCGCCGAACACCGCAGCGGGATCCGCGCCCTTCATGTGCAGCCTGGCCGCGACCGCCGGCTCGTCGGCGCGCAGGAACACGTTGGCGCGCTTCTCCTCACCGAGCAGGGAGGGAATGGTCGGCTTGTTCTCGGCGCGGAGCCTCGCGACCTCCGCCGCGCGCGCCTGTAGCGCTGCATTGTCCGGATCGATGGTGAGCGCGAACTTGACGTTGGACGCAGTGTATTCGTGGCCGCAATAGAGCTTGAAGTCGTCGGGCAGGGCGCGCAGCTTCAGCAGCGAGTCCCACATCATCGGATAGGTGCCCTCGAACACGCGGCCGCAGCCGATCGAGAACAGCGTATCGGCGGCGAACACCGTCTTCTCATTGTCGAACACGTAGGAGATGTGGTCGAGCGTGTGACCGGGTGTCTCTACCACACGCGCCAGCAGATTGCCGATCTTGACCACGTCGGCATTGGCGACGCGCTGGTCGACATTGGCGATCTCAGTCGTCTTGTCGTGCGGCGCGACGACGCGGCAATTGTATTTCTGCTTGAGCTCGGCGACCCCGCCGACATGATCGCCATGATGATGGGTGATCAGGATGTCGGTGAGCTGCCAGCCCTCGCGCTCCAGGGCCTCGAGGATGGGACCGGCCTCCGGCGCGTCGATCGAGGCGGTCGCTTTGGTTTCCACATCGTGGATCAGATAACCGAAATTGTCGTTTAAACAGCTGAAAGTACGAATTTCGGCGGCCATGTCATCTCCATCGCGCTCAGCCCCGCCAGACAAATATGGCGTTAACGTTGCGCAGGCAATGCAATATTCCGCGCGCGAGCGTGCCCTCGCGCATGTTACATTGCGGTCATGACCATCGACGTCGTCGACCTCCGCGAGTTCTATTCCCGCCGCCTCGGCATCGTGGCGCGTCAGATGATCAATCGCGGCATCAGGGAGCGCTGGCCTAGTGCCGAGGGCCAGCGCGTGCTCGGCATCGGCTATCCGACACCCTATCTGGGCTTGTTCCGCGAGGACGCCGAGCGCTGCCTCGCCTTCATGCCGGCGGCCCAGGGTGTCCTGAAATGGCCGACGGGACGGCCCGCGCTGGCCTCGCTGGTGGACGAATTCTCGCTGCCGCTTCCCGAGGCCGCGGTCGACCGCATCCTCCTCGTGCACGCGCTGGAGATGTCGGACGATCCGGCCGCGCTGCTGCGCGAGGCCTGGCGCGTGCTGTCGCCCTCGGGACGCGTCATCGCCGTGATCCCCAACCGGCGCGGGGTGTGGACCCGCACCGACAGCACGCCGTTCGGCCATGGCCGGCCCTATTCGCGATCGCAGATCACCGAGCTGTTGCGCCAGACCTGGTTCACGCCGACCGCCTGGGGCGAGGCGCTGTTCATGCCGCCTTACGCCGGCGGCTGGGTGTTGAAATCGGCCCAGATGTGGGAACGCGCCGGTGCCGCGCTGTCACTGCCCTTTGCCGGCGTCCACATCGTGGAGGCGACCAAGCAGGTCTACCGCGCGATCCCCGCCAAGCGCGAGCGGGCGCGGCTGATTCCCTCGCTCGCCAAGCCCGTGCTGGTGCCGTCCTCGACGACGGTGACGCGCGGCTGAGTTCACGTCTCCCTTCGGGAGAGGTGGGTCTGTGCCCGGCCAACGCACCGCGTCAAAAACAAATCGTCCCGGCGAGGCCGGGACAATTCGAGTCGGAAAGTCAGAAGAGCTTACTCGCCCGGGGCGACTTCGTCGCTGGAAGCAACCGGAGCGGCTTCACGCTCCGGGCGCGGGCCATGCGGCCGGCGCCGCCGGCGCGGATAGCGCTCGCCGCCACCGCCGCCCTCAAAGCCGCCCTGATTGCCGTTCACCTGCGGCTGCGGGCCGGTGATGAAGGAGGGCAGGCGGTCGACGCCGCCGGCATCGGCGACGACGGGCTGCGGCTGGTTGGCGGGCTGCGGCTGATATTGCGGCTGCGGACGGTGATCGCGTTCGCGGTGCTCGCGCGGCTGCTGATTGTCGCGCTGATAGGGCGGCTGGTTGTCGCGCGGCTGGTGATCACGCTGATGATGATCGCGCTGGCCGTCGCGGTCGCGCATGAAGGGCTGCGGCTGGGGCTGCGGGACGAAGCCGGGCTCCTGGCCGAAGGCCGAGAAATTCTCGCCGTCGTCCTCGCCCTCGTCGCTGCTGGTGATGGGCTCATCGCCGCGCGGCTGCTGGTTCTGACGGAACTGCTCCTGAGCCGCGGCGATCAGGCGGAAATAATGCTCGGCGTGCTGGTAGTAGTTCTCGGCTGCAACGGGATCGCCGGAGGAGCGCGCGTCACGTGCAAGCTGGAGATACTTTTCGGCGATGTGCGAAGCGGTGCCGCGAATCTTGATGTCGGGTCCGTTGGATTCGTAAACCCGGGTCATCGGGTTCTGGCCGCGCCGGTTGTTGTTGTTATTGTTGTTGCGGTTGCGCATCCGCTGCTTGTTTTGACCGTTTCTCATGTCCTGCCTTTAATTCCAGCCCTAAAGATTGCACGCATTACTGATTGCTCGGAGTGACCTGGGTGACAGCGGCTCACATGTCTCGCGCACACCGCACGCGAGAGCGGATCCAGCCCTGCCGATGTTCGTCGACCGTCGCGTTCAACAAAGACGCGTTCCCCACCCGCCAGCATCCATTGCCAGCGAACCCATTCATTTCGCCTGCCGAAACAAGCCCAGCTTTCTTGCGTAAGTCTTCAGGCGCAATATCAGGCTTTCGTTCACGTTGCGGTCGGAGAGAGCAGCGCAGCTCCACTGGCCATCTCGCTCAACAGGACCTGCGGCTTGGAACCTTCAAATCAGTAAAGCTCTCGCCCGAGAGCCCGGCTTTCGCCCGTAGGTCTACGGGGCCGGCACCGATGTGTTGACCGGAACGTAGTCGTTCCCACGGGATATTCCAAGTGGTTTTTTGCGGGCCAATCCGGCTTTTATGGGGGCATTTTTCGGGCCGATACGGCCCGCGGAATGCCCGCCAGGTCGGCCTTGGGTGACCTGTCCAGCGATAACGCGGCGGCCCTCATCAAGGTTTCAATATTCTGAGCCTGGCCCTGTCCGGCCTCGACGACCAGGGCGCCGCCGGGGGCGAGCCGCTCGCCCGCCTGCGGGATCAGGGCGCGATAGGCGTCGTATCCGTCATTGCCGCCGTCGAGCGCCAGATGCGGGTCGTGCTCGCGCACCGCGATGCTCAATTTCGGAATTTCAGCCGAGGGAATATAGGGCGGATTCGACACGATGAGGTCGAACGGGCCACCGAGCGCCGCGGCGTAGGAGCAGGCGACGAAGGCGGCGCGGTCGGCGAGTCCCAGCGCAGCGGCATTGTCCCTGGCGGTTCTGAGCGCGTTCTGGCTGAGATCGGTGCCGACGCCGAACGCATCGGGCATTTCGTGCAGCAGCGCGAGCAGGATCGCGCCGGATCCGGTGCCGATGTCGGCGATACGCGGCGGGCGAGATGTCTGCCGCTCGCGAAGGATTTCGAGCGCAAGCTCGACCACGGTCTCGGTATCGGGGCGCGGGACCAGGGTTGCTTCCGACAGGCGGAACGGCAGGCCCCAGAATTCGCGCGTCCCGAGAATGCGCGCCACCGGCTCGCCGGCGATGCGGCGCTGTGCATGTTGCGCGAGCCGCGATGCTTCGGCGGTGGTGAGAGGACGGGCCGCCTGCGTGATCAGGCCGGTGAGGTCGAGGCCGAGTACCGCACTGATCAGGATGCGCGCGTCGAGCTCGGCTTGGTCGAGCCCTGCCGATCTCAGCTGCGCAGCCAGCGCGCGCCGCGCGCTCTCGATGGATTGTCCTATGAAGGGGTTGCTCACGCCTCAGGCCGCCGCGCCTTGCGCAGCGAGCTGTGCGGCCTGGTGCTCCGTCGTCAGTGCGTCGATCAGTTCGCCGAGCGCTTCACCCGCGATCACCTGGGGCAGCTTGTAGAGCGTGAGGTTGATGCGATGATCGGTGACGCGTCCTTGCGGAAAATTGTAGGTGCGGATGCGCTCGGAGCGGTCGCCGGAGCCGACCTTCTCCTTGCGCTCGGCCGAGCGCGCCGCCTCGACCCGTTGCCGCTCGGCGTCATAGATGCGCGAGCGCAGGATGTTCATGGCGGAGGCGCGATTCTTGTGCTGCGAGCGGCTGTCTTGCATCATGACCACGATGCCGGTCGGGATATGGGTGATGCGGATCGCGGATTCCGTCTTGTTGACGTGCTGGCCACCGGCGCCCCCTGCGCGCATGGTCTCGATGCGCAGGTCGTCGTTCTTGATGTCGACGTCGACGTCCTCGACCTCGGGCAGCACGGCGACCGTCGCGGCGGAGGTGTGGATGCGCCCCTGCGTCTCGGTGTCGGGCACGCGCTGCACGCGGTGCACGCCGGATTCGAATTTCAACTTGGAGAATGCGCCGCGGCCCTGGATCTCGGCGATGATTTCCTTGTAGCCGCCGACGGTGCCTTCGCTGGCGGAGATGACCTCGACCTTCCAGCCCTGCAAGCTGGCGAAACGCTCGTACATCCGGAACAGGTCGCCGGCGAACAGCGAAGCCTCGTCGCCGCCGGTGCCGGCGCGGATTTCCAGCACCACGTTGCGGTCGTCCATGGCGTCCTTGGGCAGCAGCGCGACGCGGATCTTCTGGACCAGGTCCTCGATCTTCGGCGCGAGCTCGTCGCGTTCGGCTTCCGCCATGCCGCGCATCTCGGCGTCGGTGGCGGGATCGGCGATCAACGCCTCGGTGTCGGCGAGTTCCTTGACGGCGGCGCGATAGGCCTTCACCGCCTCGATCAGCGGCGTGAGCTCGGCGAGCTCGCGCGTGATCTGCACGTAACGCTCGGAGGCGAGCTGTCCGAGCGATTCGGCCTCGAGCGAGGCGTGATGCGCGAGCAGGACGTCCAGTTTGGCTTCGGGAAGTGACGACATCGGTTCAGTCTCAAAGGGCGGAAGGAGGCGACGGCGGCGGAGAGCGGACGACAGGCCCGCTACAACGCAAGGCCCTCGGCTTCGGCAAATTCCGTCAGCTTCTGCCGGATCGAGACGCTGCCCGCGGGCGCATCCAGCAGAGGGCCCAGCATGGCTTCGGCCTTCTTGGCGTCGAGGTCGAGCACCATCGCCTTGACCGGGCCGAGCGCGGTCGCCGAGAGCGAGAGCGAGCGGTAGCCGAGCGCAATGAGCGCCAGCGCGCCGATCGGCTTGGACGCCATCTCGCCGCACAGCGAGAGCGACTTCTGCGCCGCGTGCGCCTTGCGAGCGATGTCGCGCAGCGCGCGCAGGATCGGTGCCGACATGGTGTCGAAGCGCTCGGAGACCTTGGCGTTGCCGCGGTCGACCGCGAACAGGAACTGGAACAGGTCGTTGGAGCCGACCGAGATGAAATCGACCTTCTTCAGGAGCTCGTCGAGCTGGTAGAGCAGGGCGGGCACCTCGACCATGGTGCCGATGTCGATACGCTCGGGCAGCGTGTGGCCGTGCTGGCGGAGGTAGGTGAGCTCGCGCTCGACCAGCGCCTTGGCCGAGTCGAATTCGGCGACCTCCGAGATCATCGGGAACATGATGCGCAGCGCGCGGCCGCCGCCGGCCCGCAGCAGCGCGCGGATCTGGCCGCGCAACAGGCCTGGACGATCGAGCCCGAGCCGGATCGCGCGCCAGCCGAGCGCGGGATTTTCCTCGATCACCGCTTCCATATAGGGCAGCGCCTTGTCGCCGCCGATGTCGAGCGTGCGGAAGGTGACCGGCTTGGGGCCTGCGGCATCGAGCACGGTGCGATAGAGCGCGAGCTGGTCGCTGGTGCGCGGCAGGCTCTGACCGACCATGAATTGCAGCTCGGTGCGGAACAGGCCGATGCCGGCGCTGCCGGTGTCCTCGATATGCGGCAGGTCGATCGCAAGGCCTGCGTTGATCATCAGCTCGACCTTCTGGCCGTCCCTGGTGACGCAGGGCCGGTCGCGCAGCGCCAAGTATTGCGCCTGGCGGCGGGCGCGGAAGCGCACGCGCTCGGCGAAGGCGGCCTCGATCTCCTGCGACGGGCGTACATAGATCGAGCCCGAGGTGCCGTCGACGATGATGGCATCGCCGGGATCGGCGATGCCGGGCGCGTTCGGCACCTCGCCGACCGCAGGGATACCCAGCGCCCGCGCCACGATCGAGACGTGCGAGTTCGCGGTGCCTTCCTCCAGCACGATGCCGCGCAGGCGCTTGCGGTCGTAGTCGAGCAGCGCCGCCGGGCCCATCGCGCGGGCGATGACGATGGCGTTGTCGGGCAGCTGCTCGCGCGAGGGCGCATGATCCTGGCCGACCAGCTGCCGCATCAGGCGGTAGCCGAGGTCTTCCAGATCGTGCAGCCGGTCGCGCAAATAGGGGTCGGTCGAGCGCAGCATGCGCGCGCGGGTATCGGACTGGACGCGCTCGACCGCGGCTTCCGCAGTGAGGCCGGTCGCGACCGCCTCGTGGAGCTTGTGCGACCAGCCCTGGTCGTTGGCGAACATGCGGTAGGCTTCCAGCACCTCGCGGTGCTCGCCGCCTTCGGCGACGTCGCCGCGCTCCAGCATGCGGTCGAGATCGGCACGCAGCTTGGCGAGCGCGGTATCGAGCCGCTTGATCTCCTTCGGCAGGTCCTCGGCGATGTAATCCTTGATGACGACGCGCGGCTCGTGCAGCACGACATGGCCGAGCGCGATGCCCTCCGACAGGATGGCGCCGACCTTCTGCGCCGAATGGCGCGCTGCCGGCTCCTGGCCCGGCTGCGCCAGCGCGGAGAGTTCGCCGGAGGCGATCAGCTCGGCCAGCACCATCGCGGTGGTCTGGAGTGCCTCGAGCTCCTCCTCGACATAATTGCGCTTGGCGCGATTCTGCACCACCAGCACGCCGAGCGTATTGCCGGCGCGCAGGATCGGCACGCCGAGGAAGGAATGGTAGATTTCCTCGCCGGTCTCGGGCCGGAACGAGAAGGCGGGGTGGCTCTGCGCGTCGCTCAAATTGAGCGGTGTCGCCTCGCTGGCGACCAGGCCGACCAGGCCCTCATGGGCGCTGAGCACGGTGTGGTGCACCGCCTCGCGGTTGAGACCTTCGGTGGCGTAGAGCTCGAGCGTGTTGTCGATGCGCAGCACGTAGACCGAGCACACCTCGGCCACCATGTTGGCGGCGATCAGCACCACGATCTTGTCCAGCCGCTCCTGGGCCGAGACCTGCTCCGCCATGGTTTCGCGGAGCCGTCTCAACAAGACGCGGGGACCTCCCGACGCGCTCCGCATGAACCGTCAATCTCCTCCGTCTGCCGGGCCCGGCGGTATCGGCGGGCGGCTGGATCAAAATTCCAGAAAAACAACCAAATTGTTTGTCCGGCGCAGGCACAAGCACAAAATCCACGGAAGATTGAGCGCTCGTGCCGAATCAGCGCCGCCTGAACTGGGACACAGTCTGCGGCAGCCCACCCTGTCCGCCGTATAGCGAATTGAGGCTTGTTTTGCCAAGCAAAACGCCTGCCAAACGCGAAGGTGTGTACACCTTCGCGTTTGCTGCGACCGCTAAGAGAAAATTAGCCTTTTGGCATGGTCCGGAAAAGTGCGAACCAGTTTTCCGGAAAGACCATCAGGTCTGGTCGAGGCCGTAGAGCGTGTGCAGGGTGCGCACCGCAAGCTCGGTATAGGCGGTGTCGATCAAGACCGAGAATTTGATCTCGGAGGTTGTAATGGCCCGGATGTTGATGTTCCGTCCGGCGAGCGCCGAGAACGCCTGGGCGGCGACGCCGGCATGGCTGCGCATGCCGCTGCCGATCACCGAGATCTTGGCGACATCGGTGGCGGTATCGAGCCGCGCATAGCCGATCTTGGCCTTGGCCGCGGTAATCGTATCCTTCGCGCGGGTGAAGTCCGCGGCCGGCACGGTGAAGGTGAGGTCGGTGGTCTTGCCGTCCTCGGACACATTCTGCACGATCATGTCGACGTTGATATTGGCATCGGCCAGCGGGCCGAAGATCGAGGCCGCAACGCCGGGCTTGTCCTCGATCTGGCGCACCGAGATCTGAGCCTCGTCCTTGGAGAAGGCGATACCGGTGACGACGTGGCTTTCCATGATCTCCTCCTCGCTGCAGATCAGCGTGCCGGGCGGCTGGTTGGCATGCGGGTCGATATCCTCGGGCTTGTCGAAGCTCGAGCGGACGAAGATCGGCATGTTGTGGACCATGCCGAGTTCCACCGAGCGGACCTGGAGCACCTTGGCGCCCTGCGAGGCCAGTTCCAGCATGTCCTCGAACGCGATCTTGTCGAGCCTCTTGGCCTTCGGCACGATTCGCGGGTCGGTGGTGTAGACGCCGTCGACATCGGTGTAGATGTCGCAGCGGTCGGCCTTGACGGCGGCGGCGATCGCCACGGCCGAGGTGTCGGAGCCGCCGCGGCCGAGCGTGGTGATGCGACCCGTCTCGGGGTTGATGCCCTGGAAGCCGGCGATGACCGCGACCTCCTTGCGGTCCTTGAAGCGCTTGATGATCTCGCTACCGTCGATGTCCTCGATCCGGGCCGAGGCATGGGCGTCGCTGGTCTTGATCGGGATCTGCCAGCCCTGCCAGGAGCGGGCCTGGATGCCCATGCCCTGGAGCACGATGGCAAGAAGACCGGACGTCACCTGTTCGCCCGAGGCGACCACGGCGTCATATTCGCGCGCGTCGTGCATCGGCGAGGCCTCGGTGCACCAGGCCACCAGCTCGTTGGTCTTGCCGGCCATCGCCGAGACGACCACGGCCACTTCGTGGCCGGCATCGACCTCACGCTTCACATGGCGTGCGACGTTGCGGATACGTTCGATGTTGGCGACGGACGTGCCGCCGAATTTCATCACGAGGCGGCTCATGACGACGCGTGCATTCCTTCATAAGGATCAGTATGGTGACCCGCACTGGACGGGTGCCCCACCGACCGCGCGTATACAGAGCGGAGGGGCCGGGGGCAAGCGGGTTCCTGCGGGGGCAGGGCGGGGTAGTGGGTTAAGCTAGATCATGGCGCGCTATATCGACGAGATCCTGCAGCCCGGCGAGCGAGTGCTGTATTCGACCAATGCGCACTGGATCTTCTACTTTCCGGCCATCGTGGCCTGGATCGTGGCGCTGGCCCTGCTCGTCCTGTCGCAGCAGGCGATGGTCGACTGGCTCGTTCTGCTTTGCCTTGGCGCGGCAGGTCTCGTAGCGCTGGCGGCCCTGTATTGGACCGTGAAGGGCTGGTTCCATCGTTTCACCACCGAGACCGACGTCACCAACCTCAGGGTGGTGCACAAGACCGGGTTCATCCAGCGCCGCACCTTCGAGATGCCGCTGGACAAGGTCGAGAGCGTCGATGTCAACCAGACAATTCTTGGACGTATTCTCAACTACGGCGATGTGACCATCAACGGAGTCGGCGAAGGTCGCGAAACCATCCGGACGATCGCCTCGCCGCTCGCCTTCCGTAGTTCGATCACCACGCGGTAGGACCGCGCCCAACCATGAGCATGCAGCAAAATACTTCCCTTTCCGCCCAGCCCGGCTCGAGCGTCGATGCCGCCGAGATCGCGAAATTCTCGAAACTCTCGGCGGAATGGTGGGATCCCAAGGGCAAGATGGCGCCGCTGCACCGGATCAACCCGCTGCGGCTCGGCTATATCCGCGATGCCGCCTGCCGCAAGTTCGAGCGCAACGTGCGCAGCCTCAATTGTCTCGGATCCTTGCGCGTGCTCGACATCGGCTGCGGCGCCGGCCTGCTCTGCGAGCCGCTGTCGCGCCTCGGAGCGCAGGTCATCGGCGTCGATCCTTCCGCGAGCAATATCGCGGCGGCGAAGCTGCATGCCGACAAGAGCCATCTTGCGATCGACTATCGTTGCACCACGGTGGAGGAGATCGACCCGCGCGAGCGCTTCGACATCGTGCTGGCGATGGAGGTGGTCGAGCACGTCACCGACGTCGGCATGTTCCTGAAGCGCTGCGCCGCGATGCTGAAGCCGAACGGCCTGATGGTGGTCTCGACGCTGAACCGCAACTGGAAGAGCTTTGCGCTCGCCATCGTCGGTGCCGAATACGTCCTGCGCTGGCTGCCGCGCGGCACGCACGAGTGGAACAAGTTCGTCACGCCCGACGAGCTGACGAAATATCTGCTCGACAACCGTCTCGTCATCACCGAGCAGACCGGCGTCGTCTACTCGCCCTTCGCCGACAAATGGTCGCTGTCGTCCGATATGGACGTGAACTACATGGTTGTCGCGGAAGCGATGGTGTGAACTGCCGCGGTCGGGTTAAGAGCTGTCACGCCGAGAACGCTGTGCCTCTGCGTTCCCAGTGACGACGGCAAAGAGCGCAGAGATTACAGCTGCAGGCAACGCTATTCAGTGTTCTGCGAATTGAGCAGCACCCACAGCCGCGCGATCTTGCCGCCTTCGATTTGAACAACGTCTGCGCCTGTCACCGCGACTGGACCATCCTTGGGGCCGGCGTGCCAAGCCAGATGCGCGAGCCCATGGTGACCGGCAGCCACGCCATCCGGCACGAAGCGGAACGTCGGCCCGAATTGCGTCAGGAGATTCCCCGCGATGCGCGATATCTCGGCGCGCCCCCGGACGATGGCGGTCGGCTCGTACATGACGGGCTCTTCGACGAACAACTCGGTGATGGCGATCCGCCTCTTTTCCTCGTCCCGCTCGTTGAACACCCGCTCCAGATTCGAGCGAAGCAGGTGATCGAAATCAATATCTTCCGTTTTCATCGTGATCCCTTTCATCGTGTTGCCAAGCGGCTCGCACATCATCCGAACTTCACCAGGTTCAGCGCGGGAAGCGGACCGCCAGGAAACTGGGTCAACCTGGCCCCAATCGCGAGCGAGCCCAGATCGATGCCGAAAAATCCGAGCCGATCGATCAGAGCGCCGACCTCCGCTTTGGCGCCGGCATCGTCGCCCGCGTAGAAAAGCACGCGCTTGCCGCCCTCGCTCGCCGGATCGGTTGCGAGGAGTTGCGCCAAAAGATGGTTGAACGCTTTCACCACCCGCGCACGGGGGACCAGATCGGCGAAAACTTCGGACGAGGCGCGACCGCCGAGTTCTGCCGGCTTGAACAGGGGCGCTTCGATCGGGTTGTTGGCGTCGACGACGATGCGCCCGCCGAATGGCGGCAGGCCGGCGAGCGCATCTGGCAGCTTCGACCAGTTGACGGCGACGAAGACGATATCCTTGGCGGCGGCTTCCTCGCGGGTGCCCGCGGTCACGAGCGGACCGATCTCGGCCACGGTGGTCCTGAGGCTGTCCGGACCTCGGCTGTTGGACAGGGTCACGGCGATGCCGTTGCGCGCCAGCACTTGCGCGATTGCGCGGCCGATATTGCCTGCGCCGATGATGCCGATGGTGGACATGGAAAAGCTCCGGGCTGTTTGGGATCAGACGAACTGATCGGTCGGTCACAGAGATGACCGAAATATTGCCCTTTGATTAGCGTGATATTGGTCGTAAGATTATCAACGTTCCTTTGAAAATGAGCTCATGGAAACGTTGGCCAACCTGGAAGCATTCGTTCGCAGCGCTGAGTGCGGCAGCTTTTCGGAGGCTGGCCGACGCCTTTCGCTGACTCCGGCAGCTGTCAGCCGCAACGTTGCCATGCTGGAGCGCAATCTCGGCGTCCGATTGTTTCATCGTTCGACACGGAGGCTGACGCTCACCGAATCCGGCGAAGCGTTCCGCACCGCGATCGGTGGCCACCTCGAGGGACTCCAGGCAGCGATCGCCGGAACGTCCACCGGACGCGAGGAGCCGGCGGGCGTTCTCAAGATAAGCCTCCCGCCGACATTCGGCACAGCTCATATCCTGCCTCTGCTTCCCGGCTTCTTGGCCCGTTATCCGCAGGTCCGCCCTGAGTGGCACTTCGAGAATCGCCAAGTCGATCTGGTCGGTGAGGGCTACGACGCCGCGATTGGAGGCGGGTTTGAATTGTTGCCGGGACTTGTCAGCCGAACCCTTGCGCCGGCACACATCATCCCCGTTGCTTCTCCGGTCTACATGTCGGGGCGAACATTGCCGACTACGCCGGACCAATTGGCCGCGCTGGATGGCATTGTCATGCGCTCGCTCCAGAGCGGGCGCATCCGGCACTGGACGATGCGCGATGTTTCGGGGCGCGAAGTTCAAGCCCCACTGACTGAGGCGATCGTCGTCAACGACCCGGCTGCGATGCGCGAGGCGGCACTGCTGGGTCTGGGCGTTGCCATGCTCGCCACCGCCGACATTCTTCCCGCGCTCGAAGAGGGGTCGCTGCTACGCCTGGTGCCAAGATGGTACTGTGACGCCGGCGCGATCTCGATTTACTACGCGTCGCGCAAGTTCGTGCCCGCAAAGACGAGAGTCTTCGTGGATTGGGTCGCCGAGGCATTCAAGAGAAACAGACTCGCCGAGCGGTTCGCCGGAAGCCTAAGCTGAAGATCCGGAAAATGATCTAGGCTCCGGATCTCGCAGCCCCCACCCTCTTTCCCGGCGTCGGGCCCACATACCGCGCCCTCGGCCTGATCAGCTTGCCGAACTGCAATTGCTCGCTGGCGTGCGCGATCCAGCCGACGCTGCGCGCCATCGCGAACAGTGCGAGCTCGCTGCCGGCGGGCAGGCGCAGTGCATGGACCAGCACGGCGAGCGCGTAGTCGATATTGACGAACTCGCCGGTGGCTTCCGCGATCCGCTCGGGCACTTCCCTGGTGAATTTGCGCGGCGCGCCGGCGCGCGACAGCGCGTTCAGCAGCGACTGCGCGCGGGGGTCGCCGTGCTTGTAGACGCCGTGGCCAAACCCCGCAAAGCGTTCGCCGAGCGCGACGCGCTCCCGCACGACAGGCTCGACGTCGCGGTCGACCAGCGTCTTGACGAGCTGTGAGGCCAGGACGCCGGCGCCGCCATGCTTCGGCCCTTTCAACGCGGCGAGGCCGGCAATAACGGAGTCATAAAGGTTGAGGCCGGTCGAGGCCGCGCAGCGTGTGGTGAAGGTCGACGCGTTCAGCTCGTGATCGGCGAGCAGCACCAGCGCGCGGCGGATCAGATCGGGCGCTTGCTTGTTGTCCGCCGCCCAGGCGCGCGCAACCTGCTGATGCAGCGGCTCGGCCGAGGCTTCCGCATTGAGCATGGTCGCAACCAGCAGGCGGACGATGCGCGCGCCGACCATGGCGCGGCCATCGGGTGCCCGGGTGAAGGCGCGGGGATCGGCGCTCGCGGCCAGTGCGAGCACGGCGATGGCGCGATCGATCGGTGCCGCCCGGCGCGCGGCCTCCGCGATCACGCGCATTTCCTCGGAGAGCTCGGGTTGATTGTCGGGGGCAAACGGATCGACGTCGGCGACATCCCACAGCAGCGTCGCGGCGTGCTCCAGCGTATCGTTCTCGGACAGATCGACGCAATTGACGCCGCGATAGATCGCGCCCTCCTCGGTGATGGTCGAGATCTCCGTGTCCATCACCGGCAGATCGGCATCGAAGCTGCGCAGGCCGCGTGGCTCCGGCGACGGCACACGGCGCTCCTTCAGCGCACGAACATCCTCGGCGCGATAGCGGTTCTTTCGCGAGTCCGGCGTCGGCTCGGAGCGGATCAGGCCGCGGCTGACATAGGCATAGAGGGTGGCCGGGGAGATCGCGAGCTCGGCGGCGGCTTCCCGGGCGGAGAGGTACAGTCCATCAGAATTTTTCATATTGATTTATGTAATCAAGATTGATCAATGTGTCGAGAGGCCTGACCTTGTTCTCCGTGAACAGGAGATTTGGGTCATGAACATCCACCTCACCAAAAGCCAGATCGGGCTGGACGGCGTTCCCGCGGCCGAGACCGTGCTGAGCCATGTCGACGGCGAGCACGGCGAGCTGATCATCGCCGGCGAGCATGTCGGCCGGCTCGCCGCCATCTCGAGCTTCGAGGGCGTCACCGCCCGGCTCTGGAACGGTGCCGGCAAGACCACCCTCACCGAGGCCAATGTGCGCTCACACCTGGGCGTGGCGCGCGAGCGCGCCTTCGCGCGGCTGCCGGACCTGCTGCCGGCGACGCGCGGCATGGGCATCATCGACGGGTTTCGTGCCGCCGTCGCCGGACTTCGCGCCGAGCCCGGGCTGGAGCACGAGGCGACGATCGTCGGCGCATTTCCGGTGATCGCGGGCGCGCTGGTCCGGCACGCCCAGGGGCTCGAGCCGGTCGCGCCCGATCCCGACGTTAGCCATGCCGCCGACACGCTGCGCATGTTGCACGGGCGTTCGGCCGCACCGCGCGAGATCACGGCATTGGACGCCTATCTCGTCACCGCCAGCGACCACGGCATGAACGCATCGACCTTCACCGCGCGCGTGGTGGCTTCGACGCAGGCTGACCTGTTCGCGGCCGTCACCGCCGGCTATTGCGCGCTGACCGGCCCCTTGCATGGCGGCGCGCCGGAGCCGGTGCTGGAAATGCTGGATGCGATTGGGTCGCGCGAGCGCATAAAGCCCTGGGTCGACGCGGCGCTGGCGCGCGGCGAGCGCATGATGGGGTTCGGTCACCGCGTCTATCGCGTTCGCGATCCTCGCGCCGACGTGCTCAAGACCGCGGTCGAGGCGCTGGCGGCCGATGGCACCGATTTGCCGTTTGCCGGCGAGGTCGAGGCCTATATCCGCAGCGCCTTGCGCAGGAAGAATCCGGAGCGACCGCTGGAGACGAATGTCGAGTTCTTCACCGCGATCCTGCTCGATGCCCTGGCGATTCCGCGGCAGGCCTTCACGCCGATCTTCGCGGTCGCGCGCAGCGCAGGCTGGACCGCGCATGCCCGCGAGCAGCAGCGGACGGGGCGATTGATCAGGCCGAGTTCGTCATATGTGGGCGCGATGCCGGAGGCGTAGAAGCATAGGAAATGCGGAGCGCTCTTCCCCTCTCTCCTTGCGGGAGAGGGTGGCTCGCAGCGGCGAGACGGGTGAGGGGTTCTCTCCGCGAGCACCCCTCTTGCATTGGAATCTGCGGAAGCAACCCCTCATCCGGCGCCATAGCCGAAGCTTCGCTTCGACGTTCTAAAGAACGGCGGCCGAGGGCCGCCCATGCCACCTTCTCCCACAAGAGGAGAGGAAGAAAGCCCAAGGCCCCCTTACGCCTCGCGCACGACCGTCTTCAGATAATTGTACGCCTTGATGATCTCGATCAGGCGGTCCTCGGTCGAGCGGTCGCCGCCATTGGCGTCGGGGTGGTGCTGCTTCACCAGCGCCTTGTACTTGGTCTTGACGTCGGCAAGCGTTGCGCTGGGGCCGAGGCCCATGACCTGGAGCGCCTTGCGCTCGGCGTTCATCACCTTGCGCGTCTCGGCCTTGGGCGCAGCTTCCGGGCCCTTGCGCCAGCTGGCGCGGCCGTTGATCTCGCTGAACATGCTGAAAGGATCGGCCGCCATGTCGATCTCTTCCGCACCCTTCTTGCCGCCATTGGCGCCCATTTTCCAGGTCGGGCGGTGACCGGTCAGCGCATCCTTCTGATAGCGCGCAACTGCTTCGGCATTCATGCCGGAAAAGAAATTGTAGTTCTGGTTGTACTCGCGCACGTGGTCGAGACAGAAGTGCCAGTACTCGCGCTGGTTCTCGCGCCCCTTCGGCGCGCGGTGCGAGCCCTTGTTGGCGCAGCCCGCCCATTCGCAATTGACCGCGGTGTCGCGCGGCTTCACTTCCGGCTGCTTGCCCCGCGGCTTCACGCGGATGGAGTCGAAGAATTTCGATGAATCGATCGGCATGGCTGACTTTGACTACGCAATGCAAAAACCTTCAAGTCTTGACATTGCAATTCGCTGAGCACCCGGTCGCGACGAGCTTGGGACGTCCGGGTATTGACGGAATGCGAGCGCGCACCTTAATGGCACACATGGCTATGAAAGACACTATCAGCAACAAGTTGCAGGAAGCTTTCACGCCGGAAAGCCTGCAAGTCGTCGACGAGTCACATTTGCATGAGGGCCATTCCGGCCATCAGCCGGGCGGCGAGACACACTTCCGGGTGTATATCGTGTCTGCCGCCTTCAAAGGGAAGAGCCGGGTCGACCGTCATCGCATGATAAATTCCGCGCTCGCCGCGGAACTCTTAGGCAGCGTGCACGCGCTGGCGATCAATGCGCAGGCGCCGGGGGAAGGATAGCCTCCGTCAGCAGACTAAAACGACGTTCCGGCCCGTCTCGGCTTGGCCTCTTCCAGCTCGGCCTCGCGCGTCACCGGTGAAATACGGAGCGCGGTGATGCGGTTGCGCTCGCGGCGGAGGACGCGGAAGCGGAAGCCGTGGAAGGTGAAGCTCTGGCCGCGGTCTGGGATCGAGCGCGCCTCGTGAATGACGAGGCCGGCGACCGTGGTTGCCTCTTCATCGGGCAGATGCCAGTCCATGGCGCGGTTGAGGTCGCGGATCGGCACCGAGCCGTCGACCACGACGGAGCCGTCGGGCTGACGGCGCACGCCGGCGACCACCACGTCATGCTCGTCGGAGATGTCGCCGACGATCTCCTCCAGAATGTCTTCCAGCGTCACGAGGCCTTCGACCTCACCATACTCGTCGACGACGAGCGCGAAATGGGTCTTGCGGCGGCGGAACGCCTTGAGCTGCTGGGATATCGGCCGCATCTCCGGCACGAACCAGGGCGGCAGCATGATGGTGGTGACGTCGATGCGCGACGTGTCGCCCTCCGATGCGCGGATCGCCCGCAACAGATCCTTTGCGTGCAGAATGCCGATGATGTTCTCCGACTTGTCCCGCCACAGCGGAATGCGGGTGTATTCGGTGGCCAGCACCTCCCGCACCAGCTCCTCCGGCGGCAGGTCGGCGTTGATCATCACCATGGCCGTGCGGTGGACCATCACGTCGGACACCGTCAGCTCGCCGAGGCGGAAGACGTTGTGAATGTACTCGGCCTCGCCGCTCTCGATCTTGCCGTGCACCGCCGATTCCTCGACCAGGCCCTCGATCTCCGAATCCGTCAGGATCTCGTGCTGCGAGAACTCCTGCACTCCCATCAGACGCAGGATCGCGCTCGACGCCGTGTTGAGACACCAGCTCAGCGGGTAGAACACGAGGTAGGAAAAATGCAGCGGATACGCGATCCACTGCGACACGGGCATCGGCTCCCTGATCGCAAGCGTTTTCGGCACCTGCTCGCCGATGATGATGTGCAGCGAGGAGAAGACCAGAAAACCCGCCACGAACGAGGTGAAGTGCAGCGTGGCCTCCGACATTCCGAGCGGGCTGAGGACGGGGCTCAGCAGCGCGGACACGGTCGGCTCGCCGATCCAGCCGAGACCGAGCGAGGCCATGGTGATGCCGAGCTGGCAGCAGGCGAGATAGGATTCGATGTTTCCCATCATCGTCTGCAGCAGGCGCGCACCGAAGCGGTTCTGCTCGACCATGGCCTTGACGCGGAAGCCGCGGCTCTTCACCAGCGCAAATTCCGCCGCCACGTAAAACGCGTTGGCGGCGAGCAGGAGGGCCGCAAGCAGCAGATTGATCGAGATCGAGCTCATGTTTGCCTCGCGACCGCCCCGGCATTCCCCGCCGTTTCGCGGGCGGCCGATCTGAACGATCCCGTCGTCACTGCGCGAGCTTCTCTTTCAGGAAGTCGCGCACCGGCGCCGGCTCGACGTCCTTTGCGATCACCGCGCGGCCCACGGCCTCCAGCAGGATGAAGGTGAGCTTGCCGCGCTTGACCTTCTTATCCTGCGCCATCAACGCCATCAGCGCGTCGGCATCGGCAAGCCCTTCCTGCGCAAAGCCCGCGATGTCCTGCAGGCGCGTCGGCAGACCCGCCTCGATCAGGTGACGCTCGATACGCGCCGCCTCACGCTCGCCGATCATGCCGAGCTTCGCCGAGAACTGCGCCGCCAGCGTCATGCCGATGGCGACGCCCTCGCCGTGGAACAGGCGGTCGGAGAAGCCGGTCGCAGCTTCCAGCGCGTGACCGAAGGTGTGGCCGAGGTTGAGCAGGGCGCGCTCGCCGGTTTCGCGCTCGTCGCGCGCGACGATTGCTGCCTTGGCCCGGCAGGACGTCGCGATCGCATGCTCGCGGGCCGATCCGCCCCTGGAGATGTCGGCATGGTTCTTCTCGAGCCAGCTGAAGAAAGCCTCGTCGCCCAGCACGCCGTATTTGGCGACCTCGGCATAGCCGGCCCGGAACTGACGCGGCGACAGCGTGTCCAGCACGGCGGTATCGGCGATGACGAGCACCGGCTGGTGGAAGGCCCCGAGCAAATTCTTGCCCTGCGGCGAGTTGATGCCGGTCTTGCCGCCGACGGACGAGTCGACCTGCGCGAGCAGCGAGGTCGGCACCTGTACGAAATCGACGCCGCGGCGCAGGATGGCCGCGGCAAAGCCGGCGAGATCGCCGACCACGCCGCCGCCGAGCGCGATGACGAGATCGTTGCGCTCGATTCGAGCGGCGATCAGTGCCTCGCTGACCTTTTCGAGCCCGGCATAGGTTTTCGAGATCTCGCCTTCCTCGACCACGATGCGCGAGGTCGGAATGCCGCTCGCCGCGAGCGATGCTTCGGTCGGCGCGAGCCAGTGTTTCGCCACGGTGCGATCCGTCACGATCGCCGTGCGCACGCCGGGGCGCAGGGCGGCGACGCGTTCGCCGAGCGAGGCCAGCACGCCGCGTCCGATAACGATGTCGTAGGCGCGATTCTCCAGCGCGACGCCGACAGTGACAGGATCGGAATGCTTCAACGGCGCAGTCATCTTGACGCACTCGCAACGTCTTGAGGGGGTGAGGCGGACGGCTCGCTGCAGAGATGGGTGCGCAGCGTTTCGATGCACTCCTCGACGATGCGATCGTGCGGCACGTCGCGCGAGGCGATGGTGAGGTCGGCCTTGCCATAGACCGGCTCGCGCTCGGTGAGCAGGCGCGTTACCGTCCCTTCCGGATCGGCGGTCTGGAGCAGCGGGCGATCGGCACGACGGCGGACGCGGCGCATGATGACGTCGTGGTCCGCCCGGAGCCAGATCGAGACCGCCTTGGCGGCGATGCGGGTCCGCGTCTCCTCGCGCATATAGGCGCCGCCGCCGGTTGCCAGCACCACGGGCCCATCGTCGAGCAGCCGCGCGATCACCCGGGCCTCGCCCTCGCGGAAATGCGCCTCGCCGTATCGCTCGAAGATTTCCGGTATGGTCATGCCGGCCGCTGCCTCGATCTCGGTGTCGGCATCGACGAAGGGCAGCTTCAGCCGGGCCGCCATGCGCCGGCCGATGGTGGATTTGCCCACCCCCATCATGCCGACGAGCACGATCGAGCGCGCCCCGAGCGCCGACAGGATGTCGGCCTCGGGCGAAGCAGGAAGCGGCAACGCGGCGTCGGACATCGTCTCGCTCGACTGGATCTCGCTCGAACTGCCGCCAGATGCGGCATGGTTTGGCCACCTATACGACCCCATGGGGGCCCTCGCCAGAGGACTCTTGCCACGAAACGGCGAACATGTTGGATGATTTCATTGGTTAATTTGGCTGCCGCGCCCCTACCCGAGACTCCAGAACGATGCCGAGCCTGTTCCGCTTCCTGACGGTCGTCGCTGTGATCGCCGGCATCGTCTATGGCGTGGTCTTCGCACTGGCGAACTTCGTCAATCCGAAGCCGCGGGAAATGACCGTGACGATCCCACCGGACAAGTTTCTCAAGAAATAGCAGCTAGGCTCCGGGGCATGCCCGCAAAGCCCTCCGACCCCAAGCTCATCGGCCTGTTCCTCGACATGCTCGCAGCGGAACAGGGCGCCGGCGTCAACACGCTCGATGCCTACCGACGCGACCTCACCGATTTCTCGGAATTTCTGGGCCGGGTCGGCCACACTTTCGTGGATGCCGAGACCCAGACGCTGCGCGACTATCTCGCCGACCTCGACACCCGCGGTTTCAAATCCACCAGTGTGGCCCGCCGGCTATCCGCGATGCGCCACCTCTATCGGTTCATGCTGAACGAGCGCATCCGCACCGACGATCCCGCCGCGATCCTGTCAGGCCCGAAGCGCGGCCGCGGCCTGCCGAAAGTGCTGTCGATCGCCGACGTCGACCGCATGCTCCGCCGCGCCAAGGAATTGAGCGAGGCGGAAGATGCCTCGCCGTCGAAACGGCTGCGCGCCTTGCGGCTTTATTGCCTGCTCGAGGTGCTCTACGCCACGGGCCTGCGCGTCTCCGAGCTGGTGGCGCTGCCGCGCTCGGCGGCCAAGCGCGACGCCCGCATGATCGTGGTGCGCGGCAAGGGCAACAAGGAACGGCTGGTGCCGCTCAACGACGCCTCGCGGCAGGCGATGGCCGACTATCTCGCTGCCACCGAAGCGGCAAAGGCCGACAGGAAGAACAGCGTGGCCGCCTCGAAATGGCTGTTCCCCTCGTTCGGCGAGAGCGGACATCTGACGCGCCAGCATTTTGCGCGCGACCTCAAGGAGCTCGCGGTTGCGTCCGGCTTGCAGGCCCGCCTGGTCTCCCCGCACGTGCTGCGCCACGCCTTTGCCAGCCATCTGCTGCACAACGGCGCGGACCTGCGCATCGTGCAGACCCTGCTCGGTCACACCGACATCTCGACGACCCAGATCTATACCCATGTGGTCGAGGAGAGGCTGAAGAGCCTGGTGCGCGACCTGCACCCGCTGGCGGAGAAGTAGGGGATAGGTGAGAGGTCTCGCGCCCCGGACGCGGCGCAGCACCTAGTGATGCGCTGCTGAGCCGGGGCCCATGCGGCTTGCTGGGTCCCGGCTCTCCGCAGCAGCGCCATAGAGGCGCTGCAGCGCGTCCGGGACACGAGAGCTGGGCCGCGGCGGCCCATGAACCGCCTTGACTTCGGCCACATCTCCGCAGAAAGAGCCGGGGCCTTTCGACTGATTTGGCCGGCTGCCTCAAGCACACAAGCCAACTCTTTGAAGACGCTACACTTCTTCTCCTGACCCCAACTCGCTTCGCTTCTCACGCCCCGCCCCCTTATATTGAGTTGATGCAAGACCAGATGCGCAGCTATCTCGACTTCGAAAAGCCCGTCGCCGAGCTCGACTCCAAGGTCGACGAATTGCGCGCGCTCGCCGCCACCGGCACCGACATCAGCGACGAGATCGGGCGGATCGAGGACAAGGCGGCGCAGGCGCTGGCCGACCTCTATGCGAACCTGACGCCGTGGCAGAAGACGCTTGTGGCGCGGCATCCGCAGCGGCCGCATTTCAACGACTTCATCAAGGGCCTGATCACTGAATTCACCCCGCTCGCCGGTGACCGCAAGTTCGGCGAGGACGAGGCGCTGGTCGCCGGCTTCGGGCGCTTCCGCGGCGAGCCGATCTGCGTGATGGGCCAGGAAAAGGGCGATTCCACCGAGAGCCGCATCCGGCACAATTTCGGCATGGCGCGGCCGGAAGGCTATCGCAAATGCGTGCGGCTGATGGAGATGGCCGAGCGGTTCGGCCTGCCGGTGCTGTCGCTGGCCGATTCTGCCGGCGCCTATCCCGGCATCGGCGCCGAGGAGCGCGGCCAGGCGGAAGCCATCGCGCGCTCGACCGATGCGTGCCTGGCGCTGACCGTGCCGAATGTCGCGATCATCACCGGCGAGGGCATGTCGGGCGGCGCCATCGCCATCACCACGGCCAACAAGGTCCTGATGCTCGAGCACGCGATCTACAGCGTGATTTCGCCGGAGGCGGCGTCCTCCATCCTCTGGCGCGACGGCACCAAGGCGCAAGAAGCCGCCAACAACATGAAGATCACCGCCCAGGACATGCTCCGCTTCGGCGTGATCGACCAGATCCTGAAGGAGCCGGTCGGCGGTGCCCACCGCGACCCCGCCGCCATGATCGCCACCACCGGCGAGGCCATCGCCAAGGCCTTCGACGAACTCCGGAACTTTGATGGGGACGCCATCCGCAAGCAGCGGCGGCAGAAATTCCTCGATATCGGGCGGAAACTGGGCTGATTCGCCTCGATTCCGTGTCCCGGACGCGGTGCGGCACGAAGTGACGCTCCGCAGAGCCGGGACCCAGCAGGCCCAGAGCTCGCGGTGAGCCATGACCCCGGCTCAGCAGCGCACCGCCAAGAGGCGCTGCACTGCGTCCGGGGCACGAGACCGCCCGGTAACCCCGCATTAACCCTTTTTTTGCCCAAATCGGCGATCTGAGTCCGGATCGGGCCGAAAGCCCAAGTTCCGTCCCAACTCGCGTCCATTTAGTCTTCGTTGACCATGCCACTGGGCCAACGTCCTCGTGATCCCCGCTCGGGTTGCGACCACATGACCCAGAGGTTAGAATTTTAATCAATGGCTTCAGGGCATAAGCGCTGGAGCGGGGTCTGACCGGGCCCGTCTCGGCGGGTCGGTTTTCCGGTCGGATTGCGCTTCGGAAGAATTGGGGTTCGCGCTGCAATGCCCGGCACGGTGTGGGGTCCATCTTGATTTCTCGTTCGCTTGCTCGCGCGCTTCTTGCTTCGGTTGCGTTGATGACGGCCGGCGTCCTGCTGTCCGGCTGCAACACCGATCAGGTCTCGCTCGCGACCAACGCCAAGGCCAATCAGCCGGTGCCGCCGAAGCTGATCGCCGCGATGGCCGAGAAGGACATGGACCTGCAATCGCCGATCCTGGTCCGCCTGTTCAAGCAGGAGGCCGAGCTCGAGGTCTGGAAGCAGACCCGCTCTGGCCAGTTCGCGCTGCTCAAGACCTATCCGATCTGCCGCTGGTCGGGCGATCTCGGCCCCAAGGTGCGCGAAGGCGACCGCCAGGCGCCGGAGGGATTCTACTCGATCAATCCGAGCCAGATGAATCCGCAATCGTCGTACTACCTCTCGTTCAACACCGGCTATCCGAACGCCTTCGACAAGGCGCTGGGCCGCACCGGCTCGCAGCTGATGGTGCACGGCGACTGTTCGTCGCGCGGCTGCTACGCGATGACGGACGAGCAGATCGCGGAGATCTATTCTTTGGGCCGCGAATCCTTCTTCGGCGGCCAGAAGGCGTTCCAGCTGCAGGCCTATCCGTTCAAGATGACGCCGGTGAACATGGCCAGGCACCGGAACAATCCGAACATGCCGTTCTGGAAGATGATCAAGGAAGGCTATGATCATTTCGAGGTGACGCGGCAGGAGCCGAAGGTCGATTTCTGCGAGAAGAAGTACGTCTTCGATGCCGCCAAGCCCGCGGACGCCAAGCGCGATCCGGTGTTCGACGCCTCGGCCAAGTGCCCGGCCTATGTGATCCCCGATGAGATCGCCAGCGCCGTGCGCGAGAAGCAAGCCAAGGACGAAACCGAATATGCAAGGCTCGTCGCCAAGGGCACGCCGGTGGCGCGGATGAACACCGGCATCGACGGCGGCATGCACAAGGTGTTCGCGGCCAAGATTCCGGAGGGCTCGACCGGCCTCTCCGAGAGCGCCGAAGGCACCACGCTGCAGATGCTGGCCATGGCGAAGGCGCCGGGCACGATCCCCGGTCACGTCAATCCGCCCAAGCCGAACCTCGATGCGGTGGCAAGCGCGCCGGCGCCGCGCGAAGAGCCGGTGGTGGCCGTCAGCGCGCCTGCCAGCAATACGCGCGTCGCCTCGGCTGCGCCCGCGGAGAAGTCCGAAGGCGGCGGCTTCTTCTCCAATCTCGGCCGCAAGATGGGATTCGGCACCGCCGACACCACCGCGACCGCAACGCCCGCGCCGCAGGCCACGGCGTCCTTGGCCCCGGCCGCCCAGACGTCCACGACGCCGGCCACGGCCGCCTCGCGACTCAAGGCCGCCGTGACCCGCTTCGTGCCGGGGCAGGACAAGAAGGACGCGGCGAAGGAAACGCCGAAGCCGGCCGCTGTCGCCGCCAAGCCCGCCGAACCGCCGAAGCCAGACACCCGTCTCGCCGCAACGCGTCCGGCGCTGAAGCCGTCGGTGAGCGACGGCGCGGGCGACAGCACCCCGATGATATCAGGCGCCGCGCCGGTGGTGTCGTCGAACTCGTTCGACAGCCGCTTCTCGGCGGTGAAGTAAGGCACGTCCCTTCGGATAAGCGATATTTCTCTTTACCCGAACACCCGAAACACCCTATCTTCCACGCCATCTCATCCCTCCGGAAGGGGCGGGTCGCGATCGTCACGGTTCGTGGGGTGGGTTGCGGTGGACGCGGGCGGCGTTGGCGCCAGATGCGGTCGCAGGGCGGGTAGTCCCCGTGAGCGATCAGCGGGCGCGGTACGACGGCGCCGTGTCCGGCGAAGCCCGAGAGGGCGACGACGGGCGCAACCGCGTATGGCAAAATCGTGTGGTCCTGGCGCCCGAAAGGCTGTGCGCCAAGTCTTTGCGGTGGTGCGAGCGGTCCAACCGGAGCGCGCGCATCAGCAATCGGCAAGGCGACGGGGGCAACAGTGCAACGCTCCCCGGGGAGAGCGCGACATAAGCCGTCAAACCACTGCGCAGGGAAGGCCGGTTATCGGGCTGCACCTGTGTCACCCCTGTGAGCGTCTACTTACGCATCATTGCACAGGGGCTCGTGGGTGCCAGCCGGTACCCGGCCTTCCCTGCGCCCTTCCGATTTCCTGGGCGCGAGAGTGAAGCAAAACCCGGGCGAACTGCGCCGCGGGATCGCGATGTCGTGTTCGGCTGTTTGACAGTTGAATCGAGGAAGGCCGCCGCAATCTCCACCGTCATTCCCCGCGAATGCGGGGAATCCAGTATTCCAGAGACGGGTGTGATTCAGCCGAGAGGCCGCGGCGTACTGGATGCCCCGGACAAGCCGGGGCATGACAGTTGAGCTCGGAGTGAGAGTACCCGCACTCCACCCCGCGCGCCGCTACGGCGCCAGATAGCGCACCAGCTCCGGATTGTCCCTCACCTCGCCGGCCGCGCCCTGCAGCGCGACGCGGCCGCGATCCAGCACATAGGCGTAGTCGGCAACGCGGAGTGCGAGGTCGAGGTGCTGCTCGACGATGATGACGGCGATGGTCTTGGCGAGCTCGATCAGGCGCTCGGTGATCTCCTCGATGACGCCGATCCAGACGCCCTCAGTCGGCTCGTCCAGCAGCAGCAGTTTTGGATCGCCCAGCATGGCGCGGCCGATCGCGAGCATCTTGCGCTCGCCGCCGGAAAGCGTGCCGGCGGGCTGGTCGAGGCGCTGGCCGAGCTTTGGGAAGATGGCCAGCACGCGGTCGATTGCGGAGGCATCCCTGCTTGCGAGCGAGCCGACGGCGAGATTGTCGCGCACCGACAGGCGCGCGAACACCGAATGCTCCTGCGGCACGTAGCCGATGCCGGCGCGCACGCGCTCCTGGGTGGCGCGGCGGCTGATGTCGCGGCCGTCGAAGGCGACCTCGCCCTTCCACGCCGGCAATTCGCCGACGATGGTCTTCATCAGCGTGGTCTTGCCGGCGCCGTTGCGGCCGAGCACGGCAACGCCGCCGCGCCAGGGAATGCCGAGGCTGACGTCGAACAGGACCTGGCTGCGGCCATAGCCGGCGTCGAGATGCTTGATGTCCAGAAATTCAGGCACGGCGCAGATAGATCTCCTGGACTGATGGGTTGGCCTGGATCTCCGGCACCGTGCCAGACGCCAGCACCTTGCCCTGGTCGAGCACGGTGAGGCGATCGCAGATGTCGCGGATGAAATCGAGGTCGTGCTCGACGATGACCAGCGAGCAATGCTGCTTGATCGGCTGCAGCAGCTCGCCGGTGACGCGGCGCTCTTCCAGGCTCATGCCGCCGGTGGGCTCGTCCAGCAGCAAGAGCTTCGGCTTGCCGGCGAGCGCCATCGCGATCTCCAGCCATTGCTGCTGGCCGTGCGACAGCGCGGCGGCCGCGTCGAAGGCGCGGTCGGCGAGGCGGAATTGCGTCAGCATCGTCATGACCTGATCGTGCAGCGCGCCGCGGGTGCGCGAGAACACGAGGTCGAACAGCGAGGACTGCGCCTGCAGCGCGAGCAGGATGTTGTCGTAGAGCGTCAGCGACGGCAGCACGGATGTGATCTGGAATTTCAGGCTCATGCCGGCCCGGGCGCGTTCGGTCGGCGTGAACGCGGTGATATCGGTGTTGACGAAGGAGACCTTTCCTTGCGTCGGCACCTCGGCGCCGGCGATGCACTTCATCAGCGTGCTCTTGCCCGAGCCGTTCGGGCCGATCAGGCCGTGAAACTCGTTCTCGCCGACCGTGAGCGCTGCGCCGTCGAGCGCGGTGAGCTTGCCGAAGACCTTCTTGATGCCGGCCGCTTCAAGGAGCATTGCGCGGCTCCTTGACGTTCTCTTTGATCTTGGCGCCGAAGCTGCCGACCCGCTCGCGCTCGCCAAGGACAAAACTGATCAGGCCGAGCGGCCGGAACAGGATCACGAGCAGGAGCAGCAGGCCGAGGATGATCGGCCAGATGTCGCGGTAATTGTCCGAGAGCCAGAAGCTGACGCCCTCGACGATCACGGCGCCGATGACGGCGCCGATCAGCGTGCCGGAGCCGCCGAACAGGACATAGAGCACGACCTGGGTCGAAACCACGACGCCGACCATGTTGGGCCAGACGAAACCTTCGTGGAAGGCGTAGAGGCTGCCGGCGAGGCCTGCGACGGCGCCGCCGATGGTGAAGATGATCGCTTTCAGGTGCTGCGCCTTGTAGCCGAAGAAGGCGATGCGCTGCTCGTTCTCGCGCAGGCCCGCGAGCGCAAGGCCGAATTGCGAACGCACCAGGAAGCGGCAGAGCAGGTAGACCACGACGAGGATGCCGAGCACGAGATAGTAGAACGCCGGTCCTTCCGTGAAGTCGTAACCGCCGAGTGACATCGGTGCGATCGAGGGGATGCCGTTCTGGCCGCCGAGATAATACCAGCCGCGCGCGAGGCGATCGGCGGCGTAGGAGCCGGTCAGCGTGCCGAGCGAGACGAAGATCACGCTGGAGGGATGCCGTCCCAGCAGCAGGAAGCCGCCGAGCAGGAGCGCGAAGGTGAGGCCGATCAGCGTTCCCGCCGGCAGCACCAGGAAGATGTTGGTGACGTTCAGGTCGCGCGCGAGCAGGGCGACGCCGTAACCGGCCGAGCCGAAGAACAGGGCCTGGCCGAAGCTCATGATGCCGGCATAGCCCCAGACCAGGTCGAACGACAGCGCAAACAGCGCGAGGATGATCACGCGCGTCGCGAACACCGTGAGATAGTCCTGCAGCACCAGCGGCGCGAGTAGCGCCGCGACGAGCACGAGGCCCTCGACGATGGGCAGGATCTTTCGCCCTGCCTTGACGCGGTCATTGGCCCGTTCCGCCGCTGCGCTCTCAGCCATCGCACCGTCCACTTCGTCGTCGGCGTCGGCGACGATGGCTTCTCTTACCACACTCATCGGCTTCAGCATTCCGGGTTCAGCATCGTGATAGTCAGCCGCGTCAATCACGGCGGGGTTCACCTCTCCCCAGCGGGGAGAGGTGAAGAATCAGCATTCCTTGGGATCGACGAGGCCGTTGCTGCGCCCGACGATCTCGTAGTTCCCGCCCTTGGCGACGGCGGTGTACATCTTCATCTTGCAGTGCCGCTTGCCCGGCACCATCTCGGCAGGTCCGCCCGGACCTTCGGCGATCTTGGCATGGTCGAGCGCGGCGGCAACGGACTCGCGGTCGATCTTGCCGGCTTCCTTGACCGCGGCTTCCCACAGCTTGAGACCGCGATAGGTGCCGGTGGCCGCGCTGCCGGCTGCGAACAGGAAGTTGCCCGGGAAATCCTTCTCGTAAGCCGCCTGGATCTTGGCGTCGAACGGGTTCTCCTTGGTCAGCACCTTGAAATAATCGAGGCAGCTCGCAAGGCCCTCGATCTCCGCGGCCTGGTTGATGTTGAGCGTGTTCTCGTCATAGTAGACGCAGGCGAGCCGCCCGCCATTCTTGAGGAAGCCCGCTTCATAGAGCTGCTTGAAGAACGGGCCGACGCCGGGCGGAATGACGGTGTTGAAGACGACGTCGACCTTGTTCGAGATGATGCGGTTGACGGTCGCGGAGAAGTCGACCTGGTCGAGCGGGTAATATTCCTCGAACACGACCTCGCCGCCGTTCGCTTCAATCACCTTGCGGGCGTAGACGTTGAGCGTGTGCGGCCAGACGTAGTTGGCGCTCGGCAGCGCGAACTTCTTGCCGCCGTTCTTGATCAGCCAGGGGATGAACTCGTCGCATTGCTGCGCCGGCGTCGGGCCGGTGCAGAACAGGTACGGCGTGCACTCCTTGCCCTCGTAGAGCTGCGGATAGATGTAGAGGGTCTTGCCGCGCGCCACGATCGGGTCCTTGATCGCGTTGCGCATCGAGGAGGTGATGCCGCCGAGCACCATGTCGACCTTGTCGCGCTGGATCAGCTTGCGCACGTTGCCGACGGCGACGGATTCGTTGGACGCGGTGTCCTCGATATAGAGCTCGAGCGGACGGCCGAGCAGGCCGCCGGCCGCGTTGATCTCCTTGATGACCATTTTCGCGACGTTGGCATCGGCGTTGCCGGCATAGGCGATCGGGCCGGTGAGGTCGGTGGCGATGCCGACCTTGATCGGCGCCTCGGCGGCATTGGCCCAGGGCGCGGGGATCACCCAGCTGCCGACGCCGGTTGCGACCGCGCCGGAGGCGAAGGCAAAATTGGACAGGAAACGACGTCGCGTGAGCTGAGTACGATCGAGCATGTGATTAAACCCCTTTTCCAGCGATGAGACCTTGCGGACGGAATTTGATGAAGACGATGGCGAGCACGAAGACGAGCACGTCGGCGACGACGGGTGCCATCACCCAGGGCAGCGCCGCGCTCAGCGTGCCGATGACGCCGGCGCCCGCGACCGGGCCGATGAAGGAGCCGACCCCGCCGACCATGACCGCGACGAAGCCCTGGATCAGGAAGCGCAGCCCGAGATCGGCAAACAGGCTGAACACCGGCACGATCAGCGCGCCGGCAAGGCCCGCGAGCGCCGCACCGAAGGCGAACGTCGCGCCGTAGATCAGCGGCGTCGAAATGCCCGACGCACGCGCCAGCGACGGGTTCTCCAGCGTCGCCCGCACGCGCAGGCCGAAGCTGGTGCGCGACAGCAAGAGATAGCAAAGGCCCATCACCAGCAGCGTGATGATAATGATGGTGAAGCGCCACGCCGAGATATGCATGGCGCCGATGTCGATCGAGCCGCCGATCGGCTCCGGCACGGTGAGATAGAAGCCGCCGATCAGCCCGCGAACGGCTTCGCGGATGATCAGGCCGAGCGCATAGGTGCCGAGCATGGCAACGATCGGCGCTGCGTAGAATCGCCGGATGATCAGCGCCTCCAGCACGAAGCCGAGCGCACCGACCAGGAAAGGCGCTGCAACCATGCCCGCCCAGATCGGCAGGCCCTTGGCATAGGCGAGATAGGTGATGTAGGCGCCGAGCAGGACGAACTCGCCTTGGGCGAAGTTGAAGATGCCCATCATGCTCGCGATGATCCCGAGCCCCAGCACGATCAGGACGATGATCGCGCCGAAGCTCAGGATCTCGAACGCCGCGACGAACGCGTTAGCCATGCGTTGCGTTTCCGCCGAGTTGAAGCAAAGATTTCCTCACATTTTCTTCCAATCGCCGATCTGCTCGAAGGCATGGGCGGCGCGGTAGATGGTGGATTCCTCGAACATGCGGCCGACCAGCATCAGCCCGACCGGCAGGCCATCGACCATGCCGCAGGGCAGCGACATCGCGGGATGGTGCGTGATGTCGAACGGCGCGGTGTTGGAGATCATCTCGAGCGCGCGGGCGACATAGTCCTCGCGGCTGGCATTGGGCTCCGGCAGCTTGGTCGCCTTCATCGGCGTGGTCGGCAGCAGCAGCAGATCGTAATCCGCGAAGGCCTTGTCGTAGGCCGCGGTCAGCCGGCGCGAGATGTTGAGTGCCTTGCCGTAGAAGCGCGGGCCGAAATTGTTGTTGATGTAGGTGCCGAGCAGCATGAACAGCTTCGTGGTCTCGGACAGCGAGTCGGCCTGCCGGCGCCAGCCGCGGTGGAAATCCATCAACGAGGTCGAATAGAGATCGCCGCGGCTGAGGCCGTAGCCGTCGCCGAACATCATGGTCTGGGTCAGGCCTTCGGTGCCGATCGGGGTCCAGATCGCCCCGCCCATCAGGTGCATCGGGATCGAGACGGTCTCGACCGTGGCGCCGAGATCCCTGAAGCGCTTGGCGGCCTCGCGCACGCTTTCGTTCACCGCGGACTCGGCGGTCGGCTGCTCGAAGCCCTCCTTGAGGATGCCGATCTTCATGCCCTTGACGCCCTGGCCGAGCGCCTTGGTGTATTCCTCGACCTTCGGGGCCTTGATGCGCGGATCATAGCCGTCGTCACCGGCGAGCACTTCGAGCAGCAGGGCGTTGTCGGCGACGGTCGCGGTCATCGGGCCGGTGTGATCGACATAGATCTCGATCGGCATGATGCCGGTGTAGGGGACGAGGCCCCAGGTCGGCTTCATGCCGTAGATGCCGCAGAACGACGACGGCATCCGGATCGAGCCGCCCTGGTCGCCGCCGATGGCCATGTCGACCTCGCCGAGCGCGACCACGACGCCCGATCCCGACGACGAGCCGCCGGCCGAGTAGCCCATCTTGTGCGGATTGTGCACCGGCCCGTAGGAGCCGGTGTGACTGCCGCCGGACAGGCAGAAATGCTCGCAATGCACCTTGCCTTTGATCTCGGCGCCGGCATCCAGCATGCGCGTGACGATGGTGGCGTCGAAATCGGGCACATAGCCCTCCAGCGTCGACGAGCCGTTGGTCATGGGCACGCCGGCCAGCATGATGTTGTCCTTCAGCGCAACCGTCTTGCCCTTGAGCTTGCCGCTGGCGGCGCCCTTCACGGTCGACTTGCGATACCAGGCATTGCGCGGGTTCTCCTCCGCCGAGGGCCGATAGCCGGGCGTGCGCGGATATTTCACTTCGGGCAGTTCGTCCGGCATCGCGGCAACGAGATTGTAGGCTTCGATCGAGCCCTGCATGAGACCGCGGAACGAGGCGACGTCGTCGTCGGTGAGCGAAAGGCCGCACTGCTCGGCGACACTGCGAAGTTGGGCTGGCGTGGGAAGGGCAACTGTCACGGCGCTCTCCTTGAAGGCTTCTTGATCCCTGGCACTGATGAAAGCCTCTCGCTCGCGCCCTCAGGGGCACGGGCCAGCCGGCTCCACGTCGTTACTAGAGACGGAAATATTTTCCTTTTCAAGTATTATTTCACGACTTCGCTGCGGCGTATCGGCAGCCGTCGCTCAGATCGTCCCGATGATCTTGAAGTCGAGACCGTCGGCTTCAGCGAGGTACATCGGCATCTCGGCGCGGCCATCGCGAAGCGTCACGGGACCGCGGCCCGCCGAGTAGACGGTGTTGCGCGCGGCCTTCAGCAGCGGCCGGAAGGCCAGCGAACCGGCGCGGTTGGCAACGGATTCCAGGAAGCGCAGCCCCTCATAGTTCGACTGACCGACGGAGCCGACCGGCGGCGCGTTGGCACCGAACATGGAATAATAAGCGCTGAGGAACTCGTCATTGGCGCGTGAGACCAGTCCGTTGAAATAGCCGGAGGCGCAGAACAGATTCTCGGTGTTGTCGGCGCCGATGCCGAGCAGCACGGTCTCGTCCATCGCACCTGCGAGCCGCAGCGTCGACGTGGCGAGGCCCGCTTCGGCGAAGGCGCGGTTGAAGGTGATGCTGTCGGTGCCGATCAGCGAGATCAGCACCACATCGGGCCGGGCGGCGCGGATGCGCGCCAGATGCGGCTCGTGATTGTCCTCGCCTACGGGTACGAACTCCTCGCCGACGACCTGGCCGCCGGCTTCCTTGATGTAGCGCTTGACCGCGCGATGCGACTGCCAGGGCCAGACGTAATCGCTGCCGATCAGGTACCAGCGCGCCGCCTTCTTGACTTCCGCCAGCCAATGGATCGAGGGCCGGCTCTGCCAGCGCGGCGTCTCGCCGATCGCCATCACGCCCGGCGTGCGCTCGCCGCCTTCATAGACAGGCGTGTAGATGTAGGGAATGCGGTTGCCGGTGACCTTGCGCAGCGCGACGCGGACCGCGCTGATATGCGAGCCCATGATGAGGTCGACCTCGTCGAAGGCGACCGCCTGCTCGGCACGGCGCACCACGTCCTCGATCGGTCCGCCGGAATCGTAGATCGACAGCTCGAGCTCGCGGCCCAGAATGCCGCCGCGCTTGTTGATTTCGGCGACCGCCAGCATCGCGCTGTTGGTGGAGGTCGGGCCCCATATCCCGGGAGAGCCGGTGAAGGTGAGGAAATTGCCGATGCGCAGCTTACTGCGCGCACCGCGCCGCCTCATGAAATGCGCATCGATTGGAGACAGGTCGAAATCCGCCGCCGATGACGACAAATTCCTGAACAGCAGGGACGGCGGCAACACCGGACCGCCGTGAGCCGGGAAGTTTACCGTCGCGTGCACGCCAACTCCTGTCTGGGACCAGACCTGAAAGCACATTGAGCAGGCGGCCACGGCTTCCGCCCTTTTGTTGGGCAATGATCCTATTTTGAAAATATTGAATATTCAAGAATTGAAGTGCATATAGATGCAGCATCGATTGCAAGACATTCACTCATTTGGGTCAAGGCGAAGTCTCAGCCGTGGCAAAACCGCCGAAACAAAATTCCCCGATCACCGAACACCTCGCTTACCTGCTCGCGCAAGCCAATCGGGAAATCAACCGGCAGCTCGAGCTGCGGTTGAGCAAGGAAGGCGTGCCGGTCGAGCAATGGCGCATCCTGAAAGTGCTCTCGGATGGCGAAGGCCATTCGATGGGCGAGCTCGCGGACGCTGTGCTGCTCAACCATCCGACGCTGACCAAGATGATCGACCGCATGGTTTCCGACACGCTGGTCTACCGTGTGCAGGACCCGAACGACCGCCGCAAGGTGCTGATGTTCATCTCCGATCGCGGCAAGGTGCTGTGCAAGAAGCTCAATTCGCTCGCGGTCGACCAGGAGGAGCACATCCTGGAGAGCTACGGCGACAAGTCGACGAGCGAGCTCAAGCGGCTGCTGGAGAGCTTGATCGACAGCTCGAATTGAGTGGGGCGGCGCGACCCGCCACATACTCCGCTGTCATCGCCCGGCACCGACCGGGCGATCCAGTATTCCAGAGACGATGTGATAGAGCCGAGAGGTCGCGGCGTACTGGGTCGCCCGGTCAAGCCGGGCGAAGACATTGATGCGTGAGGCGCGAGCTTCGCGCCTCAGTCGCGCTGAACCTCAAGCATAGCGCCCGTGGCAGTGCTTGTACTTCTTGCCCGAACCGCACGGGCAGTCCTCGTTGCGGCCGACCTTGCCCCAGCTGGCCGGATTCTTCGGGTCGCGCAGCGCCGCGTCGGTGGCCTGGGCGCCGAGGGTGACGCTCGCAAGCGCCATCTCGTCCTCGCCGGTGTTCGGATCGAACTTGTGCGCCTCCATCGGCGGCAGCACCGGGGCTTCCTGCTCCGGCGGAACGATCTCGACGCGCATCAGCTGCGCCGTGACGGCCTCGCGCAGGTGAGCGCTCATCTCCTGGAAGAGATTGAAGGCTTCGGTCTTGTACTCCTGCAGGGGATCGCGCTGGCCGTAGCCGCGCAGGCCGATGACCTGGCGCAGATGGTCGAGCATGATCAGGTGCTCGCGCCAGAGATGGTCGAGCGTCTGCAAGAGGATGGTCTTCTCGACGTAACGCATCACGTCGGGACCCCATTGCGCGACCTTGGCCGCCATGTGCTCGTCGGCCCTGGTCTCGATGCGCGTGAGCAGCTCCTCGTCGGCGATGCCCTCTTCCTTGGCCCATTCGTCGACCGGAAGGTCGAGATCGAGCACGCGCTTCAACTCGTCCTTGAGCCCGGCGACGTCCCATTGCTCGGCATAGGCGTGCTCGGGCACGTGCTTGGCGACGAGGTCGTCGATGAAGGCGTGGCGCATGTCGGCGACGGTCTCGGCGACGCTCTCATCCTTCATCAGCTCGACGCGCTGGTCGAAGATCACCTTGCGCTGGTCGTTCTGGACGTTGTCGAACTTGAGCAGGTTCTTGCGGATGTCGAAGTTGCGCGCCTCGACCTTCTGCTGCGCCTTCTCCAGCGCCTTGTTGATCCAGGGATGGATGATGGCCTCGCCCTCTTGCAGGCCGAGACGCTGTAGCATGCTGTCGAGGCGGTCCGAGCCGAAGATGCGCATCAGGTCGTCTTCCAGCGACAGGAAGAACTTCGAGCGGCCGGGATCGCCCTGACGGCCGGAACGGCCGCGCAGCTGGTTGTCGATGCGGCGGGATTCGTGGCGCTCGGAGCCGATGATGTAGAGGCCGCCCGGCTTCTTCACGGTCTTGGCAGGCTTCGAACCCTTCGCCGGCTCGATCTCGACGGTCTCTTCGGCCTTCAGCACGATGTCGCGGAAGTGCTCGATATCGGCCTTGATCTGCTCGATCTTCTTGGCCTTTTCGGCCTCGTCGGTGATGCCCGCAGTCTCCTGCTGGAGGCGCATCTCCAGCGAGCCGCCGAGCTTGATGTCGGTGCCGCGGCCGGCCATGTTGGTGGCAATCGTGATCGCGCCGGGCACGCCGGCTTCTGCGACGATGTAGGCTTCCTGCTCGTGGAAGCGCGCGTTCAGCACCGCGAACAGTTTCGCCGGCTTGCCGGCGCGGGCAGCGGCATAGAGCTTGTCGAGCGCGCCCTCCTTGCCGAAATCGATCTGCTTGTAGCCGTTCTTCTTGAGGAATTCGGCGAGCACTTCCGACTTCTCGATCGAGGCGGTACCGACCAGCACCGGCTGCAGGCGCGAATTGGCGCGCTCGATCTCGGCGAGAATGGCCTGATATTTTTCCTTCTGGGTCCGATAGACCTCGTCGTCCTCGTCGAGGCGCGCGATCGACAGATTGGTCGGGATCTCCACGACCTCGAGCTTGTAGATGTCGAACAATTCGTCCGCTTCGGTCGCGGCGGTGCCGGTCATGCCCGCCAGCTTCTCGTACATGCGGAAGTAGTTCTGGAAGGTGATCGAGGCCAGCGTCTGGTTCTCGGGCTGGACCTGGACGTGCTCCTTGGCTTCCAGCGCCTGGTGCAGGCCTTCCGAATAGCGGCGCCCCGGCATCATGCGGCCGGTGAACTCGTCGATGATGACGACTTCGCCGTCGCGGACGATGTAGTCCTTGTCGCGCGTGAACAACGTGTGCGCGCGCAGGGCCTGGTTGATGTGATGCACGACGGAGACGTTCTCGACGTCGTAGAGCGATTCGCCCTTGAGCTGGCCGGCATCGCGCAGCAGGGTCTCGATCTTCTCCATGCCGCCTTCGGTCAGCGTCACGGTGCGCTGCTTCTCGTCGACATCGTAATCGGTCTTGTCGAGCCTGGGCAGGAAGCCGTCGATGGTGTTGTAGAAGTCGGAGCGGTCGTCGAGCGGACCGGAGATGATCAGCGGCGTGCGCGCTTCGTCGATCAGGATGGAGTCGACCTCGTCGACGATGGCGAAGAAGTGCGGCCGCTGGACCATGTCCTCGAGCCGGTACTTCATGTTGTCGCGCAGATAGTCGAAGCCATATTCGTTGTTGGTGCCGTAGGTGATGTCGCAGGCATAGGCCGCCTTGCGCTCGGCATCGTCGAGGCCGTGCACGATGACGCCGGTGGTCATGCCGAGGAAGCCGTAGATCTGACCCATCCAGCCGGAGTCGCGGCGGGCGAGGTAGTCGTTGACCGTGACGACGTGGACGCCTTTTCCGGCGAGCGCGTTCAGATACACCGCAAGCGTCGCGACCAGCGTCTTGCCTTCGCCGGTCTTCATCTCGGCGATGTCGCCCTCGTGCAGCACCATGCCGCCGATCAGCTGGACGTCGAAATGGCGCTGGCCGAGCGTGCGCTTGGCGGCCTCGCGCACGGTCGCGAAGGCCGGGACCAGAAGGTCGTCCAGCGTCTTGCCGTTCGCGAGCTGCTGCTTGAATTCCGCGGTGCGGGCCTTGAGCGCCTCGTCGGAGAGCTTGGCGAGCTCAGGCTCCAGCGCGTTGATCGCGTTGACGCGGGACTGATATCCCTTCACCCGCCGGTCGTTGGCGGAGCCGAAAAACTTGCGGGCGAGCGCGCCGATCATGCCTGGTTCCTGTGTTCGCGATTCAACCGCGTTGGGCCTAAGAAGTTGTCACCCGCCCGCCTATCAACTCACCGTGACGCTTCGCGGCGTCAGAGCCCGGACTGCGGGGGGTCATCCGCCATATGGGTGGGAATTGGGCAAGTCTGGGTTCAACGGCCAAAAACGCAGCAAAATAAACGCCATCGCCATGGTCGCGACCGGGCAGAGATATGGCCCGGTCGGGGCCTTGTCAACGGCGGGCGCAGTGCGGCCAATTCATCATTTTGACAGACTTTTCGCGTTGCCAAGCCTCCCTGATTGGGCGAGTGTCCGCCCCGCTCGAGCAGCCCCCTGCTTCAACATAAGGATTTTCCATGACCACCTCGTTCCCGGCAACCCAGCGCTTCCGCTCCGCGTCCGCCCTGGCTGGCAGCCTCGCTCTGGCGCTGTCCCTGGCGTTTGCGGGCCCGCTCCGGGCTGCCGATGATCCGGTGCTGGCGAAGGTGAATGGCGCGGAAATCAAGAAGAGCGACGTCACCATGGCCGAGGAGGAACTCGGGCCGAGCCTCGCCCAGATGGACCCGGCCACCAAGGACGAGAACGTCCTGTCGTTCCTGATCGACATGAAGATCGTCAGCAAGGCTGCCGAAGACAGGAAAATCGCCGACAGCGAGGAGTTCAAGAAGCGCCTCGCCTTCGCCCGCAACCGGCTTCTGATGGACAGCCTGCTCGCCAACGAGGGCAAGGCCGCCACCACTCCGGACGCCATGAAGAAGGTCTATGAGGAGGCCGCCAAGCAGATCACCGGCGAGCAGGAGGTGCGTGCCCGCCACATCCTGGTCGAGACTGAGGACGAGGCCAAGGCGGTGAAGGCCGAGCTCGAGAAGGGGGCCGATTTCGCTGAGCTCGCCAAGAAGAAGTCCAAGGACCCGGGTTCGGCCGATGGCGGCGACCTCGGCTTCTTCACCAAGGAACAGATGGTGCCGGAATTCTCGGCCGTGGCCTTCTCGCTCGAGCCGGGCAAGATCTCGGACCCCGTGAAGTCGCAGTTCGGCTGGCACATCATCAAGGTCGAGGAAAAGCGCAACCGCAAGGCGCCCGATTTCGAGCAGGTCAAGGCCCAGATCGAGCAGTACGTGACCCGCAAGGCCCAGGCCGAGTATGTCGCCAAGCTGCGCACCGAAGCCAAGGTCGAGCGGCTGGACCAGCCGGCGGCCGATGCGTCGAAGGACGCCAAGTCCGATGCGAAGCCGTCCGACAGCAAGATGGCGCCGCCGGCGAAGAAGTAAGAATTCGCTGTCACTTCGCGGACGCCAAGAGTATCTAACGTCGCAATGGCCGGGGCTCCCCCGGCCATCTGCATGTCCAGACCCTACCAAGGCGCCCGCGATGTCCTCCTCCGTCTCTCCCCTCGCTCCCAAAACCGTCCCCGATATGCCCGTGATCGCGGGCATCCGTCTGGCGACGGCCGAAGCCGGCATCCGCTACAAGAACCGCACCGACGTGCTGCTCGCGGTGATGGACAAGGGCACTGCGGTCGCCGGCGTCTTCACCAGGTCGAAGTGTCCCTCGGCCCCGGTGGAATGGTGCCGCGCCAAGCTGAAGGGCGGCGGATCTTCTAGAAAAGGATTGGCGCGTGCTCTGGTGGTCAATTCCGGCAATGCCAACGCCTTCACCGGCAAGACCGGCCGCGCCTCCACCGCGCTGACGGCGAAGATCGCGGCCAAGGCGGTCGGCTGCAGTGAGAGCGAGGTCTTCCTGGCCTCGACCGGGGTGATCGGCGAGCCGCTGGACGCCACCAAGTTCGACGGCGTGCTCGGCCGCCTCGCCGAAGCCGCCGAGCCCGGCGATTACCTCGCCGCGGCCAAGGCGATCATGACCACCGACACCTTCCCGAAGGTGGCGACCGCCACCGTCAAGCTCGGCAAGGCCAAGGTCACCATCAACGGCATGGCCAAGGGCGCCGGCATGATCGCGCCCGACATGGCGACGATGCTGTCCTTCATCTTCACCGACGCGCCGATCGCGCCGGCGGCGCTCCAGGCACTGCTCAAGAGCGGTGTGGAGGATACCTTCAACGCCGTGACGATCGACGGCGACACCTCGACCTCCGACACGCTGCTGGCCTTCGCCACCGGAGCGGCGGCCGAGCACGGCGCGCCGAGGATCAGCCGCGCCAGCGACCCGCGCCTGAAGGCCTTCGTCAAGGCGTTCAACCAGGTGCTCGCCAATCTCGCCGAGCAGGTCGCCCGCGATGGCGAAGGCGCGCGCAAGCTGGTCGAGATCACTGTCGAGGGCGCCAAGACCAAGGCCTCCGCTCGCAAGATCGCGATGTCGATCGCGAACTCGCCGCTGGTGAAGACCGCAATCGCGGGCGAGGATGCCAATTGGGGCCGCGTGGTGATGGCCGTCGGCAAGGCCGGCGAGCCGGCCGATCGCGACAAGCTGTCGATCTCGTTCAACGGCATCCGCGTCGCCAAGCGCGGCGCGCGTGATCCCGATTATGACGAAGCGCAGGTGTCGGAAGCGATGAAGGCGCCGGAGATCGCGATTCTGGTCTCGCTCGGCCTCGGCAAAGGCCGCGACCGCGTCATGACCTGCGACCTCACCAAGGAATATGTGGCGATCAACGGGGACTACAGGTCGTAAGTTTTCTCCCTCTCCCCGTTCTTACGGGGAGAGGTGAGCGCCATCACCCGGAGATCCGCGCGTCCGCGACCGCCTTCTTGAACAGCGCGTTCATGGCGTCCGCAATGCCTTGCGTCGGGCTGACCTCGAAATACAGGCCCGGCGAAGCGCAGCTCTGCATGTTCTGTGCGATCTGGCTGTTCGGCGACGGGCCATAGGGGCCGGCATTGAACGGATCGATCCACTTCATGTACCAGGAGTTGGTCGGCAGCGCGAGATACGTCGTGTACAACACCGCGACCTTGACGCCGCGATCCTTCATCGTCTTGCAAAGCGCGGGGTTGAGTGGCGACTGGCACCGCGTGCTGCCTGAGAGCGGTTTCAGGCATCCAGTGTTGCTCTCGTCGGCCACGCCGTCGGACACGAAGAACAGGTACTTGAGCGGACTGGCCGACGTGCCGCCTCCGGGGGAGCTGATCTCGCCGTTGATCGCGGGAAAGACCGCGGTGAATGGGGTATCCTGATCGTTGTTCTCGTTCTGGCCGTTCACCGTCATCAAGTCGATCTTGCCGGCCGCGGTCTTGGCGCTGGAGAGGGAAGCCGACAACGAAAACAGGCTGCGCAGGCCGAGCGAGCTCGCAGAGCCGCCGAAATCATAGATCGCCATTCTGAACTGGTTTGAATAGGTCTGCGTGGCGTTTGCCGTATCCATCAAGGACTCCGTGGCGCTCCGAAGCACGTCGATCCGGGTGGTCACGCCAAGCTTCTTGGCCAGGTCGTAATAGTTGTTCTTGTCCTTGAGATCATGGCAGGCGAAGGCGCATTTGTCCGACGTGTTGTCGACCATCTTCTTCACGTCGGCCGGGGTCGCACCGACGCCCATCGACGGCGAATTATCCAGCAGCAAATAGAAATCGATGTAGAGCGGCATGCTGGCTGTCGCCTTCGACGTGCCGCTCAACGTCAGCACCGACTTGCCGATCACGCCGAGAAACATGGTGTTCATGGTTGCGGTGAACGAAACCGTCGCGGTGATGGTCGAGCCGGACTTGACCACGGTCGGCGTGAGGCCGGTCAGCGTGTAGCCGGACTGACTGGCGCGGTTGGCATTGAAGATGTTGGTGGCGTCCGTGACGCCGACCGAGATCGAGCCGTCCGCAGTCATGTTGCCGGCGGCCTTGAAGCCGGGTGAGGCTTTGGCGATCGAGCCGACACTGGCGGCATCCGCCGCGGCCTGAAGCTTGGACCGGATCAGCGTCGCGCGCGAATAGTCGATGGCGCAGCCGACCGCACTGATCAGGGGAACGCAGGCGAGCGCGAAAATCACCGCGATATTGCCGCGCCGGTCGTGGCCGAACCGGCAGAGGAGAGCCGAAAGCGCAGCGCGCATGGGGAGGCCTGGAGTGGTTTAAAAGAGCTCCCACTCTAGGAACTGCGGATTAAATATGACTTATGGAGATCGTGGAAACTTGGACCGCAACGAGGTTAACAAAGCGTTGCAGACGATCTTCAGCGAGCGACCGACACGCATGGCCGATTTCAAACTGACACTGGTGGTGGCCTGCGCGCTTGTCGACGCCGACAAGCGCGTCCTGATCGCGCAGCGCCCGGAAGGAAAGGCCCTGGCCGGCCTCTGGGAATTTCCGGGCGGCAAGTGTGAACCCGGCGAGCGGCCGGAGCAGAGCCTGATCCGCGAGCTCCGCGAGGAGCTCGGCATCGACGTCGCCGAGCCTTGCCTCGCGCCGCTGACCTTCGCCAGCTATGGTTACGAGACCTTCCATCTGCTGATGCCGCTCTACATCTGCCGGCGCTGGGAGGGGATGGTCACCGCACGCGAGGGCCAGAACCTCGCCTGGGTCCGCGCCAACAAGCTGCGCGACTATCCGATGCCGCCCGCGGACGTTCCGCTGATCCCGCATCTGATTGATTTGCTGATGTGATGCATATTTGTGCCCCGGACGCAGCGCAAAGCGCTGCAGAGCCGGGCCCAGAGGCTGCAGACATGGGTCCCGGCTCTGCGCAGCAGCGCAAGAACGCTGCAGCGCGTCCGGGACAAACGTCACTCCTTCCCCGCCTTCTTCACCGCCTCCGCCAGGCTCGCTTTCGCCGATCCCGGCTTCAGCGGCTGCTGCTGGCTCGCATGCGGGGCCCAGCCCGAGAGCCAGACGATGTCGAATGTCGCGCGGATGCGGCCGTCGGCATCGGCAAAGCGCTCGGCATAGATCTCGGCCATGCGCAGCAGCGTCGTACGGCGTGACGGCGTCCGACGCCGCTCGATCAGCACATTGGCCGCGCCCATGCGGCGCAAATCCTGCATCAAGGCGAACGCATTGCCGTAGCGCACCACGACCCGGTCGACGTCAGTCACCGGCAGCGCAAAGCCCGCCCGCTGCAGGAGGGCGCCGACGTCGCGGAGGTCCGCGAACGGTGCGACACGCGGCGATACACCGCCCTCGCATTCGGCTTCGGCCGCGGCAAACGCCTGGCGTAGCTCGGTCAAGCTGTCGCCGCCGATCATCGCGGCAAGCAGCAGGCCGTCCGGCTTCAGCGCCCGGCGGATTTGCGCGAGCACGCCCGGCAGGTCGTTGACGAATTGCAGCGCCAGCGCCGAGACGACGAGGTCGAGAGATTCGGGCGCGATGGGCAACTTCTCCGCGTCGACCGCGTTGAGCGCGATGTGTTCGATGGAGGGAAGCCGCGTGCGCAACGCCGCCAGCCCCGCGCCGGGCGTCCAGAGGTCGGCGGGAGCGTGAAACTCCCGCATCACCGCCGCCAAGCGGTCGGACATGTCCTCGGCGACCCGATCGAGCAGGAATGTGACCGCGCCTTGGGCCTGGGCGCGCTGCTGTCGCCTCTGCAGCAAGGCACGATCGAACAAGGCGGGCGGGGTTTGGGGCGGCACAGCCATGCGGTTTGGTTACGCTCATGATGGCCACTCTGGCAACCCACGCACCAAGAGGCAGGTGGAACAGCCAGACACGCCGTCGTATAATCAGGCCTCACCGAGGCTCAGGCAGTATTCAGCATTCATCTTCGCGATAATAGCGCAGACGTCGTCGAAGCATGGAGAGCGGCTTTTGCCGACGTAGCAGACGTCGAGGTCTCGCTCGGCGATATCTTCGCTCCGGACGCTGATGCGATCCTGAGCCCCGCGAACAGCTTTGGGCACATGGATGGTGGAATCGATCTGCTCTATTCGCGATATTTCGGCTGGGATCTCCAAACCAGTCTACAGGCCGTGCTGTCGCAACACCATTATGGAGAACTCCCGGTCGGCCAAGCAATCGTGCTTGCCACAGGCCACCCGCGCTTCCCGTTTTTGGTGAGCGCGCCCACGATGCGAGTCCCGACGCGAATCGATCAGACCGTGAATGTGTATCTCGCATTCCGGGCAGCTCTGATTGCCGTCCTGTCCCACAATGCCGGCGCCGACGACACGATCCGATCCTTGCTCGTCCCGGGTCTGGGGACAGGCGTGGGCGCGATGCCTCCAGCGCGGGCTGCCCGCCAGATGCGGCTGGCCTATGACTCGATCTTCGCGCCGGCCTCGGAGCGGCGGAGCGCCCGCACCATCCTGAGAGAGCACCACGAACTGCTCCTATGATAGTCTTGTCGGGCCCCGGCCGCTTGAGCGCCGTCGCACGGAACGCTAGCCTTCCCTCATGCCAGCCGAAACCGACCGCTCCATGCCTTCACCCTTGCGTGCCGCCTGGACGGCCGGCCGCCACGTGCTGGCGCGGGCGGCGCGGCTGGCGCTCGACATCGCGCTGCCGACACAGTGCGTGTCCTGCCAGGAGCCGGTCGATGGCGAGGGCGTTTGCGCTTCCTGCTGGGCGCGGCTGTCGTTCATCGAGCGGCCCTATTGCCCGCGGCTCGGCATTCCCTTCGTTTACGACCCCGGCCCCGAGATGCTGTCGATGGAGGCGATCGCGAGCCCGCCGGCCTACCAGCGCGCCCGTGCGGCGGTACGCTATGACGACGTCGCGCGCACGCTGGTGCATGCGCTGAAATATCAGGACCGTACCGATCTGGCGCCGGCCATGGGCCGCTGGATGGCGCGCGCCGGCCGCGAGGTGCTGACCGGCGCCGACATGCTGGTGCCCGTGCCCCTGCATTGGCGGCGGGCCTGGCGGCGCCGCTACAACCAGTCCGGCGCGCTCGCGCGCGTCATCGAGCGGCAGAGCGGGGTCAAGGTGCGGGGCGACGTGCTGCGGCGGGTGCGCGCCACCGAGCAGCAGATCGGCCTGTCGCGGGCCCAGCGCGCCACCAATGTGCAGGGCGCATTCCAGGTATCTCCCGACCGTCAGGCCGAGGTCCAGGGCCGCCGCGTTGTCCTGATCGACGATGTCCTGACCTCAGGGGCTACGCTCGACACCTGCGCGCGGGCCCTGCTCCGCGCCAAGGCGGCTCAGGTCGACGTGTTGGTCTTTGCCCGGGTTGTCGAGAGCGGGCCCCGTCCCATATAATTCAATGAATTCATGACATGAGAGCGCCAGACGAATGACTGCTGCTGTCGAGATCTACACCCGGCCGGGCTGCGGCTATTGTTCCGCCGCCAAGTCACTGCTGACCCGCAAGAAGGCGACCTTCACCGAATTCGACGTCGCCAAGAACCCATCCTGGCGCCAGGAAATGTACGGCCGCGCCGGCCAGGGCTCGACCTTCCCGCAGATCTGGATCGGCGGCACTCATGTCGGTGGCTGTGACGACCTCTATGCGCTCGATCGCGAAGGCAAGCTCGATGGCATGCTCGAAAGCGTGAAGGCGGTATCATGAGCGAGAACCGCACGTTTACGGCCGCCATGGTGCAAATGCGCACCGGCCTGATGCCCGGGCCGAGCCTCGAGCAGGCCACGAAGCTGATCCGGCAGGCCGCGGCCGATGGCGCCGATTACGTGCAGACGCCCGAAGTCAGCAACATGATGCAGCTGAACCGCAAGGCGCTGTTCGAGCATCTCCAGAGCGAAGAGGACGACACTTCGCTGAAGGCGTACCGGGCGCTCGCGGCGGAGCTGAAGATTCACCTCCATGTCGGCTCGCTGGCGCTGCGCTTCTCGCCGGAGAAGGCGGTCAACCGTTCCTTCCTGATCGGGCCCGAGGGCAACGTGCTCGCGAGCTACGACAAGATCCACATGTTCGACATCGAGCTGCCGGACGGCGAGAGCTATCGCGAGTCCGCCAACTACCAGCCGGGCGAGACCGCCGTGATCTCGGATCTGCCCTGGGGCCGCATCGGCTTGACGATCTGCTACGACGTGCGCTTCCCCGCGCTGTACCGCGCGCTGGCCGAAAGCGGCGCTTATTTCATCACCGTGCCGTCCGCCTTCACCCGCAAGACCGGGGAAGCGCATTGGCACGTGCTGCTGCGCGCCCGTGCGATCGAGACCGGCTGCTTCATCTTCGCCGCGGCGCAGGCGGGCCTGCACGAGAACAAGCGCGAGACCTACGGGCATTCGCTGATCGTCGACCCCTGGGGCGAGATCCTCGCCGAGGGCGATGTCGAGCCGGGCATCATCATGGCCAGGATCGATCCGGGCAAGGTCGAGACCGCGCGCCGGGCGATTCCCTCGCTCCAGCACGGCCGCCGCTTCGGCGTCTCCGATCCCAAGGCCGGGCCGGACCATTTGCACCTCGTGCGGGGATCGGCATGATCCGCTACGCGCTACGCTGCGACCGCGACCACGACTTCGAGAGCTGGTTCCAGAGTTCGTCCGCCTATGATTCGCAGGTGAGGCGGAAGCTCGTGACCTGCCCGATCTGCGGCTCAGCCAAGGTCGAGAAGGCGATCATGGCGCCGCGCATCGTCGGCAAGAAGGGGCGCGGCCGCGCCACGCCGCCGCCGGAGCCCGTGGCCGCGACCACGCCCGAGGCTGCGCCTTCAGGGCCGACCTCGCTCTTGATGGCGCAGGAGCGCGAGTTGCGCGCCAAGCTGAAAGAGCTGCGCGACCACATCGTCAAGAACGCCGACAATGTCGGCGAGCGTTTTGCCAATGAAGCCCGCGCCATGCATTACGGCGACAAGGAGCACCGCCCGATCTACGGCGAGGCCTCGCCCGAAGAGGCGAAGTCGCTGATCGAGGAAGGCATCGAGGTCTCGCCGCTGCCGAGCCTGCCGGAAGACCGGAATTAAGCCCCCACCAGCACCGCAACGCCGACCACGATCAGCGCGATGCCAAGAAGCTCGCGCGTCGCGATTGGCTGCTTGAACGAGTAGTAGGCCACTGCTTGCGCGAACAGCACCTCGACCAAAGCGAGCGTTCGGACATTGGCGGCGGCTGTCAGCGCGAACGCCAGGAACCAGAATTGCGAAGCGAGGGCGCCCGTGAAGCCCGCCAGCATCGAGGGCTTCCACAGGGCGAGGATCGCCTGCAGCACCTTTGGAGCGCGCCATAGCAGGTAGATCGTCAGGATCAGCGTCTGCACGAACAGGCCGAGCACCAGCGTGATCGACGCCGCGGTCACGAAGGACACGCCGGGCACATTGATGATGGCGCCGCGAAAGCCGACCGCTGACAGCGCGAAGGCCGCGGCCGCGACGAGGCCGGTGATGGTCGGCTTCAGCTCCGCAAAGCTCTTCTCGCCGCCGAGCCGGAGCGCGGTGATGACGACGCCGATGGTGGCGATCACGATCGCGAGCACCTTCAGCCAGGTCAGGTGATCGCCGAGGAAGACGAAGCCGAAGATCGCGGTCTGGATCGCCTCGGTCTTCAGGTAGGCCGTCGTCACGACAAAGGAACGGTCGTTCATCGCGAGCAGCATCAGGCCGGTGGCGACGATCTGGCTGAGCGCGCCCAACAGCAGCCATGGCCAGAACACGGTTGGCGGCGCGCTCAGATGATCGCCGGTCGCGAGCAGCACCAGGGCCAGGAACAGCAGCGAGAACGGAAAGCCGAACAGGAAGCGGATATTGGTCGCGCCCCAGGTCCCCAGCGGCTTCGTCAACGACCGCTGCATCGCATTGCGCGCGACCTGCCCGAGCGCGGCAATGATGGTGAAGGGAATCCAGAGGCTGGCGATGGTGAACATGGATCCGGGCCAACGTGCCGCTAGCGGTGAAGCAGGTCAATCACACCGATGTCATGGGTGCGATGCTCTCGCACAAACTCGGTGCCTGCGAACGCAGGGCCGGCGCTTGTGATGCAGCGTCTGCCCTAAACCTGCGGCTTGGCCGTCGCGCCGCCGCCATTCCGCCGGCGATAGATCCACATCCCCACGCCCAGCACGAGCGCAACCCCGGCGACGGTCAGCATCCAGATGTGCTTGCCGACATGCGCGTGATGATGCAGCCCGGCATATTCATGCAGGGCCGACACGGCCAGCACGCCCGGGAGCACATGGGCCGGCGCCCAGGCCAGGATCGCCGGAATGTTCACGGCATAGAATGTCGCGGGCGCCATGCCCAGTGCGCCGGCCGTCACGGGCACGAAGGCGCGGATCGGCGGCACGAAGCGGGCGAAGAACACGGCCCAGGTGCCGAAGCGGTGGAAGAAATTCTCGCTCTCGGCGACGACGCGCGGATAATGGGTCAGCGGCCAGGTGTTGAGGATCTCGCGCTGCCGCCTGTGCCCGATCCAATAGGCCGACCCGTCGCCGAGTACGGCACCAGTTGCAGCCGCCAAGAGCACCCATGGCAGCTGCAATTCGCCGCCGGGGACCAGGGCGCTCAGCGCCAGGATGATGGTCGAGCCGGGGATCACCGATCCCACCACCGGAACGGCTTCGAGCAGCGCCGCCAGGAACAGGGTCAGATAGGCCAGCCACGGATGGGCGGAAACGAAGGCGATGAGGGGATCGAGAAAGGACGTCACGTCGTCTCTTGAAGGGCTGGAGCATGGGGCCTCGGACCCTACATAAGTAATTGCATACGGCCAAAGCACCATTCGCATGGATTGGGCGTGACCCGCCCGAATTTCGGCGTGATTCGCAAGGCAGCCCTCCAAAAACTGCGTTCCTTGCCTATCTAAATGAAAAGACAACGGAACTTTGATTGGTGGGCGGGCTTCTGCCGGCTCGTTGTCTCTGATAGGTTGATTATCAGCACCCAGCCGCAGCCAACGTGCGAATAACCGGTTTCGGGACCGCCCGGGACCTCGGAGGATTGATGACGACCGCCGCCCTGTCCAAAGTTGAGGAAGTTTCCGGCCTGCCCGACATGAAGGTGTCGGTGCGCCAGGTGTTCGGGATCGACAGCGATCTCGAAGTCCCGGCCTATTCCGAAGTCGATCCTCACGTGCCCGAAGTCGATACCGATTACCGCTTCGACCGCGCCACCACGCTGGCCATTCTTGCGGGCTTTGCCAGGAACCGCCGCGTGATGGTCACCGGCTATCACGGCACCGGCAAATCCACCCATATCGAGCAGGTCGCGGCACGCCTGAACTGGCCCTGCGTGCGCGTCAACCTCGACAGCCACATCAGCCGTATCGACCTCGTCGGCAAGGACTCCATCGTGGTCCGCGACGGCAAGCAGGTCACCGAATTCCGCGACGGCATCCTGCCCTGGGCGCTGCAGAACAACGTCGCGCTGGTGTTCGACGAATACGACGCCGGCCGCCCCGACGTGATGTTCGTGATCCAGCGTGTGCTGGAGGTCTCGGGTCGCCTGACGCTGCTCGACCAGAACAAGGTGATCAAGCCGCATCCGGCGTTCCGGCTGTTCGCGACCGCCAACACCGTCGGCCTCGGCGACACCTCGGGCCTCTATCACGGCACCCAGCAGATCAACCAGGGCCAGATGGACCGCTGGTCGATCGTCACCACGCTGAACTATCTCAGCCACGACGAGGAAGTCGAGATCGTGCTGGCCAAGGCCAAGCACTATCGCACGCAGGAGGGCCGCGACATCGTCAACAAGATGGTGCGCCTTGCCGACCTCACCCGTAACGCCTTCGCCAACGGCGATCTGTCCACGGTGATGAGCCCGCGCACGGTGATCACCTGGGCGGAAAACTCCGACATCTTCGGCGATATCGGCTTCGCCTTCCGCGTCACCTTCCTCAACAAATGCGACGAGCTCGAACGGCCCCTGGTCGCCGAGTTCTACCAGCGCTGCTTCAATGCGGAGCTGCCGGAATCGGCGGTCAACGTGGCGCTCAGCTGAGGCGTCAGATGTCGTCCCGGACAAGCGCAGCGCTTGGCAACGTGAAGCGTTGTCGAGCGCGAAGCGCAGATCCGGGACTCATAACCACAAGCCGTGGTTTTGCGAAGGTCGGGGCCGTCAGTATCTCACTAACTGCTCCCTGTGGTTATGGGTCCCCGCCTTCGCGGGGACGACGGATCAGGTTGAGCTTGGGACGACGGTGAGATCGAGATGAGCACCACCTCCAATTCCAAATTCCGCAGCAACAAGGAAGCGCCGACCGAGCCGTTCAAGCGCTCGGTCGCCTCCTGCCTGAAGGCGATCGCGAAGGCGCCCGAGCTCGACGTCTCCTTCGCGGCCGAGCGCCCGGGCCTTGCGCCCGGCAAGGCGCGGTTGCCCGAGCCCGCGCGCAAGATGACCAAGCGGGACGCCGCGATCGTGCGCGGCCATGCCGATTCCATCGCGCTCAAGCTCGCCTGTCACGATCCCAAGGTTCACCGCAAGCTGATGCCCGGCAATCCGCAGGCGCGCGGCGTGTTCGAGGCGGTGGAGCAGGCCCGCGTCGAGGCGATCGGCGCGCGCCGCATGGCGGGCGTTGCCAAGAACCTCACCGCGATGCTCGACGACCATTTCCATCGCGGCAAGTTCGACGAGATCACCGACCGCGCCGATGCTCCCCTGGCGGACGCGCTGGCGATGCTGGTGCGCGAGCGCCTCACCGGCATGGCGCCGCCGACGGCGGCCAAGAAGATGGTCGACCTCTGGCGTCCCATCCTCGAAGACAAGATCGGCAGGCGGCTCGACCGGCTCGATACCCTGGTCGAGGACCAGACCCGGTTCGGCGATGCCGTGCACGACCTGTTGACCGCGCTCGAACTCGGCGATGAGCGCAACGCCGACAGCGAGGACAATGACGAGAACGAGGAGAATCAGGACGGCGACAACGATCAGTCCGGCGCCGAAGGCTCGCCCGATTCCGATGCCGCGCAGGAGATGAGCGCCGACCAGGCGCAGGCGTCTTCGGAAGAGATGAGCGAGAGCGCGATGGAAAGCGCGCAGGCCTCGACCTCGGACACCTTCGATGACGGCGAGCTCGGCGACGACGAGACGCCTGGCGAGGCGACGCGCCCGAACCAGCACGGCAGGAACGAGCCGCGCGGGCCCGAATATCACGCCTTCGCGCCCAAGTTCGACGAGGTCATCGCCGCCGAGGATCTCTGCGACCATGACGAGCTGGAGCGCCTTCGCGCCTATCTCGACAAGCAGCTCGCACATCTGCAGGGCATCGTCGCCCGTCTCGCCAACCGGCTGCAGCGCCGCCTGATGGCGCAGCAGAATCGCGCCTGGGAGTTCGATCTCGAGGAGGGTATCCTCGACCCCGCGCGGCTGTCGCGCGTCGTCACCGATCCCTATCACCCGCTGTCCTTCATGCACGAGAAGGAGGCGACGTTCCGCGACACCGTGGTGACGCTGCTGCTCGACAATTCCGGCTCGATGCGCGGCCGCCCGATCACGGTCGCCGCGACCTGCGCCGACATTCTCGCGCGCACGCTGGAGCGTTGCGGCGTCAAGGTCGAGATTTTGGGCTTTACCACGCGCGCCTGGAAGGGCGGGCAATCGCGCGAGGCGTGGCTTGCCGCCGGCAAGCCGGCCAATCCCGGCCGCCTCAACGATCTCCGCCACATCATCTACAAGTCCGCCGACGCCCCCTGGCGCCGTGCGCGCAAAAACCTGGGCCTGATGATGCGCGAGGGCCTCTTGAAGGAGAACATCGACGGCGAGGCGCTGGACTGGGCGCACAAGCGCCTGCTCGGCCGGCCCGAGCAGCGCAAGATCCTGATGATGATCTCGGACGGCGCGCCGGTCGACGATTCCACGCTGTCGGTCAATCCCGGCAATTATCTCGAGCGCCATCTGCGCCACATCATCGAGGAGATCGAGACCCGCTCGCCGGTCGAGCTGATCGCGATCGGCATCGGCCATGACGTGACGCGCTATTATCGCCGCGCCGTGACGATCGTGGACGCCGAGGAGCTCGGTGGCGCCATCACCGAAAAGCTCGCCGAGCTCTTCAGCGAGACCAACACGGTGCCAACGCAAGCGGCCGGTCGCCCGCGACGCAAATTGCATTCGTGAGCACGATTTCATCCCGCCGCAGCTTTCTCAGGCACGCCGCGGCGGGATTCTCCACTCTCGCAGTCTCCAGGCTCGCGCAGGCACAGGCCGCGACCGAGCCGCCACCGCGCCCGCTTCAGCTCGAGCACGCCGTCGCGGCGCCCGTCAGCGTCGAGGTCAACGCGCGCAGCATTCCCAATTTCGAACCGCGCGATCGCACGCGCGCACGCTTCGGCTCGCTGGATTATCGCAGCGGCCTGGTCCTGACCTCGCCCTATCGCGGCTTCGGCGGCCTGTCGGGCTTCCGCTTCCTCGACGGCAAGGGCGAACGTTTCCTCGCGATCTCCGACCAGGGCGGCTGGTTCACCGGCAGCGTCCGCTATTCCGGCCGCGACATGATCGGCCTTGCCGACGTCGAGGCCGCGCCGCTGCTGGGCGCCGAAGGGCGGCCGATCACGGACAAGCACCTCTGGTGGGATTCGGAATCGATCGCGCGCGACGGCAGCCTGGTCTATGTCGGGCTCGAGCGCGTCAACCAGATCCTGCGCTACGATTTCGTCAAAGGCGGCACAAGGGCTCGCGGCGAGGTGATCGCCGTCCCACCGGCGTTGCGCAAGCTGCCCTCCAACAAGGGTCTGGAGGCGATGGTCGTCGTGCCCAAAGGCCAGGGCCAGCCGCTGGCGGGCACCCTGATCGCCTTCTCCGAGCGCGGGCTCGATGCCGACGGCAACCTCCTCGCTTTCCTGATCGGCGGCCCGACGCCCGGCCAGTTCAGCGTGCGGCGCTCGGAGAATTTCGACATCAGCGACGCGGTGCTGCTGCCCTCGGGCGATCTCCTCATCCTCGAACGCAAATTCTCCTGGTTCACCGGCGTCAACATCCGCATCCGCGCGATCCCGCTCAAGGAAATTGCGCCCGGGGCGCTGGTCGACGGCCCCGCGCTGTTCGCCGCCGATCTCGGCCACGAGATCGACAACATGGAAGCGATCGACGCCCACGTCACAGCCGCCGGCGAGACGGTGCTGACTCTGATCTCCGACGACAATTTCTCGATGCTGCAGCGAACCCTGCTGCTGCAGTTCACGCTGGCGGAGTAGCCCCATCTGTCGTCCCGGGGCGCGACGAAGTCGCGAGCTATGATGCGCAATTGCGCATCTGAGGACCCATAACCACAGGGGAGGTTTGGCGACGGGCTCGTGGTTGCCGGTTCTCGTCAAATCGGATCCTGTGGTTATGGATCCCGGGCTCACGCTGCGCGTGCCCCGGGATGACAACCGAGTTTGTACGACGCGCAATGCATGGCCCCACGGCGCTCCATTCCCGCCGCGCAACTAGCAATCCGCGCGTCACTCACTACACTCCCATCACCATCCTCCATTCCCCGGAACTCCCCGCATGTCCGTCCTGTTTTCCCCGATCAAGCTGCGCGGCCTGACCTTGAAGAACCGCCTCGTGGTGTCGCCGATGTGCCAATATTCGGCCGATGACGGCGTCGCCACCGACTGGCACTTCACCCACATCAACAATCTCAGCCTGTCCGGCGCGGCGATGTTCTGCATCGAGGCGACGCATGTCGAGGCGATCGGCCGCATCACGCCGGGCTGCCTCGGGCTCTACAGCGATGCCTGCGAGGCCGCGCTGAAGCCGATCCTGCATTCGGTGCGGAGATATTCCTCCACCGCGATCGCGATGCAGCTCGCCCATGCCGGCCGCAAAGCGAGCAGCGCACGGCCTTGGGACGGCGGCCAGCTGATTCCGGAAGGGCAGGGCGGCTGGCAGACGGTCGGGCCCTCGGCGGTACCACACAAGGAAGGCGAGGCCGCGCCGCTCGCGCTCGATGCCGCGGGCCTGAAGCGCATCCGCGAGGCCTTCGTCGATTCGACCAAGCGCGCGGCGCGGCTCGGTATCGACGCCATCGAGGTGCACGGCGCGCACGGTTATCTCTTGCATCAATTCCTGTCGCCGATCTCCAACAAGCGCACCGACGAATATGGCGGCAGCCTCGAGAACCGCATGCGCTTTCCGCTGGAGGTGTTCGACGCGGTGCGTGCCGCGTTCCCCGCCGACAAGCCGGTCGGCATACGGGTGTCGTCGACCGATTGGGTCGAGGGCGGCTGGGATCTGGCCCAGACCATCGAATTCGCGAACGCGCTGAAGGCGCGCGGCGTCGACTGGATCGATGCATCCTCGGGCGGCGTCTCGCCGCTGCAGAAAATCCCGCTCGGCCCCGGCTATCAGGTGCAGTTTGCAGAGGCGATCAAGCGCGAGACCGGCCTGCCCACCATCGCCGTCGGCCTCATCACCGAGCCGAAGCAGGCGGAGGAGATCGTCGTGTCGGGCAAGGCCGACATGGTCGCGCTCGCCCGCGGCCTGCTCTACGATCCGCGCTGGGGCTGGCACGCCGCCGCCGAGCTCGGCGGGGTGGTCGAGGCGCCGCCGCAATATTGGCGCTCGCAGCCGTCCACGCAGAAGGCGCTGTTCGGCAAGACCACGTTCGGGGCGAGGTGACTCTCTTCACCTCTCCCCGTAAGAACGGGGAGAGGGAGTTGGATCTCTCACGCACCCGTAAACCTCCTCACCTTCCACGCCCCCCAAAACTGGCCTAACCTCGCCACACTCAACGTCTCGCGGAGGCTGGCCATGCCTTTACGTTTTCGTAAGACTGCCCATGTGTTCGAGCGCGTCGGCCTTGCCATGGCGGGGGCCGCGTGCGGATTGTTCGTCGGCGCCTATGTCGGCTCGGCGATCTCCACCCTCACCACGCAGGGCTTCCTGCTGCTGATGATGCTGCTCGGCGGCATCGGCTTCTATCTGGGCATCGACACGCCGCAGATGCCTTTCGACGACGCGCACAGCCAGATCGACGCCGCCGAGCTGATGAGCGCCGCCGGCACGCTCTCCGCTACGCTCACCGCCTTCGCCTCGGTCGCCGTGATCGTGCTCCGGCTCGATCCGCACATGGCCTGGACCTGGCTCGTCTTCGTCGGCTGGATTGCCGGCGTCACCATGCAGATCGTCGCCGGTGCCAAGGCCAGGCTGCGGAAGTAGCTCTCTCTCTCTCTGTCACGATGGGCCCGCCTGAAGCGGGCCTCTCGAAGACAACCCTCGGGAAAAGCTCGCAATTCCGAGAGCCCGTCGTTCACGGCAGGGTTCGGCTTGCCTCAACTGCGTTGCCCGGCACCGTCTCCCTCGCTGTCAACCCGTCATCGGGTCAGGGTGCCGTTCGAAGCATTGCCCGCGCATGGTCTTGAAGAGTTCATTTTTGCAACCCATCTTGCAGCGCCTGCAGGTACAAGCGTACCCTGTATTGTCTGCGGATATGATGCGAGGACCTGGGGATGAGCGGACCGGACGGAAGCAGGCAGTTGATCAAAAAGCACGATTTCGTTCAGGTCAGCGCAATCGTCGGGCTTCTCGCCGCCGCGTTCGCCCTGTCCGGCTGCGACAAGCCGGCATCGCAGGCTGCGGCTCCGCCGGCGCCGTCAGTGACGGTTGCCCAGCCGGTCAAGCGCACGGTCACCGATTGGGACGAGTTCACCGGCCGCTTCGAGGCTGTCGAAGAGGTCCAGGTGCGGCCGCGGGTCGGCGGCTTCGTCAACTCGGTCGAGTTTCAGGACGGCGCCATCGTGCGTCAGGGTGACCTGCTCTACGTGATTGATCCCCGCCCGTTCGAGGCGGTGGCCACTCAGGCGGAGGGCCAGCTCTCCGACGCGCGCGCCAGGGTCGAGCTCGCCAAGCGCGAGCTCGACCGTGGTCTCAGCCTCGTGCAGACCAGCGCGGTCTCCGAACAGGTCGTCGATCAGCGCCGCCAGGCCTTGCAGGCCGCGCACGCCGCCGAGATGCAGGCCGAGGGCGCGCTGAAGGCCGCCAGGCTCAACATCGAGTTCACGCATGTGGCAGCGCCCTTGACCGGCCGCGTCAGCCGCCATCTGGTCAGCCCCGGCAATCTCGTGCAGGGTAGCGACACCGGCACCTCGACGCTGCTGACTTCGATCGTCGCACTCGATCCGATCTACATCTATTTCGACATGGATGAAGCGACCTTCATCAAGTACAGCAAGCTGTGGTTCGAAGGCCGGCGGCCAAGCTCGCGCGATACCGCTAATCCGGTGCAAGTGACGCTCGCCGGCGAGACCAAGCCCTCGCGCGAGGGCACCGTCAATTTCCTCGACAATCGGCTGGACGTCTCGACCGGCACGCTGCGCAGCCGCGCCGTGGTGAAGAACACGGATCTCTCGATCCTGCCCGGCCAGTTCGGCCGCGTCCGCCTGATCGGCAGCGCGCCTTACGAGGCGCTGCTGATTCCGGACGTTGCGATCGCGACCGACCAGTCCCGCAAGATCGTGTTCGTGGTCAAGGCCGATGACACGGTCGAGGCGCGCCCCGTCGTGCTCGGCCCGCTCGACGACGGCCTGCGTGTGATCCGTGAAGGGCTGAAGCCGGACGATCGCGTCATCGTCAACGGCATCCAGCGCGCCCGCGTCGGCGCCAAGGTCGCTCCCCAGACCGCGCAAGCGCCGGCCGGTGGCAAGTCATGAATCTCGGCCGCCTCTCCATCAACCAGCCCATTTTGGCGATGGTGCTGTCGATCGTGCTCCTGATCGTCGGCGCGCTCGCCTACACCACGCTGCCGGTCTCGGAATATCCGCAAGTGGTGCCGCCGACCGTCGTCGTCACCACGCAATATCCCGGCGCGTCCGCCCAGACCGTGTCCGACACGGTCGCAGCTCCCATCGAGCAGGAGATCAACGGCGTCGAGGACATGCTGTATCTCTACAGCCAGGCGACGTCGAACGGCCAGCTCACCATCACCGTCACCTTCAAGCTCGGCACCGATCTCGATAAGGCCCAGGTGCTGGTGCAGAACCGCGTCGCCATCGCGCAGCCGCGCCTTCCGGAGGAGGTGCAGCGCAACGGCGTCACCACCCGCAAGAACTCGCCCGATATTCTGATGGTCGTGTTCATGCTGTCGCCGGACGACACGTTCGACCAGCTTTACATCTCCAATTATGCGCTGCTCCAGGTCCGCGACCAGCTGTTACGCATCGACGGCGTGGGCGACATCCAGATCTTCGGCGCCCGCGACTATTCGATGCGGCTGTGGCTCGATCCTGACAGAATCGCCAATCTCGGCCTGACCTCGGCCGAGGTGCTCGCGGCCATCCGCGCCCAGAACGTGCAGATCGCGGGGGGCCAGATCGCCGAGCCGCCGATCACCGACCGCGCCTTCCAGCCCAACCTCACCTTCACCGGGCGATTGAAGGACCAGAAGCAGTTCGAGGACATCCTGATCAAGGCCGGCCCTGACGGCCGCACGGTGCGGCTGCGCGACGTCGCCCGCATCGAGCTCGGTGCACTGGCTTACAGCACCAACAGCTTCCTGCTGCGCAAGTCGGCGGTCGCCATGCTGGTGACGCAGCGGCCTGGCTCGAACGCGCTCGCGACCGCAAAGAACATCTCCGACACCATGACGCGGCTCAAGGAGAGCTTCCCGAAGGGCCTCGACTACAATATCGGCTACAACCCGACCGAGTTCATCGCCCAGTCGGTCCATGAGCTGATCAAGACCATCTACGAGGCCATGCTGCTCGTGGTCATCGTCGTGCTGGTGTTCCTGCAGGGATGGCGGCCCGCGATCATTCCGATCATTGCGATCCCCGTCTCGCTGGTCGGCACGTTCGCGGTGATGGCGGCGCTCGGCTTCTCCATCAACAATCTGACCCTGTTCGGGCTGGTGCTCGCCGTCGGAATCGTGGTCGACGACGCCATCGTCGTGGTCGAGAATGTCGAGCGGCATCTCGAGCACGGCCTCAGTCGTCGCGATGCCGCGCTGAAGACGATGGAGGAGGTCGGCGGCGCGCTGGTCTCGATCGCCCTGGTGCTATGCGCGGTGTTCGTGCCGACCGCGTTCCTCGGCGGCATCTCCGGGCAATTCTTCCAGCAATTCGCCGTCACCATCGCCGTTGCGACGGCGATCTCCTGCTTCTGCTCGCTGACGCTCTCGCCCGCGCTGGCCTCGCAGATCCTCACGCCGCACGAAGAGAAGCGGCCGCCCGCCGCCTGGAACGTCATTGCGCGCGGCTGGAATGCGTTCACCGGCGTGTTCAATCGCGTGTTCGACCGCCTGGCGCACGGCTATGCCGGCCTCGCCAATTTCGGGATCCGCCATTCGGTGGTGATGCTGCTGATCTACGTCGTGCTGATCGGCGGCGCCGGCTGGCTGATCGTGACCACGCCACAGGGCTTCATCCCGGCGCAGGATCGCGGCTACGTCATCATATCCGTACAATTGCCGGGCGCGGCGTCGCTGGCGCGCACCACCGAGGTCGTGCGCGAGATCGAGCGGATCTCACTGGATACGCCGGGCATCGTTCGCGTCGCCGCCTTTGCCGGTTTCTCCGGCGCCACCCGCACGCAGGCGGGCAATGCGGCGGCGCTGTTCCCGGTGTTCGACGAGCCCGAGGTGCGGCTGAAGAAGGGCCTGTCCGCCACGGCCATCACGGCCGAGCTGCGCAAGCGCCTGTCCGCGATCCAGGGCGCCTTCATCATCGTGATTCCGCCGCCGGCCGTGCCCGGCATCGGCACCGGTGGCGGATTTGCCATCCGCATCCAGGACCGCCAGGGCCGCGGGCCTGAAATGCTCGCAGCCGCCACCGACGAGCTTGTCGCCGCCGCGCGCAAATCGCCCTCGCTGCTCGCCCCCTCGGTGTTCTCGCCGTTCACGGCCAACACGCCGCAGCTCTTCGTCGACATCGACCGCACCAAGGCGCAGAAGCTGGGCGTGCCCATCTCCAACATCAACGAGACGATCCAGACCTATTTCGGATCGACCTATGTCAACGACTTCAACCTGTTCGGCCGCACCTACCACGTCACCGCGCAGGCCGACTTTCCGTTCCGAAAAGAACCGAGCGACCTTGCGCGCCTGCGCACGCGCAACGCTTCCGGCGACATGGTGATGCTCGGTAGCGTGGTCGAGTTCAAGGACGTCTCCGGCCCAGACCGCGTGGCGCGCTACAATCTCTATGCGGCGTCCGAGTTGCAAGGCGAGCCGGCGCCGGGCACCAGTTCAACCACGGCGCTCAACGCCATCAAGCAGCTCGCGAACGACACCTTGCCGAGCGGCTTCACCTTCGAATGGACCGACCTGTCCTATCAGCAGGTCACCGGCGGCAATGCCGGTCTCCACGTATTCCCGATCTGTGTGCTGTTCGTCTATCTCGTGCTGGCCGCGCAATATGGCAGCTGGACGCTGCCGTTCGCTGTGATCCTGATCGTGCCGATGTGCCTGTTAGCGGCCACCATCGGCGTGCGCATCATGGGCCAGGACGTCAACATTCTGACCCAGATCGGCTTCGTCGTGCTGGTGGGACTGGCGGCGAAGAATGCGATTCTGATCGTCGAATTCGCGCGCGACATCGAGAACGAAGGCAAGCCGCGGCTGGAGGCCGTCATCGAAGCCTGCCGCCTGCGCTTGCGGCCGATCCTGATGACCTCCTTCGCCTTCATCCTCGGCGTCTTGCCGCTGGTGATCTCGACCGGCTCGGGCTCGGAGATGCGCCAGGCCGTCGGCGTCGCCGTGTTCTTCGGCATGATCGGCGTCACCTTGTTCGGCCTTCTGTTCACGCCGATCTTCTACGTCGTGGTGCGGAACCTGGCGGAAGGGCGGCGCGACAAGAAGCCGGGGGCGATGGCATGATTCATTGTGGCCGCCGGCGTGTCCGCACCTTCGTGTCGTCCCCGCCTAGCGCGCAATTGCGCACGGGGGCGGGGACCCAGAACCACAGGGAGGTGTTTGGGGCGACGCTGGCAACTCCGAGTCTTCGTCGAACCTCTCCCTGTGGTTATGGGGCCGGATCTGCGCGCGCTTGAGCGCGCTTGTCCGGGACGACACCGGTCGTTTGGCGCATACCCTCCATACTAACGACCAACGTGAAACGGATGGGCTCACGCCGGGTTCTTCACTACTATCCGCGCGATTTCACAGAAGAATGTTGGGAGACAAACAGATGAAATCAGCACTTTGGGCCGTAGCGGCCTCGGCCCTCTTGATCGCGGTTCCCGCCTCCGCGCAAGGCGTCAAGATCGGCATCCTCAACGACCAGTCCGGCGTCTATGCCGATTACGGCGGCAAATGGTCGGTCGAAGCGGCGAAGATGGCGATCGAGGATTTCGGCGGCGAGGTGCTCGGCCAGAAGATCGAGCTCATCACTGCCGACCACCAGAACAAGCCGGACCTCGCAAGCTCGATCGCGCGGCGCTGGTACGACGTCGAGAACGTCGACATGATCACGGAGCTGACGACCTCTTCGGTCGCGCTCGCCATCCACGAGCTCTCCAAGGAAAAGAAGAAGATCGACATCGTCGTCGGTGCCGCGACATCGCGGCTGACCGGCGATGCCTGCCAGCCCTACGGCTTCCACTGGGTCTACGACACCCGTGCGCTCGGCGTCGGTACCGGCGGCGCGCTGACCAAAGCCGGCGGCGACACCTGGTTCTTCCTCACCGCGGACTACGCCTTCGGCTACGCGCTGGAGAAGGACACCAGCGAGATCGTCACTGCCAATGGCGGCAAGGTGCTCGGCTCGGTGCGCGTGCCGCTCAACTCGTCGGACTTCTCCTCCTTCCTGCTGCAGGCGCAGAGCTCGAAGGCGAAGATCGTCGGCCTCGCCAATGCCGGCCTCGACACCACCAATTCGATCAAGCAGGCGTCCGAGTTCGGCATCGTCGCGAGTGGCCAGAAGCTTGCGGGCCTTCTGATGACGCTTGCCGAAGTCAACGGTCTCGGTCTGCAGGCCGCGCAAGGCCTGGTGCTGACGGAGGGTTATTACTGGGATCTCAACGACAAGACGCGCAATCTCGGCGAGCGCTTCCTCAAGCGCACCGGGCGGATGCCGAGCATGATCCACGCCGGTACCTATTCGGCGACGCTGAGCTATCTGAAAGCCGTCAAGGCTGCCGGGACCAAGGACCCGGATGCCGTCGCCAAGAAGCTGAAGGAGCTGCCGGTCGACGACGACTTCGCGCAAGGCGGCAAGGTGCTCGAGAATGGCCGCATGATCCACGACATGTATCTATTCGAGGTCAAGAAGCCCTCGGAGTCGAAGAAGCCGTGGGACTATTACAAGCTGCTCGCCACCGTCCCCGGCGACAAAGCCTTCTTCACCGCCAAGGAGAGCGGCTGTCCGCTGACGAAGTGAGGCTCTCGTGTCCCGGACGCGCTGCAGCGTGCAACGCTGCTGCGCAGAGCCGGGACCCACGCCTCTCCGGGCGCGCAGGCCTGACTGGGTCCCGGTTCAGCGGCGCAGCGTTGCACGCTGCACCGCGCCCGGGACACGTGTGCGTACTGCCGTGCTTCACTTCACCAGCCGCACCACCACCACCCCGAGCGCCCCGATCCATAGCGCCATGGCTGCAAGCGCCTGGATCGCAAAGCCGGTGCCGCGCTTGGCCGCGGCTTGCGAATAGCCGATGAAATAGACGATACGGCCGATGATCCAGATCGCGCCGATCCCCGCCGCGACGGCGTCGCCGATATAGATCGCGAACAGCCACAGCGCCGGCAAGAAGATCGGCATCCATTCCAGCATGTTCATATGGATGCGGAAGGCCCGTTCGAACTCCGGATGCCCCGACATCGCAGGCGCCTTGACGCCAGTCTTGGTGCGCGAGCGCGAGACGTTGACGGAGGTGAAGAAATAAAACGCGATCGCCAGCAGCGTGACGAGGGCGGTGAGATGATACATCGTCGGTTCCTTCGAAGAGATCGCGCCTCAATAGCCGGTCAGCTCGAGATAGCCAACGCCGTCATGCGTGCCGGCAAAGTGGATCGGTCCCTCCCAATAGGAGAAACCGGTCCCCATCCAGGCCTTGGGATTGAGCGGCTTGCACAGGATCGAGAATGATCGCGAGGGGATCGCGATCTGCCATTGCACCGCCAGCTTGCGTCCAGCGACTTCCGCGGTCGCCTTCGGCATCATCTGGATGTCGCTGCCTGCAATCATCTGCGTCTCGCCGCTGGCGCTGATCCAATTGCCAAACGGATAATCCTTACCGTCCTTTTGCCGCAGCCGATACAGCATCAGCTTGTCGCCGGATGACAGATGCAGCGACAGCCAGTCCCAGCCGGTCTGATCGGCGTCGAGCGGCTGGCTGCTCCATTCCCGGTCCATCCAGGCTTGCCCCGAGACATCCAGCGGCCTGTCGTCGATGCTGAGCGTACCGCGCGCGCGGTAGAACGGCTGGCTGTAGTAGTACGAGGCCTGCCCGCGCTCCGACTTGCGGCTGTAGCCGCGATCGCCCTGCAGCACGACGGGCCGGTCGGCCTCCAGCGTCAGCGCATAGCTGAAATCGGCGCCAGACGCCTTCAGCGTCAGCGGCGCCAAGGCACGGTCGTCGGGGCGCTCGGGGCCCTTCATCTCCCAATCGTCGATCCAGGCCTCGAACGGCTTCGCCGTCACGCCGGCTTGCCCGACGCCACCGCGTGAAAACGTTTCGGAGAAGCGGTGGGTGTCGGCGCGCGTCACCGCCGCATGCGCCATCCAGACCTGCTGATTGGCCCAGCCCTCGCCTTGCGGACCTGGCTGCGCCGCCTGGCGGAACAGCGTCCATTGCAGGCCGCAAGGAGCGCCGCTGGCGTCGACGAGGTTTGCGGTGAGATACCACCACTCGATACGGAACTGCGGATGCGGTCCGTGATCTCCGGGGAAGGTGAACGCCTTCCCCGGCGTCACCTCCGCGAAGCCATCGGCGGTCTCGCCGAGTCCGGCATAGCCCTGCGCGCCGGCGCGGCGCGCGAGAGCGAGGGCGGCAATGCCGCCGGCGAAGGCGCGGCGCGAGATGGCCTCAGCGCTCATTGGCAAAGACCTTGACGAGATTCGCTGGCTGCATCCGCGCCAGCCGCACCATCGGCAGCAGCGCCGCAAGCAGCGAGGCGAACAGCGCCACCGCGACCAGCTCCACCAGCTGCAACGGGAAGACGTGGAACGGCAACCGCCAGCCGAACGCTTTCACGTTGACGATGGCGATGAGGCACCAGGCGACCAGGAGTCCGAGCGGCACGGCCAGCAGCGCCGTGAACAGTGCGACCGAGAGCGTCTTGGTCAGCTCGATCGCGGCAAGGCGCGGCCGCGTCAGGCCGATTGCCCACAGCGGCGCAAGCTGCGGCAGTCGGGAGTTCGCCAGTGTCAGCAGGCTCGTGAGCAATGCGATGCCGGCGACGCCGAGCGTGAAGGCGTTCAGCGCCGACGTCACCGCGAAGGTGCGATTGAAGATGCGGATCGATTCCGCCTTCACCGTCGCCTGGTCGGCGACGCTGCGGTCGTCGAGCCCGAACTGCTTCTGCAAGGCCGCAATCAGGCCGGGGATATTCTCTCTCGCGACGATCAGGCCGATCCGCGTCTGCGGCGTCTGGGGAAACTGCCGGATCAATGCCGCGACGTTCACCGTGAGCTGCCCCCTGGGGTTGCCATAATCGGCATAGATGCCGACGATGTCGAGCTCCCAGCTCCCGCCTGGCGCCGGCACCTCGACGACGTCGCCAATCTGCACGTTCAGCCGCCGGCTCAACTGCTCGCTGATGAAGGCGGCATTGCCCGGCACCAGCCGCGTCCAGGCGTGCGGCGCCGTGTCGAGCAGCGGCCAGCGCTCGCGATAGAGCGCGTGATCGGGCAGGCCGAGCAACTCGACCGGCTGGCCGCGCACCAACGCCTCCGCGCGCCCGCCCAAGAGGATCGCCTCAACATCGCTGCGGTCCTTCAGCCAGTTCCGGATCGCGACGCCTTGCGCATTGTCGGACGCGCTGACGTAGACGTCGGCCGCGAGCCGCCCGTTGAGCCAGCCGATGAAGGTGCGGCTGAAGGTCTCCACCATGGTGGAGACCCCGACATTGACGGCAAGCGCGAGCAGCAACGCCATCAGCGCCAGCGACAGCCCGGAGAGCTGCTGCCGGCTGTCCCCCCAGAACCACAGCGCGAGCGGCCCGCGCCCGAGGCGCTGACCGACGAGCAGGATAATGTCGAGGAAGGCCGGCAGGATCAGTGCCGCACCGAACATCAGCGCGGCCAGCACGCCGAACCCCGCGATCAGCGATTGCCCGTAGTAGAACAGCAGCAGCGCGACGGCGAACACCGCGCAGGCCGCACAGCTTTGCAGGATCAGCCAGCGGCGTTGCCGCTGCTGCCAGGCCCCAGGGTGCGCCGTCGTCAGCACCGGCATCCTGATCGCCTTGATCAGGCTAGTCGCTGCCGCCGCAAGCGCCCCTACCACGCTGATGCCGATGCCGGCGAGCCACCATTCGGGCCGAAGGCTGAGCTGCCCCGGGATCCGCGCGCCATACAGCCCGCGCAGTGAGGCCGCGACATCCGGCAGCAGGGCGGCCGCGATGAAATAGCCGCAGGCGAGCCCGATCAGGCCTGCGACCAGCGCCAGTGCAACCAGCTCGACCACCAGCACCGTATTGACCAGCCGCGCCGAGGCGCCACAGGCGCGCAAGGTGCGCAGCATCGGCAGCCGCTGCTCGAACGCAAGGCCCACGGCCGAATTGACGATGAACAGGCCGACGAAGAACGACAGCAGGCCGAAGGCGGTGAGGTTGAGATGAAAGCTGTCGGTGAGACGCTCGAGCTCCGTCTCCGCATTCGGCTCAATCAGCCGCAACTGCTCGCCGACGACGCTCGCGAGCGGTGCGGGCTTGCCCCTCGGCTTGCCGATCAAGAGCCGCGAGACCTGGTCGGGCTTGATCAGCAGCCGTTGTGCCACGCCGATATCGACCACGAGCACATCGGGTGCGAGCTGCGGCTGCACGTGCAGCGGCGGCAGCTTTGCGCCGCTGCTGATCGCCGGGGCCGCGCCCTCCGCTTCTTGCAAACTTCTCAGCGTTTCCCGGGCCACCAAGGTCTGGCCGGGCGGAGCAACGAAGCTGCTGAGATCCGCGGCACCCAGGCGCGGCGCATTACCGACATCGACCGGCAGCGTGACCGGCTCGATGCCGAGCAGCCGCACCGAATGCCCGTTGATCTGGACGCGTCCCTCGAGCACCGGCGACACCGGCCAGCCGGAGCGGCGAAGTTTGACGAAAAGCTCTTGGGAAAAGGTTTCCGTATCGGGAGCGACAAGCATCGCCGTGCGTACGCCGCCGAACGTCGCCGCGGCGCGGTCATAGGCATTGCGGGCCTGCTGGTTGATCGCCTGCACCCCGCTCCACAGTGCGGTCGCCGCAATCAGCCCAATCAACAGCGTCGCGAATTGCATCTTGTGGCGCCGCCAATGGCTGAGCAGCACGGCGAGAACCCAGAGCGCGCGCTTCATGAAATGCGCCCCGCATGCAACGTGAGATGACGGTCGAGCGTGGCGGCGAGATGCAGGCTGTGCGTCACCATCAGGAAGCCGCAGCCGGTGCGCGCGACGAGATCGCGTGCCAGCGCCAGCACCTCCTCGGCGGTGGCTTCGTCCAGATTGCCGGTCGGCTCGTCCGCCAGCAGCAGCGAGGGCTTTGTCGCCAGCGCCCGGCCGATCGCGACCCGCTGCTGCTGGCCGCCCGATATTTGCTCTGGATAACGTTTGAGCAGGCTTCCTAGCCCGAGCCGCTCGACAAGCTCTTTGGTCCAGGCCGCATCATGCCGGCCGGCGATCCGCGCCTGAAATGCGAGATTGTCCGCGACGGAAAGGCTCGGGATCAGGTTGAACTGCTGAAAAACCAGGCCGATGCGGTCGCGCCGCAAGCTCGCCCGTCCCGCGTCCGAGAGCTTGGTGACCTCGGCGTCACCCAGCCGGATCGAGCCGCCATCGGCGGCATCGAGGCCGGCGATCAGGTGCAGCAGCGTGCTCTTGCCGCTGCCGGACTCACCGGTCAGCGCGACGCGCTCGCCAGCCCCGAGGTCGAGGTCGACGCCGCGTAGAACGTGGACGGGCTCGCCGGCCGAAGAAAAGGTCTTTGAAAGGTTTCGGATGCTCAGCACGGGCCTGCCACTTTTCTTCCACCACCTCTCCCATAGGGAAGGTCGCGCCGAAGGCGCGGATGAGGGGTTCGGTCTCTCAAGAGGCCCGAGACCCCCCACCTGATTTGCTGCGCAAATCGACCTCTTACCGGTGGGGAGAGGTGAGAATGTTGCCTAGCACACCTGATGCGGAAATGCCGGGGTTGCGTTGGCCCTGAAGCCGCTGTTAGCTTCCAAATTGGCCAAATCAAACAAGACGGCCAAATCAAAAAAAGTGCCGAAAAAGACATGCGGGGAGAATGATGAGCGCTCAGGGAACGCCGAGTGTGGCGGCTAAGACGACCAAAACGCCAAAGGGCGCCTGGACTGTTACATTTCTCCTCTTTCTTTTCATGGTGGTGAACTTCGCGGACAAGATCGTGGTCGGTCTCGCCGGCGTGCCGATCATGACCGAGATGAAGCTCAGCCCCGAGCAGTTCGGCCTGCTCGGGTCCTCGTTCTTCTTCCTGTTTTCGATCTCGGCCATCGTGGTCGGTTTCATCGTCAACAAGGTGCCGACGCGCTGGGTGCTGTTGACGCTGGCGGTGATCTGGGCGGTCTCGCAGTTCCCGATGGTCGGCACGGTCTCCTTCACCACGCTCTTGATCTGCCGCATCGTGCTGGGGGCCGGCGAAGGCCCGGCCTTCTCGGTCGCCGCGCACGCCATCTATAAATGGTTCCCCGATGAGAAGCGCACGCTGCCGACCGCGATCCTGTCGCAGGGCTCGGCCTTCGGCGTCATCCTGGCGGTGCCGGCGCTGAACTGGATCATCGTCAATCATTCCTGGCACTACGCCTTCGGCGCGCTCGGGGTCGTCGGCCTGATCTGGGTCGCAGCCTGGCTCGCGCTCGGCAAGGAAGGCCCCCTGGAGGATACCGAGACCCTGGCCGCCACCGAGCCGAAGATTCCGTATGTGCAGCTGCTGACCTCGCGCACCTTCCTCGGCTGCGTGGTCGCGACCTTCGGCGCTTATTGGGCGCTGTCGCTCGGCCTCACCTGGTTCACGCCCTTCATCGTCAAGGGGCTTGGCTTCTCGCAGAGCCAGGCCGGCTTCATCTCGATCCTGCCCTGGGTGTTCGGCGCCACCATCGTTCTCCTCACCGGCTGGATCTCGCAGGTGATGATGGCCCGCGGCTACACCACGCGCGTCTCGCGCGGCGTGCTCGGCTCGGTGCCGCTCATTGTCGGCGGCCTGATCCTCGCCGCGATGGCGCATGTCGAGGGCGCCGGCCTGCAGATCGCGCTGCTCGTCGTCGGCTCCGGCCTCTGCGGCGCGATCTACGTGGTCTGCCCGCCGATGCTCGGCGAGTTCACGCCGGCCTCGCAGCGCGGCGCAGTGCTCGCGATCTACGGCGCGCTCTACACGCTTTCAGGCATCATCGCGCCGAGCGTGATGGGCACCGTGATCCAGCGCGCCGGCAGCATGCTCGACGGCTACCTGACCGGCTTCACCATCAACGCGGTTGTCATGATCGGCTCCGGCGTCATCGGCCTGCTGCTGCTGTGGCCGAACACGGAGAAGGCCAGGCTGACGCGTGGCGTGACGGCGCCGGGCACGGCGCTGAAGGGCGCGGTGTCGCCGACGTAAGTGGCGGACGCTCAATTCCCAGAAGCTTCCCGCTTCCGTTCCGTGAACGGCGACAGCACCACCGTCGCGACCATGAAGATCACGGACGCGCCGAACACCCAGTGCGGCGCGCTTTGATCCATGATCCAGCCGAACAGCAGCGGTGAGACGATGCCGCCGAGGTTGAAGCCGGTGGAGACGATGCCAAAGGCGCGCCCGGCGGCACCCGGAGGCGCGGCATTGCGCACCAGCATGTCGCGCGAAGGCGCGATCACGCCGGAGAGGAAACCTGCGGTCGCCATCGTCGCGGTCAGGGCCCAGCCCGGCAGCGTCACCAGCGCGATCAGCAGCACGATGGCCGCATTCGCGGCGAAGCAGGCCGCCGCGACATAGCCGTGACGCTCGGTGCGGTCGGCGAGGAAGCCGCCGGCGAGCACGCCCGCGGCGCTTGCGGCGAGAAACGCGGTCAGCGCGACGTTGGCGATCGAATAGGACGTGCCGTAGCCGCTCATCAGCGCCACCACGCCGAAATTGTTGATACCGGCGACCGACAGGCTGAGCAGCATGAACAGCGCGGTCAGCGTGATCAGCGCCGGCGTGATCACGGCCCGCTTCGGCGCGCTTGCGCTGCCTGGTTTCTTCTTGTGCGCGCCGGCCTCCGGAATGCCCATGGCGATCAGCAGCATCGCCACCAGAACGGCCACCGCGCCCGAGGCGATCAGTGCGCCGACGCCGCCCCACACCGTGACCAGCGCCGCCACGATCGCCGGCGTCACCGCGCCACCGAGATAGCCGGCGAAGGTGTGGACCGAAAAGGCGCGGCCCATCCGCGCCTCGTCCATGTGCTCGGCGAGGATCGCGTAATTGGCGGGGTGATAGACGCTGTTGGCGAGCCCGAGCAGCACGGCACAGGCGATCAGCGCGACGTAACTGAGATGCAGACCGAGCAGGATCAGCGCGCAGCCGCCGAGCGTCAGCCCGATCAGCAGGATCTTGCGTGCGCCAAGATGGTCGACGAGGTAGCCGGTCGGCGCCTGCGTCAGGCCGGAGACGACGGCGAGCGTGGTCAGCGAGAAACCGAGCTCGACATAGCCGACGCCGAGCTTCTCCTTCAGGAACGGAAACAGCATCGGCAGGACCAGCAGATGGAAATGGCTGACCCAATGCGCGATCGAGATTCCCGTCAGCGTGCGCAGCGCACTGTCCGACTTGCCTTGTTGCGGTGCGGCGAGAACGTCGACCATTGCAGTTCCGTTTCACTCCCGATGGACCGGCAAACTATCGGGGCGGGCGGTTATTTGTCCATGAACGCAGGCGCATGGCAGCTAGTGCGGGTGGGGACATGCGCAGGAACGAAGGCGGAGCTGCATCCTCAGAATGGCTCGTCATCCGGGCCATAGCGGTCGCGCTTCGGCGTTGCGATGTCGCCGTCTTCGTAATCGTCGTCATCGGTCTCGTGCCGGCGCGGGGCGCTCTTCGCCTTGTCGTCCGCGGGCTTGTTCTCGGTGATCTTGGGCGGCTCGCTCGGCTTGCCGGTCTTGGCCATGGCTGGTCCCGGATGGTGATGCTGCATCCGAATCTACCTGCCAAATATGTGCGGCGCCTGATTTATCTCAAGGGGTCGACGAGGCCGTCAGTGCACCACCGGCCCGCCAGCCTTCTTCCAGGCATCGATGCCTCCGGCGATATGCGCGGTGTTGAGAAGCCCCGCCTCCTTTGCGGCCGCAACGGCCATCGCCGAGCGTTCGCCGAAGGCGCAGAAGAACACGACGCGCCGCCCCGTCGCCGCCGCGACCTCGCGCAGCATGCCGCCGGGCTTGAGGCTCTCCTCGACCGACGGATAGGGCGTGTGCAGCGCGCCTTCGAGCATGCCGTGCTTCGTCCGCTCGTTGGTCTCGCGCAAGTCCACCAGCAGGATGTCGGGCCGGCCGAGGCTGCGGATCGCCTCGATCGCGCTGAGCGCGCGGCCTTCCTTCTCCAGCTCTTCCTGATGCAGGCCGACATGCATGTTGGCGGGGATCGCCACGTCCATCATCTTCGGATTGGGCAGCTTCAAATTGGCCATCAGCTCGATATATTCGTCGACCGAGCGCACCTGGAGCCGCGGATTGTAGCGCTTCTCCTCGCCGATGGTGGAGACGGTGTCGCCCTTGTAGTCATGCGCCGGAAACACCATCGTCTCGTCCGGCAGCTTCAGGAGGCGGTTGAAGATCGAATCGTATTGCGCTCGCGCCGAGCCGTTCTGGAAATCGGTGCGGCCGGTGCCGCGGATCAGCAGCGTGTCACCGGTGAAGACGCGGTCGCCCATCAGATAGGAATAGGAATCGTCGGTGTGGCCCGGCGTGTACATCACGTCCAGCGACAGGCCCTCGATCGTCACCTTGTCGCCGTCGGCCACCCGCATGGCGACGACGTCGGCCTTGGTCTGATCGCCCATCACGGTCATGCAATGGGTGCGGTCGCGGAGCTCGCCGAGGCCGGTGACGTGGTCGGCATGCAGATGGGTGTCCACCGCCTTGACCAGCTTGAGATCGAGCTCGCGCAGCAACTGGCAATAGCGATCGACCTTCTCCAGCACAGGGTCAAGAATCAGGGCCTCGCCGCCGGGGCGGCTGGCGAGGACGTAGCTGTAGGTGCCCGAAACGCTGTCGAAGAGCTGTCGGAAGATCATGGCAGGACCCGGCTTGGAACTGACTTCCAAGATTCTACTATAATACGGGTCAGAAAGAGAAGTAATTCACTGCATGAACAACAGAATTTAGAAAATTTCTGTTGCGGGCGGCATCATCCTGGCTGGGGAGCTGCGACCGCATCATCCCAGTCCCGCAATGCCTGGATTGCCCTCGACCCCTTTCAGCGTCACGCCGGAGCCGAGTCGCTCCTGAAGCATCCGGCCCGAGCGCAGATATTTGCCGACCACGTCCCACACCGGCGCGCCCTGCTGGGCATTGACCGAGGCCCAGCCCGCGACCTTGTAGCGGTGGCTGGCGCTGAGCGCCTTGCCGCTGCCGAGCCTCAGCTCCGAGATGCGACTGCCGATCGCAGCGTCCGGCGTGCAGGTGTAGCTGAGCCCGCCCGCGCGGACCATGTCGCCGCCCTGCTGGTAGTAGGGATCGGCGTTGAAGAGGTTGTCGCAGACGTCTTCGAACAGATCCTTGATCTGGGCCCCTGTCATCTCCTGCACATAGGTCTCGGGATAGGTGATCGCGGTTTCCGCCAGCAGGTCTTCCATCGTCATCGCCTGGCCGGACAGCGCGGTTACGCCCCAGCGGAAGCCCGGCGACAGCGCGATCTCGGCATCGAGCTCGATACGCAGTGCGGTGCAGATCAGCTCGTCCATGGGCCCGGAAAAATTGCCGCGGCGATAAAGCAGCCGGTCGGGTGTCGCGATCTTTTCCGACCAGTCGGCCACGTGCGGCGCACGGACCCGGCCGATCAGCTCGGCCATCGCCGGATCGGGTTTCAGCAGCTCCGAATAGACCGGCAGCAGGCGATACCTGACATCGCCGACCTTGCCGCTGTCGAGCGCGAGATCGAGCACACCCAGAAATTTCCCGTTGGAGCCGGCATTGGTGACGAGCGTGGTGCCACCCGCGTTCTTCACTGGCATAGGCTGCGGCACGGCATCGTGGGAGTGGCCGCCGAGGATGACGTCAATGCCGGTAACCCGGCTGGCGAGCTTGAGGTCCACGTCCATGCCGTTGTGCGACAGCAGCACGACGGCATCGACCTTGTCGGTGCCGCGCAAGACGTCGACATGCTTCTGCAATTCCTCCTCGCGGATGCCGAAGCTCCAGTCCGGTGTGAACCTCCTGGGATGCGCGATCGGAGTGTAGGGAAAAGCCTGGCCGACGATTGCGATGCGATGCCCGCCGAGCTCCTTGATGACGGAAGGCTTGAACACGCGCCCAGTGGCCTTGTCGAAGGCGGGCGCGTCGTTGAACGCGGCTTCCTCGGTCAGGAACACGTTCTGCGCCAGGAACTCGCCCTTGAAGCGTTCGAGATTGTCGCGCAGCGCCTGCTCGCCATAGGTGAATTCCCAATGGCCCGTCATCGCCTCGATGCCGAGCAGATTGGCGACCTCGACCATGTCGCGGCCCTGCATCAGGTTGGCCAGCCCCGTGCCCTGCCAGAGATCGCCGCCGTCGACGAGCAGCGAGCGCCTCTCGCCTGCATCGGCGCGCAGGTGATCGATCAGCGTCTTCAGATGCGCAAAGCCCCCGAGCTTGCCGAAGCGGCCTGCGGACTTCTCGAACTCGAAGCAGGTGAAGGCATAGGCATCGGCGCTGTCGGAGCGGATGCCGAAGCGCTCGAGAAAGGCCCGGCCGACCAGATGCGGCGGCCGTCCCGCCATCTCGCCGATGCCGATATTGACGCTGGGTTCGCGGAAATAGACCGGATTGAGCTGCGCATGCGTGTCGGTGATGTGCAGGATCCGCGCATTGCCGAACCGTTGGAGGTCGTAGATGCTGGCGGCGTCAGCGCCGCGGGCCAGCCGTGGCATGCCGAGCGTTGCGGCAGCAAGGCCTGAACCTTTCAGGAAATCGCGGCGGCGGATCGCCATTCAAGAATTCTCCGCGCCTCTCGTGGGGATTGCGTTCACCACGGGGCAGTCTAGCGGATTTCCATCGCCTTCCAGGCTTCTTTTTCGGAGGTAGCCTGGAAGATCGACGCCTTCGCCAGCGCTTCCGCCTCCTTCGCCGCGGCCACCGCACGGTCGAAATCGCCGCCATCGGCAGCCCGTTTCGCTGCCGCCAGCGCAGATACGGTCACCGTCCACTGGTTGCGCATGCCGGCCGCCTCCTTCGAGGCGGCTTCCGCGGCGGCATAGGCCGCCTCGTAGTCCGCCTCGCTCGCCGCGCGCGCGGATGGCGCAAGGCTCAAGGCGAGCAGCATGGCCAAGCTGAGTGACCGCTTCATGGCCGTGATCCCGGTCCCGAGATCGGCAGGCCGTTGGCGACGTAGGACAGGAAATATTCGACGTCGCGATATTCATCCGACTGCGGCTCCAGCGGGACCGCGCGGGTCTGGCTGTTGCAGGTGACGAAGCGGCGGCTGGTCGTGCCCATGCCGCTCCATTCGGAACGGTAGATCGGCATCGCGTTGAGGATGCCGAGCGCCGGGGCCAGGGTCTCGGCGCGGATGCGCTCGCCCGGGCTCTGCACATGGCAGCTCGCGCAGGAGAAATTCATCTGGCCGCGCCGCGTGTAGAAATAGCGCTTGCCGTTCTCGTACGCCGCCAGCGCGCGGGGATCGTCGGGAATCTCGATGTCCATCGGCTTGCCGCGCGAGGTATAGGTCATGTAGGCGGTGAGCGAGGCCATCTCGTCCTTGACGTAGGAATAGGGCGCCTCGCCATTGGCCTCGCGGCAGCGGTTGAGCGCGAGCTCCAGCGTGATGACCTTGCCTTCGCCGCTGTCGAAGTACGGATAGTTCTGGCGGACGGCGATGCCGCCGTTCGGGAAGCAGTCGGCATAGGTCTTGCCGTTCCTGAATGGGGTCGAGAACATCTCCTTGCCGGCCTCGAGCGCGAACTCGTAAGGAGGGAATTCCTCCTTCTCCTGCCACTGCCGTTTCATGTCCTCGTTCATGGAATAAGGACCGTTGACGAAATCCTCGTGCTTCACGTTCGGAAACTTCCGGAAGAAGAAGTTCTGGAACGCCCTGGCATCGGCGACGGGATCGACCTTGTCGGCCGCGACCACGTCCGGAGAGGTAAGGGCGAACGCGACGAGCCCGGCGACGAGCGAGCCAAGCAGGAGGTGGATGCGGGCGTTCATCACGCGATCTTCGCGGTGATCGTATCCGAGCCGCCCTTGTTGTCGGTCCAGGAGATCTTGAGCTCGTCGCCCTTCCTGGCGCCCTTGAAGCTGAACTTCACGTAAGGATCCTTGGAGACCGCGGTCCCCCAATCGGCGACGAAAACGTCCTTGCCGTTGCATTCGAACTTCAGCTGCTGGATGAAATGCGCCGGGATCAACTCGCCCTTGGAATCCTTGACGAGCCCGGTGTCCATGGGGTGCTGGATCAGCGCCTGCACCTCGGTGATGTCGCCGTTCGATGTTGCGCGCACGCGAATGCTGGAAGCCATGTCGAACTGCCTCATTTAGCCGCCGCAACCGCCGACGGTGACCTTGACCTCCTTGGTCGCGCTGTAGAGCTTGCCGTCGGCCTCTACGATCGCGGTCAGTTTGGTGGTCCTGGCCATCTTCAGCCGGTTGGCGACGGCAGGGATCGTGCCATCGGGAATCCTGTAGCTGGCCGCCAGCACGTTCGGGTTCTCCGCCACGAAGAACGAGATCGAGGTGACCTTGTCCAACGTCGTCGTCACCGAGATCGGCACGACGCCGCCGTTCTCGGCGATCTCCGGCGCATCCAGCTTGACCTTGTCCGACGGCTCGGCGGCCTTGCCGTAGAGCGCCTTGATCGCATCCGCCTCGCTCTTCTGCCTGAAGGCCTCTTCCGGATATTTGTCGTTCGCCGCGGCGCGCGCGGGCGCGAACGGCAGATTGCCGAGGCCGAGCAGCGCCACGGAGGCGGCGCCCTGAAGGATCAGGCGCCGCGTCGGATGAGGCCTCCAATGAGGCTCGGAATGAGGCTTGGGGGTCGTGGTCATCTCAAGTCTCCTGGGGCCGCCGGAGATTACAGCGTCTGCAGGAAATCAACGATCGCGTCGATCTCCTGTTCGGTCAAAATCCGGTTCCGGCCGAACGGCGGCATCATGGTTTGCGGATTGCGCTTGGTCTCATCGAAGATGATCGCGACCAGCTCGCTGCGATCGGGGTATTTGGCCTTGATGTCCTTCAGTTCCGGTCCGATCGTCCCCGGCAGGTCGCCGCCCTTGATGACGTGGCAGGTGAGGCAATTGCCCTTGCCGCGGTCGAAGGCGAGCTTCTGGCCTTCCGCCACGGTGGATTGCGCCCCCGCCAGGATTATGGCCGTGCTGGCCAGGAGGGCCAGTGCGCCAAGCAGAGCGGGCATGCGAGGAAAAGCGATCAAGGCATCGTCCCGGAACGTTGTCTCGATGATCTCGTTTGCGGAATTGTTCAGAAGCACAAAGGCCATCGCCTGACAATCAAGACTATGCACGCGACAAAATGAAGTTAATATCCGCCCTATTGCAACTGACGAGTTAGTTCGTTCATTCGATGGGCGCGGACGCGTAGATTGTTTTCGGGCGTTTGGCCTTTTTCTGGTTCGCATTTTTGGAGACGGCTCTTGGCTGATTATGTGGTCGAATTTGGCAGAGATGGCGGACGGGTCGAGCCGGATGGCCGGCTCGATGCGCCGGCCTTCCATCGCAATCACGAAGCGATCTGGACAGCGCTGGAAAAGCATCTCGTGGATGCGACAGGAAACGTCGTGGAACTCGGCAGCGGAACCGGGCAGCACGTGGTGCATTTCGCCCGTCGCACGCCCGGCCTGATCTGGTGGCCGAGCGATCTCAACCAGCGCCACCTCAAGAGCATCGAAGCCTGGCGCGTGCATGCGGGCCTGCCGAACATCCGCCCGCCCCTGCGCATCGACCTTACCGATCCCGACTGGTGTCCGGAAATGAAAAGCGGGCAGGGTCCGACCAGCCTCGCGGCCGTGTTCTGCGCCAATGTCATTCACATCGCGCCCTGGGCCGTGGCCGAAGGCCTGTTCGCCGGCGCGGGCCGTTATTTGCGCCGTGACGGCAAGCTGTTCCTCTACGGCCCCTTCAAGCGCGACGGCAAGCACACTGCGCTCAGCAACGCGGTGTTCGACACCTCCTTGCGCGAGGGCAATCCCGAATGGGGTGTGCGCGACGTCGTCGATGTCGAGAAGCTCGCGAAGGCGGCAGGCCTCGGCCTCGTCGATACGATCGAAATGCCCGCGAATAATTTCACGCTAGTGTTTGCGCGCTGAGCCGCAGCGGTAGTGCGCACCCTCTCCCGCTTGCGGGAGAGGGTTGGGGAGAGGGTGTCTCCGCGATGGGATACCCCCGAGAAGAGAAAGCCCTCACCCGCCGCGCTCTTCGAGCGCGTCGGCCTCTCCCGCAAGCGGGAGAGGCAAGAACCCGGCCGCCGGGCTTGGGCTGATGCAGTCAAGAGGCCGTCACGCCTCGCCATCCTTCCACCCGATCTTCTCCTTCAAGAACCGATAACCCAGCACCTCGAAGCCGGCGCGCTCCTTGTTGTCCTTGCCGTAGCCATGGCCGCCCGCGGCGGGCTCGTAGAACCATGCCTCATAGCCCATGGCTTGGAGCTTGGCTGCCATCTTGCGGGCATGGCCGGGATGGACGCGGTCGTCGCGCCGCGTCGTCGCGATCAGGATGGGCGGGTACGACTGGCCGTCCCTGACGTTGTGATAGGCGGAGTAGGTCTTCAGCCATTCCCATTCGTCGGGCTTGTCGGGATCGCCATATTCCGCGATCCAGCTCGCGCCTGCGAGCAGCTTGGTGTAGCGGCGCATGTCGATCAGCGGGATGGTGCAGAACAATGCGCCGAAACGCTCGGGGTAGCGCACCAGCATGTTGGTGATGAGGATGCCGCCGTTCGACCCGCCTTGCGCGGCGATGCGTTTCGGCTGCGTGACGCCGCGCCGGACGAGATCGGCCGCGACCGCGGCGAAATCGTCGTGAGAGAGCTTCTTGCCGGCAAGCCGTCCGGCATCGTGCCAGCGCGTGCCGAATTCGCCGCCGCCGCGCAGATTCGCCTGCACAATCGTGCCACCGCGCTCCAGCCAGAGCTTGCCGAGCGAGGAATTGTAGTATGGCTTCACCGAGAGACCAAAGCCGCCGTAGGCGCTCAGATAGACCGGGGCATCGCCGGTCTCGCCAGCGGGTCCGGTCTGCACATAGGGGATGCGCTCGCCGTCAACGGAGATGGCCTCGTGCTGCGTCACTTTGAGGCCATCGGCGGTGAACGTCTTCGGCGCCTGCTTCAGCACGATCGGGCTTGCGACGCCGCGCTCGATCAGCAGCAGCGAGGGCGGCGTCAGCGGATCCTGCACATTGGCGAGCAGATCGCCGTTGCTCTCGGATGGATGACGATCGAGCGTCCAGACATCGACGACGCCGATTTGCGGCAGGCCGGCAAGCGTCTCGCGGCTCCAGCCGGCCGCAGACGGCGTGCAAATCTCGAAGCGTGGGCGCAGTTCGTCGAGGATCGACAGCACAAGCTTGCCCGCCGCCCAGAACAGGCCCTGCAAGGCGCGCCGCGGCGCCGGCTCGAACAGCACCGCAAAGTCGCGGCTGCCGGCAAGGAACGCCGACAGCGAGATGCCGAGCACGGTGTCAGTGGCGTAGGTCCGCTCCCCGGCCGCCCAGTCCTTGCGCAACTTCATCGCGAACCAGTCGCCATGGGCCTGCATCCAGATGCCGGTCGGCAGATCGAGCTTCGTCGTCGTGCCGGCCGCATCGCGCAGCCAAATCGCGTGGTTGAAGAAGTCGATCTGGTCGACGATCCACACGCGCGGCGCCGGCCCGGTGTCGTCGGTATTGCCATAGATCACCATGTGATCGGCATTGGTCTCGGCGATGACCTCGGCCTGATCGACCGCCTGGCCGCGCCGCCACAGCCGAACCGTTCGCGCATAGCCCGAACTCGTCGCCATGCCCTCGCCAAACGCGCTCGACAGCAGCAGCGTGTCGGCATCGAGCCAGTCGACGCCGCCCTTCGCCTCCGGTAGCGCAAAGCCGTTCGCCACGAAGCGCTTCGTCGCCATGTTGAATTCCCGCAGCGTCACGGCATCGCTGCCGCCGCGCGACAGGCTCAGAATCACGCGTGAGCTCCCCGGCATACTGGCGATCCCGCCGAGCAGCCAGTCCTCGTTTTCGTCCTGCGCGAGCTGATCGATGTCCAGCATGATCTCCCATGCCGGGTTGGCTTTGCGAAACTCGGCCAACGTGGTTCGCCGCCACTGGCCGCGCGGGTTGGCGGCGTCCTTCCAGAGATTGTGCAGATCGGAGCCGCGCCGGCTGACGTAGGGAATGTTGTCGGAGCGGTCGTAGATCGCGGCAAGGAGATCGCGGTCGTGCTCGAAGGCCTTTCCGCCGAAGGCGCTGAGTGTCAGGCTGTTCTGCCGCTCGACGAAGTCGAGCGCCTGCCGGCCCTCGATCTCCTCCAGCCACAGCCAGGGATCGTCGTCGGGAGCTTGCAGCGTGGGCCTATCGTCGACGGACATGAAGGTAACTCCCGGGAAGATCGCGGCGGATAGGATTTGATCGAGCGCAAGCCGTCAAGCTCGCGCGCCGCTATCGTTCCGGCGATTGCGTCAGGGGCATGGCCTGCGCCCGTTTGCGCCGGTTGCCGGCCCTCTCTCACCCCTCCATAGTGCCGCGAATCAACAGAGCCCTTCGGGCGGAAATGCCGATGCTGGACGTGACTGCCGCCAATGAGATCACCGACGATGCCCGCGTGCGGGCCAACGTGGTGCGCCTCGCCGCCGCGCAGGCGCTGACCGGCGCCAATTCGGCGGTGATCTTCGCCACCGGCGCGATCGTCGGCGCCACGCTCGCGCCGGACATCTCGTTCGCGACCGTGCCCATCTCGATGTATGTGGTCGGGCTCGCCGCCGGCACGCTGCCGACCGGCGCGATCTCGCGCCGCTTCGGCCGCCGCGCTGCCTTCGTCGTCGGCACCGGCCTCGGCACGCTCACCGGTCTGCTCGGCTCGTTCGCGATCCTGCGCGGCTCGTTCGCGCTGTTTTGTCTCGCGACCTTTCTCGGCGGCCTCTACGGCGCGGTGGCGCAATCCTATCGCTTCGCGGCCGCCGATGGCGCCAGTGCGGCCTACCGGCCCAAGGCGGTATCCTGGGTGATGGCGGGCGGCGTGTTCGCCGGCGTGCTCGGTCCGCAGCTCGTGCAATGGACGATGGATGTCTGGCAGCCTTATCTGTTCGCCTTCAGCTTCCTGGTGCAGGCCGCCGTCGCGCTTGTAGCGATGGGCATCGTCGCCGGCGTCGATATGCCGAAACCCGCGCCGGCCGATCTGCATGGTGGCCGGCCGCTGCTCACGATCGTGACACAGCCGCGCTTCATCGCGGCGGCGCTGTGCGGCGTCATCTCTTATCCCATGATGAACCTGGTCATGACCTCGGCGCCGCTCGCGATGAAGCTGTGCGGCCTGTCCGTGTCCGATTCCAATTTCGGCCTGCAATGGCACATCGTTGCGATGTATGGGCCGAGCTTCTTCACGGGCGCGCTGATCGCGCGCTTCGGCGCCCCGAAGATCGTCGCCGCCGGCTTGCTGCTGGAAGCGGGCGCCGCCACAATCGGTCTCTCCGGCCTCACAGCGATGCATTTCTGGGCGACGCTGATCGTGCTCGGCGTCGGCTGGAATTTCGCCTTCATCGGCGCTTCCGCGCTGGTGCTGGAGACGCATCGCCCGCAGGAGCGCAACAAGGTGCAGGCCTTCAACGATTTCCTGGTGTTCGGCATGATGGCGATCGGCTCGTTCTCGTCGGGCCAGCTGCTCGCCAATTACGGCTGGTCCGCGGTAAACCTCGTGGTGTTCCCGCCGGTGCTGCTGGGTCTTGCCGTGCTCTCGCTGGTCTCCTGGGCGAAGCGCCGCAAGGCGCGGCTGGAGGCAGCCATGGGCGAGTTCCCGGACGCGGTGTGAGTGGCGGGAGGTTGTCAGCAGCGTTGATGCTTCGATCCAGATCGAAATGATTTTCGGGAGTGCGCTTGGTACATGATGCTCGTCATGGACAGGCTCATCAGGCTATCAACGCCCTTCAATTTCTGCCGTCATTCCGGGGCACCCGAAGGGTGAACCCGGAATCTCGAGATTCCGGGTTCGATGCTTCGCATCGCCCCGGAATGACGGTGAGGAGCAGACAGATGCTCGACAATCCTCAGACCCCAGCGGCCGACGAATCCTCGCTCCGTTACGAAGGCTGGCGCATCGTCGCGGTCTGCTTCCTGCTCGCGACCTTCGGCTGGGGGCTCGGCTTCTACGGCCAGAGCGTCTATGTCGCCGAGCTGCAGCGCGCGCGGGGCTGGCCGGCCTCGCTGATCTCCTCCGGCACCACGTTCTTCTACCTGTTCGGCGCGCTGCTGGTCGTCTTCGTCGGCGAGGCCGTGCGGAAATTCGGCCCGCGGCTCAGCCTGATCGCCGGGACGCTGGCAATGGCGGCCGCTGCGGTCGCGATCGGCGCGGTGCGGGAGCCCTGGCAGCTCTACCTCGCCGATGCCGTGCTCGCCTTCGGCTGGGCCGGCACCAGTCTGGCCATGATCACCAACACGATCAGCCTGTGGTTCGATAAGAAGCGCGGCATGGCGATCAGTCTCGCGCTCAATGGCGCCAGCTTCGGCGGCATCGCCGGCGTGCCGCTGCTGGTGGCATTGATCGGCCATATCGGCTTTGCCGGTGCGATGTACGCTGCCGCCGGCGCCATGCTGGTGCTGCTTGTGCCGGTCATCCTCCTTCTCGTCGGTAGCCCGCCCGATCGCCACGGCTGGCGCGCGACGGCGAAGGCGGAGCCGCAATCATCGACGGAGATCCGCGCCTGGGCGCTGCGGGACGCCGGCTTCCTCACGGTGACGATCGCCTTCGCCCTGGTGCTGTTCGCCCAGGTCGGCTTCATCGTGCATCTGATCTCGTTCCTCGATCCCGTGATCGGACGCGAGCGCGCCGCCGTGGCCGTCGCGGTGCTGACCGCGATGGCGGTGGTCGGTCGCGTGCTGTTCTCGCTGGTGATCGACCGCCTGGATCAGCGCCTCGCGTCCGCGCTGTCGTTCCTCAGCCAGGCCGCCGCGCTTCTCGTGGTCATAAACCTGCACAACGATTTCGTGCTGATCGCGGCCTGCGCCGTGTTCGGCTTTTCGGTCGGCAACCTCATCACGCTGCCCTCGCTCATCGTGCAGCAGGAGTTCGATTCCGCCGCCTTCGGCGTGCTGATCAGCCTCAACACCGCCATCAACCAGGTGACCTACGCGTTCGGCCCCGGCGTGGTCGGCTTCCTGCGCGATCTCTCCGGCGGCTATGCGCTGCCCTTCTATCTCTGCATCGCGCTGGAGGTGATGGCTGCGGCGCTGATCATGGTGCGGGGAAAGCCGCGTCTATCCGGGACGGCGCGCGCCTAGCGATGCCTCAGTCCGCCACGATCTTGACGCGGTCGCGCACCTTCACCTGCGCGGTGCGATCGAGGCCGTTCAGCACGCGGAAGCGCTCGGCGGGATGGTCGACGCCGGCCATGCGGTGGGAGAGCGACTCCACGGTGTCGCCCGGCTGCACGGTGATGACCTTGATGCGCAGCGGGCGCGCGGCCTGGATTTCCTCCAGCGTCAGGCGGCGGAACGAGTTGACGGTCTCGCGCGCATTGCGCTCGCTCTCGGTCGATTTCTGCCGTGCCGCGAAGATTAAGCGATAGACGTCGCTGCCGAAGCGCAGCGCATAGACCTTGAACTGCCACTGGTCGCCCTTGGCGGTGGCGGATGCCGCCGGAAAACCATTGATGGTGAGGTCCTCGGTCGAGGCCTTCTCGACGCCTTCCATCCAGCCGGAGTTGAGATAGTCGCCGAGCGACTGCTCCGCCGGCACGCGCACGACGTCGAAGCGCATCGCCTGCGCGCCGCCCTCGCGCACGCCGATCACGGCCTGCGCGGTGTTGTCGAGCGTGAAATTGTCCGGCGCCTGGAAGGTGAAGCCGAGCTTCGGATGCAGGAAGCGTCGGCCGCGGACAAAGCCTTCGCTGGGGTCTTCGCCATAGACGAGGTTGTCGATCGCGGCGAGATAGCTTTCGCGATCACGCTCGGCGCCTTCGGGCGCCGCGTATTGGCGGGCGATATTCTGCGCGTTCTGCACGCGTTCCGGAGTTGCCGGATGCGACGAGGTGAAGTCCTGCGCGCGCGGATCGAGCGAACTCTTGCCGGCCTTCAGCTCGGCATTGCGCTCCATTGCGGACAGGAAGCGCGCCGCGCCGTAAGGGTCGAAATGCGCCTTGGCGGAGATGCCGACGCCGATGCCGTCGGCCTCGAACTCCTGCTTGCGCGAGAAGCTCGCCATGGTGAGCTTGGTCTTGGCCAGCGCCAGCGCGGTGAGGTCGGGATCGTTGCTCATGTCGGTGACGACGCGGGTGACGATCGCGGCCTGGCGGGCCTGGTCCTCGCGCATCGCCGCGTGCTTGGACAGCACATGCGCCATCTCGTGGCTGAGCACGGAGGACAGTTCGGAGGTGTCGCTGGCGAGCGCAAGCAGGCCGCGCGTGACATAGAGCTGGCCGTTGGGCAGCGCGAAGGCGTTCACCGCCCCGGAATTGAGGATGGTGACCTTGTAGCCCTGGTCGGGCCGATCGGAGGCCGCGACCAGCCGGTCGACGGTCTTGCTGACAAGCGCTTCGAGCTTGGGATCGTCATAGGTCCCGCCATAGCTCGCCAGGATGCGCTCGTGCTCCTTCTCGGTGGCCGGGGTTTGGGCGACCGCGGGCTTCGGCTTCGGCATCGCCACGGCCGGTGGGGTCGCCGCAGTCTGGAACCGGCCCATATCGCCGCAGCCGGCGAGAAGTCCGCCCAGCACAAGGCAAAGCGCGGCCGGCGCAGCCCGCAGGCGGCGGCAATCGCCCAGTCCGTGCCGTTCTAGCACCCCATTCACGTCGCTTAACCCGTGCCTGGCCTGTTTTAAGGCCTTACCCCTGTCGGCTCGTTTGCGCCCAGCAACTCGATCTGCCCCACGGAGCGCACATCGATCCGCGGCCCCGTATTCCCCTCAACCCAGCCCCGAACGCGAATACGCCGACTTTCCAGGGACTTAAGGGCCATACCGGCGCTCTCGAACGCCGCTAGCGTGCGCTTTGAAATAGTCACGGCAAAGCCGCGTGTCCAGTTTCGTCCGAAGTTGAGGTAGGTCGTTGCCCCAGCTTGCCGGACCGACAGGACTTTGCCCTCGACCACCGTAAAGCGCCCGATCTCCGCCAAAATATCGTCCGGACTTTCCGCGTTTTTTATGGCCGACGGGTCAGCCCAGCTGCCCATTTTTTGGCGCCGCGCCGATGCTTCGGACGCCATCAGGGCGGCCGCGCAGTCCTTGTCCCCGATCTCGGCGGAGGCGATGGCATCGCCCCGGGCGAGCAGCATGGCCTGCACCGTGATGTCGCTTTCGCCGATGAAGACCAGCGCGCTCTGGCGGCCGTAGCGATCGGGCGTATCGTCGGCGCCCCGCAGCATCACGTCGCGGCCGGCGAGGAGCGAGGTCAGCGCCTGCTTCGTGGTCGCGGTCGGCGCGATGCCGCTGAGGCGGATCTCGCGCCCGTCATCGAGCCGCACGCTGCGCGCATCGACGATGGCAGCAACGCGGCCTTCGCCTTGGGACTCGAACTGGCAGGGTGCGGCGAATGCGCGGCCTGATGCGACCAGAACGAATACGACGATGAGATAAAGCAGTCGCGTCACGTGACCCGGAGAGGTTGCGTTGTGCGGCAACCATACCTCATGCGTAGTGAAGCGCGAAGAGGCTTCGTCATACTCCGTCATTGCGAGCGCAGCGAAGCAATCCAGACTGCCTCTGCGGAAAGATTCTGGATTGCTTCGCTGCGCTCGCAATGACGGCGGAGATGCAGTTTGCGTCGTCTCACCATTCCGCTTTGCGGAAAACATGCGCGGTAATCGTGCGCGCATCGCACCTGCGCTTGCTGCGCTCTTGCGCATGCGGCATGATTGCGGCAACAGCGAATAGCCAAGAGCAATAACCCAAGAGCAATAACCAAGCCGCCATCAGAGCACGGCGCGATAAGGGAGGTCGTTTTCGATGAAGACTATTTTGTCCGGCATTTTTGCCGCCGCGTTTGCCCTCAATGCGGGCGCCGCGCAGGCTCAGGACAAGCCGCCGCTGAAGATCGGCGGCATTCTCGACATGTCGAGCCTTTATGCGGATATCACCGGCTCCGGTAGCGAGACTGCGGCGAAGATGGCGGTCGAGGATTTCGGTGGCGAGGTGCTGGGGCGCAAGATCCAGGTGCTGGCGGCCGACCATCAAAACAAGGCCGATCTCTCCGCCAATATTGCCCGCGACATGCTCGACAACCAGGGCGTCGAGATGATCTACGATGTCGCGGCCTCCGCGACCGCACTCGCCGCCGGCGAGATCGCGAAAGCGCGCAACAAGATCATCATGTTCAACGGGCCGGGCTCGATCCGTCTCTCCAACGAAGCCTGCGGCCCCTACACCATCCACTACGTGTTCGACACTTACGGTCAGGCCAACGTGACCGGCCTCGCAACCGTGAAGTCGGGCCTCGACAGCTGGTTCTTCCTCACCGCCGATTACGCCTTCGGCCAGGATCTGGAAAAGGACACCAGCGCCGTCGTGACCAAGACCGGCGGCAAGGTGCTCGGCAGCGTCCGCCATCCGCTCAACACATCGGATTTCTCGTCCTTCCTGCTCCAGGCCCAGGCCTCCAAGGCCAAGGTGATCGGCCTCGCGAATGCCGGCGGCGACACCATCAACGCCATCAAGCAGGCGGCGGAGTTCGGCATCACCAAGAGCGGCCAGAAAGTCTCGCCGCTGCTCGCCTTCGTCACCGATATCGACTCGATCGGGCTCGAGACCGCGCAGGGGCTGCTGCTCGCGGAAGCGTTCTACTGGGATCTCAACGACGACACGCGTGCGTTCTCGAAGCGCTTCATGGAGCGCACCAAGCGGGTGCCGACCTCGGCCCAGGCCGGAGTCTATTCCTCCATCACGCATTACCTGAAAGCCGTGAAGGCGGCCGGCACGACCGACGCCGCGGCAGTGATCAAGGTGATGAAGGAGACGCCGATCAACGACTTCTTCGCCAAGAACGGCAAGATCCGCGAGGACGGCCGCATGATCCACGACATGTACCTGTTCGAGGTGAAGAAGCCGTCGGAGTCCAAGGGCCGCTGGGACGATTACAAGCTGCTCGCCACCGTTCCCGGCGCCGAGGCGTTCCAGCCCTTGGAGCAGTCGCGCTGCCCGCTGGTGAAGAAGTGACGGCGTGACGTAAGTCACGCCGTCATCCCGGGGCGCGAAGCGAACCCGGGATCTCGAGGTTCCGGGTTCGATGCTTTGCATCGCCCCGGAACGACGGAGGTACAAGCAACAAAGGAAACGCCCCATGAACGACATGGTCCTGCAGAAGCTCGAAGGCGGGCTGCTCACCATCACGATGAACCGGCCGGAGCGGAAGAATGCGCTCAACCCCGAGATGGTCGCCGGGCTGGTCGAGGCGGCGCGGCGCGCGGCTGATGATCCCGAGGTGCGGGCGGTGCTGTTCAAGGGCGCCGGCGGCTCCTTCTGCGTCGGTGGCGACGTCAAATCGATGGCGCAGGGGCGCGCGCCGCTGCCGTTCGAGCAGAAGCTCGCAAACTTGCGCCGCGGCATGGAGGTCTCGCGCATCCTGCATCAGATGCCAAAGCCCGTAGTGGCCCAGCTCGATGGCGCGGCGGCCGGCGCCGGCCTGTCGATGGCGCTGTCCTGCGACCTGCGGATCGCGTCCGAATCCTGCAAGATCACCACCGCTTTTGCCAAGGTCGGCTTCTCCGGTGATTACGGCGGCACCTATTTCCTGACCCAGTTGCTCGGTAGCGCGCGGGCACGTGAGCTCTATCTGATGTCGCCGGTGCTCACCGCGAAGGAGGCGCATGCGATCGGTATGGTGACGAAGGTCGTGCCCGACGCCGAGATCGACGCGGCCGCGCACGAGCTCGCGCGCTCGCTGGCGCAGGGACCCTCGATCGCGCTCGGCTTCATCAAGCGCAACATCAACAACGCCGAGCACCTGGCGCTGGAGGATTGCTTCGACGGCGAGGCGATCCATCACACCCGTTGCGGCGACACCGAGGATCACAAGGAGGCGGCCAAGGCCTTCGTCGAGAAACGCAAGCCGACCTTTAAGGGCGCATGACGATGGCGCCCTATATCCGGCTGCGTCAGATCTGCCTGGTCGCCCCGCAGCTCGAGCCCGTCATCACGGATATCGGTCGGATCATGGGCCTCGCCGTCTGCTACCGCGACGGCAATGTCGCCAAATACGGCCTGGAGAACGCGCTGCTCCCGGTCGACACGATCCTGCTGGAAGTGGTCGCGCCGTTCAAGGACGGCACCACGGCCGGCCGCTTCATCGAAAAGACCGGCGGCCGCGGCGGCTACATGGCGATCTTCTGCTGCGACGACCCGGACGAGCGCGGCCGCAACGCCAATGCGCTCGGCGTGCGCACCGCCAATGTCATCGACCACGCGCCGTATCACGGCGTGCAGCTCCACCCCCGCGACTGCCGCGCCGCCTTCATCGAGTTCAATCACACCGAAGGCAGTGACGACGTTCTGGGCGCCTATCCGCCGGCGGGACCCGACTGGCAGAAATTCATCCGCAAGGATGTGACCGAGGCGCTCACGGCGGTGGAGATGCAGAGCCCGGATCCCGCGGGGCTTGCAGAGCACTGGGGCAGGATCATCGGCGTCGCGCCTGAAGGCACCGAATTGAAGCTGCCCAATGCGACCTTTCGCTTCGTGAAGGGCGCCAGCGAGATCATGAGCGCGCTGGAGTTTCGGGTGGCTGACGTGGCGCAGGTGCTGCATGCCGCCAAGGCGAAGGGTCTCGCGGTCGCAGGCAACGAGTTTCTGCTGGGCGGAGTGACGTTCCGCGTGAGTTGATCGCGCTCAAACCCTCTCCCTGGTTGGAGAGGATGGCTTCGCGCCAGCGAAGCCGGGTGAGGGTTTCTCTCAGCCAGTGAATTACTTGCGGTTGCATGCGCTGAAACAACCCCTCATCCGGCGCTTCGCGCCACCTTCTCCCACAAGGGGAGAAGGAAGAAGAGGCGCTCATCGCCGCGGAAACTACCTTCCCTTGAAGTTCGCGACCCGCCGCTCTTCCGTGGCCTTCACGCCCTCCTTGAAATCCTCCGTCGCGCGCAACCTTGTCTGCTCTTCAAGCTCATGATTGGTCGCGGCCATCACGCGGTCGGCGAGGCCATTGCGCATCGTGGCGCGCGTGGAGAGCAGGCCGAGCGGGGAGCATTCGGCGATCTCGCCGGCGAGCTTCATCGCGGCCGCCTTGACCTGGTCCTGCGGCACCAACTCGTTGGCGAGGCCCCATTTGTAGGCCTCCTCGCCGGTGACGCGGCGGCTGGTGTAGAACATCAGCTCGGCATTGTTTTTGCCGATCAGCTCGGGCAGCGTCACGGTCAGCCCGAAGCCCGGGTGGAAGCCGAGCTTGGTGAAGTTTGCGGAGAAGCGCGCTTCAGGGCAGGTGACGCGGAAGTCGGCGGAGACCGCGAGGCCCAGGCCGCCACCGATGGCCGCGCCCTGCACGGCGGCGACGATCGGCTTCTTGGCGCGGAAGATGCGCACGGCCTGGATGTAGAGATGGTTGATCGGGCCGAGACTGTCGGCCGGATCGCCCTTCTTCTCGGCCTCGCGCGCCTCCTGGGCCTGCCGGGCCGGATCGCCGAAATTCGCACCGGCGCAGAACGCCTTGCCCTGCGCGGACAGCACCGAGCTGCGGATCTCGATGTCGCGGTCGAACTCCTCGAGCGCGTCCGCGATCTGGTTGATCAGCGAGATGTCGAAGAAGTTGAGCGGCGGGCGGCGGATCTCGATGGTGCCGACATGGCCGACCTTCTCGACGCCGATATCTTGATAGGTGCTCATAGTGTTCCTCGATTGAATTAGCGCAAGCCCAATCCGCGGGCGATGATGCCGCGCAGCACCTCGGTGGTGCCGCCCTGGATGGTGAGTTTCGGCGCCGTCTTGATCGCGAAGTCGAGCTGCCGCTCCAAGGTCTCGCGGTTGCTCGCGGTCTCCTCGACGAAGGCAGCGAGATCGCGCACGCGGTGCGGCAGCTGCTGCTCCCAGACCGTTCCGATGTCCTTGACGATGGAGGCCTCGACCACCGGCTCCTTGCCGGCTTCCAGCATGCCGGCGACGGAGACCGACATGCGCCGCATCGTGTGGAGCTGCGCGACCAGGCGGCCGATGCCTTCGGCGCTGCGCGTATCCGGATTTGGGCCGACCGCGCGGACCAGCTCGGTCAGCACGTAGTAGGTTTCGAGGAAGCGCTCGGGGCCCGAGCGCTCATAGGCGAGCTCGCTCGTCGCCTGCTTCCAGGCGCCGTCGACTTCGCCCAGCACGTGATCGTCAGGGATGAAGTGATCGGTGAAGACCACCTCGTTGAATTCATATTGGCCGGTGATCTGGCCGATCGGGTTCACCTTGATGCCCGGCTGCTTCATCTTGACCAGGAACTGGGTCAGGCCGTGGCGGCGGTTCTCCTTGGTCGGCGGCGAGGTCCGGAAGATCGCGATCATGTAGTCGGCGATGTGTGCCGACGAAGTCCAGATCTTGGTGCCGTTGATGAGATAGCCGCCGTCGGTCCTGGTCGCGCGGGTCTTGGCGGCGAACAGGTCGGAGCCCGAGTTCGGCTCGCTCATGCCGATGGCAAAGCAGATCTCGCCGCGGCAGATCCGCGGCAGGATCTCCATCTTGATGTGCTCGGGCGCATATTTCAAAAGCACCGGTCCGCTCTGGCGGTCGGCGACGAAGAAGCGCCGCGTCGGCGCGTTGGCGACGCGCATCTCCTCGGTCACCACGTAGCGCTCGAGGAAGGAGCGTTCCTGGCCGCCATATTTCTTCGGCCAGGTCATGCCGAGCCAGCCCTTGGCGCCGACCCGGCGGGAGAATTCCGGCGCGTCGGTGTCCTCGCGGTTGGGCTTGTGCGGATCGAAAGTGCCAGCGGCGATTTCCTCGGCGAGGAAGGCGCGGACCTCCTTGCGCAATTGCTCGCATTTCTCGGGCAGGCGGATCGGATCGAAACGGAGGGCAGCAGTCATTGTGTCTCTCTCCCGGATCAGCGCGATGCCACGAGCGGCCACAATTCGTCGGCGCCGCGGTTTGCGACGAGCTTGCCGAGCTCGACGGCCCAGTAGCTTTCCGAGCCGAAATCGTCGCGCCAGGCCAGCGCCCGCAGCGAATAGCGGTGCAGGATGTGCTCCATGGTGAAGCCGATCGCGCCGTGCACCTGATGCGCGATGCCGCCGCCTTTCTCGGCCGCTTCCGCGCAGCGGATCTTCGCGGAGGCGGCTTCGAGATAGATCTCGTCGTTGAACGATCTTGCATTGGCGATGGCGTCGGCGGCGGACGTCGCTGCCGCGAGCGCCGCGGCGGATTCGCCGGCGAGGCGGGCGAGATTGTGCTGCACCGCCTGGAATTTGGAGATTTTCTTCTCGAAGGCGACGCGCTCGTTGGAGTAGCGCACGGAAATGTCGAGCATCGATTCCAGCGCGCCGGCGATTTGCAGGCTGCGTGCGACGCCGCCCATCAGCATCAAATGGGTCTGCTCAAAGCCCTTCGGCGCGGGCTTGATGGCGACCGGCTGGACCTTGTCGAGTGTGACCGTATCGCTGTGATCGTAACCGACATTGAGCCCGGCCTCGATCCGCGCCTTGGCCGCGTCGATCAGCGCGATGGAAATACCGTCCTTGCCGTGCGCCAGCACCGCAAAATGCTTCGCCATCTTGGCGAAGGGCGCGCCGCGCGCACGGCCGGAGAGCGCACCGTCTGCATCGAGGCTAATGCGGTCCTTTGGCGAGGCCGGCAGCACCGTCATCTCGCCTTCGGGCGATGTCATCTTGGCCTGCGCCAGCAGCCATCCCGCCAGCATGGTCTCGGCCAGCGGCACCGCGACTGCGAAACGGCCGGCGGCGTTCATCAGCGCAAAGCCGTCGGCGAGGCTCGCGCCCGAGCCGCCGAGATCATCCGGCACCCAGGACAGCGGCAGGCCGGCTTCGCTCAGCGCCTGCCACAGCGGCGCCTGCCAGGAATTCGTCTTGTCGTTGTTGATGGTTTGCGGATCGGCGAGATCGGCGAAGATTTTCTCCGCGGTCTCGACGACGATATTGTCACTCTCCGCCACAGCGTTCCCCGTATCTTGCCATTGGCGCGTCTGGTCCGATCGGCCAATGCGCTGTCTCTTCTTGCGCCCGATGATCGGAAAAAGCCATGGCCCTGACAAGCGTTGATCGCAGGTCCATCTGCGGCGCGGGCATGGGGCCAGGCTTCAGGAAATGCTAATTCCGCTTAGCGGAGTTTGCTCGATTTGCAGGGCGCAGCAAACTCGCTAAACAGGACGCCACACCAGATACAGGGGAAGGAAATCCGGATGTCAAAAGACGGCTTGTGCGCAATCGTGACGGGGTCCGCATCCGGGCTGGGTGCCGCGACTGCGGAAATTCTCGCGCGCAGCGGGGCGCGGCTCGTCATCAACTATTCGTCGAGCCAAAAGGAAGCCGAGGCGACCGCCGAGACCTGCCGCAAGGCGGGCGCGGCGGAGGTGCTAGTCGCCCAGGGCGACGTCTCGAAGGATGAGGATTGCCGCAAGATCGTTGCAGCAGCGAGCGGCTGGGGCCGGCTCGACATCCTCGTCAACAATGCCGGCACCACCAAGCATGTGGCTCACGCCGATCTCGACGGCCTGTCGGCGGAAGATTTCCAGCGGGTCTATGGCGTCAACACCATCGGCCCGTTTCAGATGGTGCGCGCGGCGCGCAGCCTGCTGGAAGCCGCCGCCAAGGCGTCGGGACGGCCATCTGCGGTCGTGAACGTCTCCTCGGTCGCCGGCATCAGCGGCGTCGGCTCGTCGATTGCGTACGCCGCGAGCAAGGGTGCGCTCAACACCATGACGCTGTCGCTGTCGCGCGCCCTGGCGCCGCTGATCCGCGTCAACACGGTCTGCCCCGGTTACATCGACACGCCCTGGTTCACCAAGGGCCGCGGCGAGGCGCAGGCCAAGCAGGTGCGCGACAGCGTCGTGGCCAAGGTGCCGCTGAGGGTCGCATCATCCGCGGAGGACATCGCCCAGCTCGTCTGCTTCCTGGCGATGCCTGCCTCCAGCAACATGACCGGCGAGGTCGTGCGCATGGATGCGGGAATGCATTTGGTCACGTGATGAGTGCACGCGCTCTCTGCACGTCATGGCCGGGCTTGACCCGGCCATCCACGTGTCGCCCCGCGGGTCGAAGACGTGGATGCCCGGGTCAAGCCCGGGCATGACGATGAGGAGGTGGCGTACTCTCGTTACCGCTTCTAAGCGCTACCCCTTGATCACGCCACTCGATACCAGCCGGTGCCAGATGAACAGCACCACCACCGCGCCGATCGTCGCCGTGATGAAGCCGGCGCCCTGGTCCGGGCTGTAATGGCCGATGGCCTGGCCGACGAAGGTGGCCAGGAAGGCGCCGGCGATGCCGAGGATGGTGGTGAGGATGAAGCCGCTCGGATTGTTCGGCCCCGGCGCCAGCCACCGCGCGATGAGGCCGGCAATGAAGCCGACGAGGATGATCCACAACAGGCCGCCCATGCTCATGAGTATGCTTCCCTTCCTGAGACTGCCGTCAGATCCGGTCCGAGATTTCGTTCTCGGTCGGTAGCCGTCCATCCGGCGTCAGGTGGTCGACCACCTGCGGCAGGTACTGGCTGAGGCCGGAGAGCAGCTCTTCGCGGGACAGGCCGCTCTGGGCGGACAGGCTCTCGATCTGGTCGGCGCCGAGTGCGCTGGCGAGATCGCCCGGCGCGATCGGCTTGTTCTCGCCCTTGCCGACCCAGGAACTGGCGGTGTCGCCGTGGCCGCTCTGCTGCAGCTGCTTGAGGAGATCGCCGAGACCGCCGCTCAGCACGGTGCCGGCCGCGCCGCCCGCGAGCAGGCCGCCGAGACCGCCCTTGAGCATGTCGCTCAGACCGCCACCCGCACCGGCGTTCACCGGCGGCGGTGCGGGCGATGGTGACGGTTGCGGCGCCGAGCCGGACTGATTGGTCGTGAAATGCTTGAACGCCTTCCAGGCGAGCAGGCCGAGCAGCGCCATGGTCATCGGCGACATGCCGCCGGAGGATTTCTCCGAACTGGGCGTGCTCGGGCCGCGCGGGCCGTTCTGCATGCCGTTGAGGACGTCGAGTAGACCCATGGTGCTCTCCTTTGGCGTCTCGTTCGGCGAGCGCTCGCCGCTGACTGCCCCCGGGGCGAAAACATATGGGGCAGTCATGACCGTTACAAGTCGGATGCGATTGGTTGTCGGCCTTGGCTCTGCTATCGAAGGCCGGTCATTTCAGGGAGCAAGCTTAGTGGTTGCGGATCGACCGATCGTGGTGGCTGGCGCCGGCGCCATCGGCTGTTTCGTCGGCGGAATGCTGGCTGCTGCCGGCCGGCGCGTCGCGCTCTTGGTGCGGCCGCGGGTGAAGACCGAGATCGAGCGGTTTGGCCTGCTTCTGACCGATTTCGACGGCTCCGAGAACAAGCTCGATGCGGGTCAACTGGCGCTGTCGGCAGACCCTTCCATCTTCCACAGCGCCGGCATCGTGCTGGTCACGGTGAAGAGCGCCGACACCGCGGCTGTCGCCGACGAGATCGCGCAGCATGCGCCTGAGGATGCCGTCATCGTCTCGCTCCAGAACGGCATCGGCAATGTCGCGGTGTTGCGCGAGCGGCTCGGCGGCCGCCACGTGCTCGCCGGCATGGTTCCGTTCAACGTGATCGCGATGGGCAATGGCCGTTTCCACCGCTCGACCTCCGGCGACATCCACGTCGGCGAGGATCCGCAGAATACGGCCGCGGCGCTTTCGGTCCCTGGCCTCAGCGTGCGCGCGAGCGGTGACATCACCGGCGTGCAATGGGGCAAGCTGATCATCAACCTCAACAACGCGCTGAGCGCGCTGTCCGACATGCCGCTCGCCGCGCAGCTGGCGAACCGCGACTGGCGAAGATTGTTCGCCGACCAGATGGCGGAAGGGCTGGCCGCACTGAAGGCCGCCGGCATCGTGCCGGTATCGTCAACGCCGGTCCCGATGAGCTGGTCTCCGACCCTGCTGCGGCTGCCCGATGCGATCTTCAGCGCGATCCTCGGGCGCACCATGAAGATCGATCCCGAGGCGCGCTCCTCGATGTGGCAGGATCTGAAGCAGGGCCGCAAGACCGAGATCGACTATCTGCAAGGCGCGGTCATCGCGCTCGCCGAGCGGAACAATGTCGCCGTGCCGCTGATGCGCCGCATTCTTGCGCTGATCAAGGAGGCTGAGGCGGCCGGCAACGGTCCGCTCCGTATGACGCCGCAGCAGATTCGGGGGTAGCGCCCGAAAGGAGGAGCGCGATGAAACGTCGTCTTGTGATCGGGCTGGCGCTGACCGTGCTCTGCGGTTCGTCAACGTTCGCCCATGCTAGGCCTCCGACCGTGATGAACTCACCTGGTTACGACAGGCGCTTGCAGGAGAGCAGGTCGCAGCTGGGCGCTTCGCCGATCGTCACCGAGCCAGCGCCGGCACCGGTGACGCAACCGAAGCGCAGCAAGAAGAAGCGCACGAACTGACGCTGCATTCTCCGCTGTCCCGGACAAGCGCGCCAAAGCGCGCGCAGATCCGGGACCCATAGCCAAAGGGAGAAGTTTGGCGAAGACTCGGAGTTACCGGCTCACCCCACAACGACGTCCTGTGGTTATGGATCCGGATCTGCGGTTACGCTTGTCCGGGATGACAGTGGAGTGTTTGGCCGCAACTCAGCTCTTCTTCGCGGGCTTGCTCGGCGTCGGGTTGAACAGCTTCTTCAGGTCGTTCAAGCTTTCCGACAGCCGCGGCCACTCGCAGGAGAATGAGCCCTTGGCGCAAGGCGCCGCCTTCGGCTTCGCGCCTGCGGCCTGCTGCACCTTCGGCCGCTCGACCGGCACCGGCACGCGGGCGACTTCGGTCCGCAGCGCAACCTGCTGCAGCTGCTGTACCTGTTGCTCCTGCTGTTCGCGCTGCTGCCGCGCGGTAGCCTCGGCCGCTTCGTTGCTGCGGCGCTGCTTGGCGAGATAGGCCGTATAGGCTTCGTCGATTTTCTTCTGCTCCTCCGGCGTCGGATTGGGGCCGCCGATGTCGAAGGTGCGATCCTGGAGGAAATCGTAATAGGAATAGCCGCCACCCGGCTTGCGGCGGCCGGCGAACTTGGCGTTGCAATCGGCAAGGGCCGCCGTCTTCTCCGCCTTGGTTGCGGCCTTCTCGGCGGCGTCGGCGCATTCCTCGAAATCGGCAGGTGCGCGCTTCCACCATTGCGCCTCGGCATGCCCCAGCGTCAGCAGGAAAAATCCTGCTGCGGCAACGAGAAGCAACGCCGCGCGATGCGATGTAACGACGGCCGACATTCTAAGAGAGCATTCCTTGCAAGACGCAACCCGAACTGAGTCGAGCCGGATTTTTGCCCCTTTCTTGCCCGCTTGTCACCCATGGAACCCAGGAAATTCAGGGCTGCGATGCTGACATTTTGTGCTTGACGTGGCGCGAGAGTCACAGCGCGCTGCCGCGAGGCTGATACACTTCTGACGCGGGCGCTCGCTTCCTGCGGCGACGCCAAGAACACGAAATGGAAACGCCCGATGCTGCTGCCGCTCTCCGATGTGCCGCGCTGGTACGCCGAACGCAAACCACGTGGCACGATCGCCGTCCGTCACGGGCAGGACACGCTGACCTGGGACGAGCTCGAGCGCGGCGCCAACCGCCGCGCGCGGGCGTTCATGGCCAAGGGCGTCAAGCCCGGCGATTTCGTCGCGATCGGATTGCCGAACGGCAACGCGTTCTTCGAGACCTCCTTCGCGGTGTGGAAATGCGGGGCGACGCCGACCTCGCTGTCATGGCGGCTGCCGCGCGGTGAAGCCGCCGCCGTGCTCGATATTCTCAAGCCTGCGCTGGTGGTCGGCGGCGAGGCCGACTGGAATGCGCCGAACCGGTTGCCCGCCGACTTCGTGCCGGAGGGTTGCCCGGATGAGCCGCTGACGCCGCCGGTGGCGCGATACTGGAAGGCGATGACCTCAGGCGGCTCGACCGGCCGTCCCAAGGTGATCCTCGATCACCAGCCGGCCGTGACCGATACCGCGGCCGCGCCGCCGCTCAACATTCCCTTCGGCGTATCGCTGCTCAATCCCGGTCCGCTCTACCACAACGCGCCGTTCATCGTGTCGCATTACGCGCTATTCGTCGGCGGCAAGCTCACAGGGCTAACCAAGTTCGACGCCGAGGAGACGCTGCGGCAGATCGAACGCGAGCGCGTGCAATGGGTCAATTTCGTGCCGACCATGATGCACCGGATCTGGGCGCTGCCGGAGAGCGTGCGCAATTCTTACGACCTGTCGAGCCTGCAGACGGTCTTTCACATGGCTGCGCCGATGCCGCCATGGCTGAAGGAGAATTGGATCGCCTGGCTCGGACCCGAGCGGGTCTGGGAGCTCTATGGCGGCACCGAGCGGCAGGGCGCCTGCATCATCTCCGGCAGCGAATGGCTGACGCACAAGGGCTCGGTCGGCAGGATCGGCGACATGGCGAAGCTTCGCATCATCGGCGAGGACGGCAAGGACGTCGCGCCGGGCGAGACCGGCGAGATCTATTTCCTCAACAATGACGGCAAGGACGCCACCTATCACTATCTCGGCGCCGAGCCGAAGCGCCGCGCCGACGGCTGGGAATCGCTCGGCGATATCGGCCGGCTGGACGCCGAAGGCTATCTCTATCTCGGCGACCGCCTCGCCGACATGGTGCTGCGCGGCGGCGCCAACATCTATCCGGCCGAGGTCGAAGCCGCGGTGTCCGAGGCTCCCGGCGTGCGCTCCTGCGTCGTGGTGGGCCTGCCCGATCCGGAATTGGGCCAGCGTGTGCATGCCATCATCGAGCCGGAGCCCGGTGCGGACGGCCAGACCATTGCCGACGGCATGGCGGATTTCCTCAAGGACCGGCTCAGCCGCTACAAGCATCCCGAAAGCTTCGAATTCGTCAGCGCCCCGCCGCGCGACGATTCCGGAAAAGTTCGCCGCACCCTGTTGCGCGACGAGCGCGCGGCGTGGATGAAGGAGGGACGCGCCTTCCGGATTCTGCCTTCGAAGGTGCAAGCGCATGCCGAATGAGACAAGGAAAAATTGACATGACCATCACTATCGCAGCGAGCAGCGTGCCGAAGCCGCCGGCCGAGATCATCGAGGGGTTCAGGGACGCGCCGACGTCGGTGATCTCGGACAATCTCGCCCGGCTGCCGGGCGCGGTGGGCTTGAAGCCCTATCACCGCGGCGGCAAGCTGGTGGGGACCGCCTTCACCGTGCGCACGCGCCCAGGCGACAATCTCGCGATCCACCGCGCGCTGGACCTGGTCGGGCCCGGCGACGTCATCGTGGTCGACGGCGGCGGCGACGAGACGCGCGCGCTGATCGGCGAGATCATGAAGAACATCGCGCAATGGCGCAAAGCCGAAGGCTACGTCATCGACGGCGCGATTCGCGACGTCGCGGCCTTCGCAGCCGACGACTTCCCCTGCTACGCCCGCGCGGTGATCCATCGCGGTCCGTACAAGAACGGTCCCGGCGAGATCAACGTGCCGGTGACGATCGGCGGCAGCGTGATTGCGCCCGGCGACATCGTCGTCGGCGACGAGGACGGCGTGGTGTCGTTTCCCGCTGCCGGCGCGGCCGCCCTGCTGGAAGCCGTGCGCGTTCAGGTCGCGCGCGAGGAGGAGACGCTGAAGGCGATCCGTGAGGGCCGTTACCAGGGTGCTTACGGCAAGGCTTGATCCTGTCGGGCACAAGGGGAGGACGGCGTGAGCCAGAAGCAAGAGTTTCACAATCTCGATGATGCCAGCGACGGGCTGTTTCGCGAGCTCGCCGCCGGCGTGACCACGCGCATCTTCTCCGGCGAGCAGGCGATGCTGTCGGTGGTGACGCTGGCCCCGCATGCGCAAGGTGCGCTGCATCATCACCCCGAGGAACAATGGGGCGTGCTGCTCGACGGCTCCGCCATCCGCGTCCAGGGCGACGAGGAAATCCCGGTGAAGAAGGGCGATTTCTGGCGCACGCCGGGGAACGTGCCGCACACGATGCGCGCCGGTCCCGACGGCGCCCGGGTGCTGGACATCTTCAGTCCGCCTCGGCCAGAATACAGAAAAGCAGGGTCGGGCTTCGGCACGACCTAGCGCTCAAAAGCAAAAAAGCAAAGCGCTACACATAAAGGGAGGGGACCATGACGATCACACGACGGGCGCTGCTGGCCGCGCCGGCTATTCTCACATTGACGCCGGCGATGGCGCAGGCCGGCAAGATCACGCTGGTGGTGCCGTTCCCGCCAGGCGGCTCGACCGACGCCATGGCGCGGCTGCTGCAGAGCAGTCTGCAGACGAAGCTCAACCGCATCGTCGTCGTCGAGAACAAATCGGGCGCGGCCGGTGCGCTCGGCGCGGCGCAGGTCGCCAAGAGCCCGGCCGACGGCACGACGTTCCTAGTCACCTTCGATTCCCACGCGGTGATCCCGTCGATCCTCGACAAGCCGCCGGTCGATGTCGAGCGCGAGCTGATGCCGGTCCTGCTGATCGGCACCGCTCCTTACGTGATCGCGGCCGGCGCCGGCCGCCCCTACAAGAGCTTTGCCGACGTGGTCGCCGCCTGCAAGGCGACGCCCGGCGCGGTCAAATACGCCTCGGTCGGGATCGGCACGCTCGGCCACCTCGCCATGACCGTGCTCGGCAGCAAGGCCGGCGTCGAGATCATGCACGTGCCCTATCGCGGCGGCGGTCCGGCCATGAACGACGTGCTCGGCGGCCATGTCGATCTCATCGCGGGATCGGCCGCGCTGGTCGCCGCCCAGCTCGGCACCAACATGCTGCGCCCGATCCTGCAGCTCGGCCGCGAGCGGCTGCCGGCCCTGCCTGATACGCAGACCGCGATCGAGGCGGGCTTTCCCGATTTCGAGACGCTGGCATGGTGGGGCATTTTCACCCCCGCGGGCACGCCTGCCGACGTCGTAGCCGCCATGGCGACGGCGTCCAAGGAGATCCTGAGCGAGCCCGCGACCGCCGCCCAGCTCAAGGAGACCCAGCACATGACCCTGCTGCTCCAGGACGGCGCCACCTTCAAGACCTTCTTCGACAAGCAGGTCGCCACTTGGGGCAAGGTCGTGAAGGACAACAATATCAAGGCGTAGCTGTTCGCCAGCCGATGGCAGCCTTGATCGAGGCGAGGGCTTCCGATTCGACGCTCCCTTTGATATGTAGACCCCAGGCAACCCGCACGACCTGCGGGTTCCGCGGTCCCGTAGCTCAGCCGGATAGAGCGGCGGTTTCCTAAACCGTAGGTCGCATGTTCGAGTCATGCCGGGATCGCCATTTTTCGAGCGTTTGCGCTCGCGCCATGGGCGCACCTAACGCTGCTATTTCTCCCACGCGTTTTTCTATCGTGACGTGTGCCGGCAGCCGGTTTAAGTACGCCGGGTGCAGCGGGCGGTTACATGGCGGACTTATGGTTCTACGCGGACGGCGGGCAGAAGCGTGGTCCGATCTCGATTTCGGACCTGCTTACGATCCTCGCTCATGTCACCGATCTCAGGCGTGTGTTGATCTGGCGGCACGGCTTCGAGCAATGGAAGCCGGCCGGCGAGGTGGACGAGGTCGCGCGGCAGCTTCTTCAATCGCCACCGCCGGCCCCGACATCATCGCCGGTCGAGGTCACGCGCGCGCCTGCCATTCCCGCTGAAGACGCAGCTGCGTTCAAGAACGCCGAGCCTGAATTGAGCGGCATGAGTGGTTGGCTCGCCCTTCTGGCCTTCGGTCAGATGATCGGTATCGTGCGGCTGGTCGTCAGTACTGCGCAATAAGTGCAGTCGATCCGCGCCGACATGTGGATGCAATTTTCGACCGTGTTCTGGAGTGAGATTGCGATGAACGTTGCACTGATCGGGCTCGCGATCTGGACAGCGGTGCTCCTGTTCAGTCATTCCCGAAAATTTCCGGCCTTCTTCATCCTGCAGATGATCTGCGCGGTGCTCATGCCTCTCGTCGACCTTCTCTGCGTCGCGTCGTTCTTCGCCGCAGCGCCGAACCGACCCTTCAGCGATTTTTTCATCATCGAACCTCTACAGATCGGACAGACATTCGTCGCTGCGATCAGCGCCACCATCTGGGTCATTTACGTCCTTCGCTCCCGAAGAGTCGCGAATACGTTCACGAGATAAGACCCACCGAGCACCGGCCGCAGTTGATTTGCGTCGCTGGTGCGAAAATTGCTAACAAAAACGGTAGGGCTGGAAGCGTGCCTTCCAGCTTTGTCCATGCTTGCCCAAATCCGGAGACCCTGATGCCTTTCGACTTGATCCTGCGCGGTGGCCGCGTGATCGACCCCTCGCAGAAGCTCGATGCCGTGACGGATGTCGCATTTTCGGGCGGTAAGGTCGCTGCGATCGGCGTTGGGCTCAAGGCCGACCCAGGCACCGATATCCGCGACGTCTCGCAGTTCATCGTGTCGCCGGGCCTGATCGATCTGCACACCCATGTCTATTGGGGCGGCACCTCGCTCGGCATCGATGCCGAGGAATTCTGCCGCCTCTCAGGCGTCACCACGGCGGTGGATACCGGGAGCGCTGGCCCCGGCAATTTCGCCGGCTTCCGCAAGCATGTGATCGAGCCGAGCCAGGTCCGCATCCTCGCTTATCTGCACGTCTCGCACGCCGGAATCTTCGGCTTCTCGCACCGGATCATGGTCGGCGAGAGCGAGGAGCTGCGGTTGATGAATCCGGTCGAGGCTGCCGAGGTGGCCGATGCCAACCGCGATCTCGTCGTCGGCATCAAGGTGCGCGTGGGCCTCCATTCGTCGGGCACCTCGGGTGCGGTGCCGCTCGACATCGCGCTCGAGGTCGCGAACGAGGTCGGCATGCCGCTGATGGCGCATATCGATCATCCGCCGCCGAGCTATGAGGACGTGCTGGCACGGCTGCGTCCCGGCGACGTGCTGACCCATGCGTTCCGCCCCTTCCCGAACACGCCGGCGACGGCACAAGGCACGGTGAAGAAGGCGGTGCTCGAGGCGCGCGAGCGCGGCGTGCTGTTCGACATCGGCCATGGCAAGGGCTCGTTCGCGTTCAAGACCGCGCGCGCCATGCTGGCCAATGGTTTCTATCCGGACACGATTTCCTCGGACATCCATCAGCTCTGCATCGACGGCCCGGCCTATGATCAGGTCACGACCATGTCGAAATTCCTGTGCATGGGCATGGAGCTGCCGGATGTGATCGCGGCCTCGACGGTGAATGCGGCGATGGCGCTGCGACGTCCCGAGCTCGGCAGCCTCAAGCCCGGCAGCGTCGGCGACGCCACGCTGATCTCAGTGAGGCAGGGCCAGTTCGATTACGAGGACGTCGTCGGCGAGCACCTGATCGGCGATCGCAAGATCGTCTCGGAGGGCGTCGTCATCGGCGGCCGCTGGTGGCATCCGAATTGAGCGGCGCGCGCGGATCGTGACCGCGCGCTCGCATGACGCACTGATCAATCGCGGCCCGCCTCCATGATCGCCTTGGCGAGCCGCGCCGGGTCCGAGAAGCACAGCTCGTGGCTCCCCGGCACCTGCACCAGACGGAACAGGCCGAGCTTCTCCGACAGGCGCGGATGCCAGCCATGGCTGTGCGGCATCGCAGTATCCTCGGTGCAGTTGATGTAGGATTTGGCCACCGGCATCTCGGCCGGATTGCTCTTGAGCGCGATCTTGTCGCTGAAGGTCGCCAGCGGATGCGGATTGAGCACGTCATAAGCGCGCTGCGCCGTTTCCAGATCGGCATCGTTGATGAAGGCCTCGCGCCAGATCGGGAAGGGCAGCACCACCGAGCCGTCGCCGCGCTCGGCCGCGATCGCATCGAACAGTCCGATATAGTGCGGCGGCACCATGTCGTTGAGGCATTCGCCGTCGTTGGGCACGAAAGCATTCCAATAGACCAGGCGGCGGATGCGTTCCGGCACGAGGTCGGCAACCCCCGTGATGACCATGCCGCCATAGGAATGGCCGAGCAGGACGACGTCCTTCAGATCGTTCTCCGCAAGGTAGTCGGCGATCGACTGGATCGCATCCTTCAGCCCGGTCGTTTTGGCATCGCCCGGACGGTTGCCTTTGATGGTGGGGGTATGGACCTGATGGCCGGCTGCGCGCATCGGCGCGGCGACCGGCTCGAGCTCGGCACCGGTGTGCCAGGCGCCATGGACGAGAACGTAGGTCGACATATTGTGGCTCCTCCCCAGGGTGTGGTTAGATCGGCGTAGCGTCGCCGCACGGCAAGTGTGGACCGGTGACCGATTTGCCGCTTGGCTGGAAGTGAACCGGATTGGTCTCGGAGTGAACCGATGCAGCAGATCGAGCGCGCCGTCCCGTCCCGTCAATCGGCCTGGAATACTGCGGGCGTGAGGCCTGCCGAGCAATTCGCCTATTATCGCGAGGCGATCTGCCAGGCCTTCATGAACCTGACGCCGGAGCCGGCCGTTGCGGCCGGCTTTCCCGCCAGCGTCGAGCACGTCCGTCTCGGCAATGCCGCGATCAACCGCGTCAGCTTCCCCGAACACGTGGTGCGCCGCTCCGCCGCCGACATCGCAGCGTCGGATCGCAGCTGCTTCTACCTCAATTTGAAGCTGGCCGGCCGCTGCCGCATTCAGCAGGACGGTCGCGAGATCAGCCTGTCGGCCGGACAGGTCGGCATCTTCGACAGCGACCGCCAGTTCGCCCTCCTGCACGATCGTGGCCCGCAGTTGCGCGTCGCCTCGTTCTGGGTGCCGGCAGAGGCGTTGCGCGAGCGGCTGCCGGCTTCGTTCGACGTGGCTGCGGCACGCCTCTCGGACGATCCCGTCGTCGGCCACCTCATCGTCGAGACCGCGCGCACGCTCAGCGAGGGCGCGCTGCAGATGAGCGAGGACGAAGGTGTGCTTCTGTTCCGGGCGTTGATCGAATTGGTTGCCGTGAGCCTGTCGCGAGGCAGCCGCCTGCACGCCGCTGAAGCCGAGAGTCTCGCCGATGCAACCACGCTGGCGGTGAAACGTGCCATTCACCGGCGGCTTCGCCAGCCGGGGCTGGCAGTCGCGGACATCGCCGCCGCCGCCGGCATCAGCGAACGTTACGTGCACAAGCTGCTGGCGCGATCGGGCTCCAGCTTCACCGACTACGTCATCGACCATCGCCTCGACGGCGCAGCCCGGGATCTCAGGGCTCCCGCGATGGCGGAGCGCGCGATCGGCGCCATCGCGTTCGATTGGGGTTTTTCGGACCTCTCCCACTTCACCCGCCGCTTCAAGCAGCGCTTCGGCTGCCGGCCGCGCGACTGGCGCACGGGGTGATCTCCAGCGACCTGATCTACAACGACCTCGCGATCAACAGTTTCATGATCTCGTTGGTGCCGCCATAGATCTTCTGGATGCGGGAATCGATGAAGATGCGCGAGATCGGGTATTCCTGCATGTAGCCGTAGCCGCCGAACAGCTGCAGGCAGTCGTCGGCGGTCTCGACCTGCTTCTCCGAGCACCAATATTTCGCCATCGAGGCCGTCACGGTGTCGAGGTCTTTCGCGACCAGGCGCTCGATGCACCAGTCGACGAAGACGCGCGCGATCATCGCCTCGGTCTTGCGTTCGGCCAAGGTGAAGGCGGTATTCTGGAAGTCCATCAGCGGCTTGCCGAACGCCTTCCGCTCCTTCGTGTAGTCGGTGGTGAGCTTGACCGCGCGCTCCATCGAGGCGACGGCGCCGACCGCGAGCGCAAGCCGCTCCTGCGGCAATTGCTGCATCAACTGGACGAAGCCCTGGCCCTCCTCCTTGCCGAGCAGGTTTTCCGGCGGCACGGTGACATTGTCGAAAAACAGCTCCGAGGTGTCGGAGGCGTGCAGGCCGATCTTGTCGAGGTTGCGCCCGCGCTTGTAGCCGTCCGCGCTCGCGGTCTCGACCACGATCAGCGAAATGCCCTTGGCACCTGGCTCGCCGGTGCGCGCGACCACGATGACGAGGTCGGCGGCCTGGCCATTGGTGATGAACGTCTTCTGGCCGTTGATGACGTAGGAATTGCCCTGCTTCTTCGCCGTGGTCTTGACCGCTTGCAGGTCCGAGCCGGTGCCGGGCTCGGTCATGGCAATGGCGCCGACCATCTCGCCGGATGCCATCTTCGGCAGCCAGCGTTTCTTCTGCTCCTCCGAGCCGTAGTTGAGGATGTAATGTGCGACGATGGCGCTGTGCACGGAGACGCCGGTGGTCAACTCCGGCACGGTGCTCTCGAGATCGTCGAGTACGGCGGCATCATAGGCGAAGGTCGCGCCGAGGCCGCCATATTCCTCCGGCACGCTCGCCAGCAGCGCACCCATCTCGCCGAGCCCGCGCCAGGCGAATCGGTCGACCATCTTCTGCTCACGCCACTTCTCGGCATGCGGCGCCAGGTCCTTGGCGAGATATTTGCGGAACTGGTCGCGGAACGTATCCAGCTCTTCGGTCATCCACGACGATCGGTATTGCATCAGCGCCTCGCTCTCAGACAATCAGGCCGCCGCCGGCGACGACCACCTGGCCGCTGATATAATTGGATTCCGGGCTGCAGAATAGATAGACGGCGTCGGCCGCCTCTTCCGGCGTGCCGCCGCGGCCGAGCGGGATCATGCGTGACATGGCTTCGAGCATGTGCGGCTGCACGCCGACCTTGATGTCGCGGCCGGCGACGTCGATGGTCTTCTGCTGCGCCTCGATCGGCTGGGTCAGGCGGGTGTTGATGAGGCCGAAGGCGACGCAATTGACGTTGACCTTGTAGCGGCCCCACTCCTTGCACATGGTTCGGGTCAGTCCGATCAGCGAGGCCTTCGCCGAGGAATAGCTGGCCTGTCCGGCATTGCCGTAGAGGCCGGCGATGGAGGAGATGTTCACGACCTTGCGGAACACCTCGCGCCCTTCCTCGGCCTCCTTCCTGGCAAAGACGCGGATCGGCTCGGCGGCCGCACGCAGGACGCGGAACGGCGCGACCAGATGGACGTCGAGCATGGCCTGAAACTGCTCGTCCGTCATCTTCTGGATGGTGGAGTCCCAGGTGTAGCCGGCATTGTTGACGATGATGTCGAGCCCGCCGAACCTGTCCAGCGCGGCGCCGACGAAGCGGTCGGCGAAACCCGCTTCCGAGACGCTGCCGTTCACGGCGACCGCGTCGCCGCCGAGCGCCTTGATCTCCGCCACCACGGCATCGCCGGGCTCGGCATCGAGGTCGTTGACGACGACCCTGGCGCCTTCGCGCGCGAGCTTGAGTGCGATCGCGCGTCCGATGCCGCGGCCCGAGCCGGTGACGAGCGCGACCTTTCCTTGCAGTTTTGTCATCTGGATGAGTCCCCTTGCTGTCAGAGCGCGACGATGGCGCTGCCTTCGAGCTTGAGCTCGCCGCGATCGTCCTTGGTGGTGAGCGCGAGCCTTGCGCGACGCTCGCCATTCTCGGCGAGCAGCTCCGTCACGGTGCCTTCGCATGTCAGCTGGGCGCCAAGCTGGGTGATGGCGACGAACCGGGTCGCAAAGCTGCGGAGCTTCGACGGCGGCACCACATCCGTCAGCGCCTGCCCAAGACAGGCCATCACCAGCATGCCGTGGGCGAACACATCGGGAAAGCCGGCCGCCTTGGCGAAGTCAATGTCGACGTGGATCGGGTTATGATCGCCCGATGCACCGCAATAGAGCGCCAGCGTGTGGCGGGTGATCGGCGGAAAGACCTTGTGAACGATGCGGTCGCCGGCCTTGATGTCTGCGGACGCCGTCATGACGTCACCTCGTTGCGGACGACGATGGTACGCGCGGTATCGGCGACATGCACGCCGTCCTGGTTGGTCACCTCGCATCGGATGCCGATCAGCGTCATCGCGCCGCCCTTCTTGTCCGTCACGCTGGTGACGCGGGGCCGGAACGTCAGGGTGTCGCCGACCAGAACCGGTGCGTGATAGACGAAGCTCTGCTCGCCATGCAGCACGCGGGCGAGATCGATGCCAAGCGCAGTGAACATCTCGAAGGGGTCGTCGACGTCCATCATCTCCAGGCAGAACAGATAGGTCGGCGGCACCGGGATGCCGGTGAACCCGGCCGCCCGGGCAGCGTCCGCATCGCGGTAGACCGGATTCTGTTCACCCAGCGTGTTGAGGAAGTAGCGGAGACGGCCGGGCTCTACGCGCGCGGTGACCGGCGTGAAGCTGCGTCCTACGGCGGACTGATCGACCATGGCCGATATCAGTGCCGCTTGTAGAGCGTGACGACGCAGGCGCCGCCGAGGCCCAGATTGTGCTGGAGCGCGACCTTGGCACCTTCGACCTGCGTGGAGCCTGCCGTGCCGCGCAGCTGCCGCGTCAGCTCGTAGCACTGCGCAAGCCCGGTGGCGCCGAGCGGATGTCCTTTGGACAGCAATCCGCCGGAGGGATTGGTCACGATCCGGCCGCCATAGGTGTTGTCGCCGTCATTGATGAACTTGCCGGCTTCACCCTCGCCGCAGAGGCCGAGTGCCTCGTAGGTGATGAGCTCGTTATGGGCGAAGCAGTCGTGCAGCTCGACCACGTCGAGATCGCCGGGGCCGATGCCGGCGCTCTCATAAACCCGGCTGGCCGCCTCTTTGGCCATGTCGTAGCCGACCAGCTGCATCATGTCGCCGGCCTCGAAGGTCGAGGGCGTATCGGTGGTCATGGCCTGCGCCGCGATGCGTACCTCTTTGCCGATGCCGTGCTTATCGGCAAACCGCTCGGAGACCAGCACGGCGGCGGCGCCGCCGCAGGTCGGCGGGCACGCCATCAAGCGCGTCATCACGCCCGGCCAGATCACCTGATCGTTCATGACGTCGTCCGCCGTGACTTCCTTGCGGAACAGCGCGAGCGGATTGTTCTTGGCGTGTCGGCTCGCCTTGGCGCGCACCTTGGCGAAGGCGTCGAGCGGCGTGCCGTACTTCTTCATGTGGCTGAGCCCAGCACCGCCGAAGTAGCGCAGCGCGAGCGGAATGCCCGGAGCTTCGATCAACTGGTCCGCAGCCGCGTCAAACTCCTCGAATGCGCTCGGGCGATCGGTGTAGACACTGCCGAGCGCGCCGGGCTTCATCTGCTCGAAGCCGACTGCCAGCACGCAATCCAGCGCGCCGCTCGCAATCATCTGCCGCGCCATGAACAGCGCGGTCGAGCCGGTCGAGCAATTGTTGTTGACGTTGACGATGGGGATGCCGGTCATGCCGACGTGGTACAGCGCGCGCTGCCCGCAGGTGGAATCGCCGTAGACGTAGCCGGCATAGGCCTGCTGCACCTTATCGTAGCCGAGGCCGGCATCGGCGAGCGCGAGCTTGATCGCCTCCGTCCCCATCTCGTGATAGGGCGCGCTGGCGCCCGGCTTGGCGAAGGGGATCATGCCGACCCCTGCGACGATGACGTCAGACATCGCTTCCTCCCAATAAATTACCCATTGGACTTTTTCTTACCCACGGGTAACATATCGCTCGATCTCCACCAGAGTCAACCGATCGACCATGGATTCAGCCTCGCCCGCTCCGCCTTCATCGCCTTCGCCCTGGCTGCCGTTCGAGACCCGGCGCCGCGCCCGTGACGAGAAGCGCGAGGCGGTGCTGCGAGCAGCCGTGCAGCTATTCCTGGAGCAGGGCTATCATCGCGTGACGCTGAACGAGGTGGCCGAGCGGCTGAATATCACCAAGCCCGCGCTGTACAATTATTTCCGCGGCAAGGACGAGATCCTGTTCGAATGCTGGTCGATGGGGGCCGAACTGGTCGACAGCGTCATCACGGAGATCAACGCCGGCGGCGGTTCGGGCCTTTCCAAACTGCGCAAGCTGGTTCACGCCTATGCCGCGCTGATGGCGACCGATTTCGGCGCGAGCCTGGTCCGTTTCGACTTGCGCGATCTGGCCGAGCGGAACGCCGCCGTCGCGCGCGCCGCCAAGCGGCGGATCGACGCCACCTTCCGGCGATACATTGCCGCAGGCATTGCCGACGGATCGATCAGGCCATGCGATCCCAAGCTCGCAGCCTTCGCGATCGCAGGTGCGCTCAATTGGATCGGCCATTGGTATCAGCGGGAGGGCAAGCTGTCGCCGACCGAAATCGCCGACGAGTTCACGGTGCGGCTGACGGACGGTCTGGCGGCCGACGGTCGGTTGCAGATGACAAAGAAGACGCCGAGGGCGCCGCAAGGGCGCAACTCAGGACGCAAGACAACAGGGAAGAAACGCACGGGAGGAGGAACGGGATGAACATCACGCACGGACTGCGCCGGGCGCTGCAAATCAATCCGCATGGGCTCGCCACCGTCTATGGCCAGCGCCGCCGCAGCTGGAGCGAGCTCGGCGAGCGCGTTACACGGCTGGCCGGCGGCCTGCGCACGCGCGGCGTTGGGGACCGTGACCGTGTTGCAGTGCTGTCCTTCAACTCGGACCGCTACCTCGAGCTCTATCTGGCGACCGGCTGGGCGGGCGGCGTGATCGTGCCGCTCAACATCCGCTGGAGCGCCCTGGAGAACGAGGATGCGCTGCGCGACTGCCGCGCCTCCGTTCTGCTGGTCGACAAGGCCTTCGCACAGGTCGGCGCGCAGCTCGCCGGTGCCATTCCGGGGCTGAAGCTGATCTACGCCGACGACGGCGAGGTGCCGGCGGGGATGGAAAGCTATGAGGATCTGATCGCGGGCAGCGCACCAGTTGCCGATGCCATGCGCAAGGGTGACGATCTCGCCGGCATTTTCTACACTGGCGGCACCACTGGCCGTTCCAAAGGCGTGATGCTCAGCCACCAGAATCTGATGGCCAATGCGCTCAATGCGCTCGGCGAGGGACTGTTTCCGGGAAGCGCGATCTATCTGCATGCGGCCCCGATGTTTCACCTTGCCAACGGGGCGGCGATGTATTCGCTGCTGCTCTCTGGAGGCTCGAACGTGATCGTTCAGGGCTTCACGCCCGAAGGCGTGATGACGGCGATGCAGAACGAGCGCGTCACCGACGTGCTTCTGGTGCCCACGATGATCCAGATGTTCGTCGATCACCCCGCGATCGGAAACTACGACCTGTCGTCGCTGAAGAACATCATCTATGGGGCTTCGCCGATCAGCGAGGCGGTGCTCGACCGTGCCGCGCGCGCACTGCCGCATGTGCGCTTCACGCAGGCGTATGGCATGACCGAATTGTCGCCGATCGCGACGCTGCTGCATGCCAACGAGCATGTCGGGGAGGGGCGCAGGAAGGGGCGCCATCGCGGTGCCGGCCGCGCCACGCTCGGCTGCGAGGTACGGATCGTCGACGAGAACGACCAGCCGCTGCCGGCGGGCGCCGTCGGCGAGATCGTGGTGCGCGGCGACACCGTGATGATCGGCTATTGGGAACGGCCGGAGGAGACCGCGCGCGCCGTCGTCGACGGCTGGATGCACACGGGCGACGGCGGCTACATGGATGAGGACGGTTTCATCTATGTCGTCGACCGCGTGAAAGACATGATCATCTCCGGGGGTGAGAATGTGTACTCGGTCGAGGTCGAAAACGCGCTGGCGCAGCATCCGTCGGTGCTGCAATGCGCCGTGATCGGAATTCCCAATGAGCAATGGGGAGAGCAGGTCCATGCCGTCGTGGTCAAACGCAGCGGCGTGGAGGTCTCGACCGGCGAGCTGATCGAGTTCACGAAGACGCTGATTGCCGGCTACAAATGCCCCCGCAGCATCGAGATCACCGAAACGCCGCTGCCGCTGTCGGGCGCCGGCAAGGTGCTGAAGCGCGAGCTGCGCAAGCCGTTCTGGGAGGGGCGGGAACGGCGGGTCAGCTGACGGCTCCCGCGCGTTTACTGCGTTCGCGCCGAGGAGGCGCGAAGATTGATGTTTCCAGATCGCGGTGGCGCGGGTATCTCTTGCGTGACTCATCGGGAACATCCACTCTTGGTCCAGACGCGCGAGCTCAAGCTCGACATCGAACGCATGGGAACGGTCTCGGCGATCCTGACGCAGCCGGACCATGCGCGCGCCTGCTACGTGCTGGCGCACGGCGCCGGCGCCGATATGCGGCATTCCTTCATGGAGAAGGTTGCGGAGGGGCTCGCGAGCCGTGGCATCGCGACCTTCCGCTTCAATTTTCCTTATACGGAAGAGAAGAAGGGGCGTCCCGACCAGCCGGCGGTTGCGCATGCCGCCATCCGCGCGGCCGTCGCGGAGGCGGCCCGGCTCTGCCCTGGATTGAAGCTTGTCGCCGGCGGAAAATCGTTCGGCGGGCGCATGACCTCGCAAGCGCAATCGAAATCGCCGCTGCCGGGCGTGAGGGGGCTCGCCTTCCTTGGCTTCCCCCTGCATGCCGCCAAGAAACCGTCGTCCGAGCGTGCCGAGCATCTCGCCGGCATCGCGATCCCGATGCTGTTCCTGCAAGGCACGCGCGACGAGCTTGCCGACCTCGCCCATCTCGAGCCCGTCATCGAGCGGCTCGGGCGTAAGGCGACGCTGCATGAGGTCGCAGGCGGCGACCATTCGTTTGCCGTGCTCAAGAAATCCGGCCGCACCAATGACGAGGCACTCACCGAGGTGCTGGACGCGCTCGCGATCTGGATCGACGCGCTCGCCTGAGCCTCACGCGGAATAAAGCCCCTTGTCGCGCGCCTTCTGGATCGCGAGCGCGGCGATCAGGTCGAGCGTTGGCGTCGACAGACCGGCGGTGCGCGCGAAGGCCTGGGGCGCCTTCACCAGCACGTCGATCTCCATGGCGCGGCCGAGCTCGTAATCCTGCAGCAGCGAGGGCTTGTGGTTGGGGGCGGGGCCACTGCGGGTGGCGCGCTTGACCTCGGGAATGAAATATTGGGCGATCTCGTTGGCCTCGTTTAGCATGCGCGGAATCACCTCCGTGAAGGCGGGATCGTCGCGCACGCCGCGCGCGGTCTGGCCGGTGAGCAGGCACAGCACCGACAGCGACATGTTGGTCAGCAGCTTTGACCAGATCGCCTCGCGGATCTCGGCCACCGGCGGCGATTCCAGCCGCGCATCGTTGAAGACGCCGCGCAGTTTCGTGATCCGCTCGCAATTGCGGTCGTCGCATTCGCCGATCAGGAGGCGGTTGCGGTCCGGCGTCAGGTTCTGCACCACGCCGGGCGCGATCACCTCGTTGGAGGAGAAGATCACGCCGCCGACGATCCGTTCCTTCGGGATGCAGGCGCGCAGGCGGCCGCCGGGATCGAGAAATGAAATGTCGGGCGGTGCCGGGTGCCGCGGCGGCAGGCCGATGCCGTACCACCAGGGAATGCCGTTCTGCGCAAACACGATCGCAGTGTCGTCCTGGAGCAGCGGCTTGATGCTGGAAACCAGCCCCTGAAGCGCGGTCGCCTTCAAGGTGGAGATCACGACGTCCTGCGGGCCGAGCTGGGCCGGATCGCCTGATGCGTTCACCTTGGCGCCGACCTCCGAATCGCCGACGCGCAGCTTGAGGCCATTGGCACGGGCCGCCTCCAGATGCGCCCCCCGCATCACGCAACTGACCTCATGGCCGGCGCGCGCCAGCCGTACCGCAATGTGGCTGCCGACGGCGCCTGCGCCGAAAATGCAGATGCGCATATTGATATCCCGTCTCCATCCCGTGGTGTCGCCCGCGGCCAGCATGACACAAGCCGCCATGCGATGGACGCGGCCGCCCTACGCCGGAAAGATATGGATCAGGGCACGCGCCCTCGGTCATAGTGCGCGGCAAACAACCGGAGGATCGCCGATGACTGCCAGCCCCGTCCTGTGGAGCCTCGATGAACGCGGGGTTGCGACCGTCACGTTGAACCGGCCGGAGGTCAACAATGCCTATGACGGCGCGCTGATCTCAGGCGTGCTCGCGGCCATGGACGACCTCGGCAGCAAGCCCAATTTGCGCGTCGTCGTGCTCCGGGGCAACGGCAAGCACTTCCAGGCCGGCGCCGACCTCAAATGGATCAACAGCGTGCGGCAGCAATCGCGCGAGGCGAACGAGGCGGCCTCGCGGGCGACGTTCGAAGCGGTGCAGCGGCTCAACACTTTGCCGATTCCGACCGTTGCCCTGGTGCAGGGCGGCTGCTTCGGGGGCGGTACCGGCGTCATCGCGGCCTGCGATGTGGTGATTGCGGCCGACAACGCCCTGTTCTCAATCACCGAGGTACGCTGGGGCCTGACCGCGGCGATCATCATCCCGCAGCTCTGCGATGCCATCAGTGTACGGCAAGTCCGCCGCTACGCGCTCACCGGCGAGCGCTTCGGCGCCGAAGACGCCCGCCGCATCGGCCTTGTCCACGAGGTGGTGCCGCTCGCCGATCTCGAGCCCGCAGGCGCCAAGGCGGTCGAGCAGCTGCTCGCCAACGGACCGGAGGCCATGGCCGAGACCAAGAAGCTCGCGCTGGAAAGCTCGTTCGGCGGCATGGCCGTGGACGATGACGCTTACACCCGGCTCGTGCAATTGCACTCGCTCAAGCGCCAGAGCGCGGAGGCAGCGGAGGGACTGGCCTCCTTCGCCGAGAAGCGGGAAGCGAGGTGGGGCGCCGACAAAAGCTGAGGGATGCGACGAGGTGCGGCTCGAAAAAGTGGGCTATGGGGGTATCGCGCGGAACTGCGGACGGGGCAGAAGATTTACCCGATTCAGCGTTATGGAGCGCGCCGATGTTCATTGTGATTGGGGCAAACGGGCGTATCGGATCGGCCGTCGCGTCGAGATTGCTCAATGCGGGGCGACCGGTCACAGCCGTGCTTCACAGCAACAACAACGAGGCCGATTGGCGCAGTCGCGGTGCGCAGACCGCGGTTGTCGATGTGCGCGACACCGACGGCTTGCGCGCGGTGTTCAGTACGGGCAAGCGCGCTTTCCTGCTCAATCCGAACGCCGACATCTCCACCGACACCGATCGTGAGGAGCATGCGACCGTCAGGAGCATCGTGGCGGCGCTCGAAGGATCCGGGCTCGAAAAGGTCGTCGCCGCATCTACCTATGGCGCCCAGCCGGGAGAGCGCTGCGGCGATCTCAATGTTCTCTATCATTTCGAGCAGGCGCTTGCCGCCCAACCGATACCAGCGACCATCCAGCGAGGCGCCTACTACATGAGCAACTGGGACCAGCTGCTCGATGCGGCGAAGTGCGGCATGTTGCCGACCATGCTGCCCGCAGACATGAAGATCCCAATGGTCGCTCCCCCCGATCTTGGCAAGGCGGCCGCGCGCCGTTTGTTGGAGCTGCCCCGCGATCAGGACGTGCATCATGTCGAAGGACCCGAGCGGTATTCGCCGCGGGATGTCGCGGATGCCTTCGCGGCCGTGCTCGGCCATCCGGTGAAGGTCGAGGTCATCCCGCGCGATCAATGGATCGCGGCTTATGGAAAGCTCGGCTTCTCAGCCGCGGCGGCGGAGTCTTATGCGCGAATGACCGCGGTCAGCGTCGACAGCGGCTTTGCCATGTCGGAGCCGTTCGAACGCGGCGAGACGACGCTCGAAGACTATATCGGTGCTCTTGTCGCCCGGTCGCGCGGCTCGCACGCTGCTGCCAGCAGAGTCCTGTGACCGCCCAAATTGCAGTGCTCGTGGTCAGCAGCCGCGGCAGATGTTGTTGATGCTGCGATAGACGGCATCATCATCTTGGCGCAATTGGCGGAGGGTTTCGAGCGCTTTGCCGTCGTCGGCCGCAGGTGCAGGCTTGCGCTTTGCGGCCAGCTCTTCCTCCTGCCGCTTGTAGCAGGCTTCGCGGTCGGCCTTGGCTGAGATGAAGCGGCAGTTTTGCTCCACGGCAGCGGCGGGAGCGGCCGAGATCGCGAGGGCGATAGAAGTGGCGAAGCAGTATCTGACGATGATCGAATCCATGCCTGCACTTGTCTCAGGTCCACCGTTAGCCAGCAACCGCGATCTTGCGGGCATGAGGACCGCCGGCTAAGCCGTGATCCAGTTCGAACCAGATTCCGGGAAGGAACGCGCCATGCGGGCCACGACGATCGAAGAGCCGGCACGCAAAGTGCCGCTCTATGGCGAGTATGAAGTCCTCGTGCTCGGCGGCGGGCCGGCCGGCATCGTGGCGGCAGCCGCAGGGGCGCGTGCGGGGCGGAAGACGCTGTTGATCGAGCGCTACGGTTTTCTCGGCGGCATGGGCACCGCGGCCGGCGTCACCAATTTCTGCGGCCTGCACGGCAATGTCCATGGCGAGCACCGGCGGCTGGTGCAGGGTCTGGCCTCGGAGCTGCTGGCGCGGATCGATCGTTTGAACGGCCTCAACGCGCCGCATCTGATCCTCGGCAAGGTCTTTGCCCAGGCCTATGACACCGCCGCCTACAAGATCGCGGCCGACCAGCTGCTCGCCAGCCACGGGGTCAATCTCCTGTTCCACGCGCTTGGCGCCGGCGTCGTCATGGCCGATGAGCGCCGCATCGACGCGATGCTGGTCGAAACCAAGGCTGGCCGGCAGGCGGTGCGCGCGGAGATCTTCATCGACTGCTCCGGCGATGGCGATCTCGCCGTGTGGGCCGGCGCGCCGTTCGAGATCGGCGACGAGCATGGCCATCCGCTGTACCCCTCGATGATGCTGCGTCTCAACGGCATCGATCCCGCCAAGGCCGGCGAGGCATGGCGCACCATTCCGCAATTGATGGAAAAGGCCGTGGCGGCCGGCACCCACGCATTCCCGCGCAAAAGCGCGATCGTGCGGCCGCAAAAGTCCGGCATCGAATGGCGGGTGAACTTCACCCAGGTGGCGCGCGAGGACGGCCATGCCATCAACGGCATCGAGCCCGACGATCTTACCCGCGGCGAGATCGAGGGCCGCAAGCAAGCGCTCGCCGCGTACGAATTCTTGCGCAGCGCGGTGCCCGGGTTTGAGAAGTCCTACATCGTCGACCTGCCGCCACAGCTCGGCATTCGCGAGACCCGCCGCATCAGGGGTGGCTACCAGCTCAGCGGCGAGGACGTGCTCGGCTGTGCCTCGTTCGCGGATTCCATCGGCGTCAACGGCTGGCCGATCGAGGCCCATGTGCCCGGCGACGTCGTCTTCACCTTCCCGCCGATCCCGGAATCGCGCGGCTACAACGAGCTGCCTTACCGGATGCTGGTCCCTGAAGGCGTCGACAACCTCCTGGTCGCCGGCCGCTGTGCCTCGATGACCCACGAGGGCCAGTCGGCCGCGCGGGTCTCCGGGGCCTGCTTCGCGATGGGTGAGGCCGCCGGTTCCGCCGCCGCGCTGGCGCTGTCCGGAAACCGGATTCCACGCGAAATCCCCATTGAAAAGTTGCAGGAAACGTTGAAACAACAGGGCGCCTTCATCGGACGGGATCAGGCGGTGCCCGAAGGCCTGTAATGCACTGCAAGACAAAGCGGAGGAAACGGGATGATCGGGATTGCGCGGCTCGCGGTGGCGGGCCTGATGGCGATCATGGCAATTAGCACGGCACGGGCCGAGGATGCGCTGAAAGCCAGGATCGGTGTGCTCCGCCTGTCTTCGTCGGCGCCAGTCTTCATCGCGCAGGACAAGGGCTATTTCCGTGAGGCCGGCCTGGAGGTCGAGCTCAAGTTCTTCGACGCAGCGCAGCCGATTGCGGTGGCCACCACCTCGGGCGACGTCGATTTCGGCGTCACCGCCTTCACCGCCGGGCTCTACAATCTCGGCGGCAAGGGCACGCTGAAGGTGATCGGCGGCATGAGCCGCGAGAAGCCGGGCTATCCCCTGATCGGCTATTTCGCCAGCAACAACGCCTATGCGAGCGGCCTGAAGACGCCGAAGGACCTCGCGGGCAAGCGCGTGGCGATGACGCAGGTCGGATCGAGCTTCCATTATTCGCTCGGCCTGCTCGCCGACAAATACGGCTTCAAGCTCGCGGACGTGAAGATCGTGCCGCTGCAATCGCTGTCGAATGCCGCCGCTGCGCTCAAGGGCGAGACCGTCGATGCAGCGTTGCTGCCGATTTCGACCGCGCGAAAGCTGATGGACGAGGGCGGCGCGAAATTCCTGGGCTGGGTCGGTGACGAGACGCCCTGGCAACTGGGCGCGGTATTCGCCGCGCCGAAGACGCTGGCCAACAAGGCACTGGTGACGAAATTCCTCGGCGTGCTCGCAAAAGCCGACCGCGAATATCACGACGTCATCCTTGCCGCGATGAAGGACGGTGTCGCTCCGATCAACGACAAGACCAGGCCGCTGCTGGAGATCATCGCCAAGTACACCAACCTGCCGGTCGAGCAGGTGGTCGGCAACTGCGCCTATATCGATCCCGACGGCAAGCTCGACGTGAAGAACGTCGACAACCAGATCAAATGGCTGCAGGAGCAGGGTTTTGTCGACAAGGGCTTTGACGCGGAAGCGATCATCGCCAAGGAATTCGTGAAGGCGGATTGATGTTGATCGTGCAAACTCCCGCGGCAGGCGATCTGCCACCCTCCCCTGGAGGGGGAGGGTCGATCGCACCGGCGATGCGCAGCATCGTCCGGAGCGAGCGGGGCGGGGTGAGCCACGGCGGTGGTCCATCCGTCGTTTGCTCCGACCATTCGCGGGAAGTTCGGTGGCAGGAATTGCCAGCATCCGCGCCGATAGACTGTCACTCCACCCCGGTTTGCATTTCGCTTCGCTGCATGCAAACCGACCCCTCCCCCTCCAGGGGAGGGTGAAGAGCCCGGGCTCGCCTCATGGACCTGATCGCCAGCCACATCACCCATCGCTTCGGTGATCTCGCCGTGCTCGACGACGTCTCCTTCACCGTCAGGGCCGGTGAGGTGGTTGCGATCGTGGGGCCCTCAGGCTGCGGCAAGAGCACGCTGCTGTCGATCCTCGGCGGCCTCTTGCAGCCGACCTCGGGCGCGCCGGAGCTGCGCGGGGCGCCGCCGGCGGACAGTCTCAATCCGCTGACCTTCGTGTTCCAGGATTTTGCGCTGCTGCCCTGGGCCACGGTCGAGGAGAACGTCGAATTCCCGCTGCTGCACACAAAGCTCTCTGCCGCGCAGCGCCGCGCGCTGGTCGAGGATGCCTTGCGCCGCACCGGGCTCACCGATTTTCGCCAGACCTATCCCAAGCAGCTCTCGGGCGGCATGCGCCAGCGCGTCGGCATCTCGCGCGCGCTGGCGGTGAGGCCCGCGATCCTGTTGATGGACGAGCCGCTGTCGGCGCTGGATTCGCAGACCCGCGAGCTGCTGCTGGAGGATTTCATCCGCCTGCTCGCCGATGGCGGCATGGGCGCGGTCTACGTGACTCATAATCTCGAAGAGGCCGCGCGGCTCGCCGATCGCATCGTGGTGCTGTCGCGCCGGCCCGGCCGCGTCCGCGAGGTCGTCACCGTGCCGATGACGCGCGCGGCCCGCGGCGAAGCGGCGGCGCGCGAAAAGCTGCTGGCGCTGCAGAACCAGATCTGGTCGCTGATCCGCAACGAGGCGATCGATGCCGAGCGTGAGGTCCAGCATGCTTGACCGCGCGGCAACGGACACGGCGGCCAAGAACGAAGCGTCGCGGCCCGTCCAGTTTCGTGGCGCGGGCTTCGTGCCCGCGTCGAGCCGGTATGGCGGCTGGATCTCGCTCGGCCTCGTCATCGCGATCTGGCAGGCCGCCGGCAGCGCCGGCCTCGTCAATGCGCTGTTTCTGCCGCCCCCTTCCGCAATTGTCCGCGCGATCTATCAGCTAGCAGTCTCCGGCGCGCTCTGGCAGCATGTTTCAGCCTCGCTGCTGCGGATCGGCGTCGGCTGGCTGTTGGGAACGGCGGCCGGAATCGCGGTCGGCTTCGCCATCGGCCTGTCGCGGCTCGCGCGCAGCGTCGGCATCACCTTCATCTCGGCACTGTTTCCGATCCCTAAGATCGCGCTGCTGCCGCTGCTCATTCTCTGGCTCGGCATCGGCGAAGAGCCGAAGATCGCGACCATTGCGCTCGGGGTGTTCTTCTCGACCGCGATCTCGGTCTATAGCGGGGTCGATGCCGTGCCGCGCAACCTGATCCGCATGGCGCAGAGCTTCAACGTTCCCTTTGCCACCATCGTGCGCAAGGTGATCTGGCCCGGCGCGCTGCCGGCGATCCTCGCCGGCTTCCGCATCACCGCCTCCGTCGCGCTGCTGCTGGTCGTCAGCGCCGAGATGATCGGCGCCCAATACGGCATCGGCGCCTTCGTGCTGCAGGCCGGCAACCTGATGCAGACCGATCAGCTGCTCGCGGGCGTCGTGATCCTGTCGGTGTTCGGCCTCGTCGTGGGAAAGGTGATCGGCTGGCTGGAGATGCGGCTGTTGCACTGGCGGTAGCCGCGAACGATGACGAGGACGCAGGCGAGCGCCACAAATCAGGTCGTCATGCCCGGGCTTGACTTGGGCATCCACGTCTTTCCTCGGGCGTAGCGGCACGTGGATGGCCGGGTCAAGCCCGGCCATGACGGAGGATAGAGTGCCGCCTCACGCGTTGCCGCGATCTTCCCTGAACAGATCCAGCTTCTGCTGCACCGGCCGGTCCGAGAAGCTGAACAGCACGGCGTCGTCATCGGCCTCGTGTGTCACCCAATGCCAGCTCGGCACCACGAACAAATCGCGCGGGCCCCATTCGAAGACCGCATCGCCGATGCGGCTGCGGCCGCGGCCCTCGATCGGGCAGAACACGGTCGCATCCGTCGCGCGATAGCGCGCGGTCTTGAATCCCTTCGGCAGCAGCTGGATGAAGGTGCCGATCGTCGGCATCGCGAAATCGCCGGTCTCGGGGTTGCTGAACTTCAGCTTGAGGCCGTGGCAGGCGTCCCATTCCTGGCTGGTCCTCGCCTTCTCCAGCGCCTCGCGGGTGTAGGCATAGGGATAGCTGAAGATCGGCGAGGTCTTCGAGCTCCGCTTCACATCGACGGGCAGGAGGTTGTGGCCGTAGCGGGCAAAGCTGTCGCCCGCGGGCTTCGTGATTTTCTGCTGATCTTCCTTCGCGCCTTCGGCAAAGGAGCAGTCGAAGAACTGCACCAGGGGAATGTCGAGGCCGTCGAGCCAGAACATCGGCTGATCGGTCTCGTTGGAATGATCGTGCCAGGTCATCGACGGCGTGATGATGAAGTCGCCGGGCTCCATCGCGGTGCGCTCGCCGTCGACCGCGGTGTGGGCGCCCTTGCCTTCGAGCACGAAGCGCAGCGCCGACTGGCTGTGGCGGTGCGCAGGTGCGACGTCGCCGGGCACCACCATCTGCACGCCGGCATAGAGCGAGGTCGTGATCTTGGATTGGCCGCGCAGCCCGGGGTTCTCCAGCACCAGCACGCGCCGCTCGGCCTCCTTGGCCGTGATCAGCTTGCCGGCTTCAACCATGTAGTCGCGGATGACGTCGAACTTCCAGAGGTGCGGCCGGCAGGCGCTCTTCGGCTCCGGCGTGATCAGGTCGCTCATCACCGTCCACAGCGCGGTGAGATTCTCGCCGTCGATCTTTCGGTAGAACGCCTCGCGTTCCGGCGTCTTGGTCACGGCTTCCATGGTTGCGGCTCCCGATCTTTTGTTAATTGACAGTATACTGAGGATCTAGGTAGCGTCAATGTGACGGAGGGGCTACAAGGTCGCCGTCATTCCGGGGCGACGGGACCGCGCAAACGCGCGGTCCGGCGAACCCGGAATCCATAACCACGATCGGGAGTATGGATTCCGGGCTCTCGCTGCGCGAGCCCCGGAATGGCAGAAAATGAGGGAGGCTCTCCATGAAGCTGCACGGCTATTTCCGCTCCAGCGCCGCTTATCGCGTGCGGATCGCGCTGAATCTCAAAGGTCTCGGCGCCGAGCATCTGCCGCATCATCTTCGCAAGGGCGAGCAATGCGCGCCTGCCTATCTTGCCATCAACCCGCAAGGCCTGGTGCCGGCGCTGGAGGATGATGCGGGTGGAGTGCTGACGCAATCGGTTGCCATCATCGAATGGCTCGACGAGACCCATCCCAATCCGCCGCTGCTGCCGAAGGATCCGTTGCGCCGCGCCAAGGTGCGGGCGTTTGCGCTGGCGATCGCCTGCGACACCCATCCGGTGCAGAACCTGAAAGTGCTGGCCCGGCTGCGCGAGCTCGGCCTGCCCGAGGAGAAGGTCCAGGATTGGGCCGCCTGGGTCAATCGCGAGGGCCTGTCGGCCTGCGAGACGCTGATCAAGGACGAGCCGGGTCCATTCTGCTTCGGCGATGCGCCGACGCTCGCCGATCTCTGCCTGGTGCCGCAGCTCGGCAATGCGCGCCGCTTCGGCGTCGACGTCTCCGCCTATCCGCGCCTGCTCCAGGCCGAGGCCGCCGCCAGGGCGCTGCCGGCGTTTGCCGATGCCGCGCCGGAGAAGCAGCCCGATGCCGAGTAAGCCGCCCCCTCCGATCACGATCGACGCAGTCTATGCCGCGCCGGGCTATCTGTTCCGGCGCATGCAGCAGATCGCGGTCTCGATCTTCATGGAGGAGTGCAAGGCGTTCGACCTCACTCCGGTGCAATATGCCGCGCTGGTCGCAATCCACACCCATCCCGGCATCGACGCGACGCGGCTGTCGGCGGTGATCGCCTTCGATCGCTCGACGCTCGGCAGCGTGATCGAACGTCTCCAGGCCAAGGCCTATATCGAGCGCAAGCCGGCACCCGAGGACAAGCGGATCAAGCTGCTCTATCTGACCAAGTCGGGCGCTGCGATCCTGCGCGAGATCATCCCCGCCGTCGAGCGCGCCCAGGGGCGGATGCTTGAGCCGCTCAAGCCCGCCGACCGCAAGGCGCTGATGGGCCTGCTGGCGCAGCTGGTCAATCTCAACAATGAAGCATCACGGGTGCCGCTGCGCGCCGAGGACGCGCTGGAGCATCTTGGGAAGGGTGCGTGAGGGGGCGCCCCCGGCCAGCCCAGAGCGCGATCTCGTAGGGTGGGCAAAGGCGCGAAGCGCCGTGCCCACGATCTCTCTCCTATTGGGGAATGGTGGGCGCGCTCCGCTTTGCCCACCCTACGATCGCGGTGCGCGGAACTCCGTCCTCGCCTCACATCCTCAGCAGCGCCTGCCGATCGATCTTCCCCGTGCCCGTCTTCGGCAGCTCGTCGATGAAGATCACCTCGCGCGGATATTTGTACGGCAGCAGCCGGCCCTTCACATAATCCTGCAGCCTGCGCGTCGCCTCGCGCTGGTCGACCGCATGGCTGTTCATCACCACCACCGCCTTCAGCGTCATGCGACGGTCCGGCAGTTCGGCGGCGAACACTGCGCATTCGCGGATGTCGGGGTGATCGGCGAGACACAGCTCGACCTCGAGCGGATAGACCCACTGGCCGGAGATCTTGATGAGATCGTCGGCGCGGCCGCGGAAGAAGTGGAAGCCGTCGGCATCCCGCACGAAGCGGTCGCCGGTGTAGATCCAGCCGCCCTCGCGGATGGTCTCGGCGGACTTGTCCGGCCGGTTCCAGTAAAGCGGCGTGTTGGAATCGCCGCGCACCCACAGGATCCCTTCCTCGTTGTCGCCGACGTCGCGGCCGTCCTTGTCGCGCAGCGCGACCTCGTAGCCGGGAACGCGCAGGCCCGCAGCGCCGAGCTTCTTCCGCTCGGGCCGGTTGGAGAGATAGATGTGCAGCACCTCGGTCGAGCCGAGGCCTTCGACGATTTCGAGCCCCGTGAGCGTCTTCCAGCCGTTGAAGACCTCGGCCGAGAGCACCTCGGCGGCCGAGAGCGCCATGCGCAGCGACGAGAAATCCGTCTTGTCCGCGCCTTCCGCCTTGGTCAGCGCGGTGTACAGCGTCGGCAGGCCGAAGAAGACCGTCGGCTTGTACTGCTCGATTGCCGCGAAGATCGAGGCCGGCTTCGGCTGGCCCGGCAGCAGCAGCGTCGCGGCGCCGGCCGAGAACGGGAAGGTGACGGAATTGCCAAAGCCATAGGCGAAGAAGATTTTCGGCACCGAGAAGCAGATATCGTCGGGCGTCAGCTTCAGCACGTTGCGCGCAAAGGCGGCATCGCTGTAGGCCATGTCGTGCTGCAGGTGTACGATGCCCTTGGGTCGTCCGGTCGAGCCGGAGGAGTACATCCAGAACGCCATTTCGTCCCGCTGCGTCGGCGCTTCCGTCAGCTCAGCAGGGAATTGCGCGAGCCAGTTCTCCGCTGCGAGCGCCTGCGGCGCCGCGTGCTCGCCGGCCGCGCCATTGGCGACGATCAGCGTCTGCAGCCGCGTCTCCTTGCAGGCCTCGGCATTGAAGCGCGCCGCGAATTCTGCATCCGCCACCGCGACGGTCGCGCCGGAATCGGCGAGGTAGAATTGCAACAGGTCCGGCGGCGTCAGCGTGTTGATCAGCAGCGGCACGAAGCCGGCGCGCACGGCGCCGAAGAAGGCGGCGGGGTAGGCCGGCGTGTCGTCGAGAAACAGCAGCACGCGATCGCCGCGCGCAAGGCCGAGCGAGGCGAAACCGTTGCCCCAATGGCAGGCCTCCGCGCAGAGCTCGGCATAAGTGCGCGTGCCTGCCGGCCCCAGCAGCGCGAGCTTGTCGCCGCGGCCCTTGCCGAGATTGTCGAACAGCACGCGGCCGGCATTGTAGATGTCGGGAACGGCAAAGCCGATCTCGCGCGCGCCATCGCTGTCCGCCGGCACCTGGTCACGGATGTCATGGCTCATGCCGCATCTCCGCCCTTGTCTCCGGCGCCTTCTCCGGCGTTCTTGGCCGCTTCGTAGCGGGCCATGAAGGCCGGCGACATCGCACGCAGCCTGGAATCGTCGATGCGGCCGGAGCGGGTAATGTAGCTGTAGGCGAAGTCCATCAGGGGAAGCTTCATGTGCTCGGCGAAATGTTCGTACCAGAACGCACTGGTGCGCGCGGCGTTGACGAGCTTCTGCACGATCGGTTTGCGCGCGGCCTGATAGCGATGCAGCGCGGTGGCGAGATGCGCATCCGATTCCAGCGCCTTGACGAGGGCGATGGCGTCCTCGATCGCGAGCCGCGTGCCCGAGCCGATCGAGAAATGTGCCGAATGCAGGGCATCGCCGAGCAGCACCATGTTCTTGAACGACCAGTGCTCGTTCCAGACCCAGGGGAAATTGCGCCAGACCGATTTGTTGGAGACCAGGCAATGGCCGCCGAGCGTGTCGGCGAACACCTCCTCGCAGACGCCCTTGGACTGCTCGACGTCCTTGTAGGCGAACCCATAGGCCTGCCATGTCGCGTGATCGCATTCGACCAGGAAGGTGCTCATGGTCGGCGAATAGCGGTAGTGATGCGCGTTGAAGGCGCCGCGTTCGGTCTTCACGAAGGTCTGCGACAGCGTGTCGAAGCGTTTCGAGGTGCCGTACCAGACGAACTTGTTGGATGAGTAGGACAGCGAGGTGCCGAAATCGCCCTCATAGGTGCGGCGCACCAGCGAGTTCAGCCCGTCGGCGGCAACGATCAGATCGTGGCCGTTGAGCTGGTCGATCGCCTGGATCTGCGTATCGAAGCGCGGCGTGACGCCGACATCGAGCGCGCGCTGCTGCAGGAACTTAAGCAGCTCCAGCCGGCCGATCGAGGAGAAGCCGACGCCGTCGACGGCGACGCTGTCGCCGGCGAGGTGCAGCGTGATGTTCTCCCAGCTCTCCATGTGCGGGGCGATCGCATCGACCGTCTCGGGGTCGTCGGCGCGCAGGAACTCGAGCGCTTGGTCGGAGAACACGACGCCAAAGCCCCAGGTCGCGTCGGCCGGGTTCTGTTCGAACAGGTCGACTTGATCCTCGGGGTGACGCTTCTTCCAGAGATAGGCGAAGTAGAGCCCACCGGGCCCCCCGCCGATCACGGCGATCCGCAACGTCTGCCTCCCTAATTGACAGTATACTTACTATCTAGGGGTAGACTAATGTGCTCGGGCGTCCGGCGCCAGCGGAATTATCGGCAGCGCGCGGCACGCCAAAGCACGTGTCCAGACACGCGTTTTGCGGGTCCGAGACCGTCAGGTGCGAATCATAGCCAAACCGGGGCGGATTGGCCACCGGGGGGTCAGACGCAGCGCTTCACATAGACCCCGTTCACCAGAACCCTGGTGCAGCGGACCGCCGGCACCGGCTTGCGGACGACCACGGCCGCATTCGGGCCGGCGCAGCCGGCGCGAACGACGCCGCGGGCGCATACCACCGCATTGGCGTCGGTGGCCTCGAAGGTCATGGTGGCGGCGAAAGCCAGAAGCGCAGAAGCAACGAGCAGCAATGAACGCATGTTGTCTTCCCGGGGCTTGTCGTGATCGAAACTGCGTCTGAAGAAAGTATCCGTGTCAGCGTGTGAACATCCGGTCGCGCACGCTGCAATTCATCTCGGTGCTGCGGATGAGCATCATCCGCTTCGTCTTACCTCGCCGCGAAAGGCGCGAGCACCTCCTTGCAGGCCGGCGAGAGCGATGCCGCCCGGTTGGAAATGCATTGGATGATCCGGCCGCCGCCGGGCGCCACGCCGGCGCAGAGGGTGCGGATGTCGGCGCCGCAAGCCGACCGTGCGATGAACAGCTCTTCGCGCGGCAGCAATGGCCGCAGCACGATGGCGGCCGGTGCCGCGGCAGGCGCCGCCGCTGCGGCCGGTGCAGCGGCGGAAGCAGGCGCGGCCGCTCCGCCACCGAAAGCCGCATTTATCGCCGTGGCGCAACCGGCCGACACCTTCGCCTTGTTCTTCTCCAGGCATTCGATCGCGGGCGCGCCGCCGGGCGGCACGCTGGCGCAGACCTTGGGATAATCGCCGCGGCAGGCGCCCTTGATCGCGGAAACCTGCGCAGGGCTCGGCTGCTTTGCTGCTTCTGCCTTCGGCGCGGCCGCTGCTGCGGGCTTGGCCGCTGGCCCGGCGGGCGCCGCTCCCGTTTTTGCCGGTTCAGATTTGGCAGGTTCAGATTTGGCAGGCTCAGACTTGGCAGGCTCAGATTTGGGAGGCACCGCTTCGGTCTTCGGCGCGGCAGCCGACTCGACCGCGCGAACCGCAGCTTGGCACCCCGACGACAGGCTCGACATGTTCTTGGCGAGGCATTGAACCGCCTCCACTCCGCCGGGCGTGACGCTCGAGCAATGTGCCATGAAATCCGAGCGGCATGCGGACCGGATGGCGCTCTTCTGGGCCTCGGTCTGCGCCAACGCTCCTGTTGCGGTTGCGAAGAGTGCCGTCGCCAGCAACGCCGTGCGCGCCGATACATGCTTCAACGTTTTGAACATCTGCTGATTTCCTGCCCCGTCGGTAATGCCGACGATTCGCTAAAATGCACTGCAATCGCAATTGTCGCGAGTGATGCCTCGCACGCAGCATCATTCGCCGCTTTGGCGTCACCCGCAAGTCAATTGTGCCGATGCAATTGCGCCGTCAGAGTTTGACCATGCGTTTGCCGCGGTTCTCGCCTGCAAGCAATCCGATCAGCGCTTTCGGCGTGTTCTCGAGTCCGTCGAGAATGTCCTCCTGCACCTTGAGCTTGCCGGACTTCACCCAGGCCTGCAGATCGGCCAGCGCGCGCTCGCTGTCCTTCATGTAATCCATCACGATGAAGCCCTGCATGGTCAGCCGCTTCACCACGATCAGGCCGGGCACGCCGCGCGGGCCATGTGCGGCAGGCGCGCCGTCATATTGCGAGATCGCGCCGCAGCAGGCGATGCGGCCGAAATTGTTCATCTGGGGCAGGCAGGCTTCGAGAATGTCGCCGCCGACATTGTCGAAATAGACGTCGATGCCATCAGGGGCCGCTGCGCGCAGCGCCTTGAACACCGCGCCGTCCTTGTAGTCCACAGCGGCATCGAAGCCGAGCTCGGAGGTCAGCCAGTTGCACTTGTCGGCGCCGCCGGCGATGCCGACGACGCGGCATCCCCTGATCTTGGCGATCTGTCCGACGATCGAGCCGACCGAGCCCGCAGCCGCGGAGACCACGACGGTCTCCCCTTCTTTGGGCTTGCCGATCTCCAGCAGGCCGAAATAGGCGGTGAGGCCGGCGATGCCGAACACGCTGAGCAGATGCGTCATCGGCTCGAGCTTCGGCATCTTGGTGAGATGCTTGGCCGGCACCGCGGCAAATTCCTGCCAGCCGGTGTCACCGAACACGATGTCGCCGGGCGCAAGCCCCGCCGCCTTCGAGCTGACGACCTCGGCGATGGCGCCGCCGGCCATGACGCTGTTGGCTTCGACGGCGGAACGATAGGTCGCGCCGTGCATCCAGGCGCGGTTGGCCGCGTCGAGCGAGATGTAGCGCACGCGCAGTAAGGCCTCGCCGTCCTTCGGCTCCGGCATCGCGCCCTCGACCATCTTGAAATGTTCAGCGCCGAGCTTGCCGCTGGGCTTTTCCACCAGCAGGATCTGGCGATTGATGTTGCCGCTCATGGCGTTTCCCTCTTCATTTTTGCTTGACGATGATTGATGCAGCCGCCGCAAAGAAAACGTGCAGGCCGCATGCGTTGTGCGCTGCATGAAGGCTAGATCGCCGCATTCCATTTCACAACGGGAACATCCTGAAAACGCGGCCGAGCGCAGAAGGGATTGCAGCTTGTGCTTGGCGCTCGGAGCGTCACGCAAACACCCGATCCAGCGCCGCGCCATACGCCGCTTGCACCAGCTCCGGATGCAGCTTGCCCAGGGTCTCCATCATCACTCCGGAATTGATCTCGAGCACCCTCCATTCGCGATTCACCCGAACCACGTCGATCGAGGCAAAGACGATGCCGATGGCACGCGCGGCATCGATCGCGAGCTTCGCGCTGGCCGCGCGGACTTCGCCGTCCTCCAGCAACACCGGCTTTGCGCCGGCATCGAGATTGTGCCGCCAGTCCGGGCCGCGCTGCTTGCTGTAGACGACGAGCGGAGCATCATCGAGCAGCACCACGCGGACCTCCTCCTCGATCGCGACATAGGGCGAGATCACGAGCCCCGTGCTCATCGAGAAGACCTCGCTGGCCGCGTGGTCGAGCTCCGCATCGGTCGTGACCTTGAACACCGATCGCCCCGATGTTCCCTCGTTCGGCTTCACCACCAGGCCTTGCGGATTTTGCGAGAGCAGCGCCAGCATCCCCTCGCGCCAATCGGCGCCGGCGACATGCACGCCCAGCTTCGGGTTGAGGAACAGCCGATGCGGAATGCAGGGCACGGCCGCCAGCGTCAGCGCCTCGGCGGTCGCAGACTTGTCGTTGGCGAGGCGATGGGCAATGGCGCTGTTCAGGCCGATGTCGTAGCCGAAGGCGAAATGGCGTGTCGGTCCCCGGCTCATTGCGATCAGCCAGCCACCGGAGCGGACATCGACCGCGATGCCCCGCTCCGCGCAATAGCGCCTGATCGCCTGAACGAAGATCCGCTCGCCGCTTGCCATGGTGTTTCGTCGTTCCTGGCGCCAAAAGCCGCAAAAATGCGGGCGCCGGCGCCAAGCCGGGTGAGAATTCAGAGCTATTCTTAATGAAATTCTTGCGAGCGCGCCGGAAATTAAGTGCTGCCACGAAGGCCGGGAGGGAAAAGAAATTATCCTCCTCGCGCGCCAGGCAGCAGATTCCTTAATGATGTGACCAGTTCTGCCGCAAATGCCGGTTTGACCGGCATCAATTGCATCCGAAACGAGGTTGATTATTGGTCTCAATGGCGTAGATCACACACGCGAAATCCTCCGCCATGGCAAATGGTGACCGCCCGATTTCAGGGCCGGGCAACGCTTTTGCCCTAAAACCGCAGTTATTCGGAATATCGAAAATCATGAGCGCGTTTTACCGAGAGAAGGTTCTTTCCGTCCACCACTGGACCGACACGCTGTTCAGCTTCCGCGCCACCCGCGATACCGGCTTCCGGTTCCAGAACGGCCAGTTCGCCATGATCGGCCTCGAGGTCGATGGCCGTCCGCTGCTGCGGGCCTACAGCATGGCGAGCGCCAACCACGAGGAGGAGCTCGAGTTCTTCTCGATCAAGGTGCAGGACGGCCCGCTGACCTCGCGCCTGCAGAAGATCAAGGAAGGCGATACCATCCTGGTCGGCCGCAAGGCGACCGGTACGCTGATCACCGACAATTTGCTTCCCGGCAAGCGGCTGATGCTGCTCTCGACCGGCACCGGCCTTGCGCCCTTCGCCAGCCTGATCAAGGACCCCGAGGTCTACGACCAGTTCGAGTCCATCGTGCTGGTGCACGGCTGCCGCCAGGTCTCCGAGCTCGCCTATGGCGAGAAGCTGGTTGCGACCCTGCGGGAGGATGAGCTGTTCGGCGAGCTGCTCGCGGACAAGCTCGTCTATTATCCGACCGTGACCCGCGAGCCGTTCCGGAACCGTGGCCGCATCACCGACCTCATCAGCTCCGAGCAGATCTTCAACGACATCGGGCAGGGCCCGCTCGACATCGCAACCGACCGCATCATGATGTGCGGCAGCCCGGCGATGCTCGAAGAGCTCAAGGCGATGTTCGAGAGCCGCGACTTCGTCGAAGGAAGCGGCAACAAGCCCGGCCATTTCGTGATCGAGAAGGCCTTCGTCGAGCGCTGAGCTTTGTTGAGGAAGTGGCGCGATCGCGCGCCACACTCGCTCGTCGTCCCGGACAAGCGCGCCCCAGGCGCGCGCCGATCCGGGACCCATAGCCACGGGACCTCGCTATTCGAGGTCTCGGAGTGACAGCTTTCTCCCACCACGTAATCCTGTGGTTATGGATCCCGGGTCTGCGCTGACGCTTGCCCGGGATGACAATTGAGTTTCAGTGGCGACTGTCGCCTCCTCCCCTCTGCTGCACTGCAAAATCCGTCCATCCGGCTGATTGATTTGTCTCGGCCGAATTCGCTAGCCTGAAACAAGGGCGGCGTCATATCCGTATGACAGGCGCGGGCGTATCGTGACGCCTTCTGCTGGCGAGAGGATCGGAATCGTGGCCGACGACAACAAGACGCAGGAATCCTCCCACCACTCATCCCCGAAACGCCTGCCGCTGGCGGAGGAGGGGATCATGGAAACCCTGCTGCTGCCCTTCTCGCCGCGCTTCATCGTGCTGACGATCTGCGCCGTGGTCACCGCGCTCCTGATCGGCATCGGCATCGCCGACCGCAAGATCTTCGACATCCTGCTGGTGCCGATCCTGATCTTCGGTGCGCTGACGCTGCTCGGCATCCGCGATCTCTTGCAGAAGAGCCACGCGGTGCTGCGCAACTACCCGATCTCGGCGCATATCCGCTTCCTGCTCGAAGAAATCCGCCCCGAGATGCGGCAGTATTTCTTCGAGAGCGAGAAGGACGGCATGCCGTTCTCGCGCGACACCCGCGCGGTGGTCTATCAGCGCGCCAAGATGGAGCTCGACAAGCGTCCTTTCGGCACCCAGGAGGACGTCTATCGCGAGGGCTATGAGTGGATGCATCACTCGGTCTCGCCGAAGGCGCATGCCACGGAGAAATTCCGCGTCGTGATCGGCGGGCCCGATTGCGCGAAGCCCTACTCGGCCTCGGTGTTCAACATCTCGGCGATGAGCTTCGGCGCGCTCAGCCCGAATGCGGTGCGGGCATTGAATGCCGGCGCCCGGAAGGGCGGCTTCGCGCACGACACCGGCGAGGGCGGCGTCAGCCCCTATCACCGCGAAATGGGCGGCGACATCATCTGGGAGATCGGCTCGGGCTATTTCGGCTGCCGGCATCTCGACGGCAGCTTCGATCCCGAAGCGTTCGCCCGCGTCGCCAGCGACGACCAGATCAAGATGGTCGAGCTCAAGATCAGCCAGGGCGCCAAGCCGGGCCATGGCGGCGTGCTGCCGGCGGCGAAGGTCTCCGAGGAGATATCCAAGATCCGCGGCGTCGCGATGGGCGAGGACTGCATCTCGCCGGCTTCGCACCGCGCGTTCTCGACGCCGATTGGCATGATGCAGTTCATCGCCGAGATGCGGCGCCTGTCCGGCGGCAAGCCGGCCGGCTTCAAGCTGTGCATCGGCCATCCCTGGGAATTCCTGGCGATCTGCAAGGCGATGCTTCAGACCGGCATCTATCCCGACTTCATCGTGGTCGACGGCAATGAAGGCGGCACCGGCGCGGCGCCGCTGGAATTCATGGATCATCTGGGCATGCCGATGCGCGAGGGCGTCAATTTCGTCCACAACGCGCTGGTCGGCATCAATGCGCGCGACCGCATCAAGATCGGGGCATCCGGCAAGATCGCGACCGCCTTCGACATGGCGCGCGCGATGGCGATTGGCGCCGACTATTGCAACTCCGCGCGCGGCTTCATGTTCTCGCTCGGTTGCATCCAGTCGCTCAGCTGCCACACCGACCGCTGTCCGACCGGGGTGGCGACGCAGGACCCGACGCGAGCGCGTGCGCTCTACGTGCCGCTCAAGATCGACCGCGTGCACAATTATCACCACGCGACGCTGCATTCGCTCACCGAGCTGATCGCCGCAGCCGGGCTCGAACATCCGCAGCAGCTGCGGCCGATCCATTTCAGCCAACGGACGTCCACGACCCAGGTGAAATCCTTCGCGCAGCTCTATCCGGCGCTGCGTCCCGGCGAGCTGCTCGAAGGCACGGAAGACCCGCGCTTCCGCGACGCCTGGCAAATGGCGCGCGCCGAGACGTTCCAGCCGGCGCTGTGAGATGCCGGCGGCGTCTGCCGTAGGTAAGGGGCGTCAAATGCCGATAGCGGAGGGTGGGCTTAACGTCTGATTCAGCTTTGGGTGTAGATTCGCCGCATGGACGAGCGCCGCGACAAGGCCCGACATCGCGTGCTGAAGGCCGGAACGATCGAGTTCGGCGGCGGCGCGATCGACTGCACCGTCCGCAATCTCTCCGATGCCGGCGCCGCACTCGACGTCACCAGCCCCGTCGGCATTCCCGATCATTTCACCCTGTTCGTCCAGGCCGACGGCACGCATCTGCCGTGCACCGTGGTCTGGCGCAAGGAAAAGCGGATCGGGGTGAGGTTCGGGTAAGGGGCGCTCAGGCCGCCGCCTGCTCGCCCAGCCGGCTCGCCAAGATCTTGTCGATCCGCCGCCCGTCGAGATCGACCACCTCGATGTGCCAGCCGCCGAAATCGAAAGCGTCGCCGACATTGGGCAGCATGTTGAACTGTTGCAGCACGAGGCCCGCGACCGTGTTGTAGCGATGCGGCGGCAGCGCGATGCCGAGCAACTCGCCGAACTCGTCGACCGGCATCCAGCCGGAGATCAGCAGCGAATCGTCGTCGCGCCTGATGAAGGCCGGCTCGGGCGGTCCTTCCTCGGAATGAAAGGCGCCGACGATCGAGTAAAGGATGTCGGCGGCCGTCACCATGCCCTCGAAGGCGCCGTATTCGTCGTAGACGAGCCCGACGTGAACCGGCGCGGCCTTCAGGATGGTCAGCACGTCGCGCGCGTCTGCCGACACCGGGATGCCGGGCGCCTCGCGCACGAGCGCGCGCAAGTCCGGGCTGCGTTCGTTCATATAGGCGACCAGCAGATCCTTGGCCTGGAGCACGCCGATCGGCTTGTCGCGGTCGCCGTCGGAGACCGGAAAGCGCGAATGCGGGCTCTTGGCGATGATCTCTTGAATGGCGGCGGGATCGTCGTTGAGGTCGATTTCGTCGACCTCGGTGCGCGGCGTCATGACCGCGCCGACCGGCCGGTCGCCTAGCCGCATCACGCCGGCGATCATCTCCTTCTCGCCGGGCTCGAGCACACCTGCGCTCTCGGCCTCGCTGACGAGGTGATGGATCTCGTCCTCCGAGACCTTCTCCTCGGCCTTGCCGCCGCGGCCGAGCAGGGTGAGGATCAGCTTGCCGGAGACGTCGAGCAGAAAGACGAGCGGCAGCGATATTCTCGCGAGCGCGTGCATCGCCGGCGCGACCCGCACCGCAATGCTCTCGGGATCGCGCAGCGCCACCTGCTTCGGCACCAGCTCGCCGACGATCAAGGTGCCGTAGGTGATGAGCGTGACCACGATGCCGACGCCGACGATGTCGGCAATGCCTGGGGACAGGCCGAGCTCGAGCAGCCATTGCGTCAGCCGCTGCCCGAGCGTCGCGCCCGAGAACGCGCCGGAGAGCACGCCGACCAGCGTGATGCCGATCTGTACCGTCGAGAGGAACTTGCCGGGATCGGCCGCCAGAATCAGCGCCCGTTCGGCGCCGCGCACGCCCTTGGCCGCGAGCAGCGACAGCCGCGCTGGACGCGATGACACCACGGCAAGCTCCGACATGGAGAGCAGGCCGTTGATGACGATCAGGACGACGACGATGGCGATTTCGAGCGAAAGCATTGACGTTCCGGAGGTAAGCAAGTGTGGCTGGGATGCCGGCGCAAGCCATTAATATAGGTATTCGGTGCGGAAATGCCGGGCGATTTTGCGCATTCGTCGGCCGGCGGAACCGGTACACGACCGACCTCAGGGGACGCCGCGACGCCGTGACACCCCCCGCGGAACTACGGATCTTTGCTTAACGAGCCCTTAGTGCCCGCCGGCTAGGTTTTCGACATTGCAGAAGTATATTCGGGGAACCCTAAGATGCGGATCGGGAAGCTCTTCGCGCTGTCGATGCTGACGGTGACGGTATTTGCAGTCATTCTCGGCGCCGAGGTGCTGATACCTCAGATGCGCATCTTCACGAACCGCACCGATGCGATCAAGACGGTGGAGGCGTTCGGCGCGACGCTGATGGTCAGCCAGCATGTCGCCAGCCTCCGCGCTCCCTATATCGGACCGATCTTCCAGGAAGGCGCCGCGACGCAGGCGCAACTCGAAGCGGCCGCGAAGGCTACAAAAGCGGCCGAGGCGGGCTTCGAAGCCGCAAAGCGCGCCGTCATGGTGCTGGATGACGGCGGTGCGATTGCCGAAAATCTCGACCGTGCCGCGCGGCGGCTGAAGGACATCACCACCGCGGCCGATCGCGCGATGAGCGTTTCCCTAGCGGCGCGCGACAGCGGTGCGACAAAGGGCTTCCTGCCCGGCGTTGCCGAGGTCCTCGCCAATCTCGAGCCGGTCATGAATCGACTCGAAGGACACGTCGTCAACGCCGATTCCTCGCTTGCGGCGCTGTTGAGCTTGGCGCGGACGGCTCAGGATCTGCGCGTTTCGGCCGGTAATCGCGCGGCCACGCTGTCTCCCGCGCTCTCGGTGCGCCGCCCGCTCACCGTGGCCGAACTGTCGCTGATGGACCGCATGCAGGGACGCGTGGAGGCGAACCGCGAGCGGCTCGAGGCCGGGATCGACCAGCTCGGAAACCCCGCCCGCATCGCCGCCGCGCTCAAGGCGGCAACGGCCTCCTATTTCGGACAAGCGGCGGTTGCCGTGGACAAGGAGCTTCCTGCGGCCCGGAGCGACGGCAAGTACAGCGGCACCGCCGACGAGCTGGCGAAGGTCATCGTGCCGGCTATCCAGATGTTCTATGGCGTGCGCGACGCCGCGCTGGCGGAAGCCGCCGAGCGCGCCTCGGCCGCGCGCGACGGCGCGCTGGCGATGCTCGCGCTGGCCGGTGTCGCCGTGCTGGCGCTGCTCGGCACGCTCGGTGGCGTGACCATCATGCTGCGCAGGCGCGTGGTGACGCCGCTCGGCCGGATCGCCGATGTGATCGGCGCGCTCGCCGCCGGGCAGCACGAGGTCGAGATTCCCGCGACGGGCCGCAGCGACGAGATCGGCCAGGTCGCCGGCTCGCTGCGGCATTTCAAGGATTCGCTGCTCGCCAAGAAGTCCGCCGACGAGGCGGCTGCGATCGAAGCGGAGGCGAAGCTGAAGCGCAGCCAGCGCATGGATCAGATCGCGCGCGAGTTCGAAGCCATGATCGGCGACGTGATCAACACCGTCTCGGCGGCGTCCTCCGAGCTGGAAGCGTCGGCGGGAACGCTGACGAGCACGGCCGAGCAATCGGAAAAGGTCACGGCGACCGTGGCCGCGGCATCCGAGCAGGCCTCCACCAACGTGCAGACCGTTGCCGCCGCGGCCGAGGAGATGGCCTCGTCGGTCGACGAGATCAGCCGTCAGGTTCAGGATTCCGCGCGCATCGCCGGCGAGGCCGTGCAGCAGGCCGGGCGGACCAACGAGCATGTGGGCGAACTCGCCAGGGCTGCGGGGCGGATCGGCGACGTCGTCGAGCTCATCAGCCAGATCGCGGGCCAGACCAACCTTCTGGCGCTCAATGCCACCATCGAGGCGGCGCGCGCCGGCGAGGCCGGTCGCGGCTTCGCCGTCGTCGCGTCCGAGGTCAAGGCGCTGGCCGAGCAGACCGCCAAGGCCACCGGCGAGATCAGCCAGCAGATCTCGGGCATCCAGACGGCGACGGAGGACTCCGTCGGCGCCATCAAGTCGATCGGCGACACCATCTCCCGCATGTCCGAGATCGCGTCCGCGATCGCCGCGGCGGTCGAGGAGCAGGGCGCAGCGACGCGCGAGATTTCCCGCAACGTGCAGCAGGCCGCGCGCGGCACGCAGCAGGTCTCCGCCAGCATCGTCGACGTGCAGCGCGGCGCGAGCCAGACCGGATCCGCCTCCTCCAACGTGCTCGCATCGGCGAAGTCGCTTTCGGGCGAGAGCAGCCGGCTCAAGACCGAGGTCGGAAAATTCCTGGATGCGATCCGCGCGGCGTAGAGGTCCATTGCGAATGGAAGCAGCTTCACTTAGACTTGCATCACGGGGATGTCGCAGCCTCCCCGTCAAGTGGTGATCCCACGCAAGCGCTGCTCGCTGACGTGTGGAGCGAGCAATGGACGGGATCGCAATCGATCTTCCGCTTTTTCTGTTGGCCACCTTCGCCGGCGCGTTCGTCGCCGGCCTTTCCGGCTTCGCCTTCGGACTGGTCGCTGCATCGTTGTGGCTTTACGTGCTGACGCCGCTCCAGAGCGCCACGCTGATCGTCGGCTTCGGCCTTCTGGTGCAGGGCTATTCGGTCTGGAAGCTGCGCGGCGCGCTCGACTGGCGTCGGCTGCGGCCCTTCATCGTCGGTGCAGTCATCGGTGTGCCGGCGGGGGTGTCGCTCCTGACCTGGGCCGATCCTAGGAGTGTTCGGATCGCGGTCGGTGCTGTCCTGATCGCCTATAGCCTCTATGCATTCTTCCGGCCGCAGCTCAAACTCGCGGCCGTCGTGCCGCCAGCCGCGGACATGACGGTCGGCTTCCTCAACGGCCTGCTTGGCGGGCTCACGGGCCTTGCCGGCATCGTCATCACCATCTGGTGCAATTTGCGCGGCCTGCCCAAGGACGCGCAGCGGGCCACGTTCCAGCCGGTCGCCGTCGTGGTATTCGCCATGGCGGCGTTCTGGCTCGGTGCCAAGGGATCGCTCACATCAGACACGGCGAAGCTGTTCGCGCTCGGCCTGCCGTTTCTGTTCGCCGGCACCTGGCTTGGGCTGAAACTGTTCGGCCGGATCGACGAGGCCACGTTCCGCAAGATCGTGCTGGCGCTGCTGTTCGTCTCGGGTGTTGCGCTCTTGTTCTGAGCCGTAGCTCAGAACTCCCCGTGCAGCCGCCCCGAAAACACCGACACCGGTCCGCGGTCGGCGTTGTAGGCGGGGTTGACGATGAGCTGGTAGTCGGCGGTGAGGGTGATGCTCTTGTTCACCGCGTAGGCGTAATAGGTTTCGAGGATGCGCTCCTTGCGGTAGTTGAGCGCGCCGTCACCGACCAGCACGCCGAGGCCGCCAGCGGCGAGGAAGTCGCGATAATCCTGTGAAATCGCATTGATCGCGCCGCCGACGCCGATCACGTCGTCGGGCCGGCCCCAGGTCGTGCCCTTGATCGAAAGGCCGCCGGACAGGCTGCGATGAATGTCGGTGAAGGCCAGCGTCTCGGTCTTGCCGTCGTTCCAGCTCCAGCGGCCGAACAGGCCGACGTCGTCGGTGATGGCCTGCTCGAGATTGAGCACGTAGCCGTACTTCAGGCGGCCGCGCCGAGTCTGCGCGATGTCGAGATTGAGCGCGGGATTGTCCAGCGTTTCGCGGAAGCTGCCCATATTGGCGCTATCGAGCCAGCCGATGGTCCTGAGCTTGCCGGGCCGGCCGAGCAGCGAGAAGCGCGTCTCGAGCTCGAGCAGATATTGACCGCGCTCGCCGACCCTGGTGTCGAAGTGATTGGCGTTGGACTCGGAGACCATCAGGAAATAGCCGCCGCGTAGCGCCCATTGCTTCTGGTTGAGCTCGGCGGTGACGCCGTAGGTGAGGCCGACCTTGTCGGCGGAATAGTCGAAGGCGCCGGGCGCCCAGATCGACCAGTTCATGAAATCTCGGCGCGTGTCCTTGGCGTAGGCATTGCCATCGAACACGTCGACCACCGGGAACTTGCCGGCCTGAATCGTCAGGCGCGACACGTCGACCTTCTGGCCCAGCTGCAACTGGCCGCTCGCAAGCTCCTCCTGCTCGCCGCCGAAGCCGAAGGTCTGGCGCACGAACAGGCGCGAGGTGTTGTAGTGCGGGTAGGGGAAGTTCGACTTCTGCGCCTCGCCGTTCGGAAAGCCGGCCGCACCGACCGTGTCGTTCAGCCCAAATCCCTGCAACAATTCGGGATTGTAATAGACCTCGCCGCCGTCCCACAGCCGCGCGTTCAGGAACAGGCTGTTGCTCCAGGTCGCTTTGGCCTGCCGCGACGGCGACAGCGAGTTCGGCCCGGTATAGAGCGCGGGAAAGGATGGATAGCCTTGCGGCAGATAGGTGGTCTGGCCGTGGATCTCCCAGCGGTCCGATTCCGGGTCGATCAGCGAGCTCTTCGGATCGTAGCTCGGCAGGCCCGGCCAATCGACCTTGCGGTTGAGGCCAAGCCTGACCTGCTGGAAGTCGAGCGCCGAGGACGTGTATTGCGCGCCGGTGGAGAAGGCGACGTTGGCGCCATCGAAGCGGCTGTAGAGGTATTCGAGTCGTGCGCTCCAATGCGGCGCGAAGCCATATTCGACGCCGGCGCCTGCGACCCAGCCGGGCCGCGTGTTCAGGATCTTCGGGATTTCGGCGCCGGAGGCCGGCGCGTCGAAATAGCGCTCGCCCATCCAGGCGAAGCCGCCGGTGGCATAGACGAGCCACGGCCCGCTGGTGTAGCCGACGCGGCCGCGCAGGCTGGCGGTGTAGTCCCATTGCTGGGTGACGGTGTTGGCGGGCGTCGTCAGGAACGAGACGATCGAGTTCGAGGTGATGTAGTTCGGAAACGTGAAATCGCCTTCGACGCCGACCAGCCAGCCAGAGTTGAGGCGGTAATTGTAGCCCGCCTGCACGCCGCCGATCATGCCGCTGAACACGCCGCTGTCGCTGAGCGCGGTGCCGTCGTTCAGCGCGAAGCGCGACGAGCCGTGGCTGTAGCCGGCATGCGCACCGATATAAAGGCCGGTCCAGTCATAGACCGCTCTCAAGGCCGGCGCTTTCAGCGGCAGATCGGCCGCGCCGCCGACGGTGGGAAAAGCCAGCACGCCCGCGGCGATCGCCGCGGCCGTTCGCAAGCACCGGTGTTTGTGACCTCTCAACGCCAAAACGCACGCCCCCAAACGCGAATGTGTCCCACCCGCTGCGATATCCCTGCCGTGTCGCGGCGATTCTGTCATCAGGCCTGTGCGCTCGAGGCGAATGGCCGGGATGGTCTCGATTGGCCTCGACTTCGTCCAGGTTCCTGAATCTGCAACAATCTTTATTGCGAATAATTCGCAAGAACAACACACGTTGCGTGTCGCACAGGACAGTTCGCACCGCTGTGTGACGCGGGTGCAACAAATCCGGGAATCCAAAACGGAATGACCCCGCCCGGGGGGACAGCCGGGCGGGGTCGGGGCACGACACGGGGTGGATGAGGCGCCCGTGTCGGACGCGGGATCCACGTGGAGATCGGCCTCAGATACGCGAGATCAGTAGCAGGTACGAACGCGGCCGACGTACTGGCCGAAAGCGTTGTACTGCGCGACCCAACCGCAGCGGCGATAGCCGTGATAATAGGGGTCGTGCGTGGCAGCGATCGCGGAGCCGACGACGGCGGCGGTGGCGATGCCGGCGCCCACACCATAGACCCAGGCGGGCTGCTTGGCTTCGGCAGAGGAGGTGGTAGACGCGATGCTGCCGGTCACGGCGAGGGCAGCGAGAGCTGCGGCGGCAATCTTGGTCTTGATCGACATGTGAAACTCCATCCGGGGTTGAGGCGGTCCGTTGTGGCCCGCGTGCCCAGTTGGACGGAGGCTCCTCGCGTCCGGTTCGAAGACTGCAAATGGGCCTGCCGAGACTCGATCTTTCCTGAATGAATCCAGGAAGATGCGGACTAGCCGAGGGGACCCTTGGCAAGCCTGTTCACGTCGAAGTTATCGACCTCACCCAGCAACTCGCAAAAGGCGCGAGCGCCCTGATCGAGCAGCTGCTCGCCCTTCGCTGGGTCAGCCAGCGTCGCGTTGCCGACGGCACCGGAGGCGTTGAGATCCTGCGCCTGCCAGGCGAACGGCGCCGGCCGCTGCGTCGACAGCCAGCGATATTGCTGCTCGATCGCGATGCTGCTCGCGGGAAAATCGGCGATCGCATCCTTGCGCACCTGATCGGGATAGCGCGCCAGCATGATCGAGGTCTCGACCGCGCCGCCGTGAATGCCGTGCCGCACTTCATCGGCCGGGAACAATGTGTCGGCGCCTGAGAGCCGCGACCACGACGTCGTCACCACGAACAGCTTGTGATGCGCACGAAGGTCCTGCGCCACCAGCATCATCGCCGCGCTGTTGCCGCCATGGCTGGTGACGATGACGAGCTTCCTCACGCCGCGGCGTGCAATGTCCGCGCCGATCGCTGCCCATTTCCTCAGCGCGATTTCAGTCGGCAGCGTCTGCGTGCCCGGATAGTCGATATGCTCGGTGGAAATCCCGACCCGTTCGACCGGGAGGAAGCTCGCCGCAACGCTGGCGGGCAACAGCTCGCGCACACGTGCCAGATAGGCGTCCGCGATCAGCACGTCCGTCGTCAGCGGCAGATGCGGGCCGTGCTGCTCGGTTGCCGCCAGCGGCAGCACCGCGATCCAGCGCGACACTTCGGCCGGGCTCGCATCAGCCCAGTCGATGTCGATCCAGTCGCGGGAGGGCGTCATCGAGGTTTCCTTGCCCGAATTTGTCACGTAATTTGCCGTAGGAGGGGATGCGGGCCCGGGCGGCTCGCATCCCCTGATGTCATGCGGTTCTATCGCGTTGCCTTCACCCGGGCCAGACGCGATTGGGCCAGCCACGATCGACGGAGTGCCAATATGACCCCCTTTCATCTGCGGCGAGCGTTAGTTGCGGGCTTGTTGGCCGCTCTCGTCTCCTTTGCGCCGGCGCGCGCCCAAACGCTCGACAAGGTCACCTTCGGCACCAACTGGGTCGCCGAGGCCGAGCATGGCGGCTTCTTCCAGGCGGTCGCCGACGGCACCTACAAGAAATACGGCCTCGACGTCACCATCGTCCCCGGCGGTCCGAACGAGAACAACCGGATGCTGCTGATCGCCGGCAAGATCGATTTCTTCATGGCCGCGAACACGCTGATGTCGTTCGATGCCGTCGCCAACAACGTTCCCGTCATCACCATCGCCGCGATTTTCCAGAAGGATCCGCAGGTGATGCTGACTCAGCCGGACGCCAAGGTCGGCAAGATCGAGGACCTCAAGCCGCTGACGCTGTTCGTCTCCAAGGAAGGCATGACCAGCTACTTCCAATGGCTGAAGTCCGAATACGGCTTCAGCGAGAAGAACGTGCGCCCCTACAATTTCAATCCGCAGCCCTTCATCGCCAATCCCAAGAGCGCCATGCAGGGTTACGTCACCTCCGAGCCGTTCGCGGTGGAGAAGGCCGCCGGCTTCAAGCCCAATGTGCTGCTGCTCGCCGATCACGGCTTCAACACCTATTCGACGCTGATCGAGACCCGCCGTGAGATCGTCGAGAAGAAGCCTGACCTCGTGCAGCGCTTCGTCGATGCCTCCATGATCGGCTGGTACAATTACCTCTACCGGGACAATTCCGCCGGCAACGCCCTGATCAAGCAGCTCAACCCGGAGATGACCGACGATCTCCTGGCCTATTCCGTCGTCAAGATGAAGGAGCACGGCATCGTCGATTCCGGCGACAGCTTGAAGAACGGCATCGGCGCCATGAGCGACGAGCGCTATGCCTCCTTCTTCAACAAGATGGTCAAGGCCGGGGTCGTGAAGGCGGATCTCGACTACCGCAAATCCTACACGCTGCGCTTCGTCAACAAGGGCGTCGGCGTCGAGCTGCGCCCGAACAAGCCGTAACGGATGTTGAAGTCGAGGCGAGATGTGGCCACATCGCTCACCTCTCCCCGTCGGGGAGAGGTGAAAGACGCCCGCAACGCGGCAGCCTGCGGTCAATGGTAGAGCGCAATCCGTCGCCCGCCGTCGAGGCCAGCCTGACGGCTCTCGCCGTCAGCCTGCGCGGCGTGACGAAGGTCTATGACAACGGCGTGATGGCGCTCGGCCCGTTCGACCTAGCCGTCCGCAAGGGCGAGTTCATCTCGCTGCTGGGCCCGTCCGGCTGTGGCAAGTCGACGGCGCTGCGGATCGTCGCAAGCCTCACGGCGCCCTCATCAGGCACCGTGCGGGTGGCGCGTCACGAGGGCGTGCCGCAGCCAGGTCGCGGCATCGGATTCGTGTTCCAGGAGCCCACCCTGATGCCCTGGGCCAATGTTCGCGAGAACGTGCGCCTGCCCTTGAGGCTCGGCGGCGTGCCGAAAGCGGAGGGGCGTGCGCGTGCCGACGCGGCGCTGGCCAGCGTCGGCCTTGCCGATTTCGCGGATAGCTTTCCGCGCGAGCTCTCCGGCGGCATGAAGATGCGGGTGTCGCTGGCGCGTGCGCTCGTCACCGATCCCGATATCCTGCTGATGGACGAGCCGTTCGCCGCGCTCGACGAGATCACGCGCTTCCGCCTCAACAACGATCTGCTGGCGCTGTGGCGACGCTTACGCAAGACCGTCATCTTCGTCACCCATTCGGTGTTCGAATCCGTCTATCTGTCGCAGCGTGTCGTGGTCATGACGGCGCGCCCCGGCTGCATCCAGGCCGACATCCGCATCGAGACGGTTGAGCCGCGGGGCGAGGAGTTTCGCACCTCGACGGCCTATTCCGATTATTGCCGACGCGTGTCCGCCGCGCTGGCGCCGTCCTATTCGGGGCAGTCGACGCTATGAACCCGCAAAGCCCGGTCATCGCGAAACGATCCGGCGCGCAACGCGCGATGCGCTTCGTGCTGCCCGTCATCGTCTTCGCAGCCGGCCTCCTTGCCTGGGAACTCGTGGTCCGCATCAGGGAGATCCCGCCTTACGTGCTCCCGGCGCCCTCCGTCGTCGTGCTGACGCTGATCAAGGACTGGGCGGTGCTGTCACAATCGCTGGCGGCCACGCTTGCAACCACGCTCGAAGGTTTTGTCGCCGCCAGCATCGGCGGCATCGCGCTGGCGCTGCTGCTCAACCAGTCGAAATGGGTGGAATATTCGCTGTTCCCCTATGCCATCGTGCTGCAGGTGACGCCTGTGATCGCGATCGCGCCGCTCTTGCTGATCTATCTGGAGCAGCAGACCGCGGTGGTCGTCTGCGCCTTCATCGTCGCATTTTTCCCGGTGCTGTCGAACACCACGCTCGGGCTGAACTCGGTGGACCGCAATCTCGCCGGCCTGTTCCAGCTCTATGGCGCATCGAAGCCGCAAACCCTGCGCTTCCTCAAGCTGCCGGCAGCGCTGCCCTACATTCTCGGCGGCCTGCGCATCGCCGGCGGCCTGTCGCTGATCGGCGCGGTCGTGGCCGAGATCGCGGCCGGAACGGCCGGCGCCGGCTCCGGCCTCGCCTACAGGATCGCCGAGTCAGGCTATCGCTTGAACATACCCCGCATGTTCGCGGCGCTGCTTCTGTTGTCGCTGGCCGGGATTGTCATCTATGGGGTGCTGGCGCTAGTTTCCCACCTCGTTTTACGGCGCTGGCACGAGAGCGCGCTTGGAAAGGAAAACTGATGGCTGCCGGTTCGATTTCGTCCGAAAAGATCGACCTTCTGATCTATGGGCCGGTGCGGCCGATCCTCGAGAACGGCTTTTCCGATCATTTCGTCGTGCACAAGGCAGAGACGCGCGGCGATCTCGAACGGCTGACGCCGGCGGTCCGCGACAAGATCCGCGGCGTCGCGGTGACCTACCACACCGTGCGCGCGGACAAGGACTCGCTGTCGCAGCTGCCGAAGCTGGAGATGGTGGCGAGCTTCGGCGTCGGCTACGACCACATCGACGCCAAATACGCCGCCGAGCACAATATCGTCGTCACCAACACGCCCGACGTCCTGACCGAGGAGGTCGCCGACGTCGCGATGGGCCTTCTGATCTCGACCTTGCGCGAGTTCATCAAGGCCGACCGCTATGTCCGCTCCGGGCTCTGGCAGACCCAGAACTATCCGCTCAGCGTCGGCTCGCTGCGCGACCGCAAGGTCGGCATCGTCGGCATGGGCCGGATCGGCCAGGCCATCGCGCGCCGGCTCGATGCTTCGCTGGTGCCGGTGGTCTACCACTCGCGCAACCCCTCCAAGGACGTCTCCTACAAGCACTATCCCGACCTGATCGAGATGGCGAAGGCGGTCGACACGCTCGTTGTGATCGTGCCCGGCGGGGCCTCGACCAACAAGATGATCAATGAAGAGGTGCTCAAGGCGCTCGGCCCGCGCGGCGTGCTGGTCAACGTCGCGCGCGGCTCGGTGATCGACGAGCCCGCGCTGATCCAGGCGCTGAAATCCGGCACCATTCTCGCCGCCGGGCTCGACGTGTTCGCGGCCGAGCCGAACGTGCCCGACGAGCTCAAGTCCATGCAGAACGTCGTGCTGCTGCCGCATATCGGTTCGGCCTCGGTGGTGACGCGCAACGCCATGGACCAGCTCGTGGTCGACAATCTCAAGGCCTGGTTCGCCGGCAAGGCGCCGCTGACGCCGGTTGCGGAAACGCCGGTCAAGGGGCGCTGATGATCGCTCGTCGCCTTCTCGCATTCGCCGTCGCGGCCTGCCTGGCCGCGATCGGCGCCGTCGCGGCCTCCTTGGCCGCGGTCGGCATTGCGCATGCGCAGGATGCGACGAGCCTGAAGAAGCAGATGCCCGGACAATGGGAGCTCTCGACCACCGAGCGCAGCAAGACCTGCGTGGTCACGCTGAAGGGCGACGCGGCAGGCCAGGGCTTCAAGCTGGAGCTGGAGCCGGCCTGCAAGACCGCGCTGCCCTTCACCAAGGACATCGTGGCCTGGAGCGTGAGGGGCCTCGACATCGTGCGCCTGCAGGATGCGACCGGCGAGGCCGTGATCGACTTCACCGAGGTCGAGGCCGGCATCTTCGAGGGCCTGCGCCAGGGCGAGGGCGTCTACATCCTGCAGGATCTCGCCGCCGCGCGCGCGATGGCGAAGTCGATGGACCAGATGATCGGCGACTGGTCGATGGTTCGCCGCAACGGCCAGCCGGTGTGCGGGCTGACGCTGACCAACACCGAGGCTGATGCGGATAATTTCCAGGTCTTCCTCAAGCCGAGATGTGACGCCGCGATCGCGCAGTTCAACCCGACGCAATGGCGGCTCGAGCGCGGCCAGATCATCCTGATGTCGAAGTCGGGCGAGGCCTGGCAGTTCGAGGCGGACGACAACGCGCAATGGCGCCGCGTCCCCGACACCGCCGATCCTCTGATCATGCTGCGTCAGTAGGCGGGCGAGATGCTGGCTCGGTCACCTCTCCCGCTTGCGGGAGAGGTCGCGCCGAAGGCGCGGGTGAGGGCTTTCTCCTCTTGGGGGTTCTCGATTGCAGAGGCACCCTCTCGCCAGCCCTCCTCCGCAAGCGGGGGGGAGCGCAGCTGCTCCCACAGAGGCACCTCCTCCTCATCCATATTCTAAGCCGTCACCTTCGATCGCAGCGCGGTGCCTTGCGCCGGTCCCGACAGGCGAGATCGCTGATTTCGGAATTTGTCGGATTTCGAACTTTTCGTCCGTTTCGACCGACCAAGACGGAATGGTTCAATCTCGATCGGGCTTTGACATGAAATTCGTTGCGCTGGCCTTTTCGTGCCTCCTGCTTTTCGCGACACCTGCCCGCGCGAATGACACCCGCACCTTCAATGCGATGGTGACCCTGGCCAATCGCGGAGATGCAGAGGCGCAATATCATGTCGGCATGATGCACAACAATGGCATCGGCACGCAGCCGGATCGCGGCCGGGCCCTCGAGTGGTTTCAGAAATCGGCCGCCGCCAACGACCCCCTCGGAGCCTACAAGCTCGGCTGCTATTATGACGGACAAGGCGCGGGCATCATCGCAGCCGACGCGGACCAAGCACTGAAATACAAGCTCGTTGCCGCCAACGCGGGCTATGCGCGCGCCCAGCATGACGTCGCGCTCATATATGACCGGCGAGGCAATTCGGAAGAAGCGCTGAAATGGTGGAAGCTGGCTGGCGATCAGGGGCTTCCCGAGGCCCTGTTCGGCCTGTCCCGCGCCTATTCGGCCGGAAAGGGAACGCCGAGAGATTTGTCACTGTCGTACGCCTATTTCAAACTCTCGAAGGTGGCGCCGGCCAAGAACGTGAACGAAATGGCTTCCATGTTGTCCAAGCCTGACCTCGAGAAGGCCGAGAAAATGGTTGCCGAATGGAAGCCGCAACCGACCGCCCTGACGCTCAAGGCATTCGCCGGCTTCACAGCCGCCGAAGACTACTTGAAAGCCGCCAAGAACCAGGCGTTCTGATCTGGCCTAGATCAGCCGCAGCCCGCGCAAGCTCGCATGCCCGCTCTTGCCGACGATGATGTGGTCGTGCACGGCAATCCCCAGCGGCTTTGCGATGTCGATGATCGCCTTGGTCATCTGGATGTCGGCCTGCGACGGCGAGGGATCGCCTGAGGGGTGGTTGTGCACCAGGATCAGCGCGGTCGCGGAGAGCTCCAGCGCGCGCTTGATCACCTCGCGCGGATAGACCGGGGTGTGGTCGACGGTGCCGGTCTGCTGCACCTCGTCGGCGATCAGCTGGTTGCGCTTGTCCAGGAACAGCAGGCGGAATTGCTCCTTGTCTGAAAACGCCATGCTGGTGCGGCAATAGGCGATCACCTCGTTCCAGGACGACAGCGCGTTGCGGCTGTTGACTTCGCCCTTGGCGACGCGATGCGCCGCCGCGGCGATCAGCTTGAGCTGATTTATCGCGGACTCGCCGACCCCCTCGACCTCGCGCAGACGCGCCACCGGCGCATGCACGACCTCGGCGAACGAGCCGAAGGTCTTGATCAGCGTCTTGGCCAGCGGCTTGGTATCGCGCCGCGGCAGCGCGGCAAACAGCGCCATCTCGAGCAATTCGTAATCGCTCAGCGCATCCGCGCCCGCTCTGTAGAAGCGCTCGCGCAGCCGCTCGCGATGGCCGAGATAATGCGGCGTCTCGTCAGGCTTGCTCTTGTCGTGGTCAGGCTTGGCGGGCATCGGCCGCCAGCATTGCCGGGGGGCAGCGTTTTTGCAACCGTCAATTGACGCGGTTTTCAACGCGCCGCTTAGTCTTGTAATCTCGCCTCCGCATCATCTCGACAAACTAGAGGGCAGGCAGGACTACCGGATTTGCGATCGGACCGACGTTATAGGCGCGATGATTGTCGAAGCAGGCCTCTACGCCTCCGCCAGATTGACCGAACATCGGTACGACTGCCCCGCAGAGGATGGAGGTGCCCATATCAGGTTGCACCCTCCAGCGAAATAACGCCGGGAAAAAGCTCGGGAGCGCCATCCGCGCGACTGCCGCAAAGCCTGTCGGCGCAAAGGGCAACTCGGACTGAGGTGAAATAAAGGTCCAAGGTGCAACGGTGTTGGTAGCCTGATCTATTCTTCGACTTTGCGGCCATGCTTCCCATCGATAGAACACTTCGTTGTCCTGCGTGGTCGTATGAAAGGGAAGGTGTGACGCTGTTACCGGAAGTGAGCCCCTGCCGTGGGGAGCGCCCGGAGACAGGTTGGGTCGACTCGAGGGAGGAGGCGGATTGGGATTCGCGAGGACGCTGTACATGAAGCTTCGCGTCGCGGTAACTGGAAGGACCGAGCCGATCCCGGGCAGATTTTCCCACCAGAGCTGATAACGGGCCTCGAGCGTGACCCCTCTTGCAGGTTGGGTCGGGCGCCATGTATTGGCGGCGAACTGCTGCAACTCCGTGTAAACGTGAGAGTCGAGGACGATTGCCAGGATCGCGCTGAGGACGATGCAATACCCCTTGTCCTCGTCGTAACCCAGCTGTACGCCTTGGAAAATTTCCGGCTCGGACGTGAAGGCTTGCTGTTGACCATCGTCGAGCCTGAAAATGCCCATTGCCTTGCCCTGCAAATGACTTTTCCAATCGAATAAGTCGGCAGTGTTTCAATATGTCAGCGAAAAATCAACTAAAGATTGTAGTGGCGGGCGAATAGACTATCGCCGTCTGGATGGTCAGTCACGTTCCGAAGATGAGGGGAATCACCCGATCTGCTTCTCGCCGTGCCGCTCCGACAGCGTGAAGATCTCGACGCCGGTCGCCGTGACGCCGACCGAGTGCTCGAACTGCGCCGACAGCGAGCGGTCGCGGGTGACCGCGGTCCAGCCGTCGGACAGGATCTTCACATGCGGCTTGCCGAGATTGATCATCGGCTCGATGGTGAAGAACATGCCGGGCTTGAGCTGCACGCCCTCGCCGGGCCGGCCGATATGGATGATGTTCGGCTCGTCGTGGAACATGCGGCCGAGGCCATGGCCGCAGAAATCGCGCACCACGCTCATGCCCTGCGGCTCGACGAAGCTCTGGATGGCATGGCCGATGTCGCCGGTGGTGGCGCCGGGCTTCACCGCGGCGATGCCGCGCATCATGGCTTCATAGGTCACCTCGATCAGCCGCTCCGCCTTGCGCGCGACCGGGCCGATCGCATACATCCGGCTGGAATCGCCATACCAGCCGTCGGCGATGAAGGTGACGTCGATATTGACGATGTCGCCCTCCTTCAGCGGACGGTCGCCGGGCATGCCGTGGCAGACCACGTGGTTGAGCGAGGTGCAGGTCGAGTAGCGGTAGCCGCGATACATCAGCGTCGCCGGGTAGGCGCCGTGGCTGAAGGCGAAGTCGCGGACGAAATCGTCGATTCTGGAGGTCGGCACGCCGGGTCCGACGATGTCGGTGAGCTCGTCGAGGCACCTGGCCACCAGCGCGCCCGCCTTGCGCATGCCGGCAAAGGCGGCGGGCCCGTGCAGCTTGATCTGTCCGGTCTTGCGCAGGGAGGTCTCGGTGGCGTCGACGTAGCTCATGCGTGTCAGGTCTTCTCGGGCTGATCTCGATATCGGTGGAAAGGCTTGATTTCAGGCCCCAATTTAATGATTGGCAGCCTTCATGCAAGCCGAGCGGCCTGCTTGGGGGGTGAAAGTGACCTAATTCGGGACTTCCACGGCGGTTTCCACCGGCAGGGCGCCGCCGCGGATGCGGATTTCGCGGACGGGATAGGGAACCCGGATGCCCTCGCGCTTGAAGGCGTCCCACAGCTCCAGCATCACGTCGCTCTTGACCTTGTCCATGCCGTCGGGGTCCGCGATCCAGAAGGTCAGCGAGAACTTCATCCCGGCTTCCGCGAACTCGGTCAGGAGACAGGTCGGCGGCTTGCCCTTCTGCGCGCGCGGATGGGCTTCCGCGGTCTCGGCCGCAAGCTTGCAGACCAGCTTCGGGTCGGCGTCGTAATTGGTGCCGAAAGCGATCTTCACCAGCGTGTTCTTGTCGGTATAGGTCCAGTTGACGACCTTCTGCGTCACCAGATCCTCGTTCGGGACCAGGAATTCGCGTCCGTCGCCGGCAGCGACGGAAATATAGCGCGTCTTCATCGCGCTGATGCGGCCGGTATTGTCGCCGATGGTGACGAGATCGCCGGGCTTCACCGATTTGTCGGCGAGCAGGATGATCCCCGAGATGAAATTGGCGACGATCTTCTGCAGGCCGATACCGATGCCGACGCCGACCGCGCCGGAGAACACCGCGAGCGCCGACAGGTCGATCCCGACCGCGCCGAGCGCGATCACGATCGCGACCGTGAGCAGCCCGATGCGGATGATCTTGACCAGCAGCACCTGCACCGACGGCGTCAGGTCGGTGGTCGAATTGATCCGGCTCTCGGCGAAATTGCTGGCGATGTTGGTGAGCCAGAGTGCGATCAGCAGCAGCGCGCCGGCCTTGAGCGCCAGGAGTGGGGTCAGCCTGAGGCCGCCGAGCACGATGGCGAAGGAATCGAGCAGGTCGACCGTCGCATCGAGCTGGCCGACGATGGAAAGCGCGGCGATGAACCATGCCGTGATCGACACCAGCTTGACGATGAAGGCGTTGCGCAGCACCGAGGTCACGAGCCGGATCACCAGCCAGGCGAAACCCAGCTTGGCTGCGACCATCAGGAGATAGGAGCGGCTCGGCCAGGTCGCGTGATACATCACCACGCGCGAGACGATCACGAGCAGCGTGAACACCGCCGTTGAGGCGCTGGCGACCATGACCCGGACGAAATGCCGGAGCGGCAGCGGCCAGCGCATCGCCAGCGAGGTCAGGTCGACACGGCCGCGAATGGCGGCCTCCGCGGCATAGGCGATGCCGGCCGCCGCCAGGATGAGGCCGAATTGCAGGTAGAACCAGGGTGAGGAGATTTCCGCCCCGACGCTGCGTGCGGTGGTCTGCACGAACTCCATGAAGTCTTTGAGGTCCATGTCCATCGGGTCTCGTCGGCAAGCGGGGAGGAATTGATTCGAGGGCGCCGGACAATCCCATAAAGGGCGCGGCCGGGCCATCGATACACCGTGAAGTGAAGCGCGTTAAGGCCGTAAAATGCGGGCAGATTGCCGCGAAGCGCGAAAATGGGTTGGCGCGCGAGTCCACCGACGATAAGGATGAAATTCCAGCGATTTCTTACCCGGAAGGTGGATGGCTTCCCTCGATTCCGTCAGTCTCGCCATATTGCTCGGCGCCGTCCTCGTCATGGCCGGCATCCTCTCGAGCCTGCTTGCGCTGCGCTTCGGCGCGCCCTTGCTGCTCGTCTTCCTCATCATCGGCATGCTCGCCGGCGATTCCGGCCCCGGTCAGCTCCAGTTCGACGACGTCCGCACCACCTATCTGGTCGGCTCCGTCGCGCTCGCCTTGATCCTGTTCGACGGCGGCCTGCGCACGCGCTTTGCCAGCATCCGCACCGTGCTTGCGCCGTCGGTGGTGCTCGCGACCGCAGGCGTGCTGCTGACCGCGCTGGTCACGGCGCCATTCGCCAAATATGCGCTCGACCTCAATTGGTCGGAGGCGCTGCTGGTCGGTGCGGTGGTGGCCTCGACCGACGCAGCCGCCGTGTTCCTGCTGGTGCACACCCAGGGCCTGCGTCTGCGCCCGCGCGTCGGCGCGACGCTGGAGGCGGAATCCGGCACCAACGATCCGTTCGCGATCTTCCTCACCTTGATGCTGGTCGAATACATCTCGATCGGTACGAGCTCCCCCGGCCATGTGCTGATGGAGTTCATCCAGGAGGCGGTGCTGGGTGCTGTCGTCGGCGTCATCGGCGGCCGCCTCGTCGTCATCGCGCTCAACAAGGTCGCCCTGCCGCAGGGCCTGCATGCGCCGTTCGTGACCACGGCCGCGCTCGTGATCTTCGGCGGCTCGCAGATCATGCACGCCTCCGGCTTTCTCGCCGTCTATCTCGCCGGCATCATCATCGGCAACCGGCCGACCCGCGCGCATAATTCTGTGGTGACGTTCCTCGACGCCGCGACCTGGCTGGCGCAGATCGTGATGTTCGTGCTGCTCGGCCTTCTGGTCTCGCCGAGCCGGTTGGGTTCCAGTGTGCTGCCGGCGGTCGCCGTCGCGCTGGTCTTGATGCTGGTGGCGCGCCCGCTCGCGGTGTTCGTGTGCCTGTCGCCGTTCCGCTTCAACTGGCGTGAGAAGATCTTCATTGCCTGGACCGGCCTGCGCGGTGCGGTCGCGATTTTCCTGGCCTCGATCCCGATGCTGGTCGGGCTGTCCAAGGCCTATCTCTATTTCGACGTCGCCTTCGTCGTCGTCATCATCTCTCTGTTGCTGCAGGGCTGGACCCTGGCGGCGGCCGCGCGCAAGCTGCACGTGGCGCTGCCGCGCGCCGAGCGCGGCCCGCGCCGCGTCGAGCTCGATCTGCCCGGCCAGCTCGAGCAGCAGCTGGTCGGCTATCCGGTGCGGCCCAAGAGCCTGTATTTCCGCCGCGGCCTGATCCCGTCCTGGTCCAAGCCGACGCTCGTCATCCGCAACGAGAACATCCTGACGCCGGCGGAAGCCGACCCGATCGCGCCGGGCGACTACATCTATCTGCTGGCCCCGCCGGAAAAAGCCGAGTCGCTCGACCGCTTCTTCGTCGACATGCAGCCGAGCACCGCGCCCGATCCGCATCTGCTCGGCGACTTCATGGTCTCCGGCGAGCACACGCTCGCCGAGCTCGCCGCGATCTACGGCGTCAAGGTGAGCGAGGAGGAAAGCAGGCTCACGCTCGCCGATTACTTCGACGTTCATCTCGACCATGCGCCGAAAGAGGGCGCCGAGCTGCCGCTGGACGAGATCGTGCTGGTCGCACGCAGCATCTCGGGCGCTCGCGTCAACCTCGTCGGCCTGCGCCTGCCCGAAGAGGACGAAACGCCGCCGCCGCTGACAGGCGCCCAGGCGCTGCGCAAGAAGCTCGCCGATGTCTGGGCGTCTGTGGCGGGGGTTTAGGCGATCTCGTGTCCCGGATGCGCTGCAGCGCGCAAGCGTTGCTGCGCAGAGCCGAGACCCATGGTGCCGCGGGCCCCGGCTCTGCGACGCATCACTGCGTGCTGCGTCGCGTCCGGGGCACGAAATCCACTCCGCCCTATCGGGGCTGCGAAACGAGCCTCACGTCAGCACCTTCACCCCGCCGAAGCTCGTCACCCGGCCCTGCTTCAGCATCACGATCTGCGTCGCGAGCTGGCGCAGCTCGGCGACGTCGTGGCTGACATAGACCATCGGCACATTGGCCTCGTCGCGCAGCCGCACCAGATAGGGCAGGATCTCGAGCTTGCGGCCCTCGTCGAGCGCGCCGAGCGGCTCGTCGAGCAGCAACAGGCGCGGCTTCGACAGCAGCGCGCGCCCGAGCGCGACGCGCTGGCGCTCGCCGCCGGACAGTTTTCCGGGACGGCGATCCCTGAGCGCGCCGATGTCGAGCAGGTCGATGATGCGCTTATGCTGCGCCGGGTCCTGCGCAAGCCCGTTCATCCGCCGCCCGTAATCGAGATTCTGCGCCACGCTCAGATGCGGAAACAGCCGCGCATCCTGGAACACGTAGCCGATGCGGCGGCGGTAAGTCGGCACGTGAATGCCGGCCGCGGTGTCGTCGACGGTTTCGCCGTCGATCGCGATGGTGCCGCGATCGGGCCGCAACAGCCCGGCGATCATGTTGACCAGCGAGCTCTTGCCGGCGCCCGAGGCGCCGAACAGCCCGATGACGCGCCCCTCGCTTCTAAAGGATGCGGACAGCGAGAATTCGCCGAGTTGTTTTTCGACGTCGACGCGCAGCATGGTCAATTCCCGTGCAGGCGCTGCGTGGCGCGGCGGGCGAACCATTCGGCCGCGATCAGCGCGCCGATCGCGAGCGCGATCGAGACGATCACGAGCCGGCCTGCCGCGGCATCGCCGTCGGGGGTCTGGATCAGCGAATAGATCGCGGACGAAATCGTCTGGGTCTCGCCTGGAATGTTGGAGACGAAGGTGATGGTGGCGCCGAACTCGCCGATCGCCTTGGCAAAGCCGAGCACCATTCCGGCGAGCACCCCCGGCAGCGCCAGCGGCAGCGTCACGGTGAAGAACACCTTCCACGGCGCTGCACCGAGCGTCTCCGCGGCCTGCTCGAGCCGGCGGTCGATCGCTTCGATTGACAGCCGCATCGGCCGCACCAGCAGCGGAAACGCCATCACGCCGCAGGCGAGCGCCGCTCCGGTCCAGCGGAACGAGAAGACGATGCCGAGATAATCCGCGAGGAAGCCGCCGACGAGGCCGCGGCGGCCGAAGGTGAGCAGCAGAAGATAGCCGGTGACCACCGGCGGCAGCACCAGCGGCAGATGCACGAGCGCGTCCAGTATCGACTTGCCCCAGAACTCACGCCGCGCGAGCAGCCACGCCAGCGCAATGCCGAACGGCGTTGCGACCAGCGTGGCGATGACGGCGACCCTGAGCGAAAGCAGGATCGCCGTCCATTCGTCGGGAGAGATATCGAACATCAAACCGAGGAAGTCACGTGGTGGAGCTCACCAGGAACTTGAAGCCGTATTTTTCCAGAATGGTCTTGGCCGCCGTCGAGCGCAGGAAGGCGAGATAGTCGTTCGTCTCCGGCTTGGCGATGCTGGTCGCCGCGACCGGATAGATGATCGCCGGATGCGATTCCGCCGGGAAGGTGCCGACGATCTTCACGCCGGGCTCGACCTTGGCATCGGTGGCATAGACGATGCCGAGCACGGCCTCGCCGCGGGTGACCAGCGTCAACGCCGCGCGCACGCTCTCGGCCATGGCGAATTTCGGTTCGGCGGCCTGCCAGGCGCCGAGTTTCTCCAGCGCGGCCTTGGCATATTTGCCCACGGGGACCGACTTGACCTCGCCGGTCGCGATCCTGCCGTCGCCGGCAAGTTTTGCGATGTCGAAGCCTTGCGCGATGCTGACGTTGTCGATCCTGGAATCCTTCGGCGCGATCAGCACGAGGCTGTTGCCGAGCAGGTTGACCCTGGAAGCCTCGTTGATGGTCTTCTTGGCGATCGCGTAGTCCATCCAGTCGGTGTCGGCGGCGACGAACACGTCGGCCGGCGCGCCCTGCTCGATCTGCTTGGCCAGCGCCGAGCTTGCGGCGTAGCTCGCAACGATCTTGACGCCGGTCTTGGCGGTGTAGGCGGCGTCGATCTCGTCCAGCGCGTTCTTCATCGAGGCGGCGGCGAACACGGTGATGGTCTTGTTCTCGGCCGCGGCCGGCGCGACGGCCGTGCCGGCGAAAATGACGAAGGCGGTGAAAAGTCCGGAGAGACGAAACATGGGATGCGCTCCGTGCGAACTCGCGCGCAAGGTTGCACGCACGAAATCTGGCGTTGGGTCGGCCGGATGCGACGGGCGGAAGCGCTGTTCCACGTCCCTTGCGACGGCTTACGGCCGGCGGGGATATCGCAATGCAAACATAGCAGGCCGCGGCCGCAGGTCAAAGGCGAGTGTGCGTCATCCCGGGCTCGCTTCGCGCCCCGGGACGACCGCGGTGGATGAGGCAGCCTTGCGCCCAACCATGTAGGCTACGGCTTCGCATCCCCTGCATGGAGCACCGCCTTGCAGGCTGCCGGCATCTGCGCGAGCGTCATCGGCGGCTTCGGCTTGGGCGGCTCCGGCGGCGGCTTGGGGTGCAGCACCGCGTCGGAGAACCAGTAGGCGAGATCGGCGGGCTTGCAGCCTTCGTCCTCGGCCTGTGACGGCTGCCCCTCGCATTCGCCGGCCCCCGCCGGGCAGTGCATGCGGATGTGGAAGTGGTAGTCGTGGCCCCACCAGGGCCGGATCTTCGACAGCCAGGCGCGGTCGCCCTTAGCCTCGCGGCACAAAGCCTTCTTGATCGCGGCATTGACGAAGATGCGCTGCACGGCGGGCTCACGCGCGGCGGCGCGCAGCACCAGAACGTGGCCTGGTGTGAACACCTTGGGGTCGATGTCGAGCCGGTCCTGGCGCACCATCATCACCGCCGACATCTCCTCACGCTCCTCGCGCGAGAGCCGGCGGTCCGGCATCGGTGTCAGCCAGATGTCGGCGTCGAGACCGATCTGGTGGCTGGCATGGCCCGACAGCGCCGGCCCGCCGCGCGGCTGGGCGATGTCGCCGACCAGGATGCCGGGCCAGCCTGCGTCCTTGTGCGCCTTCGCAGCGAGCCGCTTGATCAGCGCGATCATGTCGGGATGACCGTAGTTGCGATTGCGCGACAGCCGCATCACCTGCCAATGATCGCCGTTGATCGGCATCTGCTCCGCCCCGCCGATGCAGCCCCTGGTGTAGGAGCCGATGACGTGGGCCGGCCCCTTCGAGGGCAACAGCTTGCGCGCGAACAGCTCCTTCGCGGCGAGATCGGGGTCGTTGGGATTGATGAGCGGCGGCAGCGGCTTCGGGTTGATGCTGCCCTTGTCCTGGGCCAGCGCGCCACCGGCGCCCAGGCAGACCAACGAGAGCAGGAGGAGGGTGATGCCGCGGCGACTCATGCTGACGCTCTTATAGCCCAATGCTGCGCCAGGGTTAAGAACGGAGGCGGCGAGCCCGCCACCGGCCCATCGCAGCTCGGCCGCATCGCGGCCCGACCCGCCGTTTCTTAACGGTGCAATAACCGTATCCTGCATTGACCAAAATTCGTGCGGGGCGCGAGAAAATTCTGCGGTTCGTATGCAATTGCGCGCGATTTCGGAATGGATTCAAGCGCGCGCGCAATTTTGCGCCAGATCGCTCATTGATTGCGGCGCCGCGCTCAATCCGATGGCGCCTGCCGCCGCTCGCTACGCCGCGCAAACAGGCAGCAAGCGCCCCGCGCGCGGACCGCGGCTGGCTAAGATTACTTTTTTTTCAGACACTTGCCTCAAAACTTGCGGCCGCTGGGTGCGACTGGGACGAGTGAAGTTGAGTTTGGGGTCTCGAAAAACAAGAAAGCGAAAGCAAAGCATGCTTGCCCGCGCCGGCCAAAAGGCGCGCAAGCCGCGCTTCGCGCGCGTCTCGCTTTCCGAACGCGACGAAGTCCTGCGCAGCCGTGCCGAGGCGGAAGCTGCGATCGCGGAGGCGCGCAAGTCGCATGAGCGGCTGCGCCAGGCGATCGACATCCTGCCGCAGGGCATCGTGTTTCTCGATGCCGAAGGCCGCTACGTCCTCTGGAACAAGAAATACGCCGAGATCTACAGCAAGACCGCCGATCTGTTCGAGGAAGGCGCGCGGCTCGAGGACACGCTGCGCATCGGCGTCGCCCGTGGCGACTATCCCGAAGCCGTCGGCAATGAAGATGCCTGGATCGCAGAGCGTCTGCAGAAGCTCTACAAGCCCGGCGCGCGTCACGAGCAGAAGCTGTCGGACGGCCGCGTCATCCTGATCGACGAGCGCTTGACCGATGACGGCGGCGTCGTCGGCCTGCGCGTCGACATCACCGAGCTCAAGCAGCGCGAGGCCTCGTTCCGCCTGCTGTTCGACGGCAATCCCGTGCCCATGATCGTCTGCGCGCTGGACGACGAGCGCATCCTCGGCGTCAACGATGCCGCGGTCGCGCATTATGGCTACAGCCGGGCCGAGTTCGAGCGATTGAAGATCCGCTCCTTGCAGGCGTTCGACAGCGAGCCGCCCTGGATCGTCGGTGCGGCCGGCGAGGATCAGGCCGGCCGCACCTGGAAGCACGTCAAGGCCGACGGTGGGCTGATCGACCTTGCGATCTATTCCCGCGAATTGACTTATGCCGAGCGGCCCGCGGTGCTGCTCGCGCTGATGGACATCACCGAGCGCAAGCGCGCCGAGGCGCGGCTCGCCTTCATGGCCCAGCATGACGGGCTCACCGGCCTGCCCAATCGCAACCTGCTGCGGCAGCAGATGGACGAAATGCTGCTGCACACGCGCCGCGGCTCCGAGAAGGTCGCGCTGCTGATGCTGGGACTCGACAATTTCAAGGCGGTCAACGACACGCTGGGGCATGCGGTCGGCGATAAGCTCCTGCGCGGCGTCGCCAAGCGGCTGCGCTCCACCTTGCGCGACGAGGATGGGCTGGCCCGCCTCAACTCCGACGAGTTCGCTGTTCTGCAGAGCGGATTGGCTCGGCCGGAAGATGCGGTGGGTCTCGCAAAACGCCTCCTGGCGGCCATTGCCGATCCCTATCTGCTCGACGGTCATTCCGTGGTGATCGGCGCCTCGATCGGCATTGCGATGGCGCCGGGCGACGGCGAGGATTCCGAAAAGCTGCTCAAGAGCGCCGACATGGCGCTGTCGCGCGCCAAGCTGGACGCGCGCGGCGGCTTCGCCTTCTTCGAAGCCGCACTCGATGCGAAGGCGCAGAGCCGCCGCAAGATCGAGGTCGAGCTGCGCGACGCGATCCAGAACGACGTGCTGCGGCCGTACTACCAGCCGCTGATCGATCTCTCGAGCGGCCGCATCACCGGCTTCGAGGCGCTGGTGCGCTGGCCGCACGCCGAGCGCGGCATGGTATCGCCGGCCGAGTTCATTCCGGTCGCCGAGGACACCGGCCTGATCAATCCGCTCGGCGGGCTGATGCTGCGCCGGGCCTGCTTCGACGCCGCGGCCTGGCCGGACGACGTCCGCGTCGCCGTCAACCTGTCGCCGCTGCAGTTCCGCAGCGGCAATCTGCTCTCGATGGTCACTGATGCGCTGAAACATTCCGGCCTGGCGCCGCGCCGGCTCGAGCTCGAGATCACCGAGACGCTGCTCCTGGAGAAGAGCGCGCAGGTGCTGGCGACGCTGCATGCGCTGCGCGCGCTCGGCGTGCGCATCTCCATGGACGATTTCGGCACCGGCTATTCCAGCCTCAGCTACTTGCGCAGCTTTCCGTTCGACAAGATCAAGATCGATCAGTCCTTCGTGCGCGATCTCGCAGCCAACCGCGAGGCCCAGGCGATCATCCGCTCCATCGTCAGCCTCGGCAAGGGCCTTGGTGTCACCATCACCGCCGAAGGCGTCGAGACCGAAGCCGAGCTCAGCTGCCTCCGCGCCGAGGGTTGCCATGAGGGCCAGGGCTTCCTGTTCAGCAAGGCCCGGCCGAATGCGGAGATCGTCAGCCTGCTGGCCGCACAGCGCGGCATCGACGGTGACGAGGACGCCGCGCTGGTGGCGTGACCACTACCGCGGGCCATCGAACCTGCCGTGCTCTACCCATGTCTCGCGATGAGTTCCAACCAACGGATGCGGCCATGACCTCTGATGCGCCTCCGCTGCCGCCGTCGGGCCCGCGCTACGCCCGCTTCTCGCTCCGGTTCAAGGCCGTTCTGCTCGATTGGATACTGGCGATGGCCCTGCTGTTCGGCGCGCTCGCCGTCGCCAGCAATGTCGCGAGCGACGGCCTCAGCCGCAGTCTCGGCGTCTCGGTCGTGGCCATCCTGCTGCTCTATGAGCCTGTGTTGGTCTGGCGCGCCGGCGGCACGCTGGGACATATCTGGACCAATTTGCGCGTCGTCGATGACCGCGGCGGCAACCTGAGCTTCGCCAAGGCGCTGGCACGCTTCGTCGTCAAGAGCATTCTGGGCTGGTATTCGTTCGTGATCATGGCTGCCACGCGCCGCAATCAGGCGGTTCACGATGTGCTTACGCATTCGACCGTCCAAATCCGCGACCCGGCCAAGGCAAAGCCCGGCCAGTTCATCACCGAGCGGCGTGAGGATGAATCGACGATGCCCTCACGGCTGCGGCGTGCGCTCGTGACAATGGTCTACCTTTTGCTCTGCCTCTTGTTCTATTTCGGCGTGTTCGCGGTCCTGGTCCGGGCCGGCGTGATGTCGCGCGCGTGCCTCTACCAGGACATCTGCAGCGGAAGCGACCACATCGTCGACTCCGCCGCCGCTGTGGTCCTCCTCCTTATGATTGCGTTCGTCATCGTCATGGGCTGGCGCGGCCGACTGCTCGGCGCTCGCAAGGCGGCGTGACGATGGCGTGACCATCCGGTCTCAGCGCAAGCTCGATGAGCTGAGGGGAAAAATTTCCGTCCTGTGGACCGGCTCTAGGCCCGGTCGATGAGCACCCGCTCCATGATGATCGTGCGTTCGTCGCCATGATAGCTGTCGCGCACGGCGTGGAAGCCCAGTCGCGCATAGAAGGTCTCTGCGGTGACCGATGAAGGGACCATCAGGGACGGAATGTTCCGCTCGCGCGCTGTGCGTTCGATCTCGCCCATCAGCAGCTTGCCGATCCCGCGAGCCTGAACGTCCGGAGCAACGAAAACGGTGCGGACGACGCTTCCGTCGAGGCTTGCCGTCCCGACCAGGCGGCCGCCGATCGTGGCAACGAAGACGGTGCGCTGCCCGATCAGCCGGCGCACGGCATCCGGGCCGAAGCTGGGCTCGATCCGTGCGATGATCTCCGCCGTATAGTCCTTCGCATTCGTCTCGCGCAGCGCACGCAAGATGACCGCGCTGATGGCCGCGGCGTCATCATCGAGTGCGGGCCGGATGCTGCATTCCATGAATTGCTCCCCGAAGCTTCGCGAATGACTGAATGAACCCGCTCTCGGCGCGGCAATCGGCGGATTTTCAACGACCCGTCACTCGATCACGTCGTCGGTCAGCACGAGAATGGTGGGCGGGATCGTAACGCCGAGCGCACGCGCGGTCTTGAGATTGACGGCCAGCTCGAATTTGGTTGGCAGCTGGATCGGCATGTTTGCGGGCTTTTGTCCCTTCAGGATCAGATCGACATAGCCCGCGGCGCGACGAAACAGGTCGCCGATGTCGGCACCATAGCTGATCAGGGCGCCGGCATGCGCGAACTCCTTCTGCTGGCCGATGACGGCGATCTTCATGTCGATGCCGATACGGCAAATTGTGTCCTGCATCGCGGCGGTCATGTAGTCGCGAATGACGATCAATGCGTTGCCGCCGGCGCCCGCGAGCACGTTGAATTGCTCGGCAACCGCGAGCGGCGACGCGCTCGTCAGTCCGAGGCGCACCGGTTCCAGCCCGGCGCGTCGTGCTTCCTCGATGGTTTGCGCGCCCCAGGCGCTGAAGGTCGGGTCCGTCGCATTGTTCAAGACGCCGATCCGCTTCAGCGAGGGCAGAATCTCCCGGATCATCTCGATGCGCTTGGCCGACATCTCCTCGCCGAACGCGGCGAAGCCGGTGAGGCTGCCGCCCGGCCGCGCGAGACTCTGAAACAATTCAGGGTCGCTTTGCACCGCGGGCAGCGCCACGGCGACGACGGGAATATTGGTTTTCCTGACCATCGCGCGCGCTGCGGCCGGGCCCGGAGAAAGCAGGACGTCCACCTGCCTGGCCACGAGGTCGTCGATCAATGCAAGGCCCCGCGACACATCGCCGGCGGTCGAATGGGCCTCGATGACGATGGTGCGACCCTCCACGTATCCCAGCTCGGCCAGCGCCTTCCGGAACGGAACGAGCGCCGCATTGTCGATCTCCGGCGTGGCAAATCCGACGAATCCCACGACCGGAACGCGCTTTTGGGCCAATGCTTCGCGCGCCGATATCGTCGCACCTGCCAAGAAGCCGAGAAACGCCCGTCGCTTCATTTGGCCTCTCGCGATGCCAGAACAATCTGATCACAAGGGAATGCTACACCAATCTGATCGCCGTCAGAAGTCCATCCGGTCGTCGAGGCAAGGCTTGGCAGAGCCGCTCAAGATCTGGGGGAGGGCCCAGGGATCGGCAGATGGACTTGGTGAGACCAGGGTTGGCCGTCGACCCCGGTGAATCCCATCGCTTCCTAAAACCGTACAGCGCCGGCATTTCCCGCGTGGACAGTGACCGTCGCAACCTTCCCCGCAGCGTCTTGCAGCAAGGCGTTCGCGATGGCCCTGGCGACGTTGCGTCTCCTGTAGTCGCGATGCACGTAAAGCCGCCGCATCCGCCACATGGGCAGCGGCGCCGGTGCAGGCTCGTCGGTGATCGCTCCGATGCCCGCCGATCTGCCATCCAGATGGCAGGTGAATATCGCGTGAAACATGGCGCGATCAGCTGCGAATTCCGCAGCCAGACGGGTCATGTGCGCGTGTCCATCGGCTTTGGCATCGGCCTCCAGCGTGGGAAAATCCGCGGGAAGAGTGCCGGCGATCCGTTCAAGGGAAATGATCGTCATGATGCGGTTCCGGCGGCTTGCAATCAAACAAGTTTGGCGAGGATGTCCTGGATGAACGGGTCCTTGCCGATCAGGTACTGCTGAATGCCCGAGTTGTTCTCGCGCTCGAGCCTCAGCTTCAGGTCCTGATATCCCGCGCGATCTTCGGCATGCTCACGCAGATGGTCGCGAAATTTCAGCATCCGTGCGATCTGTGGATGACTATCGCGGCATACATGAAGTTTGTGCGTGCGAATACCGCCGACGTCCCGCTTGAAGAAATGGTGGCCTGGGGACAGGTCGCCGCCGCGACGATAGCTGAGGCGCGTCAATGATCGGCTCCAGTCGTCCAGCGGGTCGTCCGACCGGACCACGGCAAGCACGTCGATTTCGGCCTTCGCCGCCAGTCCGGGTACAGCGGTGCTGCCAACGTGATGCATGCAGATCAACGCCGAACCGAAAACAGACTTCAGCCGCCCCTCTTCCGCCGCATATTGCTGCGGCCAGGTCGGATCATAAGGTCTGATAGGACTGGTGAGGGGCATGTCGAACACTACGCCGAAACGCGGGCTCCGCCTATGAGATCCGGCAATCGCCGCAGGTCGGTGTCACGCCGTCGCGCGGCCGAGATCGAGCGATGGCCTGCGTCGCGTCGGAAAACTCAGCGCCACCGCGACCGCGGCAAGCCCGATCGCGAAGGAGCCGGCGTGCAGCCAGGTGTATTGCTGGAACGTGTCGAACACGATACCGCCGGCCCAGGGCCCGAGCGCCATGCCGAGGCTGGCGAAGGCTGACACCGCGCCGAACACCGTGCCCATGATGCGCGCGCCGAAGAACTCGCGCACCAGCACCGCATAGAGCGGCATCACCCCGCCATAGGCGAGGCCGAACACGACCGAGAGCGCGTAGAACTCGCCGAGCTGCGCCACCGCGAGATAGGTCGCGATGCACATCGCCTGCACGAACAGTCCGCCGACAAGGACCGGTTTCGCGCCGATGCGATCGGCCAGCACGCCCAGCAGCAGGCGTCCGCCGAGGCCCGAGACGCCGGCGACGCTATAGACCGTCACCGCCGTGAGCGGAGCGATGCCGCAGACCATCGCATAGGACACCATGTGGAAGATCGGGCCGGAATGCGCCGCGCAGCAGGCGAAATGCGCCGCTGCGAGCGCGATGAATTGCGTTGTGCGCAGCGCCTGCGCCGCACCCATCTCGACCTCCGGCGCCGCGTCCGTCGTTGCGGAGCCCGCGGCCGCCGGCGCCGGACGCACCAGAAAACAGGCGGGGATCAACAGCGCCCACGAAGCGATGCCGATCATCAGCATCGCGGTGCGCCAATCATAGGCCGTGATCAGCCAGCTCGCGGCCGGCGCGACCGTCACCGGCGACACGCCCATGCCGGCGGAGACCAGCGCCACGGCGAGGCTGCGGTTCTTCTCGATCCAGGCGCTCGCGAGCGCCATCATCGGCGCGTAGAAGCTGCCCACGGCGATCCCGATCAGCACGCCGAAGCAAAGCTGGAATTGCCACAGGCTTGCTGCCTGGCTCGCCGTGACGAGACCCAGTCCCAGCAGAACGCTTCCCGAGAGCACCACGATGCGGGTGCCGAACCGGTCCGACAGCGTGCCCCATAGGAACGCGGCGAATCCCATGCATAGGAAATCCAGCGTCGCGGCCGCCGACACGCCGGCGCGCGACCAGCCCATCGCCTCCGAGATCGGCTGCAGGAACACCGCCAGCGACAGCATCGTGCCGAATCCGATGCAGGTCATCAGTGCGCCCGCGGCGACAACGACCCAGCCATAGTCGAAGCGTGACGGCTTGCTCATGCGTTTCCTCGGCGCTCTTGCTCTTGTTGATGGTGCGCGCAAGAGATGGTGACTGATCTGCGGGGCGAGAGCAAGGCGGGTTGCCACAGCCGGCTGACATCCTCTGCTCGTAGTGATAGCATGCCGTGCGTCACCAGCCTGCGATGTTGTTCTCATAAGCGCACACATGAGCGTGCGAGGAGGCAAGTGCAATGAACTGGGGAGCGCCATTGAGGCGGCGCGGGTGCCGCAGGCTTTTCCTGCCCGTCATTTTCGCCGCCGCGGTCTGGACGCCCCTGGCGTGCGCGCAGGACGTCCGAAGCGTGCCCGCCGCGCCGGGGCCGGTCTTTTCGGACAGCGGCCCCGATGCCGAGCTCTACGGCGCGGCGGAAGGCTATCCGGTCGGCAGGCGGGGCGCCGCCCCGGAGCTCAACAAGCTCGTCGGGAGCTACAGCCATTTCGGCGAGATCTATCCCTCGCGCACGGTTGGTCGCGCGACGACGCCGTGGCACTTCAAGCGCGCGCCGGAGCCGCAGGTCACCTACAGTTTTGGTACCGAAAAGCTCGGCATCGCCGACTATCTCAGGCGCAATCCGGTGACGGGTCTCCTGATCGCCAGGGACGACACCATCCTCTACGAGCACTATCAATATGCGCGGACCGACCAGCACCGCTTTGTCTCGCAGTCCATGGCCAAGACGATGGTGGCCATGCTGGTCGGGATCGCGGTGTCGGAGGGACGGATCAAGTCGGTCGACGACCTTGTCTCGACCTATGTCGGCAGCCTTGCGGACACGGAATATGGCAACACGTCCATCCGCGCCTTGTTGAACATGTCGTCGGGCGTCGAATTCTCGGAAGTCTATGACGGGAACGACGACATCGCCCGGCTCGGACGCGCCCTGTTCGTCGGCCCGCCGAAAGATCCCGCCGCCATCGTCGCGCAGTTCAACACCCGGGCCGCACCACCGGGCACCAAATTCCACTATGCCAGCGTTGAAACCGAGATCCTGGGCCTGGTCCTGCGCGCCGCCACCGGGACGCCGGTTGCCGACTATCTCCACGACCGGATCTGGGATCCTATCGGCACCGAAGCGGACGCCTCGTGGGCGATCGACGGCAGCGGGCAGGAGATCGCCTTTTGCTGCTTCAACGCGACCTTGCGCGACTATGCGCGCCTGGCCCGGTTGCTCGCCCATGACGGCGCCTGGGAAGGCCGTCAATTGATTCCCCGGCAATGGCTGCTGGATGCCACGACGGTGCGGCCGGCCGATGGCCATCTCGCCCCGAAAGTGGCCACGCCCTATTTCGGCTACGGCTATCAGGTGTGGCTCCTCCCCGGCGAGCCGCGCCGATTTGCCCTGCTCGGCATTCGCGGCCAGGTCATCCTGGTCGATCCGGCCTCAAAGCTCGTCATGGTGCACACGGCCGTTCGCCAGAAGCCGTCCGAGCCGGGCGCGCTCCGGGAGCCGCTGGCGTTGTGGTTCGCTGTGCTGCAGCAGCTCGGGCAATGATCAATTGCTGACGGCGTCACAGATATTTCCCGACGACCGTGCCGGCGCCGACGGGTTTCCATCGTCCTCGGTTTAGTCCCGGAAGCGCCGCGGATGCAAAAGCAGGGCGATTGAGCCCATAAATCCTGCGGTTACTCGATCACTTCGTCGGCGCGGGCGATGACGGTTGCGGGCAGGTCGAGACCCAGGGCCTTGGCGATGCGGAGATTGATCCTGAGGTCGAACTTGGTCGGGCGTTCGAAAGGCAGGTCGCCCGGCTTTGCGCCCCGTAGAACGCGATCAACCTGCGCAATCAGGCGGCGCCCTGCGTCTGCGAAATCGGGGCCGAACGACATGAAGGCGCCGTTCGCGACCCAGTCGGGCGAAGCAAAGATCGCAGGCTTCCTGCTCAGGTTCACCAGCCTGACGACTTCGGCCTGATGGCCGCTGAGCACGACGTCCGGAACGAAAACAAGACCGTCAAATCGGGCAAGGTTGTCCGGGCTCAGGAGCGTCCCGAGGCTTGCGGGATCATCGATGTTGATGGCTTCAACCTGAAAGCCGAGCTTGCGGCCGGTTTCCAGAACAGGCGTGAGACTCTGTGCACCGCTCGACACCTTTGTCGTGACAGTTCCGAGGCGGACGGCCTGGGGCAGGATCTCGCGCATGAGCTCGATCCGCTTTGCAGTGGTTTCCTCCGAGAAGACCGCGATGCCGGTCACGTTGCGGCCGGGGCGGGCGAGACTGTCGGCCAGTCCGGATGCGACTGGATCGACGGCAGCAAGGGTCACGATGGGAATGGTTCGCGTTGCCTTGTAGGCCGCCAGAGCGGCAGGCGTGCTGATTGCGATGATAACGTCCACCCGGCCATCCCGTACGATCTCCTGCGCGAGCGCCGGTAGTGCGTCGGCATCTCCGGCTGCGTGACGAAACTCGAGTCGAATCCGCCCCTCGGTGTGACCAAGCTCTGCAAGCAGCCTTTTGGTTGCAGCGATCTGCGTGGGAATTTCGACCGGTCCCAACTGGACGATGCGCGGCGTTGTGGAAGACTGCTGGGCGCGTGCGATCAGCGGCCAGCCGATTGCTCCCATCATCAGCCCGATGAATGCGCGCCGTCTCATCTGACCCCGCTCGAAGCTGCCGTGCGACAGCCAGACTATAGCCCGCCCCAAATGCTCGTAAGCCGCCTCACCCGGATCACGGGCCGGATACCGGGCGAGGCGTCGCTGGCAGCTCGCCTGGATCAGAGACTTGGCGGAGGCAACACCTCGATGCTTCTTGTGACCCTGGCCGGGGCAGCCCAGGCGAGGGCTTTGAACCATTTCGCCTTCCGGCTGCACCAACGTCGCGTATGTCGGTGAGACCCGCGACCAAGGAACGCGTGATGAAGCCCCTGAAAGCATCGATTTACGTCGCAGTCGCCGCGTTCGCCTTGAGCTTGTCGTTCGGCGCGCCATCCCATGCCGAACAGGATGAGGCGGGCGCGCTTGAGCTGCAGATGAAGCAGCTCTATCGGGCCGGGAAGTACGTCGAAGCGCTGCCGTTGGCCCAGAAATCGCTGGCTCTTCGCGAGAAGGAGTTCGGCCCCGACGATGCGCGCGTCGCGACGCCGCTGAACGACCTCGGCACGATCCATTACAATCTTGGCCAATACGCCGTTGCCGAACCGCTGTACAAGCGCGCGCTGGCCATTGACGAGAAGACGCTAGGCCCGGATCACTCCGAAGTCGCCATGGTGCTGAACAATCTCGGCGACCTCTACCGCGCGGAAGAGCGTTACGCCGAAGCGGAGCCGCTGCTCAAGCGGTCGATCGCCATTCACGAGAAAAGCGGTGGTCCGTCGATCGTGATGGCGTTGAGCAACCTCGGCGCGGTCTACTGCCATCAGGGCAGGTACGATCAGGCCATACCGCTGTTCAAGCGAGGCCTCGCCGTGCTGCAGAAGGCGCTCGGTCCGGACGATCCCGAAGCCACGGTGCTGATGAACAATTTGGCCGACGCCTATATCAATCGCCAGCGCTATGCCGATGCCGAGCGCCTGCTGAAGCGGTCGATGGCGGTGACCGAGAAGGCGTTCGGCCCGGATCATCCCGACATCGCGCAGGCACAGAACAATCTGGCTGCGCTCTATGGGCGTCAGGGCCGTAACGCCGAGGCCGAGCGGCTGTTCAAGCGGTCGGCGGCCATTTTCGAGAGAACCCTCGGCCCCGACCATCCGGATCTCGCCGGCGTTCTGGAAAACCTCGCCGGTCTCTACAAGTATCAAGGCCGCTATGCCGATGCCGAGCAGGTCCTGAAACGGTCGATGGCCATCCGGGGGAAGACAAGGCCGATCTGAGGATGCTGGCCAAGCCGTCCGGTAAGCATGCTCGTGTCAGCCTTGTCGCCGATCGCTTCGGGCGCCTGCCATGAGGCTGCCCGCGATACTGCTCGGAATCGTCGTCGCCCTGTCGTGGCTCGGGTTGCCGGCGGCGTTGGCGGCCGGCGCTCCAGCGAAAGATATCCGGAAGGGCGCCTGGAGATTCGAGATCGACCGCCAGGACCGGCCATGGCTCGGCTTTTACGACACCAGCGGCAAGACCGTCTTTCGCATCGGCTGCGGCACGCATTTCGAGATGGATGCGGTCTATCCAGGGGATGCGCCGCCGCAGGACCACACCGCGGCCGCGCTCGCGATCGCCAGCGGCAAGACGCAGATGGATTTCGCCGGCTTCACCTACGCCGCTCCCGAATCCTTCCCGCTGAACACCGCGATGTTCAACCAGCCGGACCTCGGCCATCCCGAGCTTGCCGAAGACAAACGGCGCGCGCTGGAAAACCGCGTCCTGGACCTGCTGGGCTCCGGGCAGCCCTGACGATCTCGGCCGCGGGCAAGAGCTACGTGCTGCCGCCGGCCAAGGCGCCACACTGGCGGGCGCGCTTTTCCGGAAGATTTGCTGAGGGGGACGGGGGCAAGTCCCTTCAAACGGATTTCGTACGAGCTCACTATCTCGCCGCGCCGCCCTCCCGATTTGTATCAATAGGATTAAATAATATTGAATTATTTCAATGCCTTGAGGGGTAATCGTTGCTTTTCTACCAAAAGTGACCATAATGGTGTAGTAAGCATAGCTAGGGACCATTATGGTGCTTCCATGAACGAGGAGCTTTCACCTCAGGACATCCGCCGTATTCGTGAAAAAATCGGCCTGTCGCAGGTCGAGGCCGGAGAACTCTTGGGTGGGGGTCCCCGCGCGTTCACGAAATACGAAAACGGCGCGATCAAGCCGACCGCAGCCACCGTCAACATCCTGCGGCTTCTCGACGCGAATCCTTCTGCACTTATCACTCTGTCAGGGGGCAAGGTTGCCCCGATAGAATCCGAAGGCATCCGCCCGTTCGAAGTGACGGGCAAGCACATCGCAGCGCTCAGCCCCCGCAAGCTCGTCTTGCTTATGCGTCGACTCCTAGATGGAGAAGCGCTTAGCGGCGATCTTCCCATGGACGGCATTCATGTTGCCGCAAACATCACTGCCGCTGATGGCGGTGAAGATGCGCGTATCCAGTGGCAAGGCGGCCCGGTCCGGACGAAATTCCTGCCGAGCCGTATCTCCCAGTTCCAGTTGAAGGCCGGACCGATCACGCCTGCTGAAGCCGGCGCTGATGTGCTTACGCCCTCGGGCGACGTGAAGCTTATGGTGCGAGACGCTCTCGAACAGGGCGGTTGTTACATCATGATTTGTGGTCATTCGTACGAGAACAAGCTGATCAAAGCGCGCGTCGAAAGTATCCGCAAGAGTTTGGCCAAGGGCGGACTTTCGGTCGATCCGGACCGTGTTCAGTTTCGCGACGCAGATCAAATCGCATCGTGGGTAAACGTGCTGCCGCCGGTCGCGGCGTGGGTACTTGAGCAGACGCAGCCCGGGATGGTTGGGCCATTCAAGGATTGGACCCACTGGGCCGGACGCTTCGACGGCTCTCCGTGGGTTGCCGATCCGCGTTTGCCCCAGTTCAGGGAAGATCTGCGTTCGCTAATCGGGAGGCCGCGGGGTGTCGCACGGGTGGTCGGCTTGTCGGGCGTAGGCAAGTCGCGGCTCGTTCATGAGGCCTTGGGCCCCGCTGACGATGAAGACTCTATTGCGCTTCTGTCTGACCTTGTCCTGTACGCAGTCGAATCTGAAGTAGGCACGATGGCAGTCAAGGGTATCGTGCAGACCCTTGTGGACTCCGGTTTCCGTGCGATCATCGTGGTTGACCGCTGCCCGCTAGGATCACATCAGGACCTTGCCGCGATGGTGAAGCGTACAGGCAGCCGCGTTTCTCTTGTCACCATTGATCACGAAGTTTCGCCCTCCATTCAAGGCGACGATGAGCTGTTGCTCGTCGAACAGGCCAGCGACACAGTTGTGGAGGGGATGATCAAACGGATTGCGCCGGATTTGCCGGGCGAAGATCACCGCCGGCTGCTCACGTTCGCCCGCGGATTCCCGCAGATGGCTGCTTTGCTTGGACAAGCATGGCTAAAAGACATGCCGATCGCTGCCGCCACGAATGATGAGCTTATTGATCGAATTCTTCTCGGACGTAAGCCATTTGATGTGCCCTTGCTGAAGGACGTTGGAATGCTCCTTGGCGCCTTTCGCCTTTTAGGCGTCAGTGACGATCTCAACGATCTATCGCACGTCGCCCCACTCACACGCGGTCGCTCCACCGAAGACTTGCATGCTGCACTTGATGACCTTCAAGCTCGAGGAGTGGTTCAGAAGCACGGGCGTTTAGTCAGCTTGCAACCGAAGCCGCTGGCTATGGCATTGGCGGAGCGTCAATGGCGCCAATGGGGACAATCCAGATGGGACGAAGTGCTCGCTGGAAAACTGCCCCAACGACTCCGTCAGAACGTTGCCCATCAGCTTGCGATGCTCAACACCGGTCCCGTCGCTCCTCAAGTAGCTCGTCGCGTTGCGCGAATCGATGGCCCATTCGCTTCGCTGGAAGCTCTCGCCCGCGAAGGTGCAGCAGAGGTCATCAATGCACTGTCGGAGATAGACGCTGAGGCTGTTGTAAGCCTCTTAGAGTACATCCTTGGGCCTCTCTCTATCGAGCAAACCATGAAGGTCAGTGGCGATCTTCGGAGGAGCTTAGTTTATGCGTTGGAGAAGATTGCCTTTGTAGAATCTACCTTCGAGCGCGCGGCTCTCCTCTTGCTCAATCTCGCTGTTGCTGAAAATGAGCAATGGGCGAACAATTCGGTTGGCCAGTTCAAAGCCCTTTTCCCTGTGTTTCTCTCAAATACCGCCGCGCCAGCGGAGCCACGGCTCCGCTTGTTTGATGAGCTGCTCCGGAAGAACGACCCGCAACAGATGCCGATCGTTGCAGATGCTCTGGTCGCGGCGATCGATATGCACTCAAGCAGCCGTATGGTGGGTCCAGAGACGCATGGGAGTCGGCCCGCATTAGAGCCTTGGGAGCCCAGGTATTGGAATGTGGCGTGGGACTACGTCATAGCCTGCGTCGATCGCTTGGCTGTGCTTGCGCTTCGCGATGACGCAGTTGGGCTGCAGGCCCGTAATGGCATTGCGCATCAATTTCGCACGTTCGTCGAGGGAGGTCTGCTTGATCACATCGAGCGATGGGTTACCAAAATACGTGCGGTCCACCCTTATTGGCCTGCGGCTCTCAACGTCTTAGGCGACGTGCTCCAATTTGATCTTTCTGATCTCAAGTCCGGTGAAGAAGATCGCATCCGGAGGCTGGTCGCAGACCTGACGCCGCAAGATCTGACGAGCCGTGTCCGATTTATCGTTACGGAGATGCCGTGGGATTACCCCATCGACGAGCAGCTCGATTTCCAAGAACGAGATAAGAGACAGGTTGAGGCGGTTCGGAATCTAGCGAGCGAGCTGCTGTTGCAGCCTGATAAACTGTCTTCGGTGCTCGGCTCGATCTCAGAGGGCGATCAGCGGATGTCGGTACCCTTCGGGCAAGCAATCGCAGAATTATCGAAGGACCCGCTCTTCTGGGAAAAGCTGATCAAAGACGCTTACGTGATGGTCCCCGATGGTAAACGGAACTACGGGTTGATTGCTGGGTTCTACACCGGCCTTGCATCACGTCACCCCACATCCGTCGATGCTTTCAAGCGTGAAGCTGTCCATTCCAACGTCTACGCACCCATATTGCCGTTTTTGTGCCTTCGACTCGGAATCGAGGCTGCGGACGTACTTATGGTTTGCGAGGCGCTTCAGGAAGAGACCTTGCCGCCAGGAACTCTGTCGTATTGGGGTATGGGCGGCGTCTTCTCCAAACTCGACACCTCTTCCGCGATACCTCTGTTTAACCTTCTCCTAGCGATGGGAGATGTCGGATACTCGGTTGCATTGGATCTTATGGGTATGTTCGTGCACGGTCAGCTCTCTCGTCTAGAGGAGTTACGACCACAGCTCATGCTGGCTGTCGAAAATGTTGGCAACCGGCCCAAGCGCCGCGGTTCGCAGATGGATTCACATCATTTCAAAGAGATGGTGGGTTGGTTGCTTGAGAAGGGGCGAGGTGATGCCGATGCTCGCGCTGCGGCTGCAAAATTGGCAACTTACCTCGCTGCCGATCCTGATGGCGACGCTCGTGACGTAATCAAGCCACTTCTTCCTATTATGCTCGAGCACTTCGCTCCGATCGTTTGGCCTCCGTTTGGCAATGCTATCGTCCGTGATCGCGTGTCCGCTTGGCGCATTGAACACGTCCTCGGCGACAGTTTTTCATTCGCGCATAGGAAGCAGCCTGCGATCTTGCATGTACAGGAGGACATCCTTTTCGCTTGGGCTCACGCGAACCCTGATTCAGGACCTGCCTTTCTCGCACGCGTTCTGCCCGTGTTAACGACACGCTCGAAGGGGGCTGGCTTCCATCCGCTCGTGAAACGACTTTTGGACGAGTTCGGCGAACGTGATGACGTGCACCATTCCCTCGTTCAAAACATGCACTCGTTTGGTTGGACTGGTTCGCTCACTACGTACTATGCGCTTTATGAGGAGCCCCTACAGTCCTTGTTCGAGCATCGGATCGGCGCTGTCCGCCGTTGGTCTCGGGTCACGCACGCTCACATACGTAGGCAGGTTGAAGCGGCAAAAAATGAAGACGATGAGGAGGACGCTCAGTGGAAGGCGTAAGATAGCTTAGGTCTTCCCCACTAATGTCGGCCTTGCAACGGACCTATAGCTTTACACAAGCTGCCATGATTCCATTGTGCCCCTGTTTTGCCCGACGAGTCAACTAAATTTCTGAAAATCGAAAAAACGTAGCGCCGCCAACAGGCCGGCTACTGTGCATGGGGTTGTTTTCGCGATTTTTTGTTTGCCGGCCCGCGGATCCCTCGGGCCGCACCCCATCTCGTCAGGTCGGAATGGCCTCAGCCCCAGCCTCAGCTATCCACCTTCAGCGCGGCGATGAAAGCTTCCTGCGGGATGTCGACCTTGCCGAACTGCCGCATCTTCTTCTTGCCTTCCTTCTGCTTCTCCAGAAGCTTGCGCTTGCGGGTGATGTCGCCGCCGTAGCATTTTGCGGTGACGTCCTTGCGCAGCGCGCGCACCGTCTCGCGGGCGATCACCTTGCCGCCGATCGCCGCCTGGATCGGGATCTGGAACATGTGCGGCGGGATCAGCTCCTTCATCTTCTCGACCATGGCGCGGCCGCGGCCCTCCGCGCGGGTGCGGTGGACCAGCATCGAGAGCGCGTCGACCGGCTCGGCATTGACCAGGATCTGCATCTTGACGAGATCGGCCGGCTTGTAGTCGGTGAGGTGATAGTCGAACGAGGCGTAGCCCTTGGAGACCGACTTCAGGCGGTCGTAGAAGTCGAACACGACCTCGTTGAGCGGCAAATCGTATTTCACCATGGCGCGGGAGCCGACGTAAGTCAGCTCCTTCTGCGCGCCGCGGCGGTCCTGGCACAGCTTCAGGACGCTACCGAGATATTCGTCGGGCGTGAGGATCGTCGCCTCGATCCAGGGTTCGTCGATCTCGGCGATCTTGACCACGTCGGGCATGTCGACGGGGTTGTGGATCTCGATCTCCTGGCCGTCGGTGAGCTTCATCTTGTAGATGACGCTCGGCGCGGTCGCGATCAGATTGAGGTCGAACTCGCGGGACAGCCGCTCCTGGATGATCTCGAGGTGCAACAGGCCGAGGAAGCCGCAGCGGAAGCCGAAGCCGAGCGCAGCTGACGTCTCCATCTCGAAGGAGAAGCTGGCGTCGTTGAGGCGCAGCTTGCCCATCGCGGCGCGCAGCGTCTCGAAGTCGTCGGCGTCGACCGGAAACAGGCCGCAGAATACGACCGGGATCGCCGGCTTGAAGCCCGGCAGCATCTCGGCGACCGGCTTCCTGTCGTCGGTGATGGTGTCGCCGACGCGGGTGTCGGCGACCTCCTTGATCGCGGCGGTGATGAAGCCGATCTCGCCGGGGCCGAGCTCATCGACCTGCTGCATCTTCGGCGTGAAGAAACCGACGCGCTCGACGTCGTAGGCGGCGCCGGTGCCCATCATGCGCACGCGCTGGCCCTTCTTCATCGTGCCGTCGACGATGCGCACCAACACGACGACGCCGAGATAGACGTCGTACCAGCTGTCGACCAGGAGCGCCTTCAGCGTGGCGTCGCGGTCGCCCTTCGGCGGCGGCAGGCGGGTGACGATGGCTTCCAGCACGTCGGGAATGCCGAGGCCGGTCTTGGCCGAGATCATCACGGCGTCCGAGGCGTCGATGCCGATGACGTCCTCGATCTGCTGCTTGACCTTCTCGGGCTCGGCCGCGGGCAGATCGACCTTGTTCAGGACCGGGACGATCTCGTGATTGTTGTCGAGCGCCTGGTAGACGTTGGCGAGCGTCTGCGCCTCGACGCCCTGGCTGGCGTCGACCACCAGCAGGGAACCCTCGCAGGCCGCCAGCGACCGCGAGACTTCGTAGGCGAAGTCGACATGGCCGGGCGTGTCCATCAGGTTGAAGATGTAGTCCTTGCCGTCCTTGGCGCGATAGGCGAGGCGCACCGTCTGCGCCTTGATCGTGATGCCGCGCTCGCGCTCGATGTCCATGGAATCGAGCACCTGCTCCTTGCCCGCCATCTCGCGGTCGGAGAGGCCGCCGGTCATCTGGATCAAGCGGTCGGCCAGCGTCGATTTTCCATGGTCGATATGGGCGACGATGGAGAAATTGCGGATGTTGGAAATGGGGACGGTCGTCATGGGCGCGGGATACCACTCACATCCCCGTGCGGCAACCATATTGCTGTATTTTCAGGGCCTTTGTTCACGCCAAGCTGATTCCATGACGGGCCAAAACGCGCTACGCACGGCCCATGTCCACGACCTCTCTTCCCACTGCCGGAGCGCGGGCAAAGACCCGCTTGAGTTACAACCGCTTCCGGGCCTTCCTGGTCGCCTGCGCGACCCGCCCCGAGGCGCGATTGTGGCTGGTGATCCAATTCGCCATCCTGCATGCGGTGCTGTGGACCTTCATCCTGATCAATCTGAAGGCGGCGCAGGACGTTCACATGGACGTCGCAGAAGCCTGGGGCTGGGGTCAGAAATTCCTCTGGGGCTATGGCAAGCACCCGCCGCTGTCGGGCTGGGTGACCGGCCTCTGGTTCAAGGCGTTCCCGGCGGCGGACTGGGCGACTTATGCGCTGGCGATGACGACGGTGAGCGTCGGCATGGTGCTCTGCTGGCTGATCGCCCTGCGCGTGGTGGATGCGCGCCGCGCGTTCCTGGTCGTGGTGATGATCGCGCTGTACCCGATCTTCAATTTCAAGGGCTTCAAGTACAACCCGGACCTGCTGCAGCTCGTCACGCTGCCGCTCCTGGTGCTGGCTTATCTCAACGCCTTCGAGAAGCGGAGCTGGCAATCCGGAATCCTGCTCGGGCTCGCCGGCGCGCTGGCGCTGATGACCAAATATTGGGTGCTGACCATGATCGGCGCGATCGGACTCGCCGCGCTGATCCATCCCGACCGGTTGCGTTTCCTGTCGTCGCCGGCGCCATGGGTGGCGATCGCAACCATGGTCGCGGCGATGATCCCGCACCTCGTCTGGCTGGCGGATGCGCATTTCGTGCCGCTGACCTATGCCGGCGACACCTACAGCCTCAAGGACAAGGCCCAGCTGCATCAGCTGGTCGCCGGCTATGTGCTGCATAATTTCGGGCTGCTGGCCTTGCCGGTGGCGCTCGCGGCGCTGGCCATGGCGTTGGTGCCGCCATGGGTCAAATTGCTGCTAAGTGCGCCCTTGCACATCGTCACGCGCGCCTGGGCGCGGGGCGCCAATGCAGGCGTCAATGTTGCGCAGGCGCTGAATGTCTGGATCGTCCAGGTCATCGTCGCAATCGGCCCGCCGCTCGGCGCGCTCGCCTTCAGCATCTACATGAAGACGGATTGGGGCATCTCGCTGTTCTTCCTGGTGCCGCTCGCGCTGGTCGCGATCCCGACGCTGCGGGTGCAGAGCGCCGCGCTGTTCAACATCGCCGCGATCTGGCTCGTGCTCAGCGCCGCGACGCTTGCCGCTTCGCCATGGATTGCCGCGCGCGAGATGGCAGCCAATGCCGGCAACGCGCAGATCTATGGCGCGCGCTCGGAGCTCGCGCGCGAATTGACCAAGGCCTGGCACAGCCGGTTCGGCACGCGCTGGGCCGTCGTTGCCGGCACGATGGAGCAGATTCAGCCGCTGGTGTTCTACAGCCCGGATCATCCGGCCGCGCTGCTGCCGCTCGAGGCCTGGGATTCCGGACTGACCTCGCGCGACGACGCCAGGAAGTACGGCTTCATCGGCGTGTTCGATCCGACCGACGGCCGTCTGCCCGCGTTCGAGAAATGGGTGTCGGACACAGCGCCCAACGCCGAGCGCATCGCGATGACCACGCGCCGCTTCACCAACGGCAAGGCCGGCCCGTCGATGAGCTGGAACATCTACATCGCGCCACCGGGGAAATAAGCCGAGCTGCCGTAGGGTGAGGCAAAGGCGCGAAGCGCCGTGCCCACCATCTCTGGGCAATCGCGACAGACTTGGTGGGCACGCTTGCGCTTTGTCCACCCTGCGGCAGCTTCGTTGACGAAGCCCCTAAACCCCTTCCTCGTTGAACTTGCTTTCAACGAGCTCCGTGATTGCCGCGAGCGCGGCTTCGGCATCGGTCCCTGCCGCCGCCACCGTGATCGTCGTGCCGGGACCCGCGGCGAGCATCATCAGGCCCATGATCGAGGTGCCGCCGACGGTCTCGCCGCCGCGCGTCACCCACACCTGCGCGTCGAAGCGCTCGACCGTCTGGACGAACTTCGCCGAGGCGCGCGCATGCAGGCCGCGCTTGTTGATGATCAGGAGATCCTTGGAGATCGCGCCCGCGGGCACGCCGCTCGCGGCTTGTGGCGCCTCCTCGCTCATTTGCCGGCGAGCACCCGGCTGGCGATGGTGACGTATTTGCGGCCAGCTTCCTGGGCCATCGCGATCGCGTCCGGCAGCGGTCGCTCCTCGCGCACCTTGGCGAGCTTCACCAGCATGGGAAGGTTGATGCCCGCGAGCACCTCGACCTTGGGCCGGCTCATGCAGGATATTGCGAGGTTCGACGGCGTGCCGCCGAACATGTCGGTGAGGATCGCAACGCCGTCGCCGGAATCGACGCGGTTGACCGCCTCGATGATGTCGCTTCGGCAGAGATCGGAATCATCCTCGGCGCCGATCGTGATCGCTTCGATTTGCTTTTGTGGACCCATGACATGCTCAAGCGCCGCCTTGAATTCGTCGGCAAGGCGCCCGTGGGTCACAAGTACTAGACCAATCATCGGAAAACTCCTCGCGGGCGCTTTTTGGTGCACCGCACGAACGCGCCACTTTGACCATCCAGAGCCCCCGCGCAAGAGGGGATGTTGCGTATCTCCCTGAATCTATACGGATGGATGAGGGGAGCTGCGCCGGTCTATTCGGTCGCGATAGTGGGGCTCATATGGTTACCATTTCCCTTCAAACAATCGCCTGAAGGGTTAACGGAAGATGAACTCTTGGTAGTGGTCAAGGCCGCAACAACCAGGGGAAGGGGCGAATAGTCGCGGGCAACAGGGATTCGCGGTATTTCGACACCAAAAATGCTGGTTTTCAGCGCTTCGGCCGGCGGCAGCCGCTCCGCGTCCGCTGCGGCCAGATCGACCACGAGACCGACGGTCGCATGCTCCACGAAGTCGCAGCGGCGGATTCCGAGGCCCCGGATCTCGATCAGGCCCGCCAGGCGAGGCGCGGGGCGGACCTCAATTTCATTGCCGAGTGTCGCCAGATGGACACGGTCGTCACCGACCAGAACCGCGCTTTCGACGACGCCCGAGCGGCCCGCCATGATCAAATCAAAGGCAAGCCGCGACTTGCCTGACCCCGAGGGCCCGCGGATCAGCACGGCGAGTGTCCCGACCTTGACGGCAGAGGCGTGAACGCTGGGCCCGCCGTCGTTCGAGCTAGCTTGGCTCATAGCGCCGGCAGCCTCACCACGAAGCGCGCGCCGGCAATCGTCGGCGTTCCGTCGGCGTCCGGCGGGCCGGGGCGGTTCTCCGCCCAGATGCGTCCGCCATGGGCGTCGACGATCTGCTTGGAGATCGACAGGCCGAGGCCGGAATTCTGGCCGAAGCCCTGATGCGGGCGGTCGGTGTAAAAGCGCTCGAAGATGCGCTCCAGCGCGTCGTCGCGAATGCCGGGGCCGTCGTCGTCGACCACGATCTCGATTTCGGTGCGGACGCGCCGGCAGGTCAAGCGCACCTTGCTGCCGCGTTCGGAGAACGATTGCGCGTTGGAGAGCAGGTTGGAGACGACCTGTCCGAGCCGCGAATCGTGGCCACTCACGGCGAAGGTGTCGGTCGGGCCGCGGCCCTCGAAGCGCGTTTCGACCGCGACGTCGTGGCCGAGCTTGGTTTCGTTGGCGACGGACACCAGCGTCGTCAGCAGCCGCCGCAAATCGACCGGGATCGCATCCTGGCGCTGCAGCTCGGCATCGAGACGGCTGGCGTCGGAGATGTCGGAGATCAGCCGGTCGAGCCGCTTGACGTCGTGCTCGATCACCTCGAGCAGGCGCGCGCGGCTGTTCTCGTTGCGGGCCAGCGGCAGCGTCTCGACCGCCGAGCGCAGCGAGGTCAGCGGATTCTTCAACTCATGGGCAACGTCGGCGGCGAACATCTCGATCGCCTCGATGCGGCTGTAGAGCGCGCTGGTCATGTCGCGCAGCGCGCCGGAGAGGTGGCCGATCTCGTCGCGGCGGCGGGTGAAATCGGGAATCTCGATGCGGGCCTTGATGCGGCGGCGGACGCGTTCGGCGCTGTCGGCGAGCCGGCGCACGGGACCTGCGATCGTGCTCGCCAGCAGCAGCGACAGCATGATCATGACGGCGGCGGCGACGCCGCCGACCTTCAGGATGGCGAGGCGCTCGGCAGTGACCATCTGGTCGATGTCGTCGCCTTGCGTCGACAGCATCAAGGCGCCGTGGATCGCGCGCGAGCGCAGCACGGGGACCGCGACCGAGACGATCACCTCGCCGCGTGCATTGACCCGCACCATCGAGCGTTTCTGGCCCTGGAGGGCGTCGCCCACTTCGCCATAGCCATTGCCGTTCTCGGGCCCGAGCTCGCGATAGAGCGGCAGGTCGCCGCGGTTCAGCCAGGTGCGCACCGCGACCTTGCCGCGCTCGATGATGCCGGGCTGCTCGGCCGGGGGCGGCAGGGGAAAGCGCAGCACGTTTTCCAGGTTGCGGCTGTCGAGCAGCAGGCTGCCGTTCGGATCGTAGATGCGGGCGCGCGTCTTGGTCGGCGAGATCAAGGTGCGCAGCACCGGCGCGACGCGCTCCGGATTGATCGGGAAGTCCAGCGGCGAATATTCGTCCGGGCCGCCATAGGTCTCGCCCGGCTTGAGGTCGAGCAGCCGCTCGGGATCGATGGTGATGGCGTTGGTCTGGACAGTGGCAGAGGCCGCGATCGCGCCGGCGATGATCTCGGCCTGGACCAGCAGGCTCTGGGCGCGGGCGTCGATCAGGCCGGCACGGAATTGCGACAGATACAGGATGCTCGCCACCAGCGCGACGAGGCCGGCGAGGTTGAGCGAGACGATGCGGCGGGTCAGGCTCGAGAAGGACAGCGCGAAGAAGAACTGCCCGGCGCGTTTCAGCCAGTTCAGCGGCCGGAAGCCCTGCGGCTTGTCGTCGGCAACGTGCTCCTGAACGCCGTCGGATGCGACATCCCCGGCGCTCTGGTTAGGGTCAGGCTGCGTTCGGTCAAGCAATGCTTACGCCCGCGTTAGGACGGCCCGTGCGAAGGTCCCCGCATCCTAGAGCGATCCTCGTCCCGATGGAACGAGAACCGGAGATGCTCTCGATCGCCGTGAAGGGAGCGCCTCAGGCTTCCTTGAAACGGTAGCCGACGCCATAGAGCGTCTCGATCATCTCGAACTCGTTGTCGACCACCTTGAACTTCTTGCGCAGCCGCTTGATGTGGCTGTCGATGGTGCGGTCGTCGACATAGACCTGGTCGTCATAGGCGGCGTCCATCAGCGCGTTGCGGCTCTTCACCACGCCGGGCCGGGTCGCGAGCGCCTGCAGGATGAGGAATTCGGTCACGGTCAGCGTCACCGGCTCGTTCTTCCAGGTGCAGGTATGGCGCTCGGGGTCCATGCGCAGCAGGCCGCGGTCGAGCGCCTTGGCGTCGTTCTCCTTCGGCGCGACGGTCGGGTCCTTCGGCGCCGAGCGCCGCAGCACCGCCTTGACGCGCTCCACCAAAAGACGCTGCGAGAACGGTTTGCGGATGAAGTCGTCGGCGCCCATCTTGAGGCCGAACAACTCGTCGATCTCCTCGTCCTTGGAGGTGAGGAAGATCACCGGCAGGTCGGACTTCTGCCTGAGACGGCGCAGCGTCTCCATGCCGTCCATGCGCGGCATCTTGATGTCGAGGATGGCGAGATCCGGTTGGGTGGTGCGGAAACCGTCGAGCGCGGAGGCGCCGTCCGTGTAAGTCATGATTCGGTAGCCTTCGGCTTCCAGCGCGATCGAGACGGATGTGAGAATGTTGCGGTCGTCGTCGACCAAAGCGATTGTGGGCATGAGCCTCTGCTTTCTGCTTTCCGTTTGGGTCGTGGCTTGAAACGGCGAGCAATCCAGTGATGCGCCGCATACATGGGTGCCGAAGTGGCGTTCGAACCTTGTCACCGAGCAATGCAAGCTGGGCTGAAGTGTGACCAAGTTCCACGAGACATGGCAGATTCGCCGCGTCTCGACCCATAACAGGGCCCCCGTTTACCCGAAAAAAGGCCCTCCTTGCAACCACCTGACCCGAGAAAGCCGATGCAACCGACCACCGATTTCGACCCCGCAAAGCTCGCCAAATCGCTGCTGAGACGGTCCCGGCAGGGGGCGCTGGCAACGCTCATGACCGGCAGCGGCGACCCCTATTGTTCCCTGGTCAATCTGGCCAGCCATCCCGACGGCTCGCCGATCCTGCTGATCTCGCGCCTTGCCGTGCATACCAGGAACGTCCTGGCCGACAGCCGGGTCTCGCTGATGCTGGACGAGCGGGCGGAAGGCGATCCGCTGGAAGGCGCCCGGATCATGCTGTCCGGCCGGGCGGAGCAGGCCGAGGCCGAAAAGGACCTCCTCCAGCGGCGGTATCTCAATGCCCATCCATCGGCGGAAGGCTTTGTCTCCTTTAAGGATTTTTCCTTTTTCCGGATCCGCCCCACGGGAACCCATCTGGTCGCAGGCTTCGGCAGGATCGTCGATCTCAAGCCCGACCAGTTCCTCACGGAGCTCACCGGCGCCAAGGACCTGCTGGCGGCCGAAGAGGGCGCCGTCGAGCACATGAACGCCGACCACCGCGACACCATGAATCTGTACGCAACGAGGCTGCTCGGCGCAGCCGAGGGCGACTGGCGCTGCACCGGCTGTGACCCGGAAGGCCTCGACATGCAGGACGGCCAGACCGCTCTGCGGCTCGACTTCCCGGAGCGGGTGACGGACGGCACATCGCTGCGCAAGATGCTGGTGCGGCTCGCGGGCGAGGCCCGCAGCAAGGTGGTGTACTCCTGAAATTGAGGTCGGCTCTGAGCGCCGAACGGAAGTTCTCTAATCGGGTGGAGCGGTATTGCTGATGGCCCGTAGCCGACCCAGCCAGACGTCGTGCCGACGGGCGGCTTTTGGAACAGAAGCGGACGTTGATCTAGGAACTCATAACTGAGCCCTTGTTTCGATTAATGTCTGCGTTTCGCACAAAAGGCACTTGGGACAAACGATGGTAAAGACGCGCTCGATGGCGTGCCTTGCTTCGAATCTTTGTCCCTCATCGTGAGGGCCATTTAGAGAAAGCAAAAGCAATTCAACGTCTGAAGGACCCTACGTCCGGTATATGGAAGAGAACGAAGAAGACGGCTTGCCTCCAAGGACACCTCGCGCGCCCGATGATCGCTGTCGCGCTCTCAGCGAGCCGGGTGTCGTGACTGCGCGACACCCGGTCGTCCAAACACGAGGAACGTGGAGGGGGCCGCCGTTTCGTTGCCAATGACCGCCTTCGCATCAGAACAGGCCCGGGACCAGCATCGCGACCTTTTCCTTGTAGTGCCGGTACTGATCCCCGAACAGCGCCACGAGATCGCGTTCCTCGAGCCAAATGCCGAAAAAGATGTAGGCGGTCGTCACGGATGCGAAGAGGAGGTGACCGACTGACATGGTCGGCGTCGTCCAGAATGCGACGATGAAGCCCAGATAGATGGGATGCCGGATCAGGCCATACAGTCCGGGCGTCCTAAATTTCGTGGGTGCGGCCAGCCGCCCCAGGAAATGCGATACAACCTGCGTCAGGCCGAACAGCTCGAAATGGCTGATCAGGAACGTGCTGTAGAGCACGATGAACCAGCCGATGAAGTGGCCAGCAACGACTGCATAGGCGAGCGACTTCGTCTCGATCGACCAGATCACCGACGGCATCGGCTGCCACTGCCAGAATAGCACGATCAGGCTCAGGCTCGCCAATAGCACATAGGTGCTGCGCTCCAGCGCAGGCGATGCGACGCTGGCAAACAGCCGCTTGAAACCTTGTCGCGCCATGCCGCTGTGCTGGACCGCGAACAGCGACATCAGTCCGAGATTGATGACGAGTGCATAGGTGGGCGAGGGCGCCGCACCGGTGTCAATCGTCTTCGGAACGATGAGCTGTGAGATGAAGCCGACGGCATACAGAAAGGTGCCGAAAAAGACGAAATAGGAAAGCACGCCGTAGCCGAGCACGAGGCTTCGTGCGGCGAACGAGCTCTGGGCCTGAACCGGCCCGTTCTGCAGGGTGATGGACATGTCCTGATCTCCTAATGTGCGGATGCATGGGATACAGCCGCGGCGACGCCAATCCGTCGCTGCGGCCGTCGGGCCGGCTCAGATGCAGGCGAACCCGATGCAGACCTTCTTGACGTTGCAGAGGTTGCCCAGGCAGTCGACCGGCTTTCGTTTGGGCGGGGTGTTGCGGACGGTCACGCCCCCACCGCCTGCGCTGCGATGATCCCGGACCTCCGGTTGTCCCTCACGATGGTCACGCACCACCGGCTTGTCGCGATGGTCGCGGACATTCGTCGCGGCAGAAGCCGTGGTGAGCGTTATCACCACGCCAGCCATTCCGATCGCCAGCGCGACTGCCGTCTTGAAGCTGTTCGTCTTGGATGCATTGCTGTCGAGTGCATGCTTGGACTTGAAAAGCGAGTTCATGAGTTTCTCCTATGTTGGAAACGTTGTTGCAGGGACGTACGGGCTCGGACAGCGAAAGCCGATCTGGCTTCGTTGTCGGAGTTGGTGAGGCACGACGCCGACGGCGCCGGCCAGGGGGTCCTCGAAGAGGCGTTGCGCTCAGTGCGCGCGATGGTCGCGGAGTTTTGGTTCGGCTCTCGCCGTGACGCAGCCACCATCGGGCGTGTGGGTGTGGTTGCGCGGGTCGCAGAGCGTCCTCAGTGCCTGATTGGCCTGGCCACCGCGATGATTGCGCGCGATCGGATGCTCTGCCTTCGCCGTAGCGGGCGAGAGCGAGTTGGCCGCGATGAGAACGAGCATCGCGGCGGAGGCACCGGCTGTGCCGCGGCGGCGGGCATTGTTGCCGTGCCGGTCGCCGAGCTTCTTCATCATGAATTGCCTGGCCGCCCGCTCGCGCTTGGCCAGCATGTCGGCAACCGACCGGTTGACGAACCGGCGCAGCCGCACGAACACGGCGGCGAGATATCGATGCGACGGGCTCAGCGCGGGCGCCTGGGAGGGCATGGACATATGATTTCCTTTCGCTGGGTTCGAGACGATGACGCCCGCGCTGCAGTCAGTAACTGGACGCGCAGTTGTCGTATTGCCGGTTGCAGGTCCGATTGATGCAGGCAGTCCAGTCGCCCCTGCCTGCAGCCCCCGCACAACGCTGGTTGCAGAGCCTGTATTTCTGAATGCAGCTCATCTTCGCTGCATCGGCCGTTCCGGCCGAACTCAGAACCGAGCCGGCCGCAAGACCGGCGATGAGCAGAAGGGATTTCCAGAAGGGCTTGTTCACGTGTTGCTCCTTATTTAGGGGTCGGTTGTCATGATCGGCGGATAAATGCGCCGAAGGCTATTTCGCGGCAGCCGTCTGCTGTGCGGGATCGGCCCGCACGAGGACGGTGGCGGCTACCTTGTAGAATTCCTCACCGGGCATGCCGACACGACGCGCATGCTCGCGGATGGACTCGCCGTCGCTCGCCTCATAGATGCAGAAGGTGCCGATGCGGCCGTCGGACTCGTGCACCACATAGCTGCGGATCCAGCGCACGCGGTCCGGCATCTGCTCGTTGCCGATACGCGTCGATTTTGCGCCTGCAGCTTCAAGCTCGGCGAGGTTGGCCCAGGCGCTCGGGCGGCGAATGACGTAGAGTTCCATGTCAGATCTCCTTAGGGTGTGCTTGTTGACTGATGGGCCGCGAACGACCGCCTGGGAGCTATAGGCGCAGCCGGCCCTGACCGTCCTTACCGGGGCCTGATCATTTCCTGATGCCTGGCTGAACCTTTCCCGTCCTGCGCGGACACACCGACATGATCCACAGATTCGGCCCCTTCGAGCTCGATGAGGCGAGCCGCGTCGTTCTATGCGCGCGGCGTGAGGTCGCGTTGCAGCCGAGGGTGTTCGATCTGCTGGCCTATCTGGTGCGCAATCGCGAGCGGGTGATTGGAAAAGAAGAACTGCTGGATGCGATCTGGCCGCACGTGACCGTCACCGACAATTCGCTGCAGCGAGCCGTGAGCCTGCTCCGTGCGGTGTTGCGCGAGGGCGGCGTCGACGGCGCCATCCGCAACGTCCTGGGCAAAGGCTACCGCTTCTGCATCGATCTTGAGCCGGAGCTTCAAGTTCCCGCAGCCGGGGCGCCCGGGGAGCATGCCACAACCGTGCGGACACGGGCGCACCGCGCGGCGTCCGCGAAGTTATGGAACGAGGCCGCGGCCTTGTTCGAAGCGGCCGAGGCCGCTGGCATTCTCGATGGTGCGGACCTGCATCAATGGGCCCTCGCCCTGCAATGCACAGGCAGGACCGATGCGGCCATGCCGGTTCTGGCTCGCGCGGTCGCGGCGCATATCGAAGCCGGCAATGTGCCGTCGGCCGTCGTTGATGCGGTCACCCTGTCCGGCCTTTACTTCGAGCGCGGCCAGGCCGCGATCGCCAAGGGCTGGCTCGCCCGTGCAGAGGATTGGGCCGGCGAGATCGAGGATGCCGCGACCGCGGCGCTGGTCCTCTGGATGAAATCGAAGGTCGCAGCCTTCGACGGCGAGCCGGATCTGGCGTTATCGCTGGCCGATGAGGCCTATGGCGCAGTCCGCCACAAGGACGCGGTCGGCATCGAGGCGCTGAGCCTCGTCTATCGCGGCTTCTACCGGTTGTGCCTTGGTGACACGCGGGCCGGTCTGGCCGACCAGGACCATGCGGCGACCCTGGCGCTTTCCAGCAGCCAGCTCGATCCAGTCATGGGAGGAATTCTCTACTGCAACATCCTGTGGGCTTCGCGGATGTTCGGGGACTGGGCCAGAGCCGACCAGTGGACGTTGGGTTACCAGAACTTCTGCTCGGAAAGCGGGACCGAACTGACCGGCTCGTGCCAGCTCCACCGTTCCGAAGTCCTTGGCGTCAGGGGCTCGCTCGGCGAGGCTCTGACCCGCATCGAGGACTCGCTGTCCCGTCTCAACAGCGATGCGCCGTGGTCGATCGGCGATGCCAATCGCGTCCTCGGCGACATTCAATCCGCCATCGGCAATGACGACGCGGCGCTCGAAGCTTATGATCGAGCCTATTCGCTCGGCTGGTGTCCCGAACCAGGCCGCGCCATGCTGCTGCTGGAACGGGGCGAGGCGGAAGCGGCCCATGCCAGCCTCGAGCGCAGCTTGATCGGTAAGACCTGGTGGACATTGCAGCGGCGCGGAATCCTGTTCGCGCATCTGGCGCTGGTCGCGGCACATACCGGCCGCCGGCAGCAAGCCTTGGAATTGATCGAGGAACTGTCGGGCAGTGCCGACCGCTGGCCGATGCCGTCGATCCGGGCGCTCACCAACGAGGCGCAATCTGTGCTCGCGCATGCCGACGGCGACCTTGACGCCGCTTTGCGTCACCTACACCTCGCCCGGCAGCTCTGGTCGAGCATCGAAGGACGGGTCCATGCCGTGAGGCTCCGGCTGCAGATCGCGACACTGCAGCTCGAACGCGACGACGAGCGCGGCGCCGCGGCCGAAGTTCATGCCGCCGAGCTTGTGGCCCGCGATCTTGGTTCGCACAAGCTCGAAGCCCAGTGTGCAGAACTGCAGCGCAAGATCAATGTAGGACAGACCGGGCGCGCCGCCTAGGCGCAAAGCAAGCGATCGAACTTTGTGATGACGAAGGGCTATTGTTGCCGTCGCGCAGTCCGTCATCCCGCGCGCCCTTCATCCAATGCTTGACCGCATTCTGCGCCTTGCGACCACCATTGCATGCTGCGGAAACCCGCCGAGAAGCCTGGCTTCGCATCCAGGCTGTTACACTGATCGGGATGCCGGAGGGGCCGCCGCGTCGCCTAGGATGATTCGATCGCCGCCCAAACGCAGCGCCGGCTGGATGAGCACCCCCTGGGAACGCGACGTTTTGAACGCCGCGACCCGTCACTGCGACCCAAGACGACAGGGTTTTGAGGCTCGCAGCGAGGGGGTTCATGGCGCGTCGTCGTTTGGCATTGGCTGCCGGTCTGGCGTTCGCGATCGCCACGTCGTTGGCCGCCCCCGGTCTTGCCCAGAAGGGCGATCTGTCATCGCAGAGCGCGCGCATCAATGCGCTTCGGACCGCCGGCAAATACTCGGAGGCGTTGCCGCTGGCGCAGGCCATGGTGGCCTCGCTCGAGAAGACCAGCAACAACCGCGACCTCGCCGCCGCGCTCAACAATCTCGGGCAGATCCACGCCGACCAGGGCCACGATGATCAGGCCGAGCGGCTCTACACGCGCGCCATCGCGCTGATGGAGAAGGGCACCGGCCAGGGCAGCGTCGAGATCGCGCCGCTCCTGAACAATCTCGCGGCACTCTATCAGCGGCAGAGTCGCTTCACCGAGGCCGAGCCGCTGTTCAAGCGCGCGCTGGCCGTTCGCGAGCAGGCGCTGCCGCGCGAGCATCCCGACGTCGGCCAGTCCCTCAACAACCTCGCCACCTACTATGTGAAGCAACAGCGTCACGCCGAGGCCGAGCCGCTGTTCCGGCGGGCGCTCGCGATCTACCAGAAGGTCGGCGGCCCCGAGCATCCTGCGGTCGCCACCGTGCTGAACAACATCGGCCAGGTCGATCGAGACCTCAACCGCGACGCCGATGCCGAACCCCCGATCAAGCGCTCGCTCGCGATCCGTGAAAAGGTGCTGGGCCCGGATCATCCCGACGTGGCGCGCTCGCTCAACAATCTCGCCGGGCTCTATCAGCACCAGCAGCGCCACGCGGAGGCCGAGCCGCTTTACCGCCGCGCGCTGTCGATCCGTGAGCGTGCACTTGGGCCGGATCATCCTGACGCGGCAGCCTCGACGAGCAATCTCGCCGATTTCCTGCAGGCGGCGGGACGGACGGCGGACGCCTTGCCGTTGGCGCAGAAGACGCTTGCGGCCAATCGTGCGCAGCTGCGTGTCGTGCTGCCGATCCTGTTCGCGGCAGGGCAGCAATCGCTGCTTTCGAGCGAGAAGGCGCTCGATGATGCCCTCGGTGCGATCCAGCGCGGCACGCAATCCTCTGCAGCTGCCGCCGTGAACAAGCTCGCGGTGCGGCTCGCCGCCGGCAGCGACCGGCTCGCCGAGCTCGTGCGCAAGGATCAGGATCTCGCATCCGAGTCCGAAGCGCTCGACAAGGCGATCATTGCCGCGGTGTCGAAGCCGCCGGCCCAGCGCGACGTCGCGGCCGAGCAGCGCAGCCGCGCGCGGATCTCGGCGATCGCGAGCGCGCGCAATGAATTGCAGAAGACGCTCGCCGTCGAATTTCCCGACTATTCCTCGCTCTCCAACCCGCTGCCGCTGACCGTCAAGGACATCCAGCCGCTGCTGGCGTCCGACGAGGCGATGGTGATCTATTCCGTCGTCGACCGGCGGAGCTATGTCGTCGCGATCACGCGCGAGAGCGTCGACTGGAAGGAGATTTCGCTCGGAGCGGACGCGGTCGCACAGAAGGTCACGGCTTTCCGCAGGGGGCTCGATGTCGGCAAGGCGCGCGATGCATCCGGCAAATCGGGATTGTTCGACCTCGGCCTTGCCAACGAGCTCTATGTCGCGCTGCTCGGACCGGTCGAGGCGCTGACGAAGGACAAGCGCAACCTGCTGGTGGTGCCGTCGGCGGCCTTGACCGCACTGCCGTTTCATCTGCTGGTCACCGAGAAGCCGCAGGCTGCGATCCCGGACCGGCTCGAGGGCTATCGCGATGCGGCCTGGCTGCTGCGGCGTCAGGCGGTCTCGGTGCTGCCGTCGGTGATCTCCCTGAAATCGCTGCGTGCCTTCGCCCGCAGAGACCAGACCGTCAAGCCGATGACCGGTTTCGGCGATCCCGTGTTCAACCCTGCAGCCGAAGGGCCTGCCGGCCGGCGCGCCGCGAGCGGCAAGGTCGCCGCACGCAGCATCGCGACGATCGCCTATGCCGAGTTCTGGCGCGGCGCGGGCGTGGATCGTGCGCGGCTGGCGCAGGCACTGCCGCAACTGCCCGATACGGCCGATGAATTGAACGCGGTGGCGAGGGACGTCGGCGCTGCCGAGGCCGACATCCATCTCGGCCGCGACGCCAGCGAGACGACGCTCAAGCGTGCAGCGCTTGCCCAATATGGCATCATCTACTTCGCCACCCATGGCCTCGTTGCCGGCGACGTCAAGGGATTGGGGGAGCCATCGCTGGCGCTCTCCATCCCCGACCAGCCGACGGAGCTCGACGATGGTCTTCTCACCGCGAGCGAAGTGGCCCAGCTCAAGCTCAATGCCGATTGGGTTGTGCTATCCGCCTGCAACACCATCGCCGGCGACAAGCCCGGTGCCGAAGCGTTGTCGGGATTGGCGCGCTCGTTCTTCTACGCAGGCGCCCGCGCGCTCCTGGTGTCGCATTGGGCCGTGGATTCGGAGGCTGCGACCCGCTTGACCACATCGACGTTCGAGCTGCTCAAGAACGAACCGAAGCTCGGTCGTGCCGAAGCCTTGCGCCGCGCGATGTTAACCTATCTCGACGACGCCTCGTCGCCACGCAACGCCTATCCCGCGATGTGGGGGCCGTTCGCGCTGATCGGCGAGGGCGAGGTAAAATAGGGCGTTAGCGCGACGATTGTGCGTCGCAATAACGGGACATAACGCGCAAAGGTGCATTTGGTTGCGCGATCATCCGCACTTTTTTGATGCGACCTTTCAGAGCTGACATGCGCGACGTTTGGCGCAGTCCTTGAATAAACCAAATCCTGCGGGATCAGCTTGGCAACGCCAGCGTTCATCAGTATTAGGTCGTTCAGCTGAGGCCGAACGGCCCATATCACGGTGATCGCGACGGCGCCAAACTTGGCCGCGCTTGATGTCGCGGGTTCTAGGAGGATTTTTTCGTGCAAGAGACGGGCGTGCGCAACGGTGCCTTCGGCGCCGACAAATTCGGCTTAAAGAATCTCAAGCAGGTTCACTGGAATCTGGGTGCGCCGCAACTCTATCAATACTCGCTCGCAGCGGGTGAGGCGGTGCTCTCCGCCGATGGCGCACTCTGCGCCGACACCGGCGAGTTCACCGGGCGCAGCCCGAAGGACAAGTTCACGGTGCGCGACGCCACCACCGACAAGAAAATGTGGTGGGCCGGCAACCAGTCGATCACCGCAGAACAGTTCGAGACACTCTACCAGGACTTCCTCAAGCACGCCGAGGGCAAGCGCCTGTTCGCGCAGGACCTTTATGGCGGCGCCGACCCGGCCTACCGGATCAAGACGCGCGTCTTCACCGAGCTTGCCTGGCACTCGCTGTTCATCCGCACGCTGCTGATCCGCCCCGAGGCGATCGAGCTGTCGACCTTCGTGCCGGAGCTCACTATCATCGACATGCCGAGCTTCCGCGCCGACCCTAAACGCCACGGCTGCCGCTCGGAGAACGTCGTCGCGATCGATTTCGCCCGCAAGATCGTCCTGATCGGCGGGTCTTATTATGCCGGCGAAATGAAGAAGTCGGTCTTCACGACGCTGAACTATTACCTGCCCGAGCGCGGCGTGATGCCGATGCACTGCTCGGCGAATGTCGGCGCCAAGGGCGACACCGCGATCTTCTTCGGCCTGTCGGGCACCGGCAAGACCACGCTGTCCGCCGATCCCAACCGCACACTGATCGGCGACGACGAGCACGGCTGGGGCCCGAACGGCGTCTTCAATTTCGAAGGCGGCTGCTACGCCAAGTGCATCAAGCTGTCGCAGGAAGCCGAGCCCGAGATCTATGCCGCCTCGACGCGCTTCGGCGCGGTGCTGGAGAATTGCGTGCTGGACGAAGACACCCGCGTGGTGGATTTCGACGACGGCTCCAAGACCGAGAACACGCGTTCGGCCTACCCGCTCGACTTCATCCCCAACGCTTCGCGCACCGGCCGCGCGCCGCAGCCGAAGAACGTGGTGATGCTGGCTGCCGACGCCTTCGGCGTGCTGCCGCCGATCGCCAAACTCTCGCCGGCGCAGGCGATGTATCACTTCCTGTCCGGCTACACCGCCAAGGTCGCCGGCACCGAGCGAGGTCTCGGCAACGAGCCGCAGCCGGAATTCTCGACCTGCTTCGGCTCGCCCTTCCTGCCGCTCGATCCATCCGTCTACGGCAACATGCTGCGCGACCTCATCGCCCAGCACAATGTCGATTGCTGGCTGGTCAACACGGGGTGGACCGGCGGCAAATATGGTGTCGGCTCGCGCATGCCGATCAAGGTGACGCGCGCGCTGCTCACCGCAGCGCTCGACGGCTCGCTTCGCAACGTCGAATTCCGCACCGACAAGTATTTCGGTTTCGCGGTCCCGACCGCGCTGCCGGGCGTGCCGGCCGAGATCCTCAACCCGGTCAACACCTGGAAGGACAAGGACGAGTTCGACAAGACCGCGCGTGCGCTGGTCGGCATGTTCCAGAAGAATTTTGCCAAGTTCGAAGCTCAGGTGGATGCCGATGTGCGCGCAGCAGCTCCGGATGTGAAGCTCGCGGCGGAGTAAGCTCGCATTGTTTGAATTGCGAAGGGCGGCCGTAAGGCCGCCCTTTTTGTTTCCCCCATATCTCTCCACCGTCATTGCGAGCCGCCGGGTCCGCGCGGAGCGCGGCCCGATGACAGGCTCCGCGAAGCAATCGAGAATCCCTCCGCGGCGACAGTCTCGATTGCTTCGTCGCTACGCTCCTCGCAATGACGGACGGGTCTGGACGCAGCTACGCCTTGAAATATGCGATCTGCGTCGTGGTCGCGAGCAGGCGGCCGTTCGGGGACCACAGCTCGGCGTTCTGGTCGGCGTAGCTCTTGTGCATGATCTTCGAATCGGCCGTCGCGAGCACGCGGGTGATGTCTTCAGCCGCGAGCTCCTCGGCGTCGGTGTGGAAATAGGTCGTCAGCGACACCGTGCCGAACGGCACCAGCTCGCGCCTTGCGTGGAAGATGCGGCCGAAGAAGGCGTCCGACATCGACATCAGCGACAGCATGTCGAGCTTGCGCGGTGTGCGGTCGCTGATCCAGATCTTCGAATAGGTGCTGGCGGGCTCGGCCTGCGGCGGGCCGATCCGCATCTCGCCCTCGACGAAGCGGAATTCGTACTGGTTGGCCCAGGATGCCGAGATCTTCGGGAATGGCAGCGTCTGCTCGAACGGCTTTGTTTCAGGATATTGCGCCACCCTGTGCTCCCAGGACGGGCGCCGCTCGGCGAACACCGCGGTGGCGAGCGTTGCGACCTCGCCGCCGCCCTGGCTGAGCTCGACGCTCCAATGCTGGCTGGAGCGGTTGGCCTTGACCAGCCGCACGTCGAGATCGAACGGCCCCTTGGCGATCGGCGCGCAATAATTGACGGTGAGCGCGAGCGGATCGCCGGCGGCTTGCGGATGCTCGATCAGCGCGCGCAGGATCGTCGCGGCGGTTGCGCCGCCGAACGGGCCGACAAAGGCCCAGTAATCGTCGCTGGTGTGTCCCTGCCAATTGCTGTCACCCGCGGTGATGCGGGTCACGTCGTCGAAGGGGTGCGGGAGCTTGGCGTGCATTGTGTTTCCGTCTGTCATTTCAGGGCGATGCGCAGCATCGAACCCGGAAGTTCGAGATTCCGGGTTCGGCTCTGCGAGCCGCCCCGGAATGACGGTCGTCATATCACAGGCATGGCTTGCATGTGCAATTACGTGTCAGGTAACGCCGCTTCCACGCCGCGGAAAATCAGCCCGCGGCGTCGCGCAGGTTCGGCAGCAGCGGCGTGGTTGGGTTGACCGGCACGTTCCAGATCTCCTCGGCATATTCGCGGATGGTGCGGTCCGAGGAGAACCAGGCCATGCGAGCGACGTTGAGGATCGAGGCGCGCGTCCAGGCCGGCGTCACCTGCCAGCGCGCATCGACCGCGCGCTGCGCCTCGTAGTAAGAATCGAAATCGGCGCTGACCATGTAATGGTCAAGATAGCGCAGCGCGTGGGCGATGGATTCGAAGCGGCCGGGATCGCCGGGCGAAAACTCGCCGGCGCCGATCGCATTGATGGCGCGCTGCAGCTTCGGCGACCTGCGGATCACGTCCGAGGCATCCAGCCCCTGCTTGCGCCGGATCATGACGTCGCCGGCCTCCATGCCGAAGATCGCGATGTTCTCCGCGCCGACGTGGTCGCGGATCTCGATATTGGCGCCGTCGAGTGTGCCGATGGTGATGGCGCCGTTCAGCGCCAGCTTCATGTTGCCGGTGCCGGAGGCTTCCATGCCGGCGGTCGAGATCTGCTCGGACAGATCGGCGGCGGGAATGATCACTTCGGCGAGGCTGACATTGTAGTCGGGCAGGAACACGACCTTGAGCTTGCCGCCGATCGCGGGATCGTTGTTAACGATTTCGGCGACGTCGTTGATCAGCTTGATGATCAGCTTGGCGTAGCGATAGCTTGCCGCCGCCTTGCCGGCGAAGATCTTCACCCGCGGCACCCAATTGCCGTTGGGCTCGTCCTTGATCGCCTGGTACAGCGCGACCGTCTCGATGATGTTGAGCAGCTGGCGCTTGTACTCGTGGATGCGCTTGATCTGCACGTCGAACAATGCGCTCGGGTCGACCCTGATGCCGAGCCGTTCACCGATCAGGCGAGCGAGCTGGGCCTTGTTGTGGTGCTTGACGCTGCGGAATCGCTTCTGGAACTCGACATCGCTGGCGCGCGCCTCGATCAGCGAGAGCTGGGTCGGATCGTCGAGCACGGCCTCGCCGCAGCTCTCGCGCAACAAATCGGTCAGCTTCGGGTTCGCCAGCATCAGCCAGCGTCGGAAGGTGATGCCGTTGGTCTTGTTGGTGATGCGGCCGGGATAGAGATGATTGAGATCGTGGAACACGGTCTCGCGCATCAGGTCCGAATGCATCGCCGAGACGCCGTTGATGCGGTGCGAGCCGACGAAGGCGAGCTGGCCCATGCGCACGCGGCGGCCGCTCTTCTCGTCGATCAGCGAGACCGAGGCGCGGAAGTCGATGTCGCCGGGGCAGCGCGCCTCGGCGAGCGCCAGATGCTGCACGTTGATGCGGTAGATGATTTCCAGATGCCGCGGCAGCAGCCGCTCGAACAGCTCGACCGGCCAGGTCTCCAGCGCCTCCGGCAGCAGCGTGTGGTTGGTGTAGGAGAGGGTGGCGACGGTGATCTTCCAGGCCTCGTCCCAGCGGAAATTGTGGAGGTCGACGAGGATGCGCATCAGCTCGGTGACGGCAAGGCTCGGATGGGTGTCGTTGAGCTGCACCGCGACCTTGTTCGACAGGCTGCGCAGCTGGCCGTCCGACGACAGATGCCGCTTCACCAGATCTTGCAGCGAGGCCGAGACGAAGAAATATTCCTGGCGCAGCCGCAGCTCGCGGCCCGCCGGGCTCTCGTCGTTCGGATAAAGGAATTTGCAGATCGCCTCTGCGCGCGCCTGCTCGGCGCTGGCGCTGACATAGTCGCCCTTGTTGAACGCGTCTAACTTGAGCGGGTCGGGCGAACGCGCCGACCAGAGGCGCAGCGCGTTGACGTGCTGGCCGCGCCAGCCGACGATCGGCGTGTCATAGGCGATCGCCTGCACGGTCTCAGCAGGATGCCAGATCGCGCGGTCGCGGCCCTTGTCGTCGACATGCTCGACGCCGCCGCCGAAATTGACGTCGTAGATCACCTCGGGCCGCTGCAATTCCCAGGGGTTGCCGAAGCTCAGCCATTCGTCGGGATATTCCTGCTGCCAGCCCTGATTGATGATCTGGCGGAACAGGCCGTAATCGTAGCGGATGCCGTAGCCGATCGCGGGGATCGACAGCGTCGCCATGCTCTCCATGAAGCAGGCGGCGAGCCGGCCGAGGCCGCCATTGCCGAGCGCCGCATCCGGCTCGCATTTGCGCAGCTCGGGGAGCGAGACGCCGAGATCGCCGAGCGCGACCTCGAAGATATGGAGCAGGCCCATGTTGTTGAGCGCGTCGGTGAAGAGCCGTCCGATCAGGAACTCGAGCGAGAGATAGTAAACCCGCTTGCGGCCGGCGTCGTAGCTGTGCTTCTCGGCCGTGAGCCAGCGATGCACGATGCGGTCGCGCAGCGCGAGCGCCGCGGCCTGGTACCAATCGTGCCGGGTCGCCATGCCGGCGTCCTTGCCAATGGCAAGGCGCAGCTTTGCCAGGATTGCGCCCTTGATCTCGGCCAGCGCGAGTTCGTCGATGGGCTGCCCGGGGGCCGGAAAACTGGGCTGGAACGATGAATCCTGCAAAGCCGTCACTTCCTAGGTCGAAAGAACTCTTAACTCTACGCGTCCTGCCCTTGCACCGGAACTGTCGCCGGCGTGGCCGTGCACCGCGCTGGCGCAAATTTATGCAAGGAATGGGCCGAGTTGGGAACCCGGGGGAGCACGGAGAAACCCAGATTCGGTGCTAGATTACGAAAGATTCAGCCATCAGTGTGGAGGAGAGGACCGTGAGACTGCTGATCGAAATCGCCACTGCGGCCCTGCTCGTCATCTGCATCAGCGCCACCAGCGCGGCGTTTGCCGCCGGCAAAACCGGCCGCAGCGCCGACGGCCTCAGCTGCGGCTTCACGGCGCCGCAGAAAGCGTCGCCTGCAGCCCGCTGCGCCGCGATCAAGCGGCAATGCGGCGGCAAGTTCTACGCAAGCGCGTGCGGCGACAAGCTGATGTCGGCGGCCAAGTGAGCGTTTTTATGCCGCCTTGCTCTGCACCGCATCGCAAAACTCCGCGAGGCGGTCCGCAAGCCGCAGCGTCGCCGGGCTCGCATCCGGCGAAGCCATCAGCGCGACCTCGGTCTTGTTGATCGGCGCAAAGCCGTCCTTCGCCGTCAGCACGCGGTGGTCGGACTGGATTGCCATCTCCGACAGGATGCTGAGGCCCATGCCGGCGGCGACCGCGGCCTGGATGCCGGCGAGGCTCGATGAGGTGTAGGCCGTGTGCCAGGCGCGGCCCGCGCTTTCCAGCGCGTGGATGGCGCCGGCGCGATAGATGCAGCCGAGCGGAAAGCCGATCAGCGGCACCGAGGGGACGTCGATATCGACCGGATGGCTCTTGCTGGTGACCCAGTGCACCCGCTCCGGCCACACCGCGATCGCGTCCTTTGCCCCGGCCGCGCGCTTGTAGAGCGCAAGGTCGAGCTCGCCGCGTTCGAGATCGCGGGCAAGATGCTTGCTCTGGTCGGCGCGCACGTCCAGCCGCAGTCCGGGATGCGAGCGCGAGAACGCGCCCAGCAGTTTTGCCAGCCGGTAGGCCGCAAAGTCCTCGGGGATGCCGAGCCGGATCGCGCCTTCGCCGCCCGGCTGGCGCAACACGTCGCGCGCCTCCTCGGCCAGCGAGAGCAGCCGCCGCGCATAGGACAGCAGGCGCTCGCCGGCCTCGGTCGGGCGCACGTCCTTGCCGTCGCGGTGCAGCAGCACCTGACCCACATCCTCCTCCAGCCGCTTGATCTGCTGGCTCACGGTCGATTGCGTGCGGTGGACGCGTTCGCCGGCGCGGGTGAAGCCGCCGGCCTCGACCACCGAGACGAAGCTGCGCAAGAGCTCGAGATCGAGCAAGGCCGCCTCCATTCGAAAATCCACTAGGGTGGAGTTAATCATTTAATTTCCAAATGACAAGCGGCGTCCCTAGATCGAGGGCAGAAGAGAAAACATCCGAGAATGCCCCTCATGTCGCTCGCCAGCTCGCTTCCCGCCCCGCGCAGCCGCTTCAACACATTGCCGCTCGCGATCGGCCTGTTCTGCCTGCTCTGGAGCTACGCCTTCATCGCCGGCAAGATCGGCGTCACCCATTGCCCGCCGCTGATCCTGCTCGCGGCGCGCTTCTCCCTCGCGGGCATCCTGATCCTGGGCGCTACGTTGATCCGCGGCGAAGCCTGGTCGTTGTCGTGGCGCGATGTCGCGATCTTCGCCGTGCTCGGCATCGCCAACAACGCGCTCTATCTCGGCCTCGGCTATACTGGCCTGCAATCGGTCTCCGCCGGTCTCGGCGGCCTGATCGTCTCCGCCAATCCCGTGTTCACGGCGGCCCTCGCCGCGCTTCTGCTCGGCGAAGGCATGACCTGGCGCAAGGCGAGCGGCCTCTTGCTCGGCATCATCGGTGTGACCGCGATCGTCTGGCACCGCCTGTCGGTGGGGACCGATTCCCACCACGGCATCGTCTTCACGCTGGCCTCGCTCGCTTCGATCGTGGCCGGCACCATCCTGTTCAAGCTGCTGGCGCCGAAGGGTTCCTTGTGGATCGGCAACGGCGTGCAGAGCCTCGCTGCGGGCATCGTGCTCGCGCCGATCGCGTTCACCTTCGCCGATGTCCACGCGATCGACTTTACGCCGGGCCTGATCGGCGCCTTCGCCTTCCTCGTGCTCGGCGGCTCGATCCTCGCCTCCTGGCTCTGGTTCCATCTCTTGAAGGTGTGTGGCGCCACCGCCGCCAGCGCCTATCATTTCCTGATGCCGCCGCTCGGCATGCTGTTCGCATTCCTCGTCCTCGGCGAGCACATCGAGGCGCGCGACCTGCTCGGCATCATTCCGGTCGCGCTCGGTATCTATCTGGTGACGCGGCCGGCGAAGACTGCCTCGTAAAGGAGCTCATCATGTCCGTTTCCATCACACTGATCGGCGGCCCCACCGCGCTGATCGAGATCGACGGCTTCCGCCTGCTGACCGATCCGACCTTCGACGCGCCGGGTGCGTACCAGCTGCCGCATGTGAAGCTGGAGAAGACAATCGGGCCGGCCGTAACACCCGACGCGATCGGGCCGGTCGATGCGGTGCTGCTCAGCCATGACCAGCACTCGGACAATCTGGACCATTCCGGCCGCGACTATCTGTTCAAGGCCAAGCGCGTGCTGACGACCGAGGTCGGCGCCAAGCGGCTCGGTGGCCATGTCGAGGGCCTGGCGCCCTGGGCCACCGCACGTCTTGAGGATGGCAAGGGCAACATCCTCACGATCACCGCGACCCCGGCGCGTCACGGCCCGGCCGGCATCGAGCCCTTGTCGGGCGACGTCATCGGCTTCGTGGTGTCGCCGAGCGCCGAGGGCACGCGTCCGGTCTATATCAGCGGGGACACCACTTGGTTCGACGGCGTCGCCGAAGTTGCGCGCCGCTTCAAGTGCGGCGTGGTGCTGCCGTTCGCGGGAGCTGCGCAGACGCGCGGGCCATTCCATCTCACCATGGACACCAACGACACCATCGAGACCGCACGCGCCTTCTCCGATGCGATGATCGTGCCTGTGCATACCGAAGGCTGGGCGCATTTCCGTCAGAACGGCGAGGATTTGCGCAAGACCTTCGACGCGCTCGGCTTCGGTCCGCGGCTGCGGCTGCTGGAGCCGGGCGTGCGGACGGTGATCGAGGCGGCGTGATCACGCCACCCCGTCATTGCGAGGAGCCTTGCGACGAAGCAATCCAGACTGCCGCAGCGGACGCAGTCTGGATTGCTTCGCTGCGCTCGCAATGACGGGGGCTAGTCCTTCCTGAACACGATCGAGGCCATCCACCCCGTCATCAGCGCCATCGCAACCGTGGCGAGGCCGTACAGCAACCCGTTGTGCCGTGCGGTGGTGGCGATGAACTGCTCGAAGCCGACCTTGACGATCTCGAACGCGGTCTCGGTCTTGCCGATGAACGCGCCGTTGGCGAACAGCTTGATCTCGATCTCATAGGTGCCGATCGGCACCTCCGCGGGCAGCGGAATGCCGGTGCGGAACAGCGTCGGTGTCAGGAACGTCACCGCGCTTCCGTCTTCGCGATAAAGCCCGCGCTGGGTGCGCAGGCGAATGAAGGCCGAGCGGAACGCATCGTTCGGCACCACGTCGGCAAAGTCGCCGCTGACCCGCTGCGTCAGCAGCACGTTGTTGAGCCCGATCTGCTGCCGCCGCGCGATCTCGGGCGAGGTGATGGCGTCGAACGGGCGGTTGGCGAACAGCGCGAGATAGCTCGGCACCTGCAGGAACTGGCGGTAGTCGGTGTTGATCCAGACGCCGAAGGTGCGCTCCTTCCGCCGCGTCACCATGTCGGCGCGCGGGCCCATCACGGTGACGACGAGATCGTAGGCGGTGCGGTCGGCGGGCGTCGTCGTATCCTTCTCGACCGAGCCGAACAGCACCAGCTCCTCGCCGGAATAGTTCGGCGTCACCGTGACCCGGTGGTTCGAGACCGACACGATCAGCCGCTCGGCCCGCGCAGCGCCGCCGAGCAGCAGGACGAGGACGATGGCGAGAAGCATGCGCCTCATCGGCTCACTCCGAGCTCTCGGATGGTGAAGAGATCGGAGGGCTGGATCACCAGCTCGATCGCGAAGCGGATTCCGACCGAGAGGATGAGCAAGCCCAGCAGCAGCCGCAGCTGCTCGCCGCGGATCTTCTGGCCGGCACGGGCGCCGAACTGCGCGCCGGTGACGCCGCCGACCATCAGGATCAGCGCCAGCACGGCATCGACCAGGTGATTGGTCGCCGCGTGCAGCATGGTCGCGAACAGCATGGTGACGACGGTGAGAACCATCGAGGTCCCGATCACCGTCGAGGTCGGCACCCGCAAGAGATAGATCATGATCGGCACCAGGATGAAGCCGCCGCCTATACCCATGATGGCGCCGATGAAACCGATTACGATGCCGACGATCACCACGGGGATGACCGAGAGATAGATCTTCGAGCGCTTGAACCGCATCTTCAGCGGCAGGCCGTGGATCCAGTTGTGAGTGCGGCGCGGCGGCAGCGCCCCGCGCCGGGTCCGCATCAAGGCGCGCAATCCTTCCGAGAACATCAGGCTGCCGACCGTGGTGAGCAGCACGACGTAGGAGAGCGCGATCATCAGGTCGAGCTGGCCGAGCGCGCGCAGCTGGGTGAAGGTCCAGACGCCGAGCGTGGTGCCGGTCACGCCGCCGCATAACAAGACGCTCGCCAGCGCCGGATCGATCGCGCGCCGCCGCCAATAGGAGAGGGCGCCGGAAAAGGAGGAGGCCGCGATGTGGCTCGCCACCGAGGCCACCGCGACCGCTGGCGTGATGCCGATGAAAATCAGGAGCGGCGTCATCAGGAAGCCGCCGCCGATTCCGAACATGCCGGAGACGAAGCCGACCGCCGCGCCCATGGCGAGCACCAGGAAGACGTTGACCGGAAGATCGGCGATCGGGAGGTAGAGCTGCATTGAACCTGCGCACCGGCGAGACGGATCGACGAACGCGGAATGCTCGCGGAGAGGACGGAACGATTGCCGCGTCCCTCAATAGCGGAATTCGCCGGCGGGCGGGACCGGGAATTTCAGGATTGGTGAATGGGTGTGACGCGCGCGTGATGATCTGTGCGATCGTCCGCCTCCCGCTGCAGGCGGAGAGGCGAAAGGTCAGAACGGACTGACCGAGAAATACCGCAGCCAGAGATCGGTGTAGCGGCCTTTTTCCCAGATTCGGAACATCGCCCAGTTCAGGGCCTGGCGCAGCACGTCGTTGCCCTTGCGCACGGCGATGCCGATGCCCTCGCCGAAGAAACGGCTCTCGACGAACGGGCCGCCGGAGAAGGCGCAGCAATCGGCCGAATCCGTGCCGTTGATCCAGAACGCCAGCGAGATGGCGTCGCCGAAGATGAAGTCGACCTCGCCCCTGCGCAGAGCTGCGCGCATCGCATCGTCATTGGGGTAGGCGTGCAGCTCGGCGTCGGTGAACATCGCCTTGAGATACGCCTCGTGCGCGGAGCCGGCGATGGCGCCGACCTTCTTGCCTTCGAGATATTCGGGGCGGATCTCCGGCATCACCGCATCCTTGCGCGAGACGAAGCGCGCCGGCACGCGGTAATAGGGATCGGTGAAGTCGACGCGGGCGCGCAGCTGCGGGCTCACCGCCATGGAGGCGATGATGGCATCGCCCCGGTTGGAGGTGAGCGCATCGACCAGCGTCTCGAAGCGCCGCATCTGCACCGTGCAGGTGACCTTGATCTCCTCGCAGAGCGCGCGGGCAAAATCGACGTTGAAGCCGGCCGGATTGCCGTCCGCGCCGGTGAAGTTGAACGGCGGATAGTCGGTCTCGGTCAGGAAGCGGATCACGGTCAGGCGCGACAGGTCCGGCCGTTCGGGCCGCCGGCGCGGGTCCCAGAACCCGGGCACGGCCTGCGGAGCGGCTTGAGGTGCGGCTTGGGGCGCCGCCTGAGGGGTGGCCTGTGGCGCTGCCGGAGGCCGCTTGGCGGGAGCCTGCGCGTTCGCCTCGGTGACGCCGCCCAGCAGGCAAAGACCGGCGGCCAGCCCTGCCAGCAAGCCACGGACAGATTTGAGCGATTTCGCCTGTTGCGAGGGAGCCATCGGCGCAAGGAATGAATTTCGTCGAGATCAGAGGGCCTTATAGACGATCTGCCCGGGAACGCGAGCGCCGATTGTGGCCAGCGTGAAGCTCAAAGATAGCGCTTCAAGTCAACCGCCGCCTCTTCCGGCGTCCGCTTCAAATTGAACGGCGAGACGAACCTGCCGTCGCGGTCCATCAGGTAGATCAGCGCGGTGTGGTCCATCGTGTAATCGCCATCCTTGGTCGGGACCTTCTTGGCATAGACCCGGTAGGAGGAGACGACCTTGGCGGTCTCGGCGGGGTCGCCGGACAGGCCCTGGAGGTGCGGATCGAAGCTCGACAGGTAATCCTTCATCGTCGCCGGCGTGTCGCGCTCGGGATCGACCGAGATGAAGATGGCATTGACCTTGTCGGCGTCCTTGCCCATCGCGCGCAGCACTTCCGAGATCTCGAACAGCGAGGTCGGGCAGACGTCGGGGCAATGGGTGTAGCCGAAAAAGATCAGGGTCGGCTTGCCCTTCAGGCTCTTGTCGGTGACGGCCTTGCCGTTCTGGTCGGTCAGCTGGAACGGGCCGCCGATCGCGGCCGGCTGTGCCACCTTGCCGACCCCGCCCATGGCCCAGAACATGATCAGGAGCCCGACGACGAGGCTTGAGGCGAAGGCGGTCGCGATCACCAGCGGACGGGTGGCGGAGCTCATGGGCGGAAGACTTCCTGTCGCAGGTCAGAAGCAGGCGGCAAAGCCGGTCCTGATCATTTCGAAGAACACCTGGCTGCCATAGTGGAACCAGAGCGCCAGCGCGCCGATCACGGCGAGACCGCCGATGGCAGCGCCCGCCCACAGCAGCACGGATGGCATCCGCCCGGCAGTGGGCGAATTGTCCGATAGCCGATGTGCCGGATGCAGCGGTTGAGCCATGACAACGATCGGGACGAAGGTCCCGGTTCCCCGGCTTTCAGATAGGCTTTGCGCCGGCTGCGGGCAAGGCGCCGCCAGCGGGTAAGGCGCCGCCAGCGGGCAAGTCGCCGCTGCCGGTGCCTAAGGACGCCGTCAGGCTGCGGAGGTCAGTGAAGGAGCTGGCCCCTGGCGGATTCGAGCGGCTCCGCTTGCGGGAGTGACCGCCGCGACGGCTTAGCCGTCGAGGCTTGCGCGTCCATGTAGCACGGCTTGTACATGGCCTGGAGCTGCTTGCCCTTCAGGAAGAGCATCCGCGGGGTGAGGCCGCCCCGCTGGCCGATCCAGCGCCTCACCTGCGAGGGATACATCGCATAGAGCATCTGGGTCGCTTCGGGATTGGTGATGGCGCGGCCGTTGGCGCCGAAATCCCAGGCGGCGTGGAAGCCGAGCGTCGCATGCGAGGTCACGCAGATCCGGTCGTGCGGGATGGCACCGAGAACGATGGTACAGGCCGAGGCACAGAGGCCGTCGATGATGACCGTCTCGCCCGATTGCCTGAGGTCCTGGTATTTGTCGACGTAGGTTCCGATCCGGCCGCCGCGGTCATCCGCGATCCGAACCACCGCGTGAGAAGCCCCCATGCCCGCGATCGAGAGAACCGCCGCAAGCAACCCCGTCAGAAACTTCATTGTCCCCCGCCCCAGTCCAATTCGAATCTGTGTGTCAGGTGGTGATGCACGGCTAGCGTCGGTCGTAACCAGGGTTTTGTCTAGGCAGCCCTGCTGGCTCAAAACAAATTCAAATCCAGTGTTGCGCCCGCGCTGCACCCGGCCGTTCTCTATCCCAAAGTGGAACAAGTTAACGAGGCCTTACGCGCCATACCCTTGATCTCAGTTGCAACCGCTGGCTTCAATCCGGGAAATTACAGGGGGAACCCTTGGAGATGAAAGAATTGGAGGGGGAAACGCATGGCTGATGAAACGGACGTCATTATCGTCGGCGCGGGACTGTCGGGCCTCGTTGCCGCCACCGAGATCGCCGATGCGGGCAAGCGCGTGACGGTCGTCGACCAGGAAGGCGAGCAGTCGCTCGGTGGCCAGGCGTTCTGGTCGTTCGGCGGATTGTTCCTGGTCGATTCGCCGGAGCAGCGCCGGCTCGGCATCAAGGACTCCTACGAGCTTGCCATGCAGGACTGGCTCGGCACCGCCGGCTTCGACCGCGACGAGGATTTCTGGCCGCGCCAATGGGCCGAAGCCTATGTGGCCTTCGCGGCCGGCGAGAAGCGTGGCTGGCTGCGCGCGATGGGCCATCGCTTCTTTCCCGTGGTCGGCTGGGCCGAGCGCGGCGGCTATGACGCGATGGGTCACGGCAATTCGGTTCCGCGCTTCCACGTCACCTGGGGCACCGGCCCGGGCATCGTCGAGCCGTTCGAGCGCCGCGCGCGCGAGGCGATGAAGACCGGCCGGTTGATCTTCAGATTCCGCCATCGCGTCGATGCGCTCTCCATCACCAATGGCACCGTGGATGGCGTCAGCGGCGTCGTTCTCGCGCCTGACGATGCAGAGCGCGGCAAGAGCTCCTCGCGCAACGTGGTCGGCGACTTCGCCCTGAAGGCCCAGGCCGTGATCGTCGCCTCCGGCGGCATCGGCGGCAACCACGAGCTGGTGCGGCAGAACTGGCCGAAGCGGCTCGGTGAGCCCCCGGAGTTCATGATCTCCGGCGTGCCAGAGCATGTCGATGGGCGCATGATCGGCATCACGGAAAAGACCGGCGCGCGGCTGATCAACCGTGACCGCATGTGGCACTACGTCGAGGGCATCCAGAACTGGAACCCGATCTGGCCGCGCCACGGCATCCGCATCCTGCCAGGTCCCTCCTCGATGTGGTTCGACGCCACGGGCACGCGGCTGCCGGCGCCGCTGTTCCCGGGCTCCGACACGCTCGGCCAGCTCAACTACATCATGTCGACCGGCTACGAATATTCCTGGTTCATCCTGACCCAGAGCATCATCAAGAAGGAGTTTGCGCTGTCGGGCTCGGAGCAGAATCCGGACCTGACCGGCAAGAGCTGGCGCATGACGCTTCGCCGCGCCACCAACAAGGGCGCGCCGGCGCCGGTGGAGGCGTTCAAGAGCCATGGTGTCGACTTCATTGTCCGCGACAAGCTCGATGAGCTCGTTGTGGCCATGAACAAGCTCGCCGGCAGCGATCTCCTCAAGCTCGAGCACATCAGGATGCAGATCGAGGCGCGCGACCGCGAGGTCGCCAATCCCTACGTCAAGGATGCGCAGGTCATGAACATCCACAATGCGCGCCGCTATATCGGCGACAAGCTGATCCGCACTGCTTCCCCGCACCGCATCCTCGATCCCGCACACGGGCCGCTGATCGCGGTGAAGCTCAACATCCTCACCCGCAAGACGCTGGGCGGCTTCGAGACCGATCTCGATTCCCGCGTGTTCGGGGAGGAGGGCAGCATCATTCCGGGCCTCTACGCCGTCGGCGAGGCCGCCGGCTTCGGTGGCGGCGGCGTGCATGGCTATCGCTCGCTGGAAGGCACCTTTCTGGGCGGCTGCCTGTTCTCGGGCCGCAATGCGGGCCGTGCCGCCGCCAAGGCAGTGGGCTAGACCATGCGGCGGCGGATGCGCATCGCCACGCTGATCGCCGCCTTGGCGGCAGCTTCGGCCGCGTCCGCCGATGTGGTCGATGTCAACGGGGTGAAGCGCTCCTACACTGCGCAACTGCCGGCCAAGCGGCCCGCACCGCTCGTCGTCGTGCTGCATGGCAAGACCCAGCGCGGCGCCGACATGGTCACGCGGACGGCCTGGCCGCAGGTCGCCAAGCGCGAGGGCCTCGCCGTTGTGTTTCCGGACGGACTCAACAACGCGTGGGCGGACGCGCGCACCAAGGCGGGACCTGCCCTGCGCGGACCACCGGCGGGCACCGATGACGTCGCCTTCATCGCAAGGCTGGTCGAGAAGCTGGTGGCCGACGGCACGGCCGATCCGAAGCGCGTCTACGTCGCCGGCGTCTCCAATGGCGGTGCCATGGCGATGACCATGGCCTGTGCGCGGGCCGATCTGTTTGCGGCGGCTGCGAGTGTCATCATGAACCTCAACGATGAAGCCGCTGTCACCTGTCATCCGTCGCGGCCGCTGCCGATGCTGCTCATGAACGGGACCGCCGATCCGCTGGTCCCTTATGAGGGCGGGCGCGGATCGAGCTATTTTGCCGCAGAGGGATTCTGGTCGACGGACGAAACGCTGGCGTTCTGGCGCAGGCTCAACGGCTGCGAGACCGACGATGCCGGCATCACCGACATGCCCGACGCGGCGCCGGCGGACCAGTCCACAGTGACCCGGATCAGCTCCCGCTGTCCGGCTGGGCAGGACGTCGTGCTCTATCGCATCAACCATGGTGGCCACCGCATGCCAGGCTTCGCTCCGGATGCCCGCTTCCCGAAGGTCGCCAGGAACCTGCTCGGATCGCAAAACGGCGACATCGACGGCGCCGAAACGATCTGGACGTTCTTCAGTCGGTTTCCGTGAACGGCGCAATGTTGGCCAGCGCATGCGTGCAGGGCTGCGCATGCGTGCCAGGCAACGCACGCGTGCCTGGGGGTGGCACAGTGCAAACCGCTGGGCTAGACAGGGCCGCCATTCCAGCCAGGAGATCCCAGATGAGCATTCAGCGTTTTGAAACCGGCCCGCGCATGAGCCAGGTCGTCGTGCACGGCAACACCGTCTATCTCGCCGGTGTCGTCGCCAACAAGGCGGCCGGCGAAAGCGTGACGAAGCAGACCCAGGACATCCTGGCGACCATCGACGGCCACCTCGCCAAGGCCGGCACCGACAAGTCCAAGCTGCTCTCGGCCACGATCTACATCACCGACATGAAGACCTTCGCAGAGATGAATGCAGTGTGGGACGCCTGGGTCTCGCCCGGCAATACGCCTGCGCGCGCCACCGTCGAAGCCAAGCTGGCGGCCCCGCAATACACCGTCGAGATCATGGTGACGGCGGCGAAGTAATTTTTGCGAACACCTCACGCGCGTTGATGACCTCCGAGGTAATCGATCAACGCGCGTGAACCTTCGATAGTCACGGTCAGCCGGACAACACGGCGCCATCGAAGGAGAGAACCATGAACGACCCCGTCACTATCGCCCGCCGCTACATCGAGCTCTGGAACGAGCGCAGTGCCGGCCGCCGCCGCGAGCTGCTCAGCGAAGGCTGGACGAACGATGCGAGCTACGTCGACCCGGTGATGAAGGGCGACGGCCAGGACGGCATCGAGGCGCTGATCGCAGGTGTGCAGCAGCGCTTTCCCGATTTCACATTCAAGCTGATCGGCGAGCCCAATGGCTACGGCGATCACATCCGCTTCTCGTGGGGACTTGGCCCTGACGGCGCCGACAGCCCGATCAAGGGCACCGATTTCGCCGTGCTGAAGGACGGCCGGATCAGCAGCGTGACCGGATTTCTCGATCAGGTGCCGGCCGGGGCCTAAAGGGCTGGGTGGGAGCGATCTCGCCCGTTGCCATCCTTCGAGACGCCCGCAGTTGGCGGACCCTCAGGATGAGGATCGAGTGCGCTGCGCCGGGTTCAACAAGCGCCGATGCACCTGAGCTTCACCTCTGAGGAGACCGCGCGGCCGTCTCGAAGGGCGAGGCGCTTGCACAGGTCGCGCAATGACGGAGTGACAGCCCTCCTCGTGCAAGCGGGGAGGGCAGCCCCCTCGACGAAGCCATCCCTACGGCTTACCTGTCATGCCGTGCCGCCCCGTATCCTCCAGACATCGACCGAGCCGGCCGCGCTGCTGCCGGATCGCTTCCAGGCCTGGTTCGCAGCCCGCGGCTGGTCGCCACGCGCGCATCAATTGGCATTGCTGGAGAAGGCGCGCGAGGACCGCTCAGCCCTGCTGATCGCACCGACCGGCGCCGGCAAGACGCTGGCCGGATTTCTGCCGACGCTGGTGGAGTTATCTTCTCCCTCCCCCCTTGCGGAGGAGGGGCGGGGAGGGGGGTGGCCACAAGCACCGCTCGTGAGGCTACCCCCCTCCCGGCAGCCTGCGGCTGCCGACCTCCCCCACAAGGGGGGAGGTGGCAGCAACCTCGTCTCCACCGGGCGCAGCGTGCAGCGCAGCGGCGGGCTGCACACGCTCTACATCTCGCCACTGAAGGCGCTCGCCGTCGACATCGCGCGCAACCTCGAGCGTCCCATCGCCGAGATGGGCTTGCCGATCAAGGTCGAGACCCGCACCGGCGACACGCCGGCCTCGCGCCGGCAGCGGCAGCGGCGCTATCCGCCGGACGTGTTGCTGACGACGCCCGAACAGCTCGCGCTGCTGCTCTCCTCCGACGACGCGCCGTTTCTGTTCTCTTCCTTGAAGCGTATCGTGCTCGACGAGCTGCACGCGCTGGTCACGTCCAAGCGCGGCGATCTGCTCTCGCTCGGGCTTGCGCGATTGTGGCGCCTCGCGGCGCAGACGCGCGCGATCGGCCTGTCGGCGACGGTGGCCGAGCCGGAGCAGCTCGCGCGTTTCCTGGTGCCGCAACCCGACGGCACGGAGCGCGCAGCCGACATCGTCGTCGCCGGCGGTGCCGCGCCGCCGGTGGTCGAAATGCTCGACACGCGAGAGCGGCTGCCCTGGGCCGGCCACAGCGCGCGTCACGCGCTCCCCGAAATCTACGAGCTGATCAAGGCCAACAAGACCACGCTGGTCTTCGTCAACACGCGCAGCCAAGCCGAGATGCTGTTTCAGAATCTCTGGAGCATGAACGACGACGGCCTTGCCATCGCGCTGCATCACGGCTCGCTCGACGTCGCCCAGCGCCGCAAGGTCGAGGACGCCATGTCGGCGGGCCGGCTGCGCGGCGTAGTCTGCACCTCCTCGCTCGACCTCGGCGTCGACTGGGGCGACGTCGATCTCGTCGTCAATATCGGCGCGCCCAAGGGCTCCTCGCGCCTGATGCAGCGCATCGGCCGCGCCAACCACCGGCTCGACGAAGCCTCGCGCGCCGTGCTGGTGCCCGCCAACCGTTTTGAAGTCCTGGAGTGCCGCGTCGCGATCGACGCCATCGCCGAGAATGCGCAGGACACGCCGCCGTTGCGCACGGGCGCGCTCGACGTGCTGGCTCAGCATGTTCTGGGCTGTGCCTGCGGCGAGCCGTTCTTGAGCGACGAGCTCTATGGCGAAGTTCGCACCGCCGCGCCCTACGCGAGCCTGTCGCGGCAGGATTTCGACGACGTCGTCGATTTCGTCGCCTCCGGCGGTTATGCGCTAAAGACCTATGAGCGTTTCGCCCGCATCAAGCAGGACAAGGAAGGCCGCTGGCGCGTCGCCAATCCAAAAGTGCGGCAGAGCTACCGCATGAATGTTGGCACCATCGTCGAGGACGACATGCTGAAGGTGCGGCTGGTGCGCTCGCGCGGCGGCGGTACGGGATCAACCGGCGTGATCGCACGCGGCGGCCGGCTGCTCGGCGAGATCGAGGAGGCCTTTATCGAGGGCTTGACCCCCGGCGACACCTTCGTGTTCTCGGGCGAGGTGGTGCGCTACGAGACCCTGGTCGAGGACCAGGTCTATGTCTCGCGCGCGCATGACAAGGACCCCAAGGTGCCGTCCTACATGGGCGGCAAGTTTCCGCTTTCGACCTATCTCGCCGAGCGCGTGCGCCGCCTGCTCGACGACGGCCGCGCCTGGGGCGGCTTGCCGGAGCAGGTGCGCGACTGGCTGTCGCTGCAGAAGGACGTCAGCAGCGTGCCGGCGGTCCGGGAGCTCCTGGTCGAGAGTTTTCCGCGGGCCGACAAGCATTATCTGGTCTGTTACCCCTTCGAGGGACGTCTCGCGCATCAGACCCTCGGCATGCTGCTGACGCGGCGGCTGGAGCGTGCCCGCGCGCGGCCGCTCGGCTTCGTCGCCAATGAATATGCCGTGGCGATCTGGGGGCTCGGCGATCTCTCCTTCATGATCCGCGATGGGCGGATCGACCTCGACGCGCTGTTCGACCCTGACATGCTCGGCGATGATCTCGAAGCCTGGCTCGCCGAATCCGCGCTGATGAAGCGGACCTTCCGCAACTGCGCGATCATCTCCGGCCTGATCGCGCGCCGGCACACCGGCGAAGAGAAGAGCCGCCGTCAGGTGCTGTTCTCGACCGATCTCGTCTACGACGTGCTGCGCAAGCACCAGGCCGATCACGTCCTGCTCCGCGCCGCGCGCGCCGATGCCGCCACCGGCCTCTTGGATTTGCGCCGCCTCGGCGACATGCTGATGCGCATCCACGGCAGTATCGCGCACCGGGAACTCGATCGCGTCTCTCCCCTGGCCGTGCCCGTGATGCTGGAAATCGGCCGCGAGTCAGTTTATGGCGAAGCTGCAGACGAGCTTTTGGCCGAAGCCGCCGACGAGCTGGTCAAAGAGGCGATGGATAGAAGCGGGTAAGACGTGACGGCAGGCGCGCAGGTTTCGGGAGATGTCGAGGACTTGCGCGTTTCCAGAGTCACGATCAGCGATGTGACCTTCGTGGCCGATCTCTCGGGCGCGCTGTTCTGGGACGAGCAGCGCCTGCTCGTCGTCTCCGACCTGCATCTGGAGAAAGGGTCGAGCTTCGCCACGCGCGGCGTGCTGCTGCCGCCTTACGATACCATCGCGACGCTCGGCCGGCTCGCTGCTGTCATCTCCCGCCATGATCCGCGAATAGTGATTGCGCTCGGCGACAGTTTTCACGACCGCAGCGCGCATGAGCGGTTGTCACCGGACGATCGCAATGCCGTCGCCGCACTCCAGGCCGGCCGCGACTGGATCTGGATCTCGGGCAATCATGATCCCATGCTGCCGCGCGAACTCGGCGGCACGATCGCGGACGAAGTCGCGATCGGCCCGATCACCTTCCGCCACGAGCCGACCGGCGCTTACGGCGAGATCGCCGGCCATCTGCATCCGAAGGCGCGCGTCTCGGCGCGCGGTCGCTCGATGGAGCGCCGCTGCTTCGCCAGCGACGGGTTGCGCGCCGTCATGCCTGCGTTCGGCGCCTATGCCGGCGGCCTCAGCATCCGCGACGCTGCCTTCGCAAAGATCTTTCCGCAGAACGGCTTTGTCGCCCATCTGCTCGGCGACCGCCGCGTCCACGCCATTGCGGCATCGCGCTGTTATTGAGGCGCCGGCCGAATTAGGACAGCACTACGATCGGTATTCTTCCGGAATCGCGCAGAGCCCGTTATCGGTCTTAACGTCACGCTTGCCGGGGCTGGAATTTCATCCCGAATAAGATTGCAACCGGCAAGGGGTCGCCTCTGGCGGCCCCTTTCCATTCCGCGCGCGTCCAGAACAAATTAAGAACACTTTAGCAAGTCTTTGATATATCATTGTGATTCGGCGCCTCGCCGATACAATATCTAGCGTCTGTCCGACCTTGCGAGGACTACATGTCCACCATTGCCTTCGACCAGTTTGCCCTCACCCGGATCGCCGATTTCGCGCGCTCGCTGTCGCGGCTGCATCAGGCCGCGCGGCGCCAGAGGGTCGATGACGACCAGTTCGACCGCGAGTTCAACGCGGTGTGCCAATCGATCTGGGGCTACACCATCGACGACGTCAGCGACGATCTTTTCTCGCCCGAGGATCATCTGTTTCTCGACACGCTGGACGAAGCGCATGCGCGCATCTTCGCAGCCGAGCAGGGCTATGACCTCGTCGGCGATCAGGGCATGCTGACGGACTGGTGGGGGTTCTGCTGGATGATCCTGGCCGAGAAGCGCGGCCTCCTGACGCCGGAGAACCGCGCCGCCGCGCGCGCGGCGATCGAGGAGAAATATCTGGCCGCTCCCAACGTGATCGGGGTGATCATCGGGAGGTGACGACTCATTCGCTACTCCAACCCCGCCCGCTTCGCCGGCTTCGCGGCCGTCTTCGGCACCGACACATCCGGCAGCGGCTCACGCACGATCTCGTTTGACGCCGGCGCATCTGCCGACACCGTCTCGGCGCGCACCGGCGCCACTTTCATCTCGCCAAGACGTGCGCGAACCTGTGCGGTGAGACCGGGATAGGAGGCGACCGGAGTGAAATCCGCAGCCTGGTCGTTGCCGACGCGCACGCCGGTATAGGCGACGAGCCCGTCGGTGGTGGCGATCACGTCGCCGGCTTTCAGCGAGGAATCCAGCGCAAGGTCGACCGGGGCGAGGCCGACCGGTTCACGGCCGTTGCAGGTGCAATCGGCGCGCAGCGCCTTGCGATAAGCGAACGCGTTCTCGCTGTCGGCGTAGCGCTCGCCGGTCTGGGAATAGGCGCCGTCGATCGACGAGCCGAAATAGACCTTGGTCGCGCTGGCAGGACAGAACGCCTGACACATCTGCGCGGGTGAGACGAGGCCGCGCATCAGCGGAAAGTATTTCCCGTCGCAGCTGCGTACGCAGAAGGCCGGGCCCGAGCCGCCGGCGGCCGCCGAGCGGGTCGGCGGCACATATTGCGGCGTGGCGCCATTCTGCTGGCTGCCGAAGGGATCGACGTAGGAGCTCGCCTGCGGCACCTCGCGCTGCGGTCGCTGCTGCTGCATTCCGCCGAAGAGGAAATCCAACAGACCTTCGGCCGAGACCGGGGCAGGAGTTGCGAGCAGCGGAGCCGCAAGCATGGCGGCCACAAGCGTCGCGCGACGCCGCCGGCGCGCATGGGACATGACTGTACGCAATGCTTACTCCACCCGACGCTACTGAACCGGCTGGGATTCCCCAGGAGGATCTCAGCACATGATTCACCATAAGCCGCGATGGTAAATGAGGGTTGAACGGGCGCGGATTCCGCGGTCTGTCGTGCCCCGGACGCAGCGTAGCGCGCCGCTCTTCGCGGCGTGATGCGCTGCAGAACCGGGACACGAGAATCGCTACCCCTTCAAGAACTCCGACGCCTTGTACAGCGAGCGGAATGGCAGACCGGCCGCACCGAACGTGTCGGTGGCGCCTTCCTCGCGATCGACCATGGTCAGCACCAGCACGACATTGGCGCCGGCCTCGCGCACCGCTTCCACCGCCTTCATCGCCGAGCCGCCCGTGGTGGTGACGTCCTCGACGATGACGACGCGCTTGCCGGCCAGCGTCTCGCCCTTGGGCAGGCCCTCGATCGCGAGCTTGGCGCCGTGCTCCTTCGGCTTCTTGCGCACGAAGAACGCCGCGATCGGATGGCCCTTGATCCAGGAGATCTGCGCCAGCGCGCCGGCGAGCGGCACCGCGCCCATCTCGAGCCCGCCGATGAAATCGAGCTGGTCGTCCTTCAGCGCCTCGTACGTCAGCTCGGCGAGCAGCGTCGCGCCCTCGGGGTCGAGCATGGTCGGCTTGAGGTTGAAGTAGAAATCGCTCTTGCGGCCCGACGCGAGCGTCACCTCGCCGCGGCCGAATGAGCGCCGGCGGATGATCTCGAACAGGCGGGCGCGGGAGGCTGATTTCGACACGGCGGTCCCTCGAACAGCGTTTTTGGAGGAGGCGGAATTTATCCGCGACCGGCGCGACATTCCAGAGGGGGCGTCTCCCGTCAACAGGGATCGGCCATCCCGGCCCAAAGGTTGTGAGGGCGCAACCTTCTGGAGTAGGTGAGGGGGCAAGCCTCTTGGGACAGGCCTTTTGGGGAAGGACATGGAATGACCATCGAGCTCTACACCTGGAACACGCCGAATGGCCGCAAGATCTCGGTCGCGCTGGAGGAGATGGGGCTGCCCTACAAGGTGATCCCGGTGAATATCACCAAGGGCGAGCAGATGGCGCCCGAGTTCCTCAAGCTCTCGCCGAACAACAAGATCCCCGCGATCGTCGACCCCGAGGGGCCCGACGGCAAGCCCGTCAGCATCTTCGAATCCGGTGCGATCCTGCTCTATCTCGGCGAAAAGACCGGCAAATTCCTGCCGAAATCGCTTCGCGAGCGCGTCCCGGTCTACGAATGGCTGATGTGGCAGATGGGCGGCTTCGGCCCGATGCCCGGCCAGGTGCATCATTTCATCGCACTCGAGAACGAGCAGGACCGGGCCTACGGCTTGACGCGCTTCATGGCCGAGACGCGCCGGCTCTATGGCGTGCTTGACCGCCGGCTGGAGGGGCGCGATTTCGTCGCCGGCGAGCTCTCGGTTGCCGATTTCGCCATCCTGGGCTGGGCCTGGCGCCATCCTCGCCACAAGGTTGATCTGGCCGACTTCCCCAACGTCAAGCGCTGGTACGAGGCCCTGATGGCGCGCCCGGCCGTGAAGCGCGGCATGGACGCGAAACTGGATTGACGCTGGCGCTGTCGTCACCCGCGGAGGCGGGTGACCCAGTACTCCGTGACGCCAGTGATTGAGCCGAGACCCCGCGGGGTACTGGATGCCCCGCCTGTGCGGAGCATTACAGTGTGTCTTCACACCCTCTTCGCTTCGACCGCCATCCGCACCGCGAGTCCCGCCAGCACGGTGCCCATCAGCCAGCGCTGCACCAGCATCCAGCTCGGCCGGTTCGCCAGGAACAGCGCGATCGAGCCGGCCGCGAGCGCGATCAACGCGTTGACGCTGACGCTGATCGCGATCTGGATCGCGCCCAGCACCAGCGACTGCGTCAGCACGCTGCCGGCGGCGGGATCGATGAACTGCGGCAGCAGCGCCAGGTACAGCATCGCGATCTTCGGGTTGAGCAGGTTGGTGACGAAGCCCATCGCGAACAATTTGCGCGGGCTGTCGATGGCGAGCTTCCTCACCTGAAACGGCGAGCGCCCACCCGGCTTCACCGCTTGCCAGGCGAGCCACAGCAAATAGCCGGCGCCGGCAAGGCGCAGCGCGTCATAGGCGAACGGAATGGCAAGCAAGAGCGCCGTGATGCCGAACGCCGCGCACAGCATGTAGAACACGAAGCCGAGCGCCACGCCGCCGAGCGAGACGATGCCGGCCCCGGGCCCCTGCGTGATCGAGCGCGAGATCAGATAGATCATGTTCGGTCCCGGCGTCAGCACGAGGCCGAGGCTGACGAGGGCGAAGCCGAGCAGGGCGGAGGTGTGGGGCATGGGCGAACCGGTGCGGGAGATGCAGAGGTTCTAATATGCGATGGTCCGCGGGACCATCGTGCAATTGCTCGGAGGACAATTGGGTTCTCGCAGCGTACTCGCTCTGCTCCCTCGCCCCGTTCTTACGGGGAGAGGGCTGGGGTGAGGGGCTCTCTCCACACGGGCGTCGTCGATAGACCTGTACCCCCTCACCCGGATCGCAAGGGCGATCCGACCTCTCCCCGCAGGCGGGAGAGGTAAAGAAAGAGCATCAATGCGCCTCGTCCCAATTGTTCGCGGCGCGGGCGTCGACATGCAGCGGCACAGAGAGCAGCACGGCGGGGAACGGCGCGTCCTGCATCACCTTCTGCACGACGGGGAGCGTTGCCGCGACCTCCTCGTCCGGCACCTCGAAGATCAACTCGTCGTGCACCTGGAGCAGCATCTGCGCCGAGAGCTGCTTCGCCGCCAGCGCATCCTCCACGCGCGTCATGGCGCGGCGGATGATGTCGGCGGCGGTGCCCTGGAGCCGCGCGTTGATCGCGGCGCGCTCGTTGAAGGCGCGCACCGAGGCATTCGAAGCCTTGATGTCGGGGTAGTGGCACTTGCGACCGAACAGCGTGGTGACGTAGCCGTGGTTGCGGCAGAAATCGCGCGTCTCGTCCATATAGGCGCGGATGCCGGGGAAGCGCTCGAAATACTTCTTGATGTAGGCGGAAGCTTCCTCGCGCGCGATGCCGAGCTGGTTGGCGAGGCCGAACGCCGAGATGCCGTAGATGATGCCGAAATTGATCGCTTTGGCGCGGCGGCGGATCTCGCTCGGCATGCCCTTGATCGGCACGCCGAACATTTCCGACGCCGTCATGGCGTGAATGTCGAGCCCGTCGCGGAAGGCCTGCTTCAGCACGGGAATGTCGGCGATCTCGGCCAGCAGCCGCAGCTCGATCTGTGAATAATCGGCCGAGACCAGCTTGTGCCCGGGCGTGGCGATGAAGGCGCGGCGGATCTTGCGGCCGTCCTCGGTGCGCACCGGAATGTTCTGCAGGTTCGGCTCGTTCGAGGACAAGCGCCCCGTCGTGGTCGCAGCCAGCGCGTAGGTGGTGTGGACGCGATGGGTCTGCGGATTGACGTAGGTCGGCAGCGCGTCGGTGTAGGTCGACTTCAGCTTGGAGACCTGGCGCCACTCCAGAATCTTCTTCGGGAAGTCGTGGCCCTGCTCGGCGAGCTCGTCGAGCACCTGCGCGGTGGTCGACCACGCGCCGGTCTTGGTCTTGGTGCCGCCAGGCAATCCCATCTTGCCGAACAGGATGTCGCCGATCTGCTTGGGGCTGCCGACATTGACCGGCTCGCCCGCGATCTCCTGGATCTCGGCTTCGACGCGCGCCGCGGTCTGGGCGAAATCGCCTGATAGCCGCGACAGCACCTGGCGGTCGATCGAGATGCCGCGCCGCTCCATGCGCGCGAGCACCGACACCAGCGGCCGCTCCAGCGTCTCGTAGACCGCATTCATGTGCTCGGAAACCAGGCGCGGCTTCAGCACGCGCCAGACCCGCAACGCGATGTCGACACCCTCGGCCGATAGCGGGGCGGCCTTGTCGACCGGCACCTGGTCGAAGGTGATCTTGCCCTTGCCGCTGCCGAGCAGCTCGCTCTCCTTCAGCATGGCATGACCGAACCAGCGCTCCGACAACGATTCGAGCGCATGCGAGCCGCGGCCGGCGTCGAGCACGTAAGAGATCAACAGCGCATCGTCGATGTTGCGCAAGGTGATGCCGTGCTGCGCCAGCATCACGGCGGTGAACTTGACGTCGAAGCCGATCTTGAGGATGCCCGCCGATTCCAGCACCGGCCGCAGCGCCTGCAGCGCGTCGTCGTGCTTGACCTGGTCCGGCGCGAGGCCGGCATCGAACAGGCCGGCGCCGCCGCCGGATTGCTTATGCGCCAGCGGCACGTAGCAGGCCTCGTTCGGCGCCAGCGCCAGCGCGATGCCGCAGAGGTCGGCCTGCATCGGGTCGATCGAGTTCGCTCGCGTCTCGATCGCGACATGGCCGGCGTCATGGATGCGCGCGATGAAGGCGTCGAGCTCCTTCAGCGACTTGATCGTCTGGTACTTGGATCGGTCGACCGGCAGCTTGCGCAACGCCTCTTCGCGTGCGGCGGCGAGCGAGATCGGTGCCCCCTTCGGGCTCGCAGCCTTGTCCTCCTTGCCCGCCGATTTGTTGGGCTGGCTCGGCCGCGCCGGCGCCGGGGTTCCCGTGCCTGGTGTGGGCACGATGTCCGAGGGCGGCAGCGTCGTGAACACGCTGGCGCCGCTGGCATAGCCGGGGTCGGCATCGACATTGGCAGGATCGATCTGCGCATATTCGGCGACGCGCCGCGTCAGGGTCGTGAACTCCATCGCCTTGAGGAAGGCGATCAGCTTGCGCGCATCGGGCTCGTGGACGGCGAGATCGTCCAGCGGCACGTCCAGCTCGACCTTGTCGTCGAGCAGCACGAGCTGTCGCGAGATGCGCGCCTTCTCCGCATTCTCGAGCAGCGCCTCGCGCCGCTTCGGCTGCTTGATCTCGCCGGCGCGGAACAGCAATTGGTCGAGATCGCCATATTCGGTGATCAGCTGCGCCGCGGTCTTGATGCCGATGCCGGGCACGCCCGGCACGTTGTCGGTGGAATCGCCCGCGAGCGCCTGCACCTCGACCACCTTGTTCGGGGGCACGCCGAACTTCTCGATCACTTCGGGGATGCCGATGCGGCGGTCCTTCATCGTGTCGTACATCGTGACGCAATCGGTGACGAGCTGCATCAGGTCCTTGTCGGACGACACGATGGTGGCGCTGGCGCCGCGCTCGCAGGCCTGGCGCACATAGGTTGCGATGAGATCGTCGGCCTCGAAGCCGGCCTGTTCCAGGCAGGGCAGGTCGAAGGCGCGCACGGCTTCGCGGATCAGGGCGAATTGCGGAATGAGATCGTCCGGGGCGGGCGGCCGGTGCGCCTTGTAGTCCGGATAGATCTTGTTGCGGAAGGTGATCTCCGACTTGTCGAAGATGATCGCCAGATGCGTCGGCCGGTTGTCCTCGGGCATCTCGCGCAGCAGCTTCCACAGCATGTTGCAGAAGCCGAGCACGGCGTTGACCTGCAGCCCGTCGGACTTGCGGTTCAGCGGCGGCAGCGCGTGATAGGCGCGGAAGATGTAGGAGGAACCGTCGACCAGGAACACATGGTCGCCCTTGCCGGCCGCCTTCGCTGCGACCGGTTTGGCAGCAGCTGTCACGGCAGGTTTGGTATCGGTGGCAGCGTTGGCTGCGACTTTGGACGCGGCCTTGGTGTCAGCTTTTGCGGTGGTCTTCTGCGATGTCTTGGGCATGGGCCGCAATGTATGAATTTTTGCGGGCTTTGACAGCCTTGGGAGGCGGATTTTTGGCGCGATTCCCACACCCTCGTCGTTCCCCGCCCCCCCTGCGCGATTACCCACTAGGCGGCGACGACTCGAAAAGGAGCGCTACTCCGCCGCCTGCAATCGCACGCCCGTCTTCCTCGGCGCGATCCAGAACGCATCGGGTCGCTCGAACAGGAAGCGCGCATTGAGCCGCAGCGCAATCTGCCAGATCGCCAGCGCACCGAGCACGCCGGCGACGGTGACGAGCAGCGACACCGTGCCGATATCAGGGATGATGCCGGTGTGCAGCAGCAGCGTCCGCGTCGCCGCCATCGGCAGGAAGAAGGCGAGATAGATCACGATCGAATGCTCGCCGCAGAAGCGGAGGAAATTGAGCCAGTGCGCCCGCGCGAGCAGCGTGCCCGCCGCGATGATGGCGCAGGCCCCGGCGAAGCCGAGCGCGAGCGAGACGATCGCCCACTCGCTTATCCCCGCTGCGACGAGGCCGGCATTGACCAGCGCCCAGGCGGCAAGCGCTGCAAGCGCCAGCGCAGGATGCTTCCGCGCGCGATCCGACAAAGCGAACACGTAAGGCGCGAACAGATAGCCCGAATAGAAATAGACGAAACGCGAGCAGAACTCGTCGATGGCGGTCCAGCCGGTGGTGATGTGCGCGGTCTCCAGCGCGGCGGCGACGAGCCAGACCGCGAGCGGCGGGACCTTGCGTGTCAGTTTCGTGACGACGAAGAAGACCGGCAACAGATAGATGAACCACAGCGTGCCGAACGGCTCGATGAAGGATTCGAGATACAACAGGCCAACGTGCTGCCAGCTGGTCTCGGCCGCGAAGGCCGGCGCCTTGAATCCGAATTGGATTGTCACCCAGATGACATAGAAGTAGGCGAAATGCACCACCTTGCGGTCGAGATAGGTTCGCCAGTCCCGGTCGATCACCAGAGACAGGAACAAGCCCGAAATCAGGAAGAAATCCGGCATCCGGAACGGCTTTGCGAAGGCCACGACGGCGTGCATGAAACCGGTCTGTCCGGCGGCAAGCTCGACCCCCAGCACCGAATGCATCATCACGACCATGACGATGCAGATGCCCTTGGCGTAGTCGACCCAGTCGATACGCGCGGCCGAAGTGGCCATGGAGGGGCTGGCCGCCGCGATTGTGCCCGATCGTGCCATGGTGTCCCTTTTCGAGGCGCGTTCCGCCCGCCCCTGTGCGGGCCTGAGGCAGTTTGGAGCCCAGTGGTTTCCGACTTCTTTACCGATTCAAATCGCGGGCCGGTTTTTGCATGTGGACTGTTCCATGACCTCGGGAAAATGCTAAACCGCCCCGGATTGGGCTGAGTTGGACGTCCGTTAACCAAGCTGGAACAGGATTTTTCATGCGAATTGCGATGATCGGCACGGGCTATGTGGGATTGGTGTCCGGCGCCTGCTTTGCGGATTTCGGCCACGACGTCACCTGCGTCGACAAGGACGAGCGGAAGATCGCGGCATTGCATCGCGGCGAGATCCCGATCTACGAGCCAGGCCTCGACGAGCTGGTCGCGAACAACGTGAAGGCCAAGCGGCTCGATTTCACCACCGACCTGAAGCAGCCGGTGGCCGATGCCGATGCCGTGTTCATCGCGGTCGGTACCCCCTCGCGTCGCGGCGACGGACACGCCGACCTGTCTTACGTCTACGCCGCCGCGAAAGAGATCGCGCAGTCGCTGCAGGGCTTCACCGTGGTGGTGACGAAATCGACCGTGCCGGTCGGCACCGGCGACGAGGTCGAGCGCATCATCCGCGAGGCCAATCCCAAGGCCGATGTGGTGGTCGCCTCCAACCCCGAGTTCCTGCGCGAGGGCGCGGCGATCCGCGATTTCAAATTCCCCGACCGCATCGTGGTCGGCACCTCCGACGAGCGCGGCCGCAAGGTGATGGGCGACATCTACCGTCCGCTGTCGCTGAACCAGGCGCCGCTGATGTTCACCGCGCGCCGCACCGCCGAGATGATCAAATACGCCGCTAACGCGTTCCTGGCGACCAAGATCACCTTCATCAACGAGATCGCCGACCTCTCCGAGAAGGCGGGCGCCAACGTGCAGGAGGTCGCGCGCGGCATCGGGCTCGACAACCGCATCGGCACCAAATTCCTGCATGCCGGTCCCGGCTTCGGCGGCTCGTGCTTCCCGAAGGACACCAAGGCCCTGATCAAGATCGCGCAGGACTACGACGTCTCCTTGCGCATCGTCGAATCGGTGCTGGCGGTCAACGAGAACCGCAAGCGCGCGATGGCGCGCAAGGTAGCCCAAGCGCTCGGCGGCAATCTGCGCGGCAAGACCATCGCCGTGCTCGGCCTCACCTTCAAGCCCGACACCGACGACATGCGCGATGCGCCGTCGATCCCGCTGGTGACCGGCCTGATCGACATGGGTGCGAAGGTGAAGGCGTTCGATCCCGTCGGCATGGAGCAGGCCAAGGGCGAATTGCCCGACATCACCTATTGCGAGGACGCCTATGCCTGTGCGCAAGGCGCCGACGCGCTCGTCATCGTCACCGAATGGGTGCAGTTCCGCGCGCTCGATCTCGACCGGTTGAAGGCGACCATGGCGCAGCCGGTCGTCGTCGACCTCCGCAACATCTACCGCCCCGAGGACATGGAAGCCGCAGGCTTCACCTATGAGAGTGTTGGGCGGCCGGCGGTGCAGGGCTGACGGAAGACTCGTTATTCGCGATGGCCCGTGTGACTTTGTCATTCCGCGGCGCGCATAGCGCGAACCCGGAATCTCGAGATTCCGGGTCTGGTCCTGCGGACCATCCCGGAAAGACGGCCTGAGGTAAGACGTGGATGCCCGGCACAAGGCCGGGCACGACGACCGGATGTTTCCTTGCCCCGCAGCTTCGACACGCCCCTCCCGATCGATGCCGTGCTCGACGATCTGTCGCGCACGCTGGAGGCCAGCAACGCCGCCGTGCTGGTGGCGCCGCCGGGCGCCGGCAAGACCACGCGCGTGCCCCTGGCCTTGCTCGATGCGCCCTGGGCCAGGGACAAGAAGATCATCGTGCTGGAGCCGCGCCGCATCGCCGCCCGCGCCAGTGCCGACCGCATGGCCAAATCGCTCGGCGAGCGCGCTGGCGAAACCGTCGGCTATCGTGTCCGCTTCGGCTCGAAGATCTCGCGCGCCACACGCATCGAGGTGGTGACCGAGGGCATCTTCACCCGCCAGATCCTCGACGATCCCGAACTGACAGGCGTTGCCGCCATCCTGTTCGACGAATTCCACGAGCGCTCGCTCGACGCCGACATGGGCCTCGCGCTGGCGCGTGATGCGCAAACCGGCCTGCGCGAGGATTTGCGCATCCTGGTGATGTCGGCGACGCTCGACGGTGCGCGGGTGGCAAGGCTGCTCGGCGATGCCCCCGTCGTCGAAAGCGAGGGCCGCGCCTTTCCGGTCGAGACGCGCTATCTCGGCCGCAAGGCCGACGCGCCGATCGAGCGGCAGATGGCGGATGCGATCGCATCCGCACTGCGCGCCGACAGCGGCTCGGTGCTGGCGTTCCTGCCGGGTGCCGCCGAGATCCGCCGTACCCAGAATTTTCTCGGCGAGCGCGTGCAGGACGCCTCCGTCGAGATCGTGCCGCTGTTCGGCGCGCTCGATGCCGCCGTGCAGGACCGTGCCATCGCGCCGGCACCCAAGGGCACGCGCAAGGTGGTGCTGGCGACTTCGATTGCGGAGACCTCGCTCACCATCGAGGGCGTGCGCATCGTCGTCGATAGCGGTCTTGCCCGTGTGCCGCGCTACGAGCCCGATATCGGCCTGACCCGGCTCGAGACCGTGCGCGCCTCGCGCGCGGCGGTGGACCAGCGCCGTGGCCGCGCCGGTCGCACCGAGCCCGGCATCTGCTACCGGCTCTGGGACGAGCCGCAGACCGCCTCGCTCGCGCCGTACACCCAACCGGAAATCCTCAGCGCCGACCTGTGCTCGCTGGTGCTCGATCTCGCGCAATGGGGCGTCAGCGATCCCGCGGCCCTGTCGTTCCTCGATCCGCCGCCGCAGCCGGCCTGGAAGGAAGCCAAAAGCCTGCTCAGCGAGCTCAACGCGCTCGACGGCGACGGCCGCATCACCGCGGAGGGAAAAAGCCTGCGCGCGCTGGCGCTGCCGCCGCGGCTGGCGCGCATGATCGTGGATTCGCATCGCGCGGGCAGCGGCGAAGCCGCCGCCGAGATCGCGGCCATCATCACCGAGCGCGGCCTTGGCGGCGACAGCGTCGATCTCGAGCAGCGGCGCGACCAGTTTCGCCGCGACCGCTCGCCGCGCGCGGCAAGCGCGCGCGATCTCGCGCGCCGCTGGGCCTCGCAGGTCGCGGCGTCGGAGAAGGCGGCGCAGCAGGAGGATCTCTCGACCGGCCTGATGCTCGCCTATGCGTTCCCGGACCGCGTCGCGCGCAATCGCGGCAATGGCAGTTTCGTGCTGGCCAACGGCCGCGGCGCCTCTGTCGAGCAGACCTCCTCGCTCGCCCGCGCGCCCTATATCGCGATAGGCGAGATGACGGGGACGGCGGCGAGCGGACGCATCCTGCTCGCCGCGCAAATCACCGAGGACGAAATCGAGCGGCATTTCGCCGAGCATATCGAGACCGCCGACGAGATTTCGTTCGATCGCGGCGCGATGGCGCTGCGGGCGCGGCGCAAGCGCGTGCTGCACGCGATCACGCTGTCCGAGGCGACGCTTGCCGTGCCGCCCTCTGAAGACACCGCGCGCATTCTCGCCGACGGACTGATCGCCGCGGGCCTCGACCGGCTGCCCTGGTCGAAAGCCGCCAAGCAATGGCGCGACCGCGTGATGTTCCTGCGCAAGGCCGAAGGCGACAGCTGGCCCGATTTGTCGGACGACGGCCTGATCGCGCGGCGCGACGACTGGCTGGTGCCGGCGCTCTACGACAAGATCGCACTCAAGGACATCTCCGCGGGCGATCTCTCCGATGCCCTGATGGCGCTCCTGCCTTGGGAGATGCGCGCGCGGCTCGATCGCGAGGCGCCGACCCATTTCGAGGCGCCGACGGGGAGCGTGCTCGCGATCGACTACGAGGCCGAGCAGGGGCCGACGATCGCGGTGCGGCTGCAGGAATTGTTCGGCCTCAACACCCATCCCTCGATCGCCGCCGGCAAGGTGCCGCTGGTGCTGGAATTGCTGTCGCCGGCCCAGCGCCCGGTGCAGGTGACGCGCGATCTGCCCGGCTTCTGGCGCGGCAGCTACGCCGCCGTCCGCTCCGACCTGCGCGGCCGCTACCCGCGTCACCCCTGGCCCGACGATCCCGCGAGCGCCGTGCCGACAAGGCGGGCGAAGCCGCGCGGGACGTGACCACTCGCAACCGGCATTAACCCTCCGCTCATCCTTTTCGTCAAAATGACAAGGGCTCCGACCTGCGTTCGCTCGCAGTCGGCATCGTCGCGTGATGAAATCGAGCTTTCGGCTCGGAAGTGGTGTGATGCGCAACATTATGATCATCGCGGCCGTCATGGTCGGCCTCGGCACCTTCATGGCGCAGATGGCGGACAAGATGAGCTCGGCGTCCGCCACGTCAGTGCCGCGCACGACGGTCGCAGTCGCGGCCACAGCCCCGGCCGGCGGCCGCAGCCTGGCCATTGGCCGCGACGGCCGCGGTCATTTCCAGACCGAGGGCCGCATCGACGGCCAGCGCATCGGCTTCATGATCGATACCGGCGCCTCCGTCGTTGCGCTCAACGAAACCTCCGCCGCCCGCTTTGGCCTCCGTCCCTCGCGCGGCGAGTACAACGCCACGGTCTCCACCGCCAACGGCACCATCAAGGCCGCGCGCACCCGCATCGCCATGCTCGACGTCGGCGGTCTCATTGTGCGCGACGTCGATGCCATGGTCCTGCCAGACGAGGCGCTGTCGGAGAACCTGCTCGGCCTCTCCTTCCTGTCCCGCCTGAAGCGTTTCGAATATTCCAACGGCCAGATGGTGCTGGAGCAGTAGCTCCCCGCGCGACCGCGCGGTCGTCATTTCAAGATAATATCCTTGCTCTGGCCGCCCCCGCGGTAACGTTTCTTCGTTACCAAACTGCCGCAATTATCGGCCATAAGCCTTCATTCCCGCCTTTCGCTGCGGTTTGGCATTCGCTAAGCCTGCAGCAATCCCGCCCCCTTTCCACGAGACCGACTCAATGTTCCCGAAGCCGAAATCCGTATTGTTGCCCAACACCTACGCCTTCGAATCCGAGCCGATGGTGAAGCCGACCGGCTTTCGCGAATACGACGCGCGCTGGTTGTTCCAGAAGGAAATCAACCTGATGGGTGTGCAGGCGCTCGGCATGGGGCTGGGCGCGCTGATCGCCGAGCTCGGCGTCCGCCAGGAGATCGTCACCGGCCACGATTTCCGCGGCTACTCGGCCTCGATCAAATACGCGCTGATCTCCGGCCTGATGGCGGCGGGCTGCAAGGTGCACGACATCGGCCTTGCGGTGACGCCGATGGCTTATTTCGCACAGTTCGATCTCGACGTGCCCGCCGTTGCGATGGTCACGGCCTCGCACAACGACAATGGCTGGACCGGCGTGAAGATGGGCGCCAACCGCCCGCTGACCTTCGGTCCCGACGAGATGACGCGGCTGAAGGAGATCGTCCTGAACGCGGAATTCAAGAACAAGGCCGGCGGCTCCTACCAGTTCCACGAGAATTATCCGGCGCGCTACATCGCCGACCTCACCTCTCGTCCGAAGCTGACGCGCAAGCTCAAGGTCGTCGCGGCCTGCGGCAACGGCACCGCCGGCGCGTTCGCGCCGCAGGTGCTGGAGGCGATCGGCTGCGAGGTGATCCCGCTCGACACCGAGCTCGACCACACCTTCCCGAAATACAACCCGAATCCGGAAGACATGGAGATGCTGCACGCGATCCGCGACGCGGTGCTGCAGCACAAGGCCGATGTCGGCCTCGGCTTCGACGGTGACGGCGACCGTTGCGGCGTCGTCGACAACACCGGCGAGGAGATCTTTGCCGACAAGGTCGGCGTGATGCTGGCGCGCGACATGTCGGCGATCCACAAGGACGCGCAGTTCATCGTCGACGTGAAGTCCACCGGCCTGTTCATCACCGATCCGGTGCTGCAGAAGCAGGGCGCGAAGACCGCCTATTGGAAGACCGGCCATTCCTACATGAAGCGCCGCACCAACGAGACCGGCGCGCTCGCGGGCTTCGAGAAGTCCGGCCACTTCTTCTTCAACAAGCCCTATGGCCGCGGCTATGACGACGGCCTGGTCTCCGCGCTCGCGATCTGCGACATGCTCGACCGCGCGCCCGGCAAGTCGATGGCCGATTTGAAGAACGCGCTGCCGAAGACCTGGTCGTCGCCGACCATGTCGCCGCATTGCGCCGACGAGACCAAATACGGCGTCATCGACAAGGTGGTGAAGCACTTCGAAGGCCTGCAGGCGAAGGGTGCGAAGATCGGGGGCCAGGCGATCCGCGATCTCGTCACCGTCAACGGCGTCCGAGTTACTGTGGAAGACGGCAGCTGGGGCCTGGTGCGCGCCTCCTCCAACAAGCCCGAGCTGGTCGTCGTGGTCGAGAGCCCGGTCTCCGAGCAGCGCATGCACGACATGTTCGAGATGGTGAACAGCGTGCTGCGCACGCATCCCGAAGTCGGCGAGTACAATCAGAAGATTTGAGCGCTTGCGCGCTCAGCCTTCCGGCGGACCGAACAGCGCGCGGAGCTTCGCACCTGCGCCGCGCGCCTTCCAGGCATCGCTCAGCATCGCGACCCATTCGCCGAGCGCGATCCGGACCGGATTGTAGGACGGCGTGCGGCCGACGAGGCCGTAGCGGAGCGGCTGATCCGATGGCCGCTCGGCAAAGGTCCCGAACAGGCGGTCGAACACGATCAGGATGCCGCCATAGTTCTTGTCGAGGCACGGCTCGTTGCAGGCATGATGCACGCGATGGTGGCTCGGCGTGTTGAGCACCCATTCCAGTACGCCGAGTTTCGGCGCAAATTCGCTGTGAATGAAGAACTGATAGAGCAGGTTGGTGCCGAGCATCGCCACGATCGCGAGCGGATGAAATCCGATCAGCGCCAGCGGCAGGAAGAACAGGAAATTGCCCGAGATGTTTCCTGTCCAGCCGAGCCGGATCGCCGCGGTCAAGTTCAGCCGCGTCGTCGAGTGATGGACCGCATGCGTCGCCCACATCCAGCGGATGCGATGCGAGGCGCGATGTTGCCAGTAATAGAGAAACTCGCTGCCGACGAATAATCCGGCGAGTGCGAGCGGTGCTGTTTGCGCAAAGTCGAGCAGCCGGTGCTCGTACAGGAATGCGAACGGAATGGCGAGGATGCCGGCCTCCAGCGCGCGCAGCAGGTTCTGTCCCAATGCCACGCCAAAGGACGCGACGCTTTCGCGCCAGTCGTGGATGTCGTGATGCGCCAGGCGGCCGATGCCGTATTCGAGCAGCATCAGGCCGAGCGCGGTTGCGAGGATCATGCTCTTGAGCGCAGGATCGAGCAGGAGCGAAGCGTAGCCCACGTTATCCTCCTATTTCGGCGCTGTGCCGGCACCGACGGAACTGTTGCGCAGCGCCTGGGCGCGGGGCAGCGCTTGGGCGCAGGACGAGGTGACCTGGCCAGCATGGGACTGCAGGCAGGCTAGAACGCGTCCGCCGCCCGGCGTGACGTTGCTGCAGAGCTTGTCGAAGTCGGTACGGCAGGCCTGCATCAGGCTCCTCGCTTCGCTGCGCATCTGCGGTGTGATCTGAGTCTGCGGTTGGGTCTGGGCGAGCGCGGAGGTCGCGGTCGCGACGAAGGCGACGACGGTCGCAATTCGCGGAAGTGAGATGCGATGGAATGTCGATGACACGGTGATGGTCCTTTCTGATCAGGCAGGGCTGGCCGTCGCCGCGCGGGCCGGCTGACGCGGCGACGGCGGCGCGGCGTCAGCGCGAGATTGTGCCGGTGCGGGTGTAGGTTTTGCCGGCCGGGCCCGTGCGGGTGACGTTGCGCGTGCAGCTTCCGTTGGCGCAGGCGCCGCTCGCGGTGACGGTGGACGTGCCGCGCGGGCCGCTCGCGGTCGCCGACCGCGTCCAGGCATTGGCGTCGGCCGCCGCGGCAACCGCAAGGGTGCCGATGACGAGGGAAGTAAGGAAGAACTTGCTCATGGTCGTCGTCTCCGTGTGAGGCTGCCGGGAGCGGGAGCCGTGCGGAGGAGACTGGGCGGGCGGCGTCGGTGCCGCATGGCCGGAACGAAACGATTGTTATGGCTTTGTCGGACGCACGTAACAGTATGTAACAACCGCGCTGCCGCTCTTGCATGCGACGTGCCGTCGGCCAAAAATGCCGACCATGAACGCGCATCCGGCTACGATCCTCATGGTGGAGGACGATCCCGAGATCAGCCGCCTCGTCGCCGACTTCATGCGGCGCGAGGGGTTCGAGGTCGCCTGCGTCGCCGACGGCAAGGCCATGGATTCGATGCTCCAGCGCCTGCGGCCCGACCTCGTCATCCTCGACTTGATGCTGCCGGGCGAGGACGGGCTTTCGATCTGCCGGCGCTTGCGCGCCGACGATGCCATCCCGATCCTGATGCTGACCGCCAAGAGCGACGAGATCGATCGCGTGGTCGGCCTCGAGATGGGCGCCGACGATTACCTGACGAAGCCGTTCGGGCCGCGCGAGCTGCTGGCGCGCGTTCGCGCCATCCTGCGCCGTGCCAACGGAACTCCGTCCAAGCCGCTGGTCCGGCGCTTCGCGTTCGACCGCTTCGTGATCGATCTCGATGCGCGCAGTGTCGAGACGACCGAGGCCGAGGCGTCGGAGCTGCAATTGACCAGCGCCGAGTTCGACCTGCTCGGTTGCTTCGTGCAGCGGCCGCGAAGGGTGCTCACGCGCGACCAGATCCTCGACTGGACCCGCGGCCGTTCGGCCGAACCGTTCGACCGCACCGTCGACATGCTGATCTCGCGGCTGCGCCGCAAGCTCGACGGTGCAAGTCCCGGCTCCAACCTGATCACGACAGTACGCAACGGCGGCTATCTGTTCACCGCGACCGTCAAGCAGGTGTCGTGATGCTGCGCGTGACGCTCGCCGCGCGGCTCGCTTTGATCGGACTGGTGGGGATAATCCTGGTGACCATCGTGGTCGTCGCGATCTTCTACCGGACGACCCTCCGCGAAAACGAGCTGACCCGGCCCTCACCCGCGCGTCTCGATGCTCTGGCCACGCTCCTGGAGCGAACGGACGCGGGTTCACGGCAGGCCGTGCTCGACGCGGTGTCTTCGCCGCAGTTCACCGTGCGCATCGTGCCGTCGGGTGCGCCGGTCGGCGGCGAGACGCCGCCGGATCAGCGGGAACTGCGCGAGACGTATGCGGCCGGCCTTGCGGGTCGCCCCGTCGAGATCGTGCCGCCGTCGGATCATCGGGGTAGCCGGGCGTTTCCCCGCCTCGCGCGGCTGATGGCCAATGCGATCGAATTCCGCATCGGATTGCGCAGCGGCGAGTTACTGGTCATCGACGCCTATACTCGCCTGCCGGTGACCCCGTTCGGCCTTCCCGTCGGCTTCGGCGCGGGCCTGTTCGGCTCGATCGTGGCGCTGCTGGCGCTGCTGGTCATGCAGCGCGAGACGCGGCCGCTGGCGCGGCTCGCCGCCGCCGTCGATCGTGTCGATCTGTCGACCGATCCGCCGCCGCTGCCGGATGCGCGACGCAGCGCGCCGGAGATCCGTGCCGTCATCGCCGCGTTCAACCGCCTGCAGGGGCGGCTTGCCGAGATGCTGCGCGCGCGCATGACGCTGGTTGGCGGCATCGCACACGACGTCAGGACGTTTGCGACACGGTTGCGGCTGCGCGTCGAGCACATTCCCGACGATGCCGAGCGGCAGCGGGCGGTCGCCGACATCGACGACATGATCCGCCTGCTCGATGATGCGCTGCTGTCAACGCGGGCGGGTGCCGGCGGACTGTCTCAGGAGATGGTCGAGCTCGCCGCGCTGGTGGCCGTCGAGGTGCACGACCGGCATGTTCAGGGCGCAGCGGTCGATCTGGTCACGGACGAACATGTGCGCAACGTTGTCGTCCTCGGCGACCGGCTCGCCTTGCGGCGGGTCTTCGCCAACATCATCGACAACGCGCTCGCCTATGGCCGTGCCGCGCACGTACGAACGGGCCTGAAGGATGGCGCCGTCGTCGTGTCGATCGGCGACGAGGGGCCCGGGATTCCCGCCGATCAGCGTCAAACCGTGCTGGAGCCTTTCCATCGGCTGGAGAAGTCGCGCAATCGCGCGACCGGCGGTGCCGGTCTTGGTCTCGCCGTTGTCCGCAGCCTGGTCGAGGCCCATGGCGGGACGATCGCGATCGGCACGGCGCCGGGCGGAGGCACGAGCGTCAGCGTCACCCTGCCGGTGTTTCAGGCGGCTTGAAGGTTTTCCAGCGAAGTGGTTGCCGGTTCGCGTGAAGAAAAACGCGTCAAGATGAGAGTTGGCGTCAGGCCGCCACCACAGCCGGAATCGGCAGCGCGGTGACCGACTTGATCTTCTCCATCGCAAAGCGCGAGGTGACGTTCTTCAGCGGCACGGCGCTGATCAGCTTCTTGTAGAACACGTCATAGGCCTGCATGTCCGCGACCACGACGCGCAGCATGTAATCGACGTCGCCGGCCATGCGATAGAACTCCATCACCTCCGGCATGGCGCTGACGGCCTCGGCGAACCGCTTCAGCCAGGCATCCGAATGATCGGAGCTCTCGACCGACACGAACACGGAGATGCCGAGCCCGATCTTGTTCTGGTCGACGAGCGCGACGCGCTTGATGATCACGCCGTCGGCCTCCAGGCGCTGGATGCGCTTCCAGCAGGGGGTCGAGGACAGGCCGACCCGGTCGCCGATCTCGGCGACGGAGAGGGAAGCGTCTTCCTGGAGCACCATCAGGATCTTGCGGTCGATGGCGTCGAGGCGGCGGCTGGTCTCGGGGATCTGGACGGCGACATCAGTCATTTGAAGAACTTTGTTCCAATTCAGGGGCGGATTTCCCTGATATAGAGAAAATCCTTCCACGGCAAGCCCATAATCTCGGCGCTTCCGTGGAATCGCTCTACGGGCGATCGCGCAAAAACCTTTCAACTTCAACGCGTTGCGGCGCGGCCAGGCCGCCGCCATGGTGGGTGCATTTCAGCGCTGCGGCGGCCGCGGCGAATCGCATCGCTTCGCGCAACCCCTTGCCTTCGGCGAGGCCGAGCGCGAACGCGCCATGGAAGACGTCGCCGGCGCCGAGCGTATCGACCGCCCGGACCGGGAACGCCGGCACCTCTTCCAGCGCGCCCGCATGGTTCAGCCAGATCGTGCCGCGCGGGCCGCGCGTGGCCGCGAGGCAGGCGGGCGTCAGCTGCGCCAAGCGCTTCAAGGCCGCGCCGTCGTCAGCGATGCCAGCCGTCTCCTGCAGCTGCGCGCTGGCGAACAGCAGATGCGAGGCCGCCGTGAGCAGGCCGTCCTGCAGCGCCATCGCGCGGTCGACGCCGACGATGACGGGAATGCCCCGCCGGCGTGCCTCGGCGCAAAGCGAGGTCGCGAACGGCGCGCAGCGGCTTTCGACGAGCACTGCCTGACAACCGGCAAGCAACGCGTCCGCCTCAGGCAGCATCACGGTCCACAGCGCGGGATCGCGATAGATCGTGAGCGTCCGCTCGCCCGAGGGCTCGATCATGATCGCCGACACCGGCGTGCTCAGGCCAGGCATGCGCACGATGTGCGTGGTGTCGATGCCCTCCCGCGCCATCTGCGCCAGAATGAAAGCGCTCGACGTCTCCCGCGCATCGCCCATCGGACCTGCGAACGCGATGCGGCCGCCAAGTCGCGCCATCGCTATGGCGGCGTTGAGCGCATTGCCGCCGCAAATCTCGGCGAGATGGCTGGCGTTCGCCTTGCTGCCGCGTTCGGGCAGGGCCTCGACGCGCAGGATGAGGTCGCGCACCGGCATGCCGATGGAGAGGATGCGCGGCGCGGTACCGGCCATCGTCGCTCGGCTCAGCTGCTCTTGTCGTGCACCCAGCGGCCGAGCAGATGATGGGCGATGGCGAAGGGATGCGGGCCGGCGAGCCCGTCCGGATGTGTCCGCGTCAGCATCTTTGCGGCCTCCTCGCGCGTGAACCAGCGCGCATCCTCGAGCTCGGCGTGATCGACCACGACGTCCTCGCTCACGGCGCGCGCGCTGCAGCCGATCATCAGCGACGACGGATAGGGCCAGGGCTGGGTCATGTAATATTGCACGTCGGTGCAGCGGATTCCGGACTCCTCGAAGATCTCGCGGCGCACCGCGTCCTCGATGGTCTCGGCGGCCTCGACGAAGCCGGCGAGGCAGGAATACATGCCTGCCGGAAACTGCTTCTGGCGTCCGAGCAGGCACTTGTCGCCGGACGCCACGAGCATGATCACGACCGGATCGGTGCGCGGAAAATGCTCGGCCTTGCAGGCCGGGCAGTCGCGCTTCCAGCCGCCTTCCTTCATGCTGGTGCGTGCGCCGCAATTGGCGCAATAGCCGTGGCGCTGATGCCAGCTCACCATCGATTTCGCCATCGCCACCGCCGAGAGCTCGTCGGGCGGAATCGCGCCCTGCATCGCCATGCCGCGCAGCTCGGTCACGGTATAGTCCTCGCGGCCGATCAGTTTCTCGGCGGCGGCCTGCGACAGGCCCATGCCGAACACGGCCGCACCGTCGCGAAGCCCGAGGAACACCGTGCCGGGATTGGCGCCGCATTTCAGCGCTTCGTCGATGCCGAGCAGCGCGCGCACCTTGTCGCCCTCGCGCTTGACCAGCAGCGAGTCGCGATAGACCACATAGGCGCGCGAGGATGGCTTCTGCTCCAGCGCGAACAGCTTCTCGTCGTCGCGGCGTAGATGCGCGGCGCGGTCGAGCACGTTGGTGACGAAGGCCGGCTGCCCCAGGGGAAATGCGTCGAATGCTGACATTATTGTTCTTTCAACCCAACCAGATCTTGCGGCGAAGCGCGCTGATGAAATTCTGAACCTCCGCGGCGTCGTGCGCCAGCGGCGGCATCACGCCCCACACCGGCCGCGGCCACGCGGCGTCACTGGTGCGGCGTGCGATGATGTGGACGTGCAGCTGCGGCACGAGGTTGCCGAGCGCGGCGACGTTGAGCTTGTCGCATTTGGTGATGTCCTTCAGCGCGCGCGAGACGCGGGAGATCTCGGTCATCAGCTGCGCCTGCTGCACCTCGTCGAGATCGATGATCTCGACCGTATCGGCGCGCCGCGGCACCAGCAGCAGCCAGGGATAATGCGCGTCCTTGATGACCAGGACCTTCGATAGCGGCAGATCGCCGATATCGATGGTGTCCTCTTTCAAGCGGGAGTGCAGCGACCAGGCGGGTTCGGACATGAAGGCTTCTCTGGATTGATTCTTACCGTCGCAGAGACCACGCCCCCAGACAACATCCGTATGCGCCGTGGTCCTCATGCGCCGGACCGGGTGGCGCACGCCGTTCGAGGGCGAAACGGTGCCGTTCGGGCCGGGAAGTCCTTAAAGCGGCATTGGAACAGCCTCAGACCCCGCTTGCTTTCCGGCTCCTTTGGCCCCAAATAGGGACCGGGAGATTGGCGGTGGACGAGCCACTCGCCAACCGGGTCAGGTCCGGAAGGAAGCAGCCCTAACGAGGTCCGGATCGGGTCGCTCGTCAGTCTCCTACCTGTTTTTCCGAGCGAACCAGCGCCGGCGGCACCAGCCGCCAGCGCGCTCCTTTCCGCAAAAGCCGGCCAAGAGACATTTCATTGCGGATCGACCGATGACCGACGCTGGCGCCCCTCCGAACCCCGATAGCGCCGGCCAGGCCGGCAATGCGCCCTACCGGGTGCTGGCGCGCAAATATCGCCCCTCCTCGTTTGACGATCTGATCGGCCAGGAGGCCGTGGTCCGCACCGTCTCCAACGCGTTCGAGACCGGGCGCATTCCGCAGGCCTGGATCCTCACCGGCGTCCGCGGCGTCGGCAAGACCACCACCGCGCGCATTCTCGCCCGTGCACTCAACTACGAGATGCCGGATGGATCGGTGAAGGGGCCGACCATCCACATGCCGACCCTGGGCGTGCATTGCCAGGCGATCATGGAAAGCCGGCACATGGACGTGCTGGAGATGGACGCGGCCTCGCATACCGGCGTCGACGACGTTCGGCAGATCAATGACAGCGTGCGCTATGCGCCGGCCAGCGCCCGCTACAAGGTCTACATCATCGACGAAGTCCACATGCTGTCGACGGCGGCGTTCAACGCCTTCCTGAAGACGTTGGAGGAGCCGCCGGAGCACGCCAAGTTCGTGTTCGCGACCACCGAGATCCGCAAGGTTCCGGTCACCGTGCTGTCGCGCTGCCAGCGTTTTGATCTCCGCCGCGTCGAGGCCGACGTGCTGATGAAGCACCTCGCCAGCATCGCGGCGAAGGAAAACGTCGAGATCGAGCCGGAGGCGCTCGGCATCATCGCGCGCGCCGCGGAGGGCTCGGTGCGCGATTCGCTGTCGCTGCTCGATCAGGCGATCGCGCATGCGGCCGGAGCCGTGAAGGCCGATGCCGTCAGGCAGATGCTGGGCCTTGCCGACCGCACCCGCGTCATCGACCTGTTCGAACAGCTGGCGCGCGGCGACATCGCGGCTGCCTTCAAGGAGTTCCGCGATCAATACGATGTCGGCGCCGATCCCATCGTCGTGCTCTCGGATCTCGCCGAGTTCGTCAATTTCGTCACCCGTGTGAAGGTCATTCCGGCGACCGCCGACAACGTCGCCTATGGCGAGACCGAGCGCGTGCGTGCCAAGGAGTTCGCCGCGAAGATCTCCATGCGCGTGCTGTCGCGGATGTGGCAGATGCTGCTCAAGGGCATCGCCGAGGTGCAGGCCGCAACGCGCCCCGCGGCCGCGGCGGAAATGGTTCTGGTGCGCATTGCCTATGTCGCCGACCTGCCGACGCCCGACGAAGCGATCAGGATGCTGGAGCAGAACGGCGGCGGCTCACCGGTCGTGAGCGGCGGAAGTAGCGCGCGCAGCGGCACGCCGGCCGCGCCGATGGCATCCGCAGCGTCGATATCCGCGCCCGTGCGGATGCCGACAGCCTCGCCTTCAGCCTTTGGCGGTGGCGCCCGGCCGCAGATGGCAGCCCCCGCGCCTGATACGCAAGGGGCGGCACCCCAGCTGCGGATCACGAGCTTCACCCAGCTCGTTGCGCTCGCCGGCCAGAAGCGCGACATCATGACCAAGAGCGCGCTCGAAGGCGACATGCGCCTCGTCCGTTTCGAGGAGGGGCGGCTGGAAGTCGCGCTCGAGCCCAACGCTTCCAAGACCATGATCTCGGAACTTGCGAAGAAGTTCGAGGTGTGGACCGGACGCCGCTGGACCGTGATCGTCTCGAACGAACAGGGGCAGCCGACTTTGCGTTCGGTGAACCAGGCGGCCAAGCAGGAGCATGCCCGTACCGCGGAAGCCGATCCGCGCGTGCAGGAGGTGCTGTCGCGTTTTCCCGGCGCCAAGGTCGTCGAGGTCCGCAGGCTTGCCCCCGAGACGCCGGAAACCGATATAAACGCCGACTATGGCAGCGACGATCCGCCCGACGGTTCTGACGGCGACGACGATCTCTGAGCCATTCTTTTCGAAGGACACGCACCGATGGCTGATTTTCTCGGCATGATGAAGCAGGCGGCGCAGCTGCAATCCAAGATGCAGGAGATGCAGGAATCTCTGGCCAACGTCGAGGTCGAGGGCATCTCCGGCGGCGGCCTCGTCGCCGTGCGCATGACCGCGAAGATGGACGTCAAGGGCGTCAGGATCGATCCTTCGCTGATGAAGGCGGAGGAGCGTGAGGTGCTGGAAGACCTGCTCGTCACCGCGCTCAGTGATGCGCGCCGCAAGGCCGAGACCGCCATGCAGGAGAAGATGCAGGCCCTCACCGGCGGGCTCGGCCTGCCGCCGGGGCTGTTCGGCCAGTAATTATGGGCGCTGTTGCGGGTCCTGAAATCGAGCGGCTGGTCCAACTGCTCGCGCGGCTGCCGGGCCTCGGTCCGCGCTCGGCGCGGCGTGCGGCGCTGCATCTGATCAAGAAGCGCGAAGCATTGATGATGCCGCTGGCTTCGGCCATGCAGGTGGCGCTGGACAAGGTCCAGGTCTGCAAGACCTGCGGCAACATCGACACGCAAAATCCCTGCACCGTCTGCACCGATCCGAAGCGCGATCCCTCCATCATCGTCGTCGTGGCCGATGTCGCCGACCTCTGGGCGCTGGAGCGGGCCAATGCCACCCAGGGACGCTATCATGTGCTGGGTGCGACATTGTCGCCGCTCGACGGCGTCGGCCCGCAGGACCTCACCATCGACGCGCTGGTGGCGCGCGCGCATGATTCGCAGGTGCACGAGATCATCCTGGCGCTGAATGCGACGGTGGACGGCCAGACCACGGCGCATTACATCACCGACCTGCTCCAGGACGCCAATGTGAAGGTGACGCGGCTCGCCCATGGAGTTCCCGTCGGCGGCGAGCTTGATTATCTCGATGAAGGTACGCTATCGGCTGCGATGCGGCAGCGCACCCTGTTCTAGCCATTCAGACTTTACGGAACGGACGACATGACGAAACTTTTCGCCACGCGATGGGCTTTGGTCGCGACGATGCTGATGCTGGTGACCCCGGCCATCTCCGCGCAGCAGGGCGACGCGGCGCTGCCGCCGTCCAAGCCCGGCAAGCCGATCAACACTGGCGACGTGCTCTCCGGCGAGCTCAACGCGCTGAAGGTGCGCGACGCCAAGAACGGCAAGCGCGTCGCGACCTACCAGATCACGTCGGAACCGCGCCGCCTGCCGCCGCCGAACGGGCTGTGCAATCTCGAAACCGGCCCCGAGACCTTTCAGCTCGTCACCTCCAGCGAGGCGCAGGCCGCCCAGCTGAAATCCTTCGTCGGCAAGGAGATCTCCGTGAAGGTGGACGAGGTCGCCTGCGCCAGCGATCCCGGCCAGATGAGCGAGGCCGTGATCACCAAGTGGAGCCTGATCAAGAAGCAGTAGGGAGCTCCACTCCCTCGGCCGCCATTGCGAGGAGCCCTCGCGACGAAGCAATCCAGACTGTCTCAGCGGTGACAGTCTGGATTGCTTCGCGGAGCCTGTCATCGGGCCGCGCTCTGCGCGGAGCCCGTTGGCTCGCAATGACGAAAGAGAGAGGTGAGTCCTACACCCGCACCGGCCCCAGCGCCTCGAAATGCCCGCGCCTCTGCAAATACGCCAGCAGCATCAGGCTCGGGATGGCGACGAGGACGGAGATCGCGAAGAACATCGGCCAGCCCGTCGCCTTCGCCAGATAGCCTGCGCCCGACGACAAATAGGTCCGTCCCACGGCGGCGAGCGCCGTCAGCAGCGCATATTGGGTCGCCGTGTGCAGCGGGTTCTGGCACAGCGCCGAGAGATAGGCGACGAAGATCACAGTACCGATGGCGTTGCAAAAATTGTCGGAGGTGATCGCGAGGGTCAGTGCCCATTCGTTGACGCCGACCAGCGCCAGCCACGAGAACGACAAATTGGACATCGCCTGCACGATGCCGCCGATCCACAGGCTGGTCGCGAGCGAATAGCGCCGGGCCACGAAGCCGCCGGCAAAGCCGCCGGCGAGGGTCGCGACGATGCCGACGCCCTTGACGATCACGGCATAGTCGTTCCGCGTGAAACCGATGTCGATGACGAACGGCACCGTCATGTTGCCGGAAAACGCGTCGGTGAACTTGAACAGCACGACGAAGGCGAGCACGACCCATGCTTCCTTGCGTCGCAGGAATTCCGAGAATGCCCCCAGCGCGGCATGGAACACCCGCGTGAGCGCGTCCTCGTCCTGTGTGGCGGCCTCGGCGCGCGCGGATTGTGCGGGCTCGGTGGCGGCGAGCGCAGTCACCGTGCCGATCAGCACCAGAGCTGCCATCACCACATAGCCCCACATCCAGGCGGCGCCACGAGGGACGATCGCCTCGAAGCCGGTGACGATGAACAGGGCGCCTGCGGTCGATACCAACATGCCGATGCGATAGGCGGCGACATAGGCGGCCATGCCGGCGGCCTGCTCGCTTTCGGGCAGGCTCTCGACGCGGAAAGCGTCGACCACGATGTCCTGCGTCGAGGACATCGTCGCGACCAGCAGCGCACCAAGCGCGACCAGTAGCGGCGAACGTGCCGGATCGGTCAGCGCCAACAGCAGAATCGCGCCGATCAAGAGCAGCTGCGCAAACACCAGCCACCCGCGGCGGCGACCGAAGGCGTGCGTGAAGAACGGCACATGCAGCGCATCGACCAGCGGCGCCCACAGGAATTTGAGCGTGTAGGGCGTTCCAACCAGCGCAAACAACCCGATCGTTCCGAGATCGACCCCGGCCTCGGCCATCCACACCAGCAGCGTCGATCCCGACAGTGCCAGCGGCAGCCCCGAGGAGAAGCCGAGAAACAGCACGATCAGCACCCGCGGCTGCAGATAAACGGCAAGGCTGTCGCGCCAGGAGGTCGAGGCGGCAGAAGTCGCGGCGGAGGAGGTCGCGTCGGGTGCGGTCATGGCGGGGTGTTAGCAGATTCTGGGGGGAAAGACTCGCGGTGAGGTGCGAGAAGCCTCAATACCCTCACCGTCATCGTCCGCGAAGGCGGACGATCCAGTAATCACCAGCACCTCAGCTCAACAACGACTGTCACGGGGTACTGGATGCCCCGCCTGCGCGGGGCATGACAGCATCATGGTGGCCCGGCTATCCCGGGATACAGATCATCCCAGGTCGGGTTATGCTGCTCGATCAGTCGAACCTTCCATGCCCTGTTCCACTTCTTCAACCGCTTTTCGCGCTTGATCGCATTCTCGGGGTCATCGAATTGCTCGAAATAAACCAGCCTTGCAACGTCATACTTCTCTGTAAAGCTCTCGATCACCTTTGACTTGTGCTCTGCCACCCGGCGAATGAGGTCGTTCGTCACGCCAATGTACAGAGTGCCGCCGATTTTGCTGGCGAGAATGTACACATAATAGTGGCGTGTGCCCATCTGTCGCCTCCCATTCTGCTGTCATCGTCCGCGAAGGCGGACGATCCAGTAATCACCAGCACCTCAGCTCAACAACGACTGTCACGGGGTACCGGATGCCCCGCCTGCGCGGGGCATGACGGCGTGCCTCGAGTCACTCCCCCGCCTGGAGCTTCCGCGGAAACAGCTCGGCCGCCCCCGTCGCCACCAGCCGCGGCGCCTCCGGCGCATCGCTCTTGCTGAAATCGAGCTCCTCGATGCGCCCTGCGCGCTTCTCGATCTTGTCGGCGGAGATCAGCACCTGGCGGACATCCTCGTTCACGTCGGCAAAATGCTTTTGTAGCTTGAGCACGCGGTCGCGCAGGCGCCCCAAATCGTCGCCGAGCTTGATCACCTCGGTACGGATCTGGTCGGCGGCATCGCGCATGCGCGCGTCCTTCATGATCTGTTGCATCACCTGGATCGCCAGCATCAGCAGCGACGGCGACACCAGCACGACGCGGGCGCGATAGGCCTTCTGGATCACGTCATCGAAGCCGTCATGGATCTCGGCATAGACCGATTCCGACGGCACGAACATCAGCGCCATCTCCTGCGTCTCGCCGGTGACGAGATATTTTTCGGCGATGTCGCTGACATGCTTCATCACGTCGCTGCGTAGGCGCTGCGTGGCAACGCGCCGCTCCTCGTCGGTGCGGGCGTCGTGCAGCGCCGTCATCGCCTCCAGCGGAAATTTTGCGTCGATGCAGAGCGGGCGCTGGTCGGGCAGGAACACGACGCAATCCGGGCGCTTGCCTGTCGAGAGCGTGAATTGGAACTCGTAGGACCCCTTCGGCAGTCCGTCCTGGACGATCGCCTCCATCCGCGCCTGGCCGAAGGCGCCGCGCGACTGCTTGTTGGCGAGCACGTCGCGCAGGGTCGTCACCTGCGTCGTGAGGTCGGTGAGGTTCTTGTGCGCGTTGTCGATGATGCCGAGCCGTTCATGCAGCGCGCGCAGGCTCTCCATGGTGTTGCGGGTCGAATGTTCCATGGACTGGCCGACCCGATGCGTCACCGAATCCAGCCGCTCGTTGACCGCCCGCGCCATCTCGGCCTGGCGGCCGGCCAGCGCCTGGGTCATGGCGTCGACCCGGCCCGACGACTCGCTCTGCGCCCGCAGCACCTCGCTCAGCCGTTCCTCGAGCTCGTCGGCCCGGATCGCGTTCGCCATGGCGAGTTCCGCGCCACGCCGACCCGAGCGCGCGATCACGACCGCAATCACAACCAGCAGGATGAGGACGAGCGCACCGAAGCCGATCAGCGCATCGACGATGCGCACCGGCCAGTCGCCCAGCATGACAATGATCTCGTTCATGCCGCCTTGTAGCCGATTCGTTGGGCTCTCGCGAACGAAGAGAGAACGTCCTGGGTTAACCGCCCCCTAATATTCATGGTTAACGAAAGGCGAAGTTTTATGGTTAGCGAGCGGTTAACGGGTTCCGGGCCGCATTGACCGTATCCGGCGCGCGGCTTAAATCGCGGCCATGGCCCTCAGAGAAATCATCATCCTGCCCGACAAGCAGCTGCGTCTGGTCTCCAAGCCGATCGAGAAGGTCACTTCGGAGATCCGCAAGCTTGCCGACGACATGTTCGAGACCATGTACGACGCGCCCGGCATTGGGCTGGCGGCGATCCAGGTCGCGCAACCCTTGCGTCTGATCACCATGGATCTGGCCAAGCGCGACGAGAGCGGCGAGACCAAGCACGCCCCGCGCGTCTTCATCAACCCTGAGATCATCGCCTCGTCCGAGGAACTGTCGGTCTACGAGGAAGGCTGCCTCTCGATCCCCGAATATTACGAGGAGGTCGAGCGTCCCGCGAAGGTGCGCGTGCGCTTCACTGATCTCGACGGCAAGGTGCACGAGGAGGATGCAGAAGGCCTCTACGCCACCTGCATCCAGCACGAGATCGACCATCTCAACGGCGTCTTGTTCGTCGACTATCTGTCCAAGCTCAAGCGCGACCGGGTCATGAAGAAGTTCGAGAAAGCCGCCAAGCGCGCGGCGGAGTAGGCCACATCCTCCGCCGTCATGCCCGGCCTTGTGCCGGGCATCCACGTTGTTGGCCGCCCGAGCAGGAAGAACGTGGATGGCCGGGACAAGCCCGGCCATGACGAGTACCTTGCTCGTTTTCAAGGATTCCTTCGTCCGATGCCCCTTCGCCTCATCTTCATGGGCACGCCCGATTTCTCCGTGCCGACGCTGCTCGAGCTGGTCGCGCATGGCCACGAGATCGCGGCCGTCTACACCCGCGCGCCCAAGCCGGGCGGCCGGCGCGGCCTGCAATTGCAGCCGACCCCGGTCGAGGAAGCCGCGCGAAAGCTCGGCATTCCCGTGCTGACGCCGAAGACGCTGAAGACGCAGGAGGCGCTCGAAGAATTTCGCGCCTTTGAGGCTGATGCGGCCGTCGTCGTCGCCTACGGCATGATCCTGCCGCAGGCGATCCTCGATGCGCCGAAACTCGGCTGCTACAATCTGCATGCCTCGCTGTTGCCGCGCTGGCGCGGCGCTGCGCCGATCAACCGTGCCGTCATGGCAGGCGACGCCGAGAGCGGCGTGATGGTGATGAAGATGGATGTCGGCTTAGACACCGGCGACGTCGCCATGGCCGAGCGCATCGCGATCACGGACGACATGACCGCGCTCGACCTGCACGATCGCCTGTCCCGGCTGGGGGCGGACCTGATGGTGCGCGCGATGGCCGCGCTCGAACGCGGCGGGCTCCAGCTCAAGGTACAGAGCGAGGACGGCGTCACCTATGCCGCCAAGATCGAGAAGGCCGAGGCGCGGATCGACTGGACAAAGCCGGCGCGCGCGGTGCTGCGTCACATCCATGGCCTGTCGCCGTTCCCCGGCGCCTGGGCCGAGCTCGACAATGCACGCGTCAAGATCCTGCGCTGCGAATTGGCCAAGGGCTCCGGCGCCCCTGGCGAGGTGCTCGACGATCTCCTCACCGTCGCCTGCGGCGACGGCGCCATCCGCATCATCGAGCTTCAGCGCGAAGGCAAGGCGCGCATGCAGGCCACGGACTTCCTGCGCGGCGTGCCGGTGAAGTCGGGATCGAGGTTCAGCTAGCCCACCCGTCATACGCGGGCTTGACCCGCGTATCCATCTTCCACCAAGACTCTTTCCAGGCGATGGATTGCCGGGGCAGGCCCGGCAATGACACTGGATCAAATCGGATCGATGCCCCGCTACAAGCTCACCATCGAATATGACGGCGCGCCGTTCTTCGGCTGGCAGGTGCAGGACACGCTGCCGTCGGTGCAGGGCGCGCTCGAGGCGGCCGTGAAGGCGATGACCGGGGCGGATCTGCGCGTGCACGGTGCCGGCCGCACCGATGCCGGCGTGCATGCGCGCGGCCAGGTCGCCCATGTCGACGTCGACAAGCAATTTCCGCCGGGGCGGTTTCGCGACGGGCTCAACGCGCATCTGCGCCCGCACCCGATCGCGGTGCTCGAGGCGGAGATCGTGCCAGACGATTTCGAAGCGCGCTTCTCGGCGGTCAAGCGCCACTACCGCTATCGCATCGTCAACACCCGCGCCAATCTCGCGCTCGACGTCGGCCACGCCTGGCGCGTGCCGCGCAAGCTCGATGCGGACGCCATGCATGCGGCGGCGCAGCGCCTGCTGGGCAAGCATGATTTCACCACGTTCCGCGACACCGAGTGCCAAGCCAAATCGCCGGAGAAGACGCTCGACCAGCTCGACGTGATTCGCGACGGTCGCGAGATCAACGTCATCACCTCGGCACGCTCGTTCCTGCACAGCCAGGTGCGATCGATGGTGGGATCCCTGGTCTGGGTCGGCGAGGGCCGCTGGACCGCGGACGATCTGTCCGCCGCACTCGCAGCCCGCAACCGCGCCGCCTGCGGCATCGTGGCGCCGCCGGAGGGGCTGTATTTAATGAAGGTGGATTATTAGCGAGGGGGTTAGACGCCCTTTGCCACGTCACCGCTGTCATTCCCCGCGAAGGCGGGGAATCCAGTACGCCGCGGCCTCCCGGTTCAATCACTGACGGTGGTGGAATACTGGATCGTCCGCCTTCGCGGACGATGACAGCTGTAAATTCAGGGGCAGCGCGACCTCTACCCAAAATACCGCGCCAAAATCCCGCGATACACTTTCGTCAGCTTCTCCAGATCCTTGACCGGCACGCGCTCGTCGATCTGGTGCATGGTCTGGCCCACGAGGCCGAACTCGATGACCGGGCAATAGCTAGAGATGAATCGCGCATCCGACGTGCCGCCCGAGGTCGACAGCTCGGGCTTGCGCCCCGTCACCTCCTCGATCGCGGATACCGCAAGGTCGGTGAACGGTCCCGGCTTGGTCACGAACACGTTGGAGTTGGAGGGCTCCCAGACGATGCGCGCCTTGATGCGGTTGCCGCAGGCTTTGGCGAGGCGCGTTTCGACCAATTCGCGCAAGCTCGCCTGGGTGTGGTTGTCGTTGTAGCGGATGTTGAATCTTGCGCGGGCCTCGCCGGGGATGACGTTGAAGGCCTTGTTGCCGACGTCGACCGAGACGAATTCGAGATTGGAGGCCTGGAATTGCGCGCTGCCATGGTCGAGCGGCTCGTCGGAGATCGCGACGATCAGCCGCGAAATGTCGGGCACCGGATTGGAGGCGCGGTGCGGATAGGCGACGTGGCCCTGCACGCCGTCGACGATGAGCGTGCCGGACTGCGAGCCGCGCCGGCCGATCTTGATGGTGTCGCCGAGCGTCTCGACGTTGGAGGGTTCGCCGAGCACGCAATGGTCGAATTTCTCGCCGCGCTCGGCAGCCCATTTGAGCAGCTTGATGGTGCCGTTGATCGAGACGTCTTCCTCGTCGCCGGTGATCAGGAACGAGATCGAGCCCTTACCGTCGCTGCGCGGCCTGCCGCCGTTGGCGGCGAGATGCTCCAGCACGGCTGCGACCGAGCAGGCGATGCCGCCCTTCATGTCGACCGCGCCGCGGCCATGCAGCACGCCGTCCCTCACCTCGCCGGAGAACGCGCCGACGCTCCAGGCGCTCTCGTCGCCGGGCGGCACCACGTCGGTGTGGCCGGCGAAGGTGAGGTGCGGGCCGTCGGTCCCGATCCGCGCATAGAGATTGTCGACGTCGGCGGTGCCTTCCTCGCCGAACGTCACGCGGTGACAGGTGAATCCGCCAGCGGTCAGGATTTTTTCGAGCACCCCGAGCGCGCCGGCATCGGCCGGAGTGACTGAGGGGCAACGGATCAGGTCGCGGGCAATGGAGAGAGCATCGGTCATGCGCCCCGCTTAACATGCATGCCGCCGGGTGGGCTAGCACTGGGCGGGACAATTTCGATCTCGCGGCGCTGGTCCCAGCGTCTCGCAGGCGGCGTCGACGAGGAGTCGTTCTCGGCCAACGGATCCGGACCGAAACGATTGGGCCCCCGGGTGCCGCGCAGGAAGCCGGTCTCGACGAAGCCGGCCAGGAGGAGGACGAAGCAGGCCAGCGCGATTGGCGCTATCCAGTAACTGTCTGGAAGCCGCTCTTCGAACTGCTTGAACAGACCGGGCATCACGAAGTAGGAGAGCAGCCACCAGGCGGACTTGCCGCGGTCGTGGAGACGCTTGACGAAGGCCGCGGCGAACACCCACGTGAACAATGGCGTGCCGATCAGCTTGGTCAGGATCAGCGGGAGATCGGCGCGCGACAGCGCGCGATACGTGTCTGGGTCGAAGGCCTTGAAGATGTCGCTGATCGAAAAGGCGAACGAGCGGGCGCCGAACGCCACCACGATTGCCGCCATGAAGACCATCCAGCAGAGGATGATCAGCCCGGCCAGCCAGAATTTGGCGCGGCCAATGCGCCCGTCGAAGCGGAAAAGGTACCAGGTCCAGCGCATGCGAGCGGCTCCGGGCGGAACGGGGCCGCCCGGAAATTGGTCGCGATGGAGGGAGGGTGGGTTCGACGGGCAGGCTGGTGCCGCGGGTCACTCGCCCCGCTTGCGGGGAGAGGTCGGATCGCCTCGGCGATGCGAAGCATCGTCCGGTGCGATCCGGGTGAGGGGGTACAGGTCTCTCGACGATCCAGCGTGTGGAGAGAGGCCCCTCAACCCAACCCTCTCCCCGTAAGAACGGGGAGAGGGGGAGGAGAGAATCTTATCAATCCCGCAGCAGCTCGTTGATGCTGGTCTTGGAGCGCGTGCGCTCGTCGACACGCTTGACGATGACGGCGCAGGCGGTGCTCGGGCCGATCTGGCCGTTCTTCATCGGCTTGCCTGGCAACGCGCCGGGCACCACCACGGAATATTCCGGCACTTCGCCCATGAAGACCTCGCCGGTCTCGCGGTCGACGATCTTGGTCGAGGCGCCCAGGAACACGCCCATCGCCAGCACCGCGCCCTTGCGCACGATCACGCCTTCGGCGACTTCCGAGCGCGCGCCGATGAAGCAATCGTCCTCGATGATGACGGGCTCGGCCTGCAGCGGCTCGAGCACGCCGCCGATGCCGGCGCCGCCCGAGATGTGCACGCGCTTGCCGATCTGCGCGCAGGAGCCGACGGTGGCCCAGGTGTCGACCATGGTGCTCTCATCGACATAGGCGCCGAGATTGACGAAGGACGGCATCAAGACGACGTTCTTGGCAATGAAGGCCGAGCGGCGCACCACCGCGCCCGGCACCGCGCGAAAGCCGGCATCGCGAAAGCGGTTCGGGCCCCAGCCTTCGAACTTCGAGGGCACCTTGTCCCACCAGCTCGCCTTGCCCGGGCCGCCGCCAATGACGTCCATGTCGTTGAGGCGGAACGACAGCAGCACGGCCTTCTTCAGCCATTGATTGACCTTCCACTTGCCGTCAGCGCCGCGCTCGGCAACGCGCGCCTCGCCCTTGTCCAAGGTCTCCAGCGCCTGGTCCACGGCCTCGCGCACCTCGCCCTTGGTCGAGGTCGAGATGCCGTCACGCGCGTCGAAGGCGCTGTTGATGGTGGATTCGAGGGCTGCAAGGGACATCGTGATTTCCTCTGGGGAGCGCGTGGTTTCGCGAGAATTGGAGCGCTTTTTCGGGATTTGCAGGGGTGGAGTCAAGGCAAACTCCACTGTCGTCCCGGGGCGCGCGAAGCGCGAGCCCGGGACCCATAACCACAGGCGGTCATTTGGCGAGGACTCGGAGTTATCGATCTCGCGCCACAACCACTCTCTGTGGTTATGGATCCCGGGTTCGCTTCGCGCCCCGGGATGACTTCGGTCATTGGGGCGACAGCCCCGCCAAAAACCCCGCCAGATCGTCCGTGACGTGGTCGACATGGGCGGCGTCGCGGCCTTCCAGCTCCCAATCCTCGCGCACCACCTCCTTGGTGCCGTCGGGCACCACCAGCACCGTGGTCATGCCGAGCTGATGAGGGACGGTGAGGTTGCGGGCGAGGTCCTCGAACATGGCGGCGCGAGTCGGATCGACCGCATGCTGGCCGAGGAATTTCCGGTAAGTCTGCTCCGCCGGCTTCGGCTCGAACTCGGCGGCGATGATGTCGAACACGGCCTCGAAATGGCCGGCGAAGCCGAGCCGCGCCAGCACGGCATCGACATGGTCGACCGAGCCGTTGGTGAGGATCAGCTTGCGGCCCGGCAGCTTTGCGATGGCCGCGCCGAGCGCCGGGTTCGGCTCCAGCGGCGAGTGGTCGATCTTGTGGACATAGGCGAGATAGTCGTCGGCGGAGACGCCGTGCAGGGTCATCATGCCGCGCATCGTGGTGCCGAAGCGCCGGTAATAGTCCTTCTGGATCGCCCGCGCTTCCTCCGGGCCGACATTCAGCCAGTTGCAGACGAACTCCCCGATCCGCGCATCGACCTGCTGCCACAGATTGACGTGATGCGGATAGAGCGTGTTGTCGAGGTCGAACACCCAGGTGTCGACATGGCTGAAGCTGCGGGGTGGGCGCATCAGAAGTCCCTCGCTCACGGCACGGCAAAGCGCAGCGTCTTGCCGCCGCTCGACATGTCTACCGCGCCGAAGCCCGTCGGCGCAAAGCCGCGCGCGGTGCAATCGGTCTGCTCGCTGGTCTCGAACTTGGTCTCGCGCGTGCAGAGCTGCCGGTCGCCGCCCCAGTTCAGCGGCTTGTCCTTCAGCTTGACGATTCGGTTGTCGGCGTCGACCGCTTCCGCGAAGCTGAAGATCTGCTTCGGCTGGCCTGATACATCGGGGTGCAGGCAGGTCTTGGGATCGATGCGATACCAGCCGCGGCTGGTCACCGCCTTGCCGTCGTCGGTCGCGATCGCCGCCATCACCTTGTGCGGGGTGTCGTTGCACCAGGTGAGGCCGGTCGCGGACGGCGTCTGCACCGCATCGACCATGGTCTTGAAGAAGGTTTGCGACCCGACGATGTCCGACGACAGGCCCCGGCTCTTCAGGAAGGCGGCCAGGGCGGCTTGCGTCTTCGGCCCGTCGACGCCGTCGATCGGGGCTGCGTCGTAGCCTGCGATCACCAGCAGCCGCTGGATGCCGGCGAGGCGCGCCTGCTCGTCGTCATATTCGGAATCCTCGGCGAGATAGGCGACGAGGTTGCCGTCCGCACCTTGCGTCGGCGTCACCTGCGTGAAGGGAACCTGGGTCTGGCCGCTGCGGCACTGCCGCGCAGCCGCGATGACGAAATTGTCCTGCGCGACGCATAGCATGTCGTTGCCGCTTTGCGGGATCGGGGACGCGCCGTAGACACCGAGCGCGCGGGCGTTGAGCAGGATGCGGTCGGCGGTCAGCGTGCCCTGTACCACCACGCGGCAGGCGGCGGGATCGATCCTGAACCAGCCGCGCGTCGCGGTGGCCGCCTTGTCGTCGATGCCGATCGCGGCCTCGACCACATAGGACATGCGGTTGCAGATCTTGAGGTCGGCGATCGCCGGCGCCGAGGAGAAGAAGAAGGAGACGACGGCCGCAGGCAGCGTCATCAGGAAGCGGGTGAGGGGGGAGCGGCGGTGGCGCTGCTCCCTTCGCTCCATGACGGCTTTCCTTTTCCGCTCCCGCATCACTTGTGGATCAGCGTGCCCGTGCCCTGGTTGGTGAAGAGCTCGAGCAGCACCGCGTGCTGCATCTTGCCGTCGATGATGACGACGCCCTCGACGCCCTGCTCCAGCGCGTAGATGCAGGTCTCGACCTTCGGGATCATGCCGCCGGAGATGGTCCCGTCGGCAATCAGCTTTCGCGCGTCCTTCACCGAGAGCTGCGGGATCAGTTTCTTCGACTTGTCGAGCACGCCGGGCACGTCGGTGAGCAGCAGCAGGCGCTTGGCTTTCAGCGCGCCGGCGACGGCCCCCGCAAAGGTATCGGCGTTGATGTTCAGCGTCTGGCCGTCCTTGGAGGTTGCGAGCGGCGCCAGCACCGGGATCAGCTCGTAGCCGATCAGCTGGTTCAGCAAGGTGAGGTCGACCTTCTCGGGGTCGCCGACGAAGCCGAGATCGACCGCCTTCTCGATGTGCGAATCCGGATCGACGATGGTGCGCGTCGTCTTGGTCGCCTTCACCATGTTGCCGTCCTTGCCGGACAGGCCCACCGCCTTGCCGCCGGCCTCGTTGATGTAGCCGACGATCTGCTTGTTGACGGATCCGGCGAGCACCATCTCGACGATCTCGATGGTCGCGGCATCGGTGATGCGCAGGCCGGCTGCGAATTCCGAGACGATGCCGAGGCGCTTGAGCATGGTCGCGATCTGCGGCCCGCCGCCATGCACCACCACCGGATTGATCGCGGTCTGCTCGAGCAGCACGATGTCGCGGGCGAAGTTCTTCGCGGTCTCCTCGTCGCCCATGGCATGGCCGCCATATTTGATGACGATGGTTTCCTCGTCATATTGCTGCATGTGCGGCAGCGCTTCGGACAGGATGCGGGCCTGGTCGAGCGGAGAGATGTCGGTCATGTCGCGGGTCTCGCTGGCGGGTCGGTCGGTTGCGCGTTCTATCCGATTGGTGGGCGTGGCGCAAAGTGTGGTGTTCGTCCTTACCCTCCCCTGGAGGGGGAGGGTCGATCGCGCGCAGCGCGAGCGGGGTGGGGTGATCTCTCAACACGGGCAGTGTGCGACGTGGAGAGACCGTCACCCCACCCCGCTACGCATTCCGCTTCGCTGCATGCGTAGCGACCCTCCCCCTCCAGGGGAGTGTAAGAGAAAGCGTCACTTCCGCACCACCACTGCGGCCAGCGTCACCGCCACCCAGCCCAAGATCATCACCATCCCACCAGTCGGCGCCGCCATCGGAAACAGCGCATGCCCGGCATATTGCCGCAAGGAGAGGTCGCCTGCGAACAGCGCGGCACCGATCGCGAAGCCGAACGCCGCCACGAGCCCAATTCCGCCGTGCAGAAGGCCGCGCGCGAGCAAGGCGACGGTCGCAAGTATGGCACTTGCATGAAACAGCAGCATGGCGCTGGCGGAGGCAAGACGGCTCGCGTCCGCGCCATGGGCGGAGGCGGCGGCCAGCGCGACGCCGGCGGCGCCCATCAAGCCGGCAAGCCCGATCAGCAGGCGCTGCGCTGGCATCACGAGGCCCGCTCTTCCAGCAGCTTCGCCATCGCGGCACGAAGCTCGGCCATGCCGGTCGCGCTGCGCGACGAGGTCGCGAGCACGGTGGGGAACGCGGCCGGATGCTTGGCGAGCGCGGCCTCGGTCTCGGCGATGCGCGCTTGCAGCTCGGCGGCCTTCACCTGGTCGGCCTTGGTCAGCACGATCTGGTAGCTGACCGCGGAGCGGTCGAGCGTCTTAAGCACCTCGAGATCGACGTCCTTGATGCCGTGCCGCGCATCGATCAGCACGTAGACGCGCGCCAGACTGGCACGTCCCAGCAGGAATTTGTGGATCAGCTCGGTCCAGGACGCGACCTGGCTCTTTGGCGCCTTGGCATAGCCGTAGCCGGGCATGTCGACGAGGCGCAGGTCGTTCTTGCCGGGGACCTCGAAAAAGATCAGCTCCTGGGTGCGGCCCGGCGTATGCGAGGTGCGCGCCAGCGCGTTGCGCCCCGTGAGCGCGTTGATCAGGCTCGACTTGCCGACATTGGAGCGCCCGGCGAAGGCGATCTCCAGCCCCGCCATCGGCGGCAGCGTTGCGATCGAAGGCGAGGCCCAGATGAACTGCCAGTCGCGGGCGAACAGCTTGCGCCCGGCCTCGATCAGCTTGTCGTCTGACTTGTCGGTCATCTGAAAGTCTATCCTCGCGTCATGGCCGGGCTTGTCCCGGCCATCCACGTCTTCACGGAGCAAGCTTCAAAAACGTGGATGCCCGGGCCTTCGCCGCGCCAAAGCGGCTTCGGCCGCGCAGGCGGGACAAGCCCGGGCATGACGACGTGGAGGCAGCTCAGTTCGCAATGACGCCTACACCGCCTCAGGCGTCACTTTTTTTTTGAACGAGTTTCGAATGTTGTCGAACAGCTCCACCTTCACGCCGTTGCGGCGCATGATGTAGCCCTGCTGGATCACCGAGAGCAGGTTGTTCCAGGCCCAGTAGATCACGAGGCCCGCCGGGAATCCCGCCAGCATGAAGGTGAAGATCAGCGGCATCCAGTTGAAGATGATCTGCTGGGTCGGATCCGGCGGCGTCGGATTCAGCTTCATCTGAATCCACATCGTGATGCCCATGATGATCGGCCAGATGCCGAGCGCGAGGTAATAGCCGAACACCGGAATCGTGGTCGGATCGAACGGGATCAGCCCGAACAGATTGAACAGATTGGTCGGATCCGGCGCCGAGAGGTCCTTGATCCATCCGAAGAACGGCGCGTGCCGCATCTCGATGGTGACGAACAGCACCTTGTAGAGCGCGAAGAAGACCGGGATCTGGATCAGCACGGGAAGACAGCCGGCGACCGGATTGATCTTCTCCTTGCGGTAGATCTCCATCATCTCCTGCTGCTGCTTCACCTTGTCGTCGGGATAGCGCTCCTTCAGCGCCAAAAGCTGCGGCTGGATCGACTTCATCTTCGCCATCGAGGCGTAGGACTTGTTCGCCAGCGGGAAGAACAGCAGCTTCACGATCACCGTCACCAGCAGAATCGAGACGCCGAAATTGCCGAAGAAGCGGAAGAAGAAGTCGAGGCCGAGGAACATCGGCTTGGTGAGGAAGTAGAACCAACCCCAGTCGATCAGCAGGTCGAACTGGTTGAGGCCGAGCGCCTTGTTGTAGCCGCCGAGGCCTGCGAGCGGGAAGTTGATGCCGACCACGCCGGCTTCCTTGGCGCCAGCGAACAGCCGCGCGTTGGCCGTCGCGGTGCCGCCGATCGCGACGGTGACGGGGTCGAGCAGGTAGTCGGTCTGGTAGGTATGGACCTTGCCGACCGGGTTCGACGAGAAACGCGCCTGGAGCTGGGCGTTGGTATCCGGCAGCAGCGCGGAGGCCCAGTATTTGTCGGTGATGCCGAGCCAGCCATTGGTGGCCTTGAAGTTCACCTGCTTGGCTTCGTCGATCTTGCTGTAGGCATATTCCTGCAGCCTGTGTTCGCCGAGATAGCCGATCAGGCCCTCATGCAGGATGTAATAGCCCGAAACGTGCGGCGCGCCGTGGCGCGAGATCAGCGCGAACGGATAGAGCGTGACCGGCGCATTGCCGACATTGCTCACCTCGTCCTTGATGGTGAAGAGATAATGATCGTCGATGGCGATGGTGCGGCGGAAGGTCAGGCCGTCGCCATTGTCCCATTTCAGCACCACGGGCGTCGACGGCGTCAGGCTGCCGCTGCCCTCCTGCTGCCAGACGGTCTGCGCATCCGGCATCTTTGCCGTCACGCCCGTCGCCGCAACCCAGCCGAACTCGGCGTAATAGGGCTCCGCCGTACCCGACGGCGAATAGAGGACGATCGGCGGCGATTTCGGATCGACCGTCTCGCGATATTGCACCAGCGCGATGTCATCGATGCGGCCGCCCTTCAGCGCGATGCTGCCGGCGATCCGCGGCGTCTCGATCTTGACGCGCGGGCTGGCTGCAATGGCGGCCTCGCGGGGAACGACCGCTTGGGGCTGGCCCGCAGCCGGCGTTGCCGGCTGGGTCGCGCCCGGCTGCGGCGCGCTGCCCGGCGTTGCCGGCGCGCCGCCCGGCGTCGCCGAGGCGGTCGGTTGCGGCGTCGTCTTCTGGAGCTCGGCCTGCGCCTGCTGCTGGGCGCGCTGCTTCTCCATCTGCGGCACGTTGTAGAAATACTGCCACGCGATCAGTACCAGGCCGGATAGAATGACGGCGAGGATGGTATTGCGATTATCGGTCATCTCGATTGTCTCGTCATCAATCCGGTTTGCGGCTGGTCGCTGCGGCGGGGCCTGGCCTGTGGCCGCGCGCTTTGGCCGTATGCCGCGCGGGCTTCGTGAACGCTATGCGCAGATCGTCGAGCATGGTGGCGAAGTCGCGCGAGAGCGCGTCCCTTCGTCCGACCAGGACATAATCATGGTGGGGCTGCATCGATGTCGGATCGAGCCGCTTCACCAGTTCCCGCAACCGGCGCCGGATGCGATTGCGCTCGGGGGCGTTGCCGTTCTTCTTGGTGACCGTGAAGCCGATCCTGACAGGGCCGGAATCATCGCGGTGGCGGCTTTGCAGGACGAACGCGGGACTGTTGACCCGCGCGCCATTGGCAACGGCGAGGAAATCCGCCCGCTGCCTCAGCCGATCCATGATGAAATCCCAAAAGGGGGTCCGGCTCAGGCGCTCAGACGCTTGCGGCCGCGGGCGCGGCGGGCGGCGAGAACCTTGCGGCCGCCGGCAGTGGCGAGACGGGCGCGGAAGCCGTGACGGCGCTTGCGCACCAGTTTGCTGGGTTGATAAGTCCGCTTCACGGGTTTTTCTCCGCTGACCGGGCAATTTGCCTGTAGAATTGATGGTAAAGTCCGGAAGATGCGGCCCAAAACGGGCCCTTTTCGGCCCCAAGAGAGCCGCTCCCGGTGTCGCACCGGGTCATCGCGGACAATTCGCGCGGCTTATAAGGGAGTGCCTTGTTTTCGTCAACGCCGCACAAGCGCGCGATTTTGGTGAATATCGCTGTTTGCGCGAGGTTTTTAACACTTGAGGTGGCGACTCGCGCTATCAGCGCCTACATCCCACCTCGGCAGATTAGCGATCCGTAATTTGACCGGACATCGGTCGGGTCGCATCCTCCATCAGCCAAGGCCAACAGGGGCGAGTTTCGTGCCAGCCACAGATCGCCAGCCGATCCAGGATCTGGATCAGCCGGACCAGCCGGCGACGCGGCCCCGCGGCTCGCGTGGGCTCGGCCTGTCCGGCAAGCTGCTGCTGCTCACTATTCCCCTGGTCATGATCGCCGCGGTGCTGCTCTACGTGCCCGCCATCGCGAATTTCTGGGTCAACCGGCTGAATGATCGCGTCGCGGCGGCCAACACCGCGGCGCTGGTGCTGGATGCGGCGCCGCTCGGCATGGTTCCCGATTCGCTGTCGCGGCAGATCCTGAAGAGCATCAATGCCCGCGCCGTCGCCATCAAGATGGGCCAGCAGCGCCGGCTGCTTGCCAGCGACAACATTCCCGCCGCTATCGAGCACGACATCGACCTGCGCGACATGACGGCCTGGGAGGCGATCACCGGCTCGTTCCGGATGATGCTGGAGACCGGCAACCAGGCCATCCGCATCGTCGGCCCCGGGGTCGGCAATGCCCAGTTCATCGAGATCGTCACCGACGAGCTGCCGCTGCGGAAGCAGATGTACCGCTTCTCCCGCAACCTCGTCGTGGTCGCGCTGATCATTGCGGTGCTGACGGCGGGCCTCGTCTACCTCGCGCTCCATTATCTCTTCGTGCGGCCGATGCGGCGGCTGACCGCGAGCCTGGTCGGCTTCCACGAGAATCCCGAGAGCTCGGCCGGCATCATCGTGCCGAGCCAGCGCAGCGACGAGATCGGGGTGGCCGAGCGTGAATTGTCGGACATGCAGCGCGACCTGATGTCGATGCTGCATCAGAAGAGCCGCCTCGCCGCCCTCGGCCTCGCCGTCTCCAAGATCAATCACGATCTGCGCAATCTGCTCGCCTCGGCCCAGCTGCTGTCGGACCAGCTCGCCAGTGTGCCGGATCCGCGCGTGCAGCGCTTTGCTCCCAAGCTCGTGCGCTCGCTCGAGCGCGCCATCGCCTTCTGCCAGTCGACATTGTCCTACGGACGCGCCCAGGAGGCCGCGCCCGACCGCCGCATGATCCTGATCGAGCCTGTCGTGATGGAGGTGCGGGAGACCGCGGGGCTCGCCAACGAGGCCTCGATCGCCTGGGTCGCCGCGATCGAGCGCGGGCTCGCGGTCGATGCCGACCCCGACCAGCTGTTCCGCGTCTTGCTCAACCTCGTCCGCAACGCCGCGCAGGCGCTCGAAAGCCATGCGGCGGGCGAGGGGCGTCTGCAGCAGATCCGGATCACCGGAAAGCGAGAAGGCGCCGTCGCGATTCTCGAGGTCTCCGACACCGGCCCCGGCGTCCCCCCGAAGACCCGGGAGCGCCTGTTCGAGGCCTTCCAGACCTCGGGCCGCCCCGGCGGCAGCGGCCTTGGCCTTGCCATCGCCGCCGAGCTGGTCCGCGCCCATGGCGGCGAGATCCATCTGGTCGAAGGCACCATCGGCGCCACTTTCCGCATCGTCATCCCCGACCGCCCGGTGGAACTGCTCTCCATTCGCAACGAGCGGCAGAGGGCCTAAGTCGGCCTGTGGCCGAGGCTGACGTCATTCCGGGGCGGCGCGAAGCGCCGAACCCGGAATCCAGACGTTTTTGGCACGAGATTCCGGGTTCTCGCTTCGCGAGCCCCGGAATGACCGGCGAGAGACCGTCAGCGCCCTGCCAAAATCTCCCCGTCCCGGACCTTGCCAATCGGGGCAAGAGCGGTTAGTCAGAGCGCTCTTTCGCACCCCCTCCGGCTTCGCCGGGGGCTGCTTGCGGGCTTTGCCCGCGCTGCTTGCGAAACACGCGCCCGTAGCTCAGCTGGATAGAGCATCAGACTACGAATCTGAGGGTCGGACGTTCGAATCGTTCCGGGCGCGCCATTCTTCGCCGAAAGGTCAGGACAGGACAGCATCTGGTCGCCAGACCGGCCCGAGACCGGATGGCCATGCCGTGTGGGGAGCTGGATGAGGATATCGCAGGCGTTCAAGTTCGAGGCGGCGCATCGGCTGCCAAACGTGCCCGAGACTCACCGGTGCAGCCGGCTGCATGGTCATTCCTATCGGGTCGAGGTCCAGCTGGACGGACCTGTCGACCCGCACACCGGCTTCGTCGCCGATTTCTTCGACATCGAGAAAAGCTTCGCCGGCATCATGGCGGCACTGGACCACCAGTGCCTGAACGAGGTGGACGGCCTCGCCAACCCGACCGCCGAGAACATCGCGATCTGGATCTGGGAGCGGCTGAAGCCTGGCCTGCCGCAGCTGTGGGCGGTCCGCGTCTATGAAACGGCGGATTGCTGGGCCGAATACCAGGGGCGGTGACGCTGGTCCCTGGCGCTGACCCGGTGCCGGCCTTACCGTCATTAGGTCATGTCAGGGCTCCAAGCCGCTCCGGCCGGAGGGCCGAAGCTTGCTGACGAGGGCGAAGCATCTGACTTGATGCAATCCCCAGTATCCCCCAAGTACTGCATCAGATGTTCAGTCGCATTGACATAGCCCGCCTTGCATTTGGGACCGTTCGCGTCGCGCACCTGCGCATGCCGTCTGTAGCGGAGGGGGGCAACGCATCCGTCGCGTTGCCCGGGTCGATCGCAGTGGGGTTTAACGGTCAGAAGAACGCCATCGTAGAGTTGGCGAGTGGGCGCACCGTCGCTCGCGATGCGCCCGCGGGAACAATCGGTTTGACCGGCGGAGAGCCCGTCAAATGGGTGCGAACGACAACGCCCGCCGAAGTGATAGAGATTTCAGCGGACGCGACTCTCCGAAAGGAAATCGCGGAGGAAGTTGGTGCCGAAGCCCATGCCGATCTCGCCGATCTTCATGGCTGGGAGAACCTGCACGCTTGGGCGATCGCTGACCGCTTCCGCTCAGCCGCTCGCGGGAGGCGCCATTTGAATGATGTTGAGCGCGATTCATTGGTGCGGACGCTCTACGCAATTGTTCTGTGTGTAAAGTTCGGCGGGCGGCCGGCCGAGCGCTCAAAAGGGCGCTGGATGCGCGCCGCCTTGGCAGGGTGCTGGATTTCGTTGAGGCGCACGTTGGGGCAGAATTGACGCTTTCGCAGCTAGGGCACGTTGCAGCACTAAGCCCGTTTCACTTTGCGAGGGCTTTCAAAGCCGCCACCGGGTCGGCACCGCATCAATATGTGTCGAGCCGCCGGCTCGAGCATGCGCGTCAACGCCTTCAGAAAACGCGCGATAGCGTCGAAGTGATCGCCGCCGAACTCGGCTATTCGAACATCAATCATTTTCGTCGCCGGTTCCGCGCCCAGACAGGCCTCCTGCCGTCCGAAATCCGCCCGCGCTGAAGCACACAGCAAGAGCTGGTCAACGCCAAAACAGCAAGAATCAACCTGTCGGCCCGTTGGGCATGCAGATATCGGTCGCGGCTCAGGCATTCACCCGATCCTTTCCGGCCGAGGAGCATGAGCGAGAGATGACAGGAGACGCACCAGAACTGGATGACCACGGCATCGACCGCCGCATGGCGATCACCGGCGTTGGGGTCGCCGTCATCACGGCGATGTCCGCAAAGGCCGAAGCGCAATCGGTTCAGCGCACGGCAGAGCGCGACCTCAACGGCAAGGCCGCGATCGTGACCGGCGCGCGCAACAATCTAGGCCGGGGCTTCGCGGTGGCGCTGGCAGAGATGGGCGCCGATATCCTGGTCCATCACCACACCCCCAACACGCGCGACCAGGCCGATGAAACCGCGCGCCTGTGCCGCGCCCGTGGCGTCCGGGCGGAGATATTCGTCGGCGATCTCTCCGTCCCGGCCAACGTCCGCGCCATGTACGATGCGTGCTTCGACGCCTTCAGGCGTGTCGACGTGGTCGTCAACAATGCCGGGCGCATCCGTAAGCTGCCGATGTCGGAGATCACCGACGAGGAGTTCGAGGCTTGCCTGGGCATCAATACCCGGGCCATGTTCTACTCGATGCGGGAGGCGGCGCGCCGGATTTCGGACCAAGGGCGCATCATCAATATCGGCACTTCGCTGTTGAACGCGTCGACGCCGAATTATTCTGCGTATGCTGGTACCAAAGCGCCGATGGAGGCATTCTCGCGCATGCTGGCACGCGAGATCGGACCACGCCGTGTGACCGTGAACGTGGTCGCGCCGGGTGCGGTCAACACGCCATTCTTTCACAGCCAGGAAACGCCCACGTCCGTCAGTTATCTGCAGAGCGCCACGCCTGCGCGGCGTCTGGGCGAAGTGGCAGACATTGTGCCGACGGTGGCGTTCCTGGCGTCCCCGCGAGCGCATTGGATCACGGGCCAGACGATCTGGGTCAATGACGGCTACAGCACGCGCTAAAAGGGATGCCTCGGCGGCGAGCTAAACTAAGTCGTCGAGAACCCAGGCCGGTCAATCCTTGCGGAACGCCATTCGCAGGGGCGCTGCAAGCCTGTCTAGGTCGATCCCCGCAACGACCCGTCCATTGCTTTCGGCTCGGGAGATCCGGGCCGGAAGCCGTATGTGAGGCGATCCCGAAAGCGTGACGCCCTTTCGGACCGCGCTCAAGGCTATCCGGCCATATTGGAACCCTCAGGAACACTCAGGATCGTTCTCTGAACGGAGTGCTGCCTGCACGCCGCCGCCGGGGCATTGCTCACGCACATATGAGCCGTGTTGATCACCGCATGCGGGTTGGAAGGTTTAATCTCAAGCTGGCGTAGAATGTCCGCAACGCCAGTTTTGGCTTGGCCCCTGTTCAGGGAAACCGTTGATGGAACGCAAGCTCGCCGCGATCATGGCTGCCGACATCGTCAGCTACAGCCTGATGATGGCCGAAAACGAGGCCTCCACCTACAAAGAGCTGCGCACGGTCTTCGACAATCTGATCGAGCCCACAGTCGCGCAGCATGGTGGACGCATCTTCAAGAAGACCGGGGACGGTTTTCTGGCGATGTTTCCCAGCGTCAACGAAGCGGTTGATGCGGGCACTGCTATCCAGCAAGGGTTCGACAACGCCCCGTTTGAGCTGCGCATAGGCATCAACCTCGGTGATGTCATCGAGGATAATGGCGATATGTACGGCGACGGCGTTAATGTCGCCACACGACTTGAGACGATGGCCGATCCCGGCAGCATCTTTGTTAGCGGCGCTGTCGTCATGGCCGCAGACCGCAATCGCGGCGAGGTGTTCGCGCGCGTGGGCCGCAGGCGCGCCAAGAACATTCCCGAGCGTCTCAATGTCTACCGGGTCCGGCGCGCGCAATCCTCGTGGTCTCGCTGGCGAAAAATCTCGCGTGTTCTGCACGGTACCGCTGCGCGCTGGTCGTATGGCGTCGCCGCGATAGCCCTCGTCCTCATCGGCACCCAAATCCAACCGCTTTCCCTGGCGGCGATGGTCAGCCGGCTCCCGGCCGCGCTGTTGTTCGACCAGCCCCGCACCGACCCGCGGCCGTCGGTTGCGGTCATGCCCTTTGCGGCCATGGGCGGCGACCAGTCATACTTTGCAGACGGGCTGACCGAGGATGTGACCACGGCGCTTGCAAGGAATTCCGAGCTTCAGATCATCGCGCGCGACTCCACCTATGCCGTGCGCGGGCAGGAAAGCGACATGCGCAAGCTCGGGGCGAAGCTGGGCGTTTCCTACGTGGTGGAAGGCAGCGCACGCCGCGAGGGGGACCGGCTTCGCGTCTCGGCGCAGCTGATCGACGTGAAATCGGGCGCGCACCTTTGGTCGCGCAGCTTCGACAGGCAGGTTGCCGACGTCTTCACCGTACAAAGCGAGCTGACCACGGAAATCGTCGCCCAGCTCGCGCCGTATATCGGCCGAAGTGAAGCCATCGCTGCCGCGCAACGTCCGACCGACAACCTTCAGGCTTACGATCTCCTCCTGCGGGCTCGTCATCGCTACCGGCATGGCGTCCAGGATGCGGAAGCACTTACGGAGGCACGCGGCCTCTATCAGCGCGCGCTGGAAATGGACCCGGCCTATGCCGCCGCCCGTGCGGGCTTGGCCCTCACTTACATCGCGGATGTGGCCAGGAGGTCGAATGGTCGGGCGACAGCGCATGAGCTGGAACTAGGTCTCAGCGAAGCGCGCCAGGCTGTGCGCCTCGATCCCAATCTCGCGCTCGGCTATCAGGTGATCAGCTTCGGGCTGGCGGTGCAGGGCGATTATGCCGGCGGCTTGCAGGCCGCCAAGCGCGCCGTCGAACTGAATCCCAATGACCCCGACAGCATGATGGCATTGGCAAAGGCGCAAGTCCGTTTCGGCGACTACGCGGACGCCGTTGCCAATGCCGAGCGGGCACGTCGTCTTCATCCCATGGCGCCGGAATATTACGCCTATGTGCACGGCCAGGCGCTTTACGCCGCTGATCGTCGCGACGAGTCGGCGACCGTGATCTCCGAATGCCTCGTAAGGGCGCCGCGCGATGCCAACTGCCTGCTGATCCAGGCTGCACTGCAAGGGCGGCGCGGTGACATAGAAGCGGCGCAGCTGACGATGGCAAATCTGGTAGGGGCCCAACCGACATTTTCGTTGGCGGCAGAGCGCTCTTATCGCCGGTTCGGCAACAAGCCGCTCATGGAGCAGTTCCTCAATGACCTGACGGTGGCGAAGGCGCCGGGGGCTGCGTAACAGGATTTGCAGCTTCTCAGTTTCATCTCGTCGGGCGCGCCGTTTCGATAGTTTGCGAAATGCGCCCGTAGTTCAGAGCATCAGGGTACGAATCTGAGGATCACACGCTCGAATCGTTCCGGGCGCGCCAACGTTCGAACTGGCTCAGGATGTCGGGGTCGGTGATCTCATCGTCGGCTGCGAGCATCGCTGCCTTTGACAGGATGATCGACAACATGTTGTCGCCCTCGAATGGCAGGCGCACATCGTCCCCGCCGGCGGACGCCGGGACGATGCACAGATACTGGTCGTTCGGCTCCATCAGGATGTTGCCGGAGCCAAGATGGATCTTGTAGGCGCGCAGCTTGCCCTCGACGCGCATGAACTTGCCGTCGATGATGCGCGAGACCTTGCCGACCGCCAGGCTCGGCAGAAGGGCGGTCAAGAATGCAAGACGCGTCTCCGCCATCGTGCCGAGGTCGCCGAAAGCCTGTGTCCGCCAATAGTCGGCGCCGATCGTGCGACGCCATTGGTTGGGATGTTCAGCATCTCGGCCGCCATCGGCCCAGTTGGGATCGTTCGCCACCGAGGCCACGCCGACAAACAGGTCGCAATGGCGCATCACCTCCGACAGCACGAGCGGCGGGACGTCGGCGATATCGACGACTGCCCCCCGTTGCGGCCCGTGAGCGGAGGCGACCACGGCTTCGGCGGGATTGGCGATCCGGTAGAAGCGAAGCTGGTCGGTCGTCAGATAGAGATAGGCCTGCGAATCCGTGACCTCCGGATCATCGCCGCCGGCACCCTCGGTCCAGAACTCGGCGACGAGGCCCTGCCGCGGCAGCACGATGTGGGTCGGCTGGTCGTTGGGCGTGTCGGCCCAGATCCGATGCGTCACCATCCAGCCATTGAGGCGAGCCAGCGCCATGAGCTGATGCTGCTTGACGATATGCCCGGCAAAGCGGTTCGAATAGGCGCCGGTACGCCGTTCGGCGTCGGTGACGAGATAGACTTCCCGGTGTGCCTGCTTGAACGGCTGCACGATGCCGAGCGCGTTGACTCTTGCGCGCCACCCCATCACCTCATCGACCTCGCAACCGATCGGGTGCCAGAGCGTGATCTCCGCGTCATCGATCGAGACCGGCTTGCCGCTGTGGTCGCTCATGCCGTCACCCGACCAGAGGGCAGCGACGCGCTCGTCGCCATGATGCACGTTCCAGATCAGTCGGCGGCTCAGCGCGCCGACCAGCGGATGCTGCGCGTAGCGTTGCCGCCAGCTCTCCGCGGTCCAGCGCCGGTCATCGAGCCAGAGCCGTTGCAGGCGTTGCGGCTGGACGGACAGATCGGCCTCGATCTCCTTAGCGAGCGCCTTCGCCGACTTGATGGCGCCCCTGTTCTCCTTTAGCCCGGCCGGGACCGACTTGGAGATTTTCCCGTTCGCCGCGCGCCACGCCACGTCGACCGAGGCTGTGCCGGCGATCGACAGAAGCGCGGCGCCGTCGCCGACGGCGATCTCTGTGGTGCCGAGCGCGTCGAGATCATGCGTCGGGATCGATAGCTCGTCTAGTTCGCTCCGGGTGATGCCTGCCTTCGCCGCGGCTTCGTTCAGTGCGGCCTCGATGCGCTTTTTCACCTTGGGATATTTCACGCGCGCCAGCAGCCGGGCGAGATAGCGCACGCCCCCGCCATCGGGAAGATGAATGAGGGCCCACAGACAGGCGTTGCCGAGGCGCTCGTTGCGCATGCCCAATCCGGGAACGGTTTCGAAGCAGATCTTCTGAGCGTGGCGCGTCAGGATCGGTCCGACGGCATCGGGCGCCCAGTCGGCCGAGATGTAGATCACCGCGCGCGCAAGCGGATCGGTCGGGAAACCCTGCTCGGGGTTCAAGACGTCGAGGATCGTGGTCAGAAACACGATCCGCTGTTCGGCGTTCAGATTGGACACCGAGGGGCGGGCTGCCTTCCGCCACTTCTCCGAAGGCGTGCTCTTGCCCTCGAGTTGGTAGGCGCAAACATGTAGCGCCTTCCAAGCGGCGTGAAATTCTGCGGGGATCGTAGCGGCCTTCCGCATCCGATTCAGGAGCACGTCGGAGAACCATCGCCTTTCCCTATGCCAATGGCTGATCGCCCATTCTTCGTCGAATCTTTCCTGTGTCGTCTCTTCGGTGACCTTGTAGGGCGTGTCGGGTTGCGCCGGGCCCTTCAGATAGTCTTCGACAAAGGCGACGTCCTGCAGGGTGCATTTTCTGAGATCATTGAGGTCGCCATAATAGGCCGTGAGGGCTTTTTCGAACGCAAGGGCGTTGGACCACCCCTTCAATTCGGGACGCGGCGGTAATGGCTCTTCGGTCGCCTGCTTGCCGTCGGTGGTATGAAGCGCGGCCTTGAGGCGGGGAATGGCCTGGGCGCGAAACGACCTTTGCTTGGTCGTAGCCGCGGTCGGATATTTCTCCTCGAGCCACGCAAGGCATGCACTGGCAGCCGCTCTGGTTTGCGGCGCCGCTCCGGCTTTCATCGTCGCGATTACAGCGTTGATGACGCGAACGTCCTGCAGGATTTCCAATCCGCGCATGGCGGTGAGCAAGGTGACCGCGGCCGCCTCACTGGTAACGAGCTTGGTCTTGAGCAGCTGGCGGTACAGATTCGAGAACGGACCGGACCCGTGATAGGTAATGTGTCCAATGCCTGCGTAGTCGGAATACTCCGAATAAGGCGGGAAATTGGCAACCTTTCCCGCTTCCAGCGCCTCCTTGCGGCGGTTTGCCTCGGCCATCATGCCAAGAGCCTCTCCCTTCGCCGACGGGGAAAAGGCCAGGATCTGCGCTGCCAGAGAATTCTGCATCTGCTGGACTTTGGCGTCCGGAGATCTCTGACAAAGTGCCTCGATCAAGTCTTTGACCGGTGGACTTATCCCGTTGCAAACATGAACGATGGCCAGACGCGCCGTTTCTCTGGCTCGCTCTCTGCGCTGAAACAGGATGCCGTCAGAAAATGTACTGCCAAGCCGATGATACAATGGCTCGACGACGCGGATCGCGTCTGCGTAACGATGGGGGGCCCAAGCAAAGCCATCGATCAAGTCGGCAACATCGGCGATGACTTGGCGTTGCGCGTCGCTCATGGACACGGGTGTGCAGCCGGCGAGGATCTCGGCTATGTACAGCAGATGCATTCTGCCGGCCTTGTCCTCCGGCGTTGACGCGCTGATGTGTGCGGTGCGCGCCAGATCGGTGGCAGTCCGATCATCCAGTTGGGCCTTCGTGTCCACGATTGAATGTACGGCATAATCGAGCAGGCGAGCCCACAACCGAGCTTTGTCCATTCGAAGCGTCTCGGGCCACGTCAGGTTGGGATTGCTGACGATCGCCGAGGTCTGCGCCGCGCGCCCGAGCAATCGCAGCTTGTCGGTATCGGGCAATTCGCGGGCGATACGCGATACGCGAAGGTAGTCGACCTGAAAGGGCAACTGCTCGCCGTCGAGGCACTCGCTCAGGAAGCTGTCGAGCGCCGTCACGCCCGACCGGCGCAGGTCGGCGAGCAGCGCGTTCATGTCGATGCGTGCGGGAGGCGTATCCGGCGACCAATCCTCGAGAGTCCGCACCTTCGGCTTCAACAGGTCGAGCGGCGCCATGAACGATCATCCTTCAAAGGTATCGTAGGGTTGTCACGCGCCCAGCATGGATCGCATGTGCGCACCGTCGCGGCTACCAAGTCAAACCTGTAAGCGCGCGGTATTCGTCGTGTGAAATGCGGTTCGTTGCGATCAAATGGCGGACACGGCGGGCATATTCCTCGGACATCATGCGCTTAGTATCCTTTGGGAGTTGCTCGGCCCAAGCCTCCTCGCCCTCGTAGATCAGCATCGGGATTTCGGCATACCGGCCGCCGGTCGGCTCGTATGAGTCGGCGGCGCGCGCCTCGAGCGCCGTCAAGCTGTTCCAATTCGCGATCCTCTCGTCGACTCGGCTATTGAAGTCGGCCCGCGCCTTCAATTGAAGTTCTTCCGCCGTGTGGGTCCGCCAACCCAATTCGCTCATGATGTCGTGAATTTCACGCGTGTAACGGTGGATGTCGGCGGCCGGAATTCCAACGGTGGTCGCGCCGAATTTGTAGTCCGTATATATTTCACCGCGATCACGGAGGCCGGCGATCATCGCCGCGAGGCTGCTGCTCAACGCTGGTAGCTCGTCGCGATCGCCGACATTGAACCATTCGAGCTGGCTCAGCAGCAGGTAGGCGACGCGCGCGCAATCCGGGTTGGCGACCGCGGCACGGAACCGCGGCGACGTCGCCAGGAGCTTTTCCTGCTGCGTCGCTTCCGGGTCTGCATCGGGATCGTATTTCGGCTTCGCTCGGGGATCGTCGATGAGCACGACATCGTCAGCCGTGATTTCGAAGCGGCCCCAAATCCAGCCGTCTCCGGAATCGTCGGGACGTCTCGGCTGTGCAGCCTCGATGCGCTTGCCCGTGGCGATGAGAACATTCCGCGCCAGGCAGAAATCGCAAGCCCCGCGCGTTCCGTGAAGCGACCAGAGGATCGTCGCGCGGCCATGACGTGTCCGGCAAAAATTGACGCTGTTGGGGATGCCAGCGAGAACGGGCCGTCCAGTCCGCGAATCGAAGGCTACAATGGGTTCGCGTTTTCCGCGATACCACCACAAGCTCAGGCGCATTCTGAGATGCGAGATCCTGTTCGAAACAGAACGTCGCATGGAGAACCATGCGCTCCGCACGCCTGCAACGAAGCCCCGCGCTGGCGGGAAATGGACGAAGCGATCGTAAGGATATTCCGGCATCCGAATCAGCCGCCGACCAGCGGCACAAGGCGAAGGAAGGTCACGGTGCTGTCGTGCCGGACCGACAAGACCTCGTCGAGATCGACGATCTGGCGGCCGTCGAAGATCATGAAGAAGCCGTTACGCGCAAACGCCTTGAGGGCGACCGCGATCAAGGGCTCGCTCTCGATCAGGTCGAGATAGGAGCCTGGACCGTAGACCTCGCGAGGCCCGTTCAGGGCTCGCTCGACCGGACCCGGCGTGACCAACCATCCGTCGGCAGCATCACGCTCCGCGGCGGCTTTCCCGTCAAGGCGGGCGCGTTCGAGCGCATTGTGCATGGCCACGTCCGCCTCGATGCGGCAGCGGATCACGTCGCGAGCGGTCATTCGTTCGGTCGGCAATTCGAGCCGGTGGCGCAGTTCGCGCGTGGCGCCCGGCTTCCGCTCGTCATAAACCTCCAACACGGCATTCATGCATCACACTCCCTGCGAGCCTACCCCGGAGAATGCTACCGCGAGATTACGATTCCGAAAATGCGATTCACTGCAATTGCGGCACCGTCGTAAATAGTTGGAGGTCGACTTTCCGCCGGTGTGCCAACTTTCGGCCCGCGGCGGATGGATTGAGATTGAAATTTCAATGGGATACATGCTCGCAATTGGTCCTGAATGGCGCGCCATTTCGATAGGAATTGATCCGATGCCTCCCATCGCCCGTCTGCTCTCCGGCCTCCTTCTATTCCTTGCCATCGCAGCCGCCCCGGTCCTTCCCGCCCGCGCGGCCGAAACCTGCCCGTTCATCAGCGCCCAGGAGCTCGCCCGCGCGATGCCGGCGCTGAAATGGTCGCTGATTTCGAACCAGGACGGCCGCGGCTGCATCTACCAGGCTGGGCGCGGCGACACGATGATGCTGAGCGTATTCCGCAATCCCGACAAGGACCGCGCCAGGGAATTGTACGCGACCTTCGTCAAGACGCTCGGTGAGCGCATGAAGCTGAGCGCGGTGTCAGGAATCGGCGACGAGGGCCAGGGTGGAACGAGCGCCGCGGGCGCCGAGCGCCAGGAGGCCTCGGTCGTCGCCCTGTCCGGCGACTACATTCTGCAGATCAGCGTTTATCCGATCGGCCGGCGTGCCGACGATGCGCTGCTCGCGCCGATCGCCGAAGCCGCGCGCGTTGCCGTCGGCAATGTGAGCAGGAGCAGCGAGCGGTTCGGCAATTGCGAGTGGTTCACGGCCGCCGATGCCGACGGCTTTCTCGACAACGGCACGCTGACGGTGCAGCGAACCGGCGCGGGCAGCTGCATGATGTTCGATCGCGAGGCCAACACCATGACGGTCGCGGTGATCGCGACCTCCCGCGATACCGCCCTCGGCATGATGAAGCGCGCAGGGCCCTGCATGCACGTGGCGATCCCCGAGCTCGGCCGCGAAGCCTTCGGCGAGCATTCCTGCACCAAGGGCAACGCCAACGCCGTCACCATCTATGTCTGGAAGAACGGCCGGCAGGCCTCGATCCTGTTCGCGCCGGTCAAGCCGCATCCGGAGTCCGGCTCGGTCGAGCGCCTGAAGGCGGTGGCGGCGCGGGTGTATGGAAAACTGTGACGGCGCCGGCCTGGAGCCCGCAACATTGGGACCGTCGGCAAGCTCGCCTATCGCTCGAACAATTGTGTCGCGATAGATCCGAGATTGTCGCGCGCCGAAATTCTCTGTGGTCCATCTGAGGATGTTGGCGAAGTCGACCTCTGCGGCTGCACCGAGACGAACGCGCCATCTCCGGCCGGCCATGACGGCTCTATTCGGCCGTTCGGGAGATGATCTTCTCCGAGAGATCGTTCAAATAGGTTTGCAGGTCTTTGATCGTTGCAAATTCCTTGAAGTCTCCCCGATCCAAGGCACCGACACCAGCGCGCGCTGCTGCCCGCAGGGCTTTCAGCTTGCCTGCGTCCTCCGCCTCGCGTTGCTCCACCAGCCGCAACCCGTCACGCAGAACCTCGCTGGCATTCTGGTAGCGGCCAGACTTGACGAGGGTCTCAAGCAGTTCTTCCTGACGCTCCGTCAGCACGACGTTCCGGGTGGGCATTGCCATTTACCTGTTGCTCAAAGCCAAGCTACCTATGGCATATTGTGCCATAGGCGTGTGATCGCCTCAACCCAGCACTTCCTTGCATTTCGCCGCAAACGCTTTGAGATACCCGCCGAGCTCGCTCGCCAGCGCATCGGAGCGCTCTACGTTCTGCAGGCTCATGTTGAGCGCGTAGACCGGAAGGCCCTCCAGCACGATCGGCGTTGCGACGGCGAGAACGGCGGGCTGCCACGACACCGCGCAATAGCCGTCGCGCTCGACGGCGCTGATCGATTGCCTGACCTCCGCCAGCAGCGCCCTCGTCGCAGCTGCGCTACGCCGCTTGAATTGCTTCAGCAATCGCTCGCGCTCGGTCTCTGTAGTGCCGGCGAGATAGGCGCGACCCAGCGACGTCAGCTCCATCGGGACCTGCTGGCCGGCGACCACGTTGCGCAGCGCCGCGCGCGGGCTGTAGCGGATCGATTCCAGGTAAACCATCATGGTCCTATCGGCAGTCGCGAGTCCGACGTTCAGCCGGCGCCTGGCCGATTCCGCCCGCATCATCGGGCCGATTGCGTTGAGCACGGGCGATCCGGTCCGCATGGCGTGACCGATGCTGATGACGGATGCGGCAAGGCGGTAGGCCCGCTCGCTGCGGACTTCGTCGAGCATCCCGGAATTGACCAGCGTCCGTGTCAGCCGGCTGACCGTCGATCGCGGCAAGCCTGTTCGCTCCGCGATCTCGCCATTGCCCAGCGTGTCGACGCCGGGACGGAATGCCCGGAGGATCTCGACGCCCCGCTCGAGCGAGCGGTTGCCGTCGATTCCGCCCGCATATCTGCGCGCCTGTGCCATCTCTGCTCTCTCCGACATTTCCACTGAGTGGAATTAAGAGGATGTGCGGGTTGCTGCAAGCCGCTATAGGCAGCGGAAAGAACAATGCCGGGCTGCGCAGGGCTCGACGAGGAAACCGCCGCTGCGGAGCTCGTGCCGATCATTCGTCGCGCAGATCGATCCGACTCCAGGGAGCTTGCCATGTCCTATCAGCTCATCGAATTTTCGCTCGAGGCCGGGATTGCGACGATCGCCTTCAACCGGCCGGACCGGCGCAATGCCATGAGCGACGAGATGCGCGCCGAGTTCTCAGGCGCGCTCGAAACCGTGTCCCGCGACAAGGCGATCAAGGCGCTGGTGCTGACCGGGCGCGGCAACGCGTTCTGCGCCGGCGGCGACATCAGCGGCATGAAACGCCGGCTCGAGGCGCCGCAGGGCGAAGTCGCATTCAACGGATGGAGCCGTCAGCAGGGCGTGCATCACGTGCAATCGCTGCTGCTCGGCCTGCCGAAGCCGACGATTGCCGCCGTCAACGGCGCCGCGGCGGGCCTCGGCGCCGACATCGCGCTCGCCTGCGACTTCGTCATGGGCACGGAACGATCGAAATTCACCTGGTCCTACATCAAGCGCGGCTTGATCCCCGACGGTGGCGGCCTGTATTTCCTGCCGCGTAGGGTCGGGCTTGCCAGGGCCAAGGAGCTGATCTTCACCGGCCGCGTCGTCGAGGCCGACGAAGCGCTCGCGCTCGGCATCGTCGATCGCAAGGTGGCGGCGGCCGAGCTGCTGTCAGCCGCACAGGCCTGGGCGGCTGAACTGGCGCAGGGGTCTGCCACCGCGCTCGCGCTCGGCAAGAAGATCCTGAACGAGACGTTCGAGCATTCCGCGCACGATATCTTCAATCTCGGCAGCCAGGCGCAGGCCATCTGCTACACCAGCGCGGAGCATCGCGAGGCCGTGGCGGCCTTCCTCGCGCAATCCCCGGCGAAGGGTTGAGCGATGAATGCGATCGAACGCCTGATCCGGCCGCGCAGCATCGCCGTGATCGGTGCATCCGCGGATCCGAGCAAGACCTCGGGGCGGCCGGTCTCCTATCTCCGGAAGCACGGCTTCGCGGGTGCGATCTATCCCGTCAATCCCAAGGTCAAGGAAATCGGCGGTCTCGCCTGCTACCCCGACATCGCCTCGCTGCCTGATGTGCCCGACGTCGGCCTTGTCCTGCTCGGCGCCGAACGGGCCCACGTCGCGGTGCGCGAATTGTCCGCGCGCGGTGCCGCCGCGGCCATCGTTCTCGCCAGCGGCTTCACCGAAACCGGCGCCGAAGGCGCCGCGCGCCAGCAGCAGCTGATGCAGGCCGCCGGAGCCATGCGCCTGCTCGGGCCGAACACGATCGGCCTCGTCAATCTCACCGACAGCATCGTGCTGTCGGCGTCCGGCGCGCTGGCCATGGACCATTTCCCGGCAGGTCCGGTCGGGTTGGTCTCGCAGAGCGGAGGCATTCTCGGCGCCATCCTGTCGCGCGCCGCGGCGCGCGGGGTCGGATTGTCGAAGCTGGTGTCGACCAGCAACGAAGCCGATCTCGATCTCGCCGACTTCATCGACTTTCTCGCCGACGACAATGCGACCAAAGTCATCGCGCTCTACATCGAGGCGATCCGCAATCCGGCGCGCTTCCGCGAAGCGGTGCTCAAGGCGCGCGGTGCCGGCAAGCCAATCGTCGCCTTCAAGATCGGGCGATCGGAAGCGGGCGCAAAGGCGGCTATCTCGCACACGGGCGCGCTCGCAGGCTCCGACCGCATGTACGACGCCTTGTTCAGGCAGCTCGGGGTGATCCGCGCGAAAACCTTCGAAGACCTGCTCGACATTCCGGCAGTGCTTTCGACGGGGCGGAAGCTCTGCGGCCGGCGCGTGGCGATCCTCACCTCGACCGGCGGCGCCGGCACCATCGTCTCCGACAGTCTGGGCGTCGCGGGCTTCGCAACGCCCGCTCCCGACGCGGATACGGCCGCGCAACTGCGCGCCCTGCAGTCGGGATCGCACGCCATGCTCGATCGCAACCCGATCGATGTGACCCTCGCCGGCCTGCAGCCGGATGTGCTGCGCGCCGCAATCCGCATCCTGCTCGCAAGCCCGTCCTACGATGCGCTGGTCGTCATCGCCGGCTCGTCAGCCGTGGGATCGCCGGCGCTGATGGCCGACGCCATCCACGATGGCCTGCCGCTCAGCGACAAGCCCGTCATTGCCTATGTGAGCCCCCACGCGCCCGACGCGGTCTCCGTCCTCACGCAGCGAGGCGTCCCCGCCTACACCTCCGCCGAAAGCTGCGCCGCTGCGCTGGACGGATTGTTGCAGGCCGGAATGCCGGAGCAGGTCGCGACGTCCGGCTCGGCTGCGACGGGCGTCGACATCACCGATCTCCCCGCGGGATCGCTGGACGAAGCACAGGCCAAAACCTTGTTCGCCCGCTTCGGTATTCCGACCGTGGCAGAGCAGGTGGTCGCGACGGCTGAAGAAGCGGAACGGGCCGCGCAAGCCTTCGGCGGCAAAGTCGTGCTCAAGATTCTCTCACGCGAGATCGCACACAAGAGCGACGTCGGTGGCGTCGCGGTCAACCTGACAGCCGAAACCATCGGCGCGCGACTCACGGCGATGGCCGACGAGGTCGAGGCAAGGACCGGGAAACGACCCGAGCAATTCGTGGTTCAGGAGATGATTTCGGGCGGCGTCGAAATCATTCTCGGGATGCACCGCGATTCCCTCGGCGTCGCCATCCTCCTCGGCATGGGCGGCGTCGCCGCCGAGCTGTTCAAGGACACGACGATGCGCCTGCTGCCGCCGGAAGGCGGCCTCGGCCTCGTAGAGGCACGCGCGATGGCGCGCGACCTCGTCACATGGCCGTTGCTGGATGGCTTCCGCGGCCGGCCGAAATGCGATGTCGAAGCCCTTACAGCAGCGATCGTCGCTTTCTCGCAGATGGTCGCGCAGCTCGGCGACCGGCTCGTCGAGGCCGAGATCAATCCGGTCTTCGTGCTGCCGGCCGGCCAGGGCGTGAAGGCGGCCGACGGGCTGGCTGTTCTCAACGCAAGCAAGTGAAGCCGCACCGCCAGGAACTTGCAGAAAGGCGCGTGGCTGCGTTCGTCGAACACGACAAACCTCGTTGAATAACTCGACAAGAATCGGATGGGAGGTCCGCATGGCAATCGGCAAGATCATCGGTCGCAACCGCGCTGCAGGGAGGGGCTGGCCGCGCTCCGTCATTCTCGTCTCCTCGGCCTTGCTGGTGCTGGCGGGACTGAGCACTGCGCCTGTTCGGGCCGAGTATCCCGAGAAGATCATCAAGATCGTGGTGCCCTTCGCGGCCGGCGGCGGAACCGACATCGTCGCGCGAACGACCGCCCAGGAGATCCAAACGGACCTCGGCAAGCCCGTCATCATCGAGAACAAGCCGGGCGCCGGAACCATCGTCGGGACCCAGACCGTCGCGACGAGCGAGCCGGACGGCTATTCGCTGCTGCTGGCGACCTTCGCGCACGCGGTCAACCCGAGCCTCTACAACAAGCTGCCGTTCGATCCGCACAAGGATTTCGCGGCGGTCTCGCTCATCGCGCGGTCCTTCAATGTCGTCGTCGTCAACCCCGCATCCAAGATCAACTCGATCTCCGATCTGATCACGGAGGCCAAGGCCAAGCCCGGCAAGCTCAATTTCGGCACGTTCGGCATCGGCACCTCGGCCCACCTCGCCGGCGAGCTGTTCAACGCCATGGCGAACGTCAAGATGACGGCGGTCCCCTACAAGGGCGCGGCGCCTGCGATCAGCGATCTCTTGGGCGGACAGATCGACGTGATGTTCACCACCGTGGCGAGCGCAGCATCGCTGGTAGCGGCGGGTCAGCTCCGGGCCCTGGCCGTCACCTCGGCCGAGCGTTCGGCCGCGTTCCCGCAATTGCCGACGGTTTCCGAGGCTGGATTGCCCGGCTATGCCGCCGAGTCCTGGTACGGATTGTACGCGCCGGCCAAGACGCCGGCTGCGGTGATTGCGCGCCTGAACCAGGCGATCGCGAAGGCGGTGCAGTCCGGGGCATTCAAAAAGCTGGAGACGAACGAAGGCCTCATCATGGTCGGCAGCGCACCGGAACAGCTCGATCGCTATGTCGCCCAGGAAGAGGAACGCTGGCGCAAGCTGATCAAGGACGCGAACATCGAGGTGCAATAGCCTCGAATCCGGCAACATCCGGGACCCTCGGAGGTCCCGGATGTCATCCGCCTAGACCGTCAGCCCGCAAGCCCGCCGGATCGCGAGCTGAACCGGCGAAGGTGGCAGCGCCGGATCGAATTCGCGCTTCGGCAGCAGCGGAGGCTGTGCCATGAAGCGCGGCTGTTTCCCGCGGTGGGGTTGCGCGGCATGAACAAGGAACGGGTGGCACAGATAGACGGTGCCTGCCGTGCCGGTCGCAAGTTCGACCTCGCAATCCCTGGTCGACGCCCAGTCGTCGGCCGCAAGTTGCCGGAGCGTTGCGCCCGCCTCGCCATGGGGCAGCAGCTCCCGCGCGATGGCCGCATGCGAGCCTTTCCGGATCCGCGTGGGCGCATCATCGTTTCCGACGTCCGAGAACAGGAACAGCATCAGCAGCGCGCGGCCGCTGCTCGTCACATTGGCACGCCATTCCATGAAGTCGGCATGGGCGGTGCCAAAGCTCATGTCCACATGCCAGCCATCGTCGCCCGGTGATTGCGATGACGGGAAGCGGATCGGAAAGGTTCCGAGCCCCGTCGGCGCAAGCCAGCGCCCTTCGCCGGCGAGCTGATCATAGGCCGTGTGCAGACGCGGCGTATTCGCGGCTTCAACGAAGGGGGGCGTCGCTTTGGCGCCCACCCGGACCACGGGCTGGGTCCAATGTTCGGGCTGGTCCGGCGACAGGCCGATATCCGCCCACAGCTCGTCCCTGCATTGCTCGGCAAGGTCGGCGCTGAAGGCATTCTCGAGTTTGACGAAACCGTCGTCGATGAAGGTCTGGACCTGACCGGGCGTCAGGCCAGCCTGTTCGGTCTTGGGCATTGCACATCTCTCCGTTCGGCCACCGCATCGCGCGAAGCCGTTTGATCTGAGTGGCGCAGGAGCGCCGGAACGACGTTCTGCCGTTCAGATCAGCGGGAAGAATGTGGAGATGAACATCATGGCGGGAACGTATAGCGCGGCGGAGCGCGGAATCAAGACACGGACAAACGGATGGGCAAGGCTTTCACCGCAGGCCCTGCTCGTCGATCAGGATGCGGTGGATCTCGATGCGCTCCGGCAGCTCGATCAGGAACTCCGCGTCGCGGGCGAGATGATGGACCTTGGTCGGCTCGCCCTTGGTGAAGGCGGTCATGGCTGCGATGTCGGCCCAATAGGAAGTGGTGGTGAACCACGTCTCCTCGTCGCGGTCCTCGCGCAATTGCTGCACGCCGAGCGCGGTCTTTCGCAGCGGCGGGATGCCCTCGGCTTGCAGATAGGCCTGGTAGGCGTCGGCGAGGTCGCGGCGGGTACGGCCGCGCCAGATGCGGGCGATGGTCGGCTTGGTCGGCATGGCAGGATTCTCCCTGCCTGCCGAACGCTGCGCGGCGCTTCTCGTTCCAGCGTCGCGATGTCACGGCACCGGCGGCTGCAGCTGGAACGCGGCGCTGGCCGGCTTGGCGAATCGGCGGCCGGTACTTGACCGGCGCCGCAGCAGCATCTCCACATCATTGATCTGAAACGATGATGGCCTTCGCCGCAACTGCTAGGGCTGCTCGCAGCTCACGTGCGAGGCTCACCAGGCCGGCCAAGACAATCTCGCGCGTGATGAAGATCCGAGGGGTCAATGGGACGACTGCTGAATATCGTGACGCCGCTGCACACTGCGACCAGGCGCGACTACATGGGCCGCATGAACGACGACAAGATCGGCTGCTCGCTGAAGGCGCGGGAATACGAGGCTGATTACTGGGACGGCGATCGCCGTTTCGGTTATGGCGGCTACCGCTTCATCGAGGGGCGCTGGGCTCCCGTCGCCAAGGCGCTGATCGAGACCTACGGCCTGAAGGACGGGTCCAGCGTGCTCGACGTCGGCTGCGGCAAGGGCTTTCTGCTGTACGAGATGCAGAAGATCCTGCCGGGCCTTGAGGTCACCGGCTTCGACATCTCCAGGCATGGTCTTGCCAATGCGCACGAGCAGGTGAAGCCGTATTTGTTCAATTATCGCGCCCAGGACGTCTATCCCTACGGCGACGACAGTTTCGACCTCGTCATCTCGCTCGGCACCCTGCACAATCTCAGGCTCTATGAGCTCGAGGCCGCGCTCAAGGAGGTCGAGCGGGTCGGCAAGAACAAATACGTCATGGTCGAGGGCTACCGCAACGTCGCCGAGCTGCACAACCTCGAATGCTGGGCGCTGACGGCGGAATCCATCCTGCACACCTCGGAATGGATCTGGCTCTACGGCAAGCTCGGCTACACCGGCGATTACGAATTCATCTATTTCGAGTGACCGGGCGCGCGATCCATGGACATCAAGACCGCGAAGGCCGCGATCCTTGTCGAATCCGGCAAGCCGCTGATCGTCGACGAGTTCAATCTGCCCGACAGGCTCGAGCACGGCCAGGTGCTCGCCCATGTGCACACGTCGAGCATTTGCGGCGCACAGATCAACGAGATCGACGCCGTCAAGGGCGTCGACAAGTTCCTGCCGCATCTGTTGGGGCACGAGGCGCTGGCGACCATCGTCGAGACCGGACCCGGCGTGGTCTCCTGCAAGCAGGGCGACACCGTCGTCATGCATTGGCGGCCGGGCAAGGGCATCCAGTCCGACACGCCGGTCTATTCCTGGCGCGGCAAGCGGCTCAATGCGGGCTGGGTCACCACCTTCAACGAATATGCCGTGGTGTCTGAGAATCGCGTCACGCCCGTGCCCGATACGATCGACCGCACCAGCGCGCCGCTGCTCGGCTGTGCGGTGACGACCGCGCTCGGCGTCGTCAACAACGACGCACAGATCGCCATCGGCGAAGCGGTCGTCGTATTCGGTGTCGGCGGGGTCGGATTGAACATCGTGCAATTCGCCGCGATGGTCGGCGCCTGGCCGGTCATTGCGATCGACCGTCTCGACAACAAGCTGGCCATGGCCAAGGATTTCGGCGCCACCCACGTCATCAATTCCGAGACGGTAAAGGATGTGGCCGCCGAGGTCCGGTCCATCACGGGGGCCGACGGCCCCGACAAGGTCGTCGAGACCACCGGCGTCAAGAACCTGATCGAGCTCGCCTACGAGATCACGGCCAAGAAGGGCCGCTGCATCCTCGTCGGCGTGCCCCGCGAGAAGGCGGAGATCTATACCCTGCCGTTGCATTTCGAGAAGGTGCTGAAGGGCTCCGAAGGCGGGCAGTGCCAGCCCGCGCGCGATATCCCGCGCCTGGTGCGTCTCAGCGATGCCGGCAAGGTGAGCTACCGGGGCATCGTGACCCACCAATTCGCGCTCGACGACATCAACGCCGCGCTGGATCTGATGCGCAGCGGCACATCGGGACGGATCCTGCTGAACATCAGCTGAGCGTCACTTCTCGCGCGGGAAGCGCATCGCAACCTTACACGGGGGCGGCGCCGGGGCGGGCCTATTCGGCCATGACCCCCGCGCGCTCGTAACCGCCGGTTAACCATGGATATTTACGGTGTGGCAAGCCTCTGAGCTATGTCTGTCAGTTGATTTCGAGTCCAACCCATGGCGTTCGGTAGCCGCGCATCTCCGCGAAGCATCGCCCCGACGGAGCAAGCGGCTTCGTGGGAAGCGCCGCCGGCTGCGAGGGCGAAGCCTGACGGCGCCGCGCCGGGCCTGACCAAGGGATCGCTGACCGTCTCCGGGACGCTGTCCTTTCTGCGCGAGAACGGCCGGCGCATTCTGACACTGGCCCTGGCCCTGTTCGCCCTCGGCGTCGTCGCCCTGATGGTGCTTCCGGTCCGCTATGCTGCGACGGCCCTGGTCGTGCTCGATCCGCGCGAGCTGCGCGTGACCTCCGAGCAGGACGTGCTGCCCGGCATCGGCCAGGATGCCGCGGCGCTGCAGAGCCAGATCGAGATCGCCAAATCCGACGGCTTCCTCCGCCCCCTGATCGAACAGCTCAAGGTCGCGGACGACGAGGACGTCGCGGGCGGCTACACCGACATGACGCGCCTGCTCGAAAGATTCCGCAACCGCCTCGAAATCACCCGGCGCGGGCTGACCTACGTCATCGCGATTTCCTTCACCTCCAACCGGCCGGATCGCGCCGCCTATTACGCCAATGCCATCGCCGAGGCCTTCGTCGCCAGCCAAGGCCGCGTCCGCACCGAGGCGACGGACGAGGCGGCCGGCTGGCTCCAGGACCGGCTGAAAACGCTGAGCGAGCGCCTGCGCGCGTCGGAAGACGCCGTTGCCACCTTCCGGCTCGAGCACAACATCGTCAATGCCGGCAAGGAATCCACCACGCAGCAATTGCGGGTGACCGACCTGACCCAGCAGGTCTCCGCCGCCCGCGCGCGCACCGAGGAGGCCAAGGCGCGCTACGAGCAGGCGCAGCGCGACGTCAAGGCCAATGTCGAAGGGCCGGTGAAGCAGGACCTCCTCAGCATGCTGCGCGCGCAGCGCTCGGCCCTGAACGACCAGATCGCGCAGAAGAAGGCGGTCTATGGCGACCGCCATCCCGACCTTGCGATCTCCTACAGCCAGCTGGCGGACATCAACCGGCAGATCGAGATCGAGCGCAAGAAGAACATCGACACGGCCAAGTCCGAATACGAGGCCCAGCTGGAGCAGCAGAACGCGCTGGAAAAGCAGCTCAAGGCGGTCGAGACCAAGATGCTGCGCGACGGCCAGGCGCTGGTGAAGCTGCAGGAGCTGCAGCGCGACGCCGATGCCAACCGCAACATCTACGAGCAGTTCCTGTCGCGCTTCAAGACCACCAACGAGCAGCGTCAGCTGCAGGCGTCCCAGACCAAGATCGCTTCGGTTGCCATTCCGCCGTTGCGCTCGACACGTCCGCCGCTCGCCTTGCTGCTTGCGGCGCTCGTGATCGGCTCGCTGCTGACGTCGACCGCCGCCGTGGCGGTGACGGCGAGCCTGTCCGCCGGCAAGCCCGATTCCGTTCAGGCGCCCGCCTCACGCGAAGCGGAGGAGGCGCCCGGCCCGCAAGTTGCCCCTCCGGCCGCCGCGGCGCGCCGGGCCGAGGCGATGCCCCGCCTTCCGGTCTGGGCCCGCATCCCGGAGCTCGCGCCAGGAGCCGGGATCAACACGGTCTGGCAAAGACCGGTCAGCGCGTCGGCCGAGCTCGATCTCGGCCCCCACTTACGGCCGCTGCTCGAACGCATCGACCGCGTGCCGGTGCGCGGCTGCAAGGTCGCGCTGGTCTTGTCCGTCGGCAAGAGCGCCGGCGGCAACACCGTCGCGCGCTCCCTCAATCGCGCCGCCGTCAACCGCGGCATGATGAGCGTGCTGATCCGGCTTCAGCCGGAATTTGCAGGCACCCAGCCGCCCGTGACCGAATGGAATGACGGCTCGACCACGGCGGGACTTCAGTCGATCGACGAGCTGCTCAGTGCCGGCCGCAAGCCCGATGCGCGGCCCGAGGACGATATTCGTTCCGAGTTCGACCTGATCGTCGTCCACGCCGGCAATCTCGCCTTGCAGCCCGACGCCATTGCCCTGGCCGCGCATGCCGACCTGATCGTCCTGGTGGCGCGCGCCGGCGAGCTCGGCTCGTCCGCGATGCGCAGGGTGACCGCGGCGCTGTCGAGATACGCGGCGGTGCCGACCGGCCTCGTCGTCAATCACGTGCCCGCCGATTCGATGGCGCCTCAGCCCGGCGGTGGCGCTTTGGGTGTTGCGGTCTGACGATGATAGCCTTGCGCCGCCGTCTGCTGGCTGCGGTGATGCTGTTGTCGATCTCGTTCGGCCGGCCGGTGCTCGCTGGCGATTGCGTGGCCCTGCCGTCGACGGTCTCGCCCGCGCGCCTTGCCGCGCTCTCGCGCGGCTTCAACGCCGATGGCTGGATCAATGGTGCACCGCCGAGCCGCGCGCTGCTGCAGCAGCTGCGCAAGGCGGGCATGAGCCATGTCCGCCTGCCGGTGCCGGCGGAGCGCGTGATGCCGCGCTTTGCCGCAAGCGACGAGCGCGAGGCGACGCTGCGCGTGCTCGACGGCGCGTTGAAGCAGCTGACGTCGCTCGGCTATTCCATCTCCGTCGACCTTCATCCGGGCGAGCGCTTCAATCGCCTGCACAAGGATGACCCGGATGCGGCGATGGGCGAGATGCAGGAGGCCTGGCGCGCGCTTGCAGAGGTCATGCGATCCTATCCTGCCGATCGCATCTTCGCCGAACTGCTCAACGAGCCCGATATCGAAGCGGACAGATGGCAAAAGCAGGTCGAGGCGCTCGCCGCCTTCGTTCGCGGGTTGCTGCCCACGACCACGCTGATCGTCGGTCCGGTCAACTGGCAGCGCGCGGACTCGCTGCCGCGGTTTCGTCCGCTGGCGGACCCTGACGTCGTCTACGCCATTCATTTCTACGATCCGATGGTGTTCACTCATCAGGGCCATTGGGACCTGCGCGATCCGCTGCACGACATCATGGACCTGCCTTATCCGATCGATGCCGGCGATCCCAAGGTTCAGGCGCAGCGGCAGGATTTGCAGGCGAGGGGCGCGGTCAAGGCGCTCGCCATGCTCGATACCGCGATTGCCGCCGCCAGGGACAAGCCGGGGGCCGATCGCTGGCTCGCGCCCGCGCTTCAATGGCAGCAGCAATTCTCGCGGCCGATCATCGTCAACGAGTTCGGCGTGTTGAAAGCCGGCGCGCCCCGGCAGAGCCGGTTGCGCTGGCTGGCGGAGGTCACGGCCTTCGCCCGCGCGCATTGCTGGGGCTGGGCGCATTGGGAACTGGCGCAAGGCTTCGGTCTGGTCGACGCCGCAACCGGCAAGCCCGATCCCGACGTGCTACGGGCGCTGCTCGGCGCGCCCGGCCGGCTTGAAGGGGCTCCCGCCGCAGGCCGCGATCGTTAACGGATCCTTACACCTCGCGCGGCTATCGTGTCCGGGCGCGATGCCAAAGGACGATTGATGAGCGCCGGGTACTCACCGCAAGGCCAGAGCGTGCAGGCCGCGCCGTCGCCGCCGGCCTGGCGCGAGCTGGCCGCGACCTTCTGCATCGCCATTGCGGCGATCGGCTCTGCGCCGGTCCTGCACCTCGCCAATCCCGCCCTGGCCATCGCCATCGAGGTCCTGATCGGCATCGCCATCGTCGTTGCGGTCCCGACCTCTGCGCCGGCCGTCGCGATCTTCGTCCTGTTCTTCCAGAACCTGTTCGTCTCCGTCCTGTCGCAGCTGGTCCCGCTACCCTCCGATCTCGATTTCATCAAGGGCTACAATTTCCTGCTCTGCTCCGTGATGTGGCTGGCGACGTTTGCGCTTTACGTACTGGGCCAGAGGAATCAGTCGAGGGAAATCAATCAGATCATGCGCTGGGGCGTCGTCACCCTCGCAATCGTCTCGCTCTATTTCGCGATTGGGTTCGTCCAGGACGGACAGCCGGCGGCGGTGTATTTGCGCAACATCGTTCTGCCGTTGTTTCTGTTTCAGCTGTCGCTCCTGACCGCGGCAACCTTTGAGGTGCGCATCACGCCGTTCCTGGTCGCGCTCGCAATCATCCTCATGCTGTGCGGCTATGTCGAGCTCGTCTTGCGCGATGTCTGGCTGGCCGTCACCAACGGCCATACGTTCTGGGGCTTCGACGAGCTCAAGGCGACCCATTCCGGCGTCTGGGAAACCCAGATGCGGCAGACCGGCAACGTGCCGGTCACACTCAAGGATCGTTTCAGCTTCGACTTCCTGAACACGCCCTTGCTCGAGGGCTTCGGCCTGTCGAAGATGCTGCGCATCAACGGTCCGAACATGCACCCGATCAGCTTCGCTTACGGGATCGGCTTTCTCGCCCTGTTCCTGTTCTCGGTCGGACGCCCGCTGCTCGCCCTGGCAGCCCTGCCGCTGCTGGTCTTTTGCAGCGTGAAGGGAGCGCTCATCACAGTCATCTTCGTGGCCGCGGGCTGGATCGGGACTCGCCTCATCGGTGCCGTGGCGACGTTGCTGCTGGGGTTCGCCGGCATGATCGCCTTTGCGATCCTGGCGATCCGCCTCGGCCTGCAGATCGGCGACTATCACGTCATTGGCCTGATGGGCGGCCTCGACGGATTCCTGCAGAGACCTTACGGACGGGGCCTCGGTATCGGCGGCAATCTGTCGGACAGTTATTTTTCGATCGATTGGAGCGCTGCGCAGGCGGCCGGCACGATCGACGGCGCGGTCGAAAGCGCGATCGGCGTCCTCTTGTACCAGATGGGCATCGCGGCCTTCGTGCCGTTGGCCTTCTATTTCGCAATGGCGCTCAAGGCCTGGCGCCTGTACGCGTCGTCGGGATATCTGACGCAGGGCCTCGCCGGCTTCGGCGTCCTCGTCGTTCTGCTCAACGGATTGTTTCAGGAAGAAGCCCTGTTCGCACCGCTCGCGCTGGGCCTGATGCTCTCGCTCGCCGGCCTCGTCATCGGCAGCCACGCGAGGGTGCAGAGCGTTGCAAACGAGGATGCCGAGCCCGCTGGGCTCACCGGCTACCAGCCGGCTGCGTGAGCTGCCGACCTGCCGACGGTCCCGGTACTCGGGACCGTGCCCATCCAGGAACTTCCGTTTTCTCCCGGCGTTGAACACGATCCGCACAAGCGGCCGACGCAGCGATGAAGAATTTTTCCAACGCCGAGTTTTCTCCCGAGGTGATCGAGATCATGACGACCGCGCTGGAGGCTGCCGTTGCGACCCTGCCGGACCCCGTGCATTCCGCGCACGTCAACGCGCTCGCCGAATCCATCCTGCGCACCGCCGGCGCCGGCGAGCGGAACGTCTCCGACCTGCAAAGGATCGCCTTGTTGGAGCTGCAGCTGGCGCCGCGCGAGTGACGAGACGGACATGAAGACATTGCTTGCCGCAATCATCGCGCTCTGTGCGACGTGCTCGATTGCCTCGGCAAACGGCTGGAGGACCTACCGCATCCCGGAATCCGGAACGTCGGTCGACATTCCCGCCTCGATCTTCATCGAGCCGGCCGGCAAGCCCGACGGATATGGGCAGCAGTTTCGCAGTTTCGACGGCAGTGCGGACCTCACCGTTCAGGCCGTCGAGAACCGGCAGGGTCTGTCGCCGGCCGAATTCCTCGCCGGGAAGAATCCGCCGACAGGGATCGTCTACAAGCGGATCACCTCGAACTTCTTCGTGGTCTCGAGCATCAAGCGCGACAAGATCTGGTACAACCGCTGCAATTTCGCGCGTGGCTACGTGCACTGCGTTCTGATCAATTACCCGGCCGCCCAGAAGCGGCGATGGGATGCCGTCGTCACCCGGATCAGCCGCAGCCTGCGCGGCGGCTGAGCCCGCACACATGACGGAAAAATCGCAAACAGAGAAAGCTGCCCGGGCGAGCCGGGCAGCAGATGTGAGAGCCACGCGATTCTAGCGCGCCGTCGTCGTCGTCCTCGACATGGTCGGCTTCGAGCCCGGCACGTGCGACATCGTCTTGGTGGTCGAGCCGACTTCCTCGCCGGCCTTGACCTTGGTGCGGGTATGTGAGCGGCTGAACGTGCCGCCGTCATGAGCCTGCGCACGGGCATTGGAGTTGAGCACCGGGCCGTTGCCCTTGTTCATGCTGACGCCGGTCTGGGACTTGCCGCTGGCGGCAGCTGCGCTTCCGCCGGCCGCGATCGACGAGCCGGTGTTGCCGGTCGCCGAGGTGGACGTGCCACCGGTGCCGACCGTCGAGGCCGACGTGCCGCCCACCGCGGCCGAGCCGCCGCTTCCGCCGGTGATACTTTTCTGGGCGAGAACGGGGGAAGTGGCGGCGAGCAGGCACGCGACCGCCGAGGTCGTAAGCAGAGTCCTCATGTTTCAATCCTCTCAGATGTGTTTAAGGCGAAGACGTCGAGATCGTGCAGCCGTTGACGGTAACGGTGCTGGCGCTGGTGGAGCCAGGTCCGCCGGCCGTCGACGAGGAGCTCGAGACAGTGCCGCCGCCGGCTTGCACATGGACCGACGATCCGCCGGCCGAGCTCGAGCTCGACAGCGAGCCGCTCGAAGCGGTCGAGCCCGTCGTGCCCGAGCCCGATGCGCCGACCGCCGTAATGCTTCCATCGGCATGCTTCTCGACGGTGACCTTGCAGGTCTCGCCGGATGCCGTCTTGCCGGTCTTTTCCATGGTTGCCGCCTGTGCTGCGCTTCCGATCAAGGCCAACGCTGCGATCGCGATGATGGATCTGTTCATGCGAGTTCTCCTCCAACGAAGACGAAGGGAGCGGCATCGCTGCCGCTCCCGGTCAAGGCCTTAGTCCTTGTCCTTCTTCATGTGGCCCTTGCCCTTTTCCATGCCTCGGTCGCTGGCATGACCGGCAGACGAGCCGGCCGCGCCGACGGTCGAGCCGCTCTTGCCATCGCCCGCAGACGAGCCACCGGTGCCGACCGTCGAGGCGGAGTTGGAGCCGGAGCCTGCAGCCGAGCCGCCGGTGCCGACGCTGGACGAGCTCTTGCCGCCGCCCGCCGATGAACCACCGGTGCCGAGCGTCGAGGCAGACCCGCTGCCCGAGCCACTGCCGGCTGCCGAGCCGCCGGTGCCGACGGTCGAAGAGCTGGTGCCGCCGCCCGCGGACGAGCCGCCGGTGCCGAGCGTCGATGCAGAGCCCGACCCGCTGCCGCCAGCCGACGAGCCGCCGGTGCCCACCGTCGAAGAGCTGGTGCCGCCGCCCGCCGATGAACCGCCGGTGCCGATCGTCGAGCTCGATTGCGCAACGGCGAGCGCCGTGCCGGCCAGCAGCGCGGCCGCAGCCGCAGAGAGCTTCAGGATCCTCATGATCATTTCCTCCAGGTTTGCAAAATCAAATCGCCAATCAGGCTCGGGATAAATTGGCAATCGAGCAAACGTTCCTTGTCGCGGACACGTTTGACGCGTCGATGCGGCCAGAGCCAGGTCCGCGACACCGGGCGCATCGCCCTTCATTCATTCAGCGTTCATCTGAGGTGCTGCAGCCACGAAGTCGCGTTCGCTGCGATCGCGGCTCTCAAAATGCTTCGACCGTCACCCGAGGCGTGGAGAGACGAGAGGAAGCCGCGCGGCCGTTCCGGTTCGATTGCAGACCGGCTGCTCGCGCAGTGTCGCGTCGAGATGTCGGCGCGACGTCCGGCTTGCGCGGCTCGAGCATCGCCATTGCATCGTTCGGACCATGATCGGGCGACCCGGCGGCGAGGAGCGGAGTGGAGACCGTGGCGGCGATCCGGGTGGACGTGTCGAAGATGATCTTCTCGGGCAGCGCCCGTGCGGAGTGGATGCGGATGGTGGTTCGAGCGGCCTCCGGGCCGGCAGCACGCTCGGTAGGCTGCGGCAGAGAGCGATCCAACAGCAAGAGCAGCGCCACCGCGAAAATGCTTGCAAATACGATATATCGAACGATCGGCATCAGGCGCTGCCGCAAACGAAGCTATCGAGAAAAGGCACCGGCGGGCCGCCTCCGACGACCCGCCGTACGGCGGTTCAGTCGATCTCCTGGACGACCACGCGGGTGCTGGGATCGACCAACATCACGCGGCTGCCGGAATAGACGTAGCGATACTTGGTGAGCGAAGGACCCCAGTCACTCGGCACGGCCGCGAGTTCGACGTCGCTCGGCACGGACGAGCCGACGACGATCTTTTCGCGTGTTTCGACCGGACGGATCTTGCGCTCGGTGACGTAGGACCGGATCTTGGTGCGGTATTCCGGTTCGATCTGCACGGCGGCGCCGTGCCCGGCCCCGGTCGTGGTGGTGATGGTGGTTTGTGCCATCGCGCCCGTCGACACGAGCAGAGCGGCGGCCGAAATCAACATGAGCTTCTTCATCGCGTTCTCCCTCGCCGCTGCATGCGGCGCTGCAATGAACTCGCCATCAGCCGCACCGTTCCGGGGAAACCCGGAACGTTTGCCGTTTTTTCCCGTTCTCTCCCCCGGGAGGATGCAACTGGAGGAGAGGAAATGCCCGTATTGATTCTTTGGGCGGTGCCCGCGATCGTGGTGCTGGGCGGCGGCATCTATCTCATCGGCTACCTGCACTGAACGTGAACGCTCCGGTTTCCGGACAAAGGAAGAAACCGGGTCCGACATCCGCTCGCGAGTGTTGAGGCCGATGCGCCGGCCGCGTCGTCGCCATCGCTTCCGATCATCACATTGTCATGCTGCGGTCATCTCCGCTGCATCGTCCGTTGCTCTTGTCCCGCGCGCCGGAGCCTGCTTCGTCCGGTGACGTCGGCACGGAGCTCGGGCTCGTCGTTTGGCGCGTCTTCGCGATGCGAGCCCAGGACGCTCCGCGCGAAAACGCGCCGCTTCGCCCGAAACGCTCTTGGGGAAGCTCTTGGGGAAAGTGACATGCAACTGATCAGGACGATTTCAGCGGACCGCCGCGCGATGCTCAAGGGCCTTGCGGCAGCGGCCGTGGCGTCGCTTGCGGCGCCGGCCTTTGCCGGTGTGGGCCTTCCGCCGCAGCCGGCCGGCTCAATGGCCGCCATCGCCACCGACAAGTCCTATTGGGCGGCCGTGAAGGGGCTCTACGCCGTGACGCCCGACATCGTCAATTTCGAGAACGGCTATTGGGGCATCATGGCCGAGCCCGTGCGGCGCGAGTTCATCCGCCAGTCCGACATGGTCAATTATCAGAACACCTATTACGCCCGGCTGCGCGCGGGTGCGGATTTCGAGGCGGTGCGCACCAAGGTGGCGGAGGCTGTCGGCGCGCGGACCGAGGAGATCGCGCTCACCCGCGGCGCCACCGAAGCGCTTCAGCTCCTCATCGGCGGCTACAACAGGCTGAAGCCGGGCGACGGCGTGCTCTATGCCGATCTCGACTATGATTCGATGCAATATGCGATGAACGCGCTGAAGGCGCGCCGCGGCGTCGACGTGGTCAAGTTCGACGTGCCGGAGCCCGCCACCCGCCAGGCGGTGCTCGACGCCTATGCCCGCGCCATCGAGGCGAACCCGAAGACGAGGCTTCTGCTCCTGACCCATGTCAGCCACCGCACCGGCTTCGTCATGCCGGTCGCCGAGATCGCCCGCATGGCCAGGGCCAAGGGCATCGACACCATCGTCGATGCCGCCCATTCCTGGGGACAGCTCGACTTCCGGGTGAGCGAGCTCGAGGCCGATTTCGTCGGCTTCAATCTGCACAAATGGATCGGCGCGCCGCTTGGCGTCGGCTTCCTCTACATCAGGAAGGATCGCCTTTCGGCCATCGATCGCGACATGGGCGACGAGGATTTTCCGGAAGGCGACATCCGCTCGCGGGTGCATACCGGCACGGTAAATTTCGCCACGGTGCTGACGGTGCCGACGGCTTTAGCGCTGCATCAAGAGATCGGCCCGGCGGCGAAGCAGGCGCGCCTGCGTTACTTGCGCGATTATTGGGTGAGCCGCGCCCGCGGCTTCAAGGACATCGAGATCCTGACGCCGGACGAAGCCGGCTCATATGGCGCGATCACGTCCTTCCGCCTCGCCGGCAGGACCAGCAAGGCCGACAACGAGGCGACGGTCGTGAAGCTCAGGGACAGCTACAAGATCATGACGGTGCGCCGCGCCGGCGTCGCCAGGGGCCAGTGCATCCGCGTGACGCCGGCGCTGTTCACCGACGAGGCCGACCTCGACCGCCTCGTCGAGGCGCTGGCCGTCATCACGGGGACGAAGACGGGGTGAGGGTTCGTCAATGAGGGAGCATTGAGCCGTCGTGTAATTGATTAGGGTCGAACTTGATCACCTCGATTTTGGTGACCCCATCCAGGCGCTCCCTCAGTCCTTTGATGCGGGGTTCTAAATCGGCACCGTCCATGCTTGCAAGTAAGAGAACGTCGGGGCGCACTCGGGTGCAGACGGCCGCGAGCTGGTCCATTTCACCGCTGCTTAGTCGCGAACCTGCCTTGACCTCGCAGAGGTATAAGGTTCCGTCCACCACTGCTAAGGCATCTAACTCAGCAACTGGTTCGGGAGCATTTTCGGGATATTCGTCCCACAATGACATCGAAGGCGCAAAGTAAAATGAGACTCTCGCGCGTTCTGACAACTGCCACAGAGTCCAAATCAGGGGCTCGATTCCGTGATCTCGATACGCCTCCAAGACGAAGCTATTGAGACGAAAGGCCCAATCACCTGAGACAGGAGCTGATTTCGTAGTGCCGCAGACTTCACACTGCAGCAAACGCGACATCTGCTCAATCGAGACCCAATTTCGGCTAAAGCATTTTTTGCATTGCCATTCTCTGCCTTGAAACAGAATCTGTGCGTCACAAAGAGCTTGAATTGATCGGTCGAGATGGTGATTACTTTGATAGTATTCCTTATCGCGCTCCGAAAGATCGGTCGCCTCCTCCATATCCTTTCGAACCAACTCCTCCCATTTGGACTTGAGTTGGCTATACTGAACGAAGCGCCTTTCCCTTTGGACTTTGCGGCCGAACTGCAGAGCCACACGTGCGAGCTGATGCCACTGCTCCTCACCTGCTACTGTGAGCGTGCTCGACTTAGACGCTAATCGCTTCTTTAAGGTCGCCACCAGTTCCTTTTGAAGAGTAACATTCTTTTCTGGAGATATACCACCAAGATGAATGACGATGTCTCGCCAATAGCCATTCATCAAGAACTCGAACGCTGTCGGCACTTCTTCAAAGTGCCCTAGTACGCCAAGCAGATATCGACCTTTGTCAGATGGCTCTGCGTAACGATATCGGCTGAAGCCGTGGACATTCGTCTCACGTTTGAAGGGTAGCCACTCCCTTTCGGCGCAAAGCGCGTACCGAAATGCGTCGATGTCTTCCGGAATCGCGAGTGTGCCGAAGTCGATGTCGGATCCACCCGTCACCGATAGCCTGCCAAAACGGTCGGTCCGAACAACGTTGGCATTGTACTGGAACGGCTGTTCATTTCTCGTAAGCTTAAAAGCGCCTTGTAGTCGGAGTCTTCTTGGCAAGACCCAATTGTGCACTACGTTGGAGTATGGGGAATGATTGACAGCGCGATTGATTGAAAGATCGATCATCCAATAGCCGTCGCGGATCGATGCCGGCGGTTTGGACTCGTGCATGTGCCACGGAGTTGCTGCCGGAACTCGCGTTTCGCTTCCTACGAAATCAATGTCGGTTGTCGTCCTTGGCGACGGACCAAAGTTGTATTCGTACGAGTAACCGATGTACCTCTCTTGATCTTTGAATTGAGGGATGCAACTAGCATGCGTTCTATCCGCGAGGATCTGCACAGAAATCCATCCGCCGTCGCTAAGCATACTTCCTATCTCGCGCAGATCTTCGATAGAAAGCGAGCAAGAGTATAACGACAAATGGTGATGCCCTTCACTGACTGGGCCTCGTCGTTTGATCAGCTCGCAAAGCGCTGTCATAAAATTCGGATCGTTAGTCTTCTCTCTGTAAAGATGAAGTGAGCTTAGCTCATGCAGCCCACGATTGCTTCGGTGATGACCGTTCCAAAATAAGAGTCTGTCATCGATACTATCCCCAACGACCAGCGTTAGCGCGGTCTCGGCTGCGTAATTGTTGGTTTCTAAGCGGGGTGCAAATACGTCGGATAGGTCAGATAGGCCAAAAATCTGGTTTGGCTTGGACAGCGCGCCTAGAATTGATATCTCATCGGTGAAGTACGTGGCGCTGGAACTCTTTCGAAGGCGACCGTCCGAAAGCGAGCTTTCCGAGATCAAGGTAGCGCACCTGTAATATTCGGGCGCCGCCTCAGAGCGGTTGGAGTTTCTGAAGGAAGTACGGATAAATCCGAAATTCTCCCTCAGAAACGCACTCTCACTTCTATCGAAGTATTTGTCGATGACTTGGATATCAGTTAAACGCTCCCAGAATAGTGACTGACGGCCCTGTAAGAATGGGACGATAGAAAGAGAATTTAGTCCTCGCCAGGGGAGTGCGGGTTCGTAGTTTGCCGGGTCAGAGGAAAAACGTCGATCGCGGTGAGCGACCAGGTATGCCGGGCAAAGCGTTTCATTCAGGTAAGCCACGGCTGAGTCGTCAAGCGACACGTAGCTATAGATAATGTCAGGATCGAAGAGTCGAAGCCACTGGAAATATCTTGCGTCGATCCCGGCTTGAGCCGTTGGAACAATAAGGGTGCGACGACCGCCCCAGCGGCTGTATGATTCATCGAATAGGGCGTCTAGCAGGTCGTGCGGACATTCCTCAAGCGCGATCAAATACGCGATGCGTACTGGCCGAGCGGATCCAAGTGCAGTTAGCTTTGATAGAGAGTCAGGCATAACTTTCGTAATTGTAAACGGAATTGAGCTGCCTTGTATGGAAAGTTTGTGAGCGCGGATAGAACTCTACTGGACTGGAACCGACGGCTTCATGATAACCAGAATAGCGGTCGTCAAACGTAAGTGAAATTGTCTGCAAGATAGCCGAGCCGCAAGAGAATTTCGCGTCTCAATCAAGGCAGGCTGGAGCCGTGAGTAGGTTTGTGACTGATGTCTAAGCTGGTTGTCCGGACATTCAATCACCGCCACCCCAGCGCCGGCGCGACGTGCTTCAGGAGCGCCTCGATCGCGTGCGCGCAATAATCGACGCCGAGCTGGTTCGGGATCGTCAGCAGCAGCGTATCGGCCTCGGCGATTGCCTCGTCCTGGCGCAGCTGCTCGATCAGAACGTCCGGCTCGGCCGCATAGCTGCGGCCGAAGATCGCGCGGGTGCGCGGGTCGATGAAGCCGATCTGGTCTTCGCTGCCGCGCTCGCCGCCGAAATAGGCGCGGTCGCGATCGTCGATCAGCGCGAAGATGCTGCGGCTGACGGAGACGCGGGGCTCCCGGCCGTGGCCGGCTTCCTTCCACGCCGCACGATAGCTTCGGATTTGCGCCGCCTGCTGCAGGTGAAAGGCCTCGCCGGTCTCGTCGTTCTTCAGCGTCGAGCTCTGCAGGTTCATGCCGAGCTTGGCTGCCCACACCGCGGTCGCGTTCGAGCCGGCGCCCCACCAGATCCGTTCGCGCAGGCCCGGCGCATGCGGCTCCAGTCGCAAGAGCCCCGGCGGATTGGGAAACATCGGCTGCGGATTGGGCTCGGCAAAACCTTCGCCGCGCAGGAGGTCGAGGAAGACCTCCGCATGGCGCCGTCCCATGTCGGCATCGCTCGCGCCTTCGGCCGGCCGGTAGCCGAAATAGCGCCAGCCGTCGATCACCTGTTCGGGCGAGCCGCGGCTGATGCCGAGCTGCAACCGCCCGCCGGCGATGAGATCGGCGCTGCCGGCGTCCTCCACCATGTAGAGCGGGTTCTCGTAGCGCATGTCGATCACGGCCGTGCCGATCTCGATTCGGCTGGTCCTGGCGCCGACCGCCGCAAGCAGCGGAAACGGCGAGGCCAGCTGCCGCGCGAAATGATGCACGCGGAAATAGGCGCCGTCGGCACCTAGCTGTTCGGCCGCGACCGCCAGCTCGATCGATTGCAGCAGCGTATCCGCCGCCGAGCGCGTCCGCGATTGCGGCGAAGGCGTCCAGTGCCCGAAGGAGAGGAATCCGATCTTTTTCATGCGGGCAAACATATGGTTGATCGGAAGAGTTTGCGAGACGTTCCTGGAGACCACCTCAGATTTCGCAGCCGGTCAGGTTCAAGGCCTTGAGCAGCCCGCCGAACGCCTTGAGCCGACAGTGCTCGGTCTCGCCGGCGGTCTTTGCGCGCTGAGCATTGGCGGCTCGTTTCACGACGATCGCCTTTGGCTTCGGCCTGGGAGGTTCGGCGCTCGCGGTCGGCTTCGGTTTGCTTCGCGGACGGACGATCGGCGCCGGCGCGAATGAACCGACATGCGCGTCCTGCGGAGCGACGGAGTTCTCCACCGAAGCGGTCTGCGTCAGCATCGTGCGGCTCTCGGCGGCAACCTCGAGGCGATCGGCCTTCGCCGGCGCATGGTGCGAAGCGGGGATGCCCGCGTTCTGCTCGGCAGGCGGCTGGACGGTCGCGGCGGCGCGACGCGGTGGCGCATTCAGCTCCATCGCCGACAGCATTCCCACACCCAGCAGGATGAGGAGGCCCAACAACGCCATTCTCAGCATAACGCGCCTCTGACCCAGGTTAGCGCCGCTGAAAATTCTCCGCGCCAATGAGGCAACTTTGCCGGCGGCTGCCGGCCCGTCGGCAATCATTTGCCGACAGGGTTAATATCGGTGATGCGTCCCGCCAGCGCAGACCAGCCTTGGTCAGGCAAGATGGTCTGATCGGCCCTGGCTCGCCAACGTGGAGTGACGACTTGAATTGTCTCTCTGTCTCCAGTGGCAGGGCCAGAACGTCAACTACTGCACCTCGGCGATCTTCGGTCCGGGTGACGGCAGCTGCGCGCTGGTTGCCGACGGCCGGTTCGACGGCGAGGCCGGGTCCGGCGATCGGGATGCGGCATCGGACGGCGCACCCTGCGACGGCCGCCGGGCCGCATTCGTCGGAAGCACGATCACCTTCGCGCCGACTTTCACGCGCTCGTAGAGGTCGACGACATCCTCGTTGGTCAGCCGGATGCAGCCGGACGACACCCGCTTGCCGATCGTGTCGGGCTTGTTGGTGCCGTGAATTCGATATTCGGTCTCGCCGAGATACATCGCGCGGGCGCCGAGCGGATTGCCGGGGCCGCCTGCCATGAACCGCGGCAGATAAGGCTGGCGCGAGACCATCTCCGCAGGCGGGCGCCAATCCGGCCATTCTGCCTTGCGCGCCACGGTCTGCTCGCCGGACCACGCAAAACCTTCGCGGCCCACACCGATGCCGTAGCGCATCGCCTGCGTGTCGTTCAGGACGAGATAGAGGAATGTGTTGCTGGTATCGATGATCACGGTGCCCGGCGCCTGACGGCTCGCGTAGTCGACCACCTGCCGGAGCAAGGCTCCGGGAGCATCGGCGTCGGCTTTGGGTGGTTCGACCAGCGGCGCCGGAGCCGGAAGCGGTGTCGGCGCGGGCGCTGCCGCATGAACCTGAGGTGCCACGTAGACCGGCGTTGACGATGCCATCGCCTGGGGCGCGGACGGCTTCCGCACCGGCTGCACGCTCGGGGGAGCCAGCAAGCCATACCCCAACGCTGCGACGGCCACGGCGGCAATTCCAATTCTCGCGGCCATCGGCAATGCGATCGTCTCGACCTTCCGGCGTTTGGGCCGCTTGCTCATGTCCTCTCCGAGATCACCATGCCCATGAGAGGTATCCAGCAAAATTTAACAAAGCTCGAAGCGATTTCGCCTGGGCTGGAACCGCTGGCGATGGTTAACGCCGGAACGAGAGCTAGAGGAAGAAATCCTGCGTCGGATGCTGCTCAATGCCTCTTGCGTGGTCGATTGCGCTTTGCTCCGCGTGCGAATGGCCAATCAGGTCCGTACTCAGGATCGCCGCCAATTCAGCATGTCCGGCGTGGTGCGGACCATGTTCAGCCCTATCGGTGCCGGAGCCAACTTCGAGATGATCTGAATGCCTTGGCGCCGGCAGGTCCTTCTTGAAATGGAACGACTCTCCGGCCCTGGGCGCAGCAGCGGCTTGTGCCGACCCTGAGTCCTGCTGGGCCTGGTCGTTGCCGCCAGCCTTCTGGGTCGGCTCCCCATCCGAATTCTTCGAATGCGAATTCTTGGCAGCTGCGGCACCGTCCTCCGACGCGTGATGCGGTTGCCCAGAATTGGTGTCGTGTCCGGTCGAATGCTGCTTCGCCTCATGCTTGCCGGCCGCGCCGTTCTCGGAAGCGTGCAGGTCACGCTGCGACTGCCCATGACTTGAACCATGGCCGGGTGGCTCGTGCTCGCCGTGCTTGCTGCCGGCTGCCGCGCTTTTCTCCGAGGCGTGCGATTTGTCTTGTTTCGATGCGTGGTCCGGTGGCCCGTGATCGGCATCCTGCTTCGCCTCATGCTTGCCGGTTGCGCCGTTCTCGGAAGCGTGCAGGTCACGCTGCGACTGCCCATGACTTGAACCATGGCCGGGCGGCTCGTGCTCGCCGTGCTTGTTGCCGGCTGCTGCGCCTTTCTCCGAGGCGTGCGATTTGTCTTGGTTCGATTTGTCTTGGTTCGATGCATGGTCCGGTGGCCCGTGCTCGCTATCGGGCTTGCCTGCTGCTGCGCCGTTTTCCGAAGCGTGCAAATCACGCTGCGATTGTCCATGGTCGCGTGCGTCTAGTGCGGCCGCCTGTGTCGTGCCGTGTCCTTCATTCCTCGCACCCGCTGCGGCAGCATGTTCGATGCCGCCATGATCGCTCAGAGCATCGATGGCGCCGGATCCGATAGGAGGGCTGCCGCTGCCGCTGTCCTCGCGTGCGGCCGTATCGATGATCAGAGCTTCGTCGCCCCCGGCGAAGGCCTCGCCCCGGGCAGCCGCGAAGGCGAATGAATCATGGTGAATTTCGGGATCGGGCCAGGCCAGCTTGTCGAAGCCGTCGAGGTTCGCATCCGGCGTGCCCGGATTGAGGGCGGCCGACGCGCTGGTGCTTGCGGCAGCCGACTCAAGGACGTCGCTCGGGCTGTCCCAAACAGCGAGCGCCTGTGCGTCACTGCTGAGGAGTTCGTAGACCGAGATTCCGACGGCCGTCATCATGAACGTGCTGAAGCTGCTCGAGCCCGGCCTTGGCGCGGTGACTGTCGGCACCGTGAACGTGCTGGCGGCAATGTCGGCCCGGGATTCCATCGGCTTGCCGGCCCGCGACGGCATGTCAGCCGGGGAATTCTCGACGCGGAGGGCTTTGCCGACAGCTTTGGCCGGTTTGTCCGGAGCAGCGGCCGCTTTCTGCGGGGTGATCTTGATGGTCACGACCGCGCCGGAGCCGTCTGCGGTCATGACCGTGACACGGTCGGCATCCTCGTGAACGCGTGCGGCCGCGCTCGCGGATTGAACGTCCTCGAGCGCCGCCCAAATCAGAGCTGTAAGCGCGCCGACCCCGCCGTAAAGGCGCGACAGCGTGAAGCTTGCGAGTTCCGTTCGAGTCTTGATGTCGAGACGCGCGGATATGCGATCGATCCGCGCCTGAATGGCGCCTGGAGAGGCCTTGAGCTCGCGCGCAATCTCCCTGTTCGACATGCCGCTGGCGACCAGGCGCATGATCTTGCGCTCCTGGTCCGTCAGCGCTGCCAGGCCATTTTCGCCAGACGCGCCATTGCCTGCCTCGGGGGCGGCCGCCGCTGGCGCTACCAGCCTCAGGGACTGCAGCAGGTTCTCGGGCTCTTCGCGCATCGGTATAGCCGTGCAGGCACCCGCTGCGATGGCCGTAGCGAGTTCGCCGCGTGCGATCGATGCGATGTAGAAGACCAGCCGTGTGGGAAGGCTTTCGGCATTGACGGCGGCGAGCATTGCCGAGGCCGTCAGGTCGCGAAATCCGTCCTCGACGAGCGCGACATCCGGCATCAACGTCCTGATAGCTTCGAGGCAATCGGCTCCGGTGAGGCAGGACGCCACGATCTCGAAGTCACGCTCCGTCGCAAGGAGCGTCGCAAAACCCTGCAAAACGACCGGACGGCGATCTGCGATCACGAGTCGGATACGACGCATCTGGTCTGGCTCGCCCGGCTTTCCCGTCTTGATTGGCCCAGCAAAGGCGACCTGGCTTCAGCCGCGTCACCTGCGAGAGCAGCGCGGCAACGCGCGACACCGGTGTTGGTTCCGCGAGGTGTGAAGTCCAGGGATGTCCGTTCGTAAAATCAGCAGAATGCGCAGCGAAAGATCGTGCTCGCTGGAGCAGCCAGGCCCGCTGCGGAGATCTATCCCGTCTCGCCGGGTTCTAAGCCGTTGATTTTGTTGCGCCGCCTGATGTGGCATGGGGTTGTTTTCGACTTTTCGCTGCGGGGGTGCAAAAATATCGGTCCGAACCCGATCCGGTCCGGCGCTCGCATTTTCATCCATTCATTTTCCGGAGGCGCATCATGCAGGTTTACAATGTGGTCAAGTTCAAGGTGAAGCCGGGCGAGGAAGCCGCTTTCCTCGACGCACACCGGAACGGGAAAGCGAAATGGCCGGGGCTGGAGCACGGCGTCATCATCAAAACCGGCGATCAGACCTTCTGCCTCATCGGCACGTGGTCCAGTCAGGATGCGATGGTGGCGGCACGTCCCGCGATGATCAAGACCCTCGACAGCTTCAGGTCTGTGCTCGAGGACCAGGGCAACGGACGCGGCGTGACGGACGCGGTGTCGGGCGAGGTCGTGCTCGCGCTGTAGCAGGCGAGCAGCGCCGCGCCGTCATTGCCCGCCCTCGGTCCGCGGATCGACACTTCCGGTATCCGTCCGGCAACCGGCGCTCGAATTGTCGTGCGAGTGGACGGCTCCGACATTCACTAGAGCATGAATGGGACAGCCTCCAAGAGGCGAAAGCCTTCACCCGTGCCTTCGGTGCGACCTCTCCCGCAAGCAAGCGGGAAAGGTTCGCACCGAGCCCGGGCAATCGATTCAACCTAAAGCCATTCCGCTCTAGGATGCTGGTCGCGCCTCCGGCAGCTTCCAGCTTCCGTTCAGGATTTCCTTTCGGGGCCTGTACAGGCGCATCGTGAAGTTCCAGCCTGCCATGATGGGCAGGCAGTTGGGTGTTGCCTTCTCGCAGCCGCCGAACTGTATCACGTAGGCGCCGCTCGCGTCCGGCTTGGCCGTCAGGTTGTTGAGCGAATAGGCGCCGAGCTCGTTCTTCTCGAAGAATCCGTTTCCGTTGTAGACGCTGATCGACCAGAAGCCGTCGACCGGCACCTCGTTGAGCGTGAGGCGATAGACCGTCTTGCCGTCGTTCTTCGACGGATAGACGCTCTGGTAATCGGCCGCGTAGCGCGGGTTGCCGCCCCATCCGATGGCGGTCCCGATGAGATGGTCGATCGGATCAACCTCGTCCTTCCTTCCGAAGCGATCGACAACGCTGCCCAACGAGCCGAGGCTTTCGAGCGCCGACCTGGCCTTGGTCTGTGAAGCCTGGTCCCAGTCCGGCACCTCGAACTTGCCCACGCCCGCCTGCTGCACCTCGATCGCGTCCTGCATCCCGTTGGCGGCTTTTACGTCCTGAGGGTCATCCGAGTTGGCCAGCGTGCGGATGATGACGTAGACGTAGCGGGTGCCGACCTTGTTCTTGTCGTAGCTGAAGGTGCCGGGCCCGTAGGCCACCTCGGTCGTGTAGTGATCCTGCGAAACCACCTGCATCGACATGAAGCGCTTGCCGGCGTCCGGCAGCTTGATGGTGATCGGTCCGGCCTCCAGGTCGAACACCCCGGAGGAGTATAGCGTGTCGCGGTTCATGCGCACCACGTCCTGCTTGTCGATCGAAGCCATTTCGCGCCGGTGCCTGAGCTTGCCGAAGGCGCCGTCGTCCACCGCGGCCTTCCGGAAATAGAGGTCGGTCTCGGCGCGAACGAAATTGTGGACATTGACCGCGCTGGGTTTGGCATCCTGAGCGAGCGCCGCAGTTGCGGAGGCCAGCAGCGCCACGGCAAATTCCGGACGGAACGGAGATTTCATCGCCAACAGCTCCCTATTTTGACGCAGCCTTAGGGGCGCCGAGTTCTTCGTCGACCTCGTCTTCGAACGCGCGCTTCTTGCCGGCGATAAAGCGCCTGTAGCCCTCCGGATCGATCCATGCTGCAACCCCTTCCGTTTCGGCGCGCTTCCGCTTGCCTTCGAGGTCGTAATACTCGTTGTGCTGCGCCAGCCAGATGTCGGGCTTGATCATCTCGAGCGCGTGGTGCGTTTTACGGTAGTCGTCGGTGATGCCGGGATACGAAGGATTCTTCGCCAACCGGTAGCCGGGGTTGAAACCCGCACCGTCCGGAAACGCCACCACGTAGGCCTTGCCGTCGATGACCAGGTTCGCGATCCAGGTGGTGGCGCCGCGGGTGTGGCCGGGAGTGTGGTAGGCCGTCAGCAGCACGTCGCCCAGCCTGACCGTGTCGCGGTCGCGCAGGACGCGGTCAACCTTCACGCCTTCGTAGGTCAGATCGTTGCCGTACTTGAAGTCGTCGCGATCACCGCTCTCCATCGCGGCGACGTCGTCCTTCATTACCGCCAGCTGGGCTCCGAACTGCTTCTTCATGAAAGCGAAGGCGCCGGCGTGATCGGCATGGGCGTGGCCGTTGATCATGACCTTGATGTCGTCGGGCCTGAAGCCGAGTTTGCGGATCGAATCCACGATCATCGGTCCCGAGGAGGGCATGCCCGTGTTCATCAGGATATGGCCCTCGGAGGTCGTGAACAGGAAGACGCCCAGTCCCTTGGTGCCCACGAAGTAGATCGGCCCGGCGATCCTGACGGGCTCGGCGGGCTCCTCCCATTTCAGCGCCCTCTTCGCCAGCGTGATGAAGAGGTTGTTGTCGTTGGCCAGTTCCTCTTTCGTCGGCAGATTGGGAGGGAGCGCTTGTGCCACTGCATGCCCTGTTGCGAGAAGGGTAGCAGCGCTCAGAATTGCACCAATTCGAGTTCGCGAAGCCATTTCAACCCCACGGAACTGGTATCGAGTTGTTCAAGCATAAGCTGAAACATGGCTATTGGAAGGTGGATATCTCGTGAGATGCAGCGATGAAACGCCGCTGTCATCCTGTCCGCTGTGAATCAAAAGCGTCGTTCAACCGGCGGTCGGGCGGTTCCGGTTTACCGCTGGCTCCGGACAACTCGCCGCGACGCACTCATGGAAGCGATGGGCCCCGAGTGGACTGCGTCTACCCAGCCGGGTCCGTTCCTCCACGATGACCAAAGGGAAATCAAGCGTGGCAGGGCGCTGCCGACGGCGGAATCATTGGCCCGCCGCCGCAGCGGCAGTCGCCAGATATTTCCCGTAGAATTCTGCGACCCGGCCGCGCCACATGCCGACGAACGCTTCCGACGTCACGTTGTCGACCGATTTCCAGGTGCGCTTGAAGGCCGGAAGTGCATTGCCCCAGATCGCGCGTTTGCACCACCTCTCGCCCTTCTCCTTGCCTTCGCCGGTGGCGCACATGGATTTCCACGCGAGGCGAGCGGGCTTGCTGATGTGCTCGGCGGCGCCTTCCCAGCCCTGCTGATGGATCAGGTAGAGATCGCTCATGTCCGGCTTGCGGTGGGTGATCCACTGGAACAGGACGCCTTCGGTGATGATCTTGTAGGCGGCCGCAACGGCGTTATCCCGCGGACTGCGAATCTCACCGACGCCGAACTTCCCGAACTCGTAATAGCTCAGCTGAAACAGCCCGATATACGAGCCGGTGCGTTGATTGGGGTTGAAGCCGGATTCGATCTTGGCAACCGCCATCATGAAATTGACATCGAGGCCGAACGCGTCGGCAGCGCGCTTGATCTCCTCGGTCGGCGTTCCCACTGGAATGTCCCTGAACGCACGCAAGACGATCTCCGCCGGCTTCTCGGCGGGCGGCAGTTCGGACCAGACGTAGTAGATCAGATGACGGAAATCCTGCGTCGACGCCGCCTTCGGAGCACCGCTCGACGCATCGCGCTCCGGCGGCAGCGTTTGCACGACATCCTGTCCCAACGACGCCAGTTTGGGCCCTACGGGTTCATCGACGATCTCGGCTTCGCTGAGTGGCGGCAAGGAACCTGCCGACGTCGCTGTGACAGGCTCTGCTCGTTCCGCCCGCAGCGCTGCCGCGAGTCTGGCGGCTGCCTCTGCGTACACGTCAGGCGTCACCACGCTCGCGGGAGCTGCCATGCTCGCCGCAGCCGGTATGCTCGCTGCCGCTTGCGACATGACATCCGGCACCGTCGCGGCCGGTCTGTTGGCCGCGGCCAGAAAAAGTCCCACGGATGCGAGCACAGCCACGACGCAGCCGGTCTGCCAGGCCTTCATTGCCCGAAGTCCACCAATGGCTTCTGTACGAAGGCTGTTCGCATGGTCCTGCGGCCTGTGGGTGAGTACTCTTGGTAGAATCTTAAGGTTTAAATGTGGTGAACGAGGGCAGGATTGCCGCCTGCGACCCGACGTGTTCCCCTTTGGGTCACAATCGGCGGTCCAGACCTCTGCAATCAGTTTCCGCTCTACACCCTAGAGCCGACGCCCCACCGAGCATTCCGCTGGGCAGCGATGGGCCCCCATAGCCGGCGTTGTCTCGCCACGCACTCCCCTCAGGAAAGCGGGAGATCGCCTCTGACGCGCGGCCCCCAAAAGCTCGCCTTTTTGTTGCGCCGCCGACACACCAGCCGGCAATCAAGCAGGGAACGAGAAAGGCACGCTGCGCGGCCGTGCCGCCTGGGCGCATGACTACAACCCGGACCGCAGCATCAGCGCGACGTTCCAGACGCTGCCTGGCGCATCGTTCGTCGTCAATGGCGCGCGACAGGCCGCCGATGCGGCATTGGTGACGGGCTCTGCCGAAATGAAGTGGATCAACAGCTGGTCGATGGCCGGCACGTTCGAGGGCGAGTTCTCCAACGTCACCGAGAGCTATGCGGGCAAGGGCGTGGTCCGATACGCCTGGTAGTTCTCGGACCTCTTGCAAGTCTGCTTCGGGTCAAAAGCGCCGGTTTGAACGCACCGCTTCACTTCCGGTGTGCCCCGATTAGCAGCCCATTTCTGATCCAAACCGAACTTCGCCATCGGCCCAGAAGCAGACTAACACGATCGCGGTAGCCTATTGCAGTTTGCAGATCTCCATAAGCGGAATGCCCGCACCAAACTTACCATTCACACATCTTCATCAATAGGAAGAAGAACTCAGTACTTGGCGACGACCGGGCCACCAAAGTGATAGTTCACACCGACACGGACGGTCTGAATGTTGGGGTTGGAGTGTACGTGGTTGATCGTACCCCCCGTGAAAGCGAACGGCGGGAAGTTCACGAAGGTGGAAGTCGTCGTGAAGTTTTCGAAGCCCATATAAAGGTACTCAGCCTTCACGCTCCAATTCGGGGTGAACTTGTACTCACCGCCCACGCCAGCCACCCAGCCAATCCGGAATTGATTGGTGGTCGCCAAGTTGTAGCCCGAGCCCCCTGAGGCCGCCAAGGTCGAACAGGTCGGCAGACGGACACCTCCAGTGTTGCAATCACGATAGTCGAAGTCAGCAAAGGCGACGCCGCCGGTCACGTACAGCAGCCAATTGCCCATGCCGCCTGTGAAGCCCAGCCTACCGCGGACCGTGCCGAAGCCCCGAACCCTGTAGTCTTGCGTCTGCGTGAAGTCACCACCGAAGCCGGTCGGCGGCAGTGCGTTACGAACGCTATGAAAGTCGGCCCAGTCGTAGTCGCCTTCGATGCCCAGAACAAACTGGCCGGTCTGCCAATTACAGCCGATCTGGCCGCCAGCCGCGGCGCTGTCAGACGTGTGGCTCGCGAGTGACGAAGCGTTGATCGCAACCGCACTGCCCGGACCAATCGCCGTACCGCCCGGCACCGGGTTCCACGACGAGCCGACCCTGTGCTCCGCCCAGCCGCCGTTGACACCGACATAGCAGCCCGTCCAAGTTGCAACGGCTACTGGCGCGGCCAACGGGCGAGCCTTCAGAGCCATGTCGGCGGCAGAGGCCGCGCCGGCAGCGGCAAAGGAAATAAGTCCGGTCAGGACTACAATCAATTTCTTGGTCAAGTGCGCCCCTCAATTTCAATCGAAATCTGACCAAATGACCTCCCTTTTAAGATGCATAGACAGATAGAGCTATCGGAAACGCGGCGACAACGGCGGTCTGCCAGCGTCTGTGGCACCTCCGCCACAGTCGGGCTTCCACACCCTATCCGTACGCTCCGTCCGCTTCGGGTCAGAAGCCGCTGTGAAAGGCGGGTCTGCCGGTTGTCTGGTCCGCCCCGAAGAGCGGCCATCATCGCACGCAGGCGAAGGGGCAGCAACGCGCCACCAGCGGCGAGCACCTTGAGCGCGGTGGCTAGGGCAAAGCAACGATATCGCAGGCTCTTGCTGGGCTGCCGGCGATCAAGCGATCAGGAGCGCCACCGCCTGCAGCGCGTCGACCCGCAGAGCGGATTGCGCGCGCGAAGCGATCGTCAGCTCGACGACGGTGGCACTGAGCAACGGGAGGGGCGCCTTGGCCCAATCCTTCCGATGCTGCCATTCTGCTCCTGTTTTGCCCGACGGTGCAACGGATTCTTAAAATCAGCAGAATGCGCAGCGGTCGTTCGACGAGTCGCGCTCGATGTGGCAGCCGGGTCGTGGTGACGACCAGATGCGCTAGCCCTCAATGACCCACGTTCCGCGATGATGGCATCATACGCCTGCTTTGCCCGACGATCAAGTAGATTTCGCAAAAACAGAAATTTGGCGTTTCGCGGGGCAGATCCCGGCTCGATTCGCGGTCGACGGCCGCGCCAATCCCATCGCGCCCGCAAGCCGTTGATATTGCTACCCCCGCCTACTGTGCATGGGGTTGTTTTCGAACTTTTGTCTTGGACGGCACGAAAGCGCCGCCGACCTGCGCGCCTGATCCGGCTCTCGCGGCTACTTCATCACCCGCAGGCCCTTGGTCGTGAACTTCTGCGTCTTGCCGCCTGATCGTAGCGGACGCCTGGTGCCGGCCGCCTTGCCGGTGCCGGGCGGCTGGTGCGCCGGCACGAGTTGGTGCGGCTGCGAGCCGATCAGGTCGCGGCGGCCCATCTCGATCAGGGCTTCGCGCAGCAGCGGCCAATTGTCGGGGTCGTGATAGCGCAGGAACGCCTTGTGCAGGCGGCGCTGGCGCAGGCCCTTGATCGCCTCGACCTTGTCGCTGCCGCCGCGGCGCACGCCGCGCAAGGGGTTGACGCCGGTGTGGTACATCGCGGTCGCGGTCGCCATCGGCGAGGGCAGGAAGGTCTGCACCTGGTCGGCGCGGTAGCGGTTCTTCTTCAGCCACAGCGCGAGGTTCATCATGTCCTCGTCGGTCGTGCCCGGATGCGCCGCGATGAAATAGGGGATCAGGTAGTATTTCTTGCCGGCGCGCTCGGCCGCCTCGTCGAACATGCGCTTGAACTTGTCGTAGGCGCCGATGCCCGGCTTCATCATCTTGTCGAGCGGGCCGCGCTCGGTATGTTCAGGCGCGATCTTCAGGTAGCCGCCGACGTGATGGGTGACGAGCTCCTTGATGTATTCGGGGCTCTCGACCGCGAGGTCGTAGCGCACGCCGGAGGCCACCATCACCTTCTTGATGCCTTTGGTCTCGCGCACCTTGCGATAGAGCCGGATCAGGTCGTCATGCGAGGTGTTGAGGTTCGGGCAGATCTCGGGGAAGACGCAGGAGGGACGGCGGCAGGCCGCCTCGACCTTCGGGTCCTTGCACGCCATCCGGTACATGTTGGCGGTGGGGCCGCCGATGTCGGAGATGACGCCGGTGAAGCCGGGCGTCTTGTCACGGATGCGCTCGATCTCGCGCAGGATCGAGCCTTCCGAGCGGTTCTGGATGATGCGGCCCTCGTGCTCGGTGATCGAGCAGAAGGTGCAGCCGCCGAAGCAACCGCGCATGATCGTCACCGAGAATTTTATCATGTCCCAGGCGGGGATTCTGGCCTCGCCGTAGGATGGATGCGGCGCGCGCGCATAGGGCAGGTCGTAGACCGCGTCCATCTCTTCGGTGGTGAGCGGGATCGGCGGCGGGTTGAGCCAGAGGTCGCGGTCGCCATGGCGCTGCACCAGCGGCCGCGCATTGCCGGGATTGCTCTCCCGGTGCAGCACGCGCGAGGCGCGCGCATAGGCTTCCTTGTCCTGCTCGACCTGCTCCAGCGCCGGCAGGCGGATCACGGTTGAACCCTTGTGGCGCGATGCGCCCTCGTCGGCGGACTCGAGATCGTCGGCGTGCAGCTCGGTGTAGTCGTCCGGCACTTTTCGGAACAGCGCCACGCCCCTGATGTCGTCGAGCTCGCGCGGCGCTTCGCCGGCGGCGAGCCGGTGCGCCACCTCGACCACGGCACGCTCGGCGTTGCCGTAGAGCAAGAGGTCCGCCTTGGCGTCGGCCAGCACCGAGCGGCGCACCTTGTCGGACCAGTAATCGTAATGCGCGATCCGGCGCAGCGAGGCCTCGATGCCGCCGAGCACGATCGGCACGTCCTTGAACGCCTCGCGGCAGCGCTGGGCGTAGACGATCGTGCAGCGGTCCGGCCGCTTGCCGCCTTCGCCGCCCGCCGTATAGGCGTCGTCGCTACGGATGCGCCGGTCCGCGGTGTAGCGGTTCACCATGGAATCCATGTTGCCGCCGGTGACGCCGAAGAACACCTTTGGCTTGCCGAGCGCCCTGAACGGCTCCGCCGAATGCCAGTCCGGCTGCGCGATGATGCCGACCCGGAAACCCTGCGCTTCCAGCAGCCGGCCGATGATCGCCATGCCGAAGCTCGGATGGTCGACATAGGCGTCCCCGGTCACCAGCACGATGTCGCAGGCGTCCCAGCCGAGCGCATTCATCTCGGCGCGGCTCATGGGAAGAAACGGCGCCGGCTTGCGCGGGCGGGCCCGGGCCATCAGCGGCTTTTCGGCGGTGATCATCTGGGTGTCCATGGCGCCTACGCATAGGACCGGGGGCGGGCGAATTCAACCGCTCGCTGTGCCGATGCTGCGGTTCCGGCGCCGATCGGATCCGGCCGCGGGAACCAACCGCGCCCGCGGGCATTCTGGCTTAAGGGTTCGATGTGGGACCCGGGTTGCGCGCGCCTCCATCGTTTCGGCGTCCGTGACGTCGCCTCTGGCGATGGGGAAATCGTGGGTACGGTCATAGAGAACTTGCTGCTGCGGAAGCAGAAGCTGGTGGAGCAACTCGAACAGGCGCCGTCTGTCGAAGACCGCGACAGGATCGAGCACCAGCTCGAGCAGATCAACACCGCGCTCGATTTTCTGGACAGGCCGGGGTCGAAGGAGGAGCGGTAGACGCGCTCAATCCACCTTCAGCGCCTCCACCTTCAGCGCCTCCACCTTCAGCGCCTTGGCATAGACGATCCCCGAATTCGTGATGTGCATGGTCATCAGGGCTTCGAAGGCGGCGAACTCGCCGCGTGCGAACAGATCGAGCAGCTTGCGGTGCTCGTCGAAGGACGTGCGGGTGCGCACGTCGATCGGCGAGGTCAGATTGGTGCGGAGCGCGGCGACGCGGCCGGAGACGAGCTGATAGGATTCGGCGAGATAGCGGTTGCCGCAATGGGCGAACAGCGCCTCGTGTAACGCGGCATCGGCGCGGCCATAGGCGATGTTGTCCTTGGCCGCGACCGCCGGCTCCATCGCCGCGATCGCGGCGCTCATGGTCGCGATCGCGCCGTCGCGGTCATGGCGGAAGGCGAGCTCGGCGGCCTTCGGCTCCAGCGCGATGCGGAAGGTGCAGAGCGCGTTGATGTCGTCCGCGCTCGGCGTGAAGACGAAGCTGCCGACCTGCGGCCGGATCACCACCAGTCCCTGCGCCTGCAGCTGGCCCATGGCCTCGCGCACCGGCGTGCGGCTGACGCCGAAGGAATTGGCCACCATCTCCTCTGAGATGGCCGCGCCTAACGCGAACTCGCCGTCGATGATGGCCTGGCGCAGCCGCAGCATCACCCGCTGCGACAGCGATTTCGGCGTATCGAGCTTGAGCGATCGCATGGTGCGTTCAGATCACCTTGCCGGGATTGAGCAGGTGATCGGGGTCGAGCGCCGCCTTGAGCGTGCGCATCAGCGCGATCTCGGCCTCGCTCCTCGCATGGCCCAGCCATTGCTTCTTCAAAGTGCCGATGCCGTGCTCGGCGGAGACGCTGCCGCCGAGCTCGCGGACCAGACCGTAGATGATCGCGTCCATCTCCTCCTTCGGCTGCTGCGCAACGGAAAGGCCGGTGACCCAGGAGACGAGATGCAGGTTGCCGTCGCCGATATGGCCGTAATAGACGCTCTCGCAGCCCGCAATGCCGGCCGCGAGCGCGGCCTTGCAACGCGTGACGAACTCGTCCATGCGTGCCACCGCAAGGCCGATATCGTAGGAGATGTGCGGTCCCAGCACCTGGCCGAACTCGGCGCAGATGTCGCGCACGCGCCAGAAGCTCAGCGTCTGCGCCAGCGATTGCGCGACCGCGGCATCCGCCAGCAGCCCGCGCTCCATCAGGTCCTCGAGCCAGCTCTGGAAGCGCGGCGCATCCACGCTCTCGTCGGTGCCTTGCGCTTCCACCAGCACGTAGAGACCGTGGCCTGGCGCGACCGGCGGCTTCACGCCGGCGCGATTCGTGATCACGTCCCAATAATCCGGCCACATTACCTCGAAGGCCGACAGCAGCGGGCCGAGCCCTGAGCGCGCCGCGTCGAGCAGCGCGATCACCGCGTCATAGTCCTTCAACGCGCACAGCGCAGCCATGGTCGAGCGCGGCTTCGGGAACAGTTTCAGCACCACGCGGGTGATGATGCCGAGCGTGCCTTCCGAGCCGATGAACAGATGCTTCAGATCATAGCCGGCATTGTTCTTCATCAGCTTGTTGAGGCTGGTGATGATGGTGCCGTCCGGCAGCACCACTTCGAGACCGAGCACCAGCTCGCGCGTCATGCCGTAGCGGATCACGCGGTTGCCGCCGGCATTGGTCGAGAGGTTGCCGCCGATCGCGCAAGAGCCGCGCGAGCCGAGGTCGAGCGGAAAGAAGAAGCCGGCTTCGTCCGCCGCCTTCTGGATCGTCTCCAGCGGCGTGCCGGCCTTCACCGTCATCGTCATCGAGGCGCGATCGATCTCTTCGATGCCGGTCATGCGCTCCAGCGAGATCGCGACCCAGCCGGCTTCCGGCGAAGCGCCGCGGCACAGCCCGGTCAGTCCGCCCTGCGGCACGAACGGCAGATGCGCCTGCCGGCAGGTCCTAATCGCATCGGCGACGCCCTGCGCATCGACGGGGCGGATCACTGCCAAGGGCGTCTGCGGCAGGCTCGCGCTCCAGTCGTTGCAATTGCGCGCCGGCACGTCGGTGCCAACAAGCACCGCGGCCGCGCCGAGCCTGTCGCGCAACGCGCCGAGCAATTGGTCAGGTCGTCCGGCGGGGGTCACCATGTCCATGCGAGACCTCCTCAAGATCAGGCTGCGCTCATGGCGCGTGTGATTTGCATCAGTGTTGTATGTAAGGTACAAGAGCGAAAGTAAAGTAACAACAGAGCCTCGGCAAGCGCGAAAGATCGTTGAAGATCAGTGGCTTGACCCGGGACGGCAGCAATGGTGGTGTGATGGCGGAGGCGATTCGCGGGTTCTGGGTGGCGTCGGCGACGCCGCTGGCGACGGACGGCAGTGTGGACGCCGCCAAGCTCGCCGCGCACGCCAAGCACCTCTTCGGCAAGGGCGTCGACGGCGTCGTGCTGTTCGGCACCACCGGCGAGGGGACCTCATTCAATGCCGCCGAACGGATTGCGACGATCGAGGCGATGCTCGAGGCCGGGGTCGCGCCGGAGCGCATCGGAATCGGTGGCGGCTTTCCTGCCATCACCGACAGCATCGCGCTGACGCGCGCCGTGCTCGGCCTCGGCCTGCGCCACGTCTTGCTGCTGCCGCCCTATTTCGATCGGAGTGTCACGCCCGAGGGCATCGAGGATGCCTTTGCCGCCATCATCGATGGTGTTGCCGATGATCGCCTGCGCGCCTCGCTCTACCACATTCCACAAGTCTCGGGCGTTGCGATCCCGACGACAGTCGCCGCAAGTCTGCGCAAGCGCTACGGCCAGGTGGTTGCGGGTCTGAAGGACTCCAGCGGCGACTTCAAGCAGTTCCAGGCCTTCCGTGCCGCCGCGCCCGAGCTCGCCATCACCGTCGGCAACGAAGCCGACATCGCCCGCGCCATCGCCGCGGGCGGCGCCGGCACCATCTGCGGCATGGCCAACGTCGTGCCCGAGCTGGTCAAGGGCATGCTCGACGGCAGGGAGGTCGAAGCGCGCATGCAGGCGGCGATCGATATCGTGGTGAAGACTCCGTCCCTGGTCGCGACGCTGAAGGCGATCCTCGCGGCGCAGACCGGAGATGCAGGCTGGCTGCGCGTGCGTCCGCCGCTGCGCGCGTTGTCGAACGGCACTGCGTTCAAGCGGAAGCTCGACGAGTTGGTCGCTCCTGCCATCGCGTGATCGTCATTTCGGGCCACGCTCTGGCAGTTTCGCGTACAGCGTGTCGTGCACGGAGCACCGGCAATTCATGATTGCGGTTGAGCGTCCGCCTGCTCTTAGAACCATTCAACACTAGAGCGATTCAAGCCTGGCTACGGTTCTCCTGGATCTCGGCGGCTGTTACACGCGCACACTTCAATGCTCCTGACTTGAAGTGGAATGAAAGTGCGTGCCTTTGTGGATGGCCAGCGTGATAACGGCCATCGAGCTCGTGTCGGCAAGAGCCGCGCAGGTCTTCTCATCGGAGCAGCGGTGCTGCTCGTCGAATGTCCGTCCATCACGACGAGCGCACAGGCCCAATCGGCTCTGCCGCCGGTGACGGTGGAAGCTCCGGCGCCACGACCGAAGCCGGCCCGCGCATCGGATCAGTTCTCACGCCGCAACCAAGCCGTCGCGCGTCGCCAGCCGAGTCGCAATCCCGCACAAGCGGCGCCGACGCTATCGGAGCGCGCCGCTGCCGAAGCCGCTGCGCAACAGGCCGCAAAGCTCGGCTATCGAGCGATGCCGAGCTCGACCACGCTGCGCAGCGGCGCCTCGCCGCTCGACACCTCGCAGGCGGTCAACGTCGTGCCCGCGCAGGTGCTGAAGGATCAGCTCCCGCGCAACATCGACGACGCGCTGATCAACGTCTCCGGCGTCACCCAGACCAACACGCTTGCCGGCAGTCAGGACGCGGTGATCCGCCGCGGCTTCGGCGACAACCGCGACGGCTCGATCATGCGCAACGGCATGCCGCTGGTGCAGGGCCGCAGCCTCAATCCCGCGGTGGAAAGCGTCGAGGTGCTGAAGGGCCCGGCCTCGCTGCTCTACGGCATCATGGATCCCGGCGGCATCGTCAACACCATCAGCAAGCGGCCCGAGCTCTATCAGCATGGCTCGATCACGCTGCTCGGCTCGGCCTTCAGTGCCTCCAAGACCGGCGCCGACGGCCTACTCGACGTCACCGGTCCAATCGGCGACCAGGGGCTCGCCTATCGTTTCATCGGCTACGGCGTCAGCGAGGATTACTGGCGGAATTTCGGTCGTCACCGCGAGATGCTGGTTGCGCCCTCGCTCGCGTGGTACGGCCAGGACACCACGGTGCAGCTGAACTACGAGCACCGCGAGTTCATCTATCCGTTCGATCGCGGCACGGCGTTCATCAATGGCGCTCCGCTGGCGATCCCGGCCACGCGCCGGCTCGACGAGCCCTACAACAACGTCTGGGGGACGTCCGACCTGATCCAGGCCTCGGTCGAGCATCGCCTCAATCAGGACTGGAAGCTGTTTGCCGGGTACAGCTACAACACGGAGACCTTCAGCGCCAACCAGCTCCGCATCACCGGCGTCAACGCGATAACCGGCGTCGAGACCCGCAGCAATGACGGCACGCAGGGGTCGCTCAGCAATTCGAGCTATGGGACGTCCTACATCTCGGGCAACTTCTGGCTCGGCAGCATGCGGAACGAGGTGCTGTTCGGCGGCGACGGACAGTATCGCACGATCTACCGCGACAACCTGATCCGGCAGGCGGCTCCCTCCTTCAATGTCTACAACCCGGTCTACGGGCTGATCGGGCCCGGCACCACGGTGTCAAATACCGACAGCGCCCAGACCGACAAGCTCGGCCAGTGGTCGCTGTTCTTCCAGGACACGCTGCATCTGACCGAACGCTTCGCGCTGGTTGGCGGTGTCCGCTATATGGACTACGATCAGATCGCCGGTCGCGGAAAGCCATTCATCACCAACACCAACGTGTCGGCGGACGCCGTGCTGCCGCTCGGGGGCGCGATTTTCAAGCTCACCGATCAGATGTCGCTGTATGCCAGCTACACCCAGTCGCTGAAGCCGAACTCGACCATTGCTCCGCTGAGCAATAGCGGCGGCGTCGTGCTCGGATCGAACATCGCTCCCGAGGAGGGCACGCAGTATGAGGCCGGGCTCAAGTTCGATCTCGACAAGCGCCTCTCAGGCACGCTCGCGGTTTACGAGATCGAGAAGCAGAACGTGCTGGTCAGCCAGCTCAACACTGCGACCGGCCTCAACGTGTACACCGCGGCCGGCAAGGTCCGCTCGCGCGGACTTGAGATCGACGTCACCGGCCGTCTCTCCGACAATTGGAGCATGATCGGAAGCTATGGCTACACCGATGCGCGTGTGATCGAGGATCCGACATATGCCGGCAAGCAGCTCCAGAACGTTGCGATGAATACGGCATCGCTCTACCTGGTCTATGATTTTGGGACGGTGCTTCCCGGCCAGCTCAGGTTGGGCGGCGGTGCGCGCTATGTCGGCGACCGGCCAGGCGATGCGTTGAATACGTTCGTGCTGCCGTCCTATGTGGTCGCAGATGTCTTCGCGACCTATGAGACGAAGCATCAGGCGCTGCCCGTCATCTATCAGCTCAACGTCAAGAACCTGTTCGACACCGTCTACTATACTTCTGCGCAGAACAATCTGGGCGTTGCCCTCGGCGACGCGCGCCGGGTGTCTGTCTCGGCGACGGTGAAGTTCTAGCCATGGCCGCGCGCGTAGGACCCACGGTCAAGGCGGTCCTGCTCCAGGTCCATTCCATCGCGGGCCTGCTGCTCGCGCTGCTGCTTACCCTGATCGCGCTGAGCGGCGCGATCATGAGTTTCGAGGACGAGATCGTCGATCATCTCAACGCCGGCATCATGCACGTCGTGCCGCACCAGATGCCGGCGCTGATGCCGGACGAGCTGGTCGGGCGGCTGAAGGCGGGGCGGGATTTCGGCCAAGCCTCAAGTCAGGTCTCGGCCGTCATGCTGTCGAGCGATCCGACTGCGGCCGTGCGGGTTCGCTTCGCGCGCGACGAGCAGGGCGATCGGCCGAATTCGCTCTATGTCGACCCCTTTGATGCGCGCGTGCTCGGGGCGCCGCGCGGCGAGGAATTTTTCGCGACGGTTCGCAAGCTGCATCGCTGGCTGCTGATATCAGGCGATGCCAAAGGCTGGGGCCGCCAGATCACCGGTGTGGCCGCGCTCGGCCTGATCGTCATGCTGGTCTCGGGCCTCGTGCTGCGCTGGCCACGTCGCGCGCGCAGCGTGAAGATGTGGCTCAAGCCCAATCTCGGTCTCAGTGGACGCGGACTGCATCGCTCACTGCATGCGGTGATCGGCACCTGGGTTCTTCCAGTCTATCTGGTGATGACGCTCACAGGGCTCTGGTACTCGTTCGACTGGTACAAGGACGGCGTGGTCTGGCTGCTGTCGCGTCCAGAAGTCTCTGCTGCAAAGATGCAGCCAAAAATGTCCGCGAAGGCGCCGCGCGCGCCGGCCCGTGCCGAACCGGCCCAGCCGATCGGGTTCGATCTGGCATGGACGACATTCCGGCGTGAGGAGGGCGGCCGCTTTGCCAGGGCCTTGCTGACGCTGCCGCCCAGCCCAGGCACAGTGATACGGATCCGGTCGTGGGGGAGGGATTCGACGCTCGACACCACGCGCGATGAATTCCGCATCGATGCGGTCACCGGTCAGATCGCCTCCGCGGAACGTTACGCCGACAAGACGTTCGGCGAGAAGATCATCGCCAACATGCTCGATATCCATCGCGGGGCGGTGCTGGGCTGGCCCGGCAAGCTCGCCTTCATGATTGCCGCGGCCCTGATGCCGCTGTTCTCGGTCACCGGCATTCTGCTCTATCTGTCGCGCCGCAAGCTACGGCGCCCGGCGCAGCCGCTGGGGCACCTCGTTCCAGGCGAGTAATGGAGCCTCCGGCCGAGCCGTTGTCCGCTCCGGCCACAACACTCCGCGTGTGCCATGAACACGAGGTGCTTGTGTCCGGTTACGCAAAGTGGTTCTTTGCACGCAAAAGTCGCGGAGAGCTTGATGGCGCGGTCCGAACGAGACGAGATTGAAGAAACGGCGCTGCCCGCGGTGCTCGTCCGGCGTAGTGACCTGCCCGTGCCCCTGAGCCATCCCTCGCGGAGCTTCTTCGGCGGGCTTCCCAAGTTGCCGCCGCAACTTGATTGGCCGACGGCAGAGGTCAGGGCGTGTGAGGCGCTGGAAGCGGCTGCGCTGACATTCGTGGCTCAGATTGACCTCGCCGACGTGCCTGGAGCCGGCTGGTCGCCGCTTCCGACGCGGGGTACCCTTTATTTCTTCTGCAGTTCTGTGTTCGTTGGCGAAGGACATCCGCCCTGTCGCGTGCTTTATAGCCCGAGGGACGGTGGCGCGTATCCCGACCGCGCGCCGCCGCCGGACCTGATGCCGTTGGCAGGCACCAAGGGTGATCGCCAGGTTAAATGGCTCGATCCCAACCAGGATCTTCATTCCAAGGTGGAGTTCAAATATCCGATCACCTTCCGACCGTTCCGTGACTTCTACTTCCGGGAGGACTCCGTGGGAGGGGAGCTTATGGTCAGGGAATTACGCAAGGCGCTGGGTCCGGGGAAGCCGGACCAGGATGATCTGCTTCAATTCCGAGGCGTCCGCGAATACGAGAAGGACGAAGCTTGGCCATTCAACTGGCTCCTGATCACGTTCGTGGTCCGGTCTGTACTGTCGTACGTCCAGGGCGATCTGACATGTGGATTTTATGGCAAGCCGCTCACCGACGAAGCAACTTTGGAATTGAAGCGCCTTCGCGCTGGTGCGATCGGGTGGCTAGAACGCTGTCGGGCGCTGACCCCCATGGATGACGTCGATCCGGATACAAAAGCGAGCTTCAGATCCTGGTGGTTCAACATCGTGCACACCTACGGGGAGCTGGCCGAGCAGGTGCCCACATATGCGAGTACAATCGTGGACTGCCTCGGCGATGCCATCAACCATACGGTCCGCTGCATGGTGACCCACGATACGGATATTTCCGACCATGCGCCCTCCAGCTACGTCACGAATCTGGCGCGGCAGAATCACTGGAAAACGCCGAGTGTGGACGAGGGCAAGCGCCGTCACTTCAGAACAGCGCTTCATCAGATGCTGGGATACGGCAGCGGCCCGCAAGATTCGACCGAGGTGCATTTGGAAGACGTGTTGTTGCTTCAAATTCAGGGTGATCGCGCTTTCTTCGATTGGCACTCCGACATCGGTGGTGTGCTCCATTTTTGGATCGACCGCGATGCTCTTGCTCAACGCGATTTCTCCAAGGCCGTTGCCACGTACGAGTGCGGCTAGCCCTGCTGTTCTCCGATATCACTGGTCAACGCCGCTGTGATGGTTCAAAAGCTCCTGGCTCCTCTCTCAAGGTCCCCGCCATGAAGCTGCCCACGGTCACCCCTGCCGATACCCGCCGCGCGCTGCTGCTGCGCGAGGAGATCGCGCTGCTCGATCTCAGATACGAGGCGGGCTTTGCCACCGGTCATCCGCTGTTTGCCGCCAACATGGCCGTCGACCGGATCGCGATCGAGGCCGAGGTGCGGCTGCCGCGCAAGGACGTTGCGATCGTGCTCTATGATGACGGTGAGGGGCTGGTCGCGACCGGCGCCGAACGTCTGGCTGCGCTCGGCTACACCAATGTCAGCGCACTCGACGGCGGGCTGAAGGCCTGGCGTGATGCGGGCTACGAAATGTTTGAGGACGTCAACTCGTATTCCAAGGCGTTCGGCGAGCTGGTCGAGTCGCGCCGCCACACGCCCTCGCTCACCGCCGACGAGGTCGCAAAGCTCATCGCCGACAAGGCCAATATCGCCATCCTCGACGTCCGCCGTTTCGACGAATATGCGACCATGAACATCCCGGGCTCGGTGAGCGTGCCCGGCGCGGAGCTGGTGTTGCGCGCGGGGCAGGCCGCGCCAAATCCTGAGACCACCATCATCGTCAATTGCGCCGGCCGCACCCGCTCCATCATCGGCACGCAATCGCTGATCAATGCCGGCGTGCCGAACAAGGTGCGCGCGCTGCGCAACGGCACCATCGGCTGGACGCTGGCATATCATACGCTCGATCACGGCGCCGACAGGCGCGCTCCGATCGGCCCGTTCGAGGGCGGCCCGGCCAATGCCCGCGACGTCGCCTATCGTGCCGGTGTCCGTCACATCGGCGCGAACGAGATGGCTACGCTTGTCGCAGAGACGCATCGCACACTGTATCGCTTCGACGTGCGCGATGTTGAAGACTACGCGGCCGGCCATCTCCCCGGCTTCCGCCATTATCCCGGCGGCCAGCTCGTGCAGGAAACCGACATGGCTGCGCCGGTGCGCGGCGCGCGTATCGTCCTGACGGACGACAGGAACATCCGCGCCGACATGACGGCGTCGTGGCTGGCGCAGATGGGTTGGGAAGTCTATGTGCTCGAGGGCGGCTATGACGGCGCGCTCGAGGTCGGCCCGCCGCCCGCCTTGCCCAAGCCCGATCCGGCCCACCGCTACCGGCGACCCTATGAAGGCACTGATGTAGGCGAAGCTGCGATGCAGGCCTATCTCGATTGGGAATACGGTCTCGTCGAGCAACTCCGCCGCGACGGCACGCACGGCTTCTATGTGATTTGAGCGAGCTCTGGGATGCCAAGTGCACCCATCGCCTCGTTCTCCCCGTATCCCAGCCCTATTGTGCTGTGCACCGCCCGCGGTCTATGTGCTCAGGCAAAGCTGCCACTTACGGAGATGCCATGCCAGCCCCCGGCCAAAGCCCTGAGCGAAGCGCCAAGGCGCTGCTGCTCGAAGGCGTCAATGACAGCGCTGTCGACCTTTTCAAGGGCGCGGGCTTCACCAATGTCGAACGGCTGACCAAGGCGCTGGACGGCGCGGATCTGCGGCGCGCGCTCGAAGGCGTGTCGCTGCTCGGCATCCGTTCGCGCACCGAGATCACCGATGAGGTGCTGGGGGCGGCGGACCAGCTTCTCGCGGTCGGCTGCTTCAGCGTCGGCACCAACCAGGTCGATCTTTCGGCGGCGCGCAAGCGCGGTATTCCCGTCTTCAACGCCCCGTTCTCCAACACGCGCAGCGTCGCCGAGCTCGTGATCGGCGAGATCGTGATGCTGCTGCGGCGGATCTTTCCGCGCTCGGTGTCGGCGCATGCCGGAGGCTGGGACAAGTCGGCGGCCGGCAGCCGCGAGGTGCGCGGCCGCACGCTCGGCATCGTCGGCTACGGCAATATCGGCTCCCAGCTTTCCACCTTGGCCGAAGCCATGGGCATGCGCGTGATCTATTTCGACCGCACCGACAAGCTTCGCCATGGCAACACCGAGCCGGTCGAGAAGCTGGAAGATCTGCTGGCGCAGAGCGATGTGGTCAGCCTGCACGTGCCGGAGACGCCGGAGACTGCGGGCATGATCGGCGAGACGGAGCTGCGGGCGATGAAATCAGGCTCGTTCCTGATCAACAACAGCCGCGGCACCGTGGTCGATCTCGATGCGCTGGCGCGTGCCTTGCGCGATGGCCATCTCGCCGGCGCGGCCGTCGACGTCTTTCCCGTCGAGCCCTCGTCGAATGCCGATCGTTTCAAGAGTCCCATTCAGGGCCTCGAGAACGTCATCCTCACCCCGCATATCGGCGGCTCGACCGAGGAGGCGCAGGAGCGGATCGGCGGCGAGGTCGCGCGCAAGCTGGTCGATTATTTCATCACCGGCTCGACCATGGGCGCGGTGAATTTTCCGGAGGTGCAGCTGCATCTTCGCCCGTCCGGCGCGCGCTTCAGCCATGTCCATCGCAACGTGCCGGGCATGTTGCGGCGGCTGAACGAGGTCTTCCTCCAGCGCGACATCAACATCGCCGCCCAATATCTGGAGACCGCCGGCGACCTCGGTTACGTTGTGCTCGACGCCGATCTCGGCGGTCAGGATTCCGGCGAGCTGCTTCGGCAGATCCGCGGCCTCGAGGGAACGGTCGGCGCGCGGCTGGTGTTCGAGCATTGAAGCGTCTTCGAGCGACGTGGATACAAAGAAGCGTCGACCCGAATCCTGAGCCACTCCGTTACGATCGCATCGGAATGGAAATAGCTCGAGACCATCCCACGTTCCGGTTGCAACTTGTAGCAATTGCTCCCAGACTGTTGTCGAATTCGGCCGGGTCGAAAATCGCGTCGAATTTGAGCTTCAGTTGCGTGAGTGTCCGCCATGGAACGGGACGGCGTACTGATTGATCTCGCGCTTCAGGGCGGCGGTTCGCACGGCGCCTTCTCCTGGGGTGTGCTCGACCGTCTTCTGGAAGAGAAATGGCTGGAGATTGCCGCGATCTCCGGAACCTCCGCAGGCGCGATGAATGCGGCGGTTCTGGCGGACGGCTGGACAGCCGGCGGCGCCGAGGGCGCGCGAGAGGCGCTCGACCGATACTGGCGCCGTGTCTCCAAGGCCGCGGCCTTCAGCCCGCTGCAACGCTCTCCGCTCGACCGCTTGATGGGGCGCTGGACCCTCGATACGTCGCCCTTCTACATTCTCACTGATTTGATGTCGCGTGTGCTGTCGCCCTACGACCTCAATCCGACCGGCTACAATCCGCTGCGTGCGGTGCTGGCCGAGAGTATCGATTTCGAACGCCTCGCGCGCTCCCCGATCCAGCTGTTCATCACCGCGACCAGGGTACGCACCGGGCGCGGCCGTATCTTCCGCAACGCGGAGATCACGGCGGATGTGCTGCTGGCATCGGCCTGCCTGCCGACCATGTTCCGCGCGATCGAGATCGACGGCGAGCCCTATTGGGACGGCGGCTTTGCCGGCAACCCGACGATCACGCCGCTGGTTCGGGAGAGCGACGCGCACGACACCATTCTCGTCCAGATCAATCCGACCGAGCGGCTGGAGGAGCTGCGGACGGCTGCGGAGATCCTCAACCGGGTCAACGAAATCTCATTCAACTCGCCGCTGATGAAGGAGCTGCGCATGATCGCGCTGCTGCGCCAGGCGGCCGATCCGGGCAGCGGCGAGGGCGCACGCTGGGCGAAGATGCGCACACACCGGGTCAAGAGCGACATGCTGGCGAAGTTCGGGGCCTCCTCGAAGCTCAACGCGGAGTGGGAGTTCGTCTCGATGCTGCGCGCCGAGGGACGCAAGGCTGCGGACGACTTCCTCGCCGAGCACGGCGCGGAGATCGGCCATCGTTCGACCGCCGATCTCGATATTCTGCTGTCGGAGTGCTGAGGCATGGGACTCCTCGGCCTCCTCGTCGGGCTCGGCCTGCTCGTCCTGTTCGCCTTCCGCGGCTGGAGCGTCCTGCTGCTCGCGCCGTTCGCCGCACTTGTTGCCGCGTTGTTCGGCGGTGAGCCGCTGCTCGCGAACCTGACCCAGGTGTTCATGGTGAACGCGGCGGGATTTCTGGCGCAGTTCTTCCCGATCTTTCTGCTCGGCGCCGTCTTCGGCAAGTTGATGGATGACACTGGCGCGGTGACGTCGGTCGCCGGTTTCATGGCGGAGCGCCTCGGCGAACGGCGCGCAATCCTGGCGGTCGTGCTCGCCGGCGCGCTGGTCATCTATGGTGGGGTCAGCCTGTTCGTTGCGTTCTTCGTCATCGTTCCCATGGCACGCTCGCTGTTTCGCGGCGCTTCGATTCCGCGTCGTCTGATCCCGGCCGCAATCGTGTTGGGAACGTCGACGTTCACGATGTCGGCCCTGCCCGGCACGCCGTCGATCCAAAATGCGATTCCGATGCCGTTCTTCGGCGCGACGCCGTTTGCCGCGCCGGGACTCGGCATCGTCGCCTCGCTCGTCATGCTCGGCACCGGATTGTGGTGGCTGCATCGCGCTGAAGCTGCGGCGCGCCGCGCTGGAGAAGGCTATGGCGACGATGCCGAGGGCGCGGTCGAGCAGGCCGCTGCCGACGAGCTCGTGCGCGAGCGCGCGACGACTGCCCGCGAGTTCGATCCGGCCGAGCTGCAGCACGGTCATCGCAGCGAGCGGCCATCGCCCGTGCTGAGCGCCATGGCGCCGCTCGTCGTCGTCGTGACCGTCAATCTGGTGATGTCGCTGGTGGTGCTGCCGCGGCTCGATGTCAGCTATCTCGCCGAGCAACGCTTTGGTGACACGACGCTTGCGGCCGTCGCAGGCGTATGGTCGGTCGCGGTGGCGCTGGCTGCCGCCATCGTCACAGCCATCGCGCTGAACTGGGTGCGCCTGCCGGCGCTGCGCCGGACCATGGACGCCGGGGCCAATGCGTCGGTCCTGCCTGCGTTCAGCGTCGCCAGTCGTCGGCTTCGGCGCCGTCGTGGCCTCGTTGCCCGCGTTCACGGTCGTGCGCGACTGGGTGCTGGCGATCGAAGGGGGGCCGCTGGTCTCGCTCGCCGTCGCGACCAACATCCTCGCCGCATTGACGGGGTCGGCATCGGGCGGCCTGACCATCGCCCTCGATGCCCTCGGCCCGACCTACGTCGAGCTTGCCGCGCGGACCGGCATCGACCTTGCGTTGATGCATCGCGTGGCGGTGATCGGTGCGGGTACCCTCGACATCCTGCCGCACAACGGCGCAGTGGTCAGCCTGCTCGCGATCTGCGGCCTGACACATCGTGACAGCTATGTCGACATCGTCATGGTGGGCATCGTGAGCTCGCTCCTGGCGCTGGTGGCTGTGATCGCCCTGGGCACTGCGCTGGGCTCGTTCTGACGGAAACCTGCGCGCCGTAGCGAACGCTCGTTTGACAACCGTCCCGCGCCCGGCTATCTATTTCGCATGCGAAATAACGGCGCCGGCGCGAGGCATCATCGGCTGATCTACCTGCTGAGCGTCGCCCATCGCCGGCTGCAGCGCTGGATGGCGGCGCGGCCCGAGAGCGCGGTGACGCCGGCGCAGGCGGGGCTGCTGTTCATCCTGGGCAAGCAGGACGGCATCCTGATGGGCGAGGCGGGCGCGGCGCTCGATCTCGGGCCGGCCGGCATTTCCGGTCTCGTCGACCGCACGGTGGCCGCGAAGCTGGTCGAGCGGCAGGCCGACCGCGAGGACGGCCGCGCCTCTCGCATCTGGTTGACGCCGAAGGGGCGCACCGCGCTCGCGCAGGCGAAGATGAGCGCAGCGGAGGTCAATGCGGCGCTGACGGAAGGTTTCACGGCCGCGGAAATCGACATCGTCGCACGCTGGCTGACGAGCATTCAGGGCAAGTTTCCAAGACGTTCAGACGACTAACCACGGAGCAGACCAATGACCGAGCACGTCCGGATCGAGAGCAGCGGCGGAATTCTCACCCTCACGCTGGCACGCCCCGACAAGAAGAACGCGCTGACCGATGCGATGTACGGCAAGCTCGCCGACGCGATCGAATCCGCCGAGCGCGACCCATCCGCCCGCGTGATCCTGATCCGCGGCGAGGGCGACATGTTCACCGCCGGCAACGACGTCGGCGAGTTTGCGGCCGTCGCGGCCGGCAAGTCCGAAGGCAGCCGCAACGTGGTGCGCTTCATCCAGTCGCTGGCGCGCTGCACCCGGCCGCTGGTCGCGGCCGTGCAGGGCCGTGCCGTCGGCGTCGGCACCACGATGCTGCTGCATTGCGATCTCGTCGTGCTCGCCGACAATGCGCAATTGTCGACGCCGTTCGTCAGCCTCGCGCTGGTGCCTGAAGCCGCCTCCAGCCTGTTGATGCCGGCCCGCATCGGCCACGCCCGCGCCTACGAGATGTTCGCGCTTGGCGAAAGCGTGCCGGCCAGGTCGGCGCTGGAATGGGGCCTCGCCAACCGCGTGGTGCCGCTCGACAAGCTCGATGCCGAAGCGCTTGCGCTGGCGCAGCGTCTCGCCCGCCAGCCGGCGGGCGCTCTCACCGCGACCAAGCGGCTGATGCGCAACGGCGAGGCGCTGGTCGCGCAGATGCAGGCCGAAGGCGAGCTTTTCGCGCAGCGCCTGCGCACCGCCGAAGCGCGCGAGGCGTTCACGGCGTTTGCGGAGCGCCGCCCGCCGGATTTCACCAGAATAGGATAGTATTCCGAATGGGTGCAGGTTGGATCGCTTCGATTCAACTCAAACCTTAACGAAACTTTGGCACGTGGCGGTTCAAGGTGACCTCTCCCCCGAGTTAGGTCCCCGACCCATGTCCATTTTTAAGAATTCGGTAAGCACGCTCCTCCTGGTCCTGATGACGCTGCTGGCGGCCGGCGCGCTGACCAGCACGGCTATCCAGATGGTCGGGGCTTTCGGTCGCTATAGCGACAGTCTGGAGACCGAGCGGCTGGCGAATGCCGACAAGTCGATCTTCCATGGCGTGGTCGCCCTGCGCAGCAATCGTGGCGATGCCCAGAGCGCGCTGCTCGGCGAGGACGATCCGCGCGCCAAGCTCGGGGTTGCCGAGAAGGCGGAGCAGGCCGGCTTCGAGGCCATCAGCGCTGCGCTCTCCACCGTCGAATTCGCCCGCCGTGACGAGCTCGCCAGCACGCTGAAGCAGCGCTGGAGCGAGGCCGCGCCGAAATTCCAGTTGTTCTACGACGAGGCCAAGCTGCCGCGCGCCGAGCGCAAGCTGGAGCGCACCGCGCCCTGGTACGATGCGGTCACCAAAGTGATCGAGACCGCCAATCTCGCGTCGACCGCGGTGTCGAACCGCGCCTGGATGAACGATCCTTACATCGCCCGCATGATCCAGGCCCGCCGCCTCGCCTGGCAGGTACGCGACCGCTACGGCATCCAGTGCTCGACCCTGCGGCCGAACGTCAACGCCAGCAAGCCGCTCGACGATGCCCAGAAGCAGACCGTGGCCGGATGGAACGGCGTCGTCACCGCCGGCTGGACCGGCATGGAGGAGCTGCTGGCTGCGCCTGACGCGCCTGCCGACCTCGTCAACACGGCCAAGGAGGCGAGGGCCAAGACCGACGGCGCCCTCAAGCATATCGGCGAGATCACCAAGGGCTTCGACGGCAGCGGCCGTCCCGCGATGCCCGCCGCGGAATGGAACGCGTTGTGCCAGTCTCCGTTCGCTTCGATCGTCGCGGTCGCGAGCAAGGCGCTCGACCTTTCGATAGCGCACGCGGAGGCGGTTCAGGCGAAAGCGCTGACCAATCTCATCGTGCAATCCTTCGCGTTCCTGCTTGCGCTGGCCGTGACCATGGCCGGCGTGTTCGTGGTGCGCAATCGCCTCATGCGGCCGGTGCGCGCCATCCTCGACGCCATCGCCCGCATCAGCGCGCGCGACTATGCGACGCCGGTGCCGCAATCGCGGCATCCCGACGAGTTCGGCACCATGGCGGCTGCGCTCGAAAGCCTGCGCGAGAGCGCAGCGACCGCGGAGCGGCTCGGTAAGGAACGCGAATCGCAGCAGGCGCTTCAGCTCGCCCGCTCCGGCACCGTCGACGCCGCCTGCCGCAGCTTCGACGACACGGTGCAGGCGGTCATCCAGAGCGTTGCGGCCTCGACGCGGGAGCTCGACGCCACCGCAAGCGGCGTGCGCTCGCTGGTCTCGGAATCGAGCAGCCAGACCGCGGCGGTCTCCTCGGCAGCCGAGCAGGCCACCAACAATCTCGAGACCATCGCCGCCGCGACCGAGGAGCTCTCCGCGTCCGTGGGCGAGATCTCCGCGCAGGTGCAGTCGAGCGCGCGCGAGGCCCGCGAGGCCGTGGCCCAGGCCGAGCAGACCAATGCGACGGTCGAGATCCTCGATCAGACGGCAAGCCGGATCGGCGAGGTCGTGAAGATGATCAACGCCATCGCGGCCCAGACCAATCTGCTGGCATTGAACGCCACCATCGAAGCCGCGCGCGCCGGCGAGGCCGGCCGCGGCTTCGCCGTGGTCGCGGGCGAGGTCAAGAGCCTCGCGGCGCAGACCGCGACGGCGACGGAGGAGATCTCGCGCCAGGTCGAGGAGATCCAGGGCGCCACCGGCCAGGCCGTCGCCGCGATCCGCTCGATCGGCGGCGCCATCGGCGGCATCGACGAGAAGATGACGGCGATCGCCGCGGCGGTGGAAGAGCAGCGCGCGGCGACGACGGAAATCTCGCGCAACTTCCAGCAGGCGGCGCAGGGTACCCGCGAGGTCACCGACACCATCGGCAGCGTCGCCAGGCTCAACCAGGAGACCGGCAACGCCGGCACGGTGCTGTCGGAGTCCGTCAAGAAGATGTCGGCGGATGCCGATCGTCTTCGCGTCGCGGTCGAGGGCTTCCTGGGCGCCGTGAAGAGCGCCTGATTTTCATACTCTTTCCATCGGACGTCGCGCGGGCATTGCCGCAGCTCGGCACTGCGGGTACATCTGTGCCGCCTCGCTCCCCGCGGGCGCGGCGACAGACGCAAGACAGATCAGGGATGGAGAGTTCGATGCCGGTCACCCCACACAAGGCCCAACGCCCCTATCGCGGCGTGTTCCCGGTCGCGCCCACCATCTTCGACGAGCGCGGCGAGCTCGACCTCGAGGGTCAGCGCCGCTGCATCGATTTCATGATCGATGCCGGCTCGCACGGCATTTGCATCCTCGCCAATTTCTCCGAGCAGTTCGTGCTCACCGATGCCGAGCGCGAGACGGTGATGCACGCGGTGCTAGACCACGTGGCCGGCCGGGTTCCCGTGATCGTCACCACCACGCATTTCAGCTCGGCCGTGTGCGCGGCGCGCAGCAAGCAGGCCGAGGCGGCCGGCGCCGCCATGGTGATGGTGATGCCGCCCTATCACGGCGCGACCTTCCGCGTCCCCGAGAAAGGCATCGTCGAATTCTTCAAGGTGCTCTCCGGCGCGATCAACATCCCGATCATGATCCAGGACGCGCCGGTTGCCGGCACGCCGCTGCCCGTCGAGTTGCTGGCGCGGCTGTCGCGCGAATTCTCCAACATCCGCTATTTCAAGATCGAGGTGCCGGGCGCGGCCTCAAAACTCCGCAGCCTGATCGAGGCGGGCGGCAAGGACATCGAGGGACCCTGGGACGGCGAGGAGGCGATCACGCTGCTCGCCGATCTCGACGCCGGCGCCACCGGCGCCATGACCGGCGGCGGCTATCCCGACGGTATCCGCCAGATCATCGATCCTTATTTCGCGGGCGATCGCGAAAAGGCGAAGGCTGCCTATGAGCGCTGGCTTCCGCTGATCAATTACGAGAACCGCCAATGCGGCCTGATCGCCTGCAAGGTCATGATGCAGGCCGGCGGCGTGATCAAGTCGGAGGCGGTGCGCCATCCGCTGCAGCCGCTGCATCCGGCGACGCGCGCGGGGCTATTGGAGTTGGCCAAGGAGCGCGACGCGCTGGCGCTTAGGTGGGGGAAGTAATTCTCTCCCTCGTCATTGCGAGGAGCGAAGCGACGAAGCAATCCAGACTGTCTCCGCGGAGAAAGCCTGGATTGCTTCGCTCCGTTTGCAATGACGTAGCCCATCGCTTTCGGCTGAAGGCGTCGAATTAACGCGATTCCGCCAGTTTCCCCCGGCGCGGCGATCAAGTATCGTACGCCTTGCCAGCCAAGGCCTGCAGAGCGATCGCGACACATCGAACAGCTCTTCTTTTGCCACGATCCCGAGCCAGGTTGGTGCAAACCGACAGAACAGGGAGGCAGTGCCATGACGATGAGGCCGGATCCCACCTTTCACGCATCGCCCAAGCTTGCGATGGAAGCGCCTGCGGAGAACTTTGCTTACACCTTGCTGCTCAGTCCGGATTTCTCAAAGCCGGACGCTCTCGCGGTCATCGACGTCAAGCCGGGATCGCCGACCTACAGCCAGATCGTCCACACCGTCACGATGCCCAACAAGGGTGATGAGTTTCATCATTTCGGCTGGAATGCTTGCTCCTCCGCCCTGTCGCCGCTCGCCGGACACGCCTTCATCGAGCGGCGCTATCTCGTCATCCCGGGGCTGCGCTCGTCGCGGATCTACATCATCGATACCAAGCCCGATCCGACGAAGGCCAAGATCCACAAGATCATCGAGCCAGAGGAGGTCTTCAAGAAGACCGGCTACTCGCGGCCGCACACGATCCATTGCGGGCCGGACGGCATTTACGTGAGCACGCTGGGCGGCGGCGGCAAGGACGGCACCAACGGACCTCCGGGCGTCTTCATCATGGATTGCGAGACGTTCGAAGTTCTTGGACGATGGGAGATCGACCGTGGCCCGCAGACACTGCACTATGATTTCTGGTGGAATCTGCCGCGCGATTACATGGTGACGAGCGAATGGGCGTTGCCGCCGCAGTTCGAGAACGGGATCGTCCCGGAAGATCTGCTTGCGAATAAATATGGCCATCGTCTCCACTTCTGGGACCTTCGCGCCCGTCGCAACGTCCAGACCATCGACCTCGGCGCCAATCATCAGATGGCGCTGGAGGTGCGCCCCGCACACGATCCGGTTCGCGAGTATGGTTTCGTCGGTGTCGTGGTCGACACCACCAACCTCGAAGCGTCGATCTGGACCTGGTGGCGCGAGGGCGGAAAATTCCATGCCGAGAAGACGGCGACGATTCCTCCCGAAGCCGCGCCCAAGGAGAAGCTGCCGCCGCTGCTGCAGGGATTTGGCGCCGTGCCGCCGCTGGTGACGGACATCGACCTGTCGATGGACGACCGGTTTCTCTATGTCTCGTGCTGGGGGACGGGTGAGATGCGCCAGTACGACGTCAGCGATCCCAGAAAGCCGAAGCTTGCGGGCTCAGTCCATATCGGCGGCATCGCGCGGCGCACGCCCCATCCGAACGGAAAGGCCTTTGCGGCGGGCCCGCAGATGGTCGAGATCAGCCGCGACGGCCGGCGCGTGTACTGGACCAATTCGCTCTATTCCACCTGGGACGACCAGTTCTATCCCGACGGGGTTCCGGGCGTGGAAGTCATGGCCAATGTCGGTCGCAACGGCGGCCTCGAGCTCGACAAGGACTATTTCGTGAGCTTCCCCGACGGATATCGTGCGCACCAGATCAGGCTCGAGGGCGGCGATTGTTCGACGGACTCGTTTTGCTACCCGTCGGTCTAGATGGGACGCAGGCGAGCCCGGCCCCTGGCTGGCTGTGGCTCGCGCTTGTTGCGAGCGGTCTCTACCACGGGGTCAATCCGGGAATGGGATGGCCGCTCGCTGTTTCGGCCGGGCTCATGGACAAGAGCCCCCTCGCGCTCTTCCGCGCATTGTGGGCTCTGGCGGCCGGGCATCTCCTGGCAACACTTCTCGTGCTGCTGCCGTTCGCCTTCCTGCTCGTACTGGCCGAATGGCAGCGTCCAATCCAGATCGGTGCGAGTCTTCTCGTCATCGGCTTTGGCGTCTACCGGCTGATCGGCCGGAGTCATCCGCGCGCGCTGGCACGAATTCCGCCGACGCAATTGGCGCTCTGGTCATTTGCCGTCGCCATCGCTCACGGCGCTGCCTTGATGCTCGTGCCGATCTATCTCGGGCTCTGCCAGGCCTTCGAGCTCGATGCCGGCCATCAGGCGGCAAGCACGCTGATGGCGGCAAATCTCGGGATGGCGGTGCTGGTGTCCCTGGTGCACGTTGCCGCCATGGTCGGCGCTGGCGGATGTCTGACGTGGCTCGTCTACCGCCATCTGGGATTGAGGTTCGTCTCGCGAAGCTGGTTCAATCTGGATGCAGTCTGGGCGATCAGCCTCGTTCTGGTTGGCGCGGTGGCGCTCGCTTTCAATCTTGCGGCCTCGCGCTGAGGTCTACCGCGCCAAAGCCCACTCGCCGATGATGCGAAACCGCGCCTTGGCATCATCCTGCTTGAACAGCGCAATGCGATCGATCGCGAGCGCCTCGATCCCCAGCGCCGCAAACCTTGTCCGCAGCATCTGAAGGATGGGCCCGCGCTGCTCCGCATCCAGCCGACGCGTCAGGGTCATGTGGAAGCGGAATTCTTCCATCACGTAGGGATAGCCCCAGCGGTCGAGATAGTCGCGCTGCTGCGCGCTGAGCTTCTCGGGCTTGCGACGGGCGCGATCTTCCGTCGTCAGCGCGGCGCGAAACGGGTCGAACTCGCGAACGCAATCGGCGGCAAGCTGTTGGAGAGCCTCGACCGGCTCGGCCGGAATGACGGCAATGAAGCCGCTGATGGCATCGACTATCGGTCGGACCGCCGGGATCGGCCTTGTCTTGCCCGCGAAGGCCGCGCAGGCGGCCACCAGTTCGGCTTCGGTCTTGCCAGGCGCCAGCGCCATCGGCGCCTTCAGCGTGGCGTGAAAGCCGTATTTGCGGGGATCGGTGGTGACCTCGCGCCAATCCGGTGCGACCTTCAGCGCCTGCTCTGGAAACGAAATCTCGCCGCCGCTGTACGCGTCATAGCCGAGCAACTCGGCGCCGAAGCGGGAGAGGGCGCTGTCGTGGCCGGCGGCAAAATAGATCGCGTAGCGAGGGAAACCTGTCATTGCCTCAGCATAACCAATCTACGCCGCGACGACAGTCTCGCGCGGCGCCGCCATTGCGGTGAGCAGCCGCGTCGCGTCGGTGAGATGCACGAGCCTGCCGCCCGAGATCACCGCGATCAGCCGCGGCCGCAGCTCGACGCTGTCGTCGACGAGGAGAATGTCGGCGCGGCGTCCCTCCGCGATCAGGCCGCGATCGGTGAGCCCGGTCGCGCGCGCCGGGCCGGCGGAGACCAGATCCCAGGCCTGCGCCAGCGGCACCACGCCATCGGCGGCCAGGCGGAACGCGGCGAGCAGTTGCGCGGGATAATAATAATCCGAGGCCAGCACCGAGCAGAGCCCTTTCGCGATCATGTCGGAGGCCCTGGTCCAGCCGGTGTGGCTGCCGCCGCGCACGACGTTCGGCGCGCCGTAGACGATGGCATCGCCGTGGCTGGCCGCAGCCTGCGCCGTCTCCTCGTTGATGGGAAATTCCGCGATCAAGGCGCCGAGCTCGCGAAATTCCCGGCGCATCGCCGGGCTCGCATCGTCGTGCGAGAGCATCCGCACCTCGGCCCCGCGGGCCGCGGCGGCCAGGCGTGACACCGAGGCGGGCACCTCGTCGGCACGCGAGACCACGCGCTCGACCAGCCGGTCGAATGCTTCACTCGACAGACCGGTGCGCTCCACCATGCGGTTGCGCTTGCGCGGATTGGAGATGTCGGCAACGACGCCGTCCATATGATCGTTGAAGGCGAACAGGTCGACGCGGCCCTCGCTGAGCCACTGTGCGATCTCCGCTTCGGCATCGAGATTGTAGGTCTCGTGCCGCAGGTGGAAGCGGGTATCGGCAGCGAATTGCGGACGCTGCCGCTCGATCGCCTCCATCAGGCCGAGCGCATTGTCGGCACTGCGCAGGCCCGGCTCCCAGGAGCAGGTCGTGGCGTGAAACACGGTGGTGATGCCGTTGCTGATCGCCTGGCGGTCGCTGTCGGCGAGCGCAACGTCGATCGGAAAGTCGACGCCGGCGCGCGGCATCATCTGCCGCTCGAAGGCATCTCCGTGCAGATCGACGATGCCGGGCAGCACCAGGAGGTCACGGGCATCCAGCGCCAGCCGCGCCCGGCTGCGAGAGGCATCGACCTCTGCAATGTCCGTTCCGGAGATGAGAAGGGAGGTTTCGACGAGTTCGGCGCCGATCAGGGCCCGGCCGCCTTCGATGAATGTGTCTGTCACGCGACCGCGCTTCGTTTGCTGGCAGGAGGATTGGCGAGTGAGCTCGCTTGTGCTTCGTATGTCGAGAGGAAATCTTCAATCCCGAGCTTGCGGAAATTGGGCAGCGCCTCGCGCAACTTGTCGTGATCCCAGTCCCACCAGGCAAGCTTTGCAAGCCGGCCGGCGATCTCCTCCGAGAACCGCCGCCGCACGATGCGGGCCGGATTGCCGGCGACGATGCCGTAGGCCGGCACGTCCTTGGTGACGATCGCGCCGGCGGCGATCACCGCGCCGGTGCCGATGTTGCGGCCCGGCAGCACGATCGCGCCATGGCCGATCCAGACGTCATGGCCGATATGAACGTGATGCTGTCGCCGCCAGTCGAAGAACTCGGAATCGTCGCTTTCACCCTCGAAATAGGCGCTGGAGCGGTAGGTGAAATGCGCCTGCGTGGCGCGATGCATCGGATGGTTGCCGGGATTGATGCGGGTCATGGCCGCGATCGAGCAGAATTTGCCGATGGTGGTGTAGGTGATCTGCGCATCGTTCACGACATAGGAGTAATCGCCCATCGCCACTTCATGCAGGATCGTGCGCGCGCCGACCTCGGTGTAGGCGCCGAGCCTGGTCTCATGCAGCTTGGCCGAGGGATCGACGGTCGGCTGAACCGAAAGAGCTTTGGCGGCCATGTTGCATCCGAAGTGCGAGGGCGGGCGTTTCTCTTCGAGCGCCTGGATGACGATGTCATGACAATGAGATGACAGGGGATGATCTGCGTAGGATGGACGCACTGCAACAGCGCTGTCACACAAGTGTTAACCACGGGCGTTAGCGGTTGGCTCCAGCTACTCTGGAGCCCCTGTATGCTGGTGGTTGAAGGCCTGACGTGTCGCTTCGGCGCGAAAGCCGCGGTGGACGATGCTTCGTTTCAAGTTTCCCCCGGCGGCTTCGTCGGGGTGATCGGGCGATCCGGCGCCGGCAAGTCGACATTGCTGCGGAGCGTCAATCGCCTCGTGGCGCCGACCGGCGGGCGCATCATGTTCGACGGCGTCGACGTGACCTCGCTGCGCGGCAAGGAGCTGCGTCGGTGGCGCGCCCGCTCGGCGATGATCTTCCAGCAGTTCAACCTGGTCGGCCGTCTCGACGTGCTCACCAATGTCCTGATGGGTCGGCTCGCCACCATGCCCGCCTGGCGCTCGCTGTCGCAGGCCTGGCCCGAGCAGGACAAGGCGCTGGCGATGTCCGCGCTCGAGCAGTTCGACATCGCTTCGCTCGCGGCCCAGCGCGCCGACCAGCTCTCCGGCGGCCAGCAGCAGCGCGTCGCGATCGCCCGCGCGCTGGTGCAGCAGCCCGACATCATCCTCGCCGACGAGCCGATCGCCTCGCTCGATCCGCGCAACACCAAGATCGTGATGGATGCGCTTTTGCGCATCAACAAGCATTTCGGCATCACGGTGATCTGCAACCTGCATTCGCTCGATCTGGCGCGGACCTATTGCGATCGCCTGATCGGCATGGCGGCGGGTCGCGTGGTGTTCGATGGCGCCCCGTCCGCGTTGACCGATCACGTCGCACGCGATCTGTACGATCTCGAAGCCGCCGACGTCATGGGTGGGCTGCCTGTCCCGGCGCCCGACGGCGTGCCGGCGCTCGGAACCGCCGCGGCTGCCTGAGCCGCGTCGCACCTGTTCAATTGCCAGTTTTCCGTCAACCGACCCCAAACGATGAAGAGGGTATCATGATCACTCGCAGATTAATCCTTGCCGGCGCCGCCGTGCTCGCGTTCACGGCCTCCGCTTCGGCGAGCGACTGGAAGGCCAAATATCCGGAGCTGACCTTCGCGGTCGTTCCGGCCGAGAACGCCTCCGGCGTCACCGAGCGCTGGGCGCCGTTCATGAGCTATCTGTCGAAGGAGCTCGGCGTGAAGGTCACGCTGCGCATTGCCAACGACTACGCCGCCGTCATCGAAGGCCAGCGCGCCGGCAACATCCACATTGCCAGCTACGGCTCGGCTTCGTTCGCCCGCGCCCGCCTCACCGGCGTCAAGACCGACGCCTTCGCCAACGACATCAACGCCGACGGCTCGACCGGCTACTACTCGGTGTTCTTCGTCAAGGCGAACAGCACCTACAAGAAGATTGACGACCTCAAGGGCAAGAACCTCGGCCTGGTCGATCCGAACTCGACCTCCGGCAACAACGTGCCGCGCTTCGAGCTCGACAAGATGGGCATCCACGATGCCGAGGGCTATTTCAGCAAGGTCGTCTTCACCGGCAGCCACGAGAACGCGATGCTGGCGTTGTCGCAAGGAACGGTCGACGTCGCGGCCAACCAGTGGACCACCGACGACGATTCGACACTGGCGCAGATGCTGACCAAGGGCATGCTGAAGAACGCCGATGGCACGCCGATGAAGAAGGACGATTTCCGCATCATCCACAAGTCGGCGCCGATCATCAACGGTCCTTACGCCTACAACTCCGACTTGCCGGACGACGCCAAGGCGGCCATCGCGAAGGCCTTCTTCGACGCGCCGACGAAGGACAAGGCGGCGTTCGATCGCCTCCAGGACGGCCAGAAGAAGGGGTTTAATCACGCCACCACCAAGGACTGGGATGGCACGATCGAGCTGATCAAGTTCGTCGACACACTGCGTAAGAAGAAGGCGTCCTGAGTTTCGGGACGAGGCACCTGGAGCCGGGTCGATGGACCCGGCTCTTTCTTTGACGGGACCTTCTCAGGCCGATGACAACAGCGGTTTCGATCCTCCCCGAGCAGCAGCTCGCCGCGCTGAACGCTGGCTATCGCCAGGCGGTTTCACGCAGGCGGCTTCGTCTCCTGTTGGGAGCGGGCGTGTTTGCCGCCGCGCTGGCTCTCGCCGCGATCGGCGCCGAAGTGAATTTGCGCACGCTTTTCACCTATTTCGGCAACTTCGTCAGTTATTTCGACCGCATCCTCACGCTCGACAGCGGCCAGCGGGTCTGGACCGATGTCGGCGAGTGGTTCTGGGGCTGGCGCAAATGGCTGAAGATGCTAGGTGAGACGCTGCTGATCTCCTATGTCGGCACGCTGATCGGTGCGACCTTCGCCTTTGCGCTCAATTTCTTCGCGGCCGAGAACACCTCGCCTGCGCCCTGGCTGCGCTTCGTCGTGCGGCGCCTGCTCGAATTCGCCCGCTCGGTTCCCGGGATCGTCTTCGCGCTCGTCTTCGTCATCGCCTTCGGGCTTGGACCGATGGCAGGCGTGCTGGCGATTGCGATCCACTCCACCGGTGCGCTCGGAAAACTGTTCTCGGAGATCGTGGAGAATGCCGACATGAAGCCGGTCGAGGGCATCCGCTCGACCGGGGCGAGCTGGCTCGCCTGCATGCGCTTCGCCATCGTGCCGCAGGTCACCGCCGGCTATGCCAGCTACGCGCTGCTGCGCTTCGAGATCAACGTCCGCGAAGCCTCGGTGATGGGATTTGTCGGCGCCGGCGGCATCGGCCAGGAGCTCGTCGTTGCAATTCGCAAATTCTATTATTCGGACGTCAGCGCCATCCTGCTCACCATCATCGTCACCGTGTTCCTCATCGACATCGCCACGGGCTGGCTGCGCGGCCGTCTGTTCGGCAAGGAGGCGCGGACGTGACGAAGTCGCAGGAGGTCGATACGCACCAGATGCGCGCGCGCTACCCCGATGTGTTCGACCGGCCGGCCTCGGCGCGCCTCGCGACGCCCGTTATGATCGCCGCGGCGCTCGCGATCCTGATCTATGGCCTCGTCGATCTCGACTTCTCGCCGTCGCGCTTCTTCGCCGGCCTCAGCCAGCTCGGCTGGATCAGCCTGATGATGATCCCGCCGGATCCCGGCTCCTCGCTGCCGGTCTACTTGAAGGCGCTCGGCGAGACGCTCTCGATCGCGCTGCTCGGCACCACGCTGGCGGCGGTGTTCGCGCTGCCGGTGAGCTTGCTTGCTGCGCGCAACATCGTGCCGTCGGGCATCCTGCGCTTTCCCGTCCGCCGCTTCCTGGATTCGATCCGCGGCGTCGACACCCTGATCTGGGCGCTGGTGTGGATCAACGTGGTCGGGCTCGGCCCGTTCGCCGGCGTGCTCGCCATCGCGGTGGCGGATTTCGGCGCCTTCGGCAAGCTGTTCTCGGAGGCGATCGAGAGCGCCGACCAGAAGCAGGTCGAAGGCATCCGCGCCTCCGGAGGCAGCGCCCTGCACGAGATCCGCTTCGGCTTGATGCCGCAGGTGCTGCCTGTCATTGCAGGCCAGGTGCTTTATTTCATCGAGTCCAACACCCGCTCGGCGACCATCATCGGCATCGTCGGCGCCGGCGGCATCGGCCTCCAGCTCGCCGAGCAGATCCGCGTGCTGGAATGGCAGAAAGTGTCGTTCCTGATCCTGATGATTCTGGTCGCGGTCGCCGCGATCGATTTCATCTCGGGCAAGCTACGCTTTGCGATTATTGGAAGGCGGGCTGTTGCGTAGCTTGCTTTTTCCCTTCTCCCCTTGTGGGAGAAGGTGGCGCGAAGCGCCGGATGAGGGGTGTCTTTCAGCGTGCTCAAGCGAGAATTGGACTCGCGGAGACATACCCCTCGCCCGTCTCGCCGCTATCGCGGCGAGCCACCCTCTCCCACAAGGGGAGAGCGGAAGAAGCGTGCCCGCGGCGAAACGCTCACCCGTTCTCCACCACAAACTCCACCCGCTCCGCGGCAAAGCGCGAGTGCTTCGTCATCAGCGGCTTGCCCGTGAGATCGTGGTCGGTGGCGTCGACCACCAGGATCGGTCGCCCCAGCGCCAGATCGAGCCGTGTGGCGTCCGTCGCGTCGACGATGCCGGCAGTGATTCGGGTCGCGCCGCGGCGATAGTCGCGGACACCGAAATGCTCCAGCAACTTCGTCATCGAGCGCGTCGCCGCGAACACGGCGCCCGCATCCGGGAACAGGTCGGCTGAGAGCCAGGTGGTAGAAACACAGATCGGCGTGCGGTCGGCGAGGCGAATCGCCTCGATCCGCACTAACGGCGCACCCGTCTTTAATCCCAATTCTCGTGCGAGCTCGCGCGTCGCGACGTCATCGGTCGCCTCGATCAGCCGGCCGTGCGGCTCGCGGCCATCAGCGCCGACGATCTCGGAGAAGCGCGTGCGCGAGCGCAGGGGATAGGCGAGCTTCTGCGCCTCGACATAGGTTCCGCTGCCGCGCTCGGCGCGCACCAGGCCGCGCTCGGCAAGGGCTGCCAGCGCGCGCCGCACGGTGTGGCGGTTGACGCGATAGGTCTCGGCGATCTCCATCTCGCCCGGCAATTTGTCGCCGGCCGCAAAGCGGCCGTCGGCGATGCCGCGCTCGATGCCGTCGGCCACGAGGCGCCATAGCGCGACGCCCGAGGAGGCTGTGTCCTGCATGCTCATGTCGCGGGAAGCCTACTCCAGAAATCACAGCATTGTCACGAAACAGTCATGGCGCGTCCGTATGAAGTTGTCTATTATCATAGACAACTTCGATGCGGCAAGTTCTGTAGAAGAGCTCGGTGGACCAGGTGAACCAGCAGACGACCCAGCAAGCCCAGCGCAAGGCCGCCATGGCCGTGCTGGCGCACGCGGAGGCGGGCGAGATCGCCGCTCGCCTCCGCAACTTGGCCCTCCCGGACCATCAGGATCTGCGCACGCCCGAGAGCGGCCTCGTCATGCTGCGCGGCCGGGTCGGCGGCGACGGTGCGCCGTTCAACCTCGGCGAAGCCACGGTGTCGCGCGCCGCGGTGCGGCTTGCCAGCGGCGAGGTCGGTTTCGGCTACACGCTCGGACGGAACGGCGAGAAAGCGCGGCTGATCGCGCTGTGCGACGCGCTGGTGCAATCCCGTGATTTCAGTGCGGCCGTCGAGCGCGACGTAATCGCGCCGTTGCGCGACCAGCTTATGATTCGCCGCAAGCAGGCGGCGGCCGAGACCGCCGCGACGAAGGTTGATTTCTACACCATGGTGCGCGGTGAGGGGTGAGGTCATGACCACGATTGCGGAGCTGCCACCGGGTTTCGCCGACAAGGTGCTGTCGGCGCAATCGACCTTTCGTTCGGTCATGGACGCCATGGCGCGGCCGGGCTCGGTGCAGCGCATCGTGCCGATGGCGGGCGCGCCGGGGCCTATGATGCGCGGCACCGCCGCGATCGCGCTGACGCTGTTCGACCACGACACGCCGCTCTGGCTCGATGCGCGGATGGCGGAGAGCTCGGACGTGACGAAGTGGCTGAAATTCCACACCGGCGCGCCGGTCGTGCAGGATTCGTCGATCGCCTCGTTCGCTCTCATCAGTGACGGTGGCGCCTTGCCTGCGCTCGAGCGCTTCGCGCTCGGTACCAGCGAGTATCCGGACCGCTCGACCACGGTCATCATCCAGATCGACAGCCTCGCCTCCGGACGCAGCTTCGAGCTTCGCGGCCCCGGTATCGACGGGATGGCGGCGCTGCAGGCGTCGATCAAGCCTTTCGACCTGTTCGAGCGCCTGCAGATGAACGAGGCGCTGTTTCCGCGCGGCATCGATGTGGTGCTGGTCGCCGATGACGCCGTGGTCGCGATCCCCCGCACCACGCGCATCGTGAGCAAGGGAAGTTAGAAGCATGTATGTCGCAGTCAAAGGCGGCGAACGCGCCATCGAGAACGCCCATCGTCTGCTCGCGCATAAGCGGCGCGGCGACCAGAGCGTTGCGGAAATCTCCCTTGACCAGATCTCGGAGCAGCTCGGCCTTGCCGTCGATCGCGTCATGAGCGAAGGCTCGCTCTATGACCGCGAGCTCGCATCGCTCGCGATCAAGCAGGCGCGCGGCGATCTGATCGAGGCGATCTTCCTGGTTCGCGCCTTCCGCGCCACGCTGCCGCGCTTCGGCGCCAGCGAACCGGTCGACACTGGCGCGATGCGGGTGCAGCGCCGGGTGTCGGCGACCTTCAAGGACATTCCCGGCGGCCAAATCCTGGGACCGACCTTCGACTACACCCACCGCCTGCTCGATCCATCGCTCGCCCAAGGTTTTGTGCCGGAGGCTCCGGCCGCGGCCGAAGCCTCCACCGCGCCGACCCCGCGCGTGACCGACATTCTCGGCCGCGACGGGCTGATCGAAGCATCGCCGGAAGCCGAGGACGGCGCCAGCGTCGGCGATCTCACCCGCGAACCGCTGAATTTCCCGGCGGATCGCGACTTGCGCCTGCAAAACCTCGCGCGCGGCGACGAAGGCTTTCTGCTCGCGATGGGCTATTCCACCCAGCGCGGCTATGGCCGCAACCATCCCTTCGTCGGCGAGATCCGCTTCGGCGAGGTGGAAATCGACTTTGTCGCGGAAGACGTCGGCTTCGCCGTGCCGCTCGGATCGATCGAGCTCACCGAGTGCCAGATGGTCAACCAGTTCAAGGGCTCCGCGACCGAGGCGCCGTGCTTCACCCGCGGCTATGGGCTCGCCTTCGGCCAGAGCGAGCGCAAGACCATGTCGATGGCGCTGGTCGACCGCGCATTGCGCGCCCGCGAGCTCGGCGAGGAGGCGCTCGCACCGGCGCAGGACGAGGAGTTCGTGATGTCGCATTCGGACAACGTCCAGGCGACCGGCTTCGTCGAGCACCTGAAGCTGCCGCATTATGTCGATTTCCAGTCCGAGCTCGGCCTGCTCCGAAAGCTGCGTCAGGAGTTTGCCGAGGCCAATGCGCCTGATGCCATGAAGGAGGCCGCGGAATGAACGCGCCCGCCTACAATTTCGCCTATCTCGACGAGCAGACCAAGCGCATGATCCGCCGCGCGATCCTGAAGGCGATCGCGATCCCCGGCTATCAGGTGCCGTTCGCCAGCCGCGAGATGCCGATGCCGTATGGCTGGGGCACCGGCGGCGTGCAGGTCACGGCCGCGATCCTGGGGCCGCAGGACGTGCTGAAGGTGATCGACCAGGGTTCGGACGACACCACCAACGCGATCTCGATCCGCAAGTTCTTCGCCAAGACGGCGGGCGTTGCGACGACGACGGCGACGGACGAAGCAACCGTGATCCAGACCCGTCACCGCATCCCCGAAACGGCGCTGAACGCGAACCAGGTGCTGGTCTATCAGGTGCCGATCCCCGAGCCGTTGCGCTTCCTCGAGCCGCGCGAGACCGAGACGCGGCGCATGCATGCGCTCGCCGAATACGGCCTGATGCATGTGAAGCTCTACGAGGACATCGCGCGCTTCGGCCACATCGCCACCGCCTACGCCTATCCGGTGAAGGTCAACGCGCGCTATGTGATGGACCCGTCGCCAACGCCGAAATTCGACAATCCCAAGATGGACAATTGCCCGGCGCTGCAATTGTTCGGCGCCGGCCGCGAGAAGCGCATCTACGCGATTCCGCCCTATACGCAGGTGGTGTCGCTCGATTTCGAGGATCACCCGTTCGAGCCCTACCGCTTCAACGCGCCCTGCGCGCTGTGCGGGGCGGAGAATTCCTATCTCGACGAGATCGTGACCGACGACAAGGGCGGCCGCATGTTCGTGTGCTCGGACACCGATTATTGCGAGGGTCGCCAGGCCGCCGGTCATCACGGCAGCCTCAGTGCCGCGCCGTACAAGGAGAAGGCTCAGGAGGCCACGAATGGCTGATCAGAATCTGATCGAGAACGACGAGCCGCTGCTGGTCGCGCAGTCCCTCAGCAAGTCGTTCGGCCGCATCAGTGCCTGCCGCGACGTCTCGTTCTCGCTCTATCCCGGCGAGGTGCTGGCGATCGTCGGCGAATCCGGTTCCGGCAAATCGACGCTGCTGCAGATGCTGTCGGGCCAGCTTGCGCCGAGCGCGGGCCATGTGTCGTACCGGATGCGCGATGGCGTCACCCGCGATCTCACGACGCTGGGCGAGGCCGAACGGCGCTTCCTGTTCCGCACCGATTGGGGATTCGTGCATCAGGATCCCGCACAGGGCCTGCGCATGGCAGTCTCGGCCGGCGCCAATGTCGGCGAGCGGCTGATGGCGGTGGGGTGGAATCATTACGGCCGCATTCGCGACACCGCGTCCGACTGGCTCACCCGGGTCGAGATCGACGTCGCGCGGATCGACGATGCGCCGCGCACCTATTCCGGCGGCATGCGCCAGCGCCTCCAGATCGCCCGCAACCTCGTCACCGAGCCGCGGCTTGTGTTCATGGACGAGCCGACCGGCGGCCTTGACGTGTCGGTCCAGGCGCGCCTGCTCGATCTCCTGCGCAGCCTGGTCGCCGAGCTGGACCTCGCCGTCGTCATCGTCACCCATGATCTCGCCGTGGCGCGCCTGTTATCGCACCGCGTGATGGTGATGAAAGGCGGCCGCGTCATCGAGACCGGCCTTACCGATCAGGTGCTCGACGACCCGCGCGAGCCCTATACCCAGCTGCTCGTCTCCTCGATCCTGCCGCCATGAACTTTACAATATGAGCTTTCCAATGACCGCCATGATCGAAATCACCGACGCCGGCAAGACCTTCACGATGCACCTGCAGGGCGGCATCGAGCTGCCGGTGGTGCGCGGCGTGACCTTCCAGGTCAATCCAGGCGAGTGCGTCGTGCTGTCGGGCCCGTCGGGCGCCGGCAAATCGTCGATCCTGAAGATGATCTTCGGCAATTACCGCTGCGACAGCGGCCGCATCGGCATCCGCCATCGCGGCAAGGTGGTCGATCTTGCCACCGCCGAGCCGCGCCAGGTGCTCAACGTCCGCCGCTCCACCATCGGCTATGTCAGCCAGTTCCTGCGGGCCGTGCCGCGGGTTGCGACCATCGACGTCGTCGCGGAGCCGCTGATCGTGAACGGCATGAGCCGGACTGAGGCACAGGCGCGCGCTGGCGAGCTGCTGCGTCGTCTCAATATCCCTGAACGGCTCTGGCAGCTTCCGCCTGCGACCTTCTCCGGCGGCGAGCAGCAGCGCGTGAACATCGCCCGTGGCTTCATCTCCGACCTGCCGATCCTGCTGCTGGACGAGCCGACCGCCTCGCTCGATGCGGCCAATCGCGCCGTGGTGGTCGAGCTGGTCGCCGAGAAGAAACGTCAGGACGTCGCCATGGTCGCCATTGTCCATGACGACGAAATCCGTCATTTGATTGCCGACCGCATCGTCGACGTCACCAGCTTTGCCGCCGCGGCCTGAAGGAATGGGGACATGAAGAAGGAATCCGTGATCGCCAACGCCAGGATCGTGCTGGCTGACCGGGTGATCGAGCGGGGCTGGCTCGCGCTTGCCGACGGCCGCATTGCGGAGATCGGCGAGGGGAGGGCGCCCGCGGGTGCCGAGGACGCCGGCGGCGATCTGATCATGCCCGGCCTGATCGAGCTCCACACCGACCATCTCGAAGCGCATTACGTGCCGCGGCCAAAGGTGTTCTGGAATCCGGTCGCCGCCGTCATCTCCTATGACGGCCAGCTTGCGACCTCGGGCATCACCACCGTGTTCGATTCGCTCCGGGTCTGGCGCGAGGACGGCGCCGAGGAGGTCGATGGCCGCGCCGGCGTGCTCGCCGCCGCGATCACCAATGCGCGCGAGGCCAACCTGCTGCGCGCCGATCACTTCCTGCATCTGCGCTGCGAGATCCCGATGCCGAGCGTGGTCGAGGAAGCGAAGGAGCTGATCGATCGTCCCGACGTCAAGCTGATGTCGCTGATGGACCACACGCCGGGCCAGCGCCAGTTCCGCGATGAGGTCAAGCTGCGCGACTATTATCGCGGCAAGGGCGGCGGCAAGACCGATGCCGAGCTCGACGAATTGTTCGCAAAGCGCTTCGAGTATCAGAGGCTCTATGCCGCGGCCAACATGCGCGAGATCGTGGCGCTGGCGCATGAGTACAACATTCCGCTGGCGAGCCACGACGACACCACCGAGGAGAACGTCGCGGACGCCGTGCGCGACCGCGTCTCCGTCGCGGAATTCCCGACCACGCTTGAGGCCGCGCGCGGCCTGCACCAGGCCGGCATCGACATCCTGATGGGCGCGCCGAACGTTGTGCGCGGCGGCTCGCACTCCGGCAACATCGCGGCGGTCGATCTCGCCCGCGAAGGCCTGCTCGACATCCTATCGTCGGACTACATCCCGTCGAGCCTTCTCATGGCCGCGTTGCAATTGCCCGAGCATGTGCCCGCGATCAGCCTTCCTGCCGCGGTCCGCACCGTGACCAAAGCGCCCGCCGAAGCGGTCGGGCTCACCGACCGCGGGGAGGTCGCGACCGGCAAGCGTGCCGACTTGATCCGCGTCCATGTCGCAGGCCAGGTTCCCGTGGTCCGCAGCGTCTGGCGCGAAGGACACCGCGTCGCATGAGCGAGGCCATGGCCACGGCCGAGGGCGAGACGGGTGCGATCGGCCCCGGCCGGCTCGTGCTCGTGGTCGGCCCCAGCGGCGCCGGCAAGGATACGCTGTTGCGACTGGCGCAGGCGGCCTGCAGCGACGATCCCGGCATCGTCTTCCCGCGCCGCATCGTGACGCGCGCGTCGTCCGCCGATGAGGACAATATCGCGGTCAGTCCCGACGAATTCCGCCGCGCGTGCGAGCACGGCGACTTTGCCGTGCACTGGGAGGCGCATGGGCATTCCTATGCGCTGCCGCTCGAGATCAACGACGACATCCGCGCGGGCCGCACCATCGTCGTCAACGTCTCACGCACCGTGATCGCCGCCCTGCGCCAGGTCTATGCCAACGTCGTGGTGGTCGTGATCACGGCGCCGCCGGAGGTATTGGCGCGGCGGCTCGCCGCGCGCGCCCGGAAGAGCGATGGCAACATCGCCGAGCGGCTGTCGCGCAGCGTCGATGAGGCGTCGGCACACGCGGACGTCACCATCGTCAATGCCGGCAGCGCGGATTATCACAGCCGCCAGCTGGTGCGCGTAATCAGGAATGAAGGCTGGCAGGATCAAGTTGCCGGCAATAACACGGAGAGAATGGAATGACGGTGATCGAAACGGTCGAGCAGCTCGAGGCCATCTACGGCGCCACCAACGACGCCTCGACCGTCAAAGTCGCCGACCACGTCACTCCGCTCTACCGCGCCTTCATCGAGAAGGCGCCGTTCGCTGCGCTCGCCACCATCGGGCCCGAGGGTATCGACTGCTCGCCGCGCGGCGATCTGCCCGGCTTCGTCCGCGTCCACGACCCCAAGACGCTGATGCTGCCCGACCGCCGCGGCAACAACCGGGTCGATTCCTTGCGCAATATCGTGCGCGACCCGCGCGTGTCGTTGATGTTCCTGATCCCCGGCTCCGGTAATGCAGTGCGCGCCAACGGCCGCGCGCATCTCTCCGTCGATCCGGAGCTGCTGGCCTCGTTCAAGGTCGAAGGCAAGGCGCCGCGCAGCGTCATGGTGATGAACGTGGAGGAAATCTACTTCCAATGCGCTCGCGCCATCGTCCGCTCCGAGCTCTGGAATCCCGACAAGCGCGTCGATCCGAAAACGCTGCCGACGCCGGGGCAGATTCTCGCGGAGATGAGTGACAACAAGGTCGGTGGCGCGGAGTACGATCGCGCTTGGCCAGAACGGGCGGCGGCGACGATGTGGTGATGTTCTTACCCTCTCTTCTTGTGGGAGAGGGTGCCTCGCCGCGAAGCGGCGAGACGGGTGAAGGGTATCTCTCCATTCGCGCATCTCTCGCGATCGCGTTCGTGGAGAGATACCCCTCATCCGGCGCTTCGCGCCACCTTCTCCCGCAACGGGAGAAGGGAAGAAGCGCCGGATGAGATGATTTCGGCTGCCGGTGCTTTCGGCAAGAGAAATGCTCCAGCGCGACGCTGCCAAATATGGATAGCCATTTCATTGACCGATCGCGCCGATCGTTCGATATTCGCAGCATCGTAACTGCTTCTCGAGCCCAAGCCGCGATATGAAAATCGATCACCAGCGCAGTCAGAACGACATGCATGCTTGCATGATGCTGCGCTGTGTCTCGGCAGCCACGGGCGCCTGTTGTTGTTGCTGACCGCCTTCTAGCAACTCTCCGCACCAACACTCCCGGAACAGGAACGCCGAGCCACCGGCGAACGAGCAGTCATGTCCCAGACCCAGTCGAACGCCTACATCATCGAGATTCAGGACCGCGCCGCCGGCATCATTACGAGAGATGAGCGCGGCTTCCGCTTCTTCTCCTCCGAGCGTCTGTTCGACAGCCTCGAAGGCCGCCAGTTCCATTCGGCCCGCGAGGCCGAACGGGCAGCCCGTGCCGTGTTGGCAGAGCGCCGGCACCTTCTCTCAATCTGAGCACCAGCAGAGCGAAAGGAATTTGCAAATGATCACGCGACGACACATTCTGGCAACGACGCTGTTGCTTGCGACGGCCCTGACTGCACCCGCGCACGCCGAGGACAAGCCGGCGGAGATCCGCATCGGCACGCAGAAGGGCGGCTTCTTCCCGGCGGTGCGCCAGCGCCAGACGCTTGAGAACGCCTTCAAGCCGCTCGGCATCGAGATCAAATGGGTCGACTTCCAGTTCGGTCCGCCGCTGCTGGAAGCCATCAATGTCGGCAGCGTCGATTTCGGCTATGTCGGCGACTCCCCGCCGATCTTCGCGCAGGCCGGCGGCGCCAAGATACGCTACGTCGCTGCGGTGAAGTCGGACGGCAACACCCAGGCGATCATCGTGCCGAAGGACTCGGCCATCAAGACGCTGGCCGATCTCAAGGGCAAGCGCGTCGCTTTCGGTAAGGGATCGAGCGCGCATAATCTCCTCGTCGCTGCGCTCGAAAAGGCCGGCCTGTCCTGGTCCGACATCACGCCGGCGCCGCTCGCGCCCGCCGATGCGACCGCGGCCTTCGTGAAGGGCTCAGTCGATGCCTGGTCGATCTGGGATCCCTATCTGGCGCTCGCCGAGCTGAAGGAAAAGGCGCGCGTCATTGCTTTCGACAAGGACGTGCACAAGCCGAATGCCTTCTACATCGCCAACACGGATTTCGTTGATAGATATCCTTCGCTGGTGGCGAAGCTGAACACCACCTTCGCGTCTGAAGGCGTCTGGGCAAACGAACACCACGAGGACGTTGCCAAAGCGCAGGCAGACGCGACCGGCGTCGACATCGAAGCCGTCAGGCGCTTCGTGGGTCGCTCCAACTTCCGCGTGGTGCCGCTGGATGCCGAGATCATCGCAAGCCAGCAGGCGGTCGCCGACCGTTTCGCCAAGCTCGGCCTGATCCCGAAACCCGTCAACGTCTCCGGCATCGTCTGGAAGTGGAATCCAGGCTCCTGAACCGGCGCGCCTGATCAGCTCCGCCGCCGCGCGCGGGTGCGCGCCGCCTTTTTGGCGGCGGCGGAGCGGACCTTGGCACCCTTGGTGTGGCTTGCCTTGCGCGCGGCGGCTGAACGAGACGTTGCGGTTCGGCGGCTTGCGGCGCGCTTGGCCTGTTTCGACAGCGCACCGCGCGATGCGGTCGAGCGCGGTTCCTTCTTCAGGACGTTCGTGACGGCGCGCGATACTTTCGGCCTCCGCTTCGGCGTGCGTTTGCCCTGGCCGACCTCATAGGCATATTTGGCACTGCGCCGTGTCGCCTTCTTGGTGCGCCCCTTGCGCGGCGGGGGCAGATCGACGCCGGCGCGCCGTGCTTCGGACAGGCCGATCGCGATGGCCTGTTTGGTCGAGCGCGCGCCGTGCTTGCCCTTGCGAATCTTGTCGATCTGGTCCTTGACGAATTCGCCGGCCTGCGTGCTGGCGGACTTGCCGGCGCGCTTGTCTTGCCTGGCTTTGCGAACGACTTCCTGTCTCGGCATGGTCGGGTTCCCCTGTCTTGAGTGAGAGGGATGTCTGACCGCAACGCGCAAGACATAAGATTGATCCGCTTAGTTCCGCAGCGCCGCCAGCAGTTCGTCCGGGCGCTCGGCCATGATCATGTGGCCGGCGCCGGGCACCACGACGGTCTTTGCATGCGGGATCGCCGCGGCGAGCGCCTTGCCGGCCTTCGCCGGCGTCATCATGTCCCGCTCGCCGAGGATCAGCGTCGTCGGCACTTTCACGCTCGCGGCAGCGGCAAGCGCATTCGTATAGGCGTTGCAGGCCGACAGATCCTTGAAGAGCACGCCCGGCTTACATGCCCTGAGGACCGCCTGCGCGCCGCCATGCATCCACAGGCCCGGCGCCAGGCTGCCGCCGAGCTCCGCGTTGAAGCCGAGGCCCCAGATCGAGACCATGTCGTTGGCGTCCTGCGAATTGGCTTCGGCGGCTTTGAGCAGATCCGGACCCACCGTCATGGTCGCGGCGGTGCCGATCAGGCTCAGCGCCGACACCTTGTCGGGATGCCGCGCGGCGGTCTCCAGCGAGATCAGGGAGCCCATGGAGTGGCCGATCAGATGCGCCTTCGCAGCTCCCGCCGCATCGAGCAGCGCCGCAGTCCAGTCGGCCATCTCGGCAATAGTCGAGAGCGAGGATCCAGCCGAGCGGCCGTGGCCGGGCAGGTCGGGCGCCAGCACGGCAAAGCCGTGATGGGCAAACCAGCGCGTATGCAGCGCCCAGGTCGAATGGTCGAAGCCGGCGCCATGAATGAAGACCACCGCGGGCAGGGATTTGTCGAAGTCGCGGCCGCCGGTTGCGACAAACACATCGGCGCCGTTGACGGAAAGCTTCATGGTGTCAGGCCTTTTGCGAGATGCGCAGCGCTTGGTTGAGGTCGTCGATGATGTCGCTTGCGGTCTCGATACCGACCGAGAGCCGCACCAACTCCTCGCCGATGCCGGCCGCCTTGAGCTGCTCGGCATCCATCTGCTGATGCGTGGTCGAGGCCGGATGGATCACCAGCGTCTTGGCGTCGCCGACATTGGCGAGATGGCTGATCATCCGCAAGCTCTCGATGAACTTGCGTCCCGCGGGACGGCCGCCCTTGATGCCGAAGGAGACGATCGAGCCCGCACCGCGCGGCAGCAGCGTCTTGGCGAGCTGGTAGTCCGTATGGTCCTCGAGCGACGGGTGCAGCACCCAGTCCACGGCCTTGTTGGACTTCAGCGCCTCCAGCACGGATAGCGTGTTCTGCATGTGCCGGTCCATGCGCACGCCGAGTGTCTCGACGCCCTGGAGCAGCTGAAACGCGTTGGTCGGCGACAGGCAGGCGCCGAAATCGCGCAGGCCTTCCGTGCGGGCGCGCATGATGAAAGCGGCGGTGCCGAACTGCTCGTCGAAGACGATGCCGTGATAGCCGCCATAGGGCTCGGTCAGCACGCCGAACTTGCCCGATGCGCGCCAGTCGAAGCGGCCGCCGTCGACGACGGCGCCGCCGATCGCAATGCCGTGGCCGCCGATCCATTTGGTCGCCGAATGCATCACGATGTCGGCGCCGAGCTCGATCGGGCGGCTGAGATAGGGCGTGGCGAAGGTATTGTCGATCAGAAGCGGAATCCTGGCCTCATGCGCGATCGCCGCAACCTTGGGGATGTCGAGCACCTCGAGGCCGGGATTGCCGATGGTCTCGCCGATCACGAGCTTGGTGTTCGGCTTGATCGCCGCACGGAACGCGTCGAGATCGCGCGGCTTGACGAAGGTCGTGGTGATGCCGAAGCGCGGCAGCGTGTGCGCCAACAGGTTGATGGTACCGCCATAGAGCGAGCTCGATGCCACGATGTGGTCGCCGGCATTGAGCAGCGTGGCGATGGCGAGGTGCAGCGCCGCCATGCCGCTGGCGGTGCAGATCGCGCCGACGCCGCCTTCCAGCGCCGCGAGCCGTTCTTCCAGCACGCCGGTGGTCGGATTGGAGATGCGCGTATAGATGTGGCCGGCGCGCTCCAGGTTGAACAGCGCGGCGGCGTGGTCGGAATCCTGGAACACGTAGGATGTGGTCTGGTAGATCGGCACCGCCCGGGCGCCGGTCGTGGGATCCGGATGCTGGCCCGCATGCAGGCTCAGGGTCTCGAAGGCAGGCGGTTTCGGCGCGGGCATGCGTGGCCTCGTTGGACGGTCGGTGATGGCGGCCGTTGTGCCACAAAACTGTGTGCCAAGTCAGCCCGTTGACAACACCGATGACTGTGCGCTCCCTCCCCCGCCAGCGGGGGAGGGTTGGGGAGAGGGTCTCTCCGCGTTGGGGGTGTTGAGAATTTGCCGAGTATGTCCCTGTGTGGCGAGAGCCCTCACCCGCCGCGCTCTGCGAGCGCGTCGGCCTCTCCCGCAAGCGGGAGAGGCGAAGAACCGGCACCGTACGTCCCCTACCCCCCGATCGCCTGCTCGATGATCCGCGCCTCGCGCAGCAAAATCTCCGCGACCTCCTGCTCGCGCCTTGGGCCGAGCCTCGTGCGAACGGCGGAGACGGTCATCGCCGCGGCCGGCTGCCCGTCCGGCGTCTTGATCCAGGTCGAGATCGATTTCGTCCCCTGCACCAGGCCGATCTCTCTCATGCCGTATCCCAGCCGCCTGGCGGCGGTGACCGCGCCGAGCACGGTCGCGACGTCGGTCCGGTAGGCCTCGAACCTCTTCTCGTTCGCCGCAACGATCTTTCGCGCCTCCGGCGCCGGCATCGCGGCAAGGATGGCAACGCCGGCGCTGGAGACGCCGAGCGGCCGCCGCGCGCCGACCTCGATCGACAGCACCTGGATCGGGTAGACGCCGATCCGGCGATCGACGCACAGCGTGTCGTTGCCGGTGCGCACCGTGAGGAACAGCGTGTCGCCGATCGCGGCTGACGCGCGCTGCAGCGACGGATTTGCGGCGACCAGGAGCCGCGAGGGCCGTGGACGCGCCAGCGCGAGCTCAGGTACCTGGTTGCCGATCGCGTAGCGGCCGGTGCGCTGGTGCCGCTCGACGATGCCTTCCTCGATCAGCACGTGGACGATGCGATGCACGGTCGGGCGGGTGAGACCCGTGGTACGGACCACCTCGGCCAATGGCACACCGTCCTCGCGTCCTGCGGCGAGGATGCGCAGCACCGCGAGCGCGCGCCGGATCGCCTGCGCGCCCTGTCGCGGTTCCACGGCGCTGCGGGCGGATGTCGTTGCGCGTCTCTTGTCCATAATATGGACGAGAACGCCACAATTCACTCGACAGGGCAAGCGCGCATCTGGAGATTGCGTTCCGATCGGGATGCCATGCACGACGTCATCTGCACCCGATATGGAATTGAAGCGCCGCCGGGAGGTTAACATGAGATTAATCTGGATTGCCATCGCTGCTGCCACCGCGATGCTGGCGGGCCCCGCCTCTGCCCAGCAATGGCCGGCGCGCAACGTCAAGCTGATCGTGCCCTATCCCGCCGGCGGCAATGTCGACAGCGCCGCGCGCATCGTCGCCGACAAGCTCCAGGAAAAGCTCGGCCAACCCTTCGTCATCGAGAACAAGGCCGGTGCCGGCGGCATGATCGCGGGCGAAGCCTTCGCGAAATCGGCGCCCGACGGCTACACGCTGTTCGTCGGCGCCAACGGCCCGGTGCTGTTCGCGACCGAGATCAACAAGCGCGAAGCCTATAATTGGAAAAAGGACTTCATGCCGATCTCGACGATCTCGATGACGCCGCTGGTGCTCGAGGTTCATCCCTCGGTGCAGGCGACGACGCTTAAGGAGTTTCTCGACCTCGCCAAGCGCGAGCCCGGCAAGCTGACCATGGCCTCGCCCGGCCCCGGCACCACCAACCACCTGCTCAGCGAGCTGATGCAGTCCAGCCTCGAGCTGCAATGGGTCACGGCGCATTACCGTGGCAACGCGCCGGCGATCAACGATCTCCTGGGCGGCCAGGTGCAGTTCGCCTTCGACCAGCTCACCGTTAGCCTGCAGCACATCAAGGCGGGCCTGTTCCGCGCGCTCGCCGTCACCTCACCGCATCGATTGAAGTCGCTGCCCGACGTGCCGACCTTCGCCGAGCTCGGCTACAAGGATCTCGACGGCCAGACCTTCACCGGCCTGTTCGCGCCCGCAGGTACCCCGGCGCCGGTTATCGAGAAGCTGCACGAGACGCTGGTCGCGATTCTCAAAGACCCGGCCGTGATCGACAAGTTCGAAAAGCTCGGCGGCGAAGCCACGCCGATGACGCCGGGCGAGTTCAGGGCCTATCTCGAGCGCGAGGACGCCAAGTGGATTCCGGTGGTGCGCAAGGCCAATATCAGGGCGGATTGATCGATGCGGATCGACCCGACCGAGCTCGGCGCCGAGCGCATCTACCGCTTGATGACCGGCATCGTGGTGCCGCGCCCGATCGCGTGGGTGACGAGCCTGTCAGCTAAGGGCGTGCTCAATCTCGCCCCGTTCAGCGCCTTCACCTTCGTCTCGCAGAAGCCGCCGATGCTCGCCATCAGCGTCGGCCGCAAGGGCGCCGAATACAAGGACACCGCGCACAACATCCTCGATACCGAGGAATACGTGATCCACATCGCCGACATGCCGCTGATGTCGGCGGTGCACGACTCATCCATCGAGCATCCGCCTGAGATCAGCGAGGTCGAGCATCTCGGCCTGGAGACGCTCGCGAGCGAGCGCATCAAGGTGCCGCGGCTCGCCGCCGCGCCGGTCGCGATGGAGTGCCGGTTCCGGCAGTGCCTCGAATTCGGTGACGCCAAGAGCCGGCTCATCGTCGGCGAGGTCGTGCTGTTTCATTTGCGCGACGGTCTCGTCAACGACGGCAAGGTCGAGACGAAAGCGCTCGACCCGATCGCGCGCATCGGCGGTCCGCGCTACGCCCGCCTCGGCGAGATCGTGACGCTGGGCAGCGTGTTCCAGACGCCCAAATCGAAAGACTGAGCGCGCGGGCCTCATCGCCGGACGCGGCCTCAAGATCATCGGAGGACATACAATGCGACTGCTGAGCTATCTGCTGGACGGCGAGGCGCGTTACGGCGCGGCCGTGGACGGCGGCGTGGTCGATCTGACCAGGCGCATCGGCCGCGACTATTCGGACGTGAAGGCGCTGATCGCGGCCAACGCGCTCGCCGATGCGCAGGAAGCCGTCGCCGGCCAGAAGCCGGATCATGCGCTGGACCAGCTCGTCCTGTTGCCGCCGGTGCTGGCGCCGGAGAAGCTCTGGTGCATCGGCGTCAACTACGCCGAGCGCAACGCGGAGTATAAAGACAATTCGGACCTGCCCAAATATCCCAGCCTGTTCGTGCGCAGCATGTCCTCGATGACCGGCTCCGGCCAGCCGATCGAGAAGCCCAAGGTTTCCGATCAGCTCGACTATGAAGGCGAGCTCGTCATCGTGATCGGGCAGGGCGGCCGCCACATTCCGCGCGAAAGCGCGTGGTCGCACATCTTCGGCATGACGCTGTGCAACGAGGGCACGATCCGCGACTGGCTGCGCCACGGCAAGTTCAACGTCACGCAGGGCAAGAACTTCGATCGCTCCGGCAGCATCGGCCCGTGGATCGTCACCGCCGACGAGCTCGACCCGCGCGGGCCGCACGACATCACCACGCGCGTCAACGGCGAGGTGCGGCAGCAGGACACCACGGAACGGCTGATGTTTCCGTTCGACTTCATCGTCTCCTATCTCTCCACCTTCGCGACGCTGAAGCCCGGCGACATGATCGTGACGGGCACGCCGACGGGCGCTGGCGCCCGCTTCGATCCGCCGCGCTGGCTGAAGCCCGGCGACGTCGTCGAGGTCGAATCGAGCCGCATCGGCGTGCTGCGCAACACCGTGGCCGCGGAGCAGTAAACGATGCTGGACACTGCCACGATCGAACGCCTCGCCGCGCGCCTCGACGAAGCCGAGCGCACCAAGACGCTGATCCCGATGTTCACGAAAGAATATCCCGATTTCAGCATCGAGGATGCCTACGCGGTCCAGCGCGCCTGGACCAAGCTCCAGCTCGGCCGCGGCCGCATCATCAAGGGCCACAAGATTGGCCTGACCTCGAAGGCGATGCAGAACGCGGTCGGCATCAATGAGCCCGATTACGGCGTGCTGTTCGCCGACATGTTCTATGCCGATGCCACGCCTGTTCCGTTCGACCGCTTCCACGCGCCGCGGATCGAGGTCGAGCTCGCCTTCGTGCTGAAGGCGCCGCTGCGCGGGCCCGACTGCACGATTTTCGACGTGCTCAACGCCACCGACTACGTCACGCCCGCGCTGGAAATTCTGGAGACGCGCATGCACCGCGTCGACCCCGAGACGGGCAAGACCCGCAAGGTCATGGACACGATCTCGGACAACGCCGCCAATGCCGCGCTGGTGCTCGGCGGCCGGCCGATCCGCCCGATGGATGCGGATTTGCGCTGGATCGGCGCATTGCTGTTCCGCAACGGCGAGTTGGAGGAGACCGGCCTTGCCGCCGGCGTGCTCAATCACCCGGCGAGCGGCATCGCCTGGCTCGCCAACCGCCTCGCGCCGCATGACGAGCATCTCAAGGCCGGCGAGGTCGTGCTGGCGGGATCGTTCACGCGTCCCGTCGACATCCGCCGCGGCGACACCTTCCATGCCGATTACGGCGCCTTCGGCTCCGTGTCATGCCAGTTCGTCTGAAGCAACAATAAAAGGGAGCGCACCATGAGTGGTCAAACGCGGCGCAGGAGCATCCACATCGGCGGCTTCAAGCATGTCAATCCGATTCCGAATGCCTGCCGCATCGGCAATCTCGTGATGTCCGGCGTCATCCTCGGCCGCGATCCCGCGACCAACGCGATGCCCGAAAGCCTGGATGCCCAATGCGCCAACATGTTCGCGCATATGAAGGCGACGGTGGAGGCCGCCGGCGGCTCGACCGCCGACATCATCAAGATGACGGTGTGGCTGAAGGACCGCGGCAATCGCGGCCCGGTCAATGTCGAATGGCTGAAGATGTTTCCGGACGAGCATTCGCGCCCCGCGCGCCACGCGCTGCCGATGGACAACATGGATGGCGGCGCGCTGGTGCAATGCGATTTCACCGCCGTGATCGACTGAGGGAGCGCTTGCATGCCGACTTATCTGCCGTTCGATCCCAACCCGCGCCGCCCGATCAAGGCGCCGCCGCCGAAGACCATCGATAGCCAGTTCCACGTGCTCGGGCCGATCGAGAAATATCCTGAGCGCCCCGGCGCCGCCTATCGGATGCCGACCGCGACCTGGGAAGCGGCGCTGCGCATGCACAAGACGCTCGGTATCGAGCGCGGCATCATCGTGCAGACCACGACCTACGGCGCCGACCATGCCGTCGTGCTCGACGGCCTTGCCGCGATGGGGCCAAACTATCGCGGCTGCGCCAACGCGCTGGTGTTCGCCGAAGCGAACGATGCCTATCTTGCAAAACTGCATGACGCCGGCGTGCGCGGCGCACGCTTCAGCTTCCGCCAGGAGCTCGGCGCCGTGCTGTCGGATGCCGATTTCGCCCGCGCCATCGCGCGCATCCGCGAGCTCGGCTGGTACGTCAAGATCCAGCCGGAGAAGGACGGCATCGTCTCGAGCGTCGCCAAATACGAGAATCTCGACGTGCCCGTGCTGATCGACCACATGGCGCGGCCCGACCCCGAGGCCGGCAGGAACGATCCGAATCTGCGCAAGATGCTGGAGCTGCTCGCCAAGGGCAATTTCTGGGTGATGCTCTCGCTCGGCGAGAAGACCTCGAAGGCCGGTCCTCCTTACGACGACGTGATCCCGATCGCGCGCGCCTATATCGAGGCCGCCCCCGACCGCTGCGTCTGGGCCAGCGACTGGCCGCATCCGGTCTCGGTGAAGCAGCCGCCGAACGATGCCGATCTGCTCGAGTTGATGTACCGCTACGTCGCGGACCAGACCGAGCTGGAGAAGATCCTGGTGAAAAATCCGGCCAAGCTGTTCGGCTTTGCGGATTAGGCATGAGAGAATTGGGCCGAGCACCTCGCCACGCGCACGGTGCGCTCCCTCTCCCGCGTGCGGGAGAGGGTCGGGGTGAAGGCTCTTTCCTCTAGGGGATAGTCCCGTTGCGGAGGCACCCTCTCCCCAGCCCTCCCCGCAAGCGGGGGAGGCGCACCTTCATCGCCGCGACAATCGGGCCCTCACACCGCCGGCTGCTTCGCAAGCCTATCCCGCACCTCGGCTGCGATCTCGAACGAGCGCAGCCGTGCCGTGTGGTCGTAGATCTGCCCCGTCGTCATCAATTCGTCCGCGCCGGTTTCAGTGATCAGCGCCTTCAGCTTTGCTTCGACCACATCGGGCGAGCCGACCGCCGAGCACGACAGCGCCTGCGCAACGCCGGCCTTCTCCGCCGGCGACCACAGTGCGTCCATGTCGTCGACCGGCGGCGGCAGCGGCCCCGGCGTGCCGCGGCGCAGGTTGATGAACTGCTGCTGCAGCGAGGAGAACATCCGCTGCGCCTCTTCATCGCTGTCGGCCGCGAACACGTTGACGCCGATCATCGCATAGGGCTTGTCGAGCTGCGCCGAGGGCTCGAACCGCGCCCGATATTCGCGCAGCGCCGGCATCATCATCTGCGGCGCGAAATGCGAGGCGAAGGCGAACGGCAGCCCCAGCATCGCGGCAAGCTGCGCGCCAAAGGTGCTCGATCCCAAAATCCACAACGGCACCTTGGTGCCCATGCCGGGCACGGCGCGGATCGCCTGGTTCGGCTGCACGTCGCCGAGCAGCGCCTGCAGCTCCAGCACGTCATGCGGGAAATTCTCGGAACTGGTGGCGAGGTCGCGCCGCAGCGCCCGCGCGGTGAACTGGTCCGTGCCCGGCGCCCGCCCGAGCCCGAGATCGATCCGTCCGGGATAGAGCGATTCCAGCGTGCCGAACTGCTCGGCGATGACCAGCGGCGAGTGGTTCGGCAGCATGATCCCGCCGGAGCCGACGCGGATCGTCTTGGTGCCGCCCGCGACATGTCCGATTACCACCGAAGTGGCCGCACTCGCGATGCCCGTCATGTTGTGATGCTCGGCGAGCCAGAACCGCTTGAAGCCCCACGTCTCGGCATGCTGGGCCAGATCGAGCGAGTTGCGGAACGCCTGTGCCGCGTCGCCGCCCTGGCGAATGGGTGCGAGGTCGAGCACGGAGAAGGGGATCATGTCGGGGAGTCCGGGAGAGGAGGATATGGAAATGACATGTAGTGTCAGCGCGTAGGATGGGTAGAGCGACTTGTCCGCCGTAGCTCAAAGAGCGAAGGCGGAAGCGAAACCGATCATGTTTATCGTTTGAACTCGGCCTTGATGGGTTGCGCCGCGCTCTACCCATCCTACGAAGCTGCTCGGGCGGTCCGCGCCTCCGTTCACAACACTGTTATTGCAGGCCCTGGCGCCCCTCGTGCCAACTGGGCGTTTTGCACTTGGTATTGTAGCTTGCGGGAAGCAGCTGCGCTGCTGCCAGGAGGAACTGACATGACCACGGTCGTATTCACCCGCCGCAATCTCCTCGCGGCCGGCGGCTCCGTCGTCGCAACCGGGCTACTGGCAACCGGCGCTTCCGGTCTCCTGCTGCCCGCCCGTGCGAGCGGCCTCGCGCCGACCGAGTCGATGTCGGGCGGCGCGAACAATTACCGCAAGGGCGCGGCGATCGTGGAGCGGATCGGCAAGGGCGGTTTCTGGATGAGCGGCACCGTGCGCCGCGCGGGCGACGGGGCTCCGCTGGCCGGGCAACGCATCCAGATCTGGGCGCACACCGTCGAAGGGCGCGAGCACGAGCCGCAGAGCCACGGCGCAACGCTCACCGACAAGGACGGCAAGTTCCGGCTGGAGATGCCGCAGATCATTCCGATCTTCGGCCAGCCGCACGGCCACCTCGCCTATGACAGCGGCGAGTTCAAGACCGTCTTCCTGCGGCCGGTGATGCGGAGCGCCAAGGAGACCAGCCTCGAGGCGCACTTCGTGCTGCAGCCGGCTTGAACCCGACTTGCAGATGACGCGATGGAGATTGGCCCGGGCGCCCCTGATCTGGGTCGCGCTTGCCTTGGCGATTGGCGTGCCGTTCGCAGCTGCTGCAGCCAGCGAGCAGCTGGCATGGCGCGATCCTGTCTACATTGTCGCCGGCTTCGCCGGGATCATCGCCCTCGGACTCGTGCTCGTGCAGCCCTTGCTGATCGGCGGCTACCTGCCGGGATTGTCGGCCTATCGCGGCAGGCGCGCCCATCACTGGATTGGCGGCACGCTCGTTCTGGCGATTCTGATCCACGTCGCCGGCCTCTGGATCACCAGCCCGCCCGACATGGTCGACGCGCTGACCTTTTCGTCGCCGACGCCGTTCTCCCCCTTCGGCGTGACCGCAATGTGGGCCATCTTCATCGTTGCCCTCCTGGCTCTGCTGCGAAGGCGATTGGGATTGCGTCCGCGAACCTGGCGCATCATCCATGTTCCCCTCGCCGTCGTCATCGTCGCAGGCAGCGTGGTCCATTGCCTGCTGATCGAGGGGACGATGGAGACGATCTCCAAGGCGGCGCTCTGCGCGCTCGTCCTCGCCGCGACGGTGAAGGTCTTGATTGACCTGCAGGTGTGGCGGAAGCGAAGGACGACGCGCGGGGAGAGTGCCGCGCAGCAATGAACGGCGCCTTGCTTGCCGCAGATAGCGGCGGGGCGTATCTTGGCGCAATGATCGTCACGCCCCCCGATCTGAAAGCGTTCCTGCTGGCGACGCCGTTCTTCGGCGGTCTTTCGGAGACAAGTCTTGACCTCCTGATCTCGATGCTGGTCGAGCGCCGTTTCGAGGCCGGCGCGACCGTCGTGGCCGAGGGCGAGCCGGGGCGCTCGATGTTCATCGTCAAGTCCGGCCGGCTCGCGGTGAGCAAGCGGACCCATGCGGGCAGCGTCATCCCGATATCGCGTCTGGAGCCTGGCGATTTCTTCGGCGAGATGACGCTGATCGAAATGCAGAACCGCTCCGCCAATGTCGTCGCGGAGGCGCCGACGGTGCTGTACGAGCTGACGGCCCAAAAGCTCTACGCCTGCTACAAGGCCGACATCCACGCTTACGTGATCGTCCTGCAGAACATCAACCGCGAGCTATGCCGGCGGCTGCGCCGTTCGGACGAGCGGTTTGCGGCGCTGCAGAGGAATGGCGACCATTGATGGTGCACAGGCAGGGCGATTGAATTTGAGAATTTTTCCCTGCGGCCATCCTTCGAGACGCCCGCTTGAGGCAGGCTCCTCAGGATGAGGACGCAGTGCGTGGCCACAGTTTCAAAGGGCACTGACGCTGATTAGCCTCATCCTGAGGAGGCGCGTCAGCGCCGTCTCGAAGGACGAGGCGTGCGTGCAGGCCGCGCAACGAGTCAACTGCGATAGCCCTGGCGCGCAGAGGGTAGAGCCGTCGCGAACCGCCATGTTAGCCACGGAGATCGGCCTCGATGGATCCTGGCAATCACGACTTGTCGTGCGCGTACTTCTCCAGGACCAGCCGATTATACTCGTCCCTGACGGCTCGGCGGGACACATGCCCCTTCCGGTCCTTGGCGATTTTCAGAAGATCAGGGTCGGTCGGTGCCTTCGATTTCCGCCGAAATCTCGCAAAGAGAGGAATCGTCGGCTCCGACATCCTTCCAAACAGGCGGTCGAACCATCCCATCGTGTCCTCCCGGGACAGGCTGCGAGCGGAAAGATTATCACCATGAAATGAGGGGTCAACGTGCCGTGTGAGGGTAGAGGCGCGACAGGTGAGCACTTGCGAAACCCCATCATGCCTTGTTGCCGATCATCGAATACGGCCATACCGCTTTCCGTGTATGTTGTATATTGCAACCTCACGGAGAATCTGGGAGGGAGAATCGTGCCGGGCTGGTGGGTCGACTATCAATATTGGAAGCAAGGCATCCCTCGGTTTGAGTACCGGGTCTTGCTCATCATTATGTTGGCATCGGCTACATTTTGTCTGGTCATTGGCTTTGGTTTAATCGAAATCACGGTGCGCGAAAAATGGGTGAATAGCGCGGGCCTTTTGCTTGATGTCAGCGGCGTGGTGCAGCTACACATTAGCGGTCTGTTCGACGAGATGATCAGAAATTACGGCGACGAGAAGAAATTTCCCTTCGGTCCACCGTCGCATATTACCCGACGGATAATCGATAATCCTGACGCTCCTGCTGGCATGTGGATACGCAACAAGCTTTTTTTTGAAGGCGCTACAGGCTTCTATCTGTTGTTAGGGGGCTTCATATTTCAGTTGCTTGGGACGTGGTTGTGAGTTCTGCCATGTTAGCCGCTGTGATCGCAGGTGCAGTCGCAATGCTTGTATCCAATTGATTATTAGAAACTCTATAGGCCTAGAGGCTGCGCTCGCAGTCGGTGATCAGTGCTGCCATATATAAATCAAAACTTCTAAGAGCTTCCAATATTTTTCGAAAAGGTGCACGAACGTGCCAAGGTCTCTAGGTCAGGGAAAGCATTTTACACCACAGGCGTCAGCGATCTCTGATGCAGTCATGTTCAGAGAGTGGCTGCAGGAACAGCCTCTCCAATGGTCGACCGTCATTGCAGCGCGCGCCAATTTAAGAACTATTCCGACTGCGTCGCTTCACCTCGGCGAGGTTGCCGAAATACTTCCGATTTTGCGTGCCAGTGCCGCTGCTTTGTACTCTGCAAAATTTCCAAATGAGACCTTGGGAAACTGGTACATACAATCTTCAATGGAAGCGGCTAGCAGCGCCATTAGCGTGAGTTCAATTGCTGCACATGCTGCGGCCGGAGCCGCGCGCACCGCGGCTGAGATTGTTGACTCGCGCATGAGACGGAGTTCGGCCAAAGCCGTATACGATATAGCTGCGAACACCGTAGCAGATTGCGTTGATGCTGCGGCGGAGTGTGGCTTTAAGGATCAATTGATCGAATCCATTCAGCTCGACATCGAAAGCTTGAAGAGCAGTAAGTTCAAAAGGCTTGCACACGAAAGTAATACGTTCAGCGATCTGATGGCCTCGCCGCTGTGGCACCCCATTCAACCGGAGCGCGCCCAATTTCTTTGGACCCAGCTAGCAACAGCGCTGCTCAAGAAGGCGGATCACTGGTCGGTATGGATTGATTGGTTCAACAAGTTGCTCGCTGGAGATGCTGGTCATCGGTCTCAGGCTGCTGCTTACACCGACTTGCACCGGAAGCTCCCTTGGCAGGATCCTGAGTCAGCAAACAGGGAGATCATCCAACGTCTTGCTACACTGCAACCTGACCCGGTTGCGATTGAAGGAATTGTAAGTCCTATCGCGATCGGGCTTCGATCGGACGGGCGAATCGGAATAGAGCCAGGTCCGTTCTCGATGCCAACGCTCCCCAGCGCAGCTGCATCTCGCGACCATGGAAACACTCTACTGGCGTGCAAGAACCGAGCCCGGCAGTTAATCGATGTGGCATCGTCTCCGAATTTTCAGGGCCGATCCGAGTACGCCCAAATTCTGGAAGATTATCTCGACTGGCTGCCCACGGACGTTGGTACCGGAAATCTGCTGCTCGCAGACGGGGAGGCTAGAACGCTCAACAAGCTTTTCACGGTCGAAGAAGCGATCCTTCCTGCAGTCTTTGCGAGCAGGTTGTCAGTCCTTTTGGAAGATCACATCGCGCTAAGATCATTCTACCCGGACATCGAGAGACATTATCACTCCGTAAACACTGGTCGGTTGCTCCAGCCATTGTCCCGCGATGCAGTGACTGCGATCCGAGCAATCATTCACGAGCAAACCCCAGCCGTATTTGATGACAGTGTTTCGCCGGCGATCGACGAGGCGACAAAACCTGCGACAGAGATCAAATCGCTCCCTGTCGAGGATCTGCCGCCCGTCGATCGGACCCGACCAAGACCGCCTAATGACCCGATTGTCGTTGCTGACCCCCAAAAATCTCAAAGCTACATCATAGCAAGTGCATACAACAGAATCTGGTCGATCCTGCAAAAGGGAAAAACTGCAGGTGAGACGATCGAAAGTTGGCAGAAGACCTACAACTCACTCAAACCTCACATTGGCCAGATCATTGACTTTCTGCGGAGCTTTCTGCCGGGGTAGAAGTTCCGTAAGTCACCTTACTCCGGCCCGTCGGGCAAAACACCCCCGCGTTCCGCGCAGCCCCCGTCAACCCTCCCTCACAAAATATTCCACTTTACCGAAATTCGGAATTAAAGTATCCATCGCGCATCCCGGCCCGAGGAGAGGGGCGATCGTACGTCGCAACGAACGAGGGCCGGGGTGCGGTGGACGCGGCTGCGTCGGGCACGCGGGGCGGGACCAGGGCGAGATGAACCTCGTGAGGTCTCACGGCGTGCGGAACGGACGGCGCCAACATCCGGCGAAGCCTCTGGGCCGAGCCGGAAGCTGCGTACGGCAAAACCGTGTGGTCCTGACCGTCGTTGCTACGGTCAAGCCTTGCGGAGATGCTTTTGGGCTCAACCGGGTCTGAAGGCATCGTCAATTCGCGAGGCGACGGAGGCCAGAAGGAACTCGGCTCCGGGGAGAGCAGGCATAAGCCGTCAAACCATCGCGCAGGGAAGGCCGGGTGTTTCCGGCCCACCTGTCGTTCCGTCTGCGCATTTGCGTGTGCAAATTCTTCGCGCGGCGGATCATGGGTGCCAGCCGGCACCCGGCCTTCCCTGCGCCCTCTCTTCAAAGAGGGACAAGGAAACAAGCAAAACTCGGGCGTTTTCGGGCCGCGAGAATGCTGCGCCATGTGTGGAGTGCTCGCGAAGCGACCGAGCTTTTTCGGCTCGCCGATGCCCCGTCGTCTATCAGCGGCGGGCGGCGGTCGCCGTCAGCTCCAGCTTGACGCCCGGGCCGAGATCCGCAACGCCGATCGCGGCACGCGCCGGCAGTTGCTCCGCGGTGAAATAGCGCTTCCACACCTGGTTGAACGCGGCCTTCTCAGTGAGGTCGGCCATGAAGATCGTCACCTGCAGGACGCATGACAGATCGGAGCCGGCCCCCTCGAGCAAGGTCTTCAACTGGCGCAGCACATCCTCGGCCTGGCCCGCCATGTCGAGCCCGGCATCTTCAGGGACGATGCCGCCGAGATAGAGCACGCCATTGTGCTCGACGATCTCGTGGAGCAGTCCGTCATAGGGCAGGGAACGTGTGATCACGATCGCGTCCGTGGCTGTTGCGGGCTCGCTGCCGGGTGGAGGGCTCGCGTCGATGAGGAAAGCTGGTGCTGCCAGACAGGATTGAACTGTCGACCTCTCCATTACCAATGGAGTGCTCTACCACTGAGCTACGGCAGCATGTGCTGGGACAAGAATCGGCCGCCCGAGGGGCCTACCAAGCGGGCCGATATCTGCCACAAGCCCCCCTCCTGCGCAAGCTTGCAAGCCCCGCCAAAACGAGAAAATCGGGCCGATATCGGCGCCAAAATCCCCGTTTTCGCTCGAACTGACCGCCTTCACGCCATTTCGGGGTCCGGATATCCCTGTCCAACTGGTCAGTTGGCGTGGGGGTCCGGATTCGATCCATCTTGCGTTTCGCAAGGGGTCCTATCGTCTCGCCTCTTGAGCTGCCACACTTCGATGGCATCCTGTCGCCGGTTGCTGGGATGGAGCGGCGATGGCTGACGAGACCGACAAGAGCGCGAGGCAGGCGAGGGCGTCCCGGGACGACAGGCTGAAATCGGCGCTGCGCGAAAACCTGAAGCGGCGGAAGGTGCAGGCGCGCGAACGCGCCGCAAGCACCGACCACTCGCAGAACGACGATGGTTCCCTAAATGAGGGGGCCGCCGGCAAGTCCTCTCGTTGAACGCCGGCGGCTGGAAATTTTGGAGTGCATGCAGTGGCCATGGGGCAGGACGACACACAACGAGCCGACCGTGATGCGCAGCTGATGCGGTTTACCCGCCCCGAGCAGACCTTTCCGACGCTGACGCCCGCCGAGATCGAACGGATCAGGCATTTCGGTGAAATCCGCACCTATGGGGACGGTGAATTGCTGTTCGAGACCGGCAAGCCCGGGCCCGGCATGTTCGTGGTGCTGAAGGGCCACGTCGCCATCACCCAGCGCGACGGTCTCGGTCACGTCACTCCGGTGATCGATCAGGGGCCGGGGCAATTTCTGGCCGAGCTCGGCCAGCTCTCGGGCAGGCCGGCGCTGGTCGACGGCCGCGCCGAAGGCGATGTCGAGGTGCTGCTCGTCCCGCCGGACCGGCTGCGCGCGCTGCTGGTGGCCGAAGCCGAGCTTGGCGAGCGCATCATGCGCGCGCTGATCCTGCGCCGGGTCAATCTGATCCAGGACGGCATCGGCGGCCCCGTGCTGATCGGGCCGTCGAACTCCGCCGGCGTGGTGCGCCTGCAGGGCTTTCTCACCCGCAATGGCCAGCCGCATCATCTGCTCGATCCCGAGAGCGAGCATGACGCCGCCGAACTGATCGCGCGCTATTCGCCGAAGCCGGAGGATTGGCCGCTCGTCGTCACGCCCGGCGGCACGGTGCTGCGCAATCCCAGCGAGACCGAACTCGGCCGCGCCATCGGCATGATCGGCGGGGCCAAGGACAACCGCATCTACGATGTCGCCATCGTCGGCTGCGGGCCGGCGGGGCTCGCGACCGCGGTCTATGCGGCGTCCGAAGGTCTCTCGGTCGCGGTCGTCGATACCCGCGCCTTCGGCGGCCAAGCCGGCGCCAGCGCGCGCATCGAGAACTATCTGGGCTTCCCGACCGGCATCTCCGGCCAGGCGCTGGCTGGCCGCGCCTTCACCCAGGCGCAGAAATTCGGCGCCGACATCATGATTCCGATGTCGGTGAGCTCGCTGGATTGCTCGCGCGCCAACGGCACCTTCGCGCTGGCGCTGGATTGCGGCGACACCTTGCGCTCCCGCTCGGTGGTGGTCGCCAGCGGCGCGCGCTATCGCCGTCCGGATATCGCCAACCTCGACAAGTTCGAGGGTCGCGGCGTCTGGTACTGGGCCTCGCCCGTGGAGGCGCGGCTCTGCGCCGGCGAGGAGGTGGCTCTGGTCGGCGCCGGCAATTCGGCCGGCCAGGCCGCCGTGTTCCTGTCGGGTCACGCGAAGAAAGTGCTGATGATCATCCGCGGCGGCGGCTTGGGCGCCAGCATGTCACGCTATCTCATCGAGCGCATCGAAGCGACCCCGAACATCGAATTGATGTTCAACACCGAGATCACCGCACTCGAGGGCGACGAGGCCTCGCTGCTGCGGCGCATCCGCTGGAAGAGCCGACTGTCGGATGACGAGGATTCCGCCGACATTCGCAATCTCTTCCTGTTCGTCGGCGCCGATCCCGCCACGTCCTGGCTCGACGGTTGCGGCGTGACGCTCGATCGCGGCGGCTTCGTCGTCACCGGCGCGCAGTCGGAGCAGAACCAGGGCAAGCTGGTCGCGCCGCTGGAGACTTCCGTGCCCGGCGTCTACGCCGTCGGCGACGTCCGCTCCGGCTCGGTCAAGCGCGTCGGCGGCGCCATCGGCGAGGGCGCGCAGGTCGTCGCCTCCCTGCACGGCTATCTCGGCGACGCCGCAAAACCGGCGCTTTAGGCAAGGACAAGACAAGGCAATGGCAAGCCGAAAGTGGCTTGCCATCGTGCCGCGTCCCGCGAGACTATCGCCTCGTCGCGAGGTCAATAGCGCGTGGAAAACAAAGATTCCCAGGGAGGACCAAATGGCTGAAATCGTCGTGCTCTACAAGACACCCAAGGATGCTGCCGCCTTCGACAAGTACTATGCCGAGACGCACATCCCGCTCGCCAAGAAGCTTCCCGGCCTGAAGAACTACGCCGTCAGCAAGGGGCCGGTCGCATCACCCGCAGGCCCTTCCGGAATCCATCTCGTCGCCATCCTCACCTTCGATAGCGTCGCCGACATCCAGGCCGCCTTTGCCAGCGAGGAAGGCAAGGCGACTGGCGCCGACGTGCCGAAATTCGCCAGCGGCGGCGCCGACATCCTGATCTTCGACACCAAGAACGTGTGAGAGATCGATTCAACTTTCGTTGAATCCCGCAGATCACAAACTGCTGTCGTTTGTGACAGCGCTGCAAAAAGATCAGTCATGCGCTTGTCGATTTCGCACGACGACGCATGGCTGCGCTCATGCATGTGACGACAAGGCAGGTGGTAATCCGATGAGGATCGTAATACTACTCTCGTCACCTCAACGCGGAGTGTAGGAGAGATGTCATGATGCTTGGCTTGAGTTTGCCCGCTCTCACGCTGATCCATGTCATCATCAGCCTGATTGCCATCGTCGCCGGGCTCGTCGTGATGTTCGGCCTGCTCGGCTCGAGGTCGATGCCGGGCCTGACTGCGATCTTCTTAGCTTTCACCATTCTCACCAGCGCCACCGGCTTCCTGTTTCCGTTCAAGGAGCTGCTGCCCTCGCACGTCATTGGCATTATCTCGCTGGTGCTGCTCGCGATCGCCTGCCTTGCGCTCTACGGCATGAAGCTCGCCGGCATCTGGCGCCCGGTCTACATCGTCACCGCGATGGTCTCGCTCTATTTCAACGTCTTCGTGCTGGTGATCCAGTCGTTCCTCAAGGTGCCCGCGCTTGCCGCGCTCGCGCCCGCCGTGCCGCCGGCGCCGCCATCGGGGCCGGTGTTCGCCGTGGTGCAGGGCATCGTGCTGGTGTTTTTCGTCGTGCTGACCATCGGCGCCTGGCGCCGCTACAAGCCCCTGGCGTTTGCCTGATCACTGACATCCCGCCGTCATTCCGGGGCATCGCGCAGCGATGAACCCGGAATCTCGCGCAACAATCTCTGGATTCCGGATCCCCGCTTCGCGTGGTCCGGAATGACCGAGATGCAACAAGGAGCCCCCACCATGCCCACCATCACCACCAAAGACGGCGTCGAGATCTTCTACAAGGACTGGGGCTCGGGCCAGCCGATCGTGTTCAGCCATGGCTGGCCGCTGTCGTCCGACGATTGGGACGCGCAGATGATGTACTTCGTCACGCGCGGCTATCGCGTCATCGCCCATGACCGCCGCGGCCACGGCCGCTCGGCGCAGGTCGCCGACGGCCACGACATGGATCATTATGCCGACGATCTCGCCGCGCTCACCGCGCATCTCGAGCTCAAGAACGCGCTCCATGTCGGCCATTCAACCGGCGGCGGCGAGGTCGTGCACTACATCGCCCGCCACGGCGAGAGCCGCGTCGCGAAGGCCGCGATCCTCTCGGCGGTGCCGCCGCTGATGGTGCAGACCGCGGCCAATCCCGGCGGCCTGCCGAAAAGCGTGTTCGACGATTTCCAGACCCAGCTCGCCGCCGGCCGCTCGGCCTTCTACCGCGACATCGCCGCCGGCCCGTTCTACGGCTACAACCGCCCCGGCGCAAAGCCAGTGGAAGCCGTGATCGAGAACTGGTGGCGCCAGGGCATGATGGGCGGCGCCAAAGCGCATTACGACGGCATCGTCGCGTTCTCGCAAACCGATTTCACCGAGGATCTGAAGAAGATCAACGTCCCGGTGCTGGTGATGCACGGCGACGACGACCAGATCGTGCCTTACGCGGACTCGGCGCCGCTCTCGGCCAAGCTTCTGAAGAAGGGCATCCTGAAGACCTACAAGGGATTCCCCCACGGCATGCCGACCACGCATGCTGAGACGATCAACGCCGATCTCCTTGCGTTTTTCAAGGAATGAGGCTTCCCTTGTTGTGGGAAGGGCGCCTCGCCGCGTAGCGGCGAGACCGGCGAGCGCCTAACTTGTGTGGAAATTTCGGGGCTCGTGCGCGTTGAGCCCCGTCCACTCCAGGAGAGGCGCCGGCGATGTCGCCCCAGCTCAAACTAATCGCGCTCGACGCCGACGATCTCGCCGTGATCTCGACCCATGTCCAGGACGCTCGTGTCCAGGCGTCCGACATCATCTGGCGGCAGGGCGAGAAACGGCTCGTGGTCGGAATGAGCCGGCTGGACTGGGAGCAGACCTTGGCGGCCGAGACCGAGCCGCGCCGGCTGGTCGCAGCGCTCCGTTTCGACCGTGTGCTCGCCTGCAAGTCGCGCAACATCGACCTCGCCGCGCCGGACAAGGTCCTGGACCTCGTCGGCATTGAATTTCACCCCCAGGACGGCCGCGCCGAGGAGCCCGGCGGCAGCGCCCTGCTTTTGTTCGCGCAGGGCGGCGCCATCCGCCTGGACGTCGAGTGCCTGGAATGCGAGCTGACCGACCTCGGCGCCGACACGCTGGGCACGGGAATCGAGGGGGAGGGGTGAAGCAGCCGTATACCAGCCGAATGGGGCTCCGGCCCCGGCCGGAACGGCATCTGCCGAGGGTTGACGCAGCTTCCCCGCCGCGCCATTGAGCAGGGGATCTGGTTGCGCCGATCCGCCCCTCAAGACCAGCCGGAAGCCAAGCGAAACATGCCCGTTCGCCTCGACCGCAGCAGCGCCGATTTCGACCAGCGATTCGCCGCCTTCCTCGCCGCCAAGCGCGAGGCTTCGGCCGACGTCGAGGCCGCCGCGCGCGCGATCGTCGATGACGTGGCCAAGCGTGGCGATGCCGCCCTGCTCGAGGCGACGGCCAAGTTCGACCGCTTGAGGCTGGATGCATCCTCCTTGCGCGTCTCCGCCGCCGAGATCGAGGCCGCCGTGAAGGCCTGCGAGGCTGCGACGCTGGATGCGCTCGAGCTCGCGCGCGACCGCATCGAGACCTATCACCGCCGCCAGCTGCCGAAGGACGAGCGCTTCACCGATCCGCTCGGCGTCGAGCTCGGCTGGCGCTACACCGCAATCGAATCCGCCGGCCTCTATGTGCCGGGCGGCACGGCCGCCTATCCGTCCTCGGTGCTGATGAACGCGGTGCCGGCCAAAGTCGCCGGCGTGTCGCGCCTCGTGATGGTGGTGCCCTCGCCGGACGGCAAGCTCAATCCGCTGGTGCTGGCGGCCGCCCATCTCGGCGGTGTCACCGAGATCTATCGTGTCGGCGGTGCGCAGGCGGTGGCCGCGCTCGCGCACGGCACAGCGACCATCGCGCCGGTCGCCAAGATCGTCGGCCCGGGCAATGCCTATGTCGCCGCCGCCAAGCGGCTGGTGTTCGGCAAGGTCGGCATCGACATGATCGCCGGCCCCTCGGAGGTGCTCGTCATCGCCGACGACACCGGCAATGCCGACTGGATCGCCGCCGACCTGTTGGCGCAGGCCGAGCACGATTCCAGCGCGCAGTCGATCCTGATCACGGACTCCTCGCGCCTCGCCGCCGACGTCGAAAAGGCGGTGGAGGCGCAGCTGAAAACGCTGCCGCGCGCTGCGATCGCCGGTGCGTCCTGGGCCGATTTCGGCGCCGTCATCATGGTGAAGAACTTAGGGGACGCCATCCCGCTCGCGGACGCCATCGCCGCCGAGCATCTCGAGATTATGACCGTCGATCCCGACGCGCTCGCTGCGAAGATCCGCAATGCCGGCGCGGTGTTCCTCGGGCCGCACACGCCCGAAGCGATCGGCGATTATGTCGGCGGCTCCAACCACGTGCTGCCGACGGCGCGCTCGGCGCGGTTTTCCTCCGGGCTCTCGGTGCACGACTTCATGAAGCGCACATCGATCCTGAAATGCGGGCCCGACCAATTGCGTGCGCTGGGTCCGGCCGCGATGACGCTCGGCAAGGCGGAGGGGCTGGACGCCCATTCGCGCTCGATTGGATTGCGCCTCAATCTGTCATGACCAAGCCGCCCGCACAGGACGACTCGACCAATCGCATCGTCGGCGTCACGCTCGACGAGGAATCGATCGGCCGTTCCGGGCCCGACATCGAGCACGAGCGGGCGATCGCGATCTACGATCTGATCGAGCAGAACCTGTTCGCGCCCGAGGGTGCGGACGGAAAGGGCCCGTTCACGCTGCATATCGGCATCACCGGCAACCGGCTGATGTTCGACATCCGCCGCGAGGACGGCACGCCTGTGGTCGCGCATCTGTTGTCGCTGACGCCGTTCCGGCGGATCGTGAAAGACTATTTCATGATCTGCGACAGCTATTACCAGGCGATCCGCACCGCGACGCCGGACAAGATCGAGGCCATCGACATGGGCCGCCGCGGCATCCACGACGAGGGATCGCGCACGCTACAGGAGCGGCTGAAAGGCAAGGTGCGGGTCGATTTCGAGACCTCGCGCCGGCTGTTCACGCTCATTACTGTTCTCCATTGGAAGGGCTGATCACGGATGGCTGCGCCCCCACGCGCACGCGATCCGCAATCGGTGCTGTTCGCCTGTGCGATGAACAGCGTGCGCTCGCCGATGGCCGAGAGCCTGCTGCAGCACATGTTTCCGCAAGGGCTCTACGTCAAGTCGGCCGGCACCAGGAAGGGCGAGCTCGATCCCTTCGCCGTTGCCGTGATGGGCGAGCTCGGCCAGGACATCTCCGGTCACAAGCCGCAGACATTCGAGGAGCTGGAGGATTGGGAGGGACTGAATTTCGACCTCATCATCACGCTCTCGCCCGAGGCGCATCACAAGGCGCTGGAGCTGACGCGAACGCTCGCCGCCGAGGTCGAATACTGGCCGACGCAGGATCCCACCACGATCGAAGGCAGCCGCGACCAGAAGCTGGCTGCCTATCGCGAGGTCTGCGATCAGCTCCTGATGCGCATCCGCCGGCGCTTCGCCAAGGTCGGCGCGGCGAGCGGGTAGCATCGGCCCGCCGTAACACCCGCGTCACAGAGAGCAGGCACAGCCGTGGCGGAGACCTCGAATCACCAAACTCCGGTTCCCGGGTTGTGAAACCGGCCCCCTTCCGATAGGTTCCGCGCGCAATTCACCCCTGCCTCATCCCCCAAATCACCTGATGCTTGGCCGCCCCAAATTCGTACTTGCCTCCGGCTCGCCGCGTCGGCTGTCGCTGCTCAACCAGGCCGGCATCGAGCCGGATGCGCTCCGGCCGGCCGACGTCGACGAGACGCCGAAGCGGGGCGAGCTGCCGCGCGCCTGCGCCAACCGGCTGGCCAGGGCCAAGGCCGACGCCGCGCTGAAGTCGGTGCAGCTCGACGACGAGCTGCGCGGCGCCTTCATCCTCGCCGCCGATACAGTGGTGGCGGTCGGCCGCCGCATCCTGCCGAAGGCGAACCTCGTCGACGAGGCCGCGCAGTGCCTGCGGCTGCTGTCGGGCCGCAACCATCGCGTCTACACCGCGATCTGCCTGGTCACGCCGCGCGAGGCCTTCCGCCAGCGCCTGGTCGAGACCCGCGTGCGCTTCAAGCGCCTCTCCGAAGACGACATCCAGGCCTATATCGGCTCCGGCGAATGGCGCGGCAAAGCCGGCGGCTACGCCGTGCAGGGCATCGCCGGATCCTTCGTGGTCAAGATGGTCGGGTCCTACACCAACGTCGTCGGCCTGCCGCTCTACGAGACCACGACGCTGCTCGGCGGCGAGGGCTTTCCGATCCGCTTCGGCTGGCTCAATACCACCACCGTGTGAGCCCCAAGGGCCGCGCCGACAAAAACCTCGAAAACAACCCCATGCACAGTAGAATGGCCCCGCCGGGTCTGCGCCGGAGCGTAGGCGCGGCTGCTCCGGGAACCCGTTTCCCGGCAGGCACTTGAACCCCGTCACCCCGTGCAAACTGCCGACATCCATGGACGACCAGGTCACCAAGCCCGACGCGCCGCTCAAAACCTGCCCGATCTGCGGCAAGCCGCAGTCGCAGGCCACCCGTCCGTTCTGCTCCTCGCGCTGCCGCGACGTCGATCTGAACCGCTGGCTGAAGGGCTCCTACGTCATCCCCGGCCGCGACGACGAAACCGACGACGTCGAATAATCAAGTCGTAGCAAAGTGTTAACGCCCTCGCTGAGGCGCCAGGCAGCACCCGCAGCAACCCCGCCCCACCTTGTGCACAGCCGGGCCGCGCCCGGCGCAGCCTCTTGGCGAAGCGGGTGGACAGGCCGCTCTCGGCCCACTATAAACCGCCCGCTCGATGGGCCTTGGCCCCTCTCTTGGAGCACGCCCAGGTAGCTCAGTTGGTAGAGCATGCGACTGAAAATCGCAGTGTCGGTGGTTCGATTCCGCCCCTGGGCACCATTTCTACGATTTTCCAGGCTGAAGCACACGATCTTTGTACGATGGCGCCTCGCCAGATGATCGGCGCAAAGCGCGATCGCGTTTTTCTCTTCCTGGCTGGATCAGCCAATCGCACTGGCTTGCTCGCAAAGCCACGTGCAGAAATTCTGTGGTGCGGGCCGAGTTTCATCAGTGCGCAGCAGCGCATAGTGCCAGGCTGGTCCACGAAGAACGCATGAATATGGAGCGATTAATAGACCCTCCGCGAGGAGCGGCCGGAACAATGATGGAGACAACAAGGCGATACCGACACCCGCCACTGCCGCGCTGGCGTTCAATTCGTGTGTCGGATAATCGATGCCTACAAAGCGCAGATTGTCTGGCATTGTACTGCCGATTTCCGCAAACCACAGTTCCCAATCGGGGTGTGGCAGAAGCGCAAAGTCGGCCAATTGCTCAGGCATGGTCAGCGCCCGGGCTCCAAGCAGCGACGGCGCCAGCATCGGTGTCACTTCCACGGGCGCAAGTCGATGTTCCCGCAGGCCCGCCCACCCGCCAGATCCGGTTCGGATGGCTACGTCGAATGCTTCCCGATTCCGTATGTCCGTCGACACATCGAGTTCGATGCCTATGCCGCTCGAGACGGTATATTGCGCCAAGCGTGGCGCAAGCCAGCGTGACGCAAAGGTCGGCGGTGCCGTGACCTTGAGCAGCGGCGCGGATGTCTGAAATTCGTCGAGCGCCTCATTGATATCCTCCAACGCGTCTCGAACCCGGTTTGCCAGGGCAGAGGCCGCATCGGTCGGGATCACGCGCCGGCCAGAACGCACGAACAGCGGTTGATTGAGTTCGGACTCGAGCGTTCGGATGCGCAGGCTGACGGCAGCGGGGGTCAGAAAAAGGCGTTCCGCCGCACGCGCAAAACTGCCTGCCGAAATACACGCTTCTAATATTCGTAAGGATTCCAGCGACGGGCGCATGCTTAGCTTTCTCTTGCGACAACGACAAGCAAAGCTCGTTTTCGGGTCGGCGAGCGATGTGCGAAGATCAGTTCAGAGAGTAGGAGAACCACGGCGCTACCGCAATCAGGCGCGGCCCGGTGTCGACTCGCCCCAATCGGAATGGACGCTCCATGATGCGACGCATGCTGGCACTGACCGTGAACGATCGGCCGATCCGCTGCTCCGTCCGGTCAAGTGCAAGCCTCCTGGAGGTGCTGCGGGAGGAACTCGGGCTGACGGCCGCGAAATGTGGCTGCGACCAGGGCGCCTGTGGCGCCTGCACAGTCCTCGTCGACGGCCGGCGGATCAACGCTTGCCTCGCTCTGGCGCTGTCGCACGACGGCCGGAATATCGAGACGGTGGAGGGTTTGGCGGGCAAAACCTTGCACCCATTGCAGGCGGCATTCATCGCTCATGATGCCCTTCAATGCGGCTACTGCACGCCGGGACAGATCATGTCGGCGCGCGGGTTGCTGGGCGAAGGCCTGCCTCTTGACCGAGAAACGATCGCAGAGTGCATGAGCGGCAATCTTTGTCGTTGCGGGGCCTACGCCAACATCGTGGACGCGATCATCGCGGCGGCCTGACAATGAGCCTGGAGCCTTTTGATTATCACCGCGCCGCAGACCTTTCCGACGCCATCGCGCGTCTCGGAGTACCAGGCGCTGTGGCAGTGGCGGGCGGCACCGACGTGCTGCCGCTTTGGCGCGCGGGAGCCTTGCAGCCGATCGAGCTCGTCGACCTCAGCGGTCTGGGGCTTGCGGCTGTGGAGTCGGAGTCCGGGCAGCTCACACTGGGCGCGCTTGCCCGGCTCAGCGACGTCGCCGACCACAGCGAAGTGCGTACGCGCTGGCGGATCATTGCAGCGTCGATCGAGGCCAGCGCCTCGCCACAAGTGCGCAACCTGGCGACCGTCGGCGGCAACCTCCTGCAGCGGACGCGCTGCGCCTATTTTCGCAGTCGCGATCTGCCCTGCAATCGGCGCCGGCCAGGCTCGGGCTGTGGCGGACGCGAAGGCCTCCACCGCCAGGCCGCGATCTTTGGGGTGAGCCCCTACTGTGTCGCAACTCACGCTTCCGACCTCGCGGTCGCGCTCGTTGCGCTCGGTGCAACCGTGCATATCGCAGGCCCGAATGGTGCACGACACCTTCCGCTTGGCAATTTGTGGAGACTGCCTGAGGAGCATCCGGAAATCGAGTCAGTGCTCGCACCCGGCGAAGTGATCACGTCGGTTGTAGTACCTGCGGCGCCGACGACCGCCACCTATCGCAAGGTTCGTGACCGCGCGTCGTTTGAGTTCGCGGTTGTATCGGTCGCCGCGATTCTTTCCGTCGAGGACGGACTAATCGCGCGCGCCGGCCTGGCAGCTGGCGGCGTCGGTACCGTGCCCTGGCGCCTGCAGACCTCTGAGGCCGCGCTGCTGGGACAACCCGTTCATCCCGAGACATTTCGGGCCGCGGCGCGATTGGCGACGGGCGGCGCCACATTGTTGCAGCACAACGCGTTCAAGGCAGAGCTGCTCGAGCGGACGCTCGTTCGCGCCCTCATGGAAGCGGCGGATGCTTGACGGGCAATCACATCCGCGGCTGGACGCGGAATCCAAGGTGCGGGGCGACGCTCGCTACGCCGGCGACCTCGTCGACGACGGTGTGCTCCATGCTGCAATCGTGACGTCGACGATCGCTTGTGGTCGTGTCGTCAAGGTTCATGCCGATGACGTGCTTCGGCTGCCAGGCGTCATTGCCGTCATCACCCATGACCAGGCGATGCAACTGAGACCGGCAGGATTTCGGCTGCCGCTGCAGGATGATCTGGTGCGCTTCGCCGGAGAGCCGGTCGCCGTCGTGGTCGCCGAGAGTCTCTTTGGCGCACGCCGCGGCGCCGCGGCGCTGCGGGTCGACTATGACGTGGCGCCGGCAATCCTCGAATTGCACAGGGCGGCGGCGAACGCCTATGCCGCGCAGGAGGCCGCAGGCGGTGTCGCGGTGGACAGCTGCCGTGGCGATCCAGAAGCCGCGATCGCGGCCGCGCCCGTTGTTCTAACGAAACGCTATCGGACCCCGGCCCAGAACCACCATCCCATCGAACCGCAAGTTGCAGTCGCCACATGGGAAGGTGATCATCTGACTGTGCGAACGGCTTCCCAAGCGATGTTCACCAGCCGTCGCATGCTCGGCCAGGTGTTCGGCGTACCCCCCGAGAATGTGCGGATTATCTCGCCGCTGCTCGGCGGTGGCTTCGGATCGAAGGGGCGAGCCTGGTACCCCGAAATGACCTTGACCGCCATGGTCGCCAGGCTCGTCGGCAGATCCGTCCGGCTGGAACTCACGCGAGCCCAGATGTTCACCTTGGTCGGCCGGCGTCCCGAGGCGATACAGGACGTCACCCTGGCATCCGACCACGAAGGGTGCTTGCAAGCCATCGTCCACCATAGTCTCAACGAGACCTCGATCTATGAGGCCTATGCAGATCCCAACGCCGCCATTTCGCGCTGGCTCTACGCTTGCCCGAACGTGGCCACGCGCCATCGCTGCGCCCCGCGGAATGCGCCGCACTCCAATCCGATGCGCGGGCCAGGCGAAGGAACCGGAAGCTTTGCGCTCGAATGCGCGCTGGATGAACTCGCCTGGACCCTGACGCTCGATCCACTTGAGTTGCGGCGGATCAACTACGCTGACCGCGACCCTCATCTCAATCGGCCATGGTCCAGCAAGCGATTGCTGGAATGCTATCGCATCGCCGCTGATGCCTTCGGGTGGAGCAGACGGCCCTTTCAGATCGGCGGCCTGCGCGACCGCCACTTGCAGATCGGCTGGGGCATGGCAACTGCGGCTTATCCCGTCTATCGGGCTGCAGCGGAAGCAGCAGCGAGATTGAAACCGGATGGACGGATCGAGATTCGCTGCGGGACGCAGGACCTGGGCACCGGAACACTGACTGTTTTGGCGCAATTGGGCGCGAATATCCTGGACGTTCCCCTATCGCAAACGGATGTCGCGCTGGGTCATACCCTCTTGCCTCAGGGTCCGGCGTCCGGGGGGGCCATCGCGACGGCGAGCTTCACGCCTGCGGTGGAGGCAGCTGCATGGGCATTACGCGACAAACTACTCCAATTTGCGATCACCGACTCCGCGGGCCCCTTCTTCGGTCTCGACGCGAATGAGCTCGATGTCGCCGATGGCGCGATCCGTCACGTGGGCGGCAATCGCAGCGAAAGTCTTGTCGGACTTGCCCAACGATGTGGACCCAATGGTATTGAGGCGATCGCCGCATCAGCTCCGAATGCTGACACCGCAACGAGCGCCTTAAGTCACGGCGCGGTCTTCGCGGAAGTCTCGGTTGATCCGGAGCTCGGCGAGGTGCGCGTCAGACGCTTGACCGCTGCGTACGCCGCCGGGCGCATTCTCAATCCGATGCTGGCACGCAGCCAATATCTCGGCGGCTTGGTTTGCGGCATCGGAATGGCGCTGCACGAAGAAACCTGCATGGATTCCTCGCTGGGCCGGATTCCCGGCGACAATCTTTGCGACTACCTCGTGCCTGTCCATGCGGATATGCCAAGCTTCGACATCCATCTTGTGGAGGAGGCCGATCCCTGGCTGGCGAGCGGCATCAAAGGCATCGGCATGATTGGCGCGGTAGGCGCAGCGGCGGCGATCGCCAATGCCGTATTTCACGCTACGGGACGTCGACTCTATGACCTGCCGATCCGACTCGAGCACGTGATAAACCGTGCTGGCCGGCCCGAAACTCGGCATCAAGGAAGCCGATGACGGCATTTGGTTCACCAGCTTCATGCACTATCTGCCGGCTGGAGCCTGACGGCATGGATTTGCTCTCACTTGCTCGAAGAGGGGGGCCTGCCACCCCCGGGGGATCAAGCAATTGCGTGCATTTCGCAAGCGGATTTCAGGAGGTTGCGATGAGTAAAGTTCGTGTCGGTGGTTCTAGCGTCTCAGCAGACGGATTCGGAGCCGGCCCGGTCAGGATATGAAAACCCCTTGGGCGTTGATCGCACCTTTCCCTGGACCGAAGCGGTCCGACGCACTACGCCATCCGGGGCGCGGCCGCATCGCCCCACAGCTCCTCCGTTCCGCGACAAAGAGCCAGACTGAACAAGCTTTTGCCGGTGGCAATGTCCCCGTTTTCCTGACGTCGGACATCCCCGAGATGTGGCTGCCGCCTGAGGCACTACCCTTTTGGTATACACGGCCGGCGGCCGCTGATATGATCCTCGGACGGTAAACGGCAGCTCGCCACCATACTCTGCGATGCCGGCCTTCTGATCGGACCTCGATCCCGCTCGCGCCTTTTCGCATTGCTCGACAGGAACGCTTAACAAGTTCGTCAACGGCTGCCGCCCCCCGCTCACATCAGGAGATGTGCCATGGCTGCATCGGACTGGCGTCTCGAAGGCGAATGGATGAAGAACTGCAGCTGCGCGTTTGGCTGCCCCTGCGATTTCAACGCACGGCCGACCCAAGGCTATTGCAAGGGATTGGTCGCCATGCGGATCGCCAAGGGACATTTCGAAGAGACCAGGCTCGATGGTCTCTGCTTTGCGATCACGGTCGATTTCCCCGGGCCGCTGCATGAGGGCAACGGGACAATCCAGCCCATCATCGACGAACGCGCCACGGCGGAGCAGCGTCAGGCGTTGTTCGATATCTTCTCCGGCAAGCATTCGGCCGAAGGCACGCTTTTTCGGATCGTCAGCATGATCGTCACCAAGATCCATGATCCCGTGTTTGTGCCGTTCGAGTTCTCCTTCGACAAGGACGGACGTGTCGCACGACTCGTTGCCAAGGGCGTGCTCGAGACCGATGTCGAGCCGATCAAGAATCCGGTGACCGGTGATCCGCACCGCGTCCAGGTGGTCATGCCCGAGGGGTTCGAACATCGGGCGGCCGAGATCGCATCCGCCGACATCCGCTCGACCGGCGCGATCCTGTTCGAGACCCGCGGTACGCATAGCTCGCTCGCCAACGTCGTGCAGACGCCCGAGGGCGTTGCGGCATGATGCGGCGCTGACACCGACACAAAACCTCGGTGTCAGCTCCTCGTCGCCATGGACAAGTCGATGCAGGGGCGCTCGATACTGGAACGCTTGCTCCACCGCGACCGGCTGATCGTCGCCATCGGGACCGCCGCAGTGGTGGCGCTCGCCTGGGCCTATCTCGCTGCCGGCGCCGGCATGGACACCGAGATGATGGCCGACATGCCGGACATGGCGCCGATGCCGTGGACGCCATTCTACGGCGCGCTGCTGTTCGTGATGTGGTGGGTGATGATGGTCGCGATGATGGCGCCGAGCGCGGTGCCCACCGTTCTCTTGTATGCGACCGTGAAGCGCAGGCAGGAGGCTGCCTCCCGCGCCGCAATCGACAGCTGGATCTTTCTCGCCGGCTATCTCGTGACCTGGGCCGGGTTCAGTCTCGCTGCGGTCCTGCTGCAAGGCGCGTTCGAACGCTTCGGGTTGCTGTCGATGGCGATGGCAAGCACCAGCGCGATTTTGGGTGGCAGTGTTCTGATCGCAGCAGGGCTTTATCAGTTCACGCCGCTCAAACAGGCCTGCCTGCGCTACTGCGACAGTCCGCTGTTGTTTCTCAGCCGACATTGGCGGCCCGGCACGAGCGGCGCATTCCGGATGGGACTTCGCCACGGCAGCTACTGCGTCGGTTGCTGCTGGTTTCTGATGGCATTGCTGTTCGTCGGCGGCGTGATGAACCTCGCCTGGATCATCGGCATTGCGCTCTATGTCGCCGGCGAGAAACTGCTGCCCTTCGGCCAACGACTAAGCTATGCGGCAGGCGCGCTCCTCGTCCTGTCCGGCACGATCGTTGTTGCGCGCGCGATGTGAAGCGGTCCAAAGATGGTTAAAATGTGCCGCTTGCGACATGTTGGTGTGCCTGATTGCTCAAATCCAGCCGGCCTCCGTGATGATACGGATGCTTTGAGCTGAAGAATTGAGCATTGCCCAAACAAAAGCTTAAGGCTGTTTCAGCTAGCTTTGCGCCATCAACAGCACCGCGCCCCGGCATCGAACCGCGGGTGCCCCCTGTGCAGTCGAGGCGGAGACAGGCGATGCCAATACTGCGGGCGAGCGCAGTTCTACCCTTGCAGCCGAAGCGGGGGTGCGCGTCGTGATTCCCGCAGGGGCAGTCCGCAAAGCCGGAAGAACGATCCTGCGGAATGGCCCGCTGCAGATCGCATTGTTCTTTCTGCCCCTGGTCTGGATCGGATATTTCGCAATCACCGCCTCTGAGCGGATGGATGCGATGCAGCAAGCGCGGTCGCACGGTAACAGCGTCGCCGAATTGTTCGAGGAGAACACCGAGCGCATCTTTGAGCGCGTGGATCAGTCGTTGCTGGTGGTCCGGGCACTTTACGCCCAGGATCCGGTGGCCTTCAGCCTGAAGTTCTGGTCCGACAAAGCCCGCATCGCCACCGGCGACGTGGTCCAGTTCGCTCTCATCGGATCGGACGGATTCATGATCGACACGACGGCGGGTTATTCCGGTCCGCCGCTCTATCTCGGTGATCGCGAGCACTTCATCCATACCCTGTCGCAGGCCGACGACCGCCTTTACGTGGCGAAGCCGGTGCTGGGCCGCGCGTCCAAGAAGTGGACGATACAGCTCGCGAGAAAGCTGTTCGACCTCGCCGGGAATCCGGTCGGCGTGGTTGTCGGCTCGATCAGCGTCGACGTCGTCGGCAGGTTCTACGACACCGCAAAGCTCGGCATCGGAGGAACGCTGGTGCTCAGGAATGCGAGCTACGTCGTGCTGGCCGCCCGGGGCGTGGACCAGGGCTCCGTGCTGGGACAAAGCGCGCCGGGCCGGGTCGCGGGCGAACTGGGCGACGGCTTCCATGCGCAATATTGGAACGAGAACCGACCGGGCCGCAGCGACCGGCTCATCACGGCGCGCAGGTCGCGCGCGTTTCCGCTCATCTTCACCGTCGGCATTTCGGAGGAGGAGATCTATTCCCGCTCCGCCTTCAGGCAGAAGGTCTATCTCGGCGGCGCGCTGCTGCTTACTTTCATCATCCTCGTCGCAACGATATTTCATTGGCGACGGCAGCAGGCGCTGGATCGCGCCCACCGCGAGCGGCGCGATTTCGCCAGCAAGTTCGAGGATGCGCTCAGGAACCTTCCCCAGGGTTTGAGCATGTTCGATGGCCGTGACCGCCTGATTGCGTTCAACCGGCAATGGCTCGAACTCTATGACCTCGTGCCGGAAGACATCCGGATCGGCATGGACTTCCGGGAGGTGTTCGCGAAGCAGACCGCCGTGCTCGACGTCGAGGCGTACCTCGTCGATTTGAAGAACCGGCTCGCCCAGTCGGAGCAAATCTCGAACACCGTGCAGTTTCCGGATGGACGGGTCGTCTACATCTCCTACGGCCGGCGCGAGGACGGCGGCTGGGTTGCCACGCATGAGGACATCACCGAGCGCAAGGCGTCGGCGGACCGCATCGAGCGGCTCGCGCATTACGACAGCCTGACCGGCCTTGCCAATCGCAACCTGTTCAAGGAGCGCATCGACGAGGCGCTGGCCCGCCCGCGCCGGCCGGAGCCCGCGTTCGCCGTACTCCTGCTCGATCTCGACAAGTTCAAGTCGGTCAATGATGCGCTCGGCCATCAATGCGGCGACGCGTTGCTGAAGCAGGTCGCCGACCGGATCAAGGCGCAGATCCGCGATGTCGATACGGCGGCGCGAATCGGTGGTGACGAGTTTGCCGTGATCGTGGCACCCGGCGGGGCCGCGATGCGCGACGGCGCTGCGAGCCTGGCCGCGCGGCTGGTCGAGGCCATTGCCGAGCCCTTTCACATCGATGGCCACCCCGTCGTGAGCGGCTGTAGCATTGGCCTTGCGCTCGTGCCCGAGCACGGCACGCGGGTCGACGAGATCCTTCGCAACGCCGATCTTGCGCTCTACAGATCGAAGAATGCCGGAAGAAACTGCTTCCACGTCTATTCAGCGGAGCTCAAGGCGGAAGCGGATCAGCGCAACGTGCTCGAGATCGAGCTGCGTGAAGCGATCTGGCGCGAGGAGATAGAGCTGTATTATCAGCCTGTGATCGAGCTCGGCACCGGTCGGGTCAAATCGGTCGAGGCCCTGGCGCGCTGGCATCACGGCACCAGGGGCTACATCCCTCCGGCGGAGTTCATTGCGGTTGCCGAGGCGGGGGGACTGATCGTGGAGCTCGGCCACCAGGTGCTCGCCAGGGCCTGCCGCGATGCGATGAGCATGCCGGGCGACATCAAGGTCGCTGTCAATCTCTCCGCCTTGCAATTTGCCAGCGCCAATCTCGTCGACACCGTGACCTTTGCGTTGACGCAGAGCGGGCTTCCGCAGACCCGGCTCGAGCTCGAGATCACCGAGAGCGTATTTCTCGCCGACACCGAGGAGAACCTCAGGACGCTCCAGCGCCTCAAGGCGCTCGGCGTCTCCATTGCCCTCGACGATTTCGGTGTCGGATACTCGTCGTTGTCCTATTTGACGGCCTTTCCTTTCGACAAGGTCAAGATCGACAAATCCTTCATCGACAGGATCGATCGCTGCGAGACCGTCGCCGTGCTGAAATCCATCGTGCAGCTGGCAAAGACGCTGAAGCTGTCGATCGTTGCCGAGGGGGTCGAGTCCTCCGAACAGGTCAGACGGCTCCAATCACTCGGCATCCCGCTCGGCCAGGGATTTCACTTCAGTAAGCCCGTGCCGCTTGCAAACCTCTCCTGGCAAGCCCCCACGGCGCGCCGGAAACGGCGGGTGGCGTGAGCTGAACGGCGCCGGCGTTTGTCATCATGACCCGCCACTATAGCCGCTTGGACTGAAGAGCAGTCGGGCTGCCGCGTCCTAAGCCGCCTCACCCCCGCCGCGCAAATACCAACTGCTTGACGTCGATCTTTCCGGCCCTGAACCCTGCCTCGCAGTAGCACAGATAATATTCCCACAGCCTGCGGAACGGCTCGTCGAAGCCGAGCGAGGTGAGGTCGGTCCATGCGCGGCTGAAATTGTCGCGCCAGAGTGAAAGTGTCCTGGCATAGTCCTGTCCAAACACGCGCTCATGAATCACGGGCACCTCGAAGCGTTCGCCGAGCGTGTGCAGGATATTGGTCGAAGGCAGCATACCTCCGGGAAATATGTACCTCTGGATGAAGTCCACGCGCTTGCGATAGAGGTCGAAGAGCTCGTTGCGGACCGTAATGGCCTGGATGCCCGCCAGACCGCCCGGTTTCAGCCGCTGGTACAGCTGGCTGAAATAGGCCGGCCAAAATTGCTCGCCGACGGCCTCGATCATCTCGATCGAGGCAATGCGGTCGAAGCGACCGTCCTGATCTCGGTAATCCTGCAGCCGCACCTCGACCTTCTCGGCGAGCCCGGCTTGGTGAATTCGCCGACTCGCAAATTCGTGCTGCTCCTTGCTGATGGTCAGTGCCAATACGCTGGCGCCGTAAGTCTTCGCGGCAAATTCGGCGAAGCCGCCCCAGCCGCACCCGATCTCGAGCACGGTCTGGCCGGGCTGCAGTTCGATGGCCTTTGCGAGCTGTTCGTATTTGTGTTGTTGAGCCGCGGGCAAGTCGGTCGTTTCGGCTGAAAACAAAGCCGATGAGTAGGTCATGCTGGAATCGAGCCAGGCGCCGAAGAACGCGTTGCCGAGATCATAATGCCTATGAATGTTGTGCCTCGACCCCCGTCTGGTGTTTCGGCGCAGCCGATGAAGGGCCTTTCGGCAGAGCCGGATCACCACATTCCCGGCAAAGGCGCCGTCAATAAGATCTTCGTTGAGGCAGAAGACGTAGAGAAGCTGCGTGAGATCAGGCGTGGTCCAATCGCCGCGTATGTAGGCCTCGGCCATGCCGATGTCGCCGCCCAGGACGAGGCTGCGCGCGAATCTGTAGTTGTTGAGCTCGATCGTGGCCGACGGACCCGGAAGCTGCCCACGCAAGCTAACGGTTCTGCGGTCGGGCAGGCGCACATGGACGGTGCCGTACTTCAGCTGCGACGCCAGGCGTAGAGCCAGCCGGGCAAGGAGTGGGACACCATCAAATTGAACGGCTCGATGAGCGGCTGCCAGGTCCATGGATCAAATCCCGCGTTGTTTCAAACGAGGCAAGTACGGCACACCTTTGAGCCACAGCCGCGTCGCTTCCCAATGAATGGCTGCGGTCACCTTGAACGTCAGGAAGGGCAGGCGGACGAGCGCCGCAAGCAGCGCGCGGCTGGTGAGCGCCCGGTGTCGTCCGCGGAAAGCTGCGGCGAACATCGCGCCCTGATCACCCGCCTGTACGATTCTGACCGTTACATTCTGCCCCGGCGGAGAAATGCTGAAGCGGTAATACGTCCCCATCTCCATGAAGGGTGAAACGTAGAACTCCTTGGCCTGGCCCTGTCTTATTGCGCAGCCCGTTGCCGCGTCCTGCACTGGCAGGACGTAGGAATGCATCTCTCCGAAGGTATTGCGGACCTCGTAGATCAACAACACAAGATCGCCAGATGCGCCATAGCAGAAGTAGATCGAAAGCGGGTTGAACACGTAGCCCAGCACCCGGGGATAACACAGCAGGAGGATTCGGCCCTCCGAGAGGTCGATGCCGCGCTCCGCGGCCATGCGCCGGACGTATTGGCTGAGGCTCGCGCCTTTGCCGTCGCCGTGATCGCGCTCGTGGAAGCTGAAGGGGGCTGCTCGATTGACATCGAACAGCCAGGACTGGCGAGTTGCCTCATGCAAGCGGTCGAGGTCGATCAAGAGGCTCATCACGCGATAGGTGAACCGGTGTTGCACAGGCCGCCAGCGTGCGTGCATCACCTTTCCCCAATAGAGCGCGGCGGGTGCCGTCGCACCGTCCGCTTTGTCGGGGTTGGTTCGGATCATCGGGCTACTCGGCAGCTTGGACCAGCAGCGAGTCCGACCGCCGCCAGGGAGCCTGGCCCCCCAATGCCTCGGCAACGGAGATGCCGGACTGCAAGCCGTCCTCGTGAAAGCCGTAGCCGGTCCACGCACCGCAGAACCAGGTCCGACGCCGGCCCTGAATTGCGGGGAGCCGTCGCTGCGCCGCCAACGCAGCCAGGTCGTATTGGGGATGAGCAAAGCTGAACTTTGCAAACGTCAAGTGATCCGCCGGCTCGAAGGGAGGGTTGAGGCTGACGAACAATGGCTTGCGGTCGTCGATGCCCTGCAGCCGGTTCATCCAATAGGTCACCGCAACGTCGTTCTGAGCCGGCGTTTGTCGCGGCCATTGCAGGAAATTCCAGGAAGCCCAGGCTTGGCGGCGCCTGGGCATGAGATTGCGATCGCGATGAAGATAGATCGTGTTCGGAGCGTACCTGATCGCGCCCAGAATAGACCGCTCGCGGGCATCGGCATCCGACAGCGCGGCCAAGGCCTGATCGCTGTGGCAGGCCATCACCACCGCATCGTAGGTTTCAGCCCCGCCATGAGTGTCGCGGATGGTCACGCCATGCTCCGCCCGGTTGACCGACGTCGCGGCGCAGCCTAGCCGAATGTTGTCCTTGAACAAAGCGGTGAGCTTGTCGACATAGCGCCGGCTGCCGCCCGCGACGGTCCGCCAGCGCGGCCGGTCAAGGTGCAGGAGCCGGTGATTGTCGAAAAAGGCGACAAAGTTCTCCGCCGGAAAGGACAGAATGTCGGCCGACGAGGACGACCAGATGGCCGCTCCCATCGGTCCGAGATAATCGGCGAACAGGCGGGGTCCGAATGATTGCTTGCGCAGATACTCGCCGAGCGTCAACCGCTGCAGCCTGCCGGCGCGCAAATCCGTCACGCTCTGCCGGTTGAACCGCACCACTTCGGCCAGCATGCGAAAATATGACGGCGATCCGAGATTGCGCGGTTGTGCGAACAAGCCGCAGGCGGTTTGGAGAAGAGTCTCGCCGCCGCCCCGCCATTCGAACCGGCCGTGGTCGGCAGACATGGCGAAGCTCATGCAGGTCTCGACGGTCTCCACGCCCAGGTGCGCGAACAGCGCCGTCAGCTGCGGATAATTCGTCTCGTTGTAGACGATGAAGCCGACATCGACGTCGATGGGCTCACCGTCATAGTCGATGCGAACGGTGTGGCTATGCCCGCCCGGCCGCAGCTCCCGCTCGTACACCGTCACTGCATGGCGTTTCGACAGGAGCCACGCGGCAGCGTTGCCGGCAATTCCCGTCCCGATCACGGCTAAACGCATAACCTCTCGCCCCCAATGCTGTCGCCAGCTACGGTCGTTGAAGAATGATCTGACAGGGAAACGTCTGCCACTATGGTACGGATCACTCCGCCGCCAGGTCCGTCGTCGGACGTGAAACCGGCTCTTGCAGCCGGCGTATCGATGGGATGTCAGCTGCGGGTAAGGCATGATTCCAGTGCAGGTTCAGGCGATCGGCGGCATGGCGCTGGCATTCTGTCTCTTGATGGGACTGGCCTGGGTGGTCCAGCAGCGCACCGGCAATTCCGGCTGGGTCGATGCAATCTGGTCCTACGCGACCGGTCTCATCGGTGCGGCTGCTGCCGTGTGGCCGCTTGACGGCTCCCTCCCGGCTCGCCAGGCGCTCGTTGCAGGGCTGGTGCTGCTTTGGTCGTTGCGGCTCGGGACGCACATCGCGGCTCGCTCCTCCGCCGGGATCGACGATCCCAGATACGCGAACTATGCACGCCAATGGGGAGCGGATGCCCCGCGCCGGATGTTCTTCTTCCTGCAATCGCAAGCGCTGGTCTCGCTGCCGCTGCCGTTCGCCGTGTTCCTCGCAGGCCACGCACCGGCGCCGGGACTGCGGCTGCAGGATTATCTCGGGGTGGTGATCATCCTGGTTGCCGTCGCCGGCGAGGCCTTGGCAGACCGCCAGCTGCGGCGCTTCAAACACGATGCGTCGAGTAAGGGGAAGGTCTGCGACGTCGGGCTCTGGCGCTGGTCGCGCCATCCCAACTATTTCTTCGAATGGCTGGGGTGGCTGGCTTACCCCGTCATCGCGCTCGAACCCGGATACCCGTGGGGCTGGGCCAGCCTGGCGGCGCCAGTTATCATGTATTGGATCCTTGTGCATGTGACCGGGATACCGCCGCTCGAGGAGCAGATGCTGCGGTCGCGCGGCGACCTGTATCGGCAGTATCAGGCCCGGACCAACGCATTCTTCCCATGGCCGCCCAAACAGGCGCTGTGATTCGGTGTATCGCCGCGGCGGCCATGACGGACATGCGTGCGCTCGTGTGATCCGGCTTGAATTTACGGGCGTTATCTCTGGCTACTCGACAATCGGCCAGATGCATTGCACGGGGAATGCGGACATGAATCTTCTCTTCACCTATCTTGCCGTTGCCGTGACCTTCGTTGCAATCGACATGATCTGGCTCGGGATCATGGTCGAGCGGCTTTATCGGCCGGTGATGGGCGATATGTTGCGAGCTGAGCCCAACCTGCCCGCCGCCGCGGTCTTCTATCTGCTGTATCCCCTCGGCTTGATCTGGTTCGCCGTGCTGCCGGCACAGAACGACGGCAGCGCGCTGCGCGCTTTCACCTCCGGCGTGCTGCTCGGCTGCTTCACTTATGCGACCTATGATCTCACCAATCAGGCGACCTTGCGGAATTGGTCGACCGGACTGACCCTAGCCGACGTCTGCTGGGGATCGTTGCTGGCTGGCGTCAGCTCCTGGATCGGATTTCTCGTCGCGCAGAAGCTGGCCCACTGAACGTGCGCCGCTCGACGCGCACAAAGCCGAGTTGATGTCGGGCATTCGTGTACAGGCGGGTCAGGTCGAGCTTCGCCCTCCGAGCCGGTCGAGCGTGTCCCTGGTATCCGCGATCTTGTCGGTCAAGGATATGAATGCAATCTGGGCCTGCGCTCTTGTCTCGTCGTCGAGCAACAGGCATGCGAGGTCGACCAGCTGATGGCCCATGCGTTCCATGGCGGCAAGGAGTCCATCGAGGCCGGCCCCGGGATCGTCGGGCGCAAACCGCTCGACCTCGCTGATGATGGCTTCGAGCCGCGCGACCGAAGAGACAAGCCGGTCGTTGCGCCCACGCTCGGGAAACTCGATGATCTCCGCGGCCATGCCTGCATTCTCCGCTTCAGGCCGCTGCCGCTGCCGCGAGGCAATCCTTGCGTACCGCCACGATGGTCCGGTGCAGCCAGGTCTTGACGGTGCCAACCGGCACACCGAAGCGTCGCGACAAGCTCGCGCGGCTCTCGCCTTCGAGGTAAGCCAGAGCCACGAGCCTGCGGCGATCTTCGGGAAGCCGCGCCAGGACCGCGCGTGCAATCGGTTCGGCGCGGGCGTAATCGAAATCATCGGCGGCCGAGGTACCGGACGCCGATGCAATCAGGAGCGCCTCGTCCAGTTCGTAAGTCGGCTGCCTTCGGATCCGCAAATGGTCGATTGCGGTATTCCGGACGATTGCGGACATCCACGCCAGAGCCGGTGCCCGCCTGGAATCATACCGTGTAGCGTTGCGCCAGATCTTCAGGAAGCTTTCCTGGAGGATGTCGTCGACGTCATCGGGCGCGGCGCCAACGGCCAGCACGATCCTGCGCAACCTGGCGCGTGTCAACGCATGAAGTTCCGCGAAGGCCCGCATCTCACCCGAGGAAACGCGCGCCAGCAGTTCGGGTAACCTCTCGCTCCGCACCTGACTTGCCAGGCTTGAACAGGCCATGTCCCGTCTCCCTTGCGTTTGTTGCAGAACGCTTCGGGGGCAGAACCGGATCACTCCGGAGGAGAGGAGGGAATGAGAATCAAAGCCGCACGAATGGCGCGATCAGACGGCCGAGCAAGCCGTTCATGCGCAGGTCGCCGGTCATAGCGACCAGGCACAGGCATGGTCCTTCTTTGCCCACGATCGGACGATGCTCGACCTCGTCGTCGCCGTAATCGAAATCACCGGGACCAAACCGACCGCCCTCGTGGCTGAAGCTGCCTTCGAGCACGAGCGTGAGCTCGGTGCCGGTATGCGTATGCTCGAGCATGCGCGAGCCCGGCGCGGACCGAAGCAGGAAGGCGCGCGCCTTGCCCGAACCGGAAAGCTCGATCGGCCGCATGCTCAGACCGGGCGCGACACGCCGGCGCTTGCCGATGCGGTAGTTTCGCAGGGCCGGCGGAATATCATGGTCCGCGGCGAAGGCGGGAGGAGGAGCCGCACTGGCGGCGGGAGAATTCTCAATTCGCGACATGACGCGGTCGAACGCATCCGGCGCGGTCGGCACCGGCTCGACCTCCTCCAGCGCCGCGCCCGCAAGCTGCTCTATGGCCCGCACGAAGCGGGTGCACCGTGCGCAACCTGCCACGTGCACACCGACCACCAGCTGATGGGCCTCTTCCAACTTGCCGGCCGCGAAATCGGCCAGAAGATCTTCAGGCGGATGGTGGCTGATCGTCATGTGTCTTCGTCCAAGATGTCTCTCAACCGGTTCATCGCCAGTCTTATCCGCGATTTCACCGTACCGAGCGGAATACCAAGCAGGCTCGCGATTTCAGGATGCGCCTTCTCCTCGATGAACGACAGCCTGACCACCATGGTCTGCTCTGCCGAGAGTTGCTTGATGGCGGCTTCGATGCGCGCGGCGTCTTGTCCGCGGGAAATGACGGCGTCTGCAGGTTCGGCCGGGTCTGGTGCATCAGGCAGCTCGGAGACGGCTTCCAGGCGGTCGCTCCGTGCTCTGCGGCGGAGCAGGTCAATCCGCAGATTGCGCGCGATCGTGAAGATCCAGGCCGCCGCTCCGGCAGTGGCGGGATCGAACAGGCCTGCTTTCCGCCACACGGCGAACATCGCGTTTTGCGCGATCTCTTCCGCCTCGTCGGGGCTGCACCCGGCCTTCTGCATCAACCCCTTGATACGGGGCGCGAAATGCTCGAATAGCCGCTTGAAGGCCTCCCGGTCGCGGTGAGAGGCGACGTGTCCGATCAAATCAGCCCAGTCCACCTTTGCCTTCGGCCCTTTGCTCGCACCAATCGACCGCCGCGCCTCGAAACGCCGGGTCAAACCAGCCTCAGCCCGGATTGGCACGTCCATAGCCCGGATAGCAGCGATCATAGCGCCTCGACAAGCGACCTCTGAGGCTGACAACGGGCGGGAACGACCGTCGGATCACCGTGAGCTGCTCAATTGTCGGTTCCGAGCCTGCGCCCGCGCGCCCGCCCGTCCTGGCACTTCCCTTGCTCAGTCTCGACCCAAGCCCGGGCCTCGGCGGAGAGGCCGTTTCAGGTTGAGGCAAGTGATGCAGGAAGTGTCCCGTTCTGGTGCTGCTGACGAACTCCGGCTCGACGCGTTGATCGCCGATCTATGGTGGCGCGTTCGGCTGATTAATACCGACATTCTCGAGGAAGAGGCGCGCGCCGGGGTGTTCGACCCGGGTCAGCCGACCTATCCGCTTCTCGCGGCCAACCTTCGCGCCCGGCGCGACAATCTGGTCGCGACGATCGGCGTGCTCGAGCAGCGGGCGAGATCGGTGTCGGAAGCGGCTTGACGACGGCCTTGAGGGCGCGCAGCTACCAGTTCACGCGCAGCGTGCCGGTTCCGGCATAGCTGGCGGCATGGCTTGCGAACTCGCCGTCGAATTTGGCGAGCAACGACACTCCGTTCGCAAATCTCAATTCGGTGCCGGCTGAGGCAAGCGCGGAGTCCCTCGCGGGCGCGGCCCCGTTCACGACGAAGCTGGCGCCGGGCAGCGCCTGAAATACGGCGGTGAGCGAGGGATCGCTGACCCAATCATGCGCCCAAGCGAGCCTGCCGCGTAACGTCAGGATCGCGGACGGACCGGTCAGCGCAACGTGGTCGAGGCGCGCGCCAAGCTCGCCGCGCACGGCGGTGGCCGAGCGGGCATTGTAGGTGAGGTTGAAGCCGCCGCCGCCCGGGTCGGACTCCGTGTAGGTCGGGGTGCGGAAGCCCTGCGCCTGGAGCGCGCCGTAGGGCGTGACCGCAGATGCAGGCGTGCCGAGGCGATAACCGCTCTCGACGCGGGCGCCGATGCTCTGGGCGTTGAAGCTCGCGGTGAGATGATCGCCGAGCGGCGCGAACCGGTCCGTCGACGTCCAGTGATTGGCGAAGGCGAGCGAGGCGGCGAGGTAGGCCGGACCCGAGCGTGCCGCGCCATAGACGCCGGCCTGAAAGGCATCGCTCTTGCCGCCGCCGAGGCCCTGCGCGAGATCCCACTTGGTGCCGCCGCCCGAAAGCGCAAAGCCGATCACCGCGTCGCGGCTGAGGCGGTAGTCGAGGCCGGCGGCGACGCCGGCGACGCTCGCCGTCAGGTCGTGGCTGCCGACGACGATGGGATCACCGCTCGTCTTGTTATAGCCGCCGAAGCCCGCGCCCCAGGCGGTCCAGCGCTGCTCGAAGCCGGCAGGTGGCGATGCCTTGGACGGTGGCGCCTTCATCACCTTGGCATAGGCCAGCGCGATGTCCTCGGGCAGCGCGTCACGATCCGGCGCAAGGCCCAGCGGCAGGCTGTTCGCGTCACCTGCGCCGCCGCGGCCGTCGACGAACGGATCGATCATCAGGCCGAGGAATTGGCCCATGAAGCGGAACGCGCTTTGCTGCGCGCCGGTGGCAGCTTCGCCCGACAATTGCGACAGGGCGTTGGCGAGATTGCCGCCGGTGAGCCCGTAGATGCTGACGAAGCCGGGCGGCAGCGCGCCGCCATTGTTGAAATAGGTGTTCAGCCCGGTCGCGACGTTCTGCTGGTTCTGGTTGAGTCCGCTGGCGCCCAGCTGGCCGACGAGGTTCAAGACCACGTCATTGCCGGCGTAGCCGAGACTGGCCCTGAATCCGGCCGGCAAGCCGCTCGTCGACAAGCCGTCGAAGGTGGTGCCGCCCAATCCGCCCGCTGCCGAAAGGATCGTGTAGCTGCGCGTGACATAGCTTCCCGGAGCGAGCGATGCCTGAACGGTGCCGGCCAGTGTCGCCGTGCCGCCCGCGATCACGATCGCCTTCGATGCGGTCGATGGATCGACCTGCACGAGATAGAGGGCGCCGGACTGGAAGGCGAGATTTCCAGCAATTGTCATGGTGCTGCCGGCCACGCCGGAGCCCGGGGCGAACTTGCCGCCCGCCGCGACCGTCGTGCTTCCGACTGTGCCGGTGCCGGTGAGGAGGCCGCCATTGTTGACGGTCGTGAGGACCGAACTGGCGGTCGATCCGTTCACCACCAGCGTGCCATTGACCGTCGTGGCGCCGGTATAGGTGTTAGCACCGGACAAGGTCAGGATGCCAGTGCCGCCGAACACTGCCCCTGCGGCCACAAGCCCGGTCGCGCCGGTAATAGCGCCGCTCGATTGACCGCCGCCGATGGTGATCGCGCCGTTGTCGCCGTTGACGGTCCCTGCCGCCTGAAGATTGCGGACGGTTTTCACGCCCGTGCCGAAATCGAGCGTCGCCCCCGCTGCGACGTTGGTCGCAACGGCGATGCCGGCGTATGCGCCCAGAATGGCGCTGTTGGGCGCAGCGCGCAACGTTCCGCCGAGAACGTCCAGGGTGTAAACGAACGGGCCGTTCAGAGCGGAAAGTCCGCTCCATTCGATGACGCCGGTGTTGGCCGCTTCACCGAACCGGACGGCCACGGCATTGCCGGCGACGGAAAAGGCGCCCCCTAGATTCAGCGTGACGCCGTTCGAGGCGATGATATGCGAAGCCGCACCGGCATCGACCACGAACCCTTCCGAGAGAGCGCCGCTGACATTCGCACGCAGGGTCCCGCCCTGGAAACGGACAAAGCCGCTGCCAAGCGCATTGAGATTATTTAGCTCGACTGTTCCGGCAGCCAGGCGGGTCTGGCCGGCGTAGGTATTGGCGTTGTCCAGCTGCACCGTGCCCGGACCGATGAAGTTCAGATCGCCGGCGCCCGTTATGGTGGTCGCGTTGCCGAACCGGAGGAACTGGCCCGTTGCGACGTTCACGTCGAGGTTCGAACTCAGATTGACGACGACCGGCCCGATCGTGTTGGCCGCCTCCGCAAAGAACGGCGTCTGCGTGTTCGAGGCTGTCACCGCCAGAAGCGCGTTGCCTGCGACCACCTGGAAATTGAGCGTGCCGGCGGCGCCATTGGAGTTGGCGATCACGTAGCGCGTGGCGGACTGCAGGCGGAGCGTTCCGACGGTGTAAGTGTTGTTGCCGAGGTCGATGGCATAGGCGCCGGCAGGCGGCGTGCCGCTGAAGATCGCTTCCGCGCCGATGGAATTCGGCACCACGTTCGGCGACCAGTTCGTCGCGGTTCCCCAGGCGCCATTGTTGCCATTGCCCGAAATCCCGATCCACACGCTTTGCGCCGAGGCGATCCCGGGAAAGGAGGAAAGCGCCGTGGTGACGAGGAGCGCTTGCCCGAGCAGCGATATGTGACGAGGCGCACAGTTCGTTGCGATCGGCAGGCGGGAAGAAAGCGACATCGCTCCGTCACATAAGCCTGTTGTGCATCCTGAACCTTCGCTGGTGCGCCGACGCTGCGTGTCCGGCCTTCAGGATCCGAATGTTTCCGACGAGCGACGATATCTGGCTCGGCAAGACAGTGGCAACAAGGAACGATCGATGGCACGCAGCAAAAGCGCGGGAGTGGCATTACAGCCACGGTACACCCCGAGAATGGGGCATATGTCCGCGCGGATAGTCCCGGTCGTCGTCGCGATGCTGGCCGACGCGACACTGATCATGTCCATGACGTCTCGCGTTGCATGACGCGAAGTTGCCAAGCCCGCCGCCACCGCGAACGATTGCGCCGGCGGCCGCCCATCGATCTTCACGTCGGGCGATAGCCCTGGGTCGGATGCTGCGTTTCGGGCGAAACATCCGAGATCGCTGCGCATGGCGCTCATGTCATTTACGCTTGTGAAGTCGGAACACGAGCCAGGCCGGTGCCCTCATGCTATTGCTGCCATCGCATCCCCGCGAGGCCGCCATGCTCCCCATTCCCGCCGATATTTTCACCGACCCGAGGACGTCTCGCCCGACGGCCTGGCCAATCTCGGCCCGCTTCGGCGTCTTGCCGGCACCTGGCAGGCGGACAAGGGCATTGACATCAATCCGAAGGCGGAAGGGCCGGAGCGGCGGACCTTCATCGAGCGCATCCGCATGGATCCGATCGATCCGCAGGCCAACGGGCCGCAGCTGCTGTACGGCCTGCGCTACCACATCCACATCAACACGCCCGAGGAGGACATCACCTTCCACGACCAGGTCGGATACTGGCTGTGGGAGCCGGCGACCGGGCTGATCATGCAGACGCTGGCGATCCCGCGCGGGCAGGTGCTGCTGGCCTCGGGCAAGGCCGCGCCGGATGACAAGACGATCTCGGTCACCGCCAAGCGCGGCGACACCGCCTACGGGATCTGCTCGACCGATTTCCTGGAACAGGCCTTCCGCACCGATGCCTACCGCTGCGACATCACCTTCAACGACGACGGCAGCTGGACCTATCTGATCCAGACCGAGTTGTTCGTGCGCGGCGCGCCGTTCAATCACCATGACACCAACACGCTGCAGCTCATCGCGCCGCCCAGGCTCAATCCGCTGGCGGCGATCGTGAACGATCGTGCGGCGCGCGGTGGATCCGCGGCCTGAGCGCTGCCCGGAGGATCGCATGAAGCCCCACGTCATCTGCCTGATGCACTCCAGCCTCGACGGGCGCACGCATCCCAGCCGCTGGCGTCCGAAAGGCGCGGGCACGGACTGGTTCGAGAAGATCCACGACGAGCTTGGCGGCGATGCCTGGGTGATCGGCCGCGTCACGGGTTCGGAGTTCGCCAAAGGCAGGCCCTATCCGCCGACAGACGCGAAACTTCCGCGCGAAAACTGGTTCGCTCGGCGCGATGCGAAGACCTACGGCGTCGTGCTTGATGCGGACGGCAAGATCGGCTGGGGGCGCGCGGAGATCGGCGGCGATCCGATCATCGTCGTGCTGACCGAGAATGTCCCGGATTCGCATCTCGCGGGTCTGCGCGGCGAGGGCGTGTCCTACATCTTTGCCGGCAAATCCGAGATCGACCTCGCCCTGACGCTGGACATTCTCAGCCGCGAGCTCGGCGTGAAGCGTCTGCTGGTCGAGGGCGGCGGCGTCGCCAACGGCGCGTTCCTGCGCGCCGGCCTCATCGATGAATTCAATCTGATCCTCAGCCCTGCGATCGACGGCGCGAAGGGCGCTCCCTTCGTGTTCGATTCGACCGAGGCGGACAGCGACCGGCGCGCGCCGATCGCCGCGATGACGCTGGAGAGCACGCGCGAGCTCGGCGGCGGCGTCCTGCTGCTGCGCTATCTGATCCAGAACGATCCGCAAGCCGTGAGCCGGTAACGCGCGGCCATGTCCGATCGCTCCGAGCACATCGTCATCGTCGGCGCCGGCGCGGCCGGCCTGATGGCGGCGCGCGAGCTGGCGCGTGCCGGCCGCAAGGTGACGATCCTGGAGGCGCGTCAGCGCTGCGGCGGCCGCATTCATCCGCTGCCGGCCTCGCAGTTCGGCTATGCCGCCGACGGCGGCGCCGAGTTCGTCCATGGCGAGGCGCCGGTCACGCGCGCATTGCTGCGCGAGGCCGGCCTCTCGCTTTCCGAGATCGAAGGCGAGCAGTGGCGCTTTGACGGGACGAAGCTCACGCGCGAGCGCGACGATCCTCATGAGGCGGAGCTTCAGGCCAAGCTAGCGGACTTGAAGGAGGACCTCACAGTCGCCGACTTCCTGCGCCGGCATTTTGCCGGCGACGACTACGCGCCGCTGCGCCGTTCGATCGAGCGGATGGTCGAGGGCTATGACGCGGCCGATCCAGAGCGAGCCTCCACGCTGGCGCTGCGCGCGGAATGGATGGACGGTGGACACGCTCCGCAGGCGCGCATCGAAGGCGGCTATAGCGCGATGATCGAGGCGATGGCGGCCGACTGCCGCAGGCACGGCGTCACCATCCGCCTCGGCTCCGTCGTGTCGGCCATTGCGGAGGAGGGCGGCGCGGTGGCTGTTCGCTGCGCCGGCGGCGATGTGCACGCCTGCGACCGCGTGATCCTCACCGTGCCGCTGCCGCTGCTACGCGGGATCGCGCTGCCGGCAGGCGCGCGTGCCAAGCTGGCCGCTGTCGACGACATCGGCTTCGGCAACGTCATCAAGATCCTGCTGCGCTTCGCGCGGCCATGGTGGCGCGAGCGTAAGGAAGACCTCGCCGACATGACCTTCTTGTTGTCGGACGAGGCGATCCCGGTCTGGTGGACGCGCTATCCGGACCAGCATCCGGTGCTGACGGGCTGGTTCGGCGGCCCGCGCACGGCGGAGCTGGAAAGCCTCGACCCGCAAGCATTGATCGATGCCGGGCTCGGCTCGCTCGCCGCAATCTTCGGCCTGCCGCGCGATCACATCGCGCGCGAGCTGGTGGCGTCCGCCGCGACCAACTGGGCGCATGATCGCTTCGCGCGCGGCGCCTATTCGTGGGCGACGCCGCGCACGCGCGCGGCACAAGCGATCCTCGCGCGTGGCGACGGCTTGGTGCTGTTTTCCGGTGAGCGCTCTATCGCGGCCGCGACATGGGCACGGTGGAAGCGGCACTCGCAAGCGGCCTCGAGACGGCGTTCACAATCCTGCGGGGACAATGAAAAGAGGCCCGCATCTGATGCGGGCCTCTCGTCGCCTATCTTACCAGCGGCTGGCGTGTTTTACCAGCGGCCGCCGCCGAAGCTGAACGTCACGCCGGGGCCTCCGCCGTAATAGCCGTACGGTCCGCCGCCGTAATAGCCGTGGTGCCGCGGATAATAGCCGTAGCTTCTGTAATAGGGCCGGTAATAGCCGTGATGATGCCGCCAATGATGATGGCGGTGTCTGCGGTGCGCGCTGATGTCGGTGGTCTGGCTTTCCTGCGCGGTCTGCTTGGCACTCGTGCTGCCGGCCGCGCTTGCCGATCCGCCGGCCAACGCGGCAGCACCGAGGGCGATCGCGGCAATGAGATATTTCATGTCATCACTCCAGTTGAAGGTCGTGTGACAACACATGAGCATTCCGCGCGTTCCTGCCCGTGCGGGCGTCGAAACGACGCAGATTTCAGTTCCTCGATGAACGCATGTTAACGTTCGTGAACGAGAGAAGGTCGCGCGTTCTATCGTCGCATGAGCGAGCGGCGCCATTCGACTCCGTCCAGCGCATCCGGACGCGAGAGAGGCGCACGCAGATCTTCGCAAAAACTGTCACGGATGCGGATCGGGAAAGCCGTGCCGATCCGATAGCGCAGTGAGGATCGCGTCCTTGTCTGCGATAAAGGCGCGGCCATGATGGCTGCCAGTCTGATGCGGCGAGGTCGCGCCAGTGGCGAGCACGAGCAGCGGCAATGATTGATTCTCTTCGCCGACCAGCGCGATCACGGATTGCCGCGGCCGTGGCCATGCGATTCGTTCGACGTCGAGCTTCCCGGCGAGTTCTGGAAACGAGGCCAGCACGCCCTCGATCAGCGCGCAGTGCCAGCAATAGAAGCGCTGGCCCGGGAAGGCAGGATCCTCGAAGCCGGGACGCAGCAGAAACAGGCGGTCACGTTTCATGGCTCGCTCCGTGGCGTCATCGCGATCGTACACGCTGGGGGCGGATGACCAGGCTACTTGAACGGATCCTGGATCGACGGTGCCGATTGCCGGATGCGGCGCACGCTGACCGGGCTGCCGTCCGAGACGAACAGCAGCTCGTATTTGCGGCCTTCGCTGTCGGTTGCCGAGCAGGTGACGTCGTTGACCTTCCTGGCGGCGAAGTTGCCGGTCTGGCGGCAGATGCCGGTCGAGGTCTGCTCGGCCGGCACCGGCAGGCCGTCGACCTTGGGGCGGTTCTTGGAGTTGAGCAGCACGCGGTCGATCCGCAGCTCGTAGGAATTGTCGTCGGCGCGCTTGCCGTTCTCGCCGGAGAAAGACACCACATGGCTGTCATCGGAGGGATCGTCGACCGCCACCGCGAAATTGACCCGGCCCGAGTCGCCGTGGGCATAGGCCACCGTCTTGCACGGCAAGGTGCGGCCAGCGACGCTGAATGTCTTGCACTGGCCGGACATCAGCGCCAGGAGATCGATGAAGGCGTTCGGCCGCGCGGGCGGATTGTTGACCGGAATGGGTGTGGAAGTCTCGGCGAAACAAGGGCTTGCCGCGACCACCAGCAGCGCGGCGAGGACCAATCGGCGAAGGCGCATCAATGGGCTCATGAGCCAGGGGGCCATGGCGGCGGAGTTCCGCACCATAACCATCGAACCGCAAAATGGTTGCGATCCCGTTTGTGCCGCAAGTCCCGTCTGGAATACCACCGCGTCCACCCTGACGGCGATTCGTTCAAATCGCCCGATCCATCCCGGCGGGCACATGCCATCAGGGCGGTGTTTTTTTCGTGGCGGAGCTAACCCATTGCAGCCTGCCAGCGCCTGTCGCGCAAGGAGGGGCGGCGGTGCAGGCGGGCTTCCAGCACGGCGCGGGCGCGGGGCAGGTCACCGCTGCGCATGAGCGCGACGACATAGGTGTCCTCGATCAGCTCGCGCTGGGCGTGACTGCCGCCGATGCGCACGACCTCGCCGAGCACCGGCGCGAGCACCTGCACGCAGGTCCGATAGTCCTCGTCGGCGAAAGCCGCGAGCGCCCGGAAGATCGCCGGCACCACCGGTCCGGCCGGCAGCTTGCCGTCGGCCAGCCGCTGCTCGATCACCGCAAGGCGGGCCGCGAGCGATCCGCGATTTTGCGTCGCCGCCGCGAACAGCGCCATGTGGACGTCGGCAAAGGACAGGCCCGATTTCGGAAACAGTTCTTGCGCGGCCGCGTCGGCTTCCAGCCACAGCGCCTGCGGCACCGCGTGACCGTAAGCCGACAGGCGCCAGAGCAGCGAGGCGCTGTCGGTGACCGCGTTGAGTGGCGGCGCCTGCGTCACGCCAGGCCGAAGCACGTCGGCATAGATGGCCAGAGCCCGCGCCGCATCGCCATACTCGAGCGCGCCGAGCGCCTGATGCCAGCTTATATGGCCGTGGAGGATGCCGGCGCGGTCGTAGGCCGGGAGCCATTCGTCGACGAGACGATCGGCGTCCTCGATCGATCCATCCTCGAACATCGCATGCAGCACCGCGTGCGCGGCGTGGGCATTTTCCCGGCGCAGATTGAAGCCGCGCTCGGTGACGGCGCGGCCGCGCGCGACGTCGCCATTCTCCGTCATCGCCCAGCCGGACATGGTCAGGAACCACCAGTCCTCGCCGTAGTGTGGGGCGACGCGTTCGCAGAGCTCGTGCCGGGCGCGATCGTGGTCGGCCATGCCGGAGAAGGCGAACAGGCCGAACGCGCCGAGCGGCAGCGACAGCACCAATGCGTCGCGCGGCCATGCGTCGATGTGCTTCAGCGTCGAGGCGATCGCCTCCGGCAGCCGGCCCTCGATCGCGAGCGCCAGCGTCTCGACGTGGGAGCGCTCGCGCTCCGTGCCGCGCTTCGCCACCAGCTCGCGGGCCCGCGCCGCCTTCTGCCGTGCCAGATCGCCCTGCTGGTAGAAGGCATGCACGCGGCCGCGGGCGATGTGGGCCAGCGCGAAATCAGGATCGGCGTCAATGGCGCGCTCGAAAGCCTCGGCCGTACCCTGCCAGCTCGCGAGCAGGAGGTCGACGCCCTCCCGGTAGGCATCCGCCGCTTTGTCCGATGACGTCGTGAAGGCATTCCCGTAGCGATCTTCATGCATCATCGGCGCTCCCCTCACGCCGTCCGCGCGCGGCGGCCTTCGATCGGATAGGCCGGGTCGTTATAGCCCGGCGTCGAGGGATGGCCCGGCGTCACCAGGCGGTCGATCAGTGCCTCGTCCTCCGCGGTGAAACGATAATCGAGCGCGCTGATGTAGCCGTCCCATTGCTCCTCGGTGCGGGGACCGGCGATCACCGACGAGACGAACGCGGAGTTGAGCACCCAGCCGACCGCGAACTGGCCGGCGGTGATGCCTTTGTTCTCGGCGTGAGCCTTGATCTGCTGCGCGAGCTGAAGCGATTCCGGCCGCCATTCGGTCTGCATCATGCGGGTGTCGTTGCGCCCCGCGCGCGTCTCCTTGTCGGGCGCCGCATCGGGCCTGTACTTGCCGGTGAGCACGCCGCGCGCAAGCGGGCTGTAGGGGACGATACCGAGGCCGTAATAGGCGCAGGCCGGAAAGTGCTCGACCTCCGGCATGCGGTTCATGGCGTTGTAATAGGGCTGGCTCACCGCGGGCCGGTCGATGCCGAGCCGGTTGCAGATGTTGCAGATCTCGGCGACGCGCCAGGCGCGGTAGTTGGAGACTCCGAAATAACGCACCTTGCCGGCGCGGATCAGGTCGCCCATCGCGCGCACCGTCTCTTCGAGCGGCGTCGCATGGTCTTCCTTGTGCAGATAGTAGATGTCGATGTGATCGGTGCCGAGCCGCATCAGGCTCTCGTCGGCCGCCTGCAACACCCAGCGCCGCGACAGCCCGCCGCGATTGGGATCATCCCCCATCCTGTTGGCGAGCTTCGTGGCGAGCACCCAGGCGCCACGATTGCGCGCGATGGCGCGGCCGACGACCTCCTCCGAGCCGCCTTTCGAATAGGCGTCCGCGGTGTCGATGAAGTTGATCCCGGCGTCGTGGGCCTTGTCGATGATCCGCTTTGACATCGCTTCGTCGGTCGGCCCGCCGAACATCATGGTGCCCAGACAAATCGGCGAGACTTTCAGGCCGCTGCGGCCGAGCTGGCGGTATTGCATGAGCGAGTCCTCGGTGGTGGTTAAGGCCAGCATAGCCAGCAACGCACGTCATTGCGAGCGCAGCGAAGCAATCCAGAGATGCATCCGCGGAGAGATGCTGGATTGCTTCGTCGCAAGAGCTCCTCGCAATGACGGCGGTGAGTGCGGTGTGCAGCGTTGGCGGCTTGCTGACCGAACAGCTACCCCGGCCCCTTCAGGATCTTGAACACGCCGTTCGCCATCACGATGCAGCGGTCGTCCACCGTCACCTCGGTGCTCATGAAGATCAGGCTGCGGGTCGAACGCACCACGCGCGGACGGGAGATCAGGGTGTCGCCGATCTGGCCGGCCTCGACGAAATGGGTGTCGAGCTGCACCGTCGCCAGGTACTCCTTGCCGGAGACGTAGCGGGCCGTCATGCCGCAGGTGCGATCGGCGAACGTCATCATCACGCCGCCCTGGACCATGCCGCGGCGGTTGTGGTGCTTGTCCTCGGTCGCCAGCGCGAACTCGTAATGACCGTCGACCTTGCGCTCCCACAACGGGCCGATCAGGTGCAGGAAGCCCGTGGTCTCCAGGATGCTCCAGCCCTCTGATTTCAGCCTTGCGGCGGCCTTGCTGGTCATGTCGTCGTTCGTCCTTGCAACGCGATGTCTCCTCGTTTCATCAGATGCGGTCCTGGTGTAGTCAAGCATCATGAGAGCGTTCGACGATGCCACCAGACGGAATATCGCGGAGGCCTGCGCCGCCTTCGCGCGGCTGCCCGAGATAGCCGGCCCGTCGGCGCTGAAGCGCGCCGCGGTGGTGCTGGCGCTGACTGAATCCGACGACGGCGGCGACACCGCCTTCCTGCTCACCAGGCGCGCCTCGCACCTGCGCGCCCATCGCGGCCAATGGGCGCTGCCCGGCGGACGCTGCGATGCCGGCGAGACGCCGGTCGAGGCCGCGCTGCGCGAGCTCGACGAAGAGCTCGCACTCGCGCTGTCAGCCGATGCGGTGCTCGGCCTGCTCGACGATTATCCGACGCGCTCGGGCTATCTGATCACGCCGGTCGTGGTCTGGGCCGCCGACAGTGCCGCGATCCGCCCGAACCCGGACGAGGTAGCCTCCGTCCATCGCATCGGGCTGGCCACGATCGAGCGCGACGATGCCTTCGATTTCACGGAGATTCCCGAGAGCAGCCGCCGCGTCATCCGCTTCCATCACCAGATGAGCCTGATCCACGCCCCGACCGCGGCGCTGATCTACCAGTTCCGCGAGGTGCTGGCGGGGCGGCACACCCGCGTCACCGACCTGGAACAGCCGGTCTTCGCCTGGACGTGACGATGGTAAACGGCGCGTTAACGCGACGGTTACCGGATGCCTGCTAAGAAGGCAGCATGCATCATTCGATTCGAAACCTCGCGCTGGTTCCGCTCGCGCTCGTCCTGATTTCGTCCGCCGCGCGCGGCGCCGAGGCCGACGCGCTGCCGCCCGCCGTCCGCAATGCCAACGCCCAGCTGCTGTCGCAGTTTTTCGCGCAAGGCGGGGCGGCCTCGCCGGCGGTGCTCGAATATCGCCGCAAGCTCGCCGAATATCAGGCCGCGCGCGCCGCCTTCGATGCCGAGGCCGGCGCCTATTGGAGCCAGATCTCCGAGAAGCGGAAGGCGCGCAACGCCAAGCGGCGCAGCGGACAGCAGATCACGCTCGATGACTACGTGCTGGAGCATCCGCCGCTCTATACCGGGCCGAAGAAGCCGGTGAATCCGGAGCCGGAGGAAACGCCGGACCGTCCCGCCAAGAGGCCGATCCCGGTCGTCGCCGATTTCCTGCGCGCGGCAGAGGAGCTCTACCAGTTCACGCCGCAGCGCCCGACCAGCGAGCTCGAGTTCAAGCGCGCCTATGCGCGCTACGCGCTGGCCCATGGCCTGACGCGCGAGCAGGCGGTGCGGGTCTATTCGTTCGAGACCGGCGGCACCGGCAGTTACGACGTGCAGGCCGGAATCGAGCACGGCGGCAAGCGCGCGATCTCGACGGCGATGGGCTACAACCAGCTCCTGACCACCAACAGCGTCGAGCTGCTGGCCGAGCAGGGCCACGAACTGATCCGCGCGTTGTCCGAGAAGGTGGCGCGCACATCAGGACCGGCGCGGCATGCGCTCGATCACAAGCTCGCTGTCCTGAAGAAGATGGTGGCGCACGCGAAGTCGGTGCCCGATACCTGGTCGGAGCACGAGAAGATGGGCGCTACCCCGCAGGGCTGGGCCATGCATGCCATGGTGCTCGACATCGACATCGGCCCGATGCTGCAGACCCACAAGCTGCTGACGTCAGTCCATTTCGCCCGGGCCAAGGGACACTCGCGCCCGCTCTCCGCGGCCGAGCTCGAAATGATGAACCTCACCGGCGACGGCACCGGCCTCGACATGGTGACGATGCCGCAGGCGATGCGCGAGCGGGTGCCGACCTCGAACTTCTTCCAGCGCGGCGGCTATGAACGCAACCCGGTCGCGATCCGCCACAACACGGTGGCGAAGCTTCTTGCGGTGACGGACGAGCGCATGGACTTCAACAGCAGCAAACCCGGCGCGAGGGAGCTGGCAGGGGCGTTTTAGCCCTTGCTTGCCATATCCTCCGCTGTCATGCCCCGCGCAGGCCGGGCATCCAGTACGCCGCGGCCTCTCGTTTCAACCACGACGGCCTCTGGAATACTGGATCGTCCGCCTTCGCGGACGATGACACCGAGTGTGTAGCGGCTGTGTTGCCCCGCCACCTTGAGCCCTACTGATCCGGCCCGAACTTGAACTTGCCGTCGCCCTCCAGATAGGGGCCGGTGCGCATGTAGAGCTGGCCGTTTTGGCCGATGAAGAACAGCGTGCCCTTGGGCACCTTCTTGGCGCCCTTCAAGAGCTCGCCGGCGTTGCTGGTGCCCATCTTGTAGGAATAGGTCTTGCCGTCCCTGTCGTAGGCGTAGCCGGTGTCGGTCTTCAGCTCCCAGGGCGTCGCTGCGGTTTGCGCCAGTGCGGGCGCTGCCAATGCGCCGAGCGCAGCGGCGATTGCAAATGTCTTGATTGAAAATGCCGTCATCCCATCCTCCCAAGATCGGGACATTCCAGATTGAACAAATCACGAACGATGCGTTCCGGTCAACTTGCGATAGCGCCGCAGCGCATCACGTCTTGCCCAGCAGTTTGTGATTTTCCCTTCGTCCCCTCGCGACTATGTTCCGCTTTCCGTCTAGAACGCAACTCGACAAAAATATTGGTGGGGGTGATTCGAATGAACCTTGTCGTCAAAGCCTGCTCGGCTGCCGCGCTGTTGCTCACGGCGCTGGCGCCGGCCGCCCAAGCCGATGACTACCGGCTCAGCCACAACCAGCGGATTTCGTGCAGCCGCGGCCTTGCCCCGGGCAAGCTGAACACCGCGACATGCAAGTCCTACACCTATCTGTTCAACACCAAGACCTCGGAATATTTCCGCTGCCAGGTCTCCCTGGCGCTGACCCGCGACAACAAGGAAGTCATCAACGTCCAGACCGACGGCGGCTGCACCAAGAAGCCGCGCATTTTCGAGACCGACGGCAAGTACGATTTCGACGCCACCGAGACCGAGCCGCCGAACACCAATTCGTTCTTCGGCCCCGGCGGCTACTCGGTCTGGGCCGCCGACGTCGGCGCGCAGAAGGTGCGCGGCTGCATCATCATCTCTTCCGGCCTCGGCTCCGACATCTCCAAATGCCTGGACATGACGTTCCAGTAGGAGCGCTCGATCGCTTGCAGGCAGGGCGATCGCATTCGAACATTTGGCAAAAGGTCGTCATGCCCGGGCTTGTCCCGGGCATCCACGTTCTCCGTGCGGTGTGGAGAGGCGTGGATGGCCGGGACAAGCCCGGCCATGACGCTGTGCGGCTGTCTGTGCCCCTGGTCCACACCGATGCGATCGTCCCCACTGCGCCACCTCGCCGCAGCAGGTTCCCGAAAAGTCCAGCCGCATCGGCCGTTTACTGCAGCCCAGCTTTATCTTTTGGATGGGTTGACCCGCATCCCTCATCCGGCCAATTTCGCCGCCGGTTTGGGGAGAACAACAACCATGAAACGGACGATTTTCGGCGCGGCCGCGGCTCTGGCTCTGGCGGCGTCGGCACCCTGCGCGCAGGCGCAATCCTTCATCAACGTGCTGACCGGTGGAACCTCCGGCGTCTACTATCCGCTCGGGGTCGCGATCGGAAAGATCTACGGCGAGAAGATCCCGAACGTGAAGACGCAGGTGCAGGCCACCAAGGCGTCGGTTGAGAACCTGATCCTGCTGCAGCAGGGCCGCGGCGAGCTGGCGTTCACGCTGGGCGACTCGCTGAAGGCCGCCTGGGACGGCGAGGAGGAGGCGGGCTTCAAGACCAAGCTCGACAAGCTCCGCACCATCGGTGCGATCTATCCGAATTACATCCAGATCGTCGCGACCGCCGAGTCCGGCATCAAGACGCTCGCCGACCTCAAGGGCAAGAGCCTGTCGGTCGGCGCGCCGAAGTCGGGCACCGAGCTGAACTCCCGCGCGATCCTTAGCGCAGCCGGCATGAGCTACAAGGATCTCGGCAAGGTCGAATACCTGCCCTTTGCCGAATCGGTCGATCTCATGAAGAACCGGCAGCTCAACGCCACGCTGCAATCGGCCGGGCTCGGCGTCGCCTCGCTGAAGGACCTCTCGACCTCGAGCCCGATCACGGTGGTGTCGGTGCCAAAGGAGACGGTCGACAAGATCGGCCCGCCCTTCGTCGCCGCGACCATTCCGGCCAACACCTATACCGGCCAGGACAAGGACGTGCCGACGGCGGCCGTGATCAATTATCTGGTCACCAGCTCCGCCGTCTCGGACGATCTCGCCTATCAGATGACCAAGCTGGTCTATGAATCGCTGCCCGAACTCGTCACTGCGCACGCGGCCGGCAAGGAGATCAAGCTCGAGACCGCCGCCACCGGCAGCCCGGTCCCGCTGCACCCCGGCGCGATCCGCTATTACAAGGAAAAGGGGCTGATCAAGTAGTACAGGTGTCATGGCCGGGCTTGACCCGGCCATCCATCCTCCAGGGATTCATCTTTCGATGGATGCCCGGGTCAAGCCCGGGCATGACGATTTCAGGGTGCAGGGATATATCGATGTCGCAGGCAGAAGCCATTGAAGCTGCGCCCGTCAAGGTCGAGTTCGACAATTTCGAGCATGGTTTTCCAGAAGGCTTCGGCCCCGCCTGGTGGGGCCGGCTCGCCTACTGGATCGGCATCGCGTTCGCGACCTTCCAGCTCTACGTCGCCGCCTTCAACTACCTGCCGAGCCAGGTGGTGCGCGGCGTCCATGTCGGATTCCTGCTCCTGCTGACCTTCGGCCTGATCGCCAACTTCACCGCGAGGAGCAATTTCGGCCGTGCGCTGGGCTGGGCGATCGGCGGCGCCGGGTTCTACTGCGGTCTCTACCAATGGATATTCTACGCCGACCTGATCGCGCGCGACGGCGATCCGACCAGGCTCGATCTCGTGGTCGGCACGCTGCTCGCGGTGCTGATCTTCGAGGGCACGCGGCGGCTGATGGGCGCGGCATTGCCGCTGATGTGCGGCGCGTGTCTGCTCTATTGGTTCTTCGGTCAGTACCTGCCGTCGCCGCTCAACCACCGCGGCTATGATTTCGACCAGGTCGTCACGCATCTGTCGTTCGGCACCGAAGGCTTCTACGGCGTGCCGGTCTACGTCTCAGCGACCTACATCTTCCTGTTCATCCTGTTCGGCTCGTTCCTGGAGCGCGCCGGCATGATCCAGCTGTTCACCGACGTCTCGCTCGGCCTGTTCGGCCGCACCCGCGGCGGCCCTGCCAAGGTCGCGGTGTTCGCCTCGGGCATGATGGGCACCATCTCCGGATCGGGCGTCGCCAACGTCGTCACGGTCGGCCAGTTCACGATTCCCTTGATGATCAGGTTCGGCTACCGCCGCGCGTTCGCGGCGGGCGTCGAGGCGACGGCCTCGATGGGCGGCCAGATCATGCCGCCGGTGATGGGCGCGGTCGCCTTCATCATGGCCGAGACGCTCGGCGTGCAATATTCGGAGATCGTCAAGGCCGCGGCCATCCCTGCGATCCTCTATTTCGCCTCCGCCTTCTGGATGGTGCATCTGGAGGCCGGCAAGCACGGCCTCGTCGGCATGAAGCGTTCGGAGATCCCGAGCGCCTGGAAGGCGCTGGTGACGCGCTGGTACCTCGTGCTGCCGCTCGCAGCGCTGGTCTACATGCTGTTCGAGGGCTTTACGCCGCTCTATGCCGGCAGCATGGGCCTTGCGCTGACAGTGACGCTGATCCTCGGCACCGCCATCACGACGGGCGCCTCCTCGAACGTGATCCGCACCATCTTCTGGGTCGGGCTCGCGCTCGTGGTCGCCGCGCTGTCGCGCGACGGCCTCCAGATCGTGCCGGTCGCGACCGTCGTGGTCGGGTTGATCGTGATCACCGCGTTCGTGCGCGGCGGCTTTGCGGCGTTGCGCGCCTGCCGCGATGCGCTGGCCGAGAGCGCGAAATCCGCCATCACCGTCGGCATGGCCTGCGCCATCGTCGGCGTCATCATCGGCATGATGTCGCAGACCGGCGTCGGCACCATCTTCGGCGGCTGGGTGATCGGTCTCGGCGAGAAGAGCCTGTTCCTGGCGCTGGTCATGACCATGCTGTTGTCGATCCTGCTCGGCACCGGCATCCCGACCATCCCGACCTACATCATCACCGCCGCGCTCGCGGCTCCCGCGCTGGCCAAGCTCGGCGTGCCATTGATCGCGAGCCACATGTTCGCATTCTACTACGGCATCATGGCCGACCTCTCGCCGCCGGTGGCGCTGGCCGCGCTTGCGGCGGCGCCGATCGCCAAGGAGAATCCGGACAAGATCGGCTGGGAAGCGATGCGCATCGCGCTCGCCGGCTACGTCATTCCCTTCATCTTCGTCTATTCGCCGGCCTTGATGCTGCAGGCCGGCGATCCCATGGCGGCCCAGCTCGGCTTCTACGGCGCGGTGGCGCTGGCGAGCCTGAAGGCGCTGGTGGCGATCGGCCTGTTCGGCATGGCCGCGATCGGCTTCCTGTTCACGCGGCTGACGCTGATCGAGCGCCTGGTCGCGCTCGGCGCCGCGTTCTGCCTGCTCGGTGAATTCCCCTTCAGCGACACCGCGGGCTTCGTGCTCGCCGCCGCGCTCGCGCTGTGGCAATGGCGACAGCGTCCGCCGGCGCCGGTCGAGGCGGTGTGAGCCTCTGCCTCGCAGCAGCGGGTGGCGTGAAGGCGCTGGCGCTCACCGCCTTCACGCTGGCCTGGACGCATTCGATCGCGAAGGTCGAATGGCAGGAAGATTGGCGCCTCACGCCCGCCGGCCTCGAGCTGGTCCAGGCCCGCGTCAAGGGCACCGGCCCCGGCATGGAGCCGCCGCCCGAGGCGCGACTGGTCGACGGCTGGTTTCGATGGCGGCCGCAGCGTGCGCCGATGCAAGAGGTCGTGCTGGGCAATTCGGACGCGGCGGGAGAGTGGCGGCTCTGCCAAGAGGGGCAATGCCGGACGCTGTCGGAGATTGTCGGTCATCCCATTGGTGCTAACGTCACCAAAATGAGCATCTGCAAACAACAAGAGAAATAAGGGAGAACCGCGATGGATCGGCTCAAGGGCAAGGTTGCGATGGTGGTGGGGGCCGGCTCGATCGGTCCGGGCTGGGGCAACGGCAAGGCGACCGCGGTGACCTTCGCGCGCGAGGGCGCGCAGGTGTTCTGCGTCGATCGCAACGGTGCTGCGGCCGAGGAGACAGCGAAGATCATCAGCGGCGAGGGCGGCAAGGCGATGGCGTTCACGGCCGACGTGTCGCGCGCCAGCGAGATCGAGGCGATGGTCGCGGCGTGCCTCAAGGCCCATGGCCGCATCGACGTGCTCGACAACAATGTCGGCATCGCCGAGATGGGCAGCGTGGTGGAGGTGAGCGAGGACAGCTGGGACCGCGTCTTCAGCGTCAACCTCAAGAGCGCCTATCTCGCCATGAAGCACGTCATCCCGGTTATGGTGAAGCAGGGCGGCGGCTCGATCATCAACATCTCCTCGATCGCCTCGATCCGCCACATGGGGATCTCCTACGTCACCTACGGCGCCTCGAAAGCGGCGATGAACCAGATGACGCGCACCACCGCGATCGAGTTCGCGCGTCATCATGTCCGGGTCAACGCGATCCTGCCCGGCCTGATGAAGACGCCGATGGTCGAGCACTCCGCCGGCCTCGCCGCCAGCTACGCCAAGGGCGACGTCGAGGCGATGTGGCGCGCGCGCGACGCGCAAGTGCCGATGGGCCACATGGGCGATGCATGGGACGTCGCCAACGCCGCGCTGTTCCTGGCTTCCGACGAGTCGAAATACGTGACCGGCATCGAGCTCGTCGTCGACGGCGGCATCACGTGCAAGGCCGGGGCTTGATCCAGCCCCAACGCGTTCCGTCAGGATCGAATTGATTTCCCGCGCGAATTTCGCTACCGCCTTTTCCCGTGGATACGCTCAAGGTCAGAGACGCCAAAGACGTCGAAGCGGTGGTGCGCGCGGCGATCGCGAACGAGCAGCCGCTCGAGATCATCGGCCATGGCGGTAAGCGCGGCATCGGCCACGCCATGGCGACCAACGCCGTGCTCGACCTCTCCGCGCTCAATGCCGTCACCGCCTACGAGCCGAGCGAGCTCATCATCACGCTCCAGGCCGGCGCGCCGCTGGCCGACGTGCTGGCGCTGATCGACGCCAAGAACCAGCAATTCGCCTTCGAGCCTGTTAACACCGCCCCGCTACTCGGCACGCCGGCGACAGGCACCATCGGCGGCATGATCGCGGCCGGGCTCGCCGGACCGCGGCGGATCCGGGCGGGCGGGGCGCGCGATCATCTCCTCGGGGCGCACGCCGTCTCGGGCTTCGGCGACAGCTTCAAGACCGGCGGCAGGGTGGTGAAGAACGTCACCGGCTACGACCTCTGCAAGCTGTTGGCGGGGTCCTGGGGCACGCTGTCGGTGATGACCGAGGTGACGCTCAAGGTGATGCCCAAGCCCGAGGCCGAGCGGACGCTGCTGCTGCGCGGGTTGGATGATGCCACGGCCAACAAGGCCATGACCGCGGCGCTGGGCTCGCCGTTCGACGTCTCCGCCGCCGCGCATCTGCCGAAATCCGCGCTCCTGGCCGGGACCGAGGGGCTGAGCGACATTGCGGGCCAGGGCGAGGGCGAGGCGCTGACCGTGCTGCGGCTCGAGGGCATCACCGCGTCCGCCGCGCACCGCGCCGGCTCGCTGCGCGACTTGCTGGCGCCGTTTGGCACCGCGATGCTGATCGAGGACGTCGCATCCGCGGCGCTGTGGACTGCGATCCGCGACGTGCTGCCGTTCGCGGCGAGCGGCGCGCTCGGCGCCTGGCCGGTCTGGCGGATCGTCTGCCCGCCGGCCTCGGGCGCGGTGCTGAGCACGCAGCTGGCGCGCGAGACGGGGGGCGATGTGATCTACGATTGGGGCGGCGGCCTGATCTGGGCGGCGCTGCCGCCGAAGCCGGACGCGCATGCCCCGGCCGTGCGTGCGCGCGCGGACGCGGTCGGCGGGCATGCCACGCTGATCCGGGCGGACGAGGATGTCAGGCGCAAGGTCGACGTATTCCATCCGCAGGCGCCAGGCATTGCCGCGCTGAGCGAGCGGGTGCGCGCCAGCTTCGATCCGAAGACCATTCTCAACCGGGGGCGGCTCACGCGGAGCGCTGGCTGATGAAGACCGAATTCTCACTCGCGCAGCTCGCCGACCCCGATATCGCGGAGGCCGACAAGATCCTGCGCGCCTGCGTCCATTGCGGCTTCTGCACCGCAACCTGCCCGACCTATGTGCTGCTCGGCGACGAGCTCGATAGCCCGCGCGGCCGCATCTATCTGATCAAGGAGATGCTGGAGAAGGACCAGGCGCCGACCGGCGAGGTGGTCAAGCATATCGACCGTTGCCTGTCGTGCCTTGCCTGCATGACGACCTGCCCCTCAGGCGTGAACTACATGCACCTGGTCGACCAGGCCCGGGTCCGGATCGAGCAGCGCTATCGGCGGCCGCTGACCGAGCGGCTGTTGCGCCAGGTGCTGGCCTTCGTCCTGCCGGACCCGCAGCGCTTTCGCATCAGCATGTGGCTGGCGCGGCTCGTCCGTCCGCTCGGCGTCTTGCTGCCGACGCCCCGGCCTGCGGCGACGCCGGGCTTGATCCAGCGCATCAAGGCGATGCTGGCGCTGGCGCCGGACCGGCTGCCGCCGGCCGGGCCCGCCGCCGGCAGCGTGTTCGCGGCGCTGGGCAAGAAGCGCGGACGTGTGGCGCTGCTCCAGGGCTGCGCCCAGCAGGTGCTGGCGCCCCGCATCAACCAGGCCGCCATCAATCTCCTGACCCGCCACGGCATCGAGGTCGTCCTTGTCAGGGACGAGCAGTGCTGTGGCGCGCTGACCCATCACCTCGGCAACGACGAGGATGCGTTGGCGCGGGCTCGCGCCAACGTTGCGGCGTGGGGTAAGGAAATGGCCGGCGAGGGGCTCGATGCCATCCTGGTGACGACCTCCGGCTGCGGCACGGTGATCAAGGATTACGGCTATCTCCTGCGTGAGGACGATGCGTTCGCAGCCGACGCGGCGAAGGTCTCCGCGCTCGCCAAGGACATCACCGAATACGTCGCCGGGATCGAGCTTGCGACGGCGGCGAGAGCGGACGCCATCGTCGTCGCCTATCACTCCGCGTGTTCGTTGCAGCATGGACAGAAAATCACAGGCCTTCCGAAAGAATTGCTTTCCAAGAATGGATTCGTGGTGAAAGATGTGCCCGAGAGCCATTTGTGTTGCGGTTCGGCGGGGACCTACAACATTCTCCAGCCCGAGCTTGCGGGTCGGTTGCGCGATCGCAAGGTCGCCAACATCGCGAGCGTCAAGCCGGACATGATTGCCGCGGGCAATATCGGCTGCATGGTGCAGATTGCCAGTGGCACGTCAGTTCCGGTCGTACACACGATTGAGCTTCTCGATTGGGCGACGGGCGGGGCGCGGCCGGCACTGAACGCGCGGGTTTGAGCTTTCAGGAGCCTGAACTGTCCTCCCGAGGTGACGACTGAAGACGCCCGATCAAGCATTGTTCGGCGGCAACAGGAGGACCACGATGGCGAAAGCGAAGAAGAAGAAAAGCAAGAAGGCCAAGAAGGCCGTAGCGGCGAAGAAGACCGCGAAGAAGGCGACGAAGAAGAAGGCAGCCAAGAAGACCGCCAAGAAGTCTGCCAAGAAATCTGCCAAGAAGGCCGCCCCGAAGAAGGCAGCCAAGAAGACAGCAAAGAAGTCGGCGGCCAAGAAGGCGGCTCCGAAGAAGGCCGCGAAGAAGACGGCACCGAAGAAGGCGAAGGCAGCGCCTGCTCCGAAGCCGTCGGCACCGGCGGAGGCTCCAGCGCCCGCCGAGCCCAGCTGGGCGATGCCTTCGTCTTCTGCGGAAGCGGCGCCGGCCGAGGGGCAGGGGTAGGAAGGCGGCCTCTCATCGCCTTCGGACTGTTACTTGGGATTGTAACGAGAGGGCCGCGGCGCTCCGGTGCTGCGGCCTTTCTGCATCGCGGAAAGCCGCCCTGGCGCTGGCGCTACGGACCCACTCTGATTCGTAGCGAAGGTGTCACGCCGCTTGGCGATCTCCGGGTTTACACGGGTCTGCACTGCACCTTGGAATGCAAATAATGTGATCGAGAAGCCACACAGGCTCACAACCTTTCGTGAATTCGTCAAAACGCCTAAAAAGTCGGCAGATGCCCGCGCTTTTTGCTTCACGGTTCCTGTTCATCGATCCAAATTGCCGCAGTGACGCAATTTTGTAGGTAGGCCGCATGCCCCGGGGGGCTTCCGGGGGCGACTGCTAAGTAAGAACGGGTAGATGGGGACCGAAATGAAAAAACTGGCTTTGTTGGCAACGGCGCTGGCGATGGTAACGACGGGTTCGGCGTTCGCGGCAGATCTGCGCGTGAAGGCACTGAAGGCCCCGCCGCCGCCGGCCTTCGATCCCTGGGATATCGCCTTCGGTGGCGGCATCATGAGCGATTACGTCTTCCGCGGCATCACCCAGTCGAACCATAAGCCGGCCGTCACGGCCTATTTCGAGCCCCGCTACAATGTCACCAAGGACCTGCAGCTCTACGTCGGTACGTCCGCCTCGAGCATCTCCTTCCCGAACCGCGCTGCGGCGGAAGTCGACTTCTACGGCGGTATCCGCCCGACCTTCGGCATGTTCGCCTTCGACTTCGGTCTCTGGGGCTACCTCTATCCGGGCGGACAATGCTTCGGCTCGCAGGGCACCTTGGCTCAGGGCAATTGCGGCGGCGACATCGATTACTCGCAGGGCGCGATCGGCCTTCCCATCAACGGCAACTTCGCCAAGAAGGACGCCAGCTTCTTCGAAGCCTACGCCAAGCTGAATGTCGTCATCAACGATCAGTGGACGGTCGGCTTCAACGAGTACTACTCGCCGAACTTCCTGAACCTCGGCGCTTGGGGCAACTACGCCTCGATCACCGCCAAGTGGACCGCCCCGAGCACGATCTTCGGTGCCAGCGGCGTCGGCATGTACGTGTCGGGTGAGTTCGGCCGGCAGTGGTTCGGCACGTCCGACATCTTCTACGGCATCGCGGGCGATCCGGTGTATGCGAACGGCATCAAGGAGCCGAGCTACAACACCTGGAACGTCGGCGTCGGCTTCACGTACAAGGTGTTCACGCTCGATCTGCGCTATCACGACACCGACCTGAACAAGGGCGACTGCAACGCCTTGACCAGCGATCACACCGCGAAGTTCACCGGCAGCTTCACCCCCATCAATCCGGGCGGCTTCGGCTCCAACTGGTGCAGCGCGGCAGGCGTGGCCAAGCTCTCGTTCGATCTGACGGCGATGAGCAATCTGAAGTAAGCTTCTTCCCGAACGACTTCGCGAGGGCGGCAGGGCAACCTGCCGCCCTTTTGCTTTTCTCCACCGTCATGGCCGGGCTTGACCCGGCCATCCACGGTTAGCCCCGAGGCCGGAAAGACGTGGATGCCCGGGCCTTCGCCGCGCCGAAGCGGCATCGGCCGCGCCGGCGGATCAAGCCCGGGCATGACGAGTGTGTGGAGTGGCGGCTCGAACCTGATGACCAGCGACCATAGAGCGCTCGCCTCAGCGCGCGGCGCTCGGCTCCGCCGCACTCCGCTCGCCGCCGACGACGTGGATCGCACCGTCCTTCACCAGCGCCACCTTGCGGGTGTGGAAGGCATCGAGCGTCGAGCGGTGGCCGATCGAGACGATGGTGGCCTGCGGCAGTCTCTCCGCCAGCAGCCGGTAGAGCCGGGCCTCCGACGGCTCGTCGAGCGAGGCGGTGGCTTCGTCCAGGAACAGATAGTCCGGCGCATGCAGCAGCGCGCGCGCAAGCCCGAGACGTTGCTGCTCGCCGAGCGAGAGCATCCTGTTCCAGTGGCCTTCCTCGTCCAGCCGCTCCGCGAGATCGGGCAGCCCGACCGCGATCAGGGCGTCGCGGACCTGCGCGGCGTCGAACGCGCCCGGCGCTGCCGGATAGACCACGGCATCGCGCAACACGCCGACCGAGAAATAGGGCCGCTGCGGCAGCATCATCAGCTTTGCCTTTTCCGGGACCACAACGGTGCCGGTGCCGAACGGCCAGATGCCGGCGATGGCCCGGAACAGCGTGGACTTGCCGGAGCCGGACGGTCCGGTCACCAGCACGCGCTCGGAAGGCTGAATGGTGAAGGCCTTGGCGGCCACCAGCGGCGTGCCGTTGGGCAGGTTCACGCAGAGCTGTTCGAGGTCGATATGGCGGCCGGCGACCTCCAGCGCGATGGCTGGCTCATGCGCCGGCAGATTGACCGCCGAGGCGACCGACATCTCGAAGCCATCGAGACGCGCAACCACCGCACGCCATTCGGCTAACGAGCGGTAGGCGGTCACGAAGAAGGACAGGGCCTTCTGCACGCTGCCGAAGGCGGACCCGGTCTGTACCATCCCTCCGAGTTGAATCTTACCTGCAAAGTAGGCAGGCGCGGTGAGGATGAAGGGGAAGATCACGGCGGCCTGGGAATAGCTCGCCGTGAAGGCAGTCAGGCGCTTGGTTCGGCTCATGATCGCGTACCAATTGCCGACGACAAAGCCGTAGCGGAGCAGGAGACGTTCGCGTTCGGCGCCCTCGCCCTTGAGCAGCGCGATCTGTTCGGAGTTCTCGCGCACACGGACGAGGTTGAAGCGGAAGTCGGCCTCGTAGCGCTGCTGCTCGAAATTGAGATTGACCAGCGGCGAACCGACCCAGTGCGTGAACAGGGTGCCGAAGATCGCGTAGACGAGCGCCGCCCACACCAAATAGCCGGGGATGGGAAAGTCGATGCCCGAAATATGCAGCGGTGCCGCGTTCGACAGCCCCCACAGAATGACCACGAACGAGAGCAGCGTGACGATCGAGGAGAGCAGCCCGATGCCGATATTGAGAGTCTGCTCGACGAAGCTCCTGACGTCGTCGGTGATGCGTTGGTCCGGGTTGTCGGCCGCATCGCCCTTGAGCTGCATCCGATAGTGGGTCGCGCTATTCAGCCACTCGCCCAGATAGTGACGCGTCAGCCATTGCCGCCAGCGAATCTGGAGCCACTGATTGAGATAGAGCTGGTAGACGGACAGCGCGACGCTGGCGCTCGCGAGCACTGTGAAGACGCCCAGTTCCCAGACGAAGCCGTTCCAGTCGCGCTCCTGGAGATAGTTGTAGAAGCGGCTGTACCACTGGTTCACGAGCACGTCGATGGCGACCAGCAGCAGCTCGATGACGATCACCGCGGCGAGCAGGCCGCGGCCGGCCCATTTGTCCTCTGACCGGAAATAAGGGATGGCGATTCGCCAGACGATCGCGAGCGTGGCGCGGATGTTGTTCACAGAGCTGGATCTCCTCAGGGGATGTGCACGATGCCCGGAGCCAAATAGCTGAGGCGATGGCGGAAATGGGCGCGCTTAGACTAAAGTCGCAAGTTCTGCAATTTGCGTTGGATTGTCGCAGCCAGCAACCCTAGCATGGCGCCTGGCGGCGCGGTGCGGGGTGCTCCGCGATTTCGCGACCTTGTGAGCGGCCGGGAACCGGCTGCATTCGCAAGAATTCACGTCCAACGCGGGGGGCTATCGCTTCCGGCGTCAAGCAGGACCGGCTCTCCACGCGGGCCGCCTGCCGCAACATGCGTGGGGAGAAAGACGATGTGGAATCAGATCTATGATCCGCTGCACAGCCCGGTGCTGTCGACGATCGCGGCGGCGGTGCCCGTCGTCACGCTGCTGGTTTTGATCGCGAGCGGCCGCGTCCAGGCGCATATCGCAGCAATCATCGCCGTGATCGTGACCAACCTGATCACGATCTTCGTCTTCACCATGCCGGCGAACATGTCGATCCGGGCTTCGGTGCTGGGCATCGTCACCGGGTTCTTCCCGATCGGCTGGATCGTTCTCAACGTCATCTTCCTCTACCAGGTCACGGTGACCACCGGGCGATTCGAGCTGCTCAAGCGCGCGGTCGGCGGCGTCACCGAGGACCGGCGGCTGCAATTGCTGCTGATCGCGTTCTCGTTCGGTGCGTTCTTCGAGGGCGCCTCGGGCTTCGGCACGCCGGTCGCGATCACGGGCGCGGTGCTGATCGGGCTCGGCTTCTCGCCGCTCGCGGCCTCGGGCTTGTCGCTGATCGCCAACACCGCGCCGGTCGCCTATGGCGCGCTGGGCACGCCGATCCAGGGCCTCGCCTCGGTCACCGGCCTCGATCCCTACATCCTTGGTGCGATGGTCGGACGGCAATTGCCGTTCTTCTCGCTGATCGTGCCGTTCTGGGTGGTGTGGGCATTCGCGGGCTGGAGGGGCATGAAGGACGTCTGGCCGGCGATCCTCGTCACCGGCGTGTCGTTCGCGATCCCGCAATACGTGATCTCGAACCACATCAATCCCTGGATCGTCGACATCGGCGCCTCGCTGATCTCGATGGGCGCGCTGATCCTGTTCCTGAAGGTGTGGCAGCCGCGGCAGCTCTGGCTGTCGCCGGCGCTGCGCGGCCGCGACGAATCGGCCGCCACGATGGCGGCGGCGAAACCGCTCGACAAGACGCCGCTGACGCAGAGCGAGCTGTTCGACGCGCTGCTGCCGTGGATCATCGTCTGCATCGTGATGCTGGTCTGGGGCAACGGTGCCTTCAAGGCCTGGGCGAACGCGATCTTCGTCTGGAACTATCCCGTTCCCGAGCTGCACCAGATGATCAACAAGATGCCGCCGGTCGCGCCAGGGCCGACGAAGGAAAGCGCGGTGTTCGCCTTCACCTACCTGTCCTTCACCGGCACGGGCATGCTGATCGCGGCGATCATCTCCGGCCTGTTGATGGGCGTCGGTCCCGGCAAGCTTGCGATGCAATATGGCCGCACCATCCGGCTCTGCGCGATCTCGCTGATCACGATCTCGGCGATGCTCGCGATCGGCACCTTGACGCGCCTGTCCGGCGTCGACGCCACGCTCGGTCTCGCCTTCGCCGCCACCGGCGTGCTCTATCCCTTCTTCGGCACGCTGCTCGGCTGGCTCGGCGTGGCGCTGACCGGATCGGACACCGCCTCCAACGTGCTGTTCGGCAACCTGCAGAAGATCACCTCCGAGCAGCTCGGCCTGTCGCCGGTGCTGATGGCGGCGGCGAACTCCTCCGGCGGCGTGATGGGCAAGATGATCGACGCGCAGTCGATCGTGGTCGCCTCGACCGCCACCAATTGGTACGGCCATGAGGGCACGATCCTGCGCTTCGTGTTCTGGCACTCGATCGTGCTGGCGTGCCTGGTCGGCGTGCTCGTGACGTTGCAGGCCTATGTCTGGCCGTTTACGGCGCTGGTCCTGAAGTAGAGCATGATCCGGAAAAGTGTGAAGCGGCTTTCCGAAAAGATCATGCTCAAACAAAGACCTAAAGCGCGATGACGATTCATCCAAATCTCATCGCGCTTTAGGGTCCAAGCCGCACCCGCAAATCCCCGCGAGGCTCGTTCCCGCGGGGATTTGTGCGTCCGCCGCGAACCTTCTCAACCGCACCGCCGTCCTATAGAAGGTGCCGCAAATCAGGTCGGTCGAGAGGTCTCATGGTTCCGCTTCTGCGATTGCTGTGTGCGACGGTTGCAATGCTCGCGATGTCCACGCTCGCGCGTGCCCAGGAGGGGTTTCCGTTCGGCACCGAGATGACGCTGGAGGCGTTGCCGCAGGCAGGCTCGAAGCGGATTCCCAACATCGAGATCGGCGACAATGGCGAGGTCGTGCTGGAGCTCTGGTGCAAGGGCGGCAAGGGCCAGTTCTCGGTCGCCGGCAACACCGTGATCTTCGTGCCCGGCCAGATCCAGAACCGCAACTGTCCGCCGGCGAGAGCGCAGGCCGACGACGAGCTCGTCGCCGCCCTCGGCAGCGTTGAGACCTGGAAGCGCCAGGGCGACGTGCTGACGCTGATCGGCCCGAAGCCGCTGCGCTTCAGGACGACGGGGAATTGAGCGTCAGGTCATTCCGGGGCGACGCGCCAGCGTCGAACCCGGAATCTCGCGCGACAAGCTCCAGATTCCGGGTTCGCGCTTCGCGCGCCCCGGAATGACTGCGTCACTTCCACGCCGATCTGTCGGCGTCCCAGCGCTGGCCCTTCAGCTCCTTGACGAGCGCCTCGATCGAGCCGTTGTCGTCGGGCAGATCGCCTTCTTCGTCGAGGCTCGCATCGTCGGACAAATTGAGCCTGGCACCGCTGCCCTCGTCGGCCGTCGTGGTCGCCGGGCTGCCGAGCCAGAGCATGAGCTTGTCGGTGGTGCCCGGCTTGTCGGGCGAGACCAGGCCTGCAACCTCGATCGTGTCGGTGAGCTCGAGCGCCGGGAAATCCTGATTCGGCCGCTTGAACACCAGCTTGAGCTTGCCGGTGGCCGGGTTGAAGTTTTGCGCGACCGGCTTTGCCGCGAGCGTCCTGCTCAGCACGTTCGCGACCGCAATTGCCAGCTTGCCCTTGTTGATCTTGTCGCCCTCGCGCCAGTCCGCCGCGGGAAAGCGGATGGTGCGGTCCATCTCGGTCATGCCCGCGGTCCAGCCAGCGGCCGTGACGCCGGGCATCGCCTTGAACTTGGCCAGCAGCGCGCCGGCGCGCTCGGGATCGACCGACATGGTGATGGTCTGCTCGCCGGCGCGCAGCGCGTCGCAGCCGACATTGAGGCTCGCCAGCGTCACCTCGACCTCCTGGCCCTTCAGGCTCTTCAGGAAGTCGGTCGCTGCGTCGAGCTTGACCTTGACCGCGATCGCTTCCGGCGAGACGTCGGTGAAATCCTTCGGCTGCGGCGTGATGCCGTCGTCCGAGCTCTGACTGTCCAGGAATTCCTTTTCGCTGAGATCGGAATTGTCCGGCGAGGTCACTTCGGTCACCGCCTGGCCGATCGCGATCTGGCCGCGGAATTCGAACGTGTCGCCGGACTGCTTGCGTGTCAGCTTGACGCTGACCGGCGACTTCTCGCCAACGCTCTGCGTCGTTCCCGTCAGCGTCTGGCCCGCGACCTGGAGGTTGACGACGAAGCGGTCCTTGCGGTCGGAGTTCTTCGCGATGGGGTAGCAGACGTCGAGCACCGCCGCGGTCAGCGCCTTGCCCTGGCGCGTCTCCTTCAGGATCACGTCGGCATGGCCGTCCATCACCCCGTCGATCGAGGTGAAGTAGCGCGTCTCGGCTCCGCCCGGCGCGGTCGCCTTCGGCGACAGCTTCATCTGGGCGGAGGCCGGTCGCGGACCGGCGAGCAGGGCCAGAACGGCCATGGAGCAAACCAGAAGCGCACGCATCGATGACATCCTCGCGCAACGGCCATGATCCGGAAAAGCGTGAAGCGGTCTGAGGATCATGCCCAAACAATCAGAATCGGCGCGCCACCGTAGTGGGTTTTGGCCGCTGGTTGAATCGGAAAGCGAAACAGGCAGGGTCGGCAAAAAAGAAGGCCGCCCGGAGGCGGCCTTCGCAACTCTGTCACGGAACGGCAGGCTCAGAAGCCGCCCATGCCGCCGCCGGCGGGCATGGCGGGCGGAGCTTCCTTCTTCGGCATCTCGGCGACCATGGCTTCGGTGGTCACCAAGAGGCCGGCCACCGAGGAGGCGTCCTGCAGCGCGGTGCGCACCACCTTGGCGGGATCGATGATGCCCTTCTCGACCATGTCGACATAGTCCTCGTTCTGGGCGTCGAAGCCGAAGGTCTCGGACTTGTTCTCCAGGATCTTGCCGACCACGATCGAGCCCTCCACGCCGGCGTTCTCGGAGATCTGGCGGATCGGGGCTTCCAGCGCCTTCAGCACGATGTTGATGCCGGCCTGGACGTCGTCATTGGCGTTGCTGAGACGGCCGACCGCCTTCTTGGCGCGGAGCAGCGCGACGCCGCCGCCGGGGACGATGCCTTCCTGCACCGCGGCGCGGGTGGCGTTGAGCGCGTCCTCGACGCGATCCTTCTTCTCCTTGACCTCGATCTCGGTGGCACCGCCGACGCGGATCACCGCGACGCCGCCGGCGAGCTTGGCGAGGCGCTCCTGCAGCTTCTCGCGGTCGTAGTCGGAGGTGGTCTCCTCGATCTGCGCCTTGATCTGGCCGACCCGGGCCTCGATGTCGGGCTTCTTGCCGGCGCCGTTGACGATCGTGGTGTTCTCCTTGTCGATCACCACCTTCTTGGCGCGGCCGAGCATCTTCACCGTGACGTTCTCGAGCTTGATGCCGAGCTCCTCGGAGATCAGCTGGCCGCCGGTCAGGATCGCGATGTCCTCCAGCATGGCCTTGCGGCGGTCACCGAAGCCCGGCGCCTTGACGGCCGCGACCTTGAGGCCGCCACGGAGCCGGTTGACGACCAGAGTGGCCAGCGCCTCGCCCTCGACGTCCTCGGCGATGATGACGAGCGGCTTGCCCGACTGCACCACGGCTTCGAGCACCGGCAGCATGGCCTGCAGGCCCGAGAGCTTCTTCTCGTGCAGGAGGATGTAGGCGTCCTCGAGCTCGGCGGTCATCTTCTCGGCATTGGTGACGAAGTAGGGGCTGAGATAGCCGCGGTCGAACTTCATGCCCTCGACGATGTCGACCTCGGTCTCGAGCGACTTGTTCTCCTCGACGGTGATGACGCCCTCGTTGCCGACCTTCTGCATCGCCTGGGCGATCATCTTGCCGATGGCGGCATCGCCGTTGGCGGAGATGGTGCCGACCTGGGCGACCTCGGAGGAGGAGGCGACCGGCTTGGCGCGCTTCTCGATGTCCTTGATGACGGCGGCAACCGCGGTGTCGATGCCGCGCTTGAGGTCCATCGGGTTCATGCCGGCGGCGACCGCCTTGGCGCCTTCGCGCACGATGGCCTGGGCCAGCACGGTCGCGGTGGTGGTGCCGTCGCCGGCGAGGTCGTTGGTCTTGGAGGCGACCTCACGCACCATCTGGGCGCCCATGTTCTCGAACTTGTCCTCGAGCTCGATCTCCTTGGCGACGGTGACGCCGTCCTTGGTGATGCGGGGGGCGCCGAAGCTCTTCTCGATGACGACGTTGCGGCCCTTGGGGCCGAGCGTCACCTTGACGGCGTTGGCGAGAATGTCGACGCCGCGCAGCATGCGATCGCGCGCGTCTCCGGAAAACTTGACGTCCTTGGCAGCCATGGTCTGGGAATCCCTCGTGTTAGGTGATGTGTCTTGTGCTCTTCTCTCCGTCATTGCCGGGCTTGACCCGGCCATCCATCATCTTGCGAAGAATGATGGATGCCCGGGTCGTCTAGCGCGAACGCGCTTCGCGCTTCTGCCCGGGCATGACGGCGGCGCATTCAGCGGCCGTTCAGGCGGATGGCCCTAGGCCAGCACGCCCATGATGTCCGACTCCTTCATGATCAGGAGCTCTTCGTTGTCGATCTTGACCTCGGTGCCCGACCACTTGCCGAACAGCACGCGGTCGCCGACCTTGAGGTCGATCGGGATCAGCTTGCCGGTCTCGTCGCGGCCGCCGGGGCCGACGGCGACGACCTCGCCCTGCGACGGCTTTTCCTTGGCCGTGTCCGGAATGATGATGCCGCCCTTGGTCTTTTCCTCGGCGTCGATACGTTTGACCACGACACGGTCATGCAGCGGACGAAATTTGGATTTAGCCATGACGTTTCCCTTTGGAGGCTCGCTTCGGAAGTAGTGGGGTCGGTGGGGCGGCGCTTCCGTCCACCCTCTCCTCGAGGATCGAACGGCGCGCTTAGCAATCGGGCTTTCCGAGTGCTAAGAGTGGGTCCGGAAATATGGCTTGGCCGCGATCCTGTCAAGCAAAGGTGGTTAAGCGATTGTTGAGGCGGATATAGGATGGTGGCATTGGAAACTCGCTCGGGGCGTCGGCGTAAAGAACGACGTCATTGCTCCGGCAGCGGTTTTGCGCTTGGCTGCGGGAGGGGTGCGGCCGTGGTCTTGTTCGGGGGAATGCCATGATGAGTTCGGCTCACGCGCGCACGGTTGCCAATCTGGCGGCCGCCTGTTGTCTGGCGCTGCTGCTGGGCGCCTGCGGCGGCGGCTTCAACCTGCCGTCCCTCACGTCGTCCCCGCCGCCGCCGGAGACCGAACCGGGCGTCGCGCCCGAAATGCCGGCCACCATCCGCGCCGACGAGATCGTCGGCCGCTGGGGCCTTGCCTCGTTCCAGAACCCGGCCGACCGCGCCCGCACCGAGAAGATGGCGCGCGAGCAATGCAAGAACCCCTACGTGATCACCGCCGGTTCCTCCGGTGGCGTGATCATGCATCTCGCCGACCAGGCGACGCCGCAGGAGCTGCGGCTGAAGGGCTCGCCGAGCGGCAAGAACTACATCGGACCGGCCGGCCCGACCCCCGGCGACCAGGACCGCGAGATCGTCTCCTTCGACGGGCGCGTCATGATCACCCGCTTCATCGACAAGGACGCCGCCACCCGCTACGGCAACATGGTCTACGTCCGCTGCGCGCCGAGGGCGTGACAAGGGCCCCGGCCCAGCCGCTCGCAATGACGGGTAAACAAAAAACGCCGGCCCCAAGGCCGGCGTTTTGTTATTCCTATGTCGTCGCCGCTCAGTCGAACAGTGCGTCGATGTCGTCCTGCGAGGCGTGGCCGACGTCGCCGGCGAGCTTGGGGCCGTTGAGGAGCTTCTCGTCCTCGCTGCGGTTGTCGACCTGCGCGGGCACATGGGACTTGATCGCGTCGACGCCGCCCCAGATCTCCATCATTGCGTTGATATGCTGCTCGATGAACTTCATCGTGCCCATGACCTTGCTGATGCGCTGGCCGGTCAGGTCCTGGAAGTTGCAGGCTTCGAAGATCGAGATGACGCGCTCCTGGATGTCGTCGGCAAGGCGCTTCTGCTGATCGATCGAGTCCACCTTGGACATCGCGCTGGCGGCCTGGTCGATCGATTCCGCGGCTTCGAGGATCTGCTGGGTCGCCTGCTCGGTGCCGCCCACCACCGCGCCGAGTTCGCCGTTGACCTTGGCCATCTCGCCGCCGTCGAAGCTCTTGCCGTGCAGCGTCGCGATCTCGCGCTTGGTGCGGTCGATGGCGTCGTGGATGAGGTCGAGTTCGACCTTCAGCTTCTCGCATTGCTCGATCTGCGCCCGGTAGGTCTCGAGCATGGTGCGCGCTTCGGAAAGCTCGTGCGCTGTCGAGGCGTCGATCGCCGCCATGGCGGCGCTGCCGGACAGCGGGGCCGCGACGATGCCCTTCGCCATCTGGGCGCGGATCGCGCGCAGCTCGGCCATGATCTCGCTATGCATCGGGGGAGCCTCTTCAGTTACGTCTACAATGGGCATCTCGCCACCGACGATATCTTCGACGCGAAAACGCTTGCGGTGAACAGCCATCAGGATACTCCCCCCACCTCACTCACGCGTCTTTGTAGCCAGAAGCGATTTAACACGAAGTTCACAGCAGGAACTGTTGTGCAGCGGCGCGCGACGCCCTGCAAAGAAGCGATTAACCATCATCGCGCGGGATTCATCGAAAATAAACGCTGATCGCCAAATTGCAGGCGCGTTTGCGACGTGGTGAATCCAAACGCCCTTTCCGTTTACCAAACAAAACGGCTTTTGCCTTTTATTGACCACGTCGAAGGGCGCGGATCAGCCACCGGCTCTCCACGACGCGTGTGATCTAGACGAAACAGTACAGAGTACGTCGATGTTCAAGAAAATGTCTGTCGCGCTGCTCGGCAGCGCTTGCACCTTCATGGCCGGCGCGAACGACGCCAGCGCCTTCGACAACAGCGTGCCGAACGATCCGCCCGCGGTGCTGTACCAGCCGCGCGTGCCGCCGGCACCGGTGCGCGTCGCGTCCCATTCCAACATGGGCGGCGGCTTCATCGAGTTTCTGTTCGGCGACGGCCCCGGCCGCGGCCCGGCCTACGCGCCGGAGCAGCCGGTGTATCAGCAGCAGCCGGGCTATTACGACCAGCGGCGCCTGCCGCCGATGGGCGAGCCGCAGATGCAGGGTGGATATCAGCAGGGCGCGTCTCTGCAGCAGGAGGCGGTCGATCCGCGGCAGCGTCCGTTCGACCCAAAATTCGAGAAACAACTCGTTGACTATAGCGGCAAGGAAAGTCCCGGCACGATCGTGGTCGATACGCCGAACAAGTTCCTCTATCTCGTCGAGGGCAACGGCCGGGCACTGCGCTACGGCATCGGCGTCGGCCGTCCCGGCTTCACCTGGTCCGGCGTGAAATCGATCACCGCCAAGCGCGAATGGCCGGACTGGACGCCGCCGGCGGAAATGCTCGCGCGCCGGCCCGATCTTCCCAGGCACATGGAAGGCGGCCCGGAAAATCCGCTCGGTGCCCGCGCGATGTATCTGGGATCGACGCTCTACCGCATCCACGGCTCCAACGAGCCCTGGACCATCGGCACCAACGTCTCCTCCGGCTGCATCCGCATGCGCAACGAGGACGTCATCGACCTCTATGGCCGCGTCAACGTCGGCACCAAGGTCGTGGTGATGTGAAGCGTCATGCGTGCGATGGAGCGATGAAATCCGCGTGCCGCGTCGGCTCGAATTGCGCGGCATCGAAGGGGGGTGCCGCTGCCGCACGCGTGCCTGGATGGTCACATCTGCCGACGGTGCTTCGACCCAGGACGAGGGACAGCGGAGCGGCGACGACGAGTTGATGAAGCCGAATGCGGTGCGCGAGCCGAGCGCTTCAACCGCCGCACCGACAGCTCTGCCTTCCTGAGGCGCTCGTGCAATCCCTCCAATTCGTACAGTTCGATGATGAGATGGGTTGTGACGTCGCTCAGGTTCGCGATGCGCTGTTGAAATGGGCTCATTCTTGAAACTCCCGACTGTAGCCAAGAGAGGCAGCCACGCAGTGTGGCATAAGCAACGTGTTCTTCCAGTTGAACACCCATGTCCAAATTTGGAAATCCGGGAGTCTACGGCGGCGTGTGTTGGCGGGCGATTTCGCTCTGTATGGTGACGGTGCACGGTGCTGTCCGACTGCGCATGCACTAGTCATATTATATCGAATGGCCTCGTGGCGTGTGGTCGGAGAGGAGGCGCGCATTGAGCTCTGCTGGAAAAGAAATCGGCCGCCCGGAGGCGGCCGTTCCACATCTCTTGGTCGAATAGCCTACGCGTAATCGCTGCCGCCATCGTCATCGCCGCCGAAGTCACTGTCGTCGGCCGCCGTGTCGAAGCTGTCGTCTCGATGGTCGCTGTAGTTCTGGTCGTTGTTGTCGCGGTCATTCGACGCCTGGTCGAAGAAGCCCTGGCGGGACTCCCGGTTCGAGCCGAGATCATCGAGACCGGCTTGTTGCGCGAGCGAGCCACCGGACTGGTCGCTGCCGCCCCAGGGGCTTCCGCCGGCGCTGCGCTCGCCGAGCGCATTGCTGTCGCCGAAGCCCTGCTGGTGCGATCCGCCGCCCATCATGCCGCGGATGCTGGAGAGCAGAAGCGAGCCGCCGACGACGCCGGCCGCGGCCGCCGCGGCCGTGCCGAGGAACGATCCGCCGCCGCCACCGCCGACCGGCGGAGCGCCAAAACCCTGACCTTGTCCGTAAGCCTGCCCATAGGGCGGCGGTGCACCATAGCCCGGCTGGCCCTGCGGCATCGCCTGTGCGGTGTTCCATGCCGGCCGCTGCTCACGCTGCGGCACATTCGGAACCGAGCCGCGCGACGGGCCGCCGCCAAACAATGTATCGCGCATGGTGTCGAGGAAGCCGCCGGACTGCGCCTGCTCGGGCGCGTGGGCCGCTTCCAGCTCCTGGATGCGGGCATTGGCGCGCTTCAGCGCTTCGTCCTGAACCAGCGTGGTCTGCACCAGCGCGTAGACAGCGCCGGGCGCCTTGCGCAGGCCGTCGGAGATCGCGGCGATCGCATCGGGATCGCGCGGTGCATTTTCCAGCTTCGAAAGCCGGTCGAAAAGGTCGTCGACGAGCTGGCGTTCCTGCGGCGTCATGATCTGTCTCCTTCGCGCCAAACCAAGCGCGCTGGAGATGTAGGGTTCCATTGTGGCCCCAACAGTGCCGTCCGGATTAAATTTCGGTATGCGACAAGCTGCCTCTGGCCCGCTTTTCGCCATTCATCCCAATGTCACGTTGCTATCCGCCAGCAGGCGCGCGAAGGCATCGCTCGCGAGATAGCCATGTTCGCGCTCGCGAACGTCGGTCATGGGATCGAGGCCGGTGAGGACATCATCGACGAAGCCGGGATGGCACATCACGAGGCCGCCGTCGGGAAGGCCGTCCAGGAATTGCCGCATCAGCGCGCCGAAATCGGCAGCCCGGGTGAAATCATAGGCGCCGGCGAAGCCGGGGTTGAAGTTGAGGCCGGCGCTGCCGGCGCGGCGGCGGAATTGCGCGCTGAGGCCATCGAGCACCAGGGCCTTCGGTGAGGCCAGCCGCTGCCGAAGCGGCAGGTCGCGGCCGCCCTGGCGCACCCAGGCCTTCGGCGCAGCCTCGACCACCGCATCGACGAAGCCGTCGCGCACCTGCGGGAAGAGCTGCACGTGCTGGTGACCGTCGACGAAGTCGGGGGCGCGTCCGAACGCGTCCATGAAGGCGGCCAGCTGCGCCTTCACCTCGTTGCGGATGAATTCACGGTCGAGCCGGCGCATCAGTCCGGCGCGCAGCAATTTGGGAAAGGCCAGGAACATGTCGCCGTCCAAGGGGCGGAAATGCATGGTGAGCGGCCGGAACGGCGCCGACAGCGTCACGTGCAGTCCGATCGCGCATCGCGGGCTTTGCGTTGCCGAAGCCTGCAGAGCCTCGACGTCGCTGCGCGCGATCGCGGGCCCCACCATCATCACCGAGGTGGCGTTGAGGCGGCCGCGTTCGATCAGGTCGCGGATGGCGCGGTTGACGCCCGGGCTGATGCCGTAATCGTCGGCGCAGAGCCAGATCCGCCGCGCCCTCGCGGCCACGTTCATTCGGCTGCCGTCCTGCTCGCGGCCTCATCGGCCTTGCCGGCTTCGAAATGCTTCTCGCTGTGCTCGGCGACGAAGTAGATCGGACGCGCCTTCAGCTCGGAGAGGATCTTGCCGATATATTCGCCGACGATTCCGATCATGATGAGCTGCACGCCGCCGATCGTCATCAGGCCGATTACGAGCGAGGGATAGCCAGGCACCTGTTTGCCGGTCGTGAACACTTCCCAGAGGATCGACAGGCCGAACAGGAAGGCGCCGCCGGCGAGAATGACGCCGAGCAGGCTGGCGAAGCGCAGGGGTGCAACCGAAAACGAGGTCAGACCCTCGATCGAGAGGCCGAGCAGGCTCGCGGCGTTGAAGGTGGTGACGCCATGGGAGCGCGCCGCGGGCTCGTAGTCGACGCGGATCTGGCGGAAACCGATCCAGCTGGCGAGGCCCTTGAAGAAGCGGTTGCGCTCCGGCAACTGCCTCAGCGCCGCGACCGCGCGCGGCGACAGCAGGCGGAAATCGCCGGCGTCCTCCGGAATCTTCTGACGGGCGCCCCAATTGATCAGCGCGTAGAAGCCGTGCACCGCGACCCGGCGCAGGAACGGCTCGTTGTCGCGATGCGCCTTGGCGGTGTAGACGACGTCATAGCCGTCATCGATCCAGTGCCGCACCAGCTGTTCGACCAGCGCTGGCGGATGCTGGCCGTCGCCGTCCATGAACATGACGGCGCCGAGGCGGGCATGGTCCAGGCCCGCCATCAGCGCGGCCTCCTTGCCGAAATTGCGCGACAGCGACACCACCTGAACGTCGACGGCGTCGGCCGGCAATGACCGCGCGATCGACAGCGTCGCATCCTTGCTGCCGTCGTCGACATAGACGACCTCGCAAGACAGGCGGTAGCGCTGCCGCAGGGTCTTGGCGAGCTCGCAGATGCGCTGGTGCAGAGCGGTGAGGCCCGCCGCCTCGTTGTAGACGGGGATGACGATCGACAACCCCTTCGCTGCGGCGTTGCTTGCTGTGGTCGTCATGCCGGAAACGTCAGAGCCCAGCGTCATCGATCGAGGTTCCAGAGGTGTTTAGGTCTTCTCAACAGCATATGGTAGCAGCCGTTTGCTGTCGCTACGCTGAACGGAGCTGCTCGAAAACGTTCATCGCCGCAGGAACGCCTCGAGCTTGGCGAACAGCGGGTTCTCCCGGTCGAACACGTAGTCGAGCGAGACCACCGAGACGGTCTCGGCGCCATGCTCGCGCAGGAAGCTCGCCAGCGCGTAGAGCTGCCCCGGCGGGCAGTGCAGGGTCAGCATGCCTGACGAGGTTGGACCGCCGAACGGGGCCTCCACGCCGAACCGGCTGTGGGCTTCCCCCAGCAGGGCGGCGTCGCATTGCCGGAAGCGGGTGCGGACCTCGCGGTACTTGTTGGCCCGCGCCCGTGCTGCGATGTGATCGAGGATGACACGCGCCGTCTCGCGCGCCTGCGGCGACCAGTCGGCCTCCTTGGCGGCGACCAGATTGGCCTGGCTGCGCAGGATCACGCCGTCGTCGAGCACCCGCAGGCCGTTGGCGGCAAGCGTCGCGCCGGTCGTGGTGATGTCGACGATCAGCTCGGCGCTGCCGGCCGCCGGCGCGCCTTCGGTGGCGCCCGCGCTTTCGACGATGCGGTAATCGCTGATGCCGTGAGCCTGGAAGAAGCCGCGGGTGAGGTTGACGAACTTGGTCGCGACCCGCATCCGCATGTGATGCTGCTCGCGGAAGCCGGTGGTGACGTCGTCGAGGTCGGCCATGGTGCGGACGTCGATCCAGGCCTGCGGCACCGCGACGACGACGTCGGCATAGCCGAAGCCGAGCCCCTCGATCAGCGATACGCGCTTGTCGGCATCGGCGATGTTCTCGCGGACCAGGTCTTCGCCGGTTACGCCGAGATGGGCGAAGCCGCGCGACAATTGCGAGGCGATCTCGCTCGCCGAGAGATAGGCGACCTCGACATTGTCGAGCCCCGCGATGGTGCCGCGGTAGTCGCGGACACCGCCGGCCTTCGACAGCTTGAGGCCGGCACGGGCAAAGAAGGCTTCGGTGTTTTCCTGCAGGCGGCCCTTGGAGGGAACGGCCAGAACGAATGGCGCGCTCATGACTTTACGCTCCCACCTTGCGGCCGATCCGGTTCAGCGCTTCCACCCAGACCGAGAAGCCGACAGCGGGGATCGGCTCGGCGGAGCCGAGCTGGGTCATCAACCCGTCGTAGCGGCCGCCGGCGACCAGCGGCTCGGCGCCGTTGCCGCTGTGATGCAGCTCGAACTCGAAGCCGGTGTAATAGTCGAGCCCGCGCCCGAACGCGGTGGAGAAACGGGTCTGCTTCACGTCGATGCCGCGCGCGGCCATGAAGCCGACCCGGCTCTCGAACTGATCGATCGCGGATGCGAGATCGAGCTTCGCGTCGGTGGTGAGTGCGCGCAACTCGGCGATGGCATCGTCGGGATTGCCTGCGATCGACAGGAAGCGCTTGAGCACGGTAATGGCCTCGCGCGGCAGCGCGCCGCCCTTCAGTGTCGATTGCTCGAGGAAGCGGTCGGCGATCTCGGCCGTGGTGCGGCCGCCGACATTGGTGGTGCCGGCGATCGACATCAGATCGGTGACGAAGGCGAGCGCCGCCTTGCGGTCGGAGCCGGCAAGGGCCGCCAGCACGCCCTCATACTCGCTGCGCGTCGCTTTGGTCGCGGCCGCCAGCCGCTCCAGATCCTGCTCCAGGCTGATCTTGCGGTTGAAATCCTTGACCAGGCGGCGGCGCCAGACCGGATAGAGGTTGAGCGCGTCGAGCAGCGCATTGAACAAGGCGACATCGCCGGTGCGGATCTCGACGTCGCGGACGCCGAAGGCGGCCGTCGCCTCCAGTCCCAGCGCCAGCATCTCGGCGTCGGCCGCGGCGCGATCCTGACGGGCGAACGATTCGATGCCGGCCTGGAGGAATTCACGGGCCTGGCCGCTGCGGTAGCGGAACACCGGGCCGAGATAGCTGAACCCCGCCGGCTGGCCGGCGCGCCCCGAGGCCAGATAGTCGCGCGCGACAGGAATGGTCAGGTCCGGGCGCAGGCACAGCTCCTCGCCGGAGAGGTCGGTGGTCAGGTACAGGCTCTTGCGGATGTCCTCGCCGGAGAGGTCCAGGAACGGCTCGGCCGGTTGCAGGATGGCGGGCTCGGCCCTGACATAGCCCGCCTGCGCAAACGACAAGAGCAGCGTATCCGCCCAGGCGGCGGAGCCGGCAGCATTTGAGGTGGCAGTCGCGGTCATCTCGGGTCCATCGTCCCGGCGGAACCGGGCAGGCAAGGGGAGGCGAATTGGCGCAGCCCTTAGCATGGCCCGACAGCGGTTTCGACCTCCAAAGGATCAATCGCTTAACGAGCGGCTCATTCGCCATGCGTTTGCTGACGAAGCTAGCTGGCCTTTCCGCTCCAATCACCCAGCACCGCCTGCACCAGCGCCAGCGCCGCCACCGCGGCGGTGTCCGCCCGCATGATGCGGGGGCCGAGCGCCAGCCGCAGGATCTTGGGCTGGCGCAGCAAGAGCGCCCGCTCTTCCCCGGCAAAACCGCCCTCGGGGCCGATCAGCACGTCGATGCCCTGTCCGCTCTCGCGTGCGCCCTGCAGGCTCTGAATGGGATCCTGGACCTCCGCTGCCTCGTCGCAGAAGATCAGCAACCGGTCGGCGCGACGCTGGCTCAGGAAGCGCTCCAGCGGCACCGGCTCGGCCACGCTGGCGATGCTGAGGATGCCGCATTGCTCGGCCGCCTCGACCACATTGGCGCGCATCCGCTCGGTATTGACCCGGGAGGCCTGGGTAAACCGGGTCAGGACCGGCTGCAGGGCGGCGGCGCCCATCTCGATGGCCTTCTGCACCATGTAATCCAGCCGGGCATGCTTGAGTGGGGCGAAGACGTAGGTGAGGTCAGCGAGCCGGTCCTGGGGCCGGGTCTGCTGCAGGATCACGAGGCCGTCCGGCCGCTTGCGGCCCTCGATGGCGGCCTGCCACTCGCCATCCCTGCCGTTGAAGGCCAGGACCTCGGCCCCGGCCGCCAGCCGCAGCACATTGCCGAGGTAATTGCTCTGGTCGCGGTCGAGCGGCACCCTGGCATCCTGGGCCAGGGGGGCATCGACGAACAGGCGGGGGGCACGAAAATCGTGGGAAGGCATCGCTCGGGGTCCGATTACCGGCCGTTCTTAACCGAAAGGCGCCATTCCGGGGTAAATATTGCCGAACTGGTGCGTCCCAGCGCCGCGCTCTCGCCCTATTCCACGGGTTGTTAAGCGCCGGCGGGAATCGTAGAAACGCGAACGCGCTGGTCGCGCTTCAATTGGGAAGCTCTGAACCCCGTAAGCTCCTCCTGCCGGAGAGACTATCTTGATGATCCGTCAATTGATGGTTCCTGTCACTGCCGCCATGGTTGCCACCACCTTGGTCGCCACCGCCTTGGTCGCCAGTGGTGTGGGCGCTCATGCGCAAAGCGCGTTTCCCGCGCCGCTGCCCAACCAGGCTGCCGCCAGTTCGCCATTTCCTCCGGTCAACGGTGCGGCGCCGAGCGCGTCAATTGGCACTGCGCCGCAATCGTCCTTTCCGGTGAACGGTGCTGCCCCGATCGGCGGCGCCGGCGCCTTCAGCGCCGCTCCGCCGACGCAGGCCGGTCCCGGCGAGGACTGCATGAAGGCCTTCATTCCGCTGCGCGAGGAAGCCGAGAAGCGCGGCAAGCTGATCAAGGCCGCGAGCGACCGTCACGCGGCGCCGGACGAGGCCTGCAAGCTGATCCGCAATTTCAGCCAGGCTGAAGTCAAGATGATCAAGTACATCGAGACCAATGCCGCCAAATGTGGAATCCCGCCGCAGATTGGTGCGCAGCTGAAGGACGGTCACAAGAACACCGAGGCCATGGCGACGAAGGTCTGCAACGTCGCGCAGCAGATGCAGAACCAGCCGCGCGGTCCGGCCGGTCCGTCGCTGAGCGAGGTGCTGGGCTCCGGCTCGGCGCCCGAGGCCAATGCCGGCAAGAAGGGCGGCAGCACCTTCGATACGCTCAACGGCAACGTCCTGACCCGATGAGCGATACATCCGCCCGCGTTGCCGATTCCACCGGCAACTGGGTCGATACGCTCGCGCCGCATTGGGCGCGGCCTTACCTGCGACTGTCCCGTTTCGATCGCCCGATCGGCTCCTGGCTTCTCCTGATGCCATGCTGGTGGTCGGCGGCGCTGGCCGCCGGCATGGCGCATGACATTCGCGGCCTGCCGCTCGCCATCGTGCTGTTCTTCATCGGCGCTTTCGTCATGCGCGGAGCCGGCTGCACCTGGAACGACATCACCGATCGCGACCTCGACGACAAGGTCGAGCGCACGCGCTCGCGGCCGCTGCCGTCGGGGCAGGTCAGCACGAAGCAGGCGCTGGCTTGGATGGCTGTGCAGGCACTGATCGGCCTCGTGGTGCTGCTGCAGTTCAACCGCTTCGCGATCGCAACGGGCATCGCCTCGCTCCTGATCGTCGCGATCTATCCTTTCATGAAGCGCATCACCTGGTGGCCGCAGATCGTGCTCGGGCTCGCCTTCTCCTGGGGCGCGTTGATGGGGTTTGCCGTCACCTTCGGCCGCATCGACGCCACCGCGCTCGTGCTCTATGCCGGCGCGATCTCCTGGGTGATCGGCTATGACACGATCTACGCGCATCAGGATGCCGAGGACGACGCGCTGATCGGCATCAAGTCGACCGCGCGCCTGTTCGGCGCGCATACGCGTCAGGCGCTGGTCCTGTTCTACGGTCTCGCGGTGATGCTGATCGGCGTCGCGCTGGCATCTGGCGAAGCGCGCTGGCTGGCCTGGCTCGGGCTTGCCGCCTTCGCCGCGCATCTGGCCTGGCAGATCGCGCGGCTGCGCATCAACGATCCCGAACTGTGCCTGCGCCTGTTCAAGTCGAACAAGCATGCGGGTCTGCTATTGTTTGCGGGATTGCTCGCGGACGCCGTGCTGCGGGCGCAGCTCTCGTAGGGTGGGCAAAGGCGCCCTTGCGCCGTGCCCACGTTCTCTCAATGATCGACAAAAACGTGGGCACGCTTCGCTTTGCCCACCCTACGGCACCTGCGATCGCTGTTTAATGCCTCGCGATGATCTCGCGCTCGCCCTGATGAACCGGCAGCTCGCGCGCCATTGCGCTGCGCCGGCGCATCAGGAATTTCGGGCGGCGGGCGCGGATCGCGTTGGCGCGGCGGCGGCGTGGTGCGGGTTTGCGCGCACCTTCGTCGAGCTGCGGCAGCGCGAAGATCTCGCTCCAGATCGCCCAGGCCTGCGCGATCTCGTCAGCGTCAGTGCTGATCAGCAGCGGGATGGATAGCGAAGGATCGCGGTGCACGAGGACGAGCGTCTGCGCCTCGTCGTTGCCGCGGAGCGCAACGCCGGTGAAGTCGGCAACGCGCACGTTGATCGCCATCTGCATGCCGCGCACGGCACGGCGCAGCACGACGCGCTCGCGATGAAGCTCGATCTGCCTGACATGTCCGTCGGCGCGCGGGTCATGCGCATCGAAGCGGACCGGAAGGGAAAGAGGGTCGAGCCGCAGGGAGCGGCTCGACCCGGCGGGGTGGACCCCGCATGTTGCTGTTTGACGCCTCACGGCTTCGTTCTCCCCGCCGGGATTATGTTCCCGGTCGATGCGAGGAGCCTAGCGCGGGGCGGTCCGAAACCGCTTAAAAAGGCTGGTTAACCCACCGTCACTCGGTCCTCATGATTGACAAGACCTTGGCGCGCATGATTGACGAGACGTTGCGCCGGCGTCGCGAATCTGAGCTTTTGGCGGGCTGAAAATGCTTGAAGTCCGCGCTATCAGGGCACATCTGTGGGTTCCGGTCCCGAACCCCGCCCCAACAGGATTTCGTTCGTGAACTCTTCACCAAGCTCGACGCTTTCGCCTACCGCCAATCGCGACCTGTTCGATCAGTCCGCGCTCTCCGATCTCGCGCAGCGGCTGGTCGAGGCGGCCAGGCGCGCCGGCGCGGATGCGGCCGACGCGGTCGCGGTGCGCGGCGTCTCGCAGGGCGTCGAGGTCCGCGACGGACGCGTCGAGGAATCCGAGCGGTCCGAGGGCGACGATGTCGGCCTGCGCGTGCTGGTCGGCCAGCGCCAGGCGGTGGTCTCCACCAACGACGTCAGCGGCGATGCCGTCACCAAGCTCGCCGAGCGCGCGGTGGCGATGGCGCGCGTCGCGCCCGACGACAAATATGTCGGCCTCGCCGATCCTGCGCTGCTCGCGCGCGACTTCCCCGATCTCGACCTGCTCGATCCTGCCGTGCCGACGACCGCCGAGCTCGAGCGCCGCGCGCTCGCGGCCGAAGCTGCCGCGCTTGGCGTCAAGGGCGTGACCAAGTCCGGCGGCGCTTCGGCATCATCAGGCATTGGCGGCATGGTGCTCGTCACCTCGACCGGCTTCCACGGCTCCTACCTGCGCTCCAGCCAGGGCATCTCCGCCACCGCCATCTCGGGCGAAGGCACCGGCATGGAGCGCGACTACGACTTCACCTCGGCGCCGCACGGCGCCGATCTGCTGTCGCCGGAGGTCGTCGGCCGCTCCGCCGGCGAGCGCACCGTGGCGCGCTCCAATCCGCGCAAGGTCGAGACCTGCAAGGTCCCGGTGGTGTTCGATCCGCGCGTCGCCGGCTCCCTGGTCGGCCATCTCGTCGGCGCCATCAACGGCGCCTCGATCGCGCGCAAGACCAGCTTCCTGAAGGACAAGCTCGGCCAGCAGCTGTTTGCGAAGAACATCCGCATCATCGACGATCCCTTGCGCAAGCGCGGCCTGCGCTCGCAGACCTTCGATGCCGAAGGCGTCGCGGTGAAGCGGACCGCGCTGGTCGACGACGGCGTGCTGACGACCTGGCTGCTCGACTGCGCCACCGCGCGCGAGCTCGGCCTCGCCACCACGGGTCACGCCCATCGCGGCGTGTCCTCCTCGCCCTCGCCGGGGCCGTACAATTTGCATCTCGAGCCCGGCACGCCAACGCCCGCCGAGCTGATCGCCGACATCAAGCAGGGCTTCTACGTCACCGACCTGATCGGCTCCGGCGTCAACGGCGTCACCGGCGATTACAGCCGCGGCGCCTCCGGCTTCTGGATCGAGAACGGCGAGCTCACCTATCCCGTCAGCGAGGTGACGATCGCCGGGCACCTGTTCGACATCTTCAAGTCGATGCAGCCGGCGAACAATCTCGAATTCCGCTACGGCGTCAATGCGCCGACGGTGCGCATCGAGGGCTTGACGCTTGGCGGACGCTGACGCGCACTCTCTCGACGACACCATCCTGACCCGCGACGCGGCGCTGCTGAAGGACACGGTGCGGGAGGCGGGCGCGCTGGCGCAGTCGATGTTCCGCACCGAGCTGAGGAAGTGGACCAAGGGCGCGTCTTCGCCGGTGTCGGAGGCGGACATCGCCGTCAACGATCTGCTCGAATCGCGCCTGCGCGCCGCGACGCCCGAATATGGCTGGCTGTCCGAGGAGAGCGCCGACGATGCGGCGCGGCTGTCGCGGCGGCTGACCTGGATCGTCGATCCCATCGACGGCACGCGCAATTATCTCGGCGGCCACGACGAATGGTGCGTCAGCGTCGCGTTGGTGGCGGACGCATCGCCAGTGCTTGCCGCTGTGTTCGCCCCGGCCACCGACGAATTCTTCTTCGCAACGCGCGGCCGGGGCACGACGCTCAACGACAAGCCGGTGCGCGCGACGAGCGGATCCGAGCTCGACTTCGCCCGCGTCGCCGGCCCGAAGCCGCTGGTCGAGCGGCTGAAGCCGTCACTCGGTGAGATCAAGCTGCATCGGCGGATCGGGTCGCTGGCGCTGCGGCTGTGCCGGGTTGCCCATGGCGCGCTGGATGCGGCTTTTGCGGGTGGCAACAGCCATGATTGGGACCTTGCGGCAGCCGATTTGATCGTGCAGGAAGCGGATGGTAGGATGAGCGACCTCTCCGGAGAACCCATCCTCTATAACCGCCGGGAAGTGGCGCACGGGGTGCTGGTGGCAGCGGGACGCGAACGTCATGCGGGCATCGTCGCGCATTTTCGCAACCGTCCCTTGGCCTAGGCGCTTCGTCGTGCTTCTCGAACACTGCTTTGCCGGGCAGCCCGTTAGGAACAGAACTCATGCCAGATAGTGCCCCGCAACAACTGCTCCACCTCGTCATCGGCGGCGAGCTCGTCGATCTCGAGCACAACACCTTCAAGAATCTGGACGAGGTCGACATCGTCGGCCTCTATCCGAACTATGCCACCGCCCACGCCGCCTGGCGGGCCAAGGCGCAGAGCACGGTCGACAACGCGCAGATGCGCTACTTCATCGTCCACCTGCATCGGCTGCTCGATCCGAACCAAGAACCGGCGCGTTGAAGAAACTGCTTCGCAATACGCTGCGAAGCAGCTGGTTTCAGCGTGCCGTCGGGGTCCTGGCGGCCGAATATCTGCGTCTGGTTTGGCGGACCAGCACCTTCACGTTCGATCCGCCCGAGGTCTACGAACGGGTCGAGCCGCAGCTCCCTGCGATCTTCGCGTTCTGGCACGGCCAGCATTTCCTGACGCCCTTCATCAAGAACCAGGACAAGGCCTCCTATCAGGCCAAGGTGCTGATCTCCCGGCACCGCGACGGCGAGTTCAATGCGATCGCCGCCGAGCGGCTCGGGATCGGCACCATCCGCGGTTCCGGCGACCATGGCGGCGCGTTTCACCGTAAAGGCGGCGTCGGCGCCTTCAAGGAAATGGTGCGGACGCTCCAGGCCGGTTGTAATGTCGCGCTGACCGCCGATGTCCCCAAGCGCTCGCGCGTGGCCGGGCTCGGCATTATCATGCTGGCACGGGAATCGGGACGGCCGATCATGCCTTTCGCGATGGCGACCAGCCGCTTCGTCCGGCTGAAGAACTGGGACCGCACCACCATCAATTTGCCATTCGGGCGGGGCGCTTTGGTCGGCATCAAGGAGATCCACGTTCCCGCGGACGCCGACGCTGCCATGATGGAGACGTTGCGGCAGGAGCTGGAAGACACGTTGAACGAGGCGACCAGGCGCGCCTATGCGCAGCTCGGCCGCCCGGGACCGGAAGATGTCTAAGTCGCTGCCCATTGCGCTGCCGATCACGCTGCGGATGTACCGGCGCCTGGCCGCCGGCCTGATGCCGCTTGCGCCTGCGCTGATCAAGCGGCGGCTGAAGCAGGGCAAGGAGGATCCCGCACGCGTCGGCGAGCGGCGGGGCCTGTCCCGCGACGTGCGGCCGCATGGCCCGCTGGTCTGGATCCACGGCGCCAGCGTCGGCGAGGTGCTGGCGGCAGCCGCCCTGATCGAGCGCCTGCGCGATCTCAATCTGCGCATCCTGCTCACCTCGGGCACCGTCACCTCGGCCGCGGTCGTCGCAAAGCGCTTTCCGCCCGACGTCATCCATCAATACCTGCCATATGACTCGCCGCGCTATGTCGCGCGCTTCCTCGATCATTGGAAGCCGTCGCTGGCGCTGTTCATCGAATCCGATCTATGGCCGAACCTGATCCTCGCCGGCGCGGCGCGGCGGGTGCCGATGGTGCTGATCAACGGGCGGATGTCGCCGCGTTCGTTCCCGCGCTGGCGGCGCATGCACGGCACCATCTCGGCGCTGCTATCGCGGTTCGACATCTGCCTTGCGCAGTCGAAGCTGGACGCCGAGCGCTTTGCCGCGCTCGGTGGCCGCGACGTCGTCACCACGGGCAATCTCAAGCTCGACGTGCCCGCGCCGCCGGCCGATCCCGCCAAGCTCGAACGGCTGATGGCGATGACGCGCGGGCGGCCGATCATCGTCGCGGCCTCGACCCACCCGGGCGAGGACGAGATGCTGGTCGCGGCGCATCGCAGCCTCTCCGGCTTCTTCCCACAGCTTCTCACCGTGATCGTGCCGCGGCATCCGGATCGCGGCTCCTCGATCGCAGGCCTCGTCACGGCGTCGGGCCTGAAGCCGGCCCTGCGCTCGCGCGAGGAGCTGCCGACGGCGACGACCGACGTCTATGTCGCCGACACCATGGGCGAGCTCGGCCTGTTCTATCGGCTCTCGGCAATCGTGTTCATGGGCGGATCGCTGATCCACCATGGCGGGCAGAACCCGATCGAGGCGATCAAGCTGGGCGCCGCGATCGTCCACGGTCCGCACGTGTTCAACTTCGCCGACGTCTATGAGGCGCTCGATGGCAGCGGCGGGGCGCGGCAGGCCGAGACGCAGGAGGCGCTGGTCAAGCAGCTCGGTCAGCTGCTGGCCGACCCCGCCATGCGCGACAAGATGCAGCGCGCAGGCACGGGCGTGGTCGAGCAGCTCGGCGGTGCGCTCGATCGCACCATGACCGCGCTCGAGCCGTATCTGTTGCAGTTGCGGATCGAGATGGGGGCCGCCAATGCGTGAGCCGGCCTTTTGGTACCGGCCACGTTCCCTCCAATCGTACGCGCTATGGCCGCTCGGAGCCGTCTACGGCGCGATCACTGCACGGCGCATGCTGCGCCGGGGCGTGGACGCCGGCATCCCCGTGATCTGCGTCGGCAACTACCATGTCGGCGGTGCCGGCAAGACGCCGACCGTGCTGGCGCTGACCAAGCTCCTGCGCGAGCTCGGCGAGACGCCGGTGGTGCTCAGCCGTGGCTATGGCGGGCGCCTGAAGGGGCCTGTGATGGTCGACCGCGAGCGTCATGGCGCGGCCGATGTCGGCGACGAGCCCCTGATGATGGCGCGCGACGTTGCGGTCGTGGTCGCGCGCGACCGCCTCGACGGCGTCGCGCTGGCGAAGTCGCAAGGCGCCACATTGATCCTGATGGACGACGGCTTCCAGAATCCTGCTCTGCTCAAGGACGCCTCGCTGATCGTGATCGACGGCGAGCGCGGCCTCGGCAACGGCGCGGTGTTTCCCGCGGGGCCCCTGCGCGCGTCGCTCGCGGCGCAGCTCGCGCGCACCGACGCGCTGGTGCTGATCGGCGACGGCAATGCCGCGGGCGATGTCGCGGCGGAGATCGCGAAGCGGAACAAGCCCGAGCTGCGCGCGCGCCTGAAGCCGGATGCGGCCTCGCTGGCGCCGCTATCCGGCAAGCGGGTGTTCGCCTTCGCCGGCATCGGCGATCCCGAACGTTTCTTCCGCACCTTGCGTGCGAGCGGCATCGACGTGGCGCGCACGCGCGCCTTCGCCGACCACCACGTGTTTTCGGACGGCGAGATCGCGGCGCTCGCAGCGGAGGCGCTGCGCCAGCAGCTCACGCTGGTGACCACGGAAAAGGATCTTGCGCGCTTGCGCGGCCGCGAAGGCGTGCCTGACGGCATCGTGCCGTTCGCGGTTCAGCTCGAGTTCGACGACCCGGCAAAGGTGCGGCAATTGATCGGCGACCATCTCTACAAGGCGCGCGAGCGAAGGTTCAGTGCGCGCTGATCTCGCAACGTGAGGCAACGTCTCTGCCCTAGTCGCGAAGCGTGAAATGTCGCTGCTGGCGAATCTTCTTCCGCGCCTTCGGGAGTTGATGTAGCTTTGCATGAGAGCCGTCACCGGGACGTGCCGAACTCCCGGAAATCATCGACGGCGTTGATGCCCACGGCGGGCAACGAATCTTCATCATGTCAGGTGCAGCGGCCGTAACGACCAGTTCGCAACGGCACGGAAAGTCATTGCCAACAGTTCAGAGGAGAACATGCCATGCATTTTTGCCTCACCGGACAATACACGCCACGCGCTCTCAATGCCATTTTGGAGAATCCCACGACCAATCGCCAGGAGGCAGCTCGAAAGCTCATCGAAGCGGCCGGTGGAAAGTTGGTCTCGATGTACAGCGTCGCGGCCGACGGCCCCGGCGTCCTCGTCATTTTCGATGTGCCTGATCCCAGTGCGGCTCCGGCCATTTCCGGCCTGACCGTCACGGCCGGCACGCTGCAGAACGTGAAGCTGGTTCGGTTGTTCACGCAGGACGAGATCAAGCAGGTCCGCCAGAACGCGGCGAAGCTGCGTCCTTCCTATTCGCCGCCGGGAAGCTGATCTCCAGATCCAAAGCGCAGCCGCCGCCGTCGGACGACGCGGCGGCTGTACTCATGTCGAAGCCGGAATCATGTCTGCAACGAGCGAGGAGCATGTTCACCACGCACCCGCGGCCATCAATCCGATGATGGTCAGGCACGACATGCAGGCGACGACGACGGTGTAGCATTCGGGTGTATTCATTGCCGTCTCCCAAACTGTTGCCAATTGCTTGGCCACTGCTACGCGGGAGTGATCGCCGGTGTTGGAGCCGCTTCAATTCGGCAGGCCGAGATCGGTCTTGCGGTGCGGGTCCGTTCTCTCATCGTCACTCAGCGTCGCGGGATAATGATCCGCTGCGACAGCTTCAGCGCGCTCAGCTGCGATCAGAAGCTGTTTGCGCATTTCTGCGAGACGGGCGCGGCAATATTCACGATAGAGCAGGTCGAAAATGGCGGGCATGGTCACCCCCATCGCTTGATTTGATTTACAGATGTTCCACCGCTGAATTTCGAGGTGATCGTAGCCCGCTAAATGGCTCTTCATATGAGCCCGTTCACAGACCGTCCCAATTCCAGAGCTCAGTGGCTGATTGGTTGGTCGATTGCCTGTGCGATAAAAAAGGAACGGGGGCCGGTTACCTGGCGTGCGATATAGCAGCTCTCTGTTCAGCAAGACTTCGTCAAACAACTTAAAGAAGCGGAACTGCAAAAAAAATCCAACCACAGCGCGAAATGATTTATCTCGGAGTGCAAGGAACATTCAATGCACGCAGGTTGGCACGACTGAGATGATTCAGCTGTGAGACTCGCACTTCAGCTTCGCGCCATCATCGCGTCCATACCTCGCGATAGGCGGCGCAACTGGTGCAACGACAGCGGCAGGTCAGCTGCCATTCCCTCATCGACCGCAACCGCAGCTAGCCATTCACGCCTCATTCATCGCAACCCTCCTACCAGTGTCGGACGATCAGGAGAGTTCGATGAAACTGTCGCATGCAGGTATCGCCGCCAGCCTTGTGTGTCGACGATCGATCAGAAGGCCGTCGGCGAGGCGCGCAGAAGCGTGATCGAGAATTGCGTGGGCACTGATGGTCCCGAGCAGCAACAGCACGACGGCGCCACGAACCCGGTCTCGCAGGGTGGGCAAAGGCGCAAAGCGCCGTGCCCACCATCTCTTCGCAATCGAGACGACGAAGGTGGGCACGCTTCCGCCTTCGCTCTGCGAGCTTCGGGGGACAAGTCGCTTTGTCCACCCTACGAGGATGAAGCGAGCCGAAGGATCACGGCTGCTTCAGCGCGCCGGGAAAGTGCCGCTGCAGCACCGCGGCGGGCGTGGCATAGGCCTCCTGCAGATCGACGCTCCAGTATTTCAGCTCGTCGAGCGGGATGCGGACGTCGGTGATCGCACAGCGCACGAAGGTCCCCGGCGAGATCACGCGGAAATCGCCGTCGAGATATTGCACCTGCGCTTCGCCATGGCCCGAGGGGCCGAACTTGTTCAGCACGGTCGAAAGTCTCCGTGGGAGGCCTCTCCATGGCAAGCCGTGGAAGGCACGATGTGTTGGACGGGATGTAGCATAGATGGGGTGGCTTGTCCGCCCGTTAAACCCACCGGTTCGTGATGATTTGCCGCCGTTTTCGCGTGATATCGCTTCAGTTGAACGGGCGCCGGTTCCGGCAGCTGCTGCGGCAGACTCCGATGATCGCCCTGTTCCTGACGCTGCTGATGTCGGCCGCGCACGCCGCCGAGGACCCGCAGCCGGTCGAGATTCCGCTTCCCTCCGGCGTACTCCACGCGCAGCTCTACAAGCCCGCGGGGGCGGGGCCGTTTCCGGCCGTGATCGCGCTGCACGGCTGCGGCGGGCTCGGCGGCCATTCCGAGCCCGTGCTGCCGCGCTATCGCGATTGGGCCGTGCGCCTGCTCAAGGCGGGCAACGCCGTGCTGCTGCCCGACAGCTACGGCTCGCGCGAGCTCGGCCCGCAATGCCGCGTCAAGGAGATGCACGTCAAGGCGCGGCGCGAGCGCGTCGCCGATATCGCGGCCGCCCGCGCCTGGCTGCTGCGGCAGCCTTTCGTGGCGCAGGATCGCATCAGCCTGATCGGCTGGGCCAATGGTGCGAACGCGCTGCTCTGGGCGGTGCGTCCGCAGAGCGCCGGCCGCGATGGCACCCCGGATTTCCGCGCGGCGATCGCGTTCGATCCGGACTGCCGGATCTCGGCGGGCCTCGGCTGGAGCACGCGCCTGCCGACGCTGCTCCTGATCGGCGCCGATGACGAGGCGTCGTCGCCGCCGGCCTGCCGCCAGATGGTGGACGGCGCGCGCGGCCGCAGCGCGCTGGCGCGCATCGTGGTCTATCCCGGCGCCGATCACGATCTCGATCGTGCCGCCACGCCGCTGCACGCCGCCGCCGCGCCCGAGCACGGAGAGGCCGCGGCCCGCGCCGCCGCGCAGAAGGATGTCGCGCAGTGGCTGGCACGGTGAGGGCGGCGCCGCCGGCCCTTGGCCTCGCCATCATTCGACCACGATGTCGGTTAAACGCATCTCACATGCCTGGACGCATCACGCTCTTCGCTTCCGCCCTGATCGTCTTCACCGTCGCGATCCTGCTGTTCGAAGCCCACGCCGGCCCCCATCGCGCGCCGGACCATTGCGGCTTCTGGACCACGATCGAGGCGGGATTGTCGTGCCGGTAGAGGCACGCTGTTTCCACGCATTTGTGGCGACGCGCGTTCCCAACACGCGCTGTCATCGCCCGGCTTGACCGGGCGATCCAGTACTCCGAGATGTCAGTGAGTCATCGAGAGGCTGCAACGTACTGGATTCCCCGCCTTCGCGGGGAATGACACCGAGAGCGGAGCGGCGTCCTCTTGCCTCAGAACAAGCTGCCCTGATCCACGGGTTTCGCCGCGCGCCTCAGTGCCGGCTTCGTCTCCGCAGCCGCCTTCGGCTGCGCCGGCGCGCGCCTGGCCGCAGGCGCCGGGCGATCCGCATCCGCGGTCGCCCCCACGCGGCCGTCCGCGAACTCGATCTCGACGCGCGCGCCGGGGCCGACGCTGTCGGCCGCATGCACGGGATGCCCGGCCTCGTCGCGCACCAGCGCAAAGCCGCGCGCGAGCACGCTGCGATAGGACAGCGCGGAGAGCAGCTTGCCGCTGTTCTCGACCCGCGCCTCCAGCCGGTGCAGCAGCGTGACGAGCGCGCGCTCTGCCCGCTCGGTCAGACGATGCGTGCGCTCGCGCTGGCGGGCAATCGCGTTGCGCTGCGCCTGCGCATTCGCAAGTTTTGAGGCGCGTAAGCGCACCTGCAAGCCCGCAAAGCGGTCGCGCCGCTGCCGCAGCAGCGAGCGCGCGGAGAGGCCGAGCCGCTCGCCGCACACGGTGAGGCGATGATCGGCCTGCGAGATCTGGCCGTGCAGCACGCGCAGCGTCAGCTTCGCGCTCGCCGCGGTGAAGCGGCGGAAATGCGCATGCGTGTTGGCCTTGAGGCAGCGGGGCAGCGACGCGCCCGCCGAATCCAGCCGCTGCCTCGGAATCGCGAGCAGATCGCCGGCCGCCGGCAGCGCGCGCGCGGCGGCGCGCAGCTCGCTGCGGCGGCTCTCCTGGGCGCGCTGCCAATAGGCGCGGGTGCGGCGGCCGAGATCGCCGACCTCGACGAACAGGTCGCTGCGCACCGGCACGGCCATCTCGGCCGCCGCCGTCGGCGTCGGCGCGCGCTTGTCGGCGACGAAGTCGATCAAGGTGATGTCGGTCTCGTGCCCCACCGCCGAGATCAGCGGGATCATGCTCTCGGCGGCCGCGCGCACCACGATCTCCTCGTTGAACGACCAGAGATCCTCCAGCGAGCCGCCGCCGCGCGCGACGATCAGCACATCAGGGCGCGGAATCCGGCCGCCCTCGGGCAGCGCGTTGAAGCCGCGGATCGCGGCCGCGACCTGCTCGGCCGAACCGTCGCCCTGCACCTTCACCGGCCACACCAGCACGCGGCGGGGAAAGCGGTCCTCCAACCGGTGCAGGATGTCGCGGATGACGGCGCCGGTCGGCGAGGTCACGACGCCGATCACCTCCGGCAGCCACGGCAGCAGCTGCTTGCGCGCCTCGTCGAACAGGCCCTCGGCGGCGAGCTTCTTCTTGCGCTCCTCCATCAGTGCCATCAGCGCGCCGATGCCGGCCGGCTCCAAGGCCTCGATCACGATCTGGTATTTCGAGGAGCCTGGATAGGTCGTCAGCTTGCCGGTGGCGATGACCTCGAGCCCCTCCTGGGGCTTGAAGCGCATGCGGGAGTGCACGCCCTTCCAGATCACCGCCTCGATCTTGGCGCTCTCGTCCTTGAGCGCGAAATAGCAATGGCCGGAGGAATGGGCGCCGCGGAAGCCGGAGATCTCGCCGCGGACGCGGACATGGCCGAACGCGTCCTCGACCGTCCGCTTCAGGGACAGCGACAGTTCAGAGACGGTGAATTCAGGCGCGTTGAGCAGTTGTTCCGCAGGCGGCATCGGCAAACGATTCGGCATTTTGGGGTCAGACCCGACGTTAAGGATTTTCGTTAGGAAGCGCCAATCCGGGGGTTGATCGGGAGAGTACTCTGTACTATAGAGTTCTCTATAAATTGATGAGTTTGAGGAGTGAGTCATGCCGATCCGGTTGCTGCGCGGCGTCTTGAACGGCCTGAAATGGGCTCTGTGTGCGGTCGGCGCCGTGGCGCTGATCCTGGCCGCCATGATCGCGAACCCGCTGCAGCGGCCGCCCGAGATGCGCTCGGTGTCCGACTCCAGCAAGGGAATCGACTGGTCCACGCTTCCGCCGCTCGAGCGCTTCCAGGCCCGTGACGGCACCTGGCTCGGTTTCCGGCACTATGCGGCGAAGGGGACCGATCGCGGCGCCATCTTCATCCACGGCTCCTCCGGCTCTTCGGCCACGGTCAATCACGCGCTGACCGCGGCGATCGCCGCCCGCGGCGTCGAGACCTGGGCCCTCGACATCCGCGGCCATGGCGGCTCCGGCACGCGCGGTGATATTGGCTACGTCGGCCAGCTCGAGGACGACCTCATCGACTTCGTCGCCCATGTGCGCAAGACCGCGCCCGACCTGCCACTGACCCTGATCGGCCATTCCGCCGGCGCCGGCTTCTCGCTGCGCGTCGCTGCCACGCCGATCATGCAGGACATGTTCGTGCGCACCGTGCTGGTCGCGCCCTATCTCGGCTACGACGCGCCGACCAACAAGCCGAATTCCGGCGGCTGGGCCAATCCCGACATTCCGCGCCTGCTCGGCCTTGCGGCGCTGCGCAAGCTCGGCATCGACTGCTGCTCGCATTTGCCCGTGCTCGCCTTCGCGGTGCGGCCGAACATGGAGAAGCTGCTCGTCTCCACCTATTCCGACCGCCTGATGCGCAACTTTGCAACGCGCGGCTACCGCGTCGATTTGCCCGGCGTGACGCATCCGATGACCATCTTCGGCGGCACAGACGATGAGATGATGCTCTCGGACAAATATGCGGGGGCCGTGCGGGCGGTGAAGCCGTCGGTCGACGTCAAGATCATCGACGGCGTTAACCACATGGGCATGGTGACGAGCCCGAAGGCGGTCAACGCGATCGCTGAGGACGTGGCAACGCGCGGGAGCGGGCAGTCATGATGTGCCCCGTTGACGGCAAAGCAATCGCAGGGAGGGGTTTCCCCGCGGCCATCCTTCGAGACGCCCGCCTGCGGCGGGCCCTCAGGATGAGGGCGGAGTTTGCGGCAGACGCTTCAACGGGTTCTGGTGCAGCTGAGCCTCATCCTGAGGAGACCGCGAAGCGGTCGTCTCGAAGGACGAGGCGCGTGCTCAGGTCCCGCCGCGAGTCATGTCCGACAGCCCCGGTATGAAGAGGATGGCATGATCGACAGCAAGCAGGCCTCCGAAGCGTTGACCGACATCGAGGACACCGTCCGCCGCGTGCGGCAGTCGGTCATCTATCAAGTGTCCAGCCTGGCATTGTTGATGTGGGGCGTGCTGGCATTCGTCGGCAACATCGCGGGCTGGTTCTGGCCGCGCCATGGGCTCCATATCTGGATCGGCCTTTACGCGGTGTCGATCATAGGCTTCGTCGCCATCGGCGCCTATCACCGGTCTCGAAGCCGCATTCGGGTGTTCGACGGCCGCTATCTGCTGGCATTCCTGCTGATCGCCGCCTTCGGCATCTTCGTCTGCTATTTCGGTCAATTCACCCCGCGCCAGCAGACGGCGTTCTGGCCGATCTACATCATGCTGTTCTACATGCTGGCCGGGGTGTGGTTCGGCGCTGCCTTCCTCGTCATCGGCGCCACCATCGTCGCGCTGACCCTGATCGGCTACTACCTCGTTCCCGGCCTGTCGCTGCTGTTGTGGATGGCCGCCGTCAACGGCGGCGGCCTGACGATCGGCGGCCTGTGGATGCGGCGGAGCTAGCGATGGCCCAGCTCGACGACGTCATCCACCAGCCGCTGCGCCTGAAGATCATGGCCGCGCTGAACGCGCTGCCTGCGGAGGTCGGCCTGGAATTCGTGCGCCTGAAGAAGCTGACCGGCGCCACCGACGGCAATCTCGGCGCCCATATCGAGACGCTGGCAAAGGCGGGCTATGTGTCGGTGGAGAAGGCGTTCGTGGGGAAGAAGCCGCAGACCACGGTGACCGCGACGGCGGCTGGCCGCGGTGCGTTCGCGCGGCACGTGGCGACGTTGCAGGAGATTATTGCGGGGAAGCAGGTTTAGCGCTGCGCCGTCATGCGGACGCACGCCTCTGTCATTCCGCGGCGTCGCGAAGCGACGAGCCCGGAATCCATTCATCCGCCGACGCTGTGGCCCGATGGATTCTCAGGTGCGCAAGTGCGCACCATAGCTCGCGCTGCGCGCGCCCCGGAATGACGGTTCGTAGGATGGGCTTCGCCACGGCTCAACCCATCCTGCGGGCTGGAACAATGTCCAGGCGATCTGATTGGAACGTTGGTACGTCCAATCCAGGATCGACCAGCGAGCTTCCTGGATGGCGTCCTTATCAGGGAGGAGCCACCAATGGATGACGAACGAAAATCATCAAAGGCGGGCGAACAGGCCGCCGAAGACTTGCGTGAAGCGGCGTCCAGGGACGAAGCGAAGAACGAGCGCAAGATGGGCCACGATCTGCCCAAGGGCGCTGATCGTTTCGAAGAGCGCTCGAAAAGCTCCGACGGACAAAGCGCAGAAGAGAAACAAAAAGGGTGAAAGCTCGCAGGATGGGTTGAGCCCTTGCGAAACCCATTACTGCTCTATCGCCGCCCACCGTATTCGCGGCCGTCATCCGACTGATCGCCGGCCCAATCGGCTGGGTCATTGCCGAGCCTGACGTGGCGATGAAACGAGGAGGGCACCCAGCAAGCTCGTAGGATGGGTTGAGCCCTCGCGAAACCCATCGCCTTCCTCCTCCTGCTCTCGATCATCGCGGCCGTCATCCGACTGTAGGTGACGACGAATGACGGACGGCTAAGTAGGGTAGGTTAGGCAGGCGCAAAAAGCAGCCGCCGCTCAATCGTTGCTACGGACTACCACTCATCCGCTTTGCGCTCCAACCATTGCTCGTATTCCTCTGAGACCGCTTCGTAGTCGCGGTCACTTTCCCAATCCTCGCCGTATTTCTTCTCCGCAAACGTCGCGAGGCCGGCATCGTGGAGGGCTGCTGCCGAACGGCGGCGGCCTGCCGCTGCACGTTCCGCATCGGCGATCGGGTGGCAGCGCTGGCAAAGCAATTCGAGGTCCGACAAATGTTCGCGTCCAAATCGCTCGTATGTCTTGTGATGCAATTCCAGTGTCGCGCTGAGGTGGCAGCGCTCGCATCGATCGCCGCGGATCCGGATTAGATCGCGCTTCATGTTCTTCCACTGCGAACTGCGAATGCGTTGCTCATATCGCTCGCGCCAACTGCTGCTTTGCGTCAATTCGCGCCCCCGATTCTCACGGTCGCATTGGATCTACCACACGTTTAACGCCGGACTTAGACCTTGATCCAGCTCGTAGGATGGGTTGAGCCCTTGCGAAACCCATCGCTATCGTAGTCCCTCTCTACGTCTTCGCGGCTATCATCCGACGCAAGTGACGATGAAGCGAGGTTGGCACTCGGTGGCTAGCTTTGCGGACTCTGCGAGAGAAGTGTGATGGGTTTCGCAAGGGCTCAACCCATCCTACGGGCTGGCTCAATCCGCACACCAACAGATGGTACACGGGCCGGATCGTGTACGAGGTCGACGTCGTGGCGGAGCCGTTCTGAGAGCATTGGCGCCCTCGTGCGGCACGTGGCGACGTTGCAGGAGATCATTGCGGGGAAGCAGGTGTACGCTGTTAGCCAGTCGGTACACCAACTGCAGTCCGTGCTTCTTTCAATTCTTTGTAGCATGGCTCGATTTCTGGCCAGACTTCCTCTAGGAACTTGAAGATCTTGAAAAGCGTCGGCATCACCTCTTCTGGCGGCCTCCAACTGGGGTCCTTTTCCAACTCGTTCTTAATGTACGCGGCGATGGCCGAAAGCGCCTTGAGGAACTGCTCAGGTGTCCGGATGATACTGCGCTTCCGTTGCTTGATCTCGTCAAACCCCCACTGCCACGGATAGGACTGCTTTCGGGGACCCCACTCTTTCCAATCATCAAACTTGTCCAGAAAGTTTCGGCGTCTCAAGTATTTGAGGGTACCCATCTGGTCTTCAAGCTGGCTTTCATACAGCCCAAGGATTCGGTTGTCGTAGGCATAGATGTACCTTTCCCACTCACCATCTGAAATGTAGCTGTCGACGTCGTCGAACCCTCGATACTCTCCATTGAGGTCTTTCTCGTAAATCATGAGGTGCCAATTGCACCGTTGGCAAACAAGCCCGCGGATGTTGAACGCGGTTAGCTTGTCCCCGGCACCGAATATGGGATCGTGATCATGTTCGATGATGAGGTTGCGCTCGCGCGGACAGTGAACACACTTGAAGTTTTGCTCCTCGGCAAGCCGCACGACCAGACGCTTGACGTCCGGGCCAAGCCGATCCCATGCCTTGAACTGCTTCTTGAGCAAGCCGCGGGGAAGCTTCTTCCAAAGAACCCAGCTCATTACTTCTGTCCGAGATGAATAAAGTGCAGGAGGATATAAGCACTGCTCTCGGTAGAAGTAGGGGAGAAGGTGGATGAATTATGGCGGGGCCTGCCGGAATCAGGGTGACAGTAGTGGACTAAATTATGTCAACTGATGCTTTAGCTTTGAATTCAATGCACTGGACTGCAGTGTCACCCTAATCCCCTGATCTTCCTCCCTTGTAGCGGCCCTTCCCCCCTTGTCAGACTTGCCGGTCTGCTTCTCGACTGCCCACGTAGGCAACAAACGTTATCGCGAAACCTCGCCTGCCTTTTTCGCGATAAAGTCATTCATACATTTCGCAAGGGCTATGCGACGCGCCTTCAGGAATGCCCTGTAATTCTCGAGCTTGAGAAGCTCCGAATCGCTTGGCACGAGCTGCGCATCAAGCGACTCCCGCCCTTGCTTCGCAACAATGCCAGGGAAGTAAGCTGTAGGTTCCTTGTTACTTAAGCGACGATTAGTCTGTCCGGTAATGAAGGCCATGTTGGCAATCTCATTGATCTCGCCCGTCTCATATTGCCGGTCCTTAAGCAGAGATTTTGGGAAAATGTGATGCCATTGAATGAAGTGCAACTTGCCTTGGTGTGTCAACGAAAGGCCGAGGCCGCTGAACCAATCCTTCGCGCCAGCATCCTTCAGCGCAAGATAGGCCAGCGAGAAGAGCGGACTGTTCACGCCGCGGCCGGCGAGATCCTCGGGCTCCACGTGGAGCCTTCCGAATTGCCGCTTCACGGGATCAATCAGGGCCGCAACGTCGCCGCTACGAAAGATGATCGCAAGATCTTCGTTCAATAGCGTTTCAGTCGATCCGCGGGAATATCGGCCACGCGCATTTGCAGCGAGTAGCCAGTAGAGCAGTGCGCGGCTCTCGTCTTTGGTTAGCTTGTTGTCCTTGACGCGGCTCACCGCGGCAAGAGCAATCACGAACATGGGGGAAGAAAGCAGGCTTTCGTCTTCGATGCCGGCGTTTGTCCGCAAGAAATTGATAGCGAAGCGCAGGCCCTCTTTTGCTTCCTCCCATCCCTCTTTCAGGCGCGAAATGGGTGTCGCGCCAACCACACGGAAGAGGCCTTGCTTAGTCGCAAACACCACGATCGCGCGCACGAGAAGGCCAAGATCGAGGGTGAAGCCATTATCCTCACATTCATCTTGAAACTCCTCCAGCTGTTGAAGAAGATTCTGCCATCGCGATGTCATCTGCGCCAAGGCTAGGTCCGAGGATCGCAGCTTAGCCCCTAGTGAATTCACGCGAACGAATATCTCGGTTACCTCCTCGTAGCTCATCCCCCGTTCGAGGACGTGGACGACATAGGAATAATTCTTGACCTGCCTTAGGCGCGTCAGCCGATCGAGATACTTCTGGTAGCGCGGATCGTCGAAACCCGTGATGCCGGCTCTTTGAAGAATGGCCGTGTCGCTCGACTTGAATATCTCGCTGACCGGCACCCAATTCGGCATCGCCAGCAGCGCGCGGCTGGAGACCACGAAAGTGCGCCGGCCTAGCCGTTCGGCAAGGCCCTTATCGCCGCCTCCATCCTCGTCCGCGATATCGTCCCCGTTCCCGTCATCCGCTAACTCGTCCTCGGCCGAAAGCAGTGACTCCTGGTCATTGTCAACCTCTAGTGCCTCACTTGGGGGACCATCCGGATGATCGAGATTGAATAGGATGTCGATGGGTCTCTTGCGGTGCCTCACGGTCACCGGCTCGCCGTTGATGACCGCCGTAAGGGAGGTAAGCCGTTGCTGTCCATCAAGGAGGAGCTTTCGTCCTGCGAACGCCGTGGTGTCCTGTGCGATCGCGAAGTCGCGGGTCGGTATGGGCTCGTCTGTTTCCCACATCAGGATGGAGCCGCTGGGATAGCCACGGTATAGCGAGTCCAGAAGGTCGCGAACGCGCGTTCCTTTCCAGACATAGTGGCGTTGAATCTCAGGAAGTCTGAGTTCGCCCCGCTTGTACATGTCGACGAGCGCGCTGATCGGAACGTTCTGTTGCTGCATGAAGCCCCCAAAAATTGTGATGAAGATTATAATGACAGTGCACTAAACGCGGCCGAACGAATGCTTAGGGCTTTGAAATTTTGTGCACCGTCACCGTATTTAGCTAGTCTGGATCGCCGCATTTACTGCCTCAAAGAGCTTTTCCGCACGATCCAGCGTCTGTTCCACCTCCCGGCTCGTTGCGTCAAGCACGGCGAGATTCCGGATCAACCACGCGGCTGCGGTGAAATGATCGAATGTAGGCAGTGGCTCGGGAAGTACATTGAAGGCTGCCTCCGCCTTTTTTACGAGCCGCACGGTGCTTGTATCCGCCTTCTCCAAGCTCACGGCCGTTAGCCTGTGCTTTGCAGGTAGTTCATAGGCCTCGTTTACGATCTCCGCGAACAGCCCGACTTCGAGCAGGTCCTCGATATCCGACTCAGTTTTCGCGGTAAAATCTGCGATCGTGAAAACTTTTCCTGCTCGCAATATTTCGCTCTTTCGTAGCTCCTCTATTTTCTTTGCGTCCTGCTTCGTCTGGTCGGCGAGTACGGCAATATCCAGCTTGTTGCCGCCGAAGAGAGAGACGAAGGCGCGAACATTTCCGATTCCGCCTGTCGGACACACAGTCCATCTGGGATCGAGTCCGGTGCGCTTGCGCGCTTTCAGCGCGGAGGAAAGTGCTTGCAAGTAAAGGATGTCTGACGCGCCTTCGACAAGAAGTGTGTGCTTGCCGATGAAGAGTGACTGCGTGATCTCGTAGCCCAAAGCTCCTTGCAGAGGAAACAAGGTGTCGGGATCCCGCGTCAGGACGTCTTCGCGGACCTTAGTTCCGAGCGGCACGCGCCGGGTGCCTTTCAACTCTACTTGGTCTTCGACTACCCTTGCGGCAGTCAATTTGTGCGGCGCGACCATGAATGGCGAATGGGTTGAATAAACGATCTGATGAAATGGAGCCAACTTCTCGTCGAAGTAACGGAGTAGGTCGCCCTGCGCCTTACCGTGTAGCGTCAGGCCCGGCTCGTCGAGCAGAAGGACAACGGGAGTGGCATCCTCTTTTACTTGCGCGAACTTCACTAAGAACGAGAAGAACCAAACAAAACCAGCGCTACGCTCGGAGAAAGGAGTATCCACGCGATGTAGGGCATTGTAAATGCGCGCCCGACCGATAATGTTTTCGTTCAATGGGGGCTTGTCTTGCGGTCGGGCCGGATCAATTGTGACGACAACTGACAAGTCAGGATTTTGGGTCCAGAACTCAAGTATTTGGTCAGTGATGTTGTTCGATGCCGCCTGAAGTTTGGCGTTGAACGTCTCGTATGTACCGACGGTTAGAATTTCATCCAGAGGAACTCCGGCATACTCCAAAAATTCCATGAACAAGCGCGCGCCGCTATTCTCGTCCTTCAGAATTTCATTGTTGCTCTTCCACGTCTTCAGGAAATCCAGGCGGACCGCGCCATCCATCCGATCGTAGTTCGAAAAATACATGAACTTCGGGAAGTGCGGCTTAAGTATTGCGTACACAAGCGTCTTGAATGATGCATGCGGTTTGAGCCAATTCAGAAACGTAGTCTGATCCTCAGTTAATTCAGGGATTGTTGCGATCTTTGCCGCAAGATCAGAAGTGTCGTCCGCGACCTTGAGTGCGGCAAGCTGCTCCTGATTGAAGCCGCGACCATCAAGCAAGTGCGCAACCGCCCGCTTCGTGTCGATCTCGAATTTCCATTCGGGCTCCGAGCTGTATCGACGACTTATCTCAATAATCGGGGATTTGAGTGCTTTGTCACCGAGGACAGCGCGAACATTTGCGATTTCCTCGTCAGTCAGCTTCCACTTGGTCTGGATCGCGACCGCTTCCTCACCCCTGTGTCTCTGCGAGTATGCAGTGAGGTGACGGCGGGGATAATCTCGTTCTCGGTCGAACGCGATTGGTGTGCTCGGGTGCGGGTTAAGCGCAGCGAGCGCTAGTAGCACAGCGCTCTTACCGGCCTCATTTTTACCGACCAAACAGGTGACGTTCTCAAGGGTAAAAGATTCTGAGTCTTCAGCGGACCGGAAATTCGTAACGTGAGCTTCAATTAGCTTCATTTAATCCCCCCAGCGAATCGGATGAGTGGCTACGATGGCACAATGCTGGGTAGCAGTTCGAGTCCGAGGACGTTGTCCCACTTATTCACAGGGGAGCTGGACGGATCAGAATCGCAAGTCATGGATCGAGTCTGTCCTAAGGGGTCGCCCGGTACCGCGCCCGGCCCCATAAGCGTTGCGAATTTGACCGCGCCGCGCTTGCCGCAGCCGCGAAGTTGGATCCGGGAGAGCCGGACCTGATCGGGCCAGCCATCGGCATGGGTCTCGACGTGATGGCTGCGGGTCACGGCAATCGATCAGGATGTCGCGCGTGCCTGATGCGCAATTCGCGGGTCGTCAACCAGAGGACTCAGATTTGACTGTCGAGATTATGGGGGATTATCCAATCAGACCATACAGCCCGAAGCCTGCAGCATAGGCCGCTGCCGCTTGGAGAATGTTTAAGATTGATATTCGAAAAAGGTAGGCTAGCGGACCGCCTGATGCGACCTGCATTGGCCGCGCCCGGAAATATATCAAGTTCCAAATTACCATAGCGCCGCCCACGAAAATCACTGTGTAGAGAGGCCATCCCTTGTACCCCGCGTAAGCAGCAACCCCGAAGATAATGGCTAGCAAGGTTGGCATAGTTGGACTGTCAAAAATATCCGGCGTGTGTGCCTGCACGCCACGCAGCCCAAGAGAGCACGCCAATTAGTACGATCTTGACTGCCAGAAGACTCCGTATTCCAGAGTTGAAGAAATCGACTGGCAAATTCGCTTCCAATCGTTTGCGCATGTACCAATCCGGGTCCACGACGGCCCTCACGGCGGCTCCAGCGTTATTTACGATTCCAAATGCGCTGAACCAAAAGGCGAGTTTGTACTCGCCGATCACGTAAAGGAATCCGGCAAATCCGACGAAAAAATAGTCAGTGACGCCCGTCATTCGACGAGGGTAGCGCAGTCCGCGTTCTGTAGCGACTTTTGTTGCCCCGGAATGCCGGGGGTTCGGGCCCCATCCCCCTTGAGCCCCACCCCGATTCGTGCGACCTCCGCCCCAGCAACCCCCCTCATCCTGAGCCTCTTATGCACATTCTCCTGCTCGGTTCCGGCGGCCGCGAACATGCTCTGGCGTGGAAGATCGCGGCGTCCCCCCTGGTGACCAAATTCTGGTGCGCGCCCGGCAATGCCGGCATCGCCAAGGAGGCGGAATGCGTGGCGCTCGATGTCGCCGACCATGCGGCGGTGATCGACTTCTGCAAGGCGAACAAGGTCGAACTCGTGGTGGTCGGGCCGGAGACGCCGCTGGCGGCCGGGATCGTCGATGATCTCACGGCCGCCGGCATCAAGGCGTTCGGGCCGAGCAAAGTGGCGGCGCAGCTGGAAAGCTCCAAGGGGTTCACCAAGGCGCTGTGCACCGAGTTCGGCATTCCCACGGGCGCCTACAAGCGTTTCACCAATGCCGATGACGCGCGCGCCTATGTGCAGAGCCAGGGCGCGCCGATCGTGGTGAAGGCCGATGGCCTTGCCGCCGGCAAGGGCGTCGTCGTCGCGAAAACCGTGCGCGAGGCCGAGGATGCCATCGCCATGATGTTCGAGGGCGCCTTCGGCGAGGCCGGCGCCGAGGTCGTGATCGAGGAGTTTCTGCCGGGCCGCGAGATCAGCTTCTTTGCGCTGTGCGACGGCGAGACCGCGATTCCGCTGGCCTCGGCGCAGGACCACAAGCGCGTGTTCGACCACGATGTCGGCCCGAACACCGGCGGCATGGGCGCCTATTCGCCGACGCCGCTGGTCACGCCCGCCATCCACGACGCGATCATGGCCAAGATCATCCTGCCGACGGTCGCGGGCATGAAGCAGCGCGGCACGCCGTTCCGCGGCGTGCTCTATGCCGGCATCATGCTGACGACGCAGGGCCCAAAACTGTTCGAGTTCAACGTGCGCTTCGGCGATCCCGAGTGCCAGGTCTTGATGCTGCGCATGATGAGCGACATCGTGCCGGCGCTGCTCGCCGCCTGCGACGGGCAGCTCAAGAACTTCGATCTGCGCTGGTATCCGGAATCCGCCATCACTGTGGTCATGGCCGCGAAGGGCTATCCCGGCGACTACCAGAAGGGCACGCGCATTGGCGGACTGGATGAGGCCGCCAAGGTCGACACTGTCGAGATCTTCCACGCCGGCACGGTGGCGAAGGACGGCGCGATCCTCGCCAATGGCGGCCGCGTGCTCAATGTCTGCGCGCTGGGGGCGACCGTGACGGAAGCGCAGGCGCGCGCCTATCAGGCCGTCGACCGCATCGACTGGCCGGACGGCTTCTGCCGCCGCGACATCGGCTGGCAGGCGGTGGAGGCCGAGAAGGCGCAAAATTAGCGTGTCATTGCGGACGGCGCGCCAAACGCGCCGATCCGCAAATCTCGACGTTTACGTCACCGCGCCGCCACATCCGCACTCCAGAATGTGCAATCGGCTGTTGGGGTTAGTCGCCCCGACGATAATACCGGTACTGTGCATGGGGTTGTTTTCGACACTTTGTTGTCGAGCGGCCCCGCGACCGACCAACAAGGATGCAAGAAGATGTCCGATCTCGCCGACCTCTATCCGGGCTTCGCCGCCGAATGGATCGATACCTCGTTCGGCCGCGTCTTCGCCCGCGTCGGCGGCAAGGGCCCGCCGCTGCTGCTGCTGCACGGCTTCTCCGAGACCCATGTGATGTGGCACCAGGTGGCGCCTGAGCTTGCGGAAGCCTTCACGCTGATCATCGCCGACCTGCCGGGCTACGGCTGGTCCGACATGCCCGCGAGCGACGCGCTGCATATCCCCTACTCCAAGCGCGCCATGGCGAAAGCCATGGTGGAGGTGATGGAGCGCCTCGGCCACGTGCATTTCGCGCTGGCCGGCCACGACCGCGGCGGCCGCGTGTCCTATCGCCTCGCGCTCGACCATCCCGGCCGGCTATCAAAACTCGCCGTGCTCGATATCCTGCCGACCTATGATTACTGGGAGCGGATGAACCGCGCCTACGCCCTAAAGATCTATCACTGGACCTTCCTCGCGCAGCCCTATCCGCTGCCGGAGACGCTGATCGCAGGCCAGGGCGAGTTCTTCCTGCGCTTCAAGATGGCGAGCCAGACCAAGTCGAAGACGCTGGATGCGATCGACCCGCGCGCGCTCGAGCACTACCTCGCCCCGTTCCGCGATCCCGCCCGCATTCACGCGATGTGCGAGGATTACCGCGCCGGCGCCTATTTCGACTACGACCTCGACAAGGCCGATTTCGAGGCCGGCAAGAAGATCACGATTCCGATGCTGGCGCTGTGGGGCAATGCCGGCATCGCCCAGGCCGCCGCGACGCCGCTCGACACCTGGAAGCAATGGGCCACGAACGCCTCCGGCATGCCGGTGGATTCCGGCCACTTCCTCACGGAGGAGAATCCGGATGTGACTGCGAGGGCGCTGCGCGAGTTCTTCGCGGCTTAGGCACCGCTGTCCGCCACACCCACAACTGTCATCGTCCGCGAAGGCGGACGATCAAGTACGCCGAGACGGTTGTGGTTGAATCGACGGGCCGCGGCGTACTGGATGCCCCGCCTTCGCGGGGCATGACAGGGGTGGGTGCGGGCACCTACCGCCGCTCCCGAAAGAACGCCCTGAGCAGCCGCGCCGCCTCGCTCTCGCCGACGCCGGAATAGACGTCCGGCGCGTGGTGACAGGTCGGCGAGGCAAAGAACCGCACGCCCGAGTCCACCGCGCCGCCCTTGGGATCGGCCGCGCCGTAATAGAGCCGCCTCACCCTTGCAAACGAGATCGCGCCCGCACACATGGTGCAGGGCTCCAGCGTCACGTAGAGGTCGCAGTCGACCAGCCGCTCGCTGCCGATCTTCGCGGCGGCCGCGCGCAGCGCGACGATCTCGGCATGGGCGGTCGGATCATGGTCGGTCAGCGTCCGGTTGGCGCCGGTGGCGATCACCTCGGAAGCGCGGACCACCACGCAGCCAACAGGAACTTCGCCCGCTTTTCCGGCATTTTCGGCCGCCAGAAGCGCCAAATCCATGAAAGAAGGGGCTTTCATGCCTCGTATCATCGCCAGAAACCTGCTACTAGCTCCGCCTTCAGCAAGAGTGGATACCGATTTTGCCTGAGCATGCGGCTCGCAGCGAGCGCGCACAATGCTCGGCCACCCCTTAAGTGAGATTAGTCATGCCTCGCGACAGCGACAAAGACAACGATTCCCGCGGCCGGCGAGGCCCGCCCAAAGGCGGCCGCAGCGGCAAGCCGCGCGGCCCTGAGAAGAAATTCGCCAAGCGCGGCTTCGAAGGCAAGGGTGGGGGCGAGCGCGACAGCCGTCCGCCGCGTGGCGATCGCGACAGCCGTCCATTCCGCCGGCGCGAGGAGGGCGATGCGCCGCGCCGCGATTTCAGTGACCGTCCCCGCTTCAAGCGCGACGACCGCGGCAGCGAGGCGCGCGGCGAGCGCAGCTTCAAGCCGCGCGGCGATCGTCCGTTCTCCGATCGCTCCTCGCGTGACGGCGATAAGCGGCCCTTCAAGCCGCGTGGCGATCGCCCGTCCTACGGTCGTGACGATCGTCCGCCGCGCAGGGACCGCGACGATGCCCGCTCGGCCGGCCGCTCCAGCGACAGGAAGTTCGGCGACAAGAAGCCCTACGCGCCGCGCGGCGACCGTCCGGAGCGCAAGTTCGACGGCGAACGGAAATTTTCGCGGGGCGGCGACCGTGGTGATCGTCCGCGCGATCGTGGCGAGCGCGGCGATTCAAAGCCTTGGCAGAAACGCGACGACCGCCCCGGTGGCGATCGGCCGCCGCGCAAGGATTTTGGCAAAGGCCCGCGCAAGGATTTCGGCGGCCGCGATCGCGGCGACGAGAAGCCTTGGCGTCAGCGCGACGAGCGTCGCGAGGGTGGCCGTGGCGAGGACCGTCCGCGTTTCTCGCGTTCGCGCGATGACCGCGCATCGGGTGATCGTCCGTTCCGCGAGCGGCCAAAATTCGACCGGCCCCGTGACCGTGACAGCGAACGTGGTGACCGTCCGAAATTCGATCGGCCGCGCCAGCGCCCGGAAGGCCGCATGGACTGGCAGGAGCATCCGCGCAACGAGGGCCGCTTCCGCGACCGTCCGCGCCGCGAGAACGAGGACGACGGCAGGATCTTCGAGAAGCGTCCGGCCTTCGGCGGCCGCGGCGCCTATCGCGAGCGCGATCGTGACGTCGAGGGCCGGCCGCGCCGCGACGACGCGCCGAAGCCGAAGAAGGCCGGTGAGCGCATCGCCAAGGTGCTGGCCCGCGCCGGGCTCGCCTCGCGCCGCGATGCCGAGGAGATGGTCACGCAGGGCCGCGTCACCGTCAACGGCCGCGTCATCAATTCCCCCGCGCTCGACATCACCAGGAACGACGTCGTCATGGTCGACGGCAAGCCGTTGCCGGAGCGCGAGCGCACGCGCCTGTTCCTCTACCACAAGCCGCGCGGGCTGATGACGACGCATGACGACCCCGAGGGCCGTCCGACCGTATTCGACAATCTGCCCGAAGGGCTGCCGCGCCTGATCAGCATCGGCCGGCTCGACTTCAACACGGAGGGCTTGCTGCTGCTCACCAACGACGGCGGCCTTGCGCGCACGCTCGAGCTGCCTGACACCGGCTGGCTGCGCCGCTACCGCGTCCGTGCCCACGGCGACGTCACCCAGGCGCAGCTCGACGAGCTCAAGAACGGCATCGAGATCGAGGGTGTCAAGTATGGTCCGATCGAGGCCACGCTGGAGCGCGACCAGGGCGCCAATGTCTGGCTGGTGTTCGCGATCCGCGAGGGCAAGAACCGCGAGGTGCGCAATGTCTGCGCCCATCTCGGCCTCGAGGTGAACCGGCTGATCCGCGTCTCCTACGGCCCGTTCCAGCTCGGCGAGATTCCGGAAGGCCAGGTCGAGGAGGTCCGCGCGCGTGTGCTGCGCGAGCAGCTCGGCGAGAAGGTGATCGAGAAATCGGGCGCGCAGTTCGACGCGCCCTCGAAATCATCTCCGCGCGCCGACGACGCAGCGAGCGAGAAGAAGCCCGCCAGCAAGCGCGCCGTGATCGCCGACCGCAAGGGCCGCCGCGTGCTGGTGCAGCGCACCGGCAGCGAGGAGGCGCGCGAGCGCAACGAGATGGAGGCGAGCGGCTACGGCCCGCCGCGCCGTCCCAAGCGCGGCTATCACGGCAAGCGCGACCTGACGCCGCGGGAGGACTAGCTTGCGCGTCGTCGGCGGTCGCTTGAAGGGGCGCAATCTCGCCTCACCGTCCTCGCGCGACATCCGCCCGACGGCGGACCGGTTGCGCGAGTCCGTGTTCAACATCCTCGTGCACGCCTATGACGATCCGATTCCCGACGCGCGCGTGCTCGATCTCTTCGCCGGCACCGGCGCGCTCGGCATCGAGGCGGCCTCGCGCGGCGCCAAGTTCACACTGTTCGTCGATAATGGCGCAGAGGCGCGCGCGCTGTTGCGCAACAACGTGGAATCGCTCGGTCTTGGCGGGGTGACAAAAGTCTATCGCCGCGATGCCACCGATCTCGGCCCCGCACATCCCGTCGAACCGTTCTCGCTGGTGTTCCTCGATCCGCCCTATGGCAAGGGCTTTGCGGAGAAGGCGCTCGCATCCTTGCGCGACGGCGGCTGGCTCACCCCGGGCGCGCTGCTCGTGGTGGAAGAGGCGAAAGCCGCGCAGTTCGCGACGCCGGAAGGTTTTGAGGAGCTGGAGCGGCGGGCTTATGACGATACGGAGTTCGTCTTCCTGAAGAAGTCGTAGCCCAACACTTCCGCTTCATAAGCCCTCATGCTCGGGAGCGTGAAGCACTCAGGCTCCTTCAGCTGCCAGCGTCAGCCTTGCAGCAGAAATCAGTTCGAAGCGGTCATGCATCGAGGCGCCGTCGGGTGGCTCGCCCGCGCGGCGGTTCACCAGAGCGACGATCATGTCGGCCAGCTCGAGACGCTTGATTGGCTGAAGGTCCGTCTTGGGACTGCCGCGCTGCGCAGGAAAGGCAAACGGCGGCGTCGGTATGCCGAGGATCACGTTGCGACGATCGAAGTCGGGCCTCGGTCTTCCGATCTCCACCCGATCCGCGAAAGTCCTGTAGGCCTCCTCGCCGAGGGTGAGGATCAGCTGGAAGCCAGTATAGTCGATCGAACCGCGCATGTAGGTGTCTTCGACCAGCGCTTCGTTGATCTCCAGCGTCCCCAGATAGCTGCCGCACTCGCCAGTCGTTACCCAGAAGAAGCGATCGCGCATGAACTCCTGGCAAAGGGCCATGTTGCGCGGCGGGAGTGAGGACAAAGGATCGGCCCAGCCCGCAGCAAAGCCAACCTCATCGATGAAGCCGCGTGTTCCGACGGCCATCTTTTTGAACAGATGGCTGTGTTCGCCCGACATCCGCATCGCGACGAACAGCGAAGGATGTTCGCTGTGCATGAGATCGTCGTGCGCGATCGGAGCGACGATCACGCGTGGCCTGCCGTTCATCATCAGTAACATTCCAGCGTGATCGTCGCCCGCGAGAAATCCATCGTCTTCAACGCGTCCATGTCGATTAAGACATAGTACGTGCCGGCATCGCCCCAGCTCCAGTGCATGGCCTCGTCGGTTGCGATCTGGAACAGCAGGAGCTTCCGGGTGGGGCCGATCTTCGCATCCGACTGCAGGCCGTCGTGGTAGCCACCGATGCGATGCGGACGATTGTGATAGAGGCTGCGCCAATGCGGCTCGAATTAGGAACGGACCGCGGGCGGGATCAGCGCCCGCTTCGCTTCATCGACATAATAGTCGGCCACCAGCTCGCGAATGTGGCCGCGCTGGAAGGACCATGCGGAAATGTCGTGTTCGTAAAAGGTAACGTGGCCCCGCTCGCCATGCCGGTCAGTGGGGGAGTATCTCCAAAACCGAAATGCGTCCTGCTGCAGACGCGCCTTGAGCGCTTGCCAGGCATCGTGCGGAATCGGGCTGTCGAGGTCCTGCGCCAGCACGGCCGACCGCTCCCGGGCAACGCGTTCGCGCATCGCGGTGCTCCACTCGGCAAGCTCGTGCTCGGACCGGTGCAGAGAGTCCACGATCGACTCCGGCGTGGGATGGCTGGCCAGAAATGCCGCCAGCGCTTCGCGTCGCGTTCTGCGGTACTCCGCCGCGCGCCGAGTTTGTGCACGGCGCAGGCGCGTCGCCTCGTCTTCCGGCTCGGGGCCTTCGAGATCAGCCCGGGACATCGCGGCCCAACTGGCGTCGTCGGCTTCGATCACGGCGAGGATGGAGCCGATATAACCCGGCTGGCTCAGCCGCTCGACCAACCGATCCGGTATCTTAAGCTCGCCGGGCGGGCTGGCTGCCGGCCGATGGGTGCGCGCGATGCTGTCGAGGACCTGAAGCGCGCCGCGCCAGGTGAAAGGCTCGGGCTCGTCCGGCCGCTCGCGGTCCGACGCGACCGGCTGCCCCGGATAGAGAATGCTCGCAAAATTCTCCGGCGCCACGCGCGTGCGCTGGCCTTCGATCCGCGCCTCATTGCGCACGACGACGAGATCGACCGGCCAGCGCCGCCAGCGCCGCGGCACCTCGTCGGGAGTGCGGCAATAATCATAGTCGAACCCGCTATAGACGCCGTCATGTACCGGCCCGAGATCGGCCGGGGACTGCCGCTCGGAGCCGAGCGCATCAACATGGAGAACGCGGAAGGCATCAGGTCCCTCGGGGGCGCCCTGATTTGGATCGATGAACAGCAGCAGCCAGCCCTGGCGGGGCCCAAGTCCGCCCCACAATTCGGCCGGCAGGTCGGCGCAGGCAATCTGCGCTACGAAGTGAAGCGGCCGCTCGTCTCTCAGGGTATTCCGACGAAATCGACCGCGGCCATTCGATGTGATCGGGCATCATTGGCAGCCCGCCCAGCCATGATCGTGGCGCTTCGAACCGCGGCGGAATCTGCCGTCGCAAGACGACCGACACGCTCTCGCTGATCCCAAGCGGCGGTGGAATCGGAGCGTCGTGCCGCACCCGCGCGAAAGTGGCCGGACTTTGCCCCGAAGGCGAGGTTGTGGCTCTCGCCCGCTGAAAGCGGCGAAAATTCCAAACGACAAACGCCACGGCGCATACGACCAGGACTTGCCACCAAGACATGCTGGACCCTAGACATCGCAGGACAGCCTCAGGTAGCAGCTAAGAGTTAATGGCTTGCGGATGAAATAGCTCGAAGCTGCGCAGGGCAGGTAGCTAAGCCTACCAAACCCTCGCGCTCACCGCCGCCCGAACAGCTTCTCCACGTCGCTCAGCTTCAGCTCGACATAGGTCGGCCGGCCGTGATTGCACTGGCCGGAGTTTGGCGTCTCCTCCATCTCGCGCAGCAGGGCATTCATCTCCTCCGGCCGCAAGCGGCGGCCGGCGCGAACAGAGCCGTGACAGGCCATGGTCGCCGCGACGTGCATCAGGCGGCGTTCGAGCGGCAGCGCCTCGTCCCATTCGGCCATGTGCTCGGAAAGATCACGCAAGAGACCGCCGGCATTTGTCTTGCCGAGCAGCGACGGCGTCTCGCGCACCGCGACCGCGCCGGGGCCGAAGGATTCGATCGCGAGGCCGAACGACGCCAGCTCCTCGCTGCGCTCCAGGAGGCGCTCCACCGTCGCCTCGTCCATCTCGACGATCTCAGGGATCAGCAGGATCTGCCGCTGCACGCCGTTGGCGGCGAGCGAGGCCTTCAGCCGCTCGTAGACGATGCGCTCATGCGCGGCGTGCTGGTCGACGATGATCAGGCCGTCGCGGGTCTGCGAGACGATGTAGGTCTCGTGGATCTGCGTGCGCGCCGCGCCGAGCGGGCGATCGACGAGATCGCCGGTGGGTTGGCTCTCGATCCGCACGTCCGCACTGGGCGCGCCGACGTCGAACGCAGCCTGCGCGCGCTCGGCAAAGGCCGGCGCGGCCGAGCCATCGAACGACGGCATCGGCGCGACCGGGGCAGATGGCGAGGCGCGCCAGTCCCAGCCTGCCGGACGCGGCGGCGTGAAGGCGGGCCGGAACGAGGACAGCGCGCTCTCGCCGCTGTTGGCGGCGGTGCGGCGGCCCTCACGCGCCAGCGCTTCCTTCAAGCCATGCACGATCAGCGCGCGGACGAGGCCGGCATTGCGGAAGCGCACCTCGGTCTTGGCCGGATGCACATTGGCGTCGACCTCGCGCGGATCGAGCGCGACGAACAGCGCCAGCACGGGATGGCGGTCGCGCGGCAGATAATCGGAATAGGCCGCCCGCACGGCGCCGAGAATAAGCTTGTCGCGCACCGGCCGGCCATTGACGAAGAGATATTGGCCGAGCGCGTTGGCTTTTGTGAGCGCAGGCGCTGCGGCATAGCCGGCGACCACGATCCCCTCGCGCTCGGCATGGACCTCGATGGCGTGGCTGCGGAACTCGGCGCCGAGGATGTCGCCGAGCCGGGTCAGCCGTCCGGCCGCGCCGGGCAGCGCCGCGGTCCAGGTCACCGGCGCGCGCTCCTCGCCGGCGAGCGTGAAGGCGATGTCGGGCCGCGCCATCGCGAGGCGCCGTACCACTTCGCGGATCGCCTCCGCCTCGGTGCGGTCGGTCTTCAGAAACTTGAGCCGCGCCGGCGTCGCATAGAAGAGATCGCCAACCTCGACGCGCGTGCCATGCGCCAGCGCCGCCGGCATGATCCCGGACTTCTCACCGCCCTCGACCGACAGCGCCCAGGCGTGCGGCTCGCTGGCGTGGCGCGTGGTGATGGAGAGGCGCGCCACCGAGCCGATCGAGGGCAGGGCCTCGCCGCGAAATCCGAGGGTGCGGATCTGGAGCAGGTCCTCGTCGTCGAGCTTGGAGGTAGCGTGGCGCTCGACGGCGAGCGCAAGGTCTTTTGCGGTCATGCCGCTGCCGTCGTCGGTGATGCCGATTCGCCGCCGCCCGCCGCCGTCGGTGAAGACGTCGATGCGGCTCGCGCCGGCGTCGATCGCGTTCTCGACCAGTTCCTTGACCACGCTCGCCGGACGTTCGACCACCTCGCCGGCGGCGATGCGGTTGACGACCTGTTCTGGCAGCTGGCGGACGGGCATGAGGCTCACTCGGCGAATATTCTCAAGTCTAATGCCGCGCAGCGACAAATGCATGGGGGAGGGCGAGCTTCCCACACCCGAAATGGGGGACATTCTCGACGCGCATCGCCCGCTGGGAATGCGTGGCCTGTTCCGCGCCGCCGCATATGAGGAGCACAATTCCGCGAAAGCGCCGCGAAAACCCTAAACGATCACCACACGACGCGGCTTGCATCACAGCGCGCCGTTCGAACTCTCTAAGCGATGAACCGGTCCGGTGCAGGCGAACGGTGCAGAAGGCAACCGAACGGTTCATCGCGACATTCCAGGAGACATGGATGAAGTTGGTGAAGACCTCTGCGATCGCTTGCGCTCTCGCAGCCCTCGTTGCGACGCCCGTTCTCGCTCAAGGCACCTCGTCTGGGATGAGGCCTGGCGGCACCGTACAAAGCAAGCCCATGCAGGGCGGCGCGTCAGGCAGCGAGGATGAGGATCTCGGTGCGCAGCAGGGCGCAGCTGGCGAGAAGGTCGGCATGAAGTCGGGCAAGGGCACGAAGGGGTCCGCCGGAACCACCGGCAGCGCGACGCGCAAGGGCACCGCGGACGATGCGGCGACCGGCGGCGCTGCGGCCGGCAAGCGCTACTGACGCCAGCTCGCGAACGACAAACCTCCGGCCGCTCGCGCGACCGGAGGTTTTTTTGCATCAATCGTCGAAGCTCCGACCGCGGCCGGCCTTGATGTCGCTGCGGCGTTTCTTGCCCTCGAGCCGGCGCTGCTTGGAGGCGAAGGTCGGCCGCGTCGCGCGGCGAGGCGTCGGCCGCACCATGGCCTCCTTGAGCATCTCGACGAGACGGTCGATGGCATCCTGACGGTTGCGCTCCTGGGTGCGGAAGCGCTGGGCGTGGATCACGATCACGCCGTCCTTGGTCATGCGCTGGCCGGCAATGCGGGCAAGGCGCAGCGAGGCGTCCTCGGGCAAGGTCAGCTTGCGGGTGTCGAAGCGCAGCTGCGCGGAGGTCGCGACCTTGTTGACGTTCTGCCCGCCCGGGCCGGAGGCGCGGACGAAGCCGATCTCGATGTCGTCCTCGTCGATGACGAGATCGCGGGATATCCGCAGCATGCTGGCACCATTCGTGATGTCAGGACATACCGCGGAGATCTGCCTTCAGCAATGGCGCTGCAGAAACGCAAATGGCCGGGTGAGCCCCGGCCATTCACGAAACGTCCAGAAAGAGATCAGTTCGACTTCGTCGCCGGTGCAGCCGCCGGTTGCGCCGCGGCCTGCGGGGCCCGGCCGACGACGACGGTCAGCAGCCCCTGGCCCCAGAGCCGCTTGGCGGCCGCCTTGGCATCGTCCAGCGTCACGGCGTCGACGATGGCGTTGCGCTTCTCGATATAGTCGATCGGCAGTTTGTCCTGCTGATATTGCAGCAGTGCCTGTGCCAGCTTGGACGAGGTGTCGAGCGCCAGCATCTGCGAGCCCTTGAGGTAGGACTTGGCCTCATCGAGCTCCTTCTGCGTCGGGCCCTCCTCGGCGATGCGGCGCACCTCCTGTTCGATGGCCTCGATGGTGTCGCCGGCCCGATCGGCGCGAGTGCCGGTATTGCCGATGAAAATCGCCGAATGCTGCATCCAGAGCAGCGACTCGTACACGGAATAGGCCAGCCCGCGCTTTTCGCGCACCTCGCGATAGAGCCGGGACGACAGGCCGCCGCCGCCGAGGATGTGATTGACGACATAGGCCGCCATGAAGCTGGGGTCACTCCGCTTCACGCCGGGTCCACCGAAGGTGATCACGGTCTGCGGCACGTCGAGGGTCACGAAGGCGCGTTGCGGCGGCTTTGCAGCCTCGACGTCGGGGACTGGCGTCAGATTGGCCTTGGCGGGCAGGCTGCCGAAGGTGTGGTCGAGCAGCTTGCCGAGGATCGCCGGATCGACGTCGCCGACGACGGCGATCTTCAGCCCGTCTCTGGCGATCACCCGGCCGACATAGTCCTTCATGTCGGCGACGGTGATGGTCGGCACGCTGTCGAGGTTGCCGTTGGTCTGCCGCCCATAGGGATGATCGCCGAAGGCGACCTCCAGGAATTTGCGGCTCGCCAGCGAGGTCGGGTTGGTGGTCTCGCGGCGCAGACTCGAGATGACCTGCGAGCGGATGCGTTCGACATCGGCCGTGGCGAAATGCGGTGAGGTCAGCGCGCTCCTGAGCAGATCGAACGCCTCGTCCTTGTTGTCGCGCAGCATGCGCAGGCTGCCGCGCAGGGTGTCGCGTGTGGCGCTGAAGGAGAGCTCGATGGCGCGGCGGTCGAGCCGTTCATGGAAGGTCTTGGAATCGAGATCGCCTGAGCCTTCGTCGAGGAGGGAGCCGACCAGATTGGCAACGCCCGGCTTGTCCTTGGGGTCCTCCGCCGAGCCGCCCGCGAAGGAATATTCCATCGCAATCAGCGGCACGGTTGCGTCCTGCACGAACCAGGCTTCGATGCCGCCCGGCGAGATCAGGTGCTGGATCTTTGCGGCGGCCTGCGAAGGCGAGGCCGCAGAGAATGCGAGGACCGCGCCGACGGCAACGGAGAATGCAACGCGTCGAAGGAAGGAATAGGTCACGAGCGCTTCTCCTCGCGCTTGGCGGTTGCAGTGTCCTTGATCAGATAGCCGGTCACCGAACGCTTCTTCTCGAGCCATTTCTGCGCAACGGCGCGGACCTGCTCGGCGGTGACGGCGCGAATGCGGTCGGGCCAGCTCCTGATGTCCTCGATCGACAGGCCCGTGGTCAGCGCGCCGCCGTACCAGCGCGCCAGCACCGCCTGGTTGTCCTGGGCGTAGATCGCTTCGGCGATGAGCTGAGTCTTGACGCGCTCCAGATCCTCGGCGCGGATCGGGTTCTGCGCCACGCTGGCGATGACGCCGTCGACCGCCTGTTCGACTTCGGCGAAGCTGACGCCGGGTTTCGGCGCAGCCGAGATCGCGAACTGGGTCGGGTCGAGCGAGATGCTCGAATAGCTGGCGCTGGCGGAAACCGCGAGCGGCTTGTCGACCACGAGGGCGCGGTAGAGATAGGAATTGCTGCCGCTGCCCATCAGCTGCGCAAGCACGTCGAGGGCCGCGCTCTCGCCGGCCGCGGCCGTGGTCGCCGAGGGCACGAGATAATAGCGCCGCATGTTCGGCTGCTCGACGCGCGGGTCGGCCAGCGTGACGGTGCGCGGGGCGGCGGGCTCGGGCTCCTGCGGACGAACGCGCCGCGCCGGGATCGCGGGCTGCGCGGGGATCGAGCCGAAATTGCGCTCGACCAGCGGGCGGACTTCGGCGGCCTCGACGTCGCCGGCGATCACCAGGATCGCGTTGTTCGGTGCATAAAAGCGGCGATAGAAGGCGAGCGCATCCTCGCGATCGAGCTTCTCGATCTCCTGATGCCAGCCGATCACCGGCCGCCCGTAAGGATGGTTGAGATAGAGCGCGGCCATGATCTGCTCGTTCAAGCGCGCGTCCGGATTGTTGGCGACGCGCATGTTGTACTCTTCGAGCACGACGTCGCGCTCGGGCAGCACGTTCTCGTCCTTGAGGACGAGGCCCGTCATGCGGTCGGCCTCGAACTCCATCATGGTCGGCAACTGCTCTTTCGGCACGCGCTGGTAATAGTTGGTGTAGTCGACCGAGGTCGAAGCGTTCTCGTTGCCGCCGACACGCAGCACGGTCTGGGAGAACTCGCCGGCCGGATGCTTCGCGGTGCCCTTGAACATCAGGTGCTCGAGGAAGTGCGCGAGGCCGGACTTGCCGGGCGTCTCGTCCGCCGAGCCGACCTTGTACCAGATCATTTCGGTGACGACGGGGGTGCGGCGGTCCGGGATCACGACGACCTGCATGCCGTTTCCGAGCGTGAAGCTGGTTGGCGGAGCCGATGTCACCGTGGTCTGGGCAAGGGCGGCGCCGGCCGAAAGGACACTCGTCGAAAGCAGCGCGGCAAGGAGGCAGACAGCCGATCGGTAAGATGACATCATGATCCCTGGTTGTGAGGTGCCGAGCCCGGATCTCCGGTTCGGAGGGCACGGCATGCTACACCGTGCGGCTGAGGCTTCGCGTCACGAAGCAGAGAACTCAACGCTTAGGCAAGTTACTGATAAGCAATTTGAACGAGATGGGCGGACACGCGCCGCCGGCCCACGCTTCGCGTGGGTCAGAATGTCGTGACAGGACAGGAACGCTATTGCTCCTTCTCCTTGCCGGATCGGACGTCGAAATAGGTCCGCTTCGAATTATCCGGGCCGGAGCCGTAGGCGTAGTTCGGCGACGGAGTCTGATATCCCGGCGGCGGCTCCACCAGCGATTGGCGTGGCGGTTCCGACGTGAACGGCTTCGACTCGGCGTCGTTCCCTTTGAACAGTTTCCACAGCCCGCCGGTATATCCGAGTTCGGCAGGGCTCATCGTCGGATTGGCGGTGTTTCTGCCTGGCTGGACCGGATCATTGCCGGTCTTTTCGGCGGCGGCCGTCTTGTGGGCGTTCATCTCGGCGGGCGACAGCGGCTGGGCGTTTTTCCAATACTCCGTTGCCTTGTTTCCGGACTTCTTCCGCTGGGCGATGGCTTCCTTGCGCCGCTTCTCGTCGGGGTCCTTCGGCCAATTCGGCGCAGCCGTGGCTTCGGCGGCGGGCGGCGGCAGGTCGAGCCTGGGCGGCACGACCAGCGGCGAACGCTCGCGGTATTCGATGCCGGGTTTTTCCATGCGCGTGGCGCCAAGGCCGGTCATCAGGTTGTCGATGAGCTTCTCTTCGAAGGTCATGTCGTCGTCGTCGTCATCGTCGGCAGCACGGGCGGCGCCGGCCGACATGACGAGGCCGATGCCGAGCGCGACGGCGAACAATTTCAGGGCCAGCCAGCCCCCCGATTGGGGGCCTCGAACCATCGAACCGCTGGTCTTCGAGCTGCGCATTACCGTACCTGTTTCATATTGTAGCAGATTGCCGCTCACACGCGGCTCAAACCCTTGCAAAAGCCGGGTTCCACCTGCCGGTCCGTATCGGCCGGGATCAGGGCGCTTTTGCGGCGGGTACCCCCAGAAAGGAATCATACAATAGCGCTGCCACCCCAGCAACGATGGCCACGTCCGCGAGGTTAAACACATACCAATTATAGGTATTTCCGGCGATCTCGATGTGGAACAGGGCGAAATCCACCACCGCGCCATAGGCCAGGCGGTCGATGCCGTTGCCGATGGCGCCGCCGATGATCAGGCCGAGCGCGATCGTAGCGAGCATGGTGTGCGAGCGGGCCATCCAGATCGCCAGCGCAACCACCGCGATCACTTTGACGGCCATCAGCGCGAGCTGCGCGGCCTGGCTGTCGTTCTGCAGCCAGCCGAAGCTGATGCCGATATTCCAGGCCAGCACCAGGTCGAAGAACGGCGTCACCCGCACCGCGCCGCGACGGGCGAGGTCGAACACGTTCAACAGCCAGAGCTTCGAGGCCTGGTCGGCCACGAGCGTGACCATGGCCGCGAGGATGCCGGCGCGGAGCGGGGTCATGGCCGACCGATCAGACGCTCACCCCCAGCGCCTTCCACTCGCGCAGCGCCTTGGCATCGCGCGGGGTGACGTCGGGGTATTCGGCGTCTTCGCCGACCATCGGCGAGATCTTCCAGGAGCGGGCGCATTTGGTGCCGACCGCCTTCTCCACCACGACCGCGACGCCGGGGACGGCATCGAGGCGGAACGCCGAGGCCGGCGCCTCGCCCTCCCGCACCTCGTAGTTCGAGGTGATGCAGACTTCAGCCAGATCGATGTCGAACAAGGTCGCCAGCATGCCGCGATCGGCGACATAGATCACCGGCGATGCCTCGAGCGAGGAGCCGATGTTCTTGGCGGCGCGTTCCAGCTCGAGTGCGCCGGTGACGACGCGACGCACGTTGCGGATCGCCTCCCATTTCGCGGCGAGCTTGTCGTCGCGCAAGGCTTCGAGATCGGTCGGGAACAGCGTCAGGTGCACGGACGGCTCGGCGTCGGGCCGGTACATGCGCCACGCCTCCTCAGCGGTGAAGCTGAGGATCGGCGCCAGCCATTTCAGGATCGAGGCGCACAACAGGTCGATGGTCGTCAGCGCCGCCTTGCGCGTCAGCGAGGAGGGCGGATCGCAATACAGCGTATCCTTGCGGATGTCGAAGTAGAATGCGGAGAGCTCGCTGTTCAGGAACGCGGACAGGATCGCGACCACGGTCTTGTAGTCGAACTCCCGATAGGCCTTGTCGACTGCGGCGGCACGAACAGCGAGCTCGTGCAGCATCAGCCGCTCGAGCTCGGGCATCTCGGCGGGCGCGACTGCATCCGCCGGCTTGTAATGATGCAGCGTGCCCAGCATCCAGCGCACGGTGTTGCGCAGCTTGCGATAGGTCTCGACGGTGTTCTTCAGGATCTCGGGGCCGATGCGCTGGTCGTCGGTGTAGTCGCAGGACGCGACCCAGAGTCGGAGGATGTCGGCGCCGGATTCCTTGATGACGGCCTGCGGTTCGATGGTGTTGCCGAGCGATTTCGACATCTTGCGGCCGTCCTCGGCCTGGGTGAAGCCGTGGGTCAGCACGATGTCGTAAGGCGCGCGGCCGCGCGTGCCGCAGCTTTCCAGCAGCGAGGAGTGGAACCAGCCGCGGTGCTGGTCCGAGCCTTCCAGATACATCACCGTATCAGTGCCGCCGTCGACCTTGCGCTTGATGCCGGCCAGCCCGGGAAACTGCACGGGGTCTTCGAGCACGAAAGCGTGGGTCGAGCCGGAATCGAACCAGACGTCGAGAATGTCGTCGACCTTCTGCCAGTCTTCGTTGGCGCGGGGCCCGAGGAAGCGCTCGCGCGCGCCCGTGGCGTACCAGGCGTCGGCGCCTTCCTTCTCGAAGGCTTCGCCGATGCGCGCATTGACAGCCTCGTCCTGGAGGATCTCGGCGGAGCCGTCACCCTTCTCGCGCACGAACACGGCGATCGGCACGCCCCAGGCGCGCTGGCGCGAGATCACCCAGTCCGGGCGCGCCTCGATCATGCCGTTGATGCGGTTTTCGCCCGACGGCGGCACCCATTGCGTCACCGAGATCGCGTGCAGCGCGCGGGCGCGCAGCGTGTCGCCGGCCTTGGTCTTGCCGCCCTGCGCGATGTCCATAGCCCCGGGCTTGCCCGGGGCGTCCACAATAGGTTTATCCATCGCGATGAACCATTGCGGCGTGTTGCGGAAGATCACCGGTTTCTTGGAACGCCAGGAATGCGGATATTGATGCTTGAGCCGGCCACGCGCCAGCAGCATGCCTCTGTCGACGAGCGCCTTGATCACGGCCTCGTTGGCGTCGCCCTTCTCACCCTTGTCGGTGATGACGCGCTTGCCGGCAAAGCCCGGCGCATGATCGGTGTAGGCGCCGTTCTCGTCGACGGTGTAGGGGATCGCGGTGTTGATGCCACGCGCATCGAGATCGCGCGCCTGTGCCATCCAGACATCGAAGTCCTCGCGGCCATGGCCGGGTGCCGTGTGCACGAAGCCGGTGCCGGTGTCGTCGGTGACATGGTCGCCGGCCAGCAGCGGCACGATGAAGTCGTAGCCGCCGCCGACGCCTCTCAGCGGATGGGCACACTCGATCGCGTCCATGGTGTCGCCGGGGACGTCGCGGACCTTCTCATAAGCGGTCACGCGCGCCTGCTTGAAGACGTCTTGCGCGAGCGCATCGGCGAGGATGAGGAGGTCGCCGTTCCTGGCCCAATTGTCGGCGGGGGCGTCCGTCACCTTGTAGAGGCCGTAGGCGATCTTCGGCGAGAACGAGATGGCGCGGTTGCCGGGCAGCGTCCAGGGCGTGGTGGTCCAGATCACGACGCTTGCCGAGGCGAGCGCACCGTGCGCGGGCGAGGTCACCGGGAATTTCACCCAGACCGTATCGGACGTGTGGTCCTCGTACTCCACCTCGGCTTCGGCGAGCGCGGTCTTCTCGACCACGCTCCACATCACCGGCTTGGAGCCGCGATAGAGCGTGCCGTTGGCGGCGAACTTCATCAGCTCGCGCGCGATCTGGGCTTCGGCCGGATAGCTCATGGTGGCGTAGGGATGGTCCCAATCGCCGATCACCCCTAAGCGCTTGAACTCCTCGCGCTGCACGCCGAGCCAGTGCGTGGCATAGGCGCGGCATTCCCGGCGGAAATCGATCATCGCCGCGGAGTCGCGGAAGTCCGGCTTCTGCTTGCCCTTCTTGCGATAGTGCTCCTCCTCGACCTTCCACTCGATCGGCAGGCCGTGGCAGTCCCAGCCCGGCACGTAGTTGGAATCGAAGCCGAGCATCTGCTGGCTCTTGGTGACGAGATCCTTCAGGATCTTGTTCAGCGCCGTGCCGATATGGATGTTGCCGTTGGCGTAGGGCGGACCGTCATGAAGCACGAACTTGGCGCGGCCCTTCGCGCTCTGGCGCAGCTTGTCGTAGAGGCCGATCTCGTACCAGCGCTTGAGGATCTCCGGCTCGCGCTGCGGCAGGCCGGCGCGCATCGGGAATTCGGTCTGCGGCAGGAACAGGGTCTTCGAATAGTCTTTGGCTTCAGACTTTGGGGACTTTTGCGGCTTTTCGGACATGAGGCTGACTGGCTCGGAAAATGGCGCGGGAACGGATGGCGATGCGGAATCGGTGAAACGACGAAATCCCGGTCTTGCGCCGAGCCTTCAGGCTCAGGCGGAAGCCGGGCCGCTAATCCCTATGATGCGCCGCGCAAACATGGGCTCTCCATAGCAGGGGGGCGAGAGAAGCGCAAAAGGAAGCGCAAAGGTTCGGGGAGGCCCCGTTCAGGGCTCAATCGATCGCGCCCAGCCGCGGAAATGCGTCCGGGGCGGCGGCGAGCATGGCGCGGGCGCGGGCGGAATCGTTGTCCATCTGCCGGATCAGGGCCTCCAGACTATCGAATTTCAGCTCTTCGCGGATGAAGCCGATGAAGGCGCAGTCGAGCGCCTGGCCGTAGAGGTCGCCCTTGAAGTCGAACAGGAAGATTTCGAGCAGCGGGGCGCCATTGTCGAAGGTCGGACGGCGGCCGAAGCTGGCCACGCCGTCCAGGCGCTCGGTCCCGCGGCCGACCCGGACCGCGTAGATGCCGTGCTTGAGGCCGCAATTGGCATCCAGGCGGATGTTGGCGGTGGGATAGCCGAGGTCGCGGCCGCGCTTTTCGCCGTGGATCACCTCGCCGGTGATGAACCAGGGCGCGCCCAGCATGGTCGTGGCTTCGTCCAGCTGGCCCTCGGCAAGCGCGATCCGGATCGCGCTGGAGGAGACCGGCCGCTCGTCGATATCGACATGCGGCTGGACGTCGACCTCGATGCCGAGCCGGGGCGCCTCGTTGACCAGGAGGCTGGGCGAGCCGACCCGTCCCTTGCCGAAATGGAAGTCGTAGCCGACCGCGATGCCGCTGACGCCGAGACGCCCGATCAGGTCATGGTGAATGAAATCTTGCGCGCTGGTTCCGGCCCGCGCCTTGTCGAAGGTCATGACCACGGCGCCGGCAAGCCCGGTGCCGGCCAGAAGCCGCAGCTTGGCCCGCTCGTCCGTCAGGCGGAATTGCGGGGTGTTGGGGCTGAAAAACCGCCGCGGATGCGGCTCGAAGGTCAATGCCAGCGCAGGGCGGCCATGCACCCTGCCCATCTCCAGAGCAGCCGCGATGACGGCGCGATGGCCGAGATGAACGCCATCGAAATTGCCCATGGCGACCACGGCGCCCCTTGGAATCGCGGAATCCGGCGTTGTATCGCGGATGACGGTAAAAGGCGGAGCCATCAGGGGAATTCTCGAACCGGGCAGGACCGGCCCGGACCGTGGCGCGACCGGCACTGCGAAGTCAAGCGGCGGGCGGGCAGACATTGAACACGATTTCAAGCCTTCGGACCTGACCGCAGTTAACGCGCTGTTTAAGGCCTTGATGCTAGTCCTTGAGGCGTGGAACTGCCGGGCGCCGGCCTGGCAGTCCGATCGTAATATTCCTGGGTTTGCGTTGGGGGAGTCGAGATGGCGGTTGATTTGTCGATGCCGGTTCTGGTGGTGGATGACTACAGCACCATGATCCGAATCATCCGGAATCTGCTGAAGCAGCTTGGCTTCGAGAACATCGATGATGCCAGCGACGGTTCGGCAGCGCTGAACAAGATGCGCGGCAAGAAGTACGGGCTCGTGATCTCCGATTGGAACATGGAGCCGATGACGGGCTACGACCTCTTGCGCGAAGTCCGCGCGGATCCGAACCTCGCCACCACGCCCTTCATCATGATCACGGCCGAATCCAAGACCGAGAACGTGATCGCAGCCAAGAAGGCCGGCGTGAACAATTACATCGTCAAGCCGTTCAATGCGGCGACGCTGAAGACCAAGATCGAGGCGGTCTTCCCGGACATGGCGAGCGCGTAAGCGCCCGCTCTTCGCCGGATCAACAATCTTCCATTGGGATCGTCATGCCCGGGCTTGTCCCGGGCATCCACGTTCTTGGATGCAAAAAGGAAGACGTGGATGGCCGGGTCAAGCCCGGCCATGACGGCGTCAGACTCCAGAGACGCGCCTTAGCCGAAGTCATTCAAGCCGCAAGCCCTCACCACTTCAATTCGCGCATCAAGGCCTTCGGCGGGTGGCCGAACAGCTCCATCACCGAATTCGGGTCGAGCTGGTCGAGACCCTCGAACTCCTCGGCATGGATGCCGCGGGTGACGAACAGGCAGTCGATGCCGAATTCACGCGCGCCGGTCAGGTCGGTGCGGACGGAATCGCCGATCGCCAGCACCTTCTTCCGGTCGATCTGGTAGCCTTGGCGTTCGCCGGCGAGCGCCATGGCGCGCTCGTAGATCGGCCGGTGCGGCTTGCCGTAGAAGATCACCTCGCCGCCGAGCTCGCGGTAGAGCTCGGCGATGGCGCCGGCGCAGTAGATCAGCCGGTCGCCGCGTTCCACCACGATGTCGGGGTTGGCGCAGACCAGCGTCAGCTTGCGCTCGCGCGCCTTCAGCATCATGCCGCGATAGTCTTCCGCCGTCTCGGTCTCGTCGTCGTAGAGGCCGGTGCAGACGATGTAGTCGGCGTCCTCCAGCGGCGCGGTCACCGCATCGAGGCCGCGATAGATCGAGTTGTCGCGCTCGGGGCCGAGCCAGAACATCTTGCGACCGGGATGCTCGGCGACGTAGAGCCGGGTCAGATCGCCTGAAGATACGATCGCGTCGTAGGTCTCGTCGGGGACGCCGAGCTTGCGCAATTGCCGCTGCACGGAGTCGGCCGGCCGCGGCGCGTTGGTGATCAGGATCACCGTACCGCCGCGGCTGCGATAGGTGTGCAGCGCCTCGCAGGCCTCGGGGAAGGATTCCAGCCCATTATGGACCACGCCCCAGATATCGCTGAGCACGACCTCCACACCGCCCACGAGCGCGCGCAGGCCTTCGGCAAAATGCAGCGCGGTCATGACGTGCGCGGCCGATCAGATGCGGCGCGCGAGCGCGGCGTTGCCGGTGATGCGCTGGGGCGAAGGCGCCGAAGAGGTCGCGCCTGAGCTGGGTGTGGCGGAGCCATTGGATCCCTGAATATCCTGCGCCTGGTTGGGCGAGGCCCCGCCGGTAGCAGATGCCCCCTCCGGCCGCAATGGCCGGGGCGGCGCGAACAGGAAGCCCTGTCCAAACCGCACGTCATAGTCGAGCAGGTCGACCACGGCGCGCTCGCCTTCGATCCGTTCGGCGATCAGGTCGATGCCGAAGCGGCCGAGCAGGTCGGAGAGGTCGGACGGGTGGATGTCGGAGGCGGAGGCCTGCTTGGGATCGAGCAGCAGCGTGGCCGGCACCTTGATGAAGCGAACCCCGCGATCGGCCAGCTCGCGCGGCTCGATGCGCAGATCCGTGACATGGTCGATCGAGAAGCGGAAGCCGCGCTGGGCGAGCGCCGCGAGGTTCTCGGTCTCGGCGGGGCCGAGATTGCGGAAGGTCGACTGCTTGAACTCCAGCACCAGCGAGGGCGCCAGCGCGCGGTTGGCTTCCAGGAAATCGAGGCATTGCGCGAAGGTGGTGGAATTGCCCAGTGTGGAGGCCGCGACGTTGCAGAACACGCCGACGTCCTTGTTGCGCACCATCAGGCGCCGCAGCACCTGGACGCAGCGCAGCATCACCATGTTGTCGATGCGTCCGATGAGGCCCGAGGCTTCCGCGATGCTGATGAACTCTTCGGCGGCGACCAGCTGGTCGCGCTCGTCGCGCAGGCGCGTCACCGCCTCGTAGAACCGCACCTTGCGCTGCGGCAGCGTCACCATCGGCTGCAGGAAGATGTCGATGCGGTTCTCGTCGACCGCATTGCGCAGCGTCGCCAGCAGCTGGGTCTGGTTGCGCCCATTGGCGGTCTGAACGGGGGTGGCGGCCTGAACCTGCACCGCCGGCGGCGCCGGCCGTGGCGGGAGCTGCGGAAGCGGAGGAGGAGCGAGCGGCTTCTCCTCGAAGGGGGCAGCCAGATCGATCGGCGGTTCCGGCTCGGGCCTTGTGACCGGGGCGGGTGCGGGGGCCGGCGCGTTGCCGGCGAGCAGATCCTCATGGGCCGCCACCGTGGTGGCGAGCTGCCTGACCAATCCGCCGAGTTCGTTGATCTCGCCGATGACCGACTGGATGCGGTCGGAATTGGTCGAATTGGACGCGGCGATGCGGCTCTCGACCGCAGCCAGCCGGCGGCCGAACTCGGCCACCTGGCGGGCGAGGTCGGCGGTGCCGCGCGACAGGTCGGCGATCTGGCCGCCGACGTCGCTGCGGTCGCGCAGCCGCATCGATACGGCATTGTAAAGGATCAGGAAGGTCAGCGCGGTCAGCGCCACGATCGCCGATTCCGTTCCGCTGATGCCGGCGACCGAATAGAGCAAAAGCCCGAGCGAGGCCGCGACCAGGACCATGCAGATGGCGATGAAGATCGTCGAAATGCGAATCATGCCGCGCGTTATGCCTTTATGGGCTGAATGCCTCACCCGGGAAAAACACGGGTCGCGCTCGACTCCGTCACGCCTCATGCTCCCCAAGCATCGATGAGCCTAACATCATTGTTGATTCGAGGGGATAGTTGCTGTTTCGCAGCCCGGTCGGTCCCCCGCCGAAGCTTTCCAGGCAGCGGCTGCGAAACCTCGCAGGGCCTCCGCGGCTCAGGCGCGGAAATCAAGACGTTCTCAGCGGAAAATCATGCCGCCCTCAAGGCCAGCGCGCCGCATGCGCCCTATCGTCCCGGCGTTTTCAACCGCAGGAGATTGCCATGTCGACATCCGCCGCGCTCAAGCCAGCCGCCCCCAAGTCCGATCTTGCCGCCGTCAAGCAGCGCCAGCATGGCGCCTGGTCGTCGGGCGATTATGCCGTGGTCGGCACCACCTTGCAGATCGTCGGCGAACAGCTCTGCGAGGCCATCGACTTGCGTGCCGGCAGCAAGGTGCTGGACGTCGCTGCCGGCAATGGCAATGCGACGCTGGCGGCGGCGCGGCGCTGGTGTGACGTCACATCCACCGACTATGTGCCGGCGCTGCTCAAGCGCGGGCGCGAGCGCGCCATGGCCGAACATCTCGCGGTCGAGTTCCGCGAGGCGGATGCCGAGGCGCTGCCCTTTGCCGATGCCAGCTTCGACGTCGTGCTCTCCACTTTCGGCGTGATGTTCACCCCGGATCAGGACAAGGCGGCCTCCGAGCTCGCGCGTGTCTGCAAATCCGGCGGCAAGATCGGTCTCGCCAACTGGACGCCGCAAGGCTTCATCGGCCAGCTGTTCAAGACGATCGGCAAGCATTTGCCGCCGCCGGCGGGGGTGAAATCGCCGGCCATGTGGGGCACGACCGCACGGCTCGAGGAGATGTTCGGCGGCGTGGCCGCGGAGATCGCCGCCGAGCCGCGCATGTTCGTGTTCCGCTATCGCTCGCCGGACCACTGGCTCGACATCTTCAAGACCTTCTACGGCCCCACGCTGAAGGCGTTTGCCGCGCTCGACGCGAACGGGCAAGCCGCGCTGACGCGCGATCTCCTGGCGCTGCTCGAAGAGTTCAACCACGCCGATGACGGCACGATCGTGGTGCACAGCGAATATCTGGAAGCCGTGATCACCAAGCGCTGATAGTGCCTGAGGATGCGGTCAGGCCAGCTCGGGCCTGACCGCCACCGATCAAAATGGCGCGGTGGCGCCGACCGTGTCGGCGGAGACGGCGTCCCGGGTGCCGAGCGGCTTCGCCCGACCGGTGGTGGTATCGCGCAGCGTCTGCCGCTCGATCTCCGAATTCAGCTCGGCGCCGAACATGATGACGATCGCCGACATCCACATCCACGTCATCAGGCCGATCGCCGCGCCCAGCGAGCCGTAGGTCGCGTTGTAATTCGCGAATTCCGAGAGATACCAGGACAGCAGGGCGGAGCCCGCGATCCAGAGAATCGCGGCAATCACGGCGCCGAGGCTCAGCCATTGCCAGCGCGGCGCATCGCGGCTCGGCGCGAAGCGATAGAGGATGGCGAGTGCGACCAGCAGGATGATGAACAGCAGCGGCCAACGTGCCAGCGCCACGATCAGCTTGCTTTCGGGCGCCATGCCGAGATGATTGAGCGCAAGCGGGAAGGCGACGACGGCTCCCACCATCAACAGCAGCGCCACGATGCCGCCGACGGTGAAGGCCAGCGAGACCATGTTCAGCCGGATGAAGCTGCGCTTCTCGCGTTCCTCATAGGCGACGTTGAGCGCGTCGAAGATCGCCTTGACGCCGGCATTGGCGCTCCAGATCGCAAGCAGCAGGCCGACCAGGAAGGTGACGCCGAGCGTCGTATTGCCGTTCGACACCACGCGCGCGACCTGGTCCTCGACGATCTGGAACGATCCCTCGGGCAGCATGGTGGCAAGCGTGTGCAGATTGGCGCTGATCGTGGCGGGATCGGCGAACAGGGCATAGGAGGAGACGAGCGCGGTGACTGCGGGGAAGAGAGCGAGCAGCCCGAAGAAGACGACCCCGCCCGCCGTCGCGAGCAGGCGATCCTCGTCGATGCGCTGATAGGTCCGCCAGAAGATGTCCTTCCAGCCCGCCCAGGGGATCTCGAACGGGCTTTTCGCCCGGCGGCCGCGGCCCGGCTGCATCGCCGCACCGGCCGGGTGCGTTTCCGGGGAATTCGCTTCGCCCTTGCGGTGATGTTGCGGAGGCCCGGGCCTCGCCAGGCCGGAATCCTGAAAGTAGCGCTCCGCGGTCAGCACGAACACGGCCGTTGCCGCCACCAGCAGCCAGGAGTCGATCTGCTCGGAGCGCCGCGCCAACATCACGCCTCCAGATGGTGCCTGTTGCGTCGCCGCCGGGCGGCCGTCAGCCCGACCAGGCCGACCGCCGCGAGCATCAGGCCCAGCTGCACGGGGCGGTTGGCGCGGGCCGGCCAGGTTTTGATGCCGCCGCGCTCGCCCGGTGCGAGCGGCGCGAGAGGAATCGACGTCGCGACCTCCTTCACCGCCTCCTTGACTGTTCCACGCGGGATCCGGGGTGTGGCGACCGCCACGCGCAGACGGCTCGCGAGCGGGACGACCGGCTTGGCCTTGCGTCTCATCTGGGCCATGGCGACGGCGACACAGACCACAGCCAGCACCAGCAGCACTGCGGCGACGGCGCCAAATCCCCAGAACTGCCCGTAGGTGATCCCGACCCAGCGGTACAAGGCGACCAGTCCGACGAAAAATGCCGCGACAACGAACAGGCCGGCGACCGCGAACAGCCCGCCGGCCACTGCATAAGACGTCACCTTGCCGGTTGCCTGGCTGGTCTGGTCGCGCAGATAGGATTGAGCAGCGCGTTTGACGTGATTGAGCTTGAGCGCCATCCCGGCGCGCAGCAATTCGCCCGATGGCGCGAGCATGCGGACATCCTCCAAGGACTAGAAAATTCGTCGGGGGATGAACGTGGCGATATTTGACTTGTTCCGACGGAGCGCGATCGGCCGCGATGAATCAGCCGAGATCGGCGGCTGCGATCCAGAACACCTCGCCCTCGGAATCTTCGGTGTCCAGCCAGAGCAGCGGCAGTTCCGGAAAGGCCTCGTCGACCAGCTCGCGGCCGCGGCCGATCTCGCAGATCAGCCCGCCATCCGGCGTCAGGTGATCGGGCGCATCGCGCAGGATCCGGCGCACCACGTCGAGACCGTCGGCGCCGCCATCGAAGGCGAGCTTCGGCTCGGCCCGGCACTCCGGCGGCAATGCCGCCATGCCCTCGGCGTCGACATAGGGCGGGTTGGTGATGATCAGGTCGTATCTGTTGCCGCCGAGCGGGGCGAACAGATCGCCGCGATGGAGGCTGATGCGGTCCTCCAGCCCGTATTCGCCGACATTGCGCGCAGCCACCTCGAGCGCGCCCTTGGAGATGTCGACGGCGTCGACATTGGCGTTCGGGAAATGATGCGCGGCGAGGATCGCGAGGCATCCCGAGCCCGTGCAGAGATCGAGCACGCGCTCGACCGCCGTCGGGTCGTCGATCAGCGATCCGGCCTCGCCGTCGCCGCCGAAATGCGAATCCAGGAGCTCGCCGATGAAGGAGCGCGGAACGATGACGCGCTCGTCGACATAGAACGCCAGGCCGCGCATGTAGATCTTGTTGACGAGATAGGCGGCCGGTTTGCGCGTCGTGACGCGCTGATGGATGAGATCGAGGAGGGTCTTGCCTTCCGCGGCGGTGACGCGCGCGTTGGCAAAGATCTCGAACTGGTCGGGCGTGAGATGCAGCGCCTCGCAGACCAGGAACGCGGCTTCAGAGACGGGGTCGGTCGTGCCGTGGGCAAAGGCGAGCTTGGCCTCGACGAAGCGGCTCACCGCGTAGCGGACGAAGTCGAGCAGCGTGAGAAGCTCGCCGGGTCCCACCTTCGCGAGGTCAGGCGCGGCGCGGCCGCGCGCGGTCTTTTTCGTTGGCTTAGCCATCAGGATTTGGTCCAGCGTGCGACGGCTTCGTCGTCACGGGCATGGGCCTCGACCCAGCCGGTGCCGGTGGCGCTCTCTTCCTTCTTCCAGAACGGCGCGCTGGTCTTGAGATAGTCCATCAGGAACTCGGCCGCCTGGAACGCCGCCTGTCGGTGCTGCGAGGCGGTCACCACCAGCACGATGTTCTGGCCCGGCATGAAGCGGCCGACGCGGTGGATCACCGTGATGCCGTTGAGCGGCCAGCGCGAGACGGCCTCGTCGGCGTGGCGCCTGATCTCTTCCTCCGCCATGCCGGGATAATGTTCGAGCGTCAGCGCGGCGACGTTGGCGCTGTCCGCGTCGGCGCGGCAGATGCCGGAAAATGTCACCACAGCGCCGATATCGGTCCGGCTGCTCGTCAGCACCGAGATCTCGCGCGCGACGTCGAAATCGTCTTCCTGGATACGGATGGTGACGGGGCAGGTCATGAGGCTAGCCGCCGGTCATGGGCGGGAAGAACGCGATCTCGCGGGCGCCTGCGATTGTCGCGTCCTGCTTGACGTGAGCGCGGTCGATCGCGGCGCGGATCACCTTCGGCTTCTCGAACGCGTACGCATAGGCTTCGCTTTGGCCGGAGAGCCAGGCGATCAGCTCCTCGACGGTGCGTACGCTCGCGGGAGGCTCGATCGTCTCTTCGGCCTTGCCGACGCGCTCGCGTACCCAGGCGAAATACTTCACCTTCATCCCTCGTCCTCCTTGATGAGGTGATGGATGCCGGCGCGGAAATAGTCGTAGCCGGTGTACATGGTGAGGATCGCCGAAGCCCACAGCAGTGCGAGCCCAATCATCGAGACCACCGGCACCACCTGATCGCCGGCTGGGCCGGCGATCAGGAAGCCGATCGCAACCAGCTGGACCGTGGTTTTCCACTTCGCAAGCTTGGTCACGGGCACGCTGACGCGGAGCGCAGCCAGATATTCGCGCAGGCCCGAGACCAGGATTTCGCGGCACAGGATCACGATGGCGGCCCATAGCGACCAGCCGTGAATGATGCCATCCGCGGCCAGCATCAACAGACAGGAGGCGACCAGCAGCTTGTCGGCGATCGGATCGAGCATGCGGCCGAACGCCGATTGCTGATTCCAGATCCGCGCGTAATAGCCGTCAAGGTAGTCGGTCACCGCGGCGCCGATGAAGATGGCGACCGCGAGCCAGCGCAGCCAGAGCGGCTGATCCAGAATCGACTGTGCATAGATGCATCCGACCACGACCGGGATCGCGGCGATCCGGCCATAGGTCAGGATGTTGGGGAGGGACATCGCGCGGCTGGTGGTCCCTCGTGTCGTGGCGATGTTCATCCGTCCTACCAATACCGCTGCTGCCTGAACGTCAACCGTCCCGCACCCCAAATGAGGTGCGGACACGACGATCATATGACTGCGGTCCCCCTTTAGTTCATCCCGGCTGGGGATGGAAATACTCGAAAATCCTGCGGGCACTCTCGGCGCTCACCCCCGGAACCTTGCCGAGATCGGCGATCGAGGCCCGTTCGATCTCCTTCAGAGTTCCGAAATGGTGCAGCAAGGCACGTTTGCGTGACGGGCCGATGCCCGGAATCTCCTGCAAGCCGGCCTCGCGAATGTCTTTCTTGCGCAGCTTGCGGTGTGAGCCGATGACGAAGCGGTGGGCTTCGTCGCGCAGGCGCTGAATGAAATAGAGCACGGGATCGCGCGGCTCCAGCTTGATCGCCTCGCGCTCCGGCATGAACAGGGTTTCGCGGCCGGCATCCCGGTCCGGTCCCTTGGCGACCGACATCAGCGACACCTGGGCCAGGCCGAGATTGGCGAATATCTCGCGCACCGCGTTGAGCTGGCCGCGGCCGCCGTCGATGATCACGAGGTCGGGCCATTGCGGGAAATCGTCGTCCTTGGCCTTGCTGGCGGCGTCCTCGGGCGGATTGATCAGGCGCTTGAAGCGGCGCTCCAGCACCTCGCGCATCATGGCGAAGTCGTCGCCGGGCGTGATGCCTTCCGACTTGATGTTGAACTTGCGGTACTGGTTCTTCACGAAGCCATCGGGGCCGGCGACGATCATGGCGCCGACCGCATTGGTGCCCTGGATGTGGCTGTTGTCGTAGACCTCGATGCGCTTGGGCACGTGCGGCAGGCTCAGCGTCGCGGCCATGGCCTCGAGCAGCCGGCCTTGCGTCGCGGTGTCCGCGAGCTTGCGGCCGAGCGCCTCGCGCGCATTGGTCAGCGCGTGGGTGACCAGCTCCTTCTTCTCGCCGCGCTTGGGCGCGGTGACCTCGACCTTGTGGCCGGCCTTGATCGACAGCGCATTGGCGAGCAGCTCGCTCTCCTCGATCTCGTGCGAGAGCAGGATGTTCTTCGGCGGAGGCTTGTCGTCGTAGAACTGGGCGAGGAAGGAGCCGAGCACCTCCTCCGGGGTGAAGCTCTTCTCCGCGCGTGGAAAATAGGCGCGGTTGCCCCAGTTCTGTCCGGTGCGGAAGAAGAACACCTCGACGCAGGAGAAGCCGCCCTCCTGGTGGATGGCGAACACGTCGGCTTCCTCGACCGTGCGCGGATTGATGCCCTGCTGCGACTGGATCGCCGACAGCGCGGCGAGGCGGTCGCGGTACAGTGCGGCGCGCTCGAATTCGAGCTCGTTTGAGGCCTTCTCCATCTCGCCGGCGAGCTCCTGCTTCACCGCCTGGCTCTTGCCGGAGAGGAAGTCGCTCGCCTCGCGCACCAGCGTCGAATAGCCGCCGAAATCGATCTCGCGGGTGCAGGGTCCGGCGCAGCGGCGGATCTGGTGGAGCAGGCAGGGCCGGGTGCGGCTCTCGAAGAAGGAATCGGTGCAGGAGCGGATCAGGAACGCGCGCTGCAGCGCCGTGATGGTGCGGTTGACCGCGCCGGCGGAGGCAAACGGGCCGAAATAGCGCCCGGGCCGGGTCTGCGCACCGCGATGTTTCAGGATCTGCGGCGCCCAATGATCGCCGGTGATCAGGATGTAGGGGAACGATTTGTCGTCGCGAAGCTGCACGTTGAAGCGCGGCCGCAGCTGCTTGATGAGGTTGGCTTCCAGCAGCAGCGCCTCGGTCTCGGTCGTGGTCGAGACGATCTCGACGGTGACGGTGGCCGCGATCATGCGCAGGATGCGGGCCGGCAGCGGCGCGCTCTGGCGCGCATAACTGGACAGGCGCTTTTTGACGTTCTTGGCCTTGCCGACATAGAGCACGTCGGCATTCGCATTGAGCATGCGGTAGACGCCGGGTGAGGTGGGCGCGAGGCGGACCGCGCGCTCGATCGCCTCGTGACCGGTCGCGAGCGGGCCTTCGCCGACAGCGCCGCTCTCTTCCAGGATGTCCGGCAGCAGGGCGTCGTCCTCGTCATCGCCCCCTGCCGCGGCGGGATCGACGTCCGGCGCGGCCAGCCGCTCGGGCGGCGTGTCGCTCGCAGCAGCCGGCGGCGACTTGCGCGCGCGGTCGTCCGGATTGTCGGGGGAATCGTGAACCATGGGGCGAATTTAGGCGCTGGGGGTGCCGATTTGAAGTTCCGGCCGTGCGGCACGCACAGATGGCGGCCAGTTCCCGGTAACGCTTCCTTAAGTCTGTTAAGCGGGCGGTAACCCGGCTTAACAGGCCTTTAACTTAAAACTCTCGATAAATCCTACGCGAAAAGTTCTTGGTTCCGTAACCATGCGGTTTTGCTCGCGCGGCGGCGCGGGCATCGCTCGGGTTGCGACGATTGCGTTGGAGTGAGTGATGAAGAGGCTCGTTGTGGGCGCAGCCGCGTTGGTTGCAGCCGGCTGGTCAGCTTCGGCAGAGGCCGCCGATCTCAATTACGGGCAGCGGGCGCCCTACACCGTCAATCAGCCGCTCAATGCCTATAGCTGGGCGGGTCCCTATCTCGGCGGCAACATCGGCTATGAATGGGGCTCGGTCGACAACAACCCCACCAAGCCGTCCGGCTTCGTCGGCGGGGTGCAGGCCGGCTACAATTTCCAGAACGGCCCGTGGGTGTTCGGCGTCGAGGGCGACATTCAGGCCGCCGGCGCCGACGACACCTTTGCGCCGTGGAAATTCTCCAATCCGTGGTTCGGCACCCTGCGTGGCCGCGCCGGCTATGCGTTCAACAACGTGCTGTTCTACGGCACCGCCGGTCTCGCCTTCGGCGAGCTGCGGGCGCAGACCTTCGGCTGGTCGGAGTCGCACACCAGTGCCGGCTGGACCATCGGCGCCGGTGCGGAAGTCGGCCTCGCGCCGAACTGGAGCGCCAAGCTCGAATATCTCTACATCGATCTGTCGACCAGCCAGTTCGCAATTACGGGCGTGTCAAACGGCTATAGCGCCAACGTTGTGCGCGCAGGCGTGAATTACCGCTTCTGACATCCAAAGAAGAAAATACCGGACCAGCCTCCCGGCCGCTCGCGGCCGGGATTTTTTTGCGCCAGGCGCGCTAGGAGAGGATCACCAGATTGACCGCCTTCGGTCCCTTCCCCTTCTTGTCCGGTTCGACTTCGAAAGTAATACGCTGTCCTTCGGCAAGGTCCTTCAGTCCCGCCCGCTCCACAGCGGTGATGTGAACGAAGACATCGCGACCGCCGTCGTCAGGCTTGATGAAGCCGTAGCCGCGCTCGCCGTTGAAGAACTTGACCGTTCCCGTCATGGCCATCGGGAAACTCCCCCTCATTGCTCCTCCGTCGCGACGCAGACTCACGTCGCGACATGACCGGGCCTTACGGAGCCCGGGAGCTGGCCATCCTTGGACGGACCTATTGGTCCGGCGGGATCTTTCTTAGGGCCTTCACTCCGCCGCAACCATTCGCGGAAGCGGAACGTAAAGCCAGTCACGGAAATAGCATAATACGGTTCTTTGCAGATTGACTACCGGTCCTGCATATTTTTCCCAAGAATGCCGGAGTGTTACGGCTTGGCATTACGGCTTGGCGTCAAGGCCTTGGCGTCAAGGCTTGGGCACCTCCAGTCGGAATCTGGCAGCCCCGCCCTGGCCGAGCGGTATTTCCAGCTCCGGCAGAATGGTCTTGAGCTCGCCGTGCAGCGTGTAGGGCGGGTTGACGATCAGGAGTCCGGTGGAGGTGAGGGCGGCGCTGTCGGCTTGCGGCGCGACGCTGAATTCGAGGCGCAGGCATTTTCCAGGCGGCTTTGCTGCAGCTGCGAGCCGCGCCACGGTTTGCGCCAGCGTGTCGGTGGCGCGCCGGTTCTTGGCGGGATACCAGATTACGTAGATACCGGTCGGCCATTTCGCGAACGCCGCCGAGAAGGCTTCGCCCAGCCGCTCGAACTCGTCCTTTGCCTCGAAGGGCGGATCGATCAGCACGAGGCCACGCCGCTCCTTCGGCGGCACGAAGGCCGGCAGCGCCACCCAGCCGTCAAGATCGACCACGCGGGCCTGCTCGTCGCGGCGCAGCGCATCGATCAGCGCTTTCCGGGCCTTCGGCTCGAGCTCGCAGGCGACGAGCCGGTCCTGCGGCCTGAGCAGGCCGCGCGCGATCAACGGCGAACCCGGATAGACCTTGAGCTCCGCCTTCGGATTGAAGGCGCGGACGATGTCGAGATAAGGCTTCGTCAGCGCCGCGCTCTCGTTCGACAGACGGGACTGCAGCAGCCGCGCGATGCCGGTCAGCCATTCGCCGCCCCGGCGCGCCTCGTCGCTGTCGAGATCGTAGAGGCCGGCGCCGGCATGGGTGTCGATGACGCGGAACGCTGCCGGCTTGTCCTGCAGGTAAGTGAGGATGCGCGCCAGCACGATGTGCTTGATGACATCGGCGAAGCTGCCGGCGTGGAAGGCGTGGCGGTAGTTCATGGCAAGAGCACTACGCCACGTGAAGGCTTGAGCAAAGAGCGACGATCACGCGTCCCGGACGCGGTGCAGCGTGTAACGCTGCGCCGCTGAGCCGGGACCCAGCTCTTCTTGCGTGATGGGCCCCGGATCAGCAGTGCACTACGCCGCGTCGCGGCGCATTGCACTGCGTCCGGGGAACGATATCTTGGCCTACCCGCCCCGGATCGGCGGCATGGTCACCTGGTCGCGGCGGCAGGCGCGGCGCTCGATCTCGTCGCAGGCGCGGAATTGCAGGTCCTTGCTGAGGCAGATGCGGACCTCGGACAGCCGTGTCCGGTTGCAGGTGACCGAGACGGCGGCACTGCTGAGACCTGGATTGGCCTTGATGAAGGCCTCCTCGACCTCCGCCGGCGCGACGGTCTTGGCCTGCGACAGATCGAGATATTCGGCCGGAATCTTGATCGCGGCACGCGCCTTGCGGATCATCTCGAAATAGCCGCGGCCCTCCAGCCCGGAGCAGGTGCCGTGCTTGTCCCACTCGTTGAAGATCAGGCCCGGCGCCGGCATCAAATCGAGCATCGAGGAGACGATGTTGCGGTTCAGCCGCGGCGCCGGGCGCTGGCAATACTCCGGAAAGCCGTTCTCGTATTGCGGCCACAGCCCATGCACCACGAAGGCGTAGGGCCGTCCGCCGCATTGCATCTGGGACCGGCCGCCCCGTTCGGCGGCTTCCTCGCAGAACGAGGGCGACCATGACAGCGCCAGCACGTAGAAATCGAACTCGCCGGGTGCGTTCTGCCGCCTGTCCTGCGCCTTCGCACCGCCGGCCAGGCTGGCCAACCCCGCAGCGAGAGTGAGCGAGATCATCAAACGGGACAACGAACGCAATCTGAAGTGAAACATGGCGACGCCCTTCAACTAGACTGTGCATACACAGCCTAGCAGGGGATGGGAACATTTCAAGAACAAAATTGCGGTGGCAGTCATCGGGCTGGCTGATCAGCCCGAATCAGCCGCTGGTGGGAATCAGGGCCTGGCGGCGCGGCAGGCCGGATTGTAGGCCCAGTTGCGATCCACCCCGACGACGCACCATTCGACGCCATTGCCGTAGGCGGCAAAGCCGCCATCCTCGATGATCGAGAAATGCACCTTGCGCGCCTTGCCGTCATTGAGCATGGCCTCGCCGCTGCAATAGCGGCGCGGAATGTTGTCGGACTGCCAGGGCCGGAACGCGGTCTCGCGAACGGCGGAGAAGCCGGTGATCTGCAACGAGGAATTCCAGAACGTGGACTCCTTCTCGGCGAACTCGTGCACGATCCTCGGCAGAGCCCAGTCGCAAGGGGCGACGGCGCCGTCATAGCGCGGCCCGCTCAGCCAGAAATTCAGCTCCAGCGGATTGGCAGCTTTTGCCTCGCCAAGCGAGAGTGCCCCGAACATGAGGCCGAGCATGGCGGCAAAGCGGAGCGATTTCGGGAAGGGGGCGGGCATGGTCAATCCGGACAGTTCAGGTCTTGCGAAGGTCGGACGGTGCCGCGAAGGTTGGGGGAGGTCAAGTGCAGCGCGGCAACACTTCGCCAGGACTTGACCAGGATGTCGCGGCCAACAGGGGTTCGGTTCTTTTCACGCCGGTCCCGGCACCGTAAACTGCCGCCAGCCAATTGGAGTGACGGTAATGCGAATCATTGCGGCCGCGGGTTTTCTCGCCAGCCTGGTTGTCTCGGGTCTGATGGCGAGCCAGTCGGCGCACGCCGATTTCGTGCCGCCGTTCAAGGGCAATGACACCGGCGGCATCATCGCCTATTCGATGGCGGCACAAGTCGATGCGCGTCAGGTCGCGGTCGATCATTGCGCCCGCTACGGCAAGGTCGCGAAATTCCTGGGCGTGCAGGGCTATGAGGGCGGCTATATCTCGTTCTCCTGCCGCTGGGTGCCCTATGGCGCCGCCGACCGGCCGATCCGCACGCTGTACTGAGGCGTTGTCGCAAGGCCGCACCTCTCTCAGCCGGGAGCTTCTCTCATGACGCGCAAACCCGCTTTGCTCGGCTCGATGCTTTGCCTCGCCTTGTCGGCAGGCAGCGCCGGCGCCGACGAACTGCCGCTGCGCAAGGCCGGTCTTTGGGAGATGAAGCTGGTCACATCAGGCTCGCCCGTGCCCGAAATGACCATGCAGCACTGCACCGACGAGACCGTCGACAAGGAGATGAGCAACAACGTCTCCCCGATGGCCAAGCAGATCTGCGCCAAGCAGGAGATCAAGAAGACCGCGACCGGCTATGTCAGCGATTCCGAGTGCAGCGTCGCCGGCGTCAGCACGACCTCGCATGCCGAGATCACCGGCGATTTCAACTCGGCCTACACGGTGAAGACCACTTCACACGCAAAAGGCGGCGTTGCCGGCGCGGCGGGGCGCGACAGCACCACGACGCTGCAAGCCAAGTGGCTGGGGGCCTGCAAGCCGGATCAGAAGCCCGGCGACATCGTCATGCCCGGCGGCTTCAAGATGAACACGCGCGACATGGACAAGCTGAAGGCGCTGCTGCCGAAATAGGTGGGGTGCTATTTTAACACCTGCGCCAGCGGACCGTCCTTGGCAGCCAAGGCTGACCAGCCCGGCTGACTCCCGGCTTCCAATCTCGCGAAATAGTCATCGCGCAGCAGGATTTTGGCGGCGACAGGGCCGCCGGCTCCATCCCACGTGACGGCGAATTCGTGGGTCGAGCCGGGAGGGGCGAAGCGAGAGCTTTCGTTGACGAACGACGCCGCATTGGCGAACGGCAGGTTCGCCGGGTCGTGCCACTCAGGCTCAATCGGGGTTGGGCAGCGATTGTAGAGCCAGACGTCGCTACAGATCTTCCGGTTTCGATCGAGCATGTAGGCGTAGGCCACCTTGCCATCATCCTCGATGATGACTGCGCTCTCATCGAATGGTGAGACGAACTTAGCGACGAATCCATCCGTGCCACTCATTCTTCAACTCCGCAGGATTGCCGCGCCGCATTCATCTATACCGGTATCCTCACGCTCGCCCTCAATCCCCCCATCGGGCTGTCACCGAGCGTGATGTCGCCGCCGTGCGAGCGGGCGATGTCGCGGGCGATGGCGAGCCCCAGGCCGGTGCCGCCTTCGTCCTGGTTGCGGGCGTTGTCCAGCCGCAGGAACGGCTTGAACACCTCTTCGCGCAAGTGGGCGGGAATGCCCGGGCCGTCGTCGTCGACGGTGACGGTCAAATAACGGTGATCGCGCTGGCCGGTGATGGCGATGTTCTTGCCGTAGCGCGCTGCGTTGGTGACGAGGTTGGCGAGGCAGCGCTTGAACGAGGCCGGCTTCACCGTCACCACGGGCAGGCCGTTGAACGCGACGGTCGCGGTATGGCCGTGGCGCTCGGCATCGCTGCGCAGCTCCTCGAGCGCCTGCGCCATGTCGGTCGGCTGCGACTGCTCGCCGGAATCGCCGCGGGCGAACGCAAGGTAATCCTCCAGCATCATCGACATCTCGTCGACGTCCTTGCGCATGCCTTCGAGCTCGGGGCTGTCGCCGATCAGCGCCAGCTCGAGCTTGAAGCGGGTCAGGATGGTGCGCAGATCGTGGCTGACGCCGGCGAGCATCGCGGTGCGCTGCTCCATGGTGCGCTCGATGCGCGACTTCATCTCCAGGAAGGCGACCGCGGCGCGCCGCACCTCGCGCGCGCCGCGGGGCCGGAAATTCGGCGCCTCGCGGCCCTTGCCGAAACTCTCGGCGGCATCGGCAAGGCGCAGGATCGGCTTGATCTGATTGCGCAGGAACAGCACCGCGACGATCAAGAGGATCGAGGACGTGCCGACCATCCAGAACAGAAAGATCTCCGAGTTCGAGGCATAGGCGGCGCTGCGCTGCGCGAACACGCGCATCACGGCATCGTCGAGTTGGATGCGGATCTCGACCAGATTGGAGCGCCCGACGGTGTCGATCCAGAACGAGCGGCCGATCTGGCGGCCGAGCTGCACCGACAGCGTCTGGTCGAGCAGCGAGAAGAACGGCTTTGGTCCAGGCGGCGGCATGTCGCCAGCAGGCAGGAAATCGACCACGAGGCCGAGCCGCTGCTGCGCGATGCGGCGGATCTCGTTGCGGTCCTTGTCCTGGGGATAGCCCTTGTAGACGTCGATGAGTGCGGCGATGTCCTGCACCACTGCGGCCGACAGGCGGCGCGTCACCGTGTTCCAGTGCCGCTCCATGAACACGAAGGCGACGACCGATTGCAGGATCACCATCGGCACGATCATGATGAGCAGGGCGCGGGCGTAGAGGCCGGTCGGCATCCAGCCCTTGAACGCGTTGCCCATCCAGCCGTTGGCGGCCGAGACGCGGCCGGCTGCGCTCTTCAGAAGCGTCAGGCCGGTGTCGATCGTGCTCATCGGGCGCGCTTCACTACGGTCTAAGGCGAGGCCACCAGGCGGTAACCGATGCCGCGCACCGCCTGCAGGAACAGCGGATTGGCGGGATCGGTCTCGATCTTGCGCCGGAGGCGGTTGATCTGCACGTCGACGGCGCGCTCGTTGACGCTGCCATTGCCGGTCAGCGCGCTGCGCGGCACGGTCTCGCCCGGCGTCTCCGCGAGAATCCGCAGCATCTCGCGCTCGCGGTCGGTGAGGTGGATGACCTCCTCGCCCTGACGCAGCTCGCCACGCTCGAGATGGTAGACATAGGGGCCGAAGGCGATCTTCTCGATCGTCGTCGCCTGCGGCGGCGGCGCGGCGCGCTTGAGGATGTTGTTGATGCGCAGCGCCAGCTCGCGCGGCTCGAACGGCTTTGCGACGTAATCGTCGGCGCCGATCTGCAGGCCCTCGATGCGGGCTTCCGCCTCGTGGCGCGCCGTCAGCATCACGATCGGCACCGACGACGAGGTGCGGATGAAGCGGGCAAGGTCGAAGCCGGTCTCGCCGGGCATCATGACGTCGAGGATCAGGAGATCGAAATGCAGGCCCATCAGCTTCGAACGCGCGTCGCCGGCGCTCGCCGCGGTGGTGACGCGGTAGCCTTCACTTGCAAGAAAGCGCGAGAGCAGGTCGCGGATGCGGCGGTCGTCGTCGACCAGCAGGAGATGCGGGGCATCGTCGGCCGGTTGCACCGTCGGGCGCGCGAGCGTAGCTGCGAGCGGCACGGTCACTCCTTGGCGTCTTGTTTGACGGAAGCGAAGATCGTCTCCAGCACCTTGTCCGGATCGTCGCGGTCGATCATCGCGCGCAGGAAGCGCTTGACCGTCTCGGCGTCCTGCGGCCCCATCTCCGCGAGCGCCCTGGTGATCCGCGTGGTCTGCAGTCCGGCGAGCTTCTGCACCAGCGCCTCGCCCTTCGGCGTCGCATAGAGCAGGCGCTGGCGGCGATCATTGTCGCCGGTCTTCTGCACGATATAGCCCTCGTCCAGGAGCTGCTTCAGCACCCGGCCGAGCGATTGCTTGGTGATGCGCAGGACGTCGAGCAGATCGGCGACCTTGAGCCCGGGATAGCGGTAGACGAAATGCATGACCCGGTGGTGGGCCCGGCCGAAGCCGAACGCCTCCAGCTCCTGGTCGGGATCGCCGACGAAATCGCGATAGGCGAAGAACAGCAGCTCGATGATATCCCAGCGCAAATTGCCTCCATCGCCTGCCGCCGGCCGGGGCGCGGCAGCGTCTTGAGAAGGAGTCGCGAAATTTATGTCAGGCATATTGACGTATCTTGGGTTCAATGTTACAAAACGATTGACCCGCACGAAATTTTAGATCGTTTCGCGCCGGGCGGCATCGTAGCAGGACGGCCGGAGAGAGCCGGACAGGCGGCGACGGCCGAAGTAGATCTACCGTGCGATTGTCGAGCGGCATTTCGGCAAAACATACTGGACTTCCGCCTTCCGCAAAAGCATGTCCTGCCCGACATGCTGGCTGCGGAAACCGGCCGTAACATGGCTGGCGGCGGTCCGGCCAGAAAACCAATCAAGCCAGCCGGGCCCTGAAAGGGCAGGCGGGCGCGAGAAACAGCGCCGCCACCGGCAGCGGGAGGCAAGGACATGAGCATGACATTCGACATCCAGCCCGCATCCAATCCGACGCCCGAGAAGGACCGTGTCGCCAAGCTGGTGGATCCCGGCTTCGGGCGGGTCTTCACCGATCACATGGCCATCGTCCGCTACAGCCAGGCCAAGGGCGGCTGGTACGAGGCGAAGATCGAGGCGCGCGCCAACTTCCAGCTCGATCCCGCCGGCGCGGTCCTGCACTACGCCCAGGAGATCTTCGAAGGCCTGAAGGCCTACAAGCGTGACGATGGCGGGGTGAACCTGTTCCGTCCCGACGCCAATGCGCGCCGCTTCAAGGACTCGGCCGATCGCATGGCGATGGCGCAGCTGCCCGAAGACGTCTTCATCGAGGCGGTCGAGCAGGTCGTGCGCATCGACCGCGCCTGGATGCCGGGCGGCGAGGGCAGCCTTTACCTGCGGCCGTTCATGATCGCGAGCGAGACCTTCCTCGGCGTCAAGCCGTCGTCCGAATACATGTTTGCGGTGATCGCATCGCCTGTCGGCTCCTATTTCAAGGGCGGGCCCGCGCCGGTCTCGATCTGGGTGTCGGAGAACTACACGCGCGCCGCGATCGGCGGCACCGGCGCCGTCAAATGCGGCGGCAATTATGCCGCGAGCCTGCGCGCCCAGGCCGAGGCGATCCAGCATGGCTGCGACCAGGTCGTCTTCCTCGACGCGGTCGAGCGCCGCTACATCGAGGAGCTCGGCGGCATGAACGTGTTCTTCGTGTTCGACGACGGCTCGCTGTCGACGCCGCCGCTCGGCACCATCCTGCCCGGCATCACCCGCGACTCCATCATCACGCTCGCCCGCGACGCGGGCAAGACGGTGCGCGAAGAACCCTATACGCTCGAGCAGTGGCGCAAGGACGCGGCCTCAGGCAGGCTGAAGGAAGCGTTCGCCTGTGGCACCGCCGCGGTGATCTCGCCGATTGGCAAGGTGCGCTCGGTCAGCGGCGACTTCGAGATCTCGGGCGGCGTCGCCGGCCCGGTCGCCATGGGCCTGCGCAAGCAGCTCGTCGACATCCAGTACGGTCGCACCAACGATCCTCACAACTGGATCCGCAAGGTGTTTTGAGATTCTTCACCCTCCCCTGGAGGGGGAGGGTCGATCGCGCGTAGCGCGAGCGGGGTGGGGTGATCTCTCCACTCGGGCAGTGTTCGATGTGGAGAGACCGTCACCCCACCCCGTCTCTCATCTTCGCTACGCTCAGATGCGAGCCGACCCTCCCCCTCCAGGGGAGGGTAAAAAGCAAAACGTTTGTGGACTGTTGCGCACTGAACGCGCTGCTGCCGACATGCGACAAAGCCAGGACACAACAAGCATCCCGGACATCGCGATCATGGCAATGAAACTCTCCCAACCCATGAAATGGGTCGTTCTCGCCGCCGTCACCGGCGTCTGCGCCTTCGGCATCCTGACCACCGGTCCGACCCACGAGGTCGCAGCGCAGGACCGCTCGCCCATCGTCGACGTCCGCACCACCGACCCCGAGATGAACACCGCGATCGCTCGCGCCCGCGGCTCGCTGCCGACCTTCTGGGCCTCCTATGAATCGGCGAAGCCGACGGAGACCGGGCACGCTTTGAAGGTACGCTTCCCGACCCGCAAGGGCGGCGAGCATATCTGGATCGGTGAGGTGAAGAAGCTGCCGGACGGCGCTTATTCCGGCCTCTTCGCCAACGAGCCGCGCGACATCCCGGGCAAGCACGCAGGCGATCCGGTCAAGTTCACCGAGGCCGACATCTCGGATTGGATGTTCATGCGCAACGGCAAGATCGTCGGCGGCGAGACCATCAAGCCGACGCTGAAATCCATGCCGAAGGCCGACGCCGACGCGCTCCGGGCGCGAATGGAGCAGCCGTAGGGCAGTTGCCGCCTCCCGCGCTGGCTGGTAAACGCCGCGCATGGCCGAGAAACCCAAAAAACCCCAGAAACTGAAGGCGCGCCTGCCGCGCGGGCTCGAGGATCGCGACGCTGCCGCGATCCGGGCGACGCGCGAGATGGTCGAGAAGATCCGCGCCGTCTACGAGCTCTACGGCTTCGAGCCGGTGGAGACGCCGGCGATGGAATACACCGACGCGCTCGGCAAATTCCTGCCCGACCAGGATCGTCCGAACGAGGGCGTGTTCTCGTTCCAGGACGACGACGAGCAATGGATCAGCCTGCGCTACGATCTGACCGCGCCGCTCGCCCGCTATGTCGGCGAGCGCTACGGCACCGACGCTCTGGTGCTGCCCTATCGCAGCTACCGCGTCGGCTATGTGTTCCGCAACGAGAAGCCCGGCCCCGGCCGCTTCCGCCAGTTCATGCAGTTCGATGCCGATACGGTCGGCTCGGCGACGCCGGCGGCGGACGCCGAGATCTGCATGATGGCGGCGGACACGATGGAGGCGCTCGGCATCGCGCGCGGCTCCTATGTCGTGAAGGTCAATAACCGGAAGGTGCTCGACGGCGTGCTCGAGGCCATCGGCCTTGGTGGCGAGGAGAACGCGTCGCGCCGGCTGACCGTGCTGCGCGCGATCGACAAGCTCGACAAGTTCTCTGCCGACGAAGTGCGCAAGCTGCTCGGCCCCGGCCGTTGGGACGGCGGCGAGGAGGGCAAGGGCGACTTCACCAAGGGCGCCAATCTGAGCGCGGATGAAGCTGACGTCGTTCTCGCCATCACCAAACCGCGCGAGGATTGGAAAGAGGCCATTGCCGCAGCGGAAACCTACCTTGCCAAGAGTGCAGTCGGTCAGGCCGGCGTGAGCGAGCTGGAGGAAATTGCAAAACTGGTCACGGCGTCGGGTTACGGTGCTGACCGCATCAAGATCGATCCCTCCGTGGTGCGCGGCCTCGAATATTACACCGGTCCCGTCTACGAGGTCGAACTCCTGCTTGAGACCAAGGACGAGAAGGGCCGTCCCGTGCGTTTCGGCTCGGTCGGCGGCGGCGGGCGCTACGATGGTCTCGTCTCGCGCTTCCGCGGCGAGCCGGTGCCGGCGACCGGCTTCTCGATCGGCGTGTCGCGGCTGCAGGCGGCGCTGACGCTGCTCGGCAAGCTCGACACGCGGCCCGAATTCGGCCCCGTCGTCGTCACCGTGTTCGACCGCGACCGCGTTGCCGACTACCAGAAAATGGTGGCGAGCCTGCGAGGTGCCGGCATCCGCGCCGAGCTCTATCTCGGCAATCCCAAGAACATGGGCAACCAGCTCAAATATGCCGACCGCCGCAACTCACCTTGCGTCATCATCCAGGGCTCGGATGAAAAGGCGCGCGGCGAAGTGCAGGTCAAGGACCTGATCGAGGGCGCCAAGGCGGCCGCCGCGATCGCCTCCAACCAGGAATGGCGCGAGACCCGGCCGGCGCAGTTCTCGTGCAGCGAAGCCGATCTCGTCGCGAAAGTGCGCGAGGTCCTGGCCCGCCATGACGTAGAGTGGGGCTAGCCATTCGCTGGCGCCGTCATGCCCGGGCTTGTCCCGGGCATCCACGTCTTGTTTGATGGAAAAGAACGTGGATGGCCGGGACAAGCCCGGCCATGACGGATAGAGAAGAGGGAGCGAACAAATGCCTGAGATCACCATCAGCATGGCCGAAGGCCGTACCGACGAGCAGAAGGCCGGCATGATGCGCGACATCACCCAGGCGCTGGTGAAGAATCTCGGCGTCGATGCCGATGCCGTCGTCATCCAGATCAACGAAGCCCCGCTCCGCCACAAGATGAAGGGCGGCAAGACCTTCGTGGAGCGCGCGGCGGCGGCGAAGAAATGACACGCTGGCGTCATTCCGGGGCAGCCCGCCAGGGCTGAACCCGGAATCTCGATCGACAATCTCTGGATTCTCAGGTGCGCAACTGCGCACCATAGTTCGCGCTTCCCGCGCTCCGGAATGGCGAGCAAGCACACCATGGACGCACGAGACTTCATCACGACAGGCATGAGCGCCGAGCGCACGCTGGTGGTTCCGGTGGAGCGCACCGTCGGGCATTTCGTATCAGGCATGCCGTTTGTCTATGCGACGCCGATGATGATCCTGGAGATGGAGATGACATCGGGCGATGCGATCCGCTCAGCGCTGCAGCCGGGCTGGGTCACGGTCGGGACCGAGGTCGACATCCGCCATCTTGCCGCAGCGCTCGTCGGCGCAACCGTGCGGACCACCGCAAAGGTGGTCGCGGTCGAGCGCCGCGTCATCCGCTTCGAGGTCGAGGCGTTCGAGGGCACGCGCAAGCTCGGCGAAGGCCGCCACGCCCGCGGCCTCGTGAATGTCGAGATGTTCAACAAGCGGTTGGGAGCGTAGCCGCTACTTCGCCAATTCCTTCGACCGCTGCGTCGCCGCGGCGATGGCGCGGATCATGAGATCGCGCAGGCCCGGCTCGCCCATCAGCACGCCGAGCGCTGCGGCCGTAGTGCCGCCGGGCGAGGTGACGTTCTGGCGCAGCGTGCTCGCTGGCTGGTCCGACCGGTGCAGCAGCTCGCCGGAGCCGGCGACGGTCTCGCGGGCGAGCTTGGTCGCAAGCGCCTCCGGCAGTCCCGCTTCGACGCCGGCGCGGGCGAGCTCCTCAGTGAGCAGGAACACATAGGCTGGCCCTGAGCCGGACACCGCGGTGACCGCGTCCATCAAGCCTTCGTCCTCGACCCACTCGACCGAGCCGGTGGCGCGCAGCAGCGCATTGGCCACCGCGCGCTGCGCGGCGCTGACGTCGTCCGCTGCGACGGCGACGGTGATGCCGCGGCCGATCGCGGCCGGCGTATTCGGCATCGCGCGCACCACGGCGCCGCCGCAGACCTCCCGGAGCGCGGCGATCGTGGTGCCCGCCATGATCGAGACCACCGCGGTCTTGTCCGAGACGAACGGCTTCAGCCTGGCGCCGGCCTCGCGGAACATCTGCGGCTTCACCGCCACGACCAGCGTCTCGACGGCGCCCGTGGTGCTCACATCAGGATTGAGCACGACGCCCTTGGCGGCCAGCGCGGAGATCTCGGGCGCAATGTGCGGCTCGATCACCGCGACGCGGCGAGGATCGAGCCCGCCCGAAAGCCATCCCGTCAGCATCGCGCCGCCCATCTTGCCGGCGCCGGCGAGCAGGATGGTGCCGGTGATGTCTTGAAGAGGATTGTTTGCCATCGCCGTTGCCACACACTCAGGTGTCATCCCCGCCTGGTGCGCAATTGCGCACGGGGCGGGGATCCCTGCGCGAGCGCTTGCTCGTCGCATAACCACAGGCGGTTCTAGTGGATCGAGGTGTTGGCAGCAAGCCGCGGGCCCCAAGTGGCCATCACGCGGAATGGGTCCCGGATCTTCGCTTCGCTCGTCCGGGACGACGCTGGAAAGGCGAGCCCTAAGCCTCGCCCACCGTGTCGAACATCGCCGCGTCCATCGCCTCCGCGGTGCTCTTGCCGGCCCACACCACGAACTGGAATGCGGGGAAGTAGCGCTCGCAGGCATGGATCGCGCCGGCGAGCATGACTTCGCATTGCGCGGGCGAAGCGGTGAGGCCGCCCGGCAGCACCAGGGCCTGGCGGTGCATCACCATGCCGGTGTTGGTCCACAGGTCGAAATGGCCGACCCACAGCTGCTCGTTCACGGCGGCGACGAGCCGCTGCACCTCGCCGCGGCGCGCGGGCGGAATCTTCATGTCGAAGGCGCAGGCCAGATGCAGCGCCTCGATCTCGCCCATCCAGGTGAAGGAGAGCTGGTAGTCGGTCCATTGTCCCTTGGAGACAATCGTGAGCTCGTCCTCGCCGGAGCGTTCGAACGGCCAGTTGTTGTTGGCGGCGATGTCCTCGACCACCGCGAGCGGATGGTTTCTGGAATCGATAGTGCCTTCGAGCAGGGACATGCCGTCTCGACCTCTTGCCTTCTTGTTGTCTTTGATACGCACGCGGTTGGGCCCGGCGCGCACTCCCTAAACGTCGCTGCGGCGTCCCCTCGGATCAGCCTTTGCAATCCCCTCGGAGTCGCTGTTGCGATCCCTCGGATCAGCGCGGCCTGTCGCGGATCAAGTGATGTGATTTGCGGAATCTGCGCAACGGGGTCGCGAGTCCGTCCACAAGCCAGGACTCGTTCGTCCACAGCTCATCTCCGCCACAATTCTTAACGGACGAGAACAAATCGGAATCGGATTCTGCAAAAAACGCTCAGCGCAAATTCCGCCGGGCGAGGGGCCGGACCGCCCTGTGGGCATGGGACCATGCGCTTTGCCCATGCGGAACACGCTTGCCGCGACTGCCCGCCGGCGGCATATTTCCGGACAGGCCGTTCATCCCGGACGGCCGATGTTCTCAGGGCGGGGTGAAAGTCCCCACCGGCGGTAAGGGCCGCAAGGCCCAAGCCCGCGAGCGCCTTCCGCGAGGGTTCTCCCGCACGGAAGGGTCAGCAGATTCGGTGCAACTCCGAAGCCGACGGTTAAAGTCCGGATGAAAGAGAACGGTCGCTGGCAGACGCATCGCAACGATGCGGCTGTTTGTCGTTCCGTGTGCCCTGATTCTGGTCCTTAAACCGAGGAAAGCCATGAATCAGATGCTGCAAGACCCCCAAACCGAAACGTCCCAGATACAGCCGCCGCCGGTTCCCGCGGAGCCGGCCCCTGCGCATCCGCGCTTCGCCAAGCCGCAGCGGGTGGCCTTCGTGCAGGCCTGCTGGCACCGCGACGTGGTCGCGGAAGCCCGCATCGCCTTCATGAAGGAAGCCGAGGCGCGTCACCTCACCCATGTCGACGTGTTCGAGGTGCCGGGCTCGTTCGAGATCCCGCTGCACGCGCAGGTCCTCGCCAAGACGCGGCGCTACACCGCGATCGTCGCCGCCGGTCTCGTCGTCGACGGCGGTATCTACCGCCACGAATTCGTCGCCGACACTGTGATCAAGGCGCTGATGGACGTGCAGCTGCGCACGGAGGTGCCGGTGTTCTCGGCCGTGCTGACGCCGCAGCAATTCCACGAGACCGAGGTGCACTACGATTTCTTCCGCAAGCACTTTGCGATCAAGGGCGTCGAGGTCGCGGCCGCCTGTGCCGAGACGTTGCACGGCCTGGAGCGCCTGCGCGGTCAGGTCGCAGCGGGAATCGTGGGGTAGTGGCGGTCATTCCGGGGCGCGCGTAGCGCGAGCCCGGAATCCATCGATCGACACGATTTGCTGCAAGATGGATTCCGGGTTCGGCGCTTGCGCGCCGCCCCCGAATGACGCTGTCAGTCGAACAGGCTCGACACCGATTCTTCCGCCGCCGTGCGCGCGATCGCATCCGAGATCAGGCTGGCGATCGGCAGGGTGCGGATGTTCGGGGCCTTGGTCACGGCGTCGGTCGGCAGGATCGAATCGGTGATCACCAGTTCCTTCAGCCTGGAGCCGGAGATGCGGGCAGCCGCGCCGCCGGAGAGCACGCCGTGGGTGATGTAGGCGTAGACGTCCTTGGCGCCGTTGGCGAGCAGCGCATCGGCCGCGTTCACCAGCGTGCCGCCGGAATCGACGATGTCGTCGACGAGGATGCAGGTGTGGCCGGAGACGTCGCCGATCACGTTCATGACCTCGGACTCGCCCGGCCGCTCGCGGCGCTTGTCGACGATCGCGAGCGGGGTGTTGATGCGCTTGGCGAGGCCGCGCGCGCGGGCGACGCCGCCGACGTCGGGCGAGACCACCATCGTCTTGGTCAGGTCGAACTTGTCCTTGATGTCGCGCACCATCAGCGGCGCCGCGAACAGGTTGTCGGTCGGGATGTCGAAGAAGCCCTGGATCTGGCCGGCATGCAGGTCGAGCGTCATGACGCGGTCGACGCCGGCCTGCGTGATCATGTTGGCGACGAGCTTGGCCGAGATCGGCGTGCGCGAGCCGGACTTACGGTCCTGTCTGGCGTAGCCGAAATAGGGCAGCACCGCTGTGATGCGGCGCGCCGAGGAGCGGCGCAGCGCGTCGGTGATGATGAGCAATTCCATCAGATGGTCGTTGGCGGGGAACGAGGTCGACTGGATGACGAAGGCATCCGAGCCGCGGACGTTCTCCTGGATCTCGACGAAGATCTCCATATCGGCGAAGCGCCGCACCACCGCCTTGGTCAGCGGCAGGTCGAGACCTTGCGCGATCGCCTGGGCGAGGGCCGGATTGGAGTTGCCGGCGACGAGCTTGATGGAGCCGTTTTTGGCCGACATGGACGCTTCCTCCCGCGCTTTGCTGGATACGACCTTCAACATGAGAAAATACCCGCTGGCAGCACGGTTACGACGGGCGAGGAAATATCAGGCGGAAGCCTGCAATGGCAACCCGGGATGCTACGTTTTCCCTTTGAAAATCCTGAGTCGGGCCAACGGTTTGGCCGCAAGTTGAGGCCGTGGTTTAGCGGGGGTTATTGCTCGGCATAGCCGAGTGCTGAGGCCGGCATGTCAGGCGCGGGAGCGTCCTTGATGACGCTGGCCACTGCCGGTCCACGCAACGCCGGAGCCGCACCGGGTGCATCCGGCGTTCCGTTGATCATGTTGGAAAGTCCGCTGAATCCGGCCTGGGCGATCTTCCGCAGCACCAGATCATCAGCAGCTTGCCAGGGATCGCGGCCGCCCTTTGCCGAGGTCGGTTCCTCGCCGGAGAGGCGCAGCGCGCGCTGCTGGTTGGCGTCGTAGACGTCCCAGACCCAGGCGATCACGGTCTTGCCGCGCACCACCTGGGCGGAGAGGTAGCTGCGCACGCGATAGGCAGCCGCGCCCTCGCGGGAGACCACGGACAGGCTGCGCAGCTTGGATTCGCTGTCGAGCACGCCGACCATGCGGTCGAACACTTGCGGGGGTGGGCCGTCGATCGATTCGAAGGCGACGGTGGCCCCGCTGCCGGCGCTCGGCGCCATCGCATAGGAATTGACGGCATTGCCGCCGCCACCGGCGCAGCCGCCCAGCGCGGCCGCCGCTGCCAGCAGCATGACCGCCAATACGCGCAAACCCGCGCGGCCGAAGATGAATGACGCGTCCCTCATTATGGAGGGCAGCGATATCGTTAAAATCGATTAAGGTCTAGGGCGGGCGCGACACAGGCCACTGTCATTCCGGGGCTACTCGTGTGTCCCGGACGCGCTGCAGCGTGCAACGCTGCTGCGCAGAGCCGGGACCCAGATTGCCGCCGACATTGAGATTGCAGAGACATGGGCCCCGGCTCTGCGGCGCATCACTTGCGTGCTGCGCCGCGTCCGCGGCGCGAGATCTCATCCCTCCAGTGCAATCGCGTGGACGTGGCGGCCGTAATCCGGCTCCTTGCGATGCACCGAGCGGCGATAGCTGAAGAAGCGCTCGTCGGCGTAGGTGTCGAGGCCGAGATCGTCAATCATCAGGATGCCGGCGGCCTCCAGCCGCTTGCGGATGAAGCCGGCGAGATCGAACATCGCATGGCCCTCGCGCACCGAGGGGATGAAGAACACCGCGTTCTCCGCATCCTGATCGATGAAGCGCGCGACGAACTCGTTGCCGACCTCGTAGCTGTCCTGGCGGATCAAGGGGCCGATCGCGGCAATGATGCCGCCGCGCGTGGCGCCGAGTTTCTCCATCGCCGCGATGGTCGCTTCCAGCACGCCCGTCAGTGCGCCCTTCCACCCCGCATGCGCGCCGCCGATCACGCGCGCCTTCGGATCCACGAACAGCACCGGCCCGCAATCGGCGGTGGAGACGCCGAGCGCGATGCCCGGCGTCTTTGTCACCAGCGCATCGCCTTTGGGCCGCGGTCCGCTCGGCCACGGTGCCTCGGCAACGAGCACGTCGGGCGAATGAATCTGGTGCAGGCTGAGGAAGCGCTCGGGCGCAACGCCGACATGCTCGGCCATGCGGCGCCGGTTTTCGGCGACCAGGGCCTGATCGTCGTTGGAGCCGAGCCCGCCGTTCAGCGCGGAATAGATGCCGCCGGAGACGCCGCCTTCGCGGGTGAAGAAAGCATGGCGCAGGCCGGGCACCGCCGACAGCAGCGACGAAGCTATCGTCATGAGGCCTCTCCTGCCTGTTCGAGATCGCTGAGGCCGGCAAGGCCTGTCAGCCGCGGCTCGGAGATGCCGAGCACCTTGAACATCGAGCCCATGCCGCCGCGCCCGGTATCGGTCAGGCGCCTGAGTGCCACCGAAATGTCGGTGGCGACGTCGGGCGCAGCTTTCTGCATCAGGGCGGCGGCGCGGGTGTCGATGCCGATCCGCTTGAGGAAGTCGCCTTGCGTCACCGGCCCATGCACGCGCGCGCCGACATCCTCGGCCGCGCGCGCCAGCGCCTGGAAGTCGACATGGGCGGTGACGTCGGCCTGGCCCGGCGCCTTCAAGGGGTCGGTGAAGGTGTGGCGTGCGATCGCCTGAAACGTGTCGCCGGCATCGCTGCGCAGATGGCCGTAATCGACGATCAGCGCCGCGCCGTCCTGGTCGCGCACGCGCGTGGCGAGCTTCATGATCTCGGCGTCGGGGCGCCACTCGAACACGGCGCCGATGGGGGCGGCGCGCACTAGGGGCGGCAGCAGCACGTCGAAGCGCGGCGTCGGCTCGGGCGCAGCGCCGAACTGAAGCTTGCCGTTGGGATCGATCTCGATCACGCGCTCGTGCCAGCCGTTCTCGAGCCTGACCATCTGGTGGATCGGCAGCACGTCGAAATATTCATTGGCGAGGATGATGCTCGGGCCGTCCGGCACCTCGTCGATGCTGTCGTGCCAGGCGATGTTGCGCACGTTGGCGAGCGTCGCGCTCTGCCGGTCCCGCAACACGGGATTGACCTCGACCATGTGGATGTGGAGCGCCTGGTAGAGCGGCGGCAGCACGCGGAGCGCGCGCAGCGCATCCGCCATCATGGTGCCGCGGCCGGGGCCGAGCTCGATCAGCCGCAGGAATTGCGGCGAGCCCATCTGCTTCCAGACCGAGGCGGTCCACAGGCCGAGCAGTTCGCCGAACATCTGGCTGACTTCGGGCGCCGTGGTGAAGTCGCCCTCGCGGCCGAGCGGATCGCGCGAGACGTAATAGCCGTAGCGCGGGTGCATCAGGCACAGTTCCATGTACCGCCAGACCGGCATCGGCCCGGAAGATTTGATCAGCGCCTTGATCTCGTTGAGCAGCGGCTGGTCGGTCACGGCGTTCTTCTCGAAATGAATTAACGAATGGCCTCGACGGGCGTCGGCGCACCGCGCCTCACTGCCAATACAATAAGTATGAGGCCTGCGATAAGCATCGGGATCGACAGCAGCATGCCCATGGTTAATCCGCCCCAGAGAAAACCGAGCTGCGCGTCCGGCTCGCGGAAACGCTCCCCGGCAATGCGGGCCAGGCCATAGACCAGGATGAAGGCGCCGAGGATCATGCCGGGCCGCTTCAAGGCACCGAACCGGATCATGATCGCGAGCACCGTGAACAGCAGGATGCCCTCCATGCCGGCCTGGTAGAGCTGGCTCGGATGGCGCGGCAGCTGCGTCGGATCGTTGGGGAAGATCATCGCCCAGGGCAGGCTCGGGTCGGTGGCGCGGCCCCACAGCTCGCCGTTGATGAAATTGGCGATGCGTCCGAGCAAGAGCCCGACCGGGGCGACCGCGGTGGTGATGTCGCCGAGCGACAGGATCGAGATGCCATTGCGCCAGGCGAACCACATCACCGCGACGACGCAGCCGAGGAAGCCGCCGTGGAACGACATCCCGCCCTCCCACAATTTGAAGATTGCGGCGGGATGATCGATGAAGAAGGGCAGGTTGTAGAACAGCACGTAGCCGGCGCGGCCGCCGAGGATGATGCCGAGCGTCACCCACAGGATGAAGTCGTCGATCTGCAGCAGCGAGATCGGTGCCGGTCCGCCCCACAGGCGTTTGCTCTTCAGCAGCGCGCGGGCATAAAGCCAGCCGAACACGATGCCGCAGATATAGGCGAGGGCATACCATTTGATCGCGAACGGACCGATCTCGAGCGCGATCGGGTTGAAGGCGGGGAAGTCGATGAGCAGAAACGGCATCGCGCCTTCTATGTCCAAGCGGGATCGCGGTCCAAGCGTGATCGCGGCGGTCGGGCGCCGCCAGGCGCCCCGTGATTCCTCTTATGCAGGGACGTTGAATACGATTGCAAGGAAACCCGCGCATGACAAGGATACCGCCGCTTCGCCCTTGAACCGGCTCCGTCGGATTGCCATTGTCATTCTGCGTGTTCGCGCAAAGTTTATCGAAAGGCCCACAATGACCCAGACCAACAACCGGTTTTTCGACGAGATCGGCCGCCTGATGAACGACGCCGCCGGAGCTGCCCAGGGCGTCAAGCGCGAGTTCGATTCCGTGATGCGCAGCCAGGCCGAAAAATTCCTGCGCGACATGGACCTCGTCAAGCGCGAGGAGTTCGAGGCGGTCAAGGACATGGCGCGCCTGGCGCGCGAGGAGAACGAAGCCCTGAAGGCGCGGATCGCGGCGCTGGAGGCGAAGTTGGGGGGATAGGCGCCCTTTCTTACCCTCCCCTGGAGGGGGAGGGTCGCTGGGCATGCAGCGAAGCGGAATGCGCAGCGGGGTGGGGTGATCTCTCCACTCGGGCACCGCCTCTGTGGAGAGACTGTCACCCCACCCCGTCTCACATTTCGCTGCGCTCAATGTGAGCCGACCCTCCCCCTCCAGGGGAGGGTGGAAACCGCCCGGCAGCCCATTCTCCTTGTCATTTCCGCATCTTCCGGGTAAAAGCCCGCCACGTCCGCGGCCCCCGCACCCCTGGAGGCTTGCTGTGGACCATGCCATGGGCCGCCTTGCGGCCCATTAACTTTTGCAAAAACAAGGACTTAACGACATGGCGACGACCGTCAAGGAATTGAAGGCGACCGCACGTCCGAAGAGCGGCAAGGGGGCCGCCCGGGCTGAGCGTCGCGCCGGGCGAGTGCCCGGAGTGATCTACGGCAACAACCAGCCCCCGCTGACGATCTCGATCGAAGATCGTGAACTGCGCCAGCGCATCCTTGCCGGCCGGTTCCTGACCACGCTGGTCGACATCGACCTCGAGGGCAAGAAGCACCGCGTCATTCCGCGCGACTACCACCTCGACCCGGTCAAGGACTTCCCGATCCATGTCGACTTCATGCGGCTGGGCGAAGGCGCCACCATCCGCATCAGCGTTCCCCTCCACGTGGTGAAGGCGGAAACCTCCCCGGGCGTGAAGCGCGGTGGCACCGTCAACATCGTCGCCCATGCGATCGAGCTCGAATGCGGCGCCGAGAGCATCCCGCAATACATCGAGGCCGATGTCGGCGCGCTCGAGATCGGTCATTCTCTGCATCTGACCGACATCAAGCTGCCCGCCGGCGTCAAGGCGCTGACCCGCGAGGACGCGACCCTCGTCACCATCGTGCCGCCGTCCGGCTACGCCGAAGAGCAGAAGGCTGCTGCCGCGGCTGCGGCTGGTGGTGCGGCTCCGGGCGCTGCGGCGGCTCCGGCCGCTGGCGCCGCGGCTCCGGCTGCTGCTGCGCCTGCCGCTGCTGCCAAGGCTCCCGCCGGCGGCGACAAGAAGAAGTAATCTCTCGAAGCTGGCGCGCGGCTCCTCGCCGCGCGCCGAGCGGGGGGCGCGCCGCGTCATGCGACTCTTTGTTGGGCTCGGCAATCCCGGCGCGAAATACGCACGTAACCGGCACAATATCGGCTTCATGGCCGTCGACGAGATCGCGCGGCGTCATGGCTTTGCGCCGTGGCGCCGCCGCTTTCAGGGCGAGACCTCGGAAGGTGCGCTCGGACTTGAGCGCGTGATCCTGCTCAAGCCCACGACCTACATGAACGAGTCCGGCCGCAGCGTTCAGGACGCGGCGAGCTTCTTCAAGATCGCACCTGGCGACACCACCGTGTTCCACGACGAGCTCGAGCTGCCGCCGGGCAAGGTGCGGGTGAAGATCGGCGGCGGCATCGCCGGCCATAACGGCCTGCGCTCCATCTCGGCGCATATCGGCAACGATTATCGCCGGGTCCGGCTCGGCATCGGTCATCCCGGCGTCAAGGAGCTGGTACACGGCCACGTGCTGTCGGACTTCGCCAAGGCCGACAACGAATGGGTGACGACGCTGTGCGACGCGGTGGCCGAGCATGCCGCACTGATCGCCAAGGGCACGGACGCGACCTTCGCCAACAGGGTGCATCTGGCCATGCAGGCGAAGGGGTTTTTGGCCAAGGACGAGAACGGCAAGGAATAACACCGGTCGTCGCCGGACATGATCCGGCGAAGACGATGGATGCGCGGGTCAAGCCGGCGCATGACGAGTTCGAAAGACATTTGCGCGCGAAGCGCGGAGGCCAGGACCACCATGGGATTCAAATGCGGGATCGTCGGATTGCCCAATGTCGGCAAGTCGACCTTGTTCAATGCGCTGACCGAGACGGCCGCGGCGCAGGCCGCGAACTATCCGTTCTGCACCATCGAGCCGAATGTCGGCGAGGTCGCCGTGCCCGATCCCAGGCTCGACAAGCTCGCGGCCATCGCCAAGTCGGGCCAGATCATCCCCACCCGGCTGACCTTCGTCGACATCGCCGGCCTCGTGCGCGGTGCCTCGAAGGGCGAAGGCCTCGGCAACCAGTTCCTCGCCAACATCCGCGAGGTCGACGCCATCGCGCATGTGGTGCGCTGCTTCGAGGATTCCGACATCACCCATGTCGAAGGCAAGATCGCCCCGCTCGCGGACATCGAGACCATCGAGACCGAGCTGATGCTCGCCGACCTCGACAGCCTCGAGAAGCGCGTCGACAACCTCACCAAGAAGGCCAAGGGCAACGATAAGGACGCCAAGGAGCAGCTCGACCTTGTCAACCGCACCCTGGTGCTGCTCCGTGACGGCAAGCCCGCGCGCCTCGTCGAGCGCAAGGCGGAGGAGGAGCGCGCCTTCGGAATGCTCGGCCTGTTGTCGTCCAAGCCCGTGCTCTATGTCTGCAACGTCGAGGAAGGCTCGGCCGCAACCGGCAACGCCTTCTCCAAGGCGGTCGAGGAGCAGGCCGCGAAGGAGGGCGCGGTTGCCGTCGTCATCTCCGCCAAGATCGAATCCGAGATCGCGACCATCTCGCGTGACGAGCGCGCCGACTTCCTGGAGACCTTGGGCCTCGAAGAAGCCGGCCTCGACCGCCTGATCCGCGCCGGTTACGGGCTGCTCGACCTCATCACCTACTTCACCGTGGGCCCGAAGGAAGCGCGCGCCTGGACCATCCATCGCGGCACCAAGGCGCCGGCGGCGGCCGGTGTGATCCACACCGATTTCGAGAAGGGTTTCATCCGCGCCGAGACCATCGCATACGAGGACTACGTCGCACTCGGCGGCGAAGCCGGTGCCCGCGATGCGGGCAAGCTCCGCCTCGAAGGCAAGGACTACGTCGTCGCCGACGGCGACGTGATGCATTTCAGGTTTAATACGTAGGTACCAACATCGCTTGCGTAGGGTGGGCAAAGCGAAGCGTGCCCACCACCTCCCTTATCTCGCGGAATGATCGTGGGCACGGCGCTGTGCGCCTTTGCCCACCCTACGCGCCTGTGCGTGCCGCTACCGCATCCCTGATCCCTGGTCCCTTATCGCGCCGAGATGCTCGTTGATGCGGAAGACGATCAGGATCAGCTCGGCGACGATGCGCGAGAACACGATGCCGACGACGACGCTGGCGATCGAGGACAGCAACACCAGGAAGCCGCCGAACGGGCTGATCGCCATCGCAGCCAACCCTGAGAAGATGCCGGAGAGGCCGAACAGGCAGATCAGCGCGATCACCAGCCAGTAGAAGGTCTTGATGATCGTCGGCGTGATGAAGCGGTCCCATTGGAACAGGTCGCTGAATGAGAACATTGCTCTCCCCAAGGCACATCGGGACTTCAAATCGGGACTTCGAATCGGGTTCGGCCGTCGATCGATCCGACTCAAATCAACGCCGATCCCAAGTATGTAGCACGAGCCATGCGGGCCGGCGGGTTGAGATTGCCGCAAAGTGCGGCCACAATCTGTCATTCCCGTAAACCGCTTCCGAGATGACCCTGACCTTCGAAGATTTCCCGCCCGGCCGGTTCGGAACGTTCGGCCCGCGCCATGTCACCCGCGACGAGATTCTGGCCTTCGCCGCCGAGTTCGATCCGCAGCCGATGCACCTCGACGAGGAGGCCGCGGCGAAAAGCATGCTGCGCGGCCTGTCCGGTTCGGGCTGGCATCTGTGCTCGCTGATGATGCGGATGATGGCCGACGGCTTCATCACGCGCGCCGCGTCGCTGGGATCGCCCGGCGTCGACGAGGTGCGCTGGCTCTCGCCGCTGCGGCCCGGCGACGATCTCACGCTCGACGTCGACGTCGTGGAGGCGCGGGTCTCGAAGAGCCGACCCGAGCTCGGCATCGTCAAGTTCAAATGCACCGCGCGCAATGCGGCGGGGCAGGCGCTCGCCGAGATGACTTCGCCGATCCTGATCGAGCGGCGCGAGGGAGCGGCCTGATGCGGTTCTTCGAAGACATCGCGATCGGCCAGCGCCGCGAGATCGGCGCCTATACGTTCACGGCGGAAAAGATCAAGACCTTCGCCGCGAAGTTCGATCCGCAGCGCTTTCACCTCGACGAGGAGGAGGGCAAGAACTCGCTGTTCGGCGGTCTCGCCGCCTCGGGCTGGCATGTCGGCTCGGCCTGCATGAGCCTGCTTGTCGCCGACGGCCAGCGCCTGGCGCGCGAGGCCGCCTCGCGCGGCGAGGAGGTCGCCGTATGGGGTCCGTCGCCGGGCTTTCGCGACCTGCGCTGGATCAGGCCGGTGCTCGCCGGCGATACCGTTGCTTACGTCAATGAAGTCATCGACAAGCGCACCTCTGCCTCCCGTCCCGGCTGGGGCATTTTGACGGCCCGCACCACCGGCACCAATCAGCGCGGCGAGGAGGTCTATTCCATCACCGCGTCCGCCTTTGTGCCGCTGCGCAAGAGCGCGTGATTTAGAATCGATCGAGAAGGTTGCGGCTCTTCACCTCTCCCCCGCTTGCGGGGAGAGGTCGGATCGCTCTTGCGATCCGGGTGAGGGGGTACAGCTCTCTCGCTGGATCTCGCGTGTGGAGAGAGGCCCCTCACCCCGACCCTCTCCCCGTAAGAACGGGGCGAGGGAGAAGCGAAACCGAGCGAGTGTTGCCCGCGCGCTATGGACGCGATTCCGGGTGGCTGCCATAAGCCTGCGCAACATGGTTACGGCGAAGCAGTTTCGCGGAACCAGTCAGTTGCTAACTAATTATGAACCTGTCGCTGTCTATTTGAAACGAATGGGGCAGAGACAGGGGACGAGGACCATGGCAGATCGCGGCGCACTCAAATTTGTTGGATTCATCTTCGCGACTGCGACGTTGGCCGTGATGCTGGTCGCCGGCATGGTGGTGAAGGGCTATGCCGATGGCGCCTACACGCTGGAAGCCTCGACCATCGAAGCGGCCCGGTAAGAATTCGTTAACGATCGCGGCCGGCATCCGGCCGCAGCTCAGCGGCTATAGACGAACGCCAGGATGGCGATCGCAACCGCCAGCAGCCCGACAAAGCGCAGCATGATCGTGCCGAATTGATTCGGCGCGGGCCGCAACGGGATCGGGTCCGTGGTGTCGGGCCGAATGCTTTCCATGACATGTCCCCCGAGCCCGGCCGTAGCTGCACGGGCGCTTGGCGTTAGTCGCCGGGAAGGGGCGGTGGGTTCAAAGGGCGGTCTCGTGTCCCGGACGCGCTGTAGCGTGCAACGCTGCTGCGCAGAGCCGGGATCCATTGAGCGGCGCTGGAGAAATGCCGTGACATGGGCCCCGGCTCTGCGACGCGTCACTGCGTGCCGCATCGCGTCCGGGGCACGAGACCTCTCTGAATCAAAACCGCCGCGTCCCTTCCGGAACGCGGCGGCCAATGATGCGTCCGTGTCGGCGATCAGCTGTTGCGCAGGCCGTCGGCGGCGCGTTTCCACTGCGCGACGTTGTCGGCGATCATGCGGGTCGACTTCATCGCGGCCTGGCTGAGCTGGGCGTAGCCGGAGATCTCGCGCTGGACGCGCTGGCCTTCAGCGTGCAGCAGGTCGCGCAGGCTCTCGAGCTCGGAGATCAAATTCTCGATCTCGGCGAGCGAGGTGCCGGCAACGCGCTGGATCAGCGAGTTGACGTTGTTGACGGTGGCTTCCGCGCTCGGGTCGAGCGGCGGCGCGTCGGTGGTGCCAGAGGCCGGACGGCGCAGATAGGCGATGTCGTTGCGGACGAAGTCGCGGATGCCGGCTTCGACCTCCGTCACGGCGGCGAGGTTGGTGTCGACCGTCTCGGTCTCGGTGGCTTCGACCTTTTCAGGACGCATGGCGTTCATCGTTATTCCCCTGTTCGCGTTGAGCGCAGCGCGAGTGTCCCCCGCACGACGACGTCTGTGAGGCAGGCCGTATCAGGGCGTCCGATTTTGACCGCAAATGGGCCGAGATGCGGCAAGGCCGGACGTTTCAGGGGTTTTGCCGTGGCGTATGGTTAGGGAAGTGTGAATGCGGTCGCGGTGATGGCCTCTCCCCGCAGGCGGGGAGAGGGGAAGGGGCTCACCAGCTCTTCTTGAAGCCTGCCGTCACGCTCTTGTTCAGCGTGCCTTGCGGGGTTTCACCGACCGAGCCCGATACGGTGACGTTGTCGAACAGCTTCTGCTCCGCGCCGAGCTTGCGCAGCCATTTGTCGTCGGTGGTCGACAGCGTCTGGCCGGCGATGATGCTGGTGCCGGTGTCGGTCACGGTGACCTTGGCGCTCTGGTCGGTCTCGTAATTGCGCGTGACGTGGCCGCCGATGCCGGGGACCGCACTGGTGCCCTGCTGGTTGACGCTGTAGCCGTTCTGCAGCGTCAGCGAGGTGTCGCCCGACAGCGGCACCGATTTGGTCAGTGACGCCCCGACCTTGCTGTGCTCGGCGCCGGGATCGACCCTGGCTTCCACCGCGGTCTTGTCCCAGATCGCGCCCGCGCCCGGCGCGGTTGCCGTCGCCCAGGCGCTGCCCGAGGAGTGCGGCAGGTTGCCGCCGTTGGTGGCCTTCTGTGCCAGCAGCTCGGACATCGTCCTGGGCTCGCTCGCCAGCGTCATGTCGGCGCCGATCCGGGTATCCCAGAACGAGGACACCGATTGCTTCACGGTCACCGCCGAGGAGCCGTTGGCATTCGGGTTCGACGACCAGTCGAGGCCTTCCCTGGCGGCGGCCTGGGCGCGCTTCTTGGCGGCCATCGGATCGATGCCGGTCCCGGCATCGACCGCGAGCTGGCTCCAGTCGAGCTTGTCGACGTCGATGTCCTTGAGCACGTCGGGGTCGTTGACGTCGGGGGCTTCCGCCACAGTCTCTGTCTCGGCCTCGTCGTCAGGCGCGGCTGCTGGGGAGGAGAAGGGCGGAATGATCTGCGCCTGTAACGTCAGCGCCGAGCCCAAGATGAATGCAGCCGCCAGCAACGGCAGCCTGGTCCAGCCAAACCCTGTCGAGAATTCCATCGTCCTGCCCACGAACCCCGGCGCATGTCCGCCTCACTATAGCGGCCGCAATGACCATGCGCCATTCCGGCGCAGAAAGTGCCGATTTATCGTTGCGGAATTGTGGCGGTTCGCAAGGGGAGGCGAACCAACGGGCCGCGCGAAAGGCGCGCGTCCGATGACAAGCTCGTGATGCGACGGCATCCGGCGGGGCTGGAGGCCGGGACGGTCGCGATCGCCTCGTCATCGGTCCCGAACAGCGGGGCCCGTTGGCGTCCCGCCTGAAGCGCGATGATCATCATCGTGCTTCAGGTTGTTGTTTGCGCATGATCGTCTCGGAAAACCGCTTCGCATTTTGCGCTAACGCGGCCCTGCGGGTCCGGATCATGGGTTAGCCGACGCTGGTCATCTTCGGCAGATGAATGGCGCGGCCGAGCGCCTGCTCGACCAGGTCGAAGGTGTCGATCAGCACCCGCATGCTGATCAGCTTGCCCGCCCTGAACTGGGCGAACTGCGCCACGCGCAAGCTGATCGGCTTGTTGGAATCCAGGGCCGTCAGCGAATAGCGCACCATCGAGGCGGCGGAATCGACGCCCAGCATGATGCTCTCGCGGTCGAAGCGGCGGACGTGGAAATTGTCGGCGAGCTGGCGGATGACGTCGAGCACGGCATCCTTGCCCTGGCGCGCGCCGAGGAACGGAAACATGTCGATCGGGCCGTAGAGCGCCCATTCGACGTCCTCGTCGATCAAGGCCTCGATGTCCTCGAAATGCCGGTCGTTGATCGCGCGGTGCAACGCACGCGAGAAACGCCAGAGACCGTGCTCTGTCATTTGGGGCAGTCCTGAAGCTGGCTTTGCGGAAAAAAACGGCAAACAACCCCATGCGCACGCGGGCGCCGGGGCTTAACTCATTTGTATACGAACAAATTAGCAGATTTCGGCCAAAACGCAATTCACGTTTTCGCAATGCACACTTGATCGTTCTCTGTGAGATTTGCAATAGAACCCCGTAATTGTCCGGGTCCCGGCGCTCAATCCGGCCCCGCGATCAGCGGCCCGATCTCCCGTTCCAGCACCTGCTGCACCAGGTCGTAGGAATCGATGATCTCGCGGATCTCCGCCACCAGGGCGCCGCGGAAGGTGTAGAATACAGCCATGTCGAACTGCACCATGCGGTCGTTGCTGCGCTTCTTGAAATAAGCGTGCACATAGGTCGCGACCGCCTCGCCCTCGGCGACGATGTGCGGCGCCTTGTAGCGGATCTCGGAATAGCGCGACCAGATCGTCTGCCAGAGCTCGCGTAGCTCCTGCTTGCCGTGGCGCGGCACCATGTGCGGCAGCACGTCGATCGGCGCGTGGGTGAGAAAATCGACGTCGTCGGTGCAGCAGGCCAGCGCGGCCTCGATGTCGCCGCGCGCGAAGGCATCGAGCAGGTGCACCACGCGTTGGCGATTCAGCTGCTCGACCGTCATTCCCGCCCGTCCTCGTTCCGCGCCCCGTTGCGCTCCGCAACGCCAGCGCGCGGCCTCGCGCACCGGCAATCCGCGAAATCACAGGGATGTTGCAGACGTTTTGACGCACGAGCGCAATACTCGGTTCAAGACATGCAATTGCCGGTTGAGTTGCCTGATGGCTGCACGAATTCGCGCCCCTTCCGATTGCGGGACGCGCAACGCGCATGGAGCAATGCGCAACATCACTACGACGCAGGGGCAACAGCAGTGCCAGGTGAACGGGAAGAGGAAGTTATGAGCGAAGCTGACCTGTCGCCCCGCCGGCGGTGCGCTCCCTCGCCCCGCTCTTCGCGGGGAGAGGGTTGGGGTGAGGGGATGTTTCGGCGAATTCGCTTCGCGATCGACCTCTCCCCGCAAGCGGGGCGAGGTGAAGCGCGCCGCCGCCCCCCGCGTGACCCATCTCACATCACCCCTCCCGCGCCGCGACTACCGTCATCGACATGTCATCAGGGAGACGTGCCATGGCCGCCATCGCCACCGTCAGAAAGTCCCGCCTGCACAACGCGCTCGAAGGCCTCGCGCTGACCGCGACCCTGCAGAGCTTCCCGACCTTCGCCACGGCGGCCTTCCTGCTCAAGCTCGCCGGCGACCAGGACCTCGTCGGCGACCCCGGCGTCGCCATCTTCGTCGCCTTCGCCTCGCTCACCCACGCGACGCTGGCCGTGACCCTCGGCCCGAGCTTCCCCGTTCTCTTCAAGACCGTCTACGAACCCAAGTTCTTCGAGGCCCATCTGCCGCTGTCCGACAAGATCACGGCCTGGCGCACCCAGCCCGTCGCCTCGCTGCAACTGGTGACGATCGTGCTGCTGCTGTCGGTGATGGCCGTGGTGACGGCGAGCGTGGGGTGACAGGCTTTTCTGATCGATCAAATGCTCGTATGCTACTATTGGTTGTCTTATAGAAGCCGCTCCGACATCCACATTTTTGACTTCGGTGAAGGGGGCAACATGGCCAAGCGATCCACACGAGGTAAGTCTAGGCTAGTGGTACCGGGAGGCATCGGCGCAAACGTTGTAACTTACCGCATCGAGACGTGGTCCGAGTTTATCGGCATGATCCAGCGATGGCGCAGCGTTAGAAACTGGTGCTTTAGGGGGCAGGGCGACGCACGATGGCCGCTTCGATCATCCTTGTCCCGCCATATCGAGGTCTCCAAAGTCGTTAAGAAGGCGTGGGCCGTCCAAGAAATGCGTATTCGACGAATATTCGAACGCAAATCGCATCTGTACATGGCAGACGTTCCTGACGGCGACGAACTCGAATGGCTTGCTTTGATGCAGCATCATGGTGCGCCAACCAGATTGCTGGACTTTACATGGTCACCCTATGTTGCCTCGTTCTTTGCTCTTGAGCGAGCAACCGACGATGCGGCCGTGTGGGCGCTCAATCTTCCATTGCTATGGGATATCTATGAAAAGCGGCTCATCGACGGCGTAGACGTGCGAGACACTGATCCGCGGAACGCTGAGAACTATAAGAGGTATTTTCTTGAGAACCAGCATGCCTTTGTCTGGCAAGGCGATCCCCACAGTATGCCTCAACGTGTCATCGCTCAATCTGGTACATTCCTGGTCTCAAGCCACGTCGGAATGACAGTGGAGGAGATTCTTGCGAGCTATCCAGATGCAAGCGAACTACTAATCAAGTTCGTGCTCCCCGCGGCCAAGGTTCGTGGCGAAGCGATGGCATCGCTTTATTCGATGAACATTACGCAAGCCACTCTTTTCCCCGGACTTGACGGACTTGCCCGCTCGATGGCTTACGAATTCGAATATAGTTGGTCTGTCGATTTGAGGACGAACGAGCGGCTTAAAGCCTTGCGCAATCCTCGATTGGGCAGGCCACCTCTTGGGCGGAGACGAACACGAGGGAAGTAGTCATGAGCGTAGATCGTCACATAACCGGAGAATTACTACCTCTTCTTCCACCCACCCCTTCGCCCCGGCATCCCACCCGTCGACTTCGGCGCCGGACCGAACTCCGGTCCCGACTGCCTTGAATCCGTCGGCTGGATGATCCGGCTGTTTCCGCCGAACGGCTTTGCCGGCAGTGCGCGGCTCTCGCGATAGGGCAGCGATTCCGGGCCGTGCATCTCGTCGAGATGCGGCTTGTGCACCTTCGAGCCGGAGCCGCCGCCGCTCGCCTTGAGGGCGGAGCTGACCGTTTTCTTCTTCATGGCGCTGACCGGCAGATTGGCGGCGTCGCCGTACTTCTTGCTGCCGGCATAGGCGCCCGCCTTGCCCTGCACGACGCGCTGCTTCGCCGAGGGATCGTCGACCACGGCGAGCTCGGTCGCGCGCAGGCGCTTGACCTCGTCGCGCAGGCGCGCGGCTTCCTCGAAGTTCAGATCGGCGGCGGCCTCGCGCATCCTGGTTTCGAGATCGGCCAGCACGGCCTCGAAATTGTGGCCGATCGAGATGACGTCGTCGGTCATGTCGTGGCCGCCGACCTCGATCAGCACGTGGTCGCGCTCGTAGACCGAGTTGAGGATGTCGCCGATCTGCTTCTTCACGCTCTCCGGCGTGATGCCGTTGGCGGTGTTGTATTCGACCTGCTTCTCGCGGCGGCGATTGGTCTCGGCGATGGCGCGCTCCATCGATCCCGTCATCTGGTCGGCATAGAGGATCACCTTGCCGTCGACGTTGCGCGCGGCGCGGCCGATGGTCTGAATCAAGGACGTTTCGCTGCGCAGAAAACCTTCCTTGTCGGCGTCGAGAATGGCGACCAGCGCGCATTCAGGAATGTCGAGGCCCTCGCGCAAGAGGTTGATGCCGACCAGCGCGTCGAAGGCGCCGAGCCTGAGGTCGCGGATGATCTCGATGCGCTCGATCGTGTCGATATCGCTGTGCATGTAGCGCACGCGGATGCCCTGCTCGTGCAGATATTCGGTGAGATCCTCCGCCATGCGTTTCGTGAGGACCGTGATCAGCGAACGATAGCCGGCTTGCGCGGTGGCACGCACCTCGCCGACGAGATCGTCCACCTGGGTGCGGGCGGGGCGGATGTCGACGGGCGGATCGATCAGTCCGGTGGGGCGAATGACCTGCTCGACGAACACGCCGCCGCTCTCGTTCAGCTCCCAGCTGCCCGGCGTTGCCGACACCGCGACGGTCTGCGGCCGCATCATGTCCCACTCCTCGAAGCGGAGCGGGCGGTTGTCCATGCAGGAGGGCAGGCGGAAGCCGTATTCGGCCAGCGTCGCCTTGCGGCGGAAGTCGCCGCGGAACATGGCACCGATCTGCGGGATGGTGACGTGGCTTTCGTCGGCGAAGATCAGCGCGTTGTCGGGCACGTATTCGAACAGCGTCGGCGGCGGCTCGCCCGGCCGGCGCCCGGTGAGGTAGCGCGAATAGTTCTCGATGCCGGCGCAGCTGCCCGTCGCCTCCATCATCTCCAGGTCGAACGTGGTGCGCTGCTCCAGCCGCTGCGCTTCCAGGAGCCGGCCCTGGTTGTGAAGCTGGTCGAGCCGCTGCTTCAGCTCGGATTTGATCGACTTGATCGCCTGCACCAGCGTCGGGCGCGGCGTCACATAGTGCGAATTGGCGTACATCTTGATGAATTCGAGCTCGTCCTGCTTGTGGCCGGTAAGCGGATCGAACTCCTCGATGGTCTCGATGGTGTCGCCGAACAGGTTCACGCGCCAGGCGCGGTCTTCATAGTGCGCCGGGAAGATGTCGATGACGTCGCCGCGCACGCGAAACGTGCCGCGGGTGAAATCGGCCTGGGTGCGCTTGTATTGCAGCGCGACGAGGTCGGCGATCAGCTGGCGCTGGTCGATGCGCTCGCCCTTCTTCAGCGCGAAGGTCATCGCGGTGTAGGTCTCGACCGAGCCGATACCGTAGATGCAGGACACCGAAGCGACGATGATGACGTCGTCGCGCTCCAGCAGCGCGCGCGTCGCCGAATGACGCATGCGGTCGATCTGCTCGTTGATCGAGGAATCCTTCTCGATGTACGTGTCCGTGCGGGGCACATACGCTTCGGGCTGGTAGTAGTCGTAATAGCTGACGAAATACTCGACCGCGTTGTCGGGAAAGAAGTTCTTGAACTCGCCATACAGCTGCGCGGCCAGCGTCTTGTTCGGCGCCAGGATCAGGGCCGGGCGCTGCGTCGCCTCGATCACCTTGGCCATGGTGTAGGTCTTGCCGGAGCCAGTGACGCCGAGCAGCACCTGCGAACGGTCGTTGCGGTTGATGCCCTCGACCAGCTCGGCGATCGCGGTCGGCTGGTCGCCCTTGGGCTCGTAGGACGATTTGATCTCGAAGCGCACGCCGCCTTCGGACTTTTCCGGCCGCGGCGGCCGGTGCGGCGTCCACACCTTCATGGAGCCGTCGCCCTTGCGGAACTCCGGCCGGCCCTCGCGGATCAGCGATTCCAGCGCATCTGCGGTGGCCTTGACGCCGAGCGCCTCCATCTTGGAACGCGGCGGACGCGCCAGCGCCTCGGCATCGTCCTCCTCGGTGGGCAGGCCGAGCTGCCGCGCCAGTTCCGGATCGAGCGTCGGAATCGTGGCTGCGGTTCCGTAATTGGCCTGCGGTGCCTCCTCCAGCCCGGCAAGCTCACCGGACTGACGAGCGCCCGGCGGCTGCGGATTGGGCCGCAGCGGCATCGGCCGCGCGGCATCTTGCGGAAACTCCTTCGGCGTCGAAGCCCGCGCGCGATGCGCGGCGGCTTCGCCCCCGGCGCGACGGTCGCGCGAATTGTCCGGCGGCGGCTGCAGGCCGGTGCCCGATCCCAGCCCGGCATCGCCGCGATTGATCGCGGGATTGAGCAATTCGGCCAGCGCCGGCCCGATTGGCTGCACGTCGGGGCGATGCGCCTTCGAGTTCGGAGCCTTGGTCTTGGAGGATTTGCCGGATTTTTCGGAGGATGCAGGTTTCTTCGCCATCAAGCGAATATGGGACGAGTCCGCCCCGCAATAAAGGGTGAATGCCCCGAGCCATGCAGGCTGCTGACAGCAGGTTGGCAGCAGCCCTGCGGTTCACGCCGCCGGCAATGGCCCCTCATCGTCTCCGGCGGTGACATTCGGTTCGAGGATATCGAGATGAATGCCGCCGCAATCGGTGCAGCGCATGGTCCAGTACTCGCATCCGGCGCGGCCGCCGATCACGCGGAGCACCGAGAGGGCGCCGTCGCATTCCGGGCAGTTGGACAGCACTGCGCGGGCGTAGATCCGCGGCTGCGCTGCATCGGTTTCGATGATGGACATAACCGGTTTCCCCCCTTTTTGCCGCCCTGTTTCTGGGTTGACCTGCGGACCGCCTATTCGTCGTCGCCGGCTCGTCGCCGGAAACGATCGATGTGGTGCTTGGCATCGGCAATCGCGGCATCGCGATCGGGCCAGGCGAAGCCGACTTCCATGGCCGGAAACAGCACGCCGTCGATGGCCACCGGGCTGAGATCGGCGCGCCGGATCCGCGCGTGCCACAGCCCCTTGCCAGCTTCGAAGGATTCGATGTCAAAGCCGTCGTAGAGGGTCGTCATAGTGTAGGTCCCACGTTTCTTTTTCGGAGAGTCAGGGGACCACATTTGTGGATTTTGGGATGTGAAGCCGTTCACAAGCAGGCGGCTTTTTTCCGCCCGGCATTAGTTCCGCGCGGCGGCGCGGCCGATCCGGCGCGGCCGGGCGGCGGGTTCCGACGCCGCCCGCATGATCCAGCGGCGGAAGGCGGCAAAGTCGCGCTGCTCGGTCTGGAAGCTGCGATAGACGAGGTACCAGCGCATGCCCTTGGGCACCGAGAGGTCGAACGGCGCCACCAGCCGGCCGGCCGCGAGATCGTCGTCGATATAGGGGCGGATGCCCATGGCGATGCCGAGCCCGTCCGCCGCGGCCTGCAGCGCCTGGCCGTAGAACTGGAACTCGGGCCCGCGCGCGTTGATCCTCGCGGTGCCCGCCGCCTTCAGCCAGATCGGCCAGTCCTCGGGTGAGTGCGCGACGCGGATCAGGCTCGGTCCCTTCAGGTCGGCCGGCCGCTTCAATCCGCCGGCAAGGCGCGGCACGCAGACGGGGGTGAGGTCGCCGGCGAACAGCGGCTCGGCGACGAGGCCGGGCCAGTCGCCGGTGCCGAGCTTGATGCCGCAGGTCCAGTCCTCGCCGAACGGCACCGCGGCGCCGCCGGTGGTGAAGCGCACCTCGATGTCGGGCTCCTCGCTGCGAAACTCCGACAGGCGCGGGATCAGCCAGCGCATCGCAAAGGTGTGGCCGACGCCGATGGTGAGCACGCGCACGCTCGCAGGCGCCGTCACCTGCGCCGTGAGGCTCGCCAGCGCATCGAAGATCGGAGTCAGCCCGCTCTGATAGGCGCGGCCGGCCTGCGTCAGCACGAGCCTGTTGGCCTTGCGCTCGAACAACGCGACGCCGAGCCGCTCTTCGAGCAGGTGCACCATGCGGCTGACGGCGGCCGCCGATACGCTCAGCTCCAGCCCGGCCGCAGCAAAGCTGCCGGTCCGCGCCGCCGCCTCGAACGCCTTGATGCCGTTGAGAAACAGCAGCCGCCGCAAATGACCACCCTCAGGAAAGCTGATGCCAGGGCAAGATAACTCAGTTTGCGGAACAGGCGCAAGCGAGGCACAAACATCAGCGTAATTCGTGCTGATTTGTTGAAGGGGGCGCGTGCCTTCGCCTCTCCCCGCCTGCGGGGAGAGGCCGGAATTTGCGAGAGCAAATTCCGGGTGAGGGGACTCTCCGCGAGTCCAACTCTCACCGTCCCCGCGGAGACTCCCCTCACCCCGCCCTCTCCCCGCAAGCGGGGCGAGGGAGCGAGACAGCGTGCCTGCCTGACTGTCCGTGCCACCACCGGAGAATTCCTCGTGACGCCCATCATGTTCGCTGCCCTCGGATTGCTGATGGTGGCCACGGCGTTCCTGTCGGGGCTGTTCGGCATGGCGGGCGGGCTGATCCTGATCGGCGTGCTCTTGGCCCTGATGCCGCTGCCGACCGCCATGGTGCTGCATGCGATCACGCAGATGGCCTCGAACGGCTGGCGCGCGTTCCTGTGGCGGGCGCATATCCGCTGGCGGCCGGTTGCAAACTATATGGTCGGCGCGGCCCTCGCGCTCGCGGCGTGGTCGCTGACCGGCTATGTCCCAGACAAGCCGGTCGCGCTGCTGCTGCTCGGCATCACCCCCTTCATGGCGCGGCTCCTGCCGGCGAACATCAAGCCGGATCCCGATAGCCTCTGGCAGGGCACGGTCTATGGCACGATCTGCATGGGCCTGATGCTGATGACGGGCGTCTCCGGCCCGCTGCTCGACACCTTCTTCCTCGGCGGCGATTTCGGCCGGCGCGAGAAGGTGGCGACGAAAGCGATGTGCCAGGTCGTCAGCCATTTCACCAAGCTGATCTATTTCGGCGGCATCATCGACCAGGCCGCGAGCCTCGATCCCGTGCTCGCCATCGTCGCGGTCGCAGCCTCGATGCTCGGCACCACGCTGGCGCGCCGCATTCTCGAAGCCATGACCGACCAGCAGTTCATCGCCTGGTCGAACAAGCTGATCACCGTCATCGCCTGCTACTACATCGCCCATGGCGGCTGGCTGTTGCTGCGTGCGCCGGTTCTGGCCGCCTTCGACAAGGGAGGTTTGCAATGAGCGAGACGGCCGATCCGCTGGTGCTGGACTTCGTCGAATGGGTGGCGCGCGAGCCGCGCGCCTATGCCGAGGTGATCGCGACCTGGAAGACCTCGTGTCCGCGCCTCACCATCTGGGAGGACGCCGCCGAGCGCGGCTACGTCGCGCGCGAGACGATTGCCGGACTCGGGCTGGTCATCGCGGTGACGGAAGGCGGCGAGAGGCTGCTCCGCGCCAACGGACGGTGACGCGCATATCTGCCTCCACATCGTCATTGCGAGCGCAAGCGAAGCAATCCAGAATGTCTTTCACGGAAGCAGTCTGGATTGCTTCGCTTGCATCAGCGCAAAATTGCTTTGCAATTTTGTCGCGAGCTCCTCGCAATGACGGAGCATGAGGAGGCCGCCAACCATGTCGCTCAAGCTCTACGAACTCGTCGGCACCGATCCCGCGCGTCCCTTCAGCCCGTATTGCTGGCGCACGCGGATGGCGCTGGCGCACAAGGGCCTTGCGGCGGAATCGCTGCCCTGGCGCTTCACCGAGAAGAGCGCGATCGCGCCGCACGGCTCGGAGAGGGTCCCCGTGCTGTTGCATCACGACAAGGTGATCGTCGATTCCTGGACCATCGCGAACTATCTCGAGGACCATTTTCCGGATCGCCCGTCGCTGTTCGGCGGCGAGGGCGGCCGCGCCATGGCGCGCATGATCAATGCGTGGGGCGACATCGCCATCGTCGGCGGTCTCTCTCCGCTCATCATCGCCGACATCCCGAATAATCTCGGCGAGGTCGATGCCGCCTATTTCCGCAAGTCGCGCGAGGCGCGGTTCGGCAAGGGCCTGGAAGAGGTCCAGGCGAGCCGCGACACCGGCATCATCGCCTTCCGCAAGTCGCTCGAGATCATGCGGCAGACGTTCAAGACGCAACCTTTTCTCGGCGGGCAGGCCCCGAATTACGCCGATTACATCGTGTTCGGCGGATTCCAATGGGCGCGCGTGGTGAGCCCGTTCAAGCTGCTGGATGCGGATGATCCCATCTATGCCTGGCGGGAAAAGCTGCTGGATGCGTTCGACGGCATGGCGCGGAAGTCGCCGGGATTTGCGGTGTAACGCACGTCGCTTCGGGTGGGCAAAGCTGCAAAGCGCCGTGCCCACCATCTTCCACGAACGCAATGATAATGGGGGGCACGCTTCCGCCTTCGCTCTTCGAGCTACGGCGGACAAGTCGCTTTGCCTACCCTACAACACTACGACACGGCCTCCGCCGCCGCTTTCCGCAAGCACTCCCGGCACAGGCAGTCCTCGCCCTCGAGGGGCATCGGCAGCCGTGCCGTCTCCTCCGCGCACCAGCAGGTCCCTGAGAGATCGCAGCCGAATTCGCTGCCGCAACGGGAACAGGTGAGACGGCGCGCAAGTGCCGGCGCTGACGGCATTTCTTTCGGATTTGTCATGATCTAGGTCGAAGCTTCGCCGTCATTTTCATGGCGGGTTCATCTGCCGCTGCAGTATATTACGCGCCGACCGCGTCGAAAGGAAAGCACCTCGCAGGCGCGCGAAGGACAGATTATCGATGGCCCGCGATTCGCAAGCCGCCCTCGTCGCGCTCAACCGCTTCGGCTTCGGCGCCCGCGGCGGTGCATCGGGCGATCTCGTCAACGCGAGCTCCGATCCGCGCGGCTTCGTGAAGGCGGAGCTTTCGCGTGCCAATGGCGTGCTGCTGGAAGCGCCGGGCCTGCAATCGACGCCGCAGCTCGGGCAGGCCGTGTTTGCCTATCAGGACCAGGTCAAGCAGGCGCGTGAGGCGGCCAAAGCCGCCGCGCCCGCCGAGACGCCGGCACAAGCGCCTGCCGATCAGAACGCGCCCTTGCGCCGCAATCTCTCGCTCAATGCCGCGGCAGAGATCACCGGCCAAATGGCCGATGCAAAGCCCACGGGCGGCGCACCGAAGCCGGAGGCCATGCAGCCGAGCGCCGCCGCGCCGCCCGCCGCCAAGCCCGCGCCGCAGCCGCTCAATGTGATCCAGAAAACCTTTCGCGCCGAGGCTCTGGCGCGGCTGCAGCGCGCCACGCTCGCCGAGTGCGGCTTCACCGAGCGCCTCGTCGCGTTCTGGTCCAATCATTTCTGCATCTCCGCCAGCAAGGGCGAGCTGGCGCGGATCTGGGCCGGCGCGTTCGAGCGCGAGGCGATCAGGCCGCACGTGCTCGGGCGCTTCGCCGACATGCTGAGGGCGGTCGAGCAGCATCCGGCGATGCTGTTCTTCCTCGACAATCAGCAATCGCTCGGGCCGGATTCGCGCGCCGGGCAAAACCGCAAGCGCGGGCTGAACGAAAATCTCGCGCGCGAGATCATGGAGCTGCATACGCTCGGCATCGGCGGCGGCTACACGCAAGGCGACGTCACCTCGCTCGCGCGCATCATCACCGGCTGGACCTTTGCCGGAAGGCAGGGGCAGCTCGGGGTCCCCGGCTCCTTCGTCTTCAACACCAATGCGCATCAGCCCGGGCCGCAGGTCCTGCTCGGCAAGACCTACGATCAGGCGGGCATCGCGCAGGGCGAAGCCGCGCTCGCCGACCTCGCGCGACATCCCTCGACCGCGAATTTCATCGCCACCAAATTCGTCCGTCACTTCGTCGCGGACGAGCCGCCGCCGGCGCTCGTTGCGCGCCTGCGCGACGTCTTCGTCAGGACCGACGGCGATCTCAAGGCGCTGGCATTGGGGCTGGTCGATTCCGATGAAGCCTGGAAGGCGCCGCTCACCAAGCTGCGCTCGCCATACGATTTCCTGGTCGCAAGCGGCCGGTTGCTGGCACGCGTGCCGGAGGATCCCGGCGCCTATCTGAACAACCTCAATCTGCTCGGCCAGCCGCTGTGGTCGCCGCCGGGCCCCAACGGCTTTCCCGACAGCAATGCCGCCTGGGCCGCGCCTGAAGGCATCAAGCTCAGGCTCGACATCGCGGCGCAGATCGGCGCGCGGCTCGGCAACAACATCGATCCGCTCGACCTCCTGGAGTTCGCCGCTGCGGACGCCGCTTCGGCTGAGACGCGGCGGACCATCGAGCGCGCGGAGTCGCGGCAGCAGGCGTTGGCGCTGCTGCTGATGTCGCCGGAAATGCAGAGGAGATGATGATGACCGACTGCGTCGAGAACCGGCTCCTCACATCCCGCCGAGGTCTCCTGCTCGGCGGCGCCTCCTTTGCGGCTTGGGCCTACCTGCCGAAATTTGCCCGTGCGGCCGACGGACGCGATCCGCGGTTGGTCGTGGTGATCCTGCGCGGCGCACTGGACGGGCTCTCGACCGTCGCGCCGCTCGGCGATCCTGACTATGCCGGCCTGCATGGATCGATCGCGCTCAGCGCCGACGGGGCCCATCCCGCGATCATGCTCGACTCGTTCTTCGCCCTGCATCCGGCGATGCCGGAGTTTGCGCGCATGTATCGCGACAAGCACGCGGCGGTGATCCACGCGGTCGCGACGCCCTATCGGGACCGCTCGCATTTCGACGGCCAGGACGTGCTCGAAAGCGGCTATGCCGGCCCGGGCCGCGTGCAGTCCGGCTGGCTCAACCGCGCGCTGGAAGCGCTGCCGCGCGGCGAGCGCGTGTCCAGCGGCCTCGCGGTCGGCCCCACCACGCCGCTGGTGCTGCGCGGCAATGCGCCCACCGTCGGCTGGGCGCCGGTCGCGCTGCCGCAGGCCGATGACGACACCGCGATGCGCCTCGTCGAACTCTACCGCCACCGTGATCCCGCTTTGGCCTCCGCGCTGTCGCAAGGCCTCCAGCTCGACAAGGCGGCGAGCGGCGACGACATGAAGGCGACGCGCGGCAATGCCGTCGCGCAGATGCGGCAGGTCGCGCGCGGCGCCGCAAAGCTGATGGCGGCTGATGACGGCCCGCGCATCGCCGCGCTCGCCTTCGACGGCTGGGACACGCATGCCAATGAAGGCGGCCCTGTGGGGCGTCTCGCCTTCCTGCTCGGCGGTCTCGATGGCGCGCTCGCCGAGTTCGAAAGCGGCCTGGGAAATCGCTGGCGCGACACAATCGTGATCGTCGCCACCGAGTTCGGCCGCACCGCGCGCATCAACGGCACCGATGGCACCGATCACGGCACGGCTACGGTCGCCTTGCTCGCCGGCGGCGCGGTGAGGGGCGGCCGCGTCATCGCGGACTGGCCCGGCCTCAGGCTCGCGAACCTGTATGAGGGCCGTGACCTCAAGCCGACCACGGATCTGCGCTCGGTGATCAAAGGCGTGCTGCAGGACCAGTTCGGCCTGTCCGATCGCGTGCTGGCCGAGACGGCGTTTCCCGACAGCGCAAGCGCAAGGCCGATGAAGGGACTGGTCGCTTAAGCCGTCATTCCGGGTCCACGCCTTGCGGCGCGTCCCGGAATGACGACATGATGAGCCGAGCATCAGGAGACACCACCCCATGTACATCGCCATGAACCGCTTCCGCGTCGCCAAGGGCTCTGAGACTGCCTTCGAGCAGGTCTGGCTCACGCGCGACACCCATCTCGACAAGGTGCCGGGCTTCATCGAGTTTCACCTGCTGCGCGGGCCGGAAGCCGAGGACCACACGCTGTACGCCTCGCACACCGTATGGGCGAATTATGCGGCGTTCGAGGCCTGGACCAAGTCGGAAGCGTTTCGCGCGGCGCATCACAAGGCGGGCGACAACAAGCCGCTTTATCTCGGCCATCCCCAGTTCGAAGGTTTCGAGGTGATGCAGACGGTGGGGCGCGGCGCCAAGTAGCGCCGCGTTTCAAACGTCAGCCCAGCGTGATCCTGTCGATCTCGGTCATCTCTTCCGCGCTGAGTTTCCAGGCGATCGCCTTGACGTTCTCCTCGATCTGCTCGACGCGGGTAGCGCCCGCAATCACGCTCGACACTTGCGGGCGCGCGGCGAGCCAGGAGAAGGCGAGCTCCAGCATCGAATGACCGCGCGCTTTCGCGAAGGCCTGGAGCTTCTCGACGATGTCCTCGTTGCGCGGCGTGACATAGCGGTCGCGCAGCCGCGGCACCTTGCCGAAGCGGGTGTCGGCAGGCGCGTCCTCGCCCTTCCTGTATTTGCCGGTCAGGAGGCCGCTTGCGAGCGGGAAGAACGGCAACAGGCCGAGCTTGTATTCCGTCGCGGCCGGCAGCAGGTCCTTCTCGATGTCGCGCACGAGCAGGGAATATTCGTCCTGGCAGGAGACGAAGCGGCTGACATTCATCGCGCGTGCGACGTACTCGGCTTCCGCGATCCGCCAGGCCGGAAAGTTCGAATTGCCGATGTAGCGCACCTTGCCCTGGCGGACCAGATCGTCGAGCGCGCGCAGGCTCTCCTCGATCGGCGTCAGCGGATCGTAATCATGCTGCTGATAGAGGTCGATGTAATCGGTCTTGAGCCGCTTCAGGCTCGCGTCCACCGCCTCCATGATGTAGCGGCGCGAGGCGCCCTGCTTGGTGCCGTCCTCGGCCATCGGCTTGGCGTATTTCGTCGCCAGCACGATGTCCTTGCGGCGCTCGCCCAGAACGGTACCGAGCACGGTCTCCGAGCCGCCCATGTTCGAATAGATGTCGGCGGTGTCGAACAGCGTGATGCCGAGGTCGAGCGCGCGATGGATGACCTTGCGCGAGGTCTCAAGGTCGGTGCGCTGGCCGAAATTGTTGCAGCCGAGCCCGACCGCGGACACGCGAAGGCCGGAGGCGCCGAGATTGCGAATTTCCATGAAAGTTCCTGTCGGGGATGAGCGGTCGGCATTCTGACCACGATGCGCCGCAGCAGCAAGCTGCTCGCCGCGCTGCTGCCATGCCGGCAGCGCGCACAAAAAAATGCGGCCCCTGTCAGACGCGGCGACTGACGGGGACCGCTGGGGGCGCATGATCGGTGACGGGGGCCTGACCAGACGCAGGGGCAGCCTAGCCTTGCTGTGTTACGCGCGGGTGACAGGCGGAGTTATCCACAGGCCGCCAAAAGATCATGCTCAACAACAATCTCAGAAGATCTTGCGATAGACGATGAAGCCGGATCGCTCCGCGACCTTGTCGTAGAGGCGCTGGGCCGTGACATTGGTCTCGTGCGTCTGCCAGTAGACGCGCGGCGATCCCGCCAGCTTCGCCCGTTCGTAGACGCCGTGGACCAGCGCCGAGCCGACGCCCGTGCCGCGCGCGGCCTCTGATGTGAACAGGTCCTGCAGATAGCAGGACGGCTCGATCGCAGTGGTGCTGCGATGGAACAGATAATGCGTCAGCCCGAGCAAGCGGCCGTCGTCCTCGGCGACCAGCGCATGCATCGGCTCATAAGCATCGAAGAAGCGCTGCCACGTCATCCCAGTAATCTCGGGCGCGAGCGCGGTCGGACCGGAGCGGCCGTAAAAGGCGTTGTAGCCGTCCCACAGCGGCAGCCATTGATCGTAGTCCTGCCTGGTGACGGCGCGAATGATGAGCGACATGTGAATTTCTGCGATCTCGGAGGTGCGCGATGAAGGGATGCCCTTCATACGTGATGATCCTGCTGCCGATCAATCGCGCACTCGCCTCAATCCGCAACGCGCAAGTACCGGATCAGCTTGCGGCCGGCCGGATCGCGCAGCGAGCGGTAGTAATCGGCGCGTTCCGGCGCATCGGTGTGGCGCACGAGGTCGGTCACCGGGGTGTAGCTCAGCATCCGCCCGCCGTCGGCGAGTGCGGTGCAGACGAAGCGCAGCACCTCGCCGTTGCGCAACGCGACGTTGATCGGCGTGGCATCGCCGACCCGCACCATCTCCATGCGCTGGGCGATGAAGGTGCCGAGCTCGTCCTCCGGCAGCTCGAACGCGCCAGTGTCGCGGCCGTGATACATCAGCGCGATGAAGGGCGGCCTCGCATCGGCGAGCTCGTCCGGCACAGCAAAATAATCGCGGAACGCGCGGTTGATGAATTCCGCCCGGGTCTCGGCATCGAGCAGCACGATGCCGATATCGACCTTATCGAGCGCGGACGACAGCCGCGCGGCAATGGCGTGGCTGCGGCGCTCGGCCGCGAAGCTGCCGAGCAGCCGCTCGCGCATCAGCCCGGTGATGCCGGCGGTGCCGAAAGCGGTGACAGCCAGGAGGCCGAGCTGCACCAGATCGGCCCCGCCATGGCCGGAAAGGCCGTGGCGGTTGAGAAAGAACAGAGCTGCGGCGATCACCGCGACAATCGCGGTCGTCACGGCGGAGGCGAGACCTGCGAGGGCGCCGGCAAGAGCCACGATGCCGACGAACAGAGGGGCGGGTGAGGGCGCGCCGACGACGCGATCAAGCAGCATCGCCAGCAGCAGGGCCGCTGCCGTCAGCGCCGGACCGGAGATCGCACGCCATCCGAACCGCATGGACCTGTCTCGCTCCTCCCGAACGAGGTAAGGCCACAACACTGACTGATTGTTGCGTGACGGAGATGCGATTTCGTGCGGCGTGCTTAAGGCGCGCTTGCACGCAAGCGTAAGGCTTTCGGATGATTTTAGACCATGTGCGCGCGCTGCTGCAGCGTCGGCGCCTTCAGCGTCGACGTGCCTGTGCCCTTGCGCGTGCCGACGATGATCAACAGCGAGGCCGCGACCAGGATGGCCGCGGTCAGGGTGATTGCAACGACTACCACAGGTGATTTCATCGACGTCCTGTCGCGATGCCGGTCGGCGCGGGCCGCACGGCGCCTTGAAGGCTGGTCCAGGATGAAGCGGGAATCAGACCGGCAGGCCCATTGCCATGGTCGCCCTGGTCGACAGCACCGTGAGGGTGACGATCAGGCACAGCGAGAGTGCGGCGATGGCGAGCGAGGCCGCGACCGCATGGGTGAGCCGGGAAGACGCGACGGAAGCGGATGGGCTCTGAAACCCCGCTGTGCCGGACGCCCGCATCATGGTCTAAATCCTTCCACACGCGAGCGAATCACCCGCGACTTTCCAGAATTTCCCAGTTTCAACCGGCAATATTGCGGCGGCGACCGCGCGGAAAATGGCGGGATTGCGGCAAAGACGGCCCTTATGCCCGCTATTCGCCGGTGCGGGGCGTGCCGTCAGGCGCTCGCGGCGATGCTGGCGGGGTCGTCGATGTCGGCCGGGCGCCAGTCCATCGTGACGAAGCCAGGCGCGGCTTCGACGCGTTTCAGCCAGTCCCGGATCGCCGGAAAGGTGGACAGGTCGAAATCGCAGCGGTCGGCGAGGTGGGTGTAACCGTACAGCGCGATGTCGGCGACCGTGAGCTGGCGGGCAGCGAAATAGGAATTGGTCTTGAGGTGATTCTCCATCACCTGGAGCGCGCCATAGCCGCGCTCCATCCAGTCTTCCAGCGAATGGGTCTGCAGGTCGCGGCCGCCCTTGACCAGCGACAGCCAGAAATAGGCCGCGCCGATGTTCGGCTCGAGCGCGTGCTGCTCGAAGAACATCCATTGCAGCGCCTCGGCGCGGTCGATGCGGTTTTCCGGCGCGAGCGGCGTGCCGACGGCGACGTACCACAGGATGGCATTGGATTCGGCGAGATAGCGGTCCTCGCCGACCTCGAGCAGCGGCACCTGCCCCGACGGGTTCTTGGACAGGAAATCCGGCGTGCGGCTCTCGCCGCGCAGAATGTCCACCTCCACCGCTTCGTAAGGCAGGTTGAGCAGCGCCAGCGCAAGGCGGACCTTGTAGCTGTTGCCCGAGCGTTGCATCGAATAGAGCTTGTACATTCTGGCGTTCGAAATCCGAGGACGAGAAGACGCGGCGCTCGTTGCCCCGCGAGGCGGCTAAACAATGATGCCGATGCGAATCCGCCGCAAGAGCCGGCCGATAGAAAAACTCGAAAACCCTACCGCACTGCAATGGAGCGGAAGATCATTTCCGCGACGATGCCGTTCAGTTCACGCTTGCGTCAATGCGTGAAGGTATCGCGCCGTGAATTGTGAATCGACGGATCTGTCGGGGTTCAAGCGTCAATGTTTCCGCACGTCATGGCCGGGCTTGACCCGGCCATCCAGGTCTTGCGCCGCACGAAGAATGTGGATGCCCGGGCCTTCGCCTCGCCGAAGCGGCTTCGGCCGCGCAGGCGGGACAAGCCCGGGCATGACGACGTCCAATGCAAGCAAATTGCTCCGAGGACAGGCCTTGCCGGATATGTGGGGTTTGGCGGTCAAACTTGCGCAAAATTGCGGGAAACCGCGGCTCGGAGTGCTCCAGATCCTAAACTTTTCCGCGATCGGGCCGAAGTTTCTTGCGGCGCAGCGGCACACGTTTTAGGGTGGCTCATTCCCACAATTGGAGTCGTGAGGCGAAGGGCTTCACGACGCTCGCCAGGAGATGACGATGGCCTTCCTTGCTGCTGCGCTCGACCGTGTGAAGCCGTCCGCGACCATCGCGGTCACGGATAAAGCACGCGCGCTGAAAGCGGCGGGCCGCAACGTCATCGGCCTCGGTGCCGGCGAGCCCGACTTCGATACGCCCGCCAACATCAAGCTGGCGGCGATCCACGCCATCGAGGCAGGCAAGACCAAGTACACCGCGGTCGACGGCATCCCCGAGCTGAAGGAAGCCATCATCGCGAAGTTTCAGCGCGAGAACGGCGTCGCCTACAAGCCGAACCAGATCATCGTCGGCACCGGCGGCAAGCAGGTGCTCTACAACGCGTTGATGGCGACCATCAATCCGGGCGACGAGGTGATCATTCCCGCGCCCTATTGGGTCAGCTATCCCGAGATGGTCGCGCTCGCCGGCGGCGAGCCGGTGCCGGTGGTCTGCACCGCAGCTCACGGCTTCAAGCTCCAGGCCGAGGCGCTCGAGCGCGCGATCACGCCGAAGACCAAGTGGGTCATCCTGTGCTCGCCGTCGAACCCGACCGGAGCTGCCTACACGCGTTCGGAACTGAAAGCGCTCACCGACGTGCTGATGAAGCACCCCCATGTGTGGGTGATGACCGACGACATGTACGAGCATCTCGTCTACGACGACTTCCAGTTCACCACCGTCGCGCAGGTCGAACCTGGTCTCTACGACCGCACGCTCACGGTGAACGGCGTCTCCAAGGCCTATTGCATGACCGGCTGGCGCATCGGCTACGCCGGCGGTCCCGCGCAGCTCATCAAGGCGATGTCGACGATCCAGTCGCAGTCGACCTCGAACCCGTCGTCGATCGCACAATGGGCCGCGGTCGAGGCGCTGAACGGTCCGCAGGACTTCATCCCCGCCAACAACAAGGTGTTCAAGGAGCGGCGCGACCTCGTGGTCTCCATGCTCAATCAGGCCAAGGGGATCGAGTGTCCGCGTCCCGAAGGCGCGTTCTACGTCTATCCGTCGTGCGCCGGCACGATCGGCAAGACCGCGCCGTCGGGCAAGGTGATCGCCAATGACGAGGACTTCGTCACCGAGCTCCTGGAGACCGAAGGCGTCGCCGTGGTGCAGGGGTCGGCCTTCGGCCTCGGACCTGCGTTCCGCATCTCCTACGCGACCAAGACTTCTGACCTCGAAGACGCCTGCAAGCGCATCCAGCGCTTCTGCGGCAATCTGCGGTAAGACCGACGCGACAGTGCGAATTGAAAAGGCCCGCTTCGCGCGGGCCTTTTTTGTTCCGGCAGGTGAAGATTTGCCCAGGGCAAGAGGCGCACCGCTCTATCCCGGTCATTGCGAGCGCAGCGAAGCAATCCAGAATCCCTCCGCGGCAAGACTCTGGAATCTTCGCTGCGCTCGCAATGACGGAGGTTCTGGTACGGCCAGAGCTCTTGTGGCATAGACCATCGCGCAACACGGGTGGGGCGCTCTCTCTGCTCGCATCACACTTTTCGCCGGAGACATTCATGCGCCGTTCGTTCCTCTTCGCCGGGCTCACCGCTGCCGGCCTCGTCGCCTCCGTTGTGAACACTGGCGCGCAGCAGCGGATGGCGCGGGTCGGCGTGCTCGAATGCCGCGGCGGCGCCAGCGTCGGCTTCATCGTGGGATCGGTGACCCATCTTGGCTGCGTGCTGCGCGCCGACGGCTCGCCCGACGACCGCTACGTCGCGACCATCCGTAAAGTGGGCCTCGACATCGGCATCACCCAAGAGACGGCTTTGGCCTGGGGCGTGTTCGCACCGGTCGACCGGCTCGGCCCCGGCGACCTCTCCGGCAACTACGTCGGCGCGCAGGGCAGCGCCTCGGTCGGTGTCGGGTTGGGCGGCAACGTGCTGGTCGGCGGCTCCAACAATTCGATCGCGCTGCAGCCGCTGAGCGTGCAGGGCCAGGTCGGCCTCAACATCGCTGCCGGCCTCGAGAGCCTGGAACTCCGTCCGGGCCGTTGAGACATCCTGCGGGCGAGGCTCGCTCCTCACCTCTCCCTTCGGGAGAGGTGGAACACGGACGACGCACCGCAGCGACGTTTGATGCTTGCCAAATCTAAGGGAGGGGCAGAGCATCGGCGTTTGCCGACCCAATCACGGGCCGAGCTCCACACCAAGGAGGCGGCGAAATGGGACAAGACGTCAGAAGTCCCCGAGGTCCACGGTGCATTGCGCTGGTGGGCCCTTTCCAAAGCGGTAAAACCACACTTCTGGAAGCAATCCTGGCGCGAACGGGTGCCATCCCCCGCGCCGGCAGCGTCGATGCCGGAACGTCCGTCGGCGATGCCACGCCTGAGGCCCGCCATCACAAGATGACCGTGGGCCTCACTGCCGCGACCACGAGTTTCATGGGCGACAGCTACACCTTCCTCGATTGTCCCGGTTCGGTCGAGTTTGCCCACGACATGCGCGCCGCGTTGCCTGCGGTCGACGCCGCAATCGTGGTCTGCGAGGCCGACGAGAAGAAGCTGCCGCAGCTTCAGATCATCCTGCGCGAGCTGGAGGAGCTGAAGATTCCGCGTTTCCTGTTCCTCAACAAGATCGACCGCGCCAGTCAGCGCATCCGCGAGACGCTGGCGATGCTGCAGCCCGCCTCGCGCGTGCCGCTGGTGTTGCGCCAGATCCCGATCTGGAAGGGCGAGCTGATCGAGGGCTTCGTCGATCTCGCGCTGGAGCGCGCCTTCATCTATCGCGAGCACAAGGCCTCAGAGGTGATCGCGCTCGAAGGGGGCGATCTCGATCGCGAGAAGGAAGCCCGCTTCTCGATGCTGGAGAAGCTCGCCGACCACGACGATGCGCTGATGGAGCAGCTGCTCGAGGACATCCAGCCGCCGCGCGATGCCGTCTTCGACGATCTCGCCCGCGAATTGCGGGAAGGGCTGATATGCCCGGTGCTGCTGGGCGCTGCCGTGCGCGAGAACGGCGTGCTGCGCCTAATGAAGGCGTTGCGTCACGAGGCGCCCGGTGTTGCGGAGACGGCCAGACGCCTCGGCGTTCCCCAAACCAAGGACGCGCTCGGCTACGTCTTCAAGACGCTGCATTCGCAGCACGGCGGAAAGCTGTCGCTGACGCGGCTGCTCGCCGGCCATCTCGACGACGGCGCCACGCTGCAATCCTCGTCCGGCGGCGCGGGCCGCATCTCCGGCATCCTCGCCGTCAACGGCGCCTATGATACCAAGCGCGCCACGGCCGAAGCCGGCGACACCGTGGCACTCGCCAAGCTCGATCCGGTCAAGACCGGTGACACGGTTTCGAACGGCAAGACGGCGCCCGCGGCGTTGATCGCGATCGAGCCGACGGCGCCGGTGCTCGCGATCTCGGTCGCGGCCACCGACCGCAAGGACGACGTCAAGCTCGGCCAGGCGCTGACGCGTCTGCATGAGGAGGATCCCTCGCTGATGATCGTGCAGAACGCCCAGACCCACGACACGGTGCTGTGGGGCCAGGGCGAGATGCACCTGCGCGTCGCCAGCGAGCGCCTGCGCGACCGCTTCGGTGTCAAGGTCACCTCGCAACCGCCCGCGATCGGCTATCAGGAGACCATCCGCAAGCCGATCACCCAACGCGGCCGTCACAAGAAGCAGTCCGGCGGTCACGGCCAGTTCGGCGATGTCGTGCTCGACATCAAGCCGCTGCCGCGCGGCGAGGGCTTCAAGTTCACCGAGAAGGTGGTGGGCGGCGCGGTGCCGCGCAACTACATCCCGGCGGTGGAGGAGGGCGTGGTCGATGGATTGGCGCGCGGTCCGCTCGGCTTTCCCGTCACCGACGTGCAGGTGACGTTGACCGACGGCTCCTATCACAGCGTCGATAGCTCCGATCTCGCCTTCCGTACGGCGGCGCGGGTCGGGCTCAACGAAGGCCTGCCGCAATGCCAGCCGGTGCTGCTGGAGCCGATCCACATGGTCGAGATCGTCTGCCCGACCGACGCCACCGCCAAGATCAATGCGATCCTGTCGGCGCGACGCGGGCAGATTCTCGGCTTCGACACCCGCGAGGGTTGGACCGGCTGGGACTGTGTTCGCGCCATGATGCCGGAAGCCGAGATCGGCGAGCTGATCGTGGAGCTGCGCTCAGCCACCGCCGGCGCCGGCAGCTTCACGCGCCAGTTCGATCACATGGCCGAAGTCACCGGCCGCGCCGCCGACCAGATCATCGCCGCACATCAGCACGCGGCGTAATCGGTTAGGCGACTCGTGCCCCGGACGCAGCGCAGCGCTCCTTTAGCGGTGCGCTGCAGAGCCGGGGCCCATGTATCAGCGCGCCTGCTTGGAATTTCTGGGTCCCGGCTCTGCGCAGCAACGCCAAGAGCGTTGCAGCGCGTCCGGGACACGAGATTCTCGCACGCCACTGCACCATGACGGAAGGAGGCGCTTGCGCCAGCCTCGCGATGATGTATTTTACATCATTGTATATGTTCCAGATATCACTTATAACTGCTCATAAGTGAGGCCAAGGTGATCACCTCGTTCCAGATGCGGGCAGCCCGCGCGTTGCTCGGCATCGACCAGAAAACGTTGGCCGAGCTCGCCGGCGTGTCGCTGCCGACCATCCAGCGGATGGAGGCCTCCACCGGCAATGTTCGTGGCGTGGTCGAGACCTTGATCAAGGTGGTCGAGGCGTTCGACCGGGCCGGCGTCGAGCTGATCGGCGAGCAGGCCCGCAGCGACAGCGGCGGACGTGGCGTTCGCTTGAAAGAGCCGGGGCCGCCGCGCCGTGTCGGAGCATGATCGCGCGTTGATCATGCCCGGGATCAAGATGGGCTAGCGCATCGTCGCACCTTCGGACGCACGATGCTTCGGAGCATTGTGGGGCCAGCGGAGCACCTTGCTGACATGAGCATCACGAGCGATCAGCCGGGCCGGCTGCACCAGCTGCGCCAGCCGACCTTTGCCGAACTGTATCTGCCGAAGCTCGTCACCGTCTTTCGTGAAGGCTATGGCCTTGCGGACTTCCGCGCCGACGTTTTCGCAGGCCTCACGGTTGCGATCGTGGCGCTGCCGCTGTCGATGGCGATCGCGATTGCCTCGGGCGTGACGCCGGACCGCGGCCTCTACACCGCCGTCGCCGGCGGCTTCATCGCCTCCCTGCTCGGCGGCAGCCGGTTCCAGATCGGTGGCCCTGCCGGTGCGTTCATCGTTCTGGTCGCGGCGACCGCGGAGCGGCACGGCGTCGACGGGGTGATCCTCGCCACCCTGATGGCGGGCCTGTTCCTGATCGGCGCGGGGCTGCTCCGGGTCGGCACCTACATCAAGTTCATTCCCTATCCCGTCACGGTCGGCTTCACCGCCGGCATCGCCGTCATCATCCTGGCCAGCCAGCTCCGCGATCTCTTCGGCATCACGCTCGCAGGCAAGGAGCCCAGCGAGTTCGTGCCGAAGCTCGTCGCGCTCGCCGGTGGCCTCAACACGATCAATCCGTCCGCAGTGCTGGTCGCAATCGTCAGCATCGCCATCATCGCCGCGTTACGGGTCTGGCGTCCCTCCTGGCCCGGCATCCTGATCGCGGTCGTCTTCGCCGCCTTCGTGTGCGCGATGTTCTCGCTGCCGGTGGAAACGATCGGCTCGCGCTTCGGCGGCATCCCGCGCGAGCTGCCATCGCCGGCGTTGCCCGCATTCTCGCTGGAGAAGGCAAGGGCGGTGCTGCCGGATGCGATCGCGTTTGCGCTGCTGGCGGCGATCGAATCGCTGCTGTCGGCGGTCGTGGCCGACGGCATGACCGGCCGCCGTCACCGCTCCAATTGCGAGCTGGTGGCGCAAGGCGCGGCCAATATCGGCTCGGCGCTGTTCGGCGGCATCTGCGTCACCGGGCTGATCGCGCGCACCGCGACCAACATCCGCGCCGGCGCCCGCGGGCCGCTCGCGGGCATGCTGCATTCGGTGTTCCTGCTGCTGTTCATGCTGGTCGCGGCGCCGCTCGCGAGCTACATCCCGCTCGCCGCGCTCGCTTCCGTGCTGGTCGTGGTGGCCTGGACCATGGCGGAGAAGCACGAATTCGCGACTCTGGTGCGCTCGTCATGGGGCGATGCCGTGGTGCTGCTCGCGACCTTCCTGCTCACGATCTTCCGCGATCTCACCGAGGGCATCCTGGTCGGCTTCGCGCTCGGCGCGGTGCTGTTCATCCATCGCATGGCGGAGATGACGGGCATCGAGGAGCGCTCGCCGCTGGTTGCCGATGATCGCCCCGACGACGGCAACGGCGACCGCGTGCGCTACGATCCCGCGCTTGCGGTCGACCGCGACGTGCTGGTCTATCGCATCACCGGCGCGTTCTTCTTCGGCGCGGCCTCGGCGATCGGCAGCGTGCTCGACGGCATCGCCGACAGGCGCAAGGCCTTCGTGGTGGATTTCGCCGCGGTGCCGTTCCTGGATTCGACCGCGGCCAACGTGCTCGGCCGCGTGGCCGCCAAGGCGCACCGCCAGGGCATCAGGCTGTTCATCACCGGGGCCTCCCCGACGGTCCGCCGCGCGCTGCTCACCCACGGCGTCACGCCGCCGCGCGCGCGCTACCGCACGAGCCTCGAGCGCGCCATTGCCGACATCAAGGGCCGGGCCGCCGACGAGACCGCTGCGAGCTGACCGCGCGCGCTTGACAGAGTGGGCGCGACGCGAAATGGATCGCCTCGGAAACGACCCGAGGGAAAGATGACCGCGCCGAAGTCCCCTGCAGCCTGTCTGATCGGATGGCCGGCCGCGCATTCGCGCTCGCCGCTGATCCACCATCACTGGCTGCGCACGCTCGGCATCGAGGGCGGCTATGTCATCGAGGCGGTGCCGCCCGAGGATTTGCGCGATTTCGTGCTGCGGCTGTCGCTGCGCGGCTTCGTCGGTGCCAACATCACCATCCCGCACAAGGAGGCCGTGCTGGCGCTGTCGACGCCCGACGCGCGCGCCAGGGCCGTCGGCGCTGCGAACACGCTGTGGTTCGCCGACGGCGAGCTGCGCTCAACCAACACCGATGTCGAAGGCTTCATCAACAATCTCGATGCCAGCGCGCCCGGCTGGGACATGGCCGAGGCGGCGCTGGTGCTGGGCGCCGGCGGCTCCTCGCGCGCGGTCGTGTTCGGCCTCCTGGAACGCGGCATCAGCTGCGTGCATGTCGCCAATCGCACCATTGGGCGGGCCGAGACGTTGGCAAGGCAGTTCGGATCGAACGTGCATCCGCTGCCGTGGGAGGCGATCGGCGACGTGCTGCCGCGTGCAAGACTTCTCGTCAACACGACCTCGCTCGGGATGCACGGCCAGCCTTTACTCGATGTCGACGTCGCGCGCCTGCCGCAGGCTGCGGTCGTCGCCGACCTCGTCTATGTTCCCCTGGTGACGCCGCTGCTCGCGGCAGCAACGGCGCGCGGTCTGAAGACCGCAGACGGGCTCGGCATGCTGCTGCACCAGGCGGTGCGCGGCTTCGAGCTGTGGTTCGGCCGGCGGCCCGAGGTCACGGCCGAGTTGCGCGCATTGGTCGAGGCCGATCTCACGAAGTCTTGAGAGAATAGCGCAGGGTCTTTCGGAGTTCTCCATCCAGGGGGCAATCGGAGACCGTCATGACTGTTCAACGTGCAACCTTCACACGTCCCCTGATCGCCGTCGCGATGCTGGCCGTGTCCACCTACTGCGCCTTCGCCCAGAGAGCGCCGGTGCCGACGCGCGTGCGCGGGACCATCGAAAGCGTCAATGGCGACACCATGCAGGTCAAGTCGCGCAGCGGTGAAGAGCTCAAGCTTCGCCTTGCCTCCGACGTGAACGTGTCGGGTGTCACGAAGATTTCACTCGCCGACATCAAGCCCGGCTCATTCATCGGTGCGACCACCGTGCCGGGACCTGACGGCAGCCAGAACGCCGTCGAGGTGCACGTGTTTCCGGAAAGCATGCGCGGCACCGGCGAAGGCTCGCGACCCTGGGACCTCAAGCCCAACTCCAGCATGACCAATGCGACCGTGGCCGAGAGCGTCGTCGGCAATGACGGTCACACGCTGCTGGTCAAGTACAAGGACGGCGAGAAGAAGGTGTTCGTCGCCGACGACACGCCGGTCGTGACCTTCGTGCCCGGCGACAGATCCGAGCTGAAGCCCGGCGCCAAGGTCATCGCCTTCATGAAGCAATTGCCCGACGGCTCGTTCGAGACGAGCCGCGTCAGCGTCGGCCGCGACGGCCTGACGCCGCCGATGTGAGCGATCGAGCGCCGAACGGGTAGGGTGGGCAAAGGCGCGCTTGCGCCGTGCCCACGTCTTTTCTCGCTCGCGAAAGGTGGTGGGCACGCTTCCGCTTTGCCCACCCTACGGCACCGCGCTCACACCGCAATCACGTGATCGTCGATGTCCTCGACCCGGCTGACGCCGCACAGGCCCATCGTGGTGAGCAGCTCGTTATGGATGATGTCGATCGCCTTGGCGACGCCGGCCTGGCCGCCGGCGCCGAGGCCGTAGGCATAGGCGCGGCCGATCATGCAGGACTTCGCGCCGAGCGCGAGCGCGCGCATCACGTCCTGGCCGGAGCGGATGCCGCCGTCGAACATGATCTCCATCCTGTCACCGACCGCGTCCACGATCTCCGGCAGCACCTCGATCGAGGACGGCGCGCCGTCGAGCTGGCGGCCGCCATGGTTGGAGACCACGATCGCCTGCGCACCGGTTTTCGCGGCGAGCTCGGCGTCCTCGACGTCGAGGATGCCCTTCAGGATCAGCTTGCCTGGCCAGATCGAGCGGATCCAGTCGATGTCGTTCCAGTTCAGCGCGGTATCGAATTGCGAGCTGATCCAGGTCGACAGTGAGGTGATGTCGTCGCTGACCTTCAGATGACCGGCGAGATTGCCGAAGGTGCGGCGCTTGCCCTGCAGCACGCCGGAGACCCAGGCCGGCTTGCTGGCGAAGTCGAGCAGCTTCGACAGCGACCATTCGGGCGGCACCGTCATGCCGTTCTTGATGTCGGCATGGCGCTGGCCGATCACCTGCAGGTCGACCGTCAGCACCAGCGCGCTGCACTTGGCGGCCATCGCGCGCTGGATCAATTCCTTGATGAAGCCGCGGTCCTTCATCACGTAGAGCTGGAACCAGAACGGCTTCTCGACACTGGCGGCGATGTCCTCGATCGAGCAGATCGACATGGTCGATTGCGTGAACGGGATGCCGGCGGCCTGCGCGGCGCGGCAGGCGTGGATCTCGCCGTCGCCGTGCTGCATGCCGAGCAGGCCGACCGGTGCGAGGATCAGCGGCATCGTCGACGGCTCGCCGAGGATCGTGGTCGAGGTGTCGCGCTTGGAGACGTCGACCAGGATGCGCTGGCGGAACTTGATCGCCTGCATGTCCTCGCGGTTGGCGCGTAGCGTCTCCTCGGCGTAGGAGCCGCGGTCGCAATAGTCGAAGAACGCCTTCGGCACGCGGCGCTTATGCAGCGTGCGAAGATCGTCGATACAGGTAATATGCTTCATGTCGTTTCCCCGGCCCGTCACGTACCAACAGTCTTGCATCGGAAGATTTCGGGGTCATCTAGCATGGTTGGATGCACAGCCAAATCGTTTGCAGAACGTTTTGGAAGGAGAGCGCCAGGGAGAGCGTCATGACGAAGCCGCACGCAGGACCTTCGCCGGAAGAGATCAAGGAGAAGCATGATCTCGAAGAGGCGCTCGAAGAGGGGCTGGAGGAGACCTTCCCGGGCTCCGATCCCGTCAACGTCACCCAGCCGGCGCCCAGCCGCGCCGACGGCCATGTGAAGCGCTCGGATTGAGGCGAGTTCCACCGCTTTTCGCTGGTCACGCCGGAATTGCAATGTTAACAATGTGTTATCGGGGCGGTCGCGGCGCCGGTTCCGTAATGATTCATCATATTTTTTGAAGCCAAGTTAGCCGCGATGGCTTTATAAGACCTCGGCAAATCAGGGATGCGGGTCCCGTTGGGGCAGCCCGTGGTTGTAGAGGGGAGTCCCTGGTTGCTGCTTGGGGGACGATTATGAGCCGCAAATATTTCGGGACGGACGGGATTAGGGGCCGCGCCAACGGACTGATCACGCCGGAGCTCGCGCTCAAGGTCGGGCAGGCCGCGGGCCTTGCGTTTCAGCGCGGCGACCACCGCCACCGGGTCGTGATCGGCAAGGACACCCGTCTGTCCGGCTACATGATCGAATACGCCATGGTGGCGGGATTCACCTCGGTCGGCATGGACGTGCTGCTGGTCGGCCCGATGCCGACGCCGGCGGTCGCGATGCTGACCAAGTCGATGCGCGCCGATCTCGGCGTGATGATCTCGGCCTCGCACAATCTGTTCGAGGACAACGGCATCAAGCTGTTCGGGCCGCAGGGCTTCAAGCTGTCCGACGACGTCGAGCGGCAGATCGAGCAGCTGCTCGACGAATCCCTCGACAAGCGGCTCGCCCAGAGCGCGAGCCTCGGCCGCGCCCGCCGCATCGACGGCGTGCACGACCGCTACATCGAATTCGCCAAGCGCACGCTGCCGCGCGACCTTTCGCTCGAGGGCCTGCGCGTCGTGATCGATTGCGCCAACGGCGCCGCCTACAAGGTGGTGCCCGAGGCACTGTGGGAGTTGGGCGCCGACGTGGTGCCGATCGGCGTCGAGCCCGACGGCTTCAACATCAACAAGGATTGCGGCTCGACCTCGCCGGAGGCGCTGTCAAAGAAGGTGCGCGAGATGCGCGCCGACATCGGCATTGCGCTGGACGGCGACGCCGATCGGGTCATCCTGGTCGACGAGCGCGGCCATGTCGTCGACGGCGACCAGCTGCTCGCGGTGATCGCGCAGAGCTGGAAGGAGGACGGTCGCCTCTCGCGTCCCGGCATCGTCGCCACCGTGATGTCCAATCTCGGGCTGGAGCGCTTCCTGCAAGGGCAGGGGCTCGAGCTTGTGCGCACGCCGGTCGGCGACCGCTACGTGCTCGAGCAGATGCTGAACGGCGGCTACAATCTTGGCGGCGAGCAGTCCGGCCACATCATCCTGTCCGACTACGCCACGACCGGCGACGGTTTCGTCGCCGCATTGCAGGTGCTCGCCGTGGTGCAGAAGCTGCGCCGCCCCGTGTCAGAAGTCTGCCACCGTTTCGATCCGCTGCCGCAGATCCTCAAGAACGTCCGCCACAAGGGCGGCAGGCCGCTCGACGATTCCGACGTCAAGTCGGCGATCTCCGACGGCGAGAAGCGCCTCAACGGCCACGGCCGCCTCTTGATCCGCTCCTCCGGCACCGAGCCCGTGATCCGCGTCATGGGCGAGGGCGAGGACCGCATGCTGGTCGAGGACGTCGTCGATACCATCGTCTCCGCGTTGGGGCAGGCGGCGGCCTGAGCCGGTCTTTACCCTCCCCTGGAGGGGGAGGGTCGATCGCGCGCAGCGCGAGCGGGGTGGGGTGATCTCTCCACTCGGGCAGTGTCGGATGTGGAGAGACCGTCACCCCACCCCGTCTCACATTTCGCTGCGCTCAATGTGAGCCGACCCTCCCCCTCCAGGGGAGGGTAAGCGACGAGAGCACCCGCGCATCCCAGCCATTTGCGATTGACGCTGGTCTCGCCGCCGCTTGCGTCGTAGTCAGCACCTCGCGGCAATCTGCCGCGCCGGATTGCCGCCTTGAACAAGCCTGTCGTCGTCTCAGAGGAAACGCTGACCGAGCCCGTCGTCGTCAGCGAGGTTACGCCCGCCGCCGGCAAAGCCGCGGGGCCGGCCTATATCGTGCTCGCCGGCATCAGCGTCTCGCACTTCCTCAACGACACCATGCAGTCGCTGATCGCCTCGGTGTACCCGATCCTGAAGGACGCCTACGCGCTCGACTTCGCGCAGATCGGCATGATCACGCTGGCGTTCCAGTTCACGGCCTCGCTGCTGCAGCCGGTGGTCGGGCACTATACCGACAAGAAGGCGCAGCCCTATTCGCTCGCGATCGGCATGGCCTCGACCTTCTTCGGCCTGCTGCTGCTCAGCATCGCGCACCAATATCTCGTCATCCTCCTCGCCGCCGCGCTGGTCGGCCTCGGCTCGGCGGTGTTTCACCCGGAGTCGGCGCGCATTGCGCGGCTCGCCTCGGGCGGGCGCTACGGCTTTGCGCAATCGGTGTTCCAGCTCGGCGGCAGCTTCGGCACCTCGATGGGGCCGGTGCTCGCCGCGCTGATCGTGGTGCCGTTCGGGCAGGGCAGCATTGCCTGGTTCTCCTCGATCGCGTTTCTCGCCATCCTGATTCTCTGGCGCATCGGGCGCTGGTACGCGCCGCAGATCGCGACGAAGAAAGCGGCGCCCGTCCACACCCAGCCTGGCGCGCCGAGCTCGCGCCGCGTCGCGGTCGCGCTCGTCGTGCTCGTCGCGCTGTTGTTCTCCAAGCAGCTCTACGTCTCGAGCCTGTCGAGCTATTACATCTTCTACCTGATCGACCGTTTCGGCGTGTCGACGCAGGCAGGCCAGATCTATCTCTTCGTCTTTCTCGCGGCGAACGCCGTGGGTGCGTTTCTCGGCGGTCCCCTGGGTGACCGCTTCGGCCGCAAGATCGTGATCTGGGTGTCGATCCTCGGCGCGCTGCCGTTCACGCTGGCGCTGCCCTATGCCGGGCTCGTCGGCAGCGCCGTTCTCAGCGTCGTCATCGGCCTGATCATCTCCTCGACGACGTCGTCGATCATCGTGTTCGCGCAGGAGCTGGTGCCGCACCGCTTCGGCATGATCTCCGGCGTGTTCTTCGGCGTCGCCTTCGGCATCGGGGGCCTGGGCGCGGCCGCGCTCGGCAAGCTCGCCGACCACACCTCGATCGAGTTCGTCTACCAGGTCTGCGCCTATTTGCCGGCGATCGGGCTGCTCGCGGTGCTCCTGCCCAAGCTGCCGCGACACGCGGGTTAACGCATCCTCTCCTGCCGCGTTGCGGCTTCACACATCGTTAGGGAATGCGGCGGGGATGCCGCATTTTGCGCGGCATTTTTGCAACGCTCGCAAGGCCCGCGCGTGCAGGGTGAGAAAAAATCAACCTTAAAAATTAGGGTTAAGTGGCGCTTAAACATTTGCTGCCATCGTCCTCCCCGTGAGTTTCCAGAACGTGAGGCGCTCGTATTCAGCCTCACCCGGCCATAAGGACGAAGCCAATGCGTAGCGTTAAGTCTCTCCTTGCCGCGGGTGCGGCAACCCTGATCTCGTCGATGGCGTTCGCCGCCGATATGCCGATCGCCGCCCCCCCTCCGATGTACGCGCCGCCGGCTCCGCCCGCCGACTTCGGCGGCTGGTATCTGCGCGGCGACATCGGCATGACCAACCAGAGCGCCAAGCGCATCGAGAGCAGCCTGCCGGCCGGGTACTCGAAGACGACGGAAGGCCTCGGCTTCGACTCCTCGCCGCTGTTCGGTCTCGGCGTCGGCTATCGCTTCAACAACTGGTTCCGCGCCGACGTGATCGGCCAGTACCGGGGCAAGGCCAATCTGCACGGCAGCGACAACGTCGTCGGACCCGGCTTCGTCGGCGTCAACAACTACACCGGCAGCAAGTCCGAGTGGCTCGTGATGGCGAACGCCTATGTCGACCTCGGCACCTGGTGGTGCGTCACGCCGTTCATCGGCGCGGGCGTCGGCGGCTCCTACAACAAGCTCAGCGGCTTCCGCGACGACGGTGTCTCCTACAACCCGCTGCTCAACAACAGCGTCGCCTACTTCGCCGACAACGGAAAGTGGAACCTCGCCTGGGCCGCTCACGCCGGTCTTGCCTACAAGGTCAATCCCGGCTTCACCGTCGAACTGGCCTACAGCTACATGAACCTCGGCGATGCCGCGCCCGGCAACTACCGGCTGTTCGACAACAGCGCCTCGGGCCCGACCTCGATCAAGGTCAGGGACATCACCTCGCACGACGTCAAGCTCGGCGTGCGCTGGGATCTCAACAGCCCGCCGGCCTACGTGCCGCCGCCGCTGGTCACCAAGGGCTGATCGCAAGCTGATCGGTTAGGACTCCTTAACGGCGCGGGATCATCCCGCGCCGTTTTGCTTTGCGTATTTTTCATGGCGAGGGGCGCCGAAGGCGTCCGACGCAACCATTGGTTAAGGTTAACAGGCGATGATCACCGCAACAGTTCGAGTCCATGGAGCGTGGTGATGCGTAGGCTGGTGTTGGCAGCGGCGATGTTGGGAACGGTGTCTGCCGCGCAAGCGGCCGACATGCCGGACCTGCCCGTGCTGCGCGGCGGCTTCGCCGATGGGTTGTCGAAGACGACCCGTAACTGGGACGGCTACTACGCCGGTGGTCACTTCGGCTACACGTCCGACTCATCCGATTTCGGCCAGAGCGTGGTCGGCCTCACCAACTACATCTTTCGCGACAGCGTGCTCGAGCAGCCGACCTCGACATGGTCGCTCCTCAGCAAGAACACGGCGCAGAGCACCAACTTCGGCGGATATGTCGGCCGCAACTGGCAGTGGTACGATGCCGTGCTCGGACTCGAAGGGACTTACACCTACTTCAGCAATCTCAAGACCGCGTCGAGTGGCTCCAACTCTCTGGACATCGTCAACCCGCCTGGCGACACGGTGCCGCCGGGTGCCTACAACCATTGGGGCGTGACTCTGACCGGGGCCGCCACGGCTCGGGTCAAGGATATGGTCACGTTGCGCGGCCGCATGGGTTGGGATGGCGGCGACTTCATGCCGTATATTTTCGGCGGCGCTGCCATAGGCCGCATGGATGTGTCCCGCACGGTGACCAGCGACGTTACCAAGCGGACCGATACGACGGCGACCGATATATTGGGCAACACCGTCATCGTGACGGGACCGACCTTTCCGGTTCCGGCTCAGTCGCAAACGCAGAGCCAGCACAAGACCAACGCCTTCGTAGCCGGCTGGACCGCCGGTATCGGGCTCGAATACTGCCTATGGGGCGGCTTGTTCGCGCGCATCGAATACGAATATGTGCAGTTTTCACCCGTCATGAACACCTCGGTGTCGCTGAACAACGCGCATGTCGGACTCGGCTATAAGTTCTGAGCCTGTCCCCTCTGGTTGACAACTTTCTCGCCTCCTGATGCTCTGTCGCCCGAAATGGGGCGGCAGCGATGAAGATCTACGGCGACAGCAATTCCGGCAATTGTCTCAAGGTGAAGTGGGTCTGCGACAAGCTCGCATTGCCCTATCAGTGGATCGAGACCGACACCCGCAAGGGCGAGACGCGCACGCCGCAATTCCTGAGGATGAACGGCGCCGGCCAGGTGCCCACGATCGCATTCGACGACGGCCGCACGCTGGCGCAGTCCAACGCCATCATCCGCTATCTCGCCCGCGACAGCGCGCTGGTTCCGCGCGACGCCTTCACGGCGGCCAAGATGGACGAATGGCTGTTCTGGGAGCAGTACAGCCACGAGCCCTATATCGCCGTGTGCCGCTTCCTCATGGTCTATCTCGGCAAGGATGCCTCCGAGCTCGATCCTGAAAAGGTCAAGCGCGGCTATGCGGCGCTCGACCGCATGGAACAGCATCTCGCCGGCAGCCGCGTCTTCGTCGGCGACGAGGTGTCGCTCGCCGATGTGTCGCTGCTCGCCTATACGCGCGTCGCGCATGAAGGCGGCTTCGACCTCGGCCGCTATGCCTCCGTCCGCCGCTGGATCGGCGACGTCGAAGCGTTTCTCGGCCTTCCGCCGGCACGCTGAGGTGCGGAGTCGTCTGACATGAATGCCGAAGCCGTGTCCATCCGTCCCGCGCGCCGCGAGGACGTCGCCGCGATCGTGGCGATGCTCGCCGACGATCATCTCGGCCGCGCGCGCGAGCGCGTTGAGGATCCGTTGCCGGCCGCCTATTACGACGCATTTGCGCGGGTCGCGCGCGATCCGAATCTCACGCTGGTGGTTGCCGAGAGCGAGGGCAGGGTGGTCGGCTGCCTGCAACTCGCGATCCTGCCGGGCATCAGCTCGCAGGGCGGCATTCGCGGCCTGCTCGAGGACGTTCGCGTTGCCGCCGATTGTCGCAGCCGCGGCATCGGCGAGCAATTGGTGCAATGGGCGGTGACGGAAGCAAAGGCGCGCGGCTGCAATCTTGTCGAGTTGCTGACGCATCAGACGCGCGTCGATGCGCAGCGCTTCTACAAGCGGCTCGGCTTCACGGCGAGCCATGTCGGCATGACTGTCCGCTTTTGAGGCAGCGCAATGCGGGCTGCGCAAGCGGCGAAAGCGGGCTTTTCATTCGCTCGTGTTAAGAGCCGGTAAACTACCGCTCCGTCGTTCACATTGATGAAGGAACGAACGGTGCTACGGGGGCATCTGACACCGGGCTCGCTCGGTTGGGACATTTCAATGACAAGCTATTCGATGATCAAGGTCGGCAACGACTACGTCGTGCAGGCCAATGACAAATGCATTTTGAAGGTCGGCAGCCGCCGCAAGGCCGCGCAATTGATCAGCGATGCCACGGACTTGCTGAATGCTCTGACTGTTGTCGAATCCCCCGAGATTGCACCGGAAGCGCCATCACTGGCGCGTGAGGCCCCGGAACTTCCTTGACGGACCTTCCCGATTCCCGTATCAGCCGCGGCGGGACACCTCCCCCCAACGGGAGGCTTACTATCTGGAAGGGTAGATCATGACCGTAGCGAAGCCCGCTTCGCGGCCGACCGTGCCGCATTTCTCCTCCGGCCCCTGCGCCAAGCGCCCCGGCTGGAACGCCCAAAATCTCAAGGACGCAGCCCTCGGCCGCTCGCATCGCGCGAAGATCGGCAAGACCAAGCTCAAGCTCGCGATCGACCTGACGCGCGAAGTGCTCGAGGTCCCCGCCGATTACCGCATCGGCATCGTGCCGGCCTCCGATACCGGCGCGGTCGAGATGGCGCTGTGGTCGCTGCTCGGCGCACGGCCCGTCACCACGCTCGCCTGGGAATCCTTCGGCGAGGGCTGGGTCAGCGACATCGTCAAGGAATTGAAGCTCAAGGACGTCACCAAGCTGAATGCGGCTTACGGTGAGATCCCCGATCTGTCGAAGGTCGATCCCAAGACCGACGTCGTCTTCACCTGGAACGGTACCACGTCGGGCGTGCGCGTGCCGAATGCTGACTGGATCAGCGCGAGCCGCGAAGGCTTGACTATCTGTGACGCGACTTCCGCCGCGTTCGCGCAAGCTCTTGATTGGTCCAAGCTCGACGTCGTCACCTTCTCCTGGCAGAAGGCGCTTGGCGGCGAGGCCGCGCATGGCATGCTGATCCTGTCGCCCCGCGCGGTGGAGCGGCTCGAGACCTACAAGCCGGCCTGGCCGCTGCCGAAGATCTTCCGCATGACCAAGGGCGGCAAGCTCAACGAAGGCATCTTCGTCGGCGAGACCATCAACACGCCGTCGATGCTCTGCGTCGAGGATTATCTCGATGCGCTGAACTGGGCCAAGTCGATCGGCGGGCTCAAGGCACTGATCGCGCGCGCCGACGCCAACACCAAGGTGCTGGCGGACTGGAAGGCGAAGACGCCCTGGATCGACTTCCTCGCCAAGGATGCTTCGATCCGCTCCAACACCTCGGTGTGCCTGAAGTTCACCGATCCCGCGATCACCTCGCTGTCCGAGGACGCGCAGGCGGAGTTCAGCAAGAAGCTGGTTTCCCTCGTCGAGAAGGAAGGCGCGGGCTACGACTTCGCCTATTACCGCGACGCGCCGGCCGGCCTGCGCATCTGGTGCGGTGCCACGGTGGAAGCAAAGGACGTCGAGCTGCTGACGCAGTGGATCGACTGGGCCTTCGCCGAGACCAAGGCCACGCTCGCGAAGGCGGCGTAAGCTCTTACCCTCCCCTGGAGGGGGAGGGTCGACGCACCGCCAGGTGCGGCGGGGTGGGGTGATCTCTCCACACGGCACACCGGCGATTTTCTTCGTTGCGGCTTCACCCCACCCCGGCGCTGCGCGCCGACCCTCCCCCTCCAGGGGAGGGTGTGAAGGACACATCCCATGACCAAGCCTAAAGTTCTCATTTCCGACGCGCTCTCGCCCGCTGCCGTGCAGATCTTCAAGGACCGCGGCATCGAGGTCGATTTCCAGCCCAATCTCGGCAAGGACAAGGACAAGCTGGCCGAGATCATCGGCAATTACGACGGCCTTGCGATCCGCTCCGCGACCAAGGCGACCGCCAAGATCCTCGAGAAGGCGGCGAAGCTGAAGGTGATCGGCCGCGCCGGCATCGGTGTCGACAATGTCGAGATCCCGGCCGCGACGGCCAAGGGCATCATCGTGATGAACACGCCGTTCGGCAATTCGATCACGACCGCCGAGCACGCCATCACCCTGATGCTGGCGCTGGCCCGCGAGATCCCGCAGGCCGACGCCTCGACCCAGGCCGGCAAGTGGGAGAAGAACCGCTTCATGGGCGTCGAGATCACCGGCAAGGTGCTCGGCGTCGTCGGCTGCGGCAATATCGGCTCGATCGTCGCCGACCGCGCGCTCGGCCTGCGCATGAAGGTGATCGCGTTCGACCCGTTCCTGTCGCCGGAGCGCGCGAAGGACATCGGCGTCGAGAAGGTCGAGCTCGACGATCTGCTCAAGCGTGCCGATTTCATCACGCTGCACACGCCGCTGACGGAGAAGACCAAGAACATCATCGACGCGGCCGCGATCGCCAGGATGAAGAAGGGCGTGCGCCTGATCAATTGCGCCCGCGGCGGCCTCGTCGACGAGCAGGCGGTGGTCGATGCACTCAACGCCAAGCACATTGCGGGTGCCGCCTTCGACGTCTTCGTCGAGGAGCCCGCGACCAAGAGCGTGCTGTTCGGCCATCCCAACGTGATCTGCACGCCGCATCTCGGCGCCTCCACCACCGAAGCGCAGGAGAACGTCGCGCTGCAGGTCGCCGAGCAGATGTCGGATTACCTGCTCACCGGCGCGATCTCGAATGCGGTCAACTTCCCCTCGATCACGGCGGAAGAAGCGCCGAAGCTGAAGCCATTTATCGCGCTCGCCGAGAAGCTCGGCTCGTTCGCCGGACAGCTCACCGAGAGCGGCATCCTCAAGGTCGAGATCACCTATGAGGGCCACGTCGCCGAGATGAAGATCAAGGCGATCACCTCCGCGGTGCTGTCGGGCCTGCTGCGGCCGATGCTGGGCGAGGTCAACGTGGTGTCAGCGCCGGTCGTCGCCAAGGAGCGCGGCATGGTGGTGGACGAGATCGTCCGTGCCGCCCAGAGCGACTATGAGAGCCTGATCACCGTCACCGTCACGACCGAGCGGCAGGAGCGGTCGGTCTCGGGCACCGTCTACGCCGACGGCAAGCCGCGCCTCGTCGACATCAAGGGCATCCGCGTCGATGCCGAGTTCGGCAAGTCGATGATCTACGTCACCAACGAGGACAAGCCGGGCTTCATCGGCAAGTTCGCGGGGCTTCTGGGCGACGCCAAGATCAACATCGCGACGTTCCATCTCGGCCGCGTCGCCCCCGGCAGCGATGCCATTGCGCTGGTCGAGGTCGACGGTGCCGTGCCCGCGGATGTCCTCGCCAAGGTGCAGGCCCTGCCGCAGGTCAAGCAGGCCAAGGCGCTGACGTTCTGATCTCGCGTTCTCTCCTCTTGCGTCATGGCCGGGCTTGTCCCGGCCATCCACGCCTTTCTCACGTCAAGACCTGGATGCCCCAGTCGAAAATGCTGTCCGACCTACCCACTTGACGGGAAAAGATGGGGCTTCACCCCTTTTCGTTCATCGGCGGATATTCGCCAAACCGATCGTTGTATGAACTGAGCAGCCAGCTCTCAGCTCGCGGTGCTCCTATGACCTCATCGCCTTTGTGATCAGTCCAGTGCTCGGTGTAGGCCCAATCAACGGCCAAAGAGGACCAAGGATACTTTTGCTGCCGCGCGTCATAATAATCCCACGCCTGAGTGACGTGATGCTCTCGCTTCGCAAGCTGCATGAGGCGAGTTCTAAGGATTGACCAGCCTCGTTTGCTGCCCGCCCGTCCAATGTAAATTGTACCGGTCGGGTCTACTCCGCAAAATCTGCCTATCGAGACGCCCGGCACGAACACCCGGTACACTCCGTACCACTGACTCGTATACTTGGATGACGGTAGCAAGCCGTAATTGTCTCTCAGTTCCGAAAGGAGGCGCGGCTTGACCCAGGAATACTTGACGGCTGTCTGAATTTCTCTGTGGTCATGGTGGACCTTTCCCAGTTGAAATCTAGGCGTCCAAAGCGTTCGCCGGAGAAAGGTCGGAACGCGATCTTCCCAGCCCGGCCAGACATCGCTATCCCTCAAGAGGGGGAGCAGCTTTCGGGCTTCTGCGAGGGCGTCGTCGGCAGTGTGCACGTACTCCCTGCCGTACTCGATCTCCCCGTCGTCATCTTCCTCTGGCGCAATCACGAAAACTCCTGCAGTATTGCAAGGCTTGCTGATTGTCCGGCGCGCACCCTGAACGCGCGCGGTGATTGTGCAAAAGCGTGGTTTGCAACGAGGGCATTCCTTTATCGTTGGGAGTCCGCCCCGATATTCATTGCTGCCTTGACGGCAAGCCATCACTGAATCGCCGTCGCAAGGCCAAAATGCCAAGCGCTAAGAGCGAGCTGGACTGTTGGGCTCGCTCGAAACTCCGGGAGCATGCTCAACAATAAATCGGGCGCGCTGCAGAAGCTCGTCAAAGGTTACAATCTCGGGCCGCCATGTATGTCTCCGATAAAGTTCGAATGAACGGTATTTCGGCACATTGATGCCCGCGGCCGTTTGAAACTCGCCTAAAGACCCTACGACGAGGCAGGAGCGCGGTTCGATGTTGAATAGCAGTTCGCCAGTGGGATCACCGATTTCATCTTGGGGATACAGCGTTTGACCAATCGCCTCGACCGCGGCATGAACAGTCGCTTGAATTTGCGCTACGCCACCCACTAGCTCCGCCGACGGAGCCCATGCCCCCGGCCGATATTGAGCTGCTCCCAGAAGAGTGGTGTCATGCCTCTTTATTTCAATGAAACATAGCGAGCCGATGATGCCTCTCGTCTTCATCAGAGCGTCGGAACGCTTTCCGGCGCCCGTCAGATCTCGTCCCCGAACAATTGTTTCGAGTTTGCGGTGATCGAGCTTTGATAAGAATTGGTACGAAAGTCCGTATCCAAATATCCAAGCATTCGCTTCAAAGAAGCTTTGCCAAACTTCTTCGGGTTTGCATTGCAGTCGATCGCGTTCTTCAACAAAAAACTGCTCATCTTGCAATAGTGCCTCGAAATATTTCAATTGCTTCCGGCGATAACCAAGCGCGATAAGATCTTGCGCTACGTCCTCCTGCTGTGCCAACTCTAAGAACAGTGCGGAATTCTTTTCGAACAGACGGCGTGCCTGGCTTTGATCGAGAATGATCTCTCGTAACACGTCGTCAGGTAGGTGAACCTTCGCAGCTCCGTCGAGCGGCACTGTTCTCACACCTGCAATGAAATTGATCAGTGTTTCAATCTCTTTGCCGACGAACGAGAAATATTGCTTATCTTGCGGCCCTGTCTTGGTGTGCCGCTGAATTGTTAGAGTCCGAATGGATCGGTCATCTTCAAGAAATGCGGCCTTAATTTCGTAGCGGCCACCCGGCGTCTCGCGAAGCACGATCTCGTCCTGCAGGCTTCCAAACCGCAGGCCAGGTTGACCGTCGATTATATGCGAGGCGATCCGCATCTTCTCGCCACCCGCCGCAGAGAAGCGCCGACTGATAATTGTCTTGTCTGTTCTTCGTTGGAAGAACATTTTCCGTTCATCGTATTCGTCGCTCACGATGCACCACCAAGAATTCTCGGGCTACGAACTTGAGTTGCCCTGGTCTTTTGATGACTTATGCTGCACGTGCCAAAGCAACTAATGTGGGTCGCCGCTTCGCGAAGTCTTTCTGCACTTCCACTATAGCGTTTAGCAGCGGCTCAAATCCTGTAAAATCGATCCTGCTGCGCTCTGGTTTTACAATCTTGGTTGCGAAATCAACTTTCGAATACCACTTTCCGAGATCTTTCTCTTTTCCCGTCCTATCGAATTTCCTCCCGTCCAACGTTCGCGCCAAAAGAGACGGGGCAAACAAATCCTCGATCGCGGTGGTCGCGCCCTTTTTCGGCACTGGAACAACGTAAAGGTTTTCGAAGGCATAATAAAATGGGTCCATGCCCCCAACAATCGTGCCCAGAACGCTCCCTAAATACTTAAATAGACCTGTAGACCCGGAGTCGTTATCGACGATCATGATGACGGGCTGCACAAAGCCGTGCTTGAAGTGCGACAACCGTGAACGGTAGTCGATCAGTAGGTTTTTTAGCTGATCGCTTCCACCTGATAGTTTTTGAAATATCGCTGACGTTTTCGTGCAATTGAAAAAGTCGACCCGCAGTCCGATCGTCGGGTCTGGGTTGATTAACTCTGGAAATTTCGCGCCGAGTGCGGTGATGGCGCTCCTTAGATAGATATTGTCTGTCTTACCCTCGCAAATGATCCTTGGCCTCACAATCCCGTAGAAGGCTCGGTAGTCCAAAAATCTGCGATACAACTGCGCGAAGCTCTTTTGTTCCGTCCACCAGTCCGAAGTATTTAGACCGCGAATGTGGAAAATAAAACTCATAGCACCTGCGAGAGCGCTGTCGGGTATGACTTCACGCTTCTCGCCGCGCGGTATGTAACAGTATCCGTGCTCGAACAGATGATCACACTGAACGCGAACGGTCTTGTAATACTCATTCCGTACATTGACTTTCTTATTGACGATGAGGCCTGTGGCATCTTGACGAGAGTCGCGACGCTGCATTCGCGTCTTTTCGTGATTCAACTTAAATCCTGATCGATGGACATACCTAACCAGTCCATCGCCCGCCATCCAGACGTCGGTTGAGCCCGTTTTCAGTCTGGCAATGAGGTCAGGAAAAACCCTTTCATTGGTCGAGAATGTTAGATCGTCCACATATCGAGTGTATGTGCATCGACCGGAATTGGCGATCCGGTTTAGGTGAATATCGAGCACATGCGCGATGAGATTTGATATCACGGGAGAGCATGGACTTCCTTGAGGAAGCTCGTTGTTGTGACATGCTATTTGTCCGATGATTGTCGCAATATTGGGCGCTAGCTGAAAATTGCGGTCCTTTGCGAAAAAGCCCAGAACTCGGCCAAAATTGATCGACGGGAAGAAATCCTTGAGATCGGCATTGAAGACGTACCGCTTGTTTCGATGGGCGGCAGCATTCGTAACGATAGAGAAATCTTTCTTGAATCCGTGAGAAAGCACGCATTGACTCCGTGCACGCGATTTCTCCATCTCGGCCTGTATACCTAATAGTAGCTTGGCTAGTTTTGTCTGGACCATCTTAAGGCGCGGCTTGGGGGCCGTGATTGTCCTCCATCCGCCCCCCTTTTTTGCAATCTTGAATGTTTCGTACTTCTGCTCTGGTGGCGTCCAGTAGAGGATGTATGAAAGTGATGCTGGCTTTATGTCCAACACGCGAGCTAATTGCGGAAGGGTTTGCGCCGCCCTTAATTGAACGAGACTTGTCATGGCAAGAACGGCTTGCGGATACTCGTACGCCAGATGATCATAGCGACCATAGCGATCCATAGGAGCGCGCATTCGGGCGCGCATTCATATCAACTGTCGCGAACCACAACAGCAAAATCTATCCGCAAGCCGTGGTTGTATTTGAGCAAGTTGAGCAATCAGGAGCAAGTCTTGTGGTTACTTATCAACAGGACGAGAGCAGTAATCGTCTTTTGGACTCGCAGCTGCACCCCGTTGCTCTCTGTCTCTGCTGCACAGGATGCCCGACAGCCGCGCTCTTCTCAGACCGAAAACCCTGGCGTTTCGCGTAAGGGTAGTCGTCGAGGCGTAGACGGCGGCGCATGCCGCCGGTGTGCTGAACAAATGTGCCCCTGTGATGAAGCGCGGTTGCTGTGCGAGCGACGACAATCGTTCTCTGTCTGACACCATCTATATTCCGACGTGCGGAACAACTTCGCCTCGCCCGCGGGAGGCGGCGTTTTATTTTCCCCGCGACCTCCTGACTTTGTGTACCAATGGCGTCAGGACGCTCCGTTCCAAATCGTTCGACAAGGGAGAAAACAATGCGTGAAGCCGTCATCGTTTCCTATGCGCGCACGGGCCTGGCGAAATCCGGCCGCGGCGGGTTCAACATCACGCCGCCGATGTCGCTCGCGGCCCACGCCATTCACCACGCGGTGGACCGCGCCGGCGTCGAGAAGGACTATGTCGAGGACTGCTATCTCGGCAATTGCGCCCATGGCGCGCCGAACATCGGCCGCCAGGCCGCGCTGCTCGCGGGCCTGCCGAAGACCACCGCCGGCGTGTCGGTGAATCGCTTCTGCTCGTCGGGCCTGCAGACCATCGCGATGGCCGCCAACTCGATCCGTTCCGACGGCGCCGATTGCATCGTCGCCGGCGGCGTCGAAAGCATCTCGATTCCGGGCGGCGCCACGCCGAAGGAATCGGTCGATCCGGAACTGCTCAAGGTCGCCCCCGACATCTTCATGGCGATGATCGACACCGCCGACATCGTCGCCGAGCGCTACAAGCTCAGCCGCGAATATCAGGACGAGTTCTCGCTGGAATCGCAGCGCCGCATGGCCGCGGCCCAGCAGGCGAACAAGTTCAAGGACGAGATCGTCCCGATGAAGACCAGGATGAAGGTCGTCGACAAGCAGACCAAGGCCGAGAGCATCGTCGATTACGTCGTCGATCGCGACGAATGCAATCGCCCCGAAACGACGATGGAAGGATTGGCAAAGCTCGAGCCGGTGAAGGGCCCCGGCAAGTTCGTCACCGCCGGCAATGCCAGCCAGCTCTCGGACGGCGCCGCCGCCGTCGTGCTGATGGAAGCCAAGGACGCCGAGAAGCGCGGCCTCAAGCCGCTCGGTCGCTTCGTCGCCTGGGCCACCGCCGGCTGCGAGCCGGACGAGATGGGCATCGGCCCGGTGTTCGCGATTCCGAAGCTCTTGAAGCGCACCGGCCTCAAGATCGACGACATCGATCTGTGGGAGCTCAACGAGGCCTTCGCCAGCCAGTGCCTGTATTGCCGCGACCAGCTCGGCATCGATCCCGCCAAGTACAACGTCAACGGCGGCTCGATCGCGATCGGCCATCCCTTCGGCATGACCGGCGCCCGTCTCACCGGCCATCTCTTGCAGGAAGGCGCCCGCCGCAAGGCGAAGTGGGGCGTGGTGACGATGTGCATCGGCGGCGGCCAGGGCGGCGCCGGCCTGTTCGAGATCTACAGCTGAGCCGATCCGAAAGTCGGCGGTTCGACATTCTGGACACGGCGCCGCAAGGCGCCGTGTTTCGCTTTCGGAACCCGCTTGTGCACTCGAACGTGCACAGAGGCGAGTATTTCCAGGAATGCACGTATTTGTACGTGCTCGCAAATTAACGGAAGATTTTACGCATTATTGCTTCATCAACCGTATCGACCACGACCGGATTCTCGTTCCGATGCGGCTCTCCCTTCGACTCACCCACAAGATCACTGCGATCGGCGTCATTGGTGTCATCGGCGTCGTCCTGATCGGCGGCATCCACTTCTATGGCGAACGCGCCATGGGGATCTATCGCGACGCCGCCGAGGATGCGCGCACCGTGTTCGAGCTGAACAACAGGATCGCGGTCGAGCTGCTCGAGGCGCGCCGCGCCGAGAAGGACTTCCTGCTGCGCAGCGATCCGGCCAAGGCGCAGCGCCAGGTCGAGATCAGCCGGCAGGTGGCGCTCGACATCGACACGCTCCGCGGCAAGATCGCGGCGCTCGGCCGGCCCGAGCTGGCGCAGAAGATCGATGCGATGAATGCGTCGCTGAAGACCTACCAGGCGCGCTTCGCCGCGGTGGTCGAGGAACGACAGCGGCTCGGGCTCGACGAGAAGTCCGGCCTCGAAGGCCGCTTGCGCGCCTCCGTCCACGGCATCGAGAGCCAGGTCGATCAGTTCCAGAATTCGCAGCTCAAGGTGATCATGCTGATGATGCGCCGGCATGAGAAGGATTTCATGCTGCGTCGCGACGCCCGATATGGCGAGGAGATGAAGAAACGCGCCTCCGAATTCGCCGCTGGCCTCGACGCGGCAGCCATTGCCGACGGCGCCAAGGCCGAGCTGCGCCAGAAGCTCGCCGACTATCAGCGCGACTTCTCCGCCTGGATGGAGACCGCGCTGAAGCTGGCGGCCGAATCGAAAGCGATGTCCGAGGCCTTCTCGTCGGTCGAGCCCGTGATCGAGCAGGTCTCGACGTCGGTCGACCGCATCCGTGCCGACGCCGACCGTCTCAACGACGCCGAGCGCACCAGCATCCAGTTCTGGATCGCGGTCGCGATCGCGCTGATTGCGACGGGCGTGCTCGGCCTCGGCATCTTCATCGGACGTTCGGTCTCGCGGCCCTTGACCGCGATGCGCGCGGCGATGATCGAGCTCGCCAACGGCAATTTCGCCGTCGTTCTTCCCGGGCTCGGCCGTCTCGACGAGATCGGCGAGATCGCGCAAGCCGTCGAGACGTTCAAGATCAACGCCGAGCGGAAGGCGCAGCAGGAGGCCGAAGAGAAGATCAGGCAGGACAAGCTCGCCGCCGAGCGCCGCCGCGCCGACATGATCAGGATGGCCGACGATTTCGAGGGTGCGATCGGCGAGATCGTCGAGACCGTGTCGTCGGCGGCCAACGAGCTCGAGGCGTCGGCGACGTCGCTGACCACGACCGCGAGCCGCTCGACCGAGCTTGCCACGCTGGTCGAGGTGGCGTCCGAGGAAGCGGCGACCAACGTGCAGTCGGTGGCGTCCGCCGCCGAGGAGCTGACCGCGTCCGTGAACGAGATCAGCCGCCAGGTGCAGGCCTCCGCGCGCATGGCGGGCGAGGCCGTCACCCAGGCCGGGCAGACCAACGACCGCGTCAGCGAATTGTCCAAGGCGGCTGCGCGCATCGGCGACGTGGTCGAGCTCATCAACGCCATCGCCGGCCAGACCAATCTGCTCGCGCTGAACGCCACCATCGAGGCCGCGCGCGCGGGCGAGGCCGGACGCGGCTTTGCCGTGGTGGCCTCGGAAGTGAAGGCGCTGGCCGAGCAGACCGCGAAGGCGACCGGTGACATCGGTCAGCAGATCTCGAGCATCCAGGTCGCGACGCAAGACTCCGTCGGCGCGATCAAGACCATCGGCGGCACCATCGAGCGCCTGTCCGAAATCTCCTCCACCATCGCGGCCGCGGTGGAAGAGCAGGGCGCCGCGACCAGCGAGATCTCGCGCAACGTCCAAAGCGCCGCCGCCGGCACCACGCAAGTCAGTGCCAACATCAGCAGTGTCAGGCAAGGCGCGACCGAGACGGGATCGGCCTCCTCGCAGGTGCTGTCCGCGGCGCAATCGCTGTCGAACGACAGCAGCCGGCTGAAGATCGAGGTGAGCAGGTTCCTGGAGACGGTGAGGGCAGCGTAACCAGATGTAAGGCGCGCGCCGCTCTTGCCGCACGTCATTGCGAGCGGAGCGAAGCAATGCAGAATCTTTCTGCGGCGGCAGCTTGGATTGCTTCGCTGCGCTCGCAATGACGGCGACGCCTACGCCCCCGCCAGCGCGGGTGCGAGCACCACCTCGATCAGCGTGCCGTGGCCGGCGCTCTTGATGTTGAACCGGGCGCGGTTGGCTTCGACCAGCGCTTTCGTCAGCGACAGGCTCAGCGCCGAGCTGTCGGCGGCATCGCCGGGCGGCGGGGTGCGGAACGGCTCCATCGCGGCGGCGACTTCGCGCTCGGAAAGGCCATGGCCGGTGTCGCGGATGCGCAGCGCGATCTCGCCGCGATCGGTGAGCGCGGTCGAGACGATGACCTGGCCGCCGGCGCTGGCGAGCCGGATCGAGTTCGAGATCAGGTTCATGGTGATCTGCCGCATCGCGCGCGCATCGACGCTCACCTGCGGCAGCGCATGGGCGAGCGAGGTGCGGATGATGATGCGCTCGCGGTTGGCCTGCGGCTGCATCACCGTCACGCAGGCTTCGACCAGGTCGTTGAGGTTCAAATTCGCAAAGTTCAGATCGAGCTTGCCGGTCTCGATCCGCGACAGCTCCAGCAAGTCGTCGATGATGGCGATGACGCGCTCGCCGGAAGCGCGAATGTCCTTCATGTATTCGCCGTAGCGCTCGTTGCCGAGCGCGCCGAAGCGCTCGGAGATCATCACCTCGGCAAAGCCGATGATGGCGTTGAGCGGCGTGCGGATCTCGTGGCTGATCCGCGCCAGCATGTCGGCCTTGGCGTTGGCCGCACCGTCGACGAGGCGGCGGGCCTTCGTCAATTCGCTCTCGCCCTTCTTGGCGTGCGAGAGATCGCGGAACACGGCGAAGAAGTTCGGCCCTTCGGGGCGCGTGCGGCCCATGATCATCGCGAGCGGGATGACGCCGCCCTTCTTCTCGCGGCCCAGCACCTCGCGGCCGTGATCGAGCAGGCTGGAGATGTCCTGGCTCTTCAGGCTTTCGAGGTAATCGGCGACGATCTGCTGGCTCTCCGGCGCGAACAGCGTCAGCAAATTCTGCTGCAGCAGCGCCTCGCCGTCATAGCCGAACAGCGCTTCCGCGCTGCGGTTGCAGGCGTGGATGTTGCCTTCGGCATCGAACATCACGATGCCCTCGGCCGTGGTGTCGAGGATGGCGGCGAGATCCTCGGCGTCGGCATCGCCCGCTGAAGGCTCCGCGTCCGCGGCGTCAGGCTCTGCGGCCACCACCGTCTCTGCGACGGCAGCCGCCGCGGCGATCGGGGCCGCCTGCGGCAGCGCGCAGATCAGCGCATGTGCGCTGTCGCCGTCCCACTCGATCGCGTGCAGATGCGCTTCCGTCGCGGCCGGCGGCGCTTCGCCGTTCGGAGCCGTCGCGCTGATCGTGACAGGCGTGCCGCCCTGCGAGGTGCTGCTGGCCGCCGACACGCCCGGCTCGACATAGAGCGCATCCAGCCCGCCGGCATGCTCCAGCGCGTTCAGGCTGTCATAGCCCATGCGCGCGAGGAAGGCGGGATTGGCGTAGAGCAGGCGGTCGAGCCGGTAGATCAGGATGCCCGTCGGCAACAGATCGAGCAGTGTGCGGTCGCGCGCGCTCATCCCCCGCGGCGGCGGTGCCGGCTCGGTCAGCCATTCGGCTGCGGCCTGCGGCGGCTCCGGCTCCGGCTCCGGCGCTTCGGCGCTGATCTCCGCCACCGGCTCGGCGGCGTCGGTCGCGATGGCCTCGCGCTCGCGCTCGAGCCGCTCGGACAATTGCCGCGCGAGTTCGTTGAACGCGCTGTTCTCGACCGGCGTCAGCGTCGGAGGCCGGGTATCGCCGGCGGCGCGGAACGGCACGACATTGGGAGGCGTTTCCACGGGCGTGTCCAGTTCGGTTGGGTGTGAAGTCGTCTCGCTTGTGGGCGCTGGCAGGTCGGGTTCGGCTTGCGGCTCGGGCTCGATCGGTGCGATCGGCGATGCCGCCGCTGCTCCCCCCTCTGTTTCCGCCTGCGCTTCAGGCTCGTCCTCCGCATCGGGCGCGACGGCCTCAGTTGTGCGATCCTGCGGCGGCGGCTCGACGAGCAGCTCGAAGCGCCTGAGCGCCTCGAGCCGGTTGAGCGCGTCGAGATCGCGGCAGACGCCGAAGCCGCGGAAGCCGGCGAACTGACGGTTTCGGTCGTAGACCGGCAGGCCGGCGAGCTCGACCGGAATCTGCTCGCCGCCGTCGGCCGGCCAGTTCACTGTGATGCCCGCCCAGGTGTCCTGGCTTTCGAGCGCCTTGGCCACGCGCCCGTCGGGATCGAGCGAGAATTCCGCGGCGATCTCGCGCCAGGGGCGGCCGAAGCCGGCGGCCGTTTGCGTGCCGATCAGGCGGATGAACTCGTCGGAGCCGAGCACGAAGCGGCCCTCGTCATCCATCTGCCAGAGGAAGCGCAGCGGATGCTGACGCGGTGCGGGCGGCTCTTGGTGGCTCGAAGAGTCCTGACCCGAAGAGTCCTGACCAGAAGAGTCCTCGCCCGAAGAGCACTGGCCCGAAGTCGGCTCGACCATGCCTGCATTGATCGGCGCTGGCTGCGGCGACACAATGGCTTGCGGCTGGTTTTCAACCGGAGTTTTGGCTGCCTCGGGGATGATCGGCTCGGGCGTGGGTGCGATCGTCTCGGCGGGCAGTTCGGCCGGTTCGGTGAAAGCGTCGAACAGCGCAATGGCAGACGGCGCCTCGTCCGGCGCGGCCTGCGAGTGCTCCGGCACCGTGTCCGGAGGCTGCGCGGGCGCCACGTCGGGCGCGGCCTCGCCCGCCGCCGTGGCGGCGGCCGGCTCGATCAGCGCGACCAGGCCGATATCGGCGCCGCTGCCGACCCGCTGCAGCACCATCTGGCCGATGCCGATCGGCGTTGCGGCGCGGCCGTTGGCCAGCGCATCGCTGCGGGCGCGGTCGAGGCCGGCCTCGAACAGATCGCGGAAGCCGAGCAGGGAGCGCGCGGCCTCGCTCGCGCCGACGAACTGCCCGTCCGGCGCGAACGCCGCCATCGGCACCTTGGCGCCGGCGACCAGCCGATGCAGCCGTTCGACCAGCGGCATGGTGCGCAACGTCGGGTCCATGGCGATGACGAGCACGCCGTGACTTCCGTCGGCAAAGTCGAGCCGCGCGCAAGCACAGGTCATCAGCGCCCCTAACCGGGCGCCGAAGCCGCCCAGCCGCTGCAGCCGCATGGCGCCGCCTCCCGGCAGCTGACGGGCGAGCCGCACGACCTGGCGGCGATGGCCGTCGGCGGGGCCGAACACCTTTTCCGCAAGGCCAGCGCTGCTCGCCGCGCCGAACAGCTTGGCGCCGACCGGATTGGCCCACAGCACGCGCGCGCCGTCGGTCGACCACAGCCAGGCCGGCAGGGCAGAGGTCGCATGCACGGCCAGCCGCGGATCGTCCACCCCTCGCAACTGGAAATCCGAACGCGTCATCAGGCCGGCTGCATCTCACGCATGCTGTGGCGCTGCCGGAATGGCAGCCTTAAGAAAGAGTTAGTATCGCCCGCGCGTGCGGGCAGGTCCACGGCCCAAAGCCTCCAAGCGGCGATAACCTTAATCCCGGCAACCCTGCAAGCCGAGCCGACGTTGCATCCAAGGGATTCGCGCGCAGGGGACGCAACAAACAGCGCCGCACCATTGGTGCCCATCCTCCCCTGGAGGGGGAGGATCGGTTCGCGCGCAGCGCAAACCGAGGTGGGGTGACAGTCTCTCCTCACAGGCAGTCCCCGAGGGGAGAGATCCCCCACCCCGCTCGCGCTGCGCGCGATCGACCCTCCCCCTCCAGGGGAGGGTAACAGAGCCGACCGCACTCCCCCTCAACCCCCGGTTCCCACATACCGGAACCTCATCCTCACCGAGATTAAATTTCGCATCGCACCCGTCTGCCGCATTGCGATGCACAATGTTGACATGATAGGCAGCCATAGTTCTGGCGCTGGGCGAGCCATCTCTTTGTTTCGCGTTTCCAGTCTTCGTACCCGCTCAATGCGCGAGGGCCCATGGTCGGGGCCGGCGGGCGCGCCAGAAGGCTCACTCCATTTTTTCAATTAGCGTGAGGGACCAACATGACAGGTGCGACTGATCCGTTTTCTGCCTCGATCATTCCGTTCGAGGTTCCCGAGCAGGTGCGTGCGTTCGCCGAGAAGGGCGCGGCGCAGGCCCGCGAGAACTACGCCAAGTTCAAGGACGCCGCCGAGACCCATAACGGCACCGTCGAAGCCGTGTTCACCTCGGCCTCCAAGGGCGCGAGCGAGTACACCGCCAAGCTGGTCGAGTTCATGAAGGCCAATTCGAGCGCCCAGCTCGACTTCGCCCAGCAGCTGTTCGGCGCCAAGTCGCCGACGGAAGCGATGGAGCTGTGGACCGGCCACGCCCGCAAGCAGCTCGAGACCTTCCAGGCCCAGGCCAAGGAGCTGGTCGAGCTGACCCAGCGCGTCGCCAATGAGACCGCCGAGCCGATCAAGGCCAGCGCGTCCAAGTACTATCCCTCCGCCGCCTGAGCGGCCGGTTTGGTGTGAGATGCGAAGCCCGGGCCCGAAAGGCCCGGGTTTTTTTCGCCTCTCCCGCTTCGCATTTGGGAAGGTCGTCATGCCCGGGCTTGTCCCGGGCATCCACGTTCTTGGCGCCGCGCACGAAGGCTGTGGATGGCCGGGACAAGCCCGGCCATGACGGTGTGGAAGCAAAGCGCCCATAACCGCGCGAGCGTCATATGCGGCCCGCGCAAGCGGCACCGGGCAGCACAGCCCTCGATCCCCGCCAGCACGCTCAATTTCCCTGCACCGACGGTGATGTCCGCCGGCTTTTCACCCCATTGCGGCCTTGCCAAACGGGGCCGTTGCACCTAGTTTCCGCCCCGTCCAGCCCCCTAGGTCGACGGCCTCTCAGGCACCCTTCAGGGCGGCTCGCCAGGATGCAGTTGTAGCTCAGTTGGTTAGAGCGCCTGTCTGTGGAACAGGAGGTCGGTGGTTCGAGCCCACCCAACTGTACCAATGATCGCGATGATTGATTGGCGCGCGATGCATTGCTCCGACTGCTGAATTTCGACTCATTGTCAGACGGCTAAAGCGCTGGCGGAGGATTGCTCACGCACTACTTGGCGTTGCCGGGGGTGCGGGGGAGCCAAGTGCGACGACGCTTGAATCCATCCCTGCATATGCTTAGATGCCAATTGGCCGAGTTCTTGAGGCATTTGGCACAATGCCTGCCGAGGAAACCATGAGCAAGAAAGAGCGCAGCGGCAAAGGCGCTGTTCGAGTTTCTTTGCGGGGCGTTCGCGCCTCCGACTCCCTGACGAACAAGGAGATCAAGGCGATTGCAGCGTCGGCCCTTACTCAGCGGCCCGACCATAAGAGGGGGTCTCATAGATCGGCCAAGTCGGCGGAACCTGAACGCCGGTCAGCCGCCGAGCCGGACCAGTCCTATCAACCGCGACCCGGCGCGGTCGTCGTGCGTGGGCATTTCGACGCGGTCACCGGACTCTCGACCGTCACCGATGCGCCTTCACTTGGGCTTGGCAAAAGCGCACTCGATGAAGCGCATCCTTCGGCCGAGCTGTTCGACGTCGTGATCGATGCAAACAGCCTGTTTCGCATCGAGCCCGCCGCGCTCAAGCGCCTCTCGAATTACAGCGACGATGAAATCCATGCGCTCGTCGTGCCCAAGCGAACGCTGGCGCGGCGGCTGTCGGATGGTGAGCCGCTGACCATTGAGGAGACCGACAAGGCGGTGCGGCTGGCGCGGGTCGACCGGCTTGCCGCAAACGTGTTCGGCGATGCCGCGAAGGCGCACCGCTGGCTGCGCAAGCCGAAGAAGGCGCTGGGCGGGGAGACGCCGCTCGCATACCTCGCGACGGAAGCGGGCGCGCGCGTGGTCGAGGAGATACTGCATCGGATCGATCACGGCATCCTCGCTTGAGGATTCGGCGTGCGGATCTGGCGTATCTCCAATTTCGACGATCTTTCCGGTATTGGCGGCCTGAAGGCCGACGGCCGATGGCACGATCGCGGCCGGCACGTGGTCTACGCTGCGGATCATCCGGCCTCGGCGCTGCTCGAAGTGATGGTGCATCTGGAAATCGATCTCGAAGATTTGCCGACCAGCTACCAATTGCTCGCCATTGACGTGCCTGATAACCTGTCAGTCGAAAAGGTGAGCCTGAACGATGTTGAGAGAGTATCGCCGAATTGGGCCGTTGATCCCAGGGTGACACGTGATGTGTTGAGGCCATGGTTCGACGACATGCGCACCGCCGTGGTGTCGGTGCCGTCTGTCATCGTGCCGTTCGCGCAAAACTATCTCATCAATCCAAGACACGTGGATGCGGCGCGCATCCGCGTGTCTCATGTCGGGCGCTATCCTCACGACGAGCGGCTGTTTGGGCTGCGAACGGGTGATGTCTGAGGTTGATTGGTTTCCTGCTTCGCGCACCTCTGGGGCAACATCCCAACATCAGCCAACATCGACAACCTGGAGCCTGAGCAAATGATCTCAGCCGACTACTGCCGGCTTATGGCCCGCTACAACACTTGGCAGAACGCCTCTTTGGTCAATGCCGCCGACCGGCTGACCGACGAGGATCGCTGGAAGGATAGAGGGGCGTTCTTCCGGTCGATCGCAGCGACATTGAACCATCTCCATTGGGCTGACGCCCTGATACTGGAGCGACTGAAGGGAAACGCGCGTCCAGAGGAAACCATCAAGCACTCCCTCACAAGTCCCTCGGATTGGGAGGCCTTCAAGGCGCTCCGCCTGCAACGGAACGAGGAAATCGAAGCGTGGTCAGCGCGATTGCGCGATGCGAACCTGAACGGGATGCTCGTTTGGTATCCTGGGGACGGTTCAACTCGGATCGAGAAGCCAAAGACGCTCGTAGCTATTCAACTCTTCAATCACCAGACCCACCATCGAGGTCAGGTCCACGCGATGTTGACGGCAGCGGGTGCAGACCCGGAGCCGACTGACATCCATCTTCTGGCGTAGCGCGAGGACGCCTCAATCCATCTCATCGCCCGTCAGGAGATCATCGCCTTTACCTGCGCCGTATCCGCAAACTCGATCAACTCAACGATCTTGCCGTCTTGAAGCCTGAATAGGTCCAGAATCTCGGTGCTGGAAACCTGGCCGGTTGGACGGTATCGAACGTCGACGCGGGAATGGATGGCGACACGGTCGCCGTCGACCAGCTCGGCCAGGATCTCGCGGCCTTCGAAGCCGAAGTCTTCGATCAATTTGCTGAAGGCACCACGCAGGTTCGGGTGTCCCTCCACGCTTCCCGTCAATTCGAGCGCATTCTTGTCGCCCATCAAGGTGAACAGACCCTTGGGATCAAACGCTGATACCAAACCCTCAGCGTCATCGTTGTCGCGTGCAGCGTAAGCGCGCCTGACGGTTGCAAGCATCTCTTCGCGTTGTGCCATGTTACCCTCCCTGACGTATCAGCGGAGCCTAGCGACCTTTGCGTGCAAAGGCAAAATGATTGGAACTGTGCTGCACGACCTTCCACCCGCCACCATCCGCACCGCCACCGGCAGCGTCATCGCCGCCAGCAGCGTCCCAGCGCCACCGCGCCCGACACCGGGTTCACCAGCCGCCGATACTGCACGGCAAAAATCTACGCATTCGCGCCGGTCGACATCGCCGCGAACAGCACGATGAACGCCCGCGGCAGGTCGAGCAATCTTACGAACGCAGCGGCCGGCATTGCCGGAAGCTTGAGCGGCACGCATCACCAAGATGCTCGGCCTCTCGCTCTTCACCTCGCGCGAACAAATAGATGCCGAGCTTGATCGCCGTCGACGGCGAGCCCGAATACCCAAAGAATGTGATGATTGTTCGGAAGACTGCCGAGATTGCAGGTCACCCATCAGGTAAGCCAGTCGATCTTACTCTTTGAGCGCGGCCTCAAACTCTTTTTCGACGAAAGCGAGGACGGGTGTAAGCTGTTTCACAGCAGCCGACTTGCTGCACGCTTAAGATCGCTCTGCACTTCTACGTTCTTGCGCGGCTCGTCCGTACAAGATGTCGCTCTCTGTTGAAACAACGAGGAGCATGAAGATGAAGACGTTTCTTGCAACGAAATCCCCATTCCTGATTGTCGCCACTCTTGCAGTCTGCATCGGCACTGCGCGTGCCGATGTCATCATGGACTGGAATGCGAAAGCAGATGCGATTGCCGCTGAAAAGAAGGTCCTGCCTGTGCCACAGGCCCGGACGATGTCGATGCTGCACGTTGCCATGTTCGAGGCCGTCAACGCGATCGACAGGCGATACACTCCATACAAGCTGGATCTCGTGTCAGACCGCTCCACGTCCAAGGAAGCGGCGGCGGCTGCTGCGGCCTACAACATTCTTCTGACGATCTATCCGGACCAGAAATCTGCCCTTGATACCGCCCTCCATGCATCGCTTTCCGGCATTCCGGACACGGAGGGAAAGGCGAATGGAATCGAGCTTGGAACGATGGCCGCTTCCGGCGTGATAGCATTGCGCAGGAATGACGGCAGTGACGTCCAGGAGACTTATCGTCCCTATACAGGCCCGGGGGCCTATGTGCCGACCGTGGTGCCGATCGGCACGACGGTCGGAGCAATGACCCCTTGGGTCATGACTTCGGTCTCACAATTCCGTCCAGCGCCGCCACCGGCGCTTGATTCCGAGATCTGGACCAGAGACGTCAACGAGATTCGGGAGCTCGGTGCTCGCAACAGCACCACCCGAACGGCAGAGCAGACCGCGATCGGGCGAGCCTGGTTTCTGGTCGGGCCTCCCAGCTTCAATCCAATCGTCCGGCAAGTCGCATTGGCCAAGAATATGGACGTCGTGGACTGCGCTCGTCTCTTCGCCCTCGCCGAGATCGCGGGGAACGACGCAATCGTTGCCGTCCTTGATGCGAAGTATCACTACAATTTTTGGCGGCCAATGACGGCCATACGCAACGCGGACATCACGCACAATCCGAAGACGCCACGCGAACCGTCCTGGTTGCCGCTGGGCGAAACGCCGATGCATCCCGAATACCCCTGTGCCCACTGTATCGTATCGGCGGCGGTTTCCACGGTTCTCCGGTCCATCGCCGGCGATGAAGTCGGAGAGCTAACGATGACTAGCCCCACTGCGCCAGGGGTGACTCGCAAATGGACCAAGCTCCAGGATTATAGCGATGAGGTCTCAAATTCCCGCATCTATGCCGGTTTCCATTACCGTTTCTCGACGGAGGTCGGAAAGGACATGGGCCGTAAGATCGGTGACTTGGTTGTCGGGACACAGCTTCGCGGGCTGGAAGCGCGAGCTGAACCGAAGCAGTAAGCCGGCGTGCAGGTAAACTGCGAACACACAGAGGTCGAGAAGCGCTCGACATCGAGGCATCCAGGCTTGAGATAGCAGAACAAGTCGACGTTCGAACATGGTGGGCAGGCAGCCAGTGCTCTGCCCACTTATATGGTGGCTTGCTGCCCGCTCTGAAGCAAATCGAACCTCATCGTCCGTCAGGAGATCATCGCCTTGATCTGCGCCGTATCCGCAAACTCGATCAGCTCCGCGATCTTGCCGTCCTGAAATGTGAACAGGTCCACGATCTCGGTGCTGACCGCTTTCCCGGTCGGGTGGTATCGCACGGTGACGCGGGAGTGGACGGCGACGCGATCGCCGTCGACCAGCTCGGCGAGGATCTCGCGGCCTTCGAAGCCGAAGCCCTTGGTGAATTGGCCGAAAGCTTCGCGCAGGGTCGGGTGGCCCTGCATGCGTCCTGTCAATTCGAGCGCACTCTTGTCGCCCATCAGGGTGAACGCGCCCTCGGGATGAAAGGCCGTCACCAGGCTATCGGTGTCGCCGCCGTCGCGCGCGGCGTAGCCGGCCCTGATCAATGCGAGCATGTCTTCGCGGTTTGCCATGTGCCCCTCCCTGCAATGTGTATCAGGGCAGCCTAGCCACCTTTGCGTGCAAAGGCAAAATAATCGCGCGGCGCTAGGGCGCCCGAAGCAGGAGGGTTCGTTTTCGTTCCCCGGCTGTGGCAGAAAACGGCGGCCAGCGCCGGCGAACCTTTTCATGATCCCAAGTGTTTGTAGCTGCGGCAGGACAGACAAGGCTGAGGGAGCTGAGCTATGAACGGTATCATCTATATCATCGGGCTGATCGTCGTAATTGCTGCGGTGCTCTCGTTCTTCGGCCTGCGCTGATTGGCAATTCGGGGCGGGGAGGCCGTGCGGCGTCGCCCGCCAAGCTTCCGACGCTTCAGCGCGCCACGACCCACACCACCACCGGCAGCGTCGCCGCCGCCAATAGCGTCCCCAGCGCCACTGCCCCCGAGACCGGGTTCACCAGCCGCTGATATTGCACGGCAAAAATGTACGCATTCGCGCCGGTCGGCATCGCCGCGAACAGCACGACGACGCCCGCCGCGATCGGCGGCAGCTCGAGCAATCTTGCCAGAACGAACGCGGCCGCCGGCATCGCCGCCAGCTTAAGCGCGCACATCACGAGAATGCTCAGCTTCTCGCCCTTCACCTCGAAGCGAAACAAATTGATGCCGAGCGCGATCAGCGCCGCCGGCGAGCCCGCCTGCGCCAGCAGTTCGATGGTCTTGTCGACGACAGGGGTGAGGCCGAGGCCGGTGAAGCGCCAGACCACGCCGAAGCCGATCGCCAGCATCAGGGGGTTGCGGGCGAGATCGGTGAGCACGGGGCGGATCACCGACAGCGCCGAGCCGGTGCGTTTCTGGCTGACCAGCTCCATCTGCAGGATGCCGCAGAGCCAGAGCAGCGGCGTGTTCACCGACAGGATCAGCGCCATCGGTCCCGCGGCCTCAACGCCGAGCGCGGAGAGCACGAGGGGAATGCCGAGCATCACGATGTTGCCGTAGACCGAGCCGATCGCGAAAACGACGCCGTCCTCGCGTTGCTTGCGCAGCAGCGCGGAGATCAGAAGCGCCGCGATCCAGGTCAGCGCCAGCGCCCCGTAATAGGCGCCCCACATCCTGTAGGGGCTGACGTCGGGGAATTTCGAGACGACGATGGTGCGGAACAGCAGCGCGGGGATCGCGATGCTGAAGGCAAATTCCGAGATGCCCTTGTGCGCGCCCTCCGAGACGAAGCGAAACAGCACCGCGGCATAGCCGGCCGCGATCAGCGCGAACACCGGCGCGACGATCAGCAAGGTGGCCATGCGCCGCTAAGATCCCAGTTCGATGATCCGGCGCGCCATGCGTACGTTGGCGTAGTCGATCATCTTGCCGTCCAGCGTGACCGCACCCTGGCCCTGCGCTTCGGCCTGCTCCATGGCTTCGACGATCCGCCGCGCCTGGGCCAGCTCCTCGACCGACGGCGTGAATGCGCGCAGCGTCACCTCGATCTGGTCGGGATGGATCACCTGCTTGCCGTCGAAACCCATCGCCGCTGCCTTTTGCGCGCTGGCCTCAGTCAGCTTGGCATCGCGGAACGCGCCGCAGGGGCCGTCGATCGCGCGCAGGCCGCACGCGCGCGCGGCGACGAGCAGGCGCATCATGGGATAGGCGAACAGGTCGAGCGGGGCAGACGCGTAGCCGCTTTGCACTGAACCGACGTGGCGATAGCCGTCCGGCGAGATGCCGATGTCGGAAGTGCGGGCGCCGAGCGAGGCCGCGAGGTCGCCGACACCGAGATGCAGCGCGGCGACGCTGTCGTGGCAGGCGGCAAGCGCGTCGACATTGACGAGGCCGAGCGCGGTCTCGATCAGCAGCTCGAGCGTAACAGGCGCGGCGCGATCGGGCGCGGCCGCGTGCAGCTGACCGGCGATGGCGACGATGTCGCTCACCCGCTCCGCCTTCGGCACGATCAAAGCGTCCAGCCGGGGCAGGTCCGCCAGACTACGGATCTCCTCTGCGATGAACGGGCTGTCGACCGCGTTGAGCCTGACCGCGACGTGCTTGTTGCCCCAATGAAGCGAGGATAGCGCGCGGGCGGCTTCCGCCAGCGCAAGGCCCTTCTCGGCGGGCGGCACGGCGTCTTCGAGGTCCATGAACACCGCGTCCGCCGATGATGCCGCCGCCTTGGCGACGACACGGGCGCGATGCGCGGGAACGGCGAGATAGGCCCGCGTCAGGCGCTGGGTGGCCATTGTCACGTTCCCTCGTCGAGGCCGAGCTCGCCGAGGATCGACGCGTTGTGCTCGCCGACATCAGGCACCGGGTCCATCCGCGGCGTCACGCCGGCAATGGTGAGCGCGGGCAGAAAGCTCATCACCGGCCCGCACGGCGATCCCACGCGTCTCACCCGCGCGCGGGCATGCAGCTGCTCATGCTGGACGAAGGCTTCGACCGAGTTCAGATGCGCGTTGGCAATCGAGGCCTCATCGAGCAGCCGCAGCACCTCCTCGCTGGTCATGGCTGCAAAGCGCTGCTCGATATATTCTTGCAGCTCGTCCCGGTTCTGCATGCGCAGCGGATTGGTGCGGAAGCGCAGGTCGTCGGCAAGTGCGGCATCGCCCAGCACGATGCGGCACAGCGAGCGCCATTCCCGGTCGTTCTGGATGCCGAAGAAGACGGTCGTGCCGTCACCGACCCGGAACGGTCCGTAAGGCGCGATCGTCGCATGCCGCGCGCCTGTGCGCGGCAGCGGCCGGCCGGTACTCATCGTGTAGAACGCGGGATAGCTCATCCAGTCCGTGATGGAATCGAACAGCGAGGCCTGCAACGCCGTGCCCTTGCCGGTGCGCTCGCGGGCGTACAGCGCCATCAAGACGCCGTTGAGGATGTACATGCCGGTAGCAATATCGACGACGGAGAGCCCGACCTTGGCGGGCTCCGCCTCGGTGCCGTTGATGGCGAGCACGCCGGCCTCGCACTGCACGAGGAGATCATAGGCCTTCTTCTCGCTGTAGGGGCCGCCGCTGCCATAGCCCGAGACGTCGCAGGCAATGAGGCGCGGGTATTTGCGCAGCAGCGAGGCGGCATCGAGGCCGAGCCGCTCGGCCGCGCCGGGCGCCAGGTTCTGGATGAAGACGTCCGCCCGCGGCAGCAGGGCGTCGAGCACCTTACGCCCTTCGGGGCTCTTGATGTCGATGGCGAGGCTTTCCTTGGAACGGTTGGTCCAGACGAACTGGCTCGACATGCCGTTCATGACGTGATCGTAGTCGCGGCAGAAATCCCCAGTGCCCGGCCGCTCGATCTTGATCACCCGCGCGCCCCAATCCGCTAAATGCCGGCTCGCCAGCGGCGCTGCGATCGCCTGCTCCAGCGAAACCACCGTCACGCCCGACAGCGGCAGCTCCGCCTCATTCCCCGTCATGTCGCCTCCACTCCCGCTCGCGTCTGATCAGCGCGGGAGGACGAGCACCATCCACGCGCATTTTGATCGTGACATCATGCCCCTGTTTTGCCCGACGAGTCAAACTTGACTTCGAAAAATCCTAAAATTTGGCGATGTGAGCGTTTACAATGACTTGGCTACTGTGCATGGGGTTGTTTTCGCACTTTTGTTTTGGAGGGCCAGAACTCTCCCTCACAGCTGTCGTCCCCCGCGCAGGCGGGGATCCAGTACGCCGCGGCCTCTCAGGGAACGTTGAGCGTCTCTGGAATACTGGATCCCCGCCTTCGCGGGGATGACAGCGGTGGAGATGGGCCCACGCCACCCTGTTGCCGAGAGCGCACACGTGCCGGCTTTCGCACTTGCCCTCGGTTGCCAACGAACCGCCATTCACCCACTATTCGCGCTGACTCGTGATGTGGGGGGATCGATGCCGGCGTTTCGCTTCAAGTCCTTTGCTAAGCCCTTGGCCGTTGCAAGCCTCGCACTTGCCCTGGCCGTCCTGGCGCTGCCGCGCGCCGGTTTCGCCTACACCCAGGAGGAGCAGCAGGCCTGCACGCCGGATGCGATGCGGCTGTGCAGCGAGTTCATTCCGAACGTCGATGCCATCACCGCCTGCATGATCAAGAAAAAGGCGCAGCTCTCGCCGCCATGCGCGGTGTTCTTCCGCCGCGGACCGGCGCCCGCCGAGCAGCGGGCCGGCAAGCCGACCAGCATCGCGCCCAAGAAGGCGTCAACGACCGCGAAGAAGAGCGCCAAGCCGGCAGCGAAGAAGAAATCCAGCCAAGGCTGACCCCAGCGCCTTTCTCGGTGCGGCCCTGACATCGGCTTCGCGAGAGCCAGCGGACTCGTTTTGTTCGCACAGAGGACTTGCGTCGATCGACGGCGCGCCTGAAAAAGACATGCGGGCAGGATTACGCGGCAAGGTTGCGTTCCACTTTGTCCCGCGCGTTGCTCAAAAAACGCACAGACGCGCGCACGGGCGGGCATTTCGATGGGCCCGTGTCTCCGTCCTTGCGAAGCAGTGTGACTCAAAAGCCAACACGTCTTGTTATTTCGTGGCTGTCGCGCAGCTCCCGACAAATTTTTCTTTCACGAATCAGCGCGCTGATTCATTTTCGCGGCCTGGGGTCAATCTGGAGGCCGAAGGTATGAACGTTATTGTTTTTGCATCACGTAAAGGCGGTTCGGGCAAGAGTACCCTCGCCGCGCATCTTGCCGCGCAGATCAAGGCGAGCAAGCAGGTCATGCTGGTGGACGCGGATCCGCAAGGCTCGCTTACGCTGTGGCACAAGCTGCGCGGCACCAACGAGCCGCCGATCAAGGCTGCCGTCAACTCCGTCAGCGGCATCGTCTCCGCGGCCAAGCGCGACGGTTATGAATGGGTATTGATCGACACGCCGCCGAACCTGTCGGCCGTCGTCGACGACGCGATCAAGAATGCCACCATGGTGGTCATCCCGGCGCGTCCCGGCGTGTTCGACGTCAACGCCGTGCAGGAAACCATCCAGATGTGCCGCGCGGCGCGCAAGCCCTACGCGGTCGTGCTCAACGGTGCCCCGGCCAAGCGTGACGAAGCCGAAAGCCCGATCGTCACCATCGCCCGCGAAGCACTGGCGAAATTCCGCGCTCCGGTGTGGGGCGGCCAGATCACCAATCGTTCGGATCTGCTGATGGCGCTGAGCCACGGAGAAGGCGCGCGCGAGTATCAGGCCGAGAGCCGTGCGGCTCAGGAAATCGCCAGGCTCTGGGCGGCGATCGAGCGTTCGGTGAAGGCTATTCGCGGCACCGCGTCGGCCTCCGGCGCAATGCACAAGCAGGCAGCTTAATTTTCATTGGTTATTTCAAGCGGCGAAAAACGCGCGGGAATGTCCGCGCGTTTTGCGTTTCCGATGTCCCGCGTCATTCCGGGATGGCGCGCAAGCGCCAGACCCGGAATCTCGAGATTCCGGATTCGCCCTTCGGGCGCTCCGGAATGACGGATTGAAACCTCACGCCACCATCAGCATGTAGAACACGATGACCGGCGACAGGGTCAGGATCACCGACCAGATGCCGACGGCCCAGAGAATGTCTTCGGTGGTAAAGCCTTGCTGTTGGGCGTCGAAATGCGACGCCACTTCATTCTGACTATTCACAAACGCCCCCGCGATTTCTTCGCTGATGGACGTCAGTGATAGCAGCGATGTTTTAAGATCCGGATCGCATCTGCCCGTGCATTTTGAACGCAGGTGCTACCACGGATTAACCATCCCGCGCGCGTTCGTCAGCCGACCAGCCAGACACGAAACAGCAGCACCGGCATCAGGCCGAGCATCACGGCCCAGAACCCGAACGACGAGACGACGAGAATTCCCTTCAAGAGATCGGCGGGCGCGAACTGGCTCGCGGCCGTAGGCCGGGTGCGATACCCCATGGTCATTCCCCCTTCGGTAACTTTGAAGAGAACGATAGGCGCGGTCACGTAAACGAGACGTGGATGCGGATTGCGGCAGCTGCGAACGCCGTTGGGGCGCGGTTAACCACGGGCACGCTTCACCCTCTCCCCTTGTTGTGGGAGAGGGTGGCTCGCCGCAGATCGGCGAGACGGGTGAGGGGTCTGTCTCCACACAAACAGTCTTGCACTTGGAGAAAACCCCTCATCCGGCGCTTCGCGCCACCTTCTCCCACAAGGGGAGAAAGAGCAGTGTGCACGGAGAGAAAACTACGCCGCGATCGTCACCCGTCGCTCGATCTCGCGATCGATCGTTGCCGCGAGCTCGCTGCTCACTTCCACCATCGGCAGGCGCACTTCGGGGCTGTCGATCAGGCCGCATCGCCACAGCCAGTACTTCGCCGGCGCGGGGCTCGGCTCGGCGAACAACAGCCGCGTCAGCTCGGCGACCTCGTGCCAGCGCGCCTGCGCCGCATCGTGGTTGCGGCGCTTGTGCTCGCTATAGATCGCCGCGAACGTCGCGGTCTCGATATGGGCCGAGAGCACGATGCCGCCGTCGGCGCCGTCACTGAGTGCCTCGAAGAAATTGACGTCCTCGCCGGTGAGCACGCGAAAGCCCTTCGGCCGGTCGCGCAAGAGCGCGACCGATTGCTCACGGCTCGCGCCGCAATCCTTCAGGCCGACGATGTTCTTGTGCTCGGCCAGCCGTAGCATGGTCTGGTTGGTGATGTTGACGGCGCAGCGATAGGGAATGTTGTAGAGCGCGATCGGCCATGCGGCGTGGTCGGCGAGCGCCTCGAAATGCGCCAGCAGGCCGCGCTGCGACGGCCGCACATAATAGGGGCTGGCGATCAGGTAGCCGTCGATCGGCCAGTCCGCGGTCTCGTCGAGGCGCTCCTGCAGACGCGAGGTGTCCGCGCCCGACAGGCCGAGGCAGATCGGCAGGTTGCGGCCGGCGGCCACCATCTCCTCGCGCACCACGGCGACGAGACGTTCGAGCTCGGCCGCGCGCAGCGTCAGGCCTTCACCGGATGTCGCGCCCAGGATGAAACCGTCGATGCCGTGCGCGCAATAGTGCCGGGTCAGCCGCCGCAGCGACCTCTCGTCCAGCGCGCCGTCCTGGAACGGCGTCACCAGCGGCAGCCACAGCCCGCGAAAGTGATCTCGTAGTGCGGTCATGTTTCCATCTCCTTCTCGGGAAAAAAGCCTGAGACGGAGGGCACATGAAAAAACCCCGTCCAGGCGGCGGGGTTTTCGGGATTGGCTCGCGATGACGAAGTCAGCTTAGCGCGCGCAAAAATCCGAGGCCCCGGGATGGGGGCCTTTTTTCGAGACGATGGCCTCGAACGAGATTGCGCACGACTTCGTGATCATGGGCGAATGATGCGGGGTATGCGCGGAACTGTCAACACACGCGGAGAGCGAAGCAGATTTTGACGAAAAAAAGCCGGACCCGAGGGCCCGGCTTAGGTATTGGCCACGTGAGGCCGACACAATCACCTTCCAAGAGGGATTACTGAACTCCCGCGCCACTGGAGGAGGGGGACAAATGCGCAACGCGAAGGCTCAGCGTGCAAACATTATGGGCTTGCCGAGTGCCCTGCAGCAACAGCCGAGGCCGCATGTCAGTCATGCGGAAATCAGGACGGCCAGCGCTGCGCCTTGCTCACCACGAAGTCGCGGAACACCTGCACGCGCGCGACCGTCTTCAACTCCTCGGGATAGACGAAGTAGGTGTCGAGCTGGATCGAATCCGACTCGCCGAACAGCTGCACGAGCTTGCTCTGCTCCTCGACCAGGTAATCGGGCAGGGCGGCGATGCCGAGGCCTTGCGCGCAGGCGCGCACGAGACCGAGGATGTTGTTGACCTTGAAATAGGCTTCGCGCGGACCGGAGCCGTTGCGTCCGGCTTCGATCAGCCAGTTGCGGTTTTGCAGGTGCGGCGCGAAGTTGCCGTCCGAGAGCGTGATGATGCGGTGGGAGTCGAGCTCCTCCAGCGTGCGCGGCGTGCCGAAGCGCTTGATGTATTCCGGCGAGCAATAGGCGTGGAAGCCCATCGCGAACAGCTTGCGCTGGATCAGATCCGGCTGCGTCGGCTTGCGGGTGCGGATCGCGACGTCAGCCTCGCGCATCGACAGGTCGAGCTCCTCGTCGGTGACGATCAGCGAGATGCGGATCTCCGGATAGAGCGCGGTGAATTCGCCGAGCCGCGGGATCAGCCAGTTGATGCCGACGCCGGGTGTGGTGGTGATCTTGAGATCGCCGCTCGGCCGCTCGCGGCTGTCGGTCAGCTTGGCGCGCGCCGCCTGCAGCTGCATGAACACGTCATGCGCCGTGCGGAACAACAGGTCTCCCTGCTCGGTGAGGATCAGGCCGCGGGCGTGGCGATGGAACAGCGAGACCGAGAGCTCCTGCTCCAGCGCCGAGACCTGGCGCGACACCGCCGATTGCGACAGGCCGAGCTGCTCGCCCGCATGGGTGAAGCTGCCCGCTTCCGCCGCGGCGTGAAACACCTTCAGCTTGTCCCAGTCCATATCCGTAAATCCGTCGCGTGTTCGGGGCATGATTCTATTCCGCTGCCGCGCGCTCGCTGGCGCGAAGGGCCAAGAAACGTTCGGCTTCGAGTGCGGCCATGCAGCCGAGGCCGGCGGCCGTCACGGCCTGGCGATAGGTTTCGTCGGCGACGTCGCCGGCGGCGAACAGGCCGGGCACCGACGTCGCGGTCGAGTTCGGGGCGACCTCGATATAGCCGGAGGGTTTCAGCTTGACCTGGTCCTTGACGAGCTCGGTTGCCGGCGCATGGCCGATGGCGATGAAGACGCCGTCGGCCTTCACATCCGTGAGCGCGCCGGTCTTGACGTTCTTGAGCCTGACATGAGTGACCTTGTTGGGATTCTCGGTGCCGCAGATCTCGTCGACCGCGGCGTCCCAGATCACCTTGATCTTCGGATGCTTGAACAGGCGCTCCTGCAGGATGCGCTCGGCCCGGAAATGATCGCGACGATGCACGATCGTGACCTGCGAGGCATGGTTGGTGAGGTACAGGGCTTCCTCGACCGCGGTGTTGCCGCCGCCGACCACGATCACGTCCTTGCCACGGTAGAAGAAGCCGTCGCAGGTGGCGCAGGCCGACACGCCGCCGCCCTGGAACTTGGCTTCCGACGGCAGCCCGAGCCAGCGCGCTTGTGCGCCGGTGGCCAGGATCACGGTCTCGGCGAGATAGACGTCGCCAGAGTCGCAGGTGAGGCGGAACGGCCGCTGCGCCGTCTCCAGCTTGGTCACCAGGTCCGAGACGATCTTGGTGCCGACATGGACTGCCTGCTTCTCCATCTGCTCCATCAGCCAGGGCCCCTGGATCACGTCAGCGAAGCCCGGATAGTTCTCGACGTCGGTGGTGATCGTGAGCTGGCCGCCGGGCTGGATGCCCTGGATCAGGATCGGCTCAAGCATCGCGCGCGCGGCGTAGATCGCGGCGGTGTAGCCGGCGGGCCCGGAGCCGATGATGACGACCTTTGCATGAACAGGAGCGGACATTTCGATGGACGCCTTTCACGGGGGATTTGCAGCGCGGGCGCGGAATGTGCCGGGAGGCCTCGCGGAGGCGCTGAAATATCAGAGCTAATCTAAGCAATCTGGCGAGCCATGCAAGAATTGCATTCCCTGTCGGCGGATTTTTCCAAAAGGGAACAAAAGTCGATTGCGCTGCACGCGCAATAAAATTGCGCTAGCGATGCGGGTTGGGCTATGAGGATTTCGACAAATCACCCGATACCGCCGCAAAGGCCAGGAGTTCCAATCACGTGTCGCGGAGCCTAGACGAGATCGACCTGAAAATTCTGACCGAGATTCAGGCCGACGGCCGAATCACCAATGTCGAGCTTGCCAAGCGGGTCGGCATCTCGCCGCCCCCCTGCCTGCGCCGGGTCCGGGCGCTGGAGGAGGAGGGTTACATCCACGGCTATCGCGGCCTCCTGGATGCACGCAAGCTGGGCTTCGACGTCACCGTTTTCGCCGCCGTGCACCTGTCCAGCCAGGCCGAAGGAGATTTGCGCGCCTTCGAGGAGTTCGTCCGCGCCGAGCCCCTGGTGCGGGAATGCTGGATGCTGTCCGGCGAGGTCGATTTCATCCTGAAATGCGTCGCCCCCGACATGGCGACCTTCCAGGATTTCGTCACGCACCTCACCGCGGCACCGCATGTCCGCAACGTGCGCACGTCATTGGTGCTGCACAACTCGAAATACGAGGCCGCCGTGCCGCTCGAGGTGAAGGGACGGCGGTAGCACCCATCCGTCATTGCGAGCGCAGCGAAGCAATCCAGAGTCTTTCTGCGGCGATGGGCTGGATTGCTTCGTCGCTTCGCTCCTCGCAATGACGAACGGTGAGAGCGTGGCCCCTTACGAGCAAAAAGGCCGCGCATTGCGCGGCCTTTTTGCCTTTTTCAAACGTCAACGCAGCGGCAAGTCCTTATCGCCACTCCACCTTGGTGATCTCGTACGCCTTGGCGCCGCCCGGCGTGTTGACCTCGACCGTGGCGCCCTTCTTCTTGCCGATCAATGCGCGCGCGAGCGGCGAGGTGATCGAGATGCGGCCCTTCTTGGCGTCCGCCTCGACCTCGCCGACGATCTGCCACACCGTCTTCTTCTCGGTGTCCTCATCGACCAGCGTCACGGTGGCGCCGAACTTGATGGTGTCGCCGGAGAGCTTGGAGATGTCGATGATGTCGGCGCGCGCGAGCTTGTCCTCAAGCTCGGCGATGCGACCCTCATTGTGCGACTGCTCTTCCTTCGCGGCATGATATTCCGCGTTCTCCGACAGGTCTCCGTGCGAGCGCGCCTCCGCGATATGCTCGATGATCCGCGGACGATCCTCCGACTGACGCCTCTTCAATTCTTCCCCGAGCGCGACAAAGCCGGCTTGGGTCATCGGAACCTTTTCCATCTCTTCTCTCGTCCTTCGATCGTGCGCCCCAGATGCGGATGGGCGCCGCAACCTTGATTCGTCAGTCCTCCAGAGCCCAAAGAGGGGCTGCCGGACCTTGACAGATATGGGCTTTAGCGCCGGAACAGAACTGCCGCCTGGCCGGACAGTTCCTCCGGCCATTGTGGCTTCATTGCCAATCACTTAGCGGAAGCTTCGCTGCCGCTAGCGATCAGGTTTCCGAAAAGTAGCTCTGCAGGGTACGAACCTCAAGGTCCCCGCCCAGATAGGCGCGGATGCCCTGCGCGGCCGCCACGGCCCCGGAAAGAGTGGTGTAATATGGCACTTTATGCAAGAGGGCCGCGCGCCGCAGCGAACGGCTGTCGGCCAGCGCCTGCGGGCCTTCGGTGGTGTTGAAGACGAGCTGGACGTCGCCATTGGTGATGGCATCGACGATGTGAGGCCGTCCTTCCAGCACCTTGTTCACCTTCTCGGTCGGGATGCCCTGGTCGGTCAGAAAGCGCGCCGTGCCCGAGGTCGCCAGCACCTTGAAGCCGAGCGAATGCAATTCGCGCACGGCATCGGCGATGCGCGTCTTGTCGCTTTCGCGCACCGAGACGAACACAGTGCCCTTGCGCGGCACCCGCGTGCCGCCGCCGAGCTGACTCTTGGCGAAGGCGACCGCGAACGAGCGGTCGATGCCCATGACCTCGCCGGTCGAGCGCATCTCGGGGCCGAGCACGGTGTCGACGCCGGGGAAGCGCGCGAACGGGAAGACCGATTCCTTGACGCCGACGTGCTTGAGCGTCGCCTTCTTCAGCTTGAAATCAGCCAGCTTCTCGCCGGCCATGATGCGCGCGGCGATCTTGGCGACCGGCGTGCCGACCACCTTGGCGACGAACGGCACGGTGCGCGAGGCGCGCGGATTGACCTCGAGCACGTAGATCTCCCCGTCCTTGATGGCGTATTGCACGTTCATCAGGCCGATGACGTCGAGACCGAGCGCGAGCTCGCGAGTCTGGCGCTCCAGCTCCTCGATCATTTCCGCATCGAGCGAGTGCGGCGGCAGCGAGCAGGCGCTGTCGCCGGAATGGATGCCGGCTTCCTCGATGTGCTCCATGATGCCGACGATGAAGGTGTCCTTGCCGTCGCACAGGCAGTCGACGTCGATTTCCGTGGCGTCCGACAGATAGCGGTCGAACAGCAGCGGATTCTTGCCGAGCACGGTGTTGATCTGCCCGGTCTTGTCGTTCGGATAGCGCGCCTTGACGTCGGCCGGCACCAGCTCCGGCAGCGTGCCGAGCAGATAATCGTTGAGCTGGTTCTCCTCGCGGATGATCTGCATCGCGCGGCCGCCGAGCACGTAGGACGGGCGCACCACCAGCGGCAGGCCGAGATCGGCGGAGACGAGCCTCGCCTGCTCGACCGAATAGGCGATGCCGTTCTTCGGCTGCTTGAGGCGGAGCTTGTCGAGCACGCGCTTGAAGCGGTCGCGGTCCTCGGCGAGGTCGATGGCGTCGGGCGAGGTGCCGAGGATCGGCACTTCGGCGGCTTCCAGCGCGCGCGCCAGCTTCAGCGGCGTCTGGCCGCCGAACTGCACGATCACGCCGTGCAGCGTGCCCTTGCTGCGCTCCTTGGCGATGATCTCCAGCACGTCCTCGGCGGTGAGCGGCTCGAAATAGAGCCGGTCGGCTGTGTCGTAGTCGGTCGACACCGTCTCCGGATTGCAGTTGACCATGATGGATTCGTAGCCGGCGTCATGCAGCGCGAAGCAGGCGTGACAGCAGCAATAGTCGAACTCGATGCCCTGGCCGATGCGGTTGGGGCCGCCGCCGAGAATGATGACCTTCTTCTTGTCGGACGGCGCGCTCTCGTCCGCGGGCAGGCCGGCGAACGGCGCCTCATAGGTCGAATACATGTAGGCGGTGGGCGAGGCGAACTCGGCCGCGCAGGTGTCGATGCGCTTGTACACCGGGTGAACGCCGAGCGCGTGGCGCTTCGCCTTGACCTCCGCCTCCGTCGTCTCGGCGAGCACGGCGAGCCGCGCGTCGGAGAAGCCCATGGCCTTGAGCGTGCGCATGCCGAAGGCGTTGCCAGGCAGGCCGTTCTTCCTGACCTTCTCCTCCATCTCGACGATGCCGCGCATCTCGGCGAGGAACCACGGATCGATCTTGCAGGAGTTGAAGATGTCTTCGTTCGACCAGCCGAGCCGCATGGCCTGGGCGACCTGGAGGATGCGGTTCGGTGTCGGAGTGCCGAGCGCGGCGCGGATCGCGTTCTTGTCGTCGTCGCGGCCGAGGCCCTCGATCTCGATCTCGTCCAGGCCGGTCAGTCCGGTCTCGAGCCCGCGCAGCGCCTTTTGCAGGCTTTCCTGGAAGGTACGGCCGATCGCCATGACTTCGCCGACCGATTTCATCGAGGTGGTCAGCGTGGTCGAGGCGCCCGGGAATTTCTCGAAGGCAAAACGCGGCACCTTGGTGACGACATAGTCGATGGTCGGCTCGAACGAGGCCGGCGTAGCACCGCCCGTGATGTCGTTGGCGATCTCGTCGAGCGTATAGCCGACCGCGAGCTTGGCGGCGACCTTGGCGATCGGAAAGCCGGTGGCTTTCGAGGCCAGCGCGGAGGAGCGCGACACGCGCGGATTCATCTCGATGACGACCATGCGGCCGTCCTCGGGATTGACGCCGAACTGCACGTTGGAGCCGCCGGTCTCGACCCCGATCTCGCGCAGCACCGCCAGCGAGGCGTCGCGCATGATCTGGTATTCCTTGTCGGTCAGCGTCAGCGCCGGCGCCACCGTGATGGAATCACCGGTGTGCACGCCCATCGGATCGAGGTTCTCGATCGAGCAGACGATGATGCAATTGTCTTTCTTGTCCCGCACCACCTCCATCTCGTACTCTTTCCAGCCGAGCACGGATTCCTCGATCAGCACTTCGTTGGTGGGAGACGCGTCGAGGCCGCGCTCGATGATGTCGAGGAACTCTTCCTTGTTGTAGGCGATGCCGCCGCCGGTGCCGCCCATGGTGAAGGAGGGACGGATGATCGCAGGCAGGCCGATCTCGGACAGCGCCATCATGGCCTGGCCGAAGGCGTATTCCTGATAGCGCTTGCGACGCTCGCTCTCGCCGAGCGTCCACTGCCGGTCGAGCTCTTCGAGCGCGGCGCCCGACAGCTTCTCGCGTTCGGCCTGGTATTTCTCGCGGAACGACTTCTTCAGCTCGGAGGCGTTGGCGAGCCGAGACTTCGGCGTCTCGAGCCCGATCTTGGTCATGGCCTCGCGGAAGAGCTGGCGGTCTTCGGCCTTGTCGATGGCGTCGGCGGTGGCGCCGATCATCTCGACGTCGAACTTCTCCAGCGTGCCCTGGCGGCGCAGCGACAGCGCGCAGTTCAGCGCGGTCTGCCCGCCCATGGTCGGCAGCAGCGCGAAGCCGCCGGGAACGACGTGACGTTCCTTCTCGATGATCTTGGCGACGATCTCGGGTGTGATCGGCTCGATATAGGTCGCATCGGCCAATTCCGGGTCGGTCATGATGGTGGCCGGGTTGGAATTGACGAGGACGATGCGATAGCCCTCTTCCTTCAGCGTCTTCACCGCCTGGGTGCCCGAATAGTCGAACTCGCAGGCCTGGCCGATCACGATGGGACCGGCGCCGATGATCAGGATGGTGGTGATGTCTGTACGTTTGGGCATCAACTCTCGCCGAAGTGGAATTTGGGCACAAAAAAAGGGCGCGCTTGCCGCGCGTCCCCTTGTGCGAGAGCGCGGGGTCTTCCCTCGCGCGCGGGTGGGTCTTAGACCAGTTTTCGGGGCGGCGAAACCCCGAAAAACGCCCATCAACCGGCAATTTTGACGGGTTTTGCAACGCTCGTTCCGCCGATCCAGCCGAGGTCATCAGGCGAGAGGGTGGCCAGCACCGCTCCGCCGAGCGCTCCGCCAATGGCGAAGCCGAGATATATCGACGAGGCGTTGAGCGAGAGCGCGATCATCGAGGCCTGCGGCTCGATCCGGATGATGCTGGCGATCTGGGCCGGATAGAACGCCCAGCCCGACAGGCCCCACAGGAAGATCGCGCCGAGCACCGCGTAATGCGCCTGTGCGGGCATCAGCTTCAGGACCAGCGAATGCAGGATCAAGGCGCCCGCCATGCCGGCGAGCCCGAGGCCTGCGGTCACGAGCGTGCCGAGCCGGTCGGCCAGGACGCCGCCGAAAATGTTCCCGATCGCAGCCGCGCCGCCAAACACCAGCAGAGCAAGGCTGATCTGCGAGGCATCGAAGCCGAGACCGCGCAGCGGGACCGCGAAATAGGTGAACACCGTGAAGCCGCCCAGTGCCCACAACATCGTGATCAGCAGCGCGACCATAACGTCGCGATGGCGCGCCACCGCCAGCCTCTCGCTGAGCGAGGCCGTATTGCGCGGCAGGCCGCGGGGCAGCCCGAGCAGCAGGCCGGCGAGCGCAACAGCGCCGATCAAGGCGACCATGGCGAAGGTTGCGCGCCAGCCGAACAGGCTGCCGACGAGATTGCCGAAGGGAACGCCGATCACGGTCGCAACCGTGAGGCCCGCGGTGACGAGTGCCACCGCCCGGCCGCGCCGTTCGGGCGCGGTAACCGCCACGGACACGGCAAGCGCCGTCGGCATGCACAGCCCCGAGCCCAGCGCCATCAGCATCCGCGAGGCCAGCAGCAGGGCATAGTTGGACGCGACCATCGCGACGAGGTTGCCGGCGATGAAGGTCGATAGCGCCAGGGCCAGCACGGTGCGGCGATCGATATTGTTCAGCACCACGGCGAGGATGGGCGAGCCCACCGCATAGGTAAGGGCGTAGGCCGTAACCAATTGGCCCGCGGCCGAGACGGAAATCGCAAGGTCGGCGGCGATCGCCGGCAAAAGCCCTGCGATGACAAAGCCTTCCGTGCCGATCGCGAAGGCCGCCAAGGCCAACCAGAACACGCTCATGGAAAAGGGCCCATTTGTTCAATGTTCATTGAACTATCGAACGAAGCGGATTCACTGTCAATTGGTTCAAGAACTATTGAACATTGCGGTCGCATCGCTATGATTCCCGGACCATGAGCCGCACGCCGCACCATCCCACCCGCGAGCAAATCGAGCTGCCGATGGTGCTGGATTGCCTGAGCGATCCGATCCGTCTGGCGATCGTCTACCAGCTCGCCCAGCAGGAACGTGTCAGCAGCGAACTTCGCTGCAGCGACTTCAGCGCGCTGAGCGGCAAGTCCAACCTCGCCTATCACTTCGCCAAGCTGCGCGACTGCGGCCTGATGCGGACCCGCGTGGCGGGCACCAACCGCTTCATGCGGCTGCGACGAGAGGATCTGGAGGCGCGCTTCCCGGGCTTGCTCGATGCGGTGATCAGCTCGGCCGCGAAGGATGCGGACCGGCTGCAGCTCGTGTCCGGCTGCGACTTGATCGAGGCGGGATAGCGCGCTGCGCCACGCCCGGCTTCGCCCTGCGGGCTTCGCCGCGGCAGCCTTCGCTACGACAGGGCTTGCCGAGCCGAAGCTGCGGTAGCAGCGAAGGCTGGAGACCCGGCCTGGATTTGAACCAGGATGAAGAGCGATGCACCGCCCCCGCGTAGACATTTCCGCCACCGGGCCGCGGCGATCATTACCGATTGCAGTGCGACAAGCTACAACGGCTAATTGTTATGCTTAACGGACCAGAGGCGGCCTTGCGATGAAGGTCATGCGCCAGCTGTTGTGGCCGATATTGCTGTGGGCGCGCTGGACGGCGAAGCCCGCCGCCTTCAGCTTGGCCGTGATCTCGTCCTCGCTGTAGCGCTGCAGCCCGACGCGCGAGCGCAACTGGCGATAATCCGACAGCGCGGTGCTGATCAGCCCGATCAGCGCGTCCTTCAGGAAACCGTGGCGCAGGCCGAAGCTGAGCAGCGCCATCACGTCCCTGACCATGCCGACATTGGGCTGTAGAATGTCGCCCAGCACCAGCTTGCCGGAGGGTTTCAGGATTCGGCGGATGTTCAATAATGCGGCATCGAGCTCGTCCGGCGTCATGTATTGCGCGACCGAGTTCATCACGACGAGATCGATCGACTGATCCTGCATCTTGCGAACGTCGTCGAGCGAGCGGACGCGGATCTTGGTGTTTGGGGCAAACCGCGCGATCAGGCGGCCGCGCACGCCCGGCGCGGGCTCGGCCAGGATCAGCATGCCGCAGGCGGCTGCCACCTGGCTCGCCGACAGCGCTTCGCCGCAGGCATAGTCCAGCACCGTCGCGTCCGGCGAGGGGATGTAGCCGATGATGTCCCGCGCAATGATCTGGAAATGCAAGTCGCGATGCAGCTTGCTGACATAGATCGTATGCGTCGAGTCGTAATAATCGATCCAATCATCCATGGTATTCGAAGGTCCCGGCCAAACGGTTCCGATGGAGGAACCGGCGCTGCTCGCCTTGCGTTAGGGGTGCGGCGGCGCGCCGTCAATGTCCGCGTCCTAACAGGAAGGTCTCCCGTGAGCAAAACCAACAAGGTCTCGCCCGAACTCGATACCCCCACCGATCTGTCGGCCGACGGGGTCAAGAAAGTCTCTGAGGCGCTCAACGTGCTATTGGCCGACGCGTTCGCGCTTTATCTGAAGACCAAGAATTTCCACTGGCACATCAGCGGCCGCCATTTCCGCGATTACCACCTGCTGCTCGACGAGCAATCCGACCAGATCTTCGCCACCACCGACCAGCTTGCCGAGCGGGTCCGCAAGATCGGCGGCACCACGCTGAAGTCGATCGGCCAGGTCGCAAAGCTCCAGACCATCAAGGACAACAACGAGGACTACGTCCCGCCGCGCGAGATGCTGCGCGAGCTGATGCAGGACAACAAGCACGTCGCAGCCGCGATGCGCAAGGCGCACGACGTCTGCGACGAGGCCGGCGACGTCGCCAGCGCCAGCATTTTGGAGAACTTCATCGACGAGACCGAGCGCCGCACCTGGTTCCTGTTCGAAGCGACGAGGCAGGAGGGCGGCAACGAGGCATAGGCCGAGCTTTTGTAGGGTGGGCAAAGCGAAGCGTGCCCACCAACTGGATTGTACTGATGGAGTGGGTGGGCACGCCGCGCAAGCGCGCGCCTTTGCCCACCCTACCGCACCACGCGTGTGGCTACCGCCACAACCGCATCAGCGCGCCGTCCTTCCCCGTCACAGGATCCGCCGGCGGCAGCGCGACGTGCGGAATCGTCTTCAGCGCCCTGGCGTGATTCTCCGGGGTCGCCCGCGTGATCTCCATCTTCGCGCCCGGCGGATAGGCGCCGATCACGCAGAAATCGTCGCTGGCCTTGATACATTGATGTCCGGTGCCGGCGGGCAGGATCGCGACGTCGCCGGCCTTGATGTCCAGCTCCTGACCGTGGTCGCCGCCGAAACGGACGCGGGCGCTGCCGCGCGCGACGCCGAGCGCCTCGTGCACCGTCGCATGATAGTGCAGATAGTCGTAGACGCCGTTGCGCCACGTCCCGCCCCAGCCGTTCGCTTCGAACAGATTCTCGATGGTCTCTTCCGGGCGCTTTGGGTCGAGCTTCACCGCGCCCTGGTAGACCAGGAACGGAAGGATGTTGTTCGGCACGAGCCCGTCATCCTCGAACACGATGGCGAGCGGCTCGGCCTTGTCGCGAACGACGGACATGGCGGGCTCCCAATGGCAACAAGACCTCGAATCAAGAGAGCGCAAGGCTTCTTGTTCCTTGTGACAGTCCATACGCCGGCTTGACGGAGATCAAGGCGCAGGCGGCCATTGGCGGGCACGCAAATCAAAGCGAAAGAAGGGAAACGCCATGTACGCATCCGAGGTAGCGCAGCGTCACTTCTCGGCGGCCGTCGACGAGGCGGAGACGGCCGGCCTCGGGCACGAAGCCGTCTGCCGGGCTTTGCTCAATCTGGTGATCTCGAAATATCTGGAGACGAGGCCGGTCGCCGACATCCAGGCGGAGCTGCGCTTCATCGCCGAGAACTGCGATCCCGACACGGACTTCATGTTCATGCGTCCGTGACTTCCGGGCCCGGCAGGCTCACCCGCCGGGCAGCCGAGTGCTTACGCGCTCTTCCTCTGCCGCATCAGATCGGCGAAGCGCTGGAACAGGTAGTGCGAGTCGCGCGGGCCGGGTGAGGCTTCGGGGTGGTATTGCACCGAGAACACCGGCTTGCCGTCGAGCTGGATGCCGCAATTGGACCCATCAAACAGCGAGATGTGAGTCTGCGTCGCGCCCTTCGGCAGCGTGGTCTCGTCCACGGCAAAGCCGTGGTTCATCGAGGTGATCTCGACCTTGCCGGTGGTCTCGTCCTTCACCGGATGATTGGCGCCGTGATGACCCTGATGCATCTTCTTGGTTCTGGCGCCGACGGCCAGCCCCAGCATCTGGTGGCCGAGGCAGATGCCGAAGGTCGGCGTGCCCGACTTGATCACGTCCCGGATCACGGGCACGGCATATTTGCCGGTCGCGGCGGGATCGCCCGGACCGTTGGACAGGAACACGCCGTCCGGCTTCATTGCCAGAATGTCTTCGGACGATGTCGTCGCCGGCACCACCGTCACCTTGCAGCCGACGCCGGCGAGCAGGCGCAGGATGTTGCGCTTGATGCCGTAGTCGATGGCGACGACGTTGAACTCGGGCTTGTCCTGGCGGCCAAAACCCTTGTCCCAGGCCCAGGGCGTCTCGTCCCAGGTGAAGCGCTGGCCGCTCGTCACCATCGGCACGAGGTCCATGCCCTCGAGCCCAGGCCACTCGCGCGCTTCTTCCTTGAGGCCATGCAGGTCGAACTCGCCGGTCTTCGCGTGTGCGATCACGGCGTTGGGCATGCCCTTGGAGCGGATCAGCGCCGTCAGCGCGCGGGTGTCGATGCCCGAAAGACCGATGATGCCGCGCGCCTTGAGCCAGGCGTCGAGATGCTTGGTGGCGCGGTAGTTCGAGGGATTGGTGATCGCGGTGCGCAGGATCACGCCGCGCGCGCCGGGCGTCGCGGCCATGTTCACCGTCTCGATGTCGTCGTCGTTGGTGCCGACATTGCCGATATGCGGGAAGGTGAAGGTGATGAGCTGGCCGGCATAGGAGGGATCGGTCAGGATCTCCTCATAGCCGGTCATCGCGGTGTTGAAGCAGACCTCGCCGACGGCGTGGCCCTCGGCGCCGAGACCAAAGCCCTCCAGCACCGTGCCGTCGGCAAGCACGAGGAGCGCGGTCGGTTTGTGGTCCGGCCAGGCGGGATCGTTGTCGTGTTGTGTCATGAGCCCGTTTCATAAGCCCCCCGCGTGGGCACGTCAAAGCGAGAGAGGGCCGATTCACATGCGTTTTTGCATATTTGACAGGCCTCCTCCCACCCTTAAGCTCGGCCGCACAATTTCCGGCAATTTCCTGGGCTTGCGAGGTAATAATGGACCAGACCACCCCCATTGTGCTGGTTCCCGGGCTGGCGTCCTCGGCCCGGATCTATGCGCCGGTGATCCCTGCGCTCTGGCGCTTCGGGCCGGTGACGGTCGCCAACCACATCCGCGACGACAGCATGGCGGCGATCGCCCGCCGCATCCTCGCCGAGGCGCCGCCGCGCTTCGCCCTCGCCGGCCATTCCATGGGTGGCTACATCGCCTTCGAGATCATGCGCCAGGCCAGCGAGCGCGTGACAAGGCTCGCGCTGATCAACACCCAGGCCCGGCCCGATACGCCGGAAGCAACCGCACGCCGTGTTGCCCTGATGGAGCGCGCCAGGCGCGGCGAGCTCCGCGCCGTCCGCGAGGAGAGTTTTCCGGAGCTCGTGCACCCGTCGCGGCGCGATGACGCCGGGATTCTCGCGCTCGTGCATGCACAGGACGAGGACGTCGGCATCGAAGGCTATCTGCGGCAGCAGACCGCGATCATCGCCCGGGTGGATTCGCGGCCCTTGCTGGCGACGATCACATGCCCGACGCTGGTGCTGACGGGCGATACCGACAACACCATCCCCAACGCCTTCTCCAAGGAAATGGCCGAGGGCATCGCCGGCGCGAGACTCGTGATCCTCGATCGCTGCGGACACCTGCCGCAAGCCGAACAGCCGAAAGCGACGGTGCGGGCGCTGACCGAATGGCTCGAGAGCTAGGTTGTGCGAGGGCCGCAAAGGGCCTAGATCAGGCGTTTATACCGAAGGGATCACGATCATGCTGCGCGACGACATCAACAATGCGGTCAAGGAGGCCATGAAGGCCAAGGACGAGCGCAAGCTGTCCACGCTGCGCATGGTCAACTCCACCATCAAGAACGCCGACATCGACGCGCGCGGCAGCGGCAAGCCGCCGCTGTCGGACGCCGACATCCTCGCGGTACTGCAGAAGATGATCAAGCAGCGCCAGGAGGCGGTCGAGCTCTACGACAAGGGCGGCCGCGCCGAGCTTGCCGCGCAGGAGCGCGAGGAGATCGCGGTGATCTCGGCGTACCTGCCGAAGCAGATGTCCGATGACGAGGTGAAGAAGGCGATCACGGATGCGATCGCCGAGACGGGCGCGGGCGGCATGAAGGACATGGGCAAGGTGATCGCCGTGCTGCGCGCGAAATACGCCGGGCAGATGGATTTCGGCAAGGCCAGCGGCCTGGTGAAGGCTGCGCTGTCGGGCTAGTGCTCTTACCCTCCCCTGGAGGGGGAGGGTCGATCGCGCGAAGCGCGAGCGGGGTGGGGTGATCTCTCCACTCGGGCACCGCTTCCGTGGAAAAGACTGTCACCCCACCTCGGTTCGCATGCCGCTTCGCTCTATGCGAACCGATCCTCCCCCTCCAGGGGAGGATGGGCACCTTTGATGCCCGCATCAGTTCGGTCTACTCTCCCACAACAAGAACAAGGGAGGCACGATGACCGCCAGCAAGCCATTTCGCATCGCCATCGGCGACGACGTCCTCGCCGATCTCAAATCGCGCCTCGCCCGCACGCGCTGGCCGGAGGCCGAGCTGGTCGACGATTGGAGCCAGGGCGCGCCGCTGAAATGGATCCGGGAGATCTGCACCTATTGGGCGAATGACTATGACTGGCGCTCGCGCGAGACAAAGCTCAATCGCTTCGCGCAGTTCTCCACGGAGATCGACGGGCTCGACATCCACTTCATTCATGCGCGCGCGAAGGAACCTTCGGCGCTTCCGTTGATCATCACCCATGGCTGGCCCGGCTCCATCGTCGAGTTCCAGAAAGTCATCGCGCCGCTCACCGATCCCGCCGCGCATGGCGGCAATCCCGCCGATGCCTTTCACGTGATCTGCCCCTCGCTGCCTGGCTTCGGCTTCTCGGGCAAGCCGGCGACTACCGGCTGGGGCGTCGACCGCATCGCCGCGACCTGGGCCAAGCTGATGAACCGCCTGGGCTATGTGCGCTACGGCGCGCAAGGCGGCGACTGGGGCTCGGCGGTGACGACCTCGCTCGGCGCGCAGGACGCCGAGCATTGCGCCGGCATCCACATCACGCTCGCCTTCAACGCGGCGCCGAAGGTCGAGGGCGAGCCGACGCCAGAGGAGAAGCGGGCGCTCGCCGGCCTCAAGCATTATGTCGATCTCGATTCCGGTTACTCCAAGCAGCAATCGACGCGGCCGCAGACGCTCGGCTATGGCTTGACGGATTCGCCGAGCGGGCAGGCGGCCTGGATCCTCGAAAAGTTCTGGGCCTGGACCGATTGCAATGGCCACCCCGAAAACATCTTCAGCAAGGACGAGCTGCTCGACAACGTCATGCTCTATTGGGCGACGCAGACGGCGACCTCGTCGGCGCGGCTCTATTGGGAGAGCTTTGGCAAGCGCCGCACCACGCCGGTGGTGAAGGTGCCGACGGGCGTCGCGGTGTTTCCGAAGGAGATCATCACGCCGGTGCGGCGCTGGATGGAGCCGAACTTCCATGCCATCACGCACTGGAGCGAGATGGAGAAGGGCGGTCACTTCGCGGCATTCGAGCAGCCGGAGCTGTTCGTGCAGGATGTCAGGAAGTTCTTTGCGACGGTGCGGTGATTCACCGCTGTCGTTCCGGGGCGCCCGCAGGGCGAGCCCGGAATCCATTGGGCCGCAGCAAATGGGGTATGATGGATTCCGGGCTCGATGCTTCGCATCGCCCCGGAATGATGGAGAGAAGGACTGTCTCGGCCGTCACGCCCGGGCTTGTCCCGGGCGTCCACGGCCTTAGACTGACCGCCAAGAAGAACGTGGAAACGCCAGGCCCATGCTCACCGAAGCCGCAACCTACGACGAACTCGTCCGCAACTTCCGCTGGGATATCCCCGCGCGCTTCAACATTGCCGAGGCGTGCTGCGATCGTCACGCCGACGGCACCGGCCGGCTCGCGCTGATCTATGTCGACGACACCGGCGCCACCAGCCGCACCACCTTCGATGAGATCGCGGAGATATCGAGCCGTTTCGCCAATGTGCTGAAGGCGGACGGGCTTGTCCGCGGCGACCGCGTCGCGGTGTTCCTGTCGCAATCGCTGGAATTGCCGATCGTGCACATGGCGGCGTTTCGCTCGGCCCTGATCTCGATCCCGCTTTTCGCCCTGTTCGGCGAGGACGCGCTGGAATTCCGTCTGTCGAATTCGCAAGCGAAGGCGATCGTCACCGACGAAGCCGGCTGGGAAAAGCTGTCCAAGATCCGCGACCGCCTGCCGGAGCTGAGGAACGTCTACATCGTCGGCGCGCGCGTGCCCGCCGGCACGACATCGTTCTGGGATGCGGTGAAGTCCGCTTCGCCCGACTTTACGCGCGCGGACACCTCGGCCGACGATCCCGCCCTGATCATCTACACATCGGGCACGACGGGTAACCCGAAGGGCGCGCTGCATGCGCATCGTGTCGTGCTCGGCCATCTGCCGAACGTGGAGATGTGCCACAATTTCTTGCCCAGGCCCGGCGATCTCATGTGGACGCCGGCGGATTGGGCCTGGATCGGCGGGCTCATCAACGGTCTGCTCGCGTTCTGGTACCACGGCATTCCCCTGGTCGGCCATCGCGCGCGGAAATTCGAGCCGCAAGCGGCGATGCAGATGATGGCCGATCTTGCGGTCCGCAACGTCTTTCTGCCGCCGACGGCGCTGAAGCTGATGCGGCAGGCCGGAGTCAAGCATTCCGGCGTCAAGCTGCGCAGCATCTTCACCGGCGGCGAATCGCTCGGGGGTGAATTGCTCGGCTGGGTGCGCGAGACGTTTGGTGTCGACGCGCATGAGGTGTTCGGCCAGACCGAGTGCAACCTCGTGATCGGCAGCAACGCAAACCTGTTTCCGATCCGCCCGGGTTCGATGGGCAAGGCGACGCCGGGCTTCGATGTCCGCATTGTCAACGACAAGGGCGAGGAATTGCCGCGGGGTCAGCGCGGCATCATCGGCGTGCGCCAGCCGTGCCCCGTCACCATGCTCGAATATTGGCGCAACAAGGAGGCGACCGCGAAGAAATATGCCGGCGACTTCCTGCTCACCGGCGATCTCGGCGTGCAGGACGAGGACGGCTATTTCTGGTACGTCAGCCGCGAGGACGACGTCATCACCACCGCCGGCTATCGCGTCGGTCCCTCCGAGATCGAGCACACGCTGATGAAACATCCGTCGGCGGCCATGGCCGCTGTGGTCGGCATACCCGATCCGATCCGCACCGAATCGATCAAGGCCTGGATCGTGCTGCGTCCGGGCTTTGCCGGCAGCGATGCGCTCGCGCGCGAGATTCAGGAGTTCGTCAAGGTGCAGCTCGCCGCACACGAGTATCCCCGCTTCGTCGAATTCACCGAGACGCTGCCGATGACGGCGACCGGCAAGGTGCTGCGGCGCGAGCTGCGGGCCAAAGGCTGACTTCTTACAAGGGCTGGCTTCCGACCATGGCAAAGACGTCTCAAGCCGCAGGGCTTCACCGCGCCTCGCTTGCAAAGCTGCACGAGCTCGATACGGCGCTGGAGCTCATGTATTACGGCTGGCGCGGCATGACGCTGCAGGCGGACGCATATCTGGCCAAGCAGGGCCTGTCGCGTCCGCACCATCGCATCCTCTACGTGGTGGCGCGCCGGCCCGATATCGCCATCGGCGCGCTGATCGAGATCCTCGGCATCTCCAAACAGGCCCTCAACCGGCCACTCAATCTGCTGCTGGAGCGCAAGCTCCTGACTTCGAAGCGCTCGCCGGAGCAGCACCGCTCGAAATTGCTGCGCCTGACCGAAGCGGGGCGGCGCATCGAGCAGCGGGCCTCGGACCACGAGCGGCAGGTCCTGCGCGAAGCGTTCGCGCACGCCGGGGCGAGCGGTGCAGCGGGATGGATCGGCGTGATGGAGGCGATCGCCGACAACAACTGACCGAAATCTCAAGTCAACATAGTTGACATGAGGCGCGCGCTTTGCCACCTTCCTGGCCACAAGCCGAAGGGAGGATCCGTGTCGTGAGCGGACCGGCAATGGACCGCGCGGCCGCCGCAAGCTTCGTCGCGGCATGGTGCGCGAACTGGTGCAAAGTGGACGTCGACGCGGTCGTCGCCCATTTCGCCGACGATGCGCAGATGCGCAGCCCTCTCGCGCTCGCCCTGACGGGGTCTCCGACCGTCACCGGCGCCGAGAACATTCGCGCCTATTGGCGGAAAGCCTACGGCCACATCGAAAGCGCCGACCTGAAGATCCTGGGCTGGAGCTGGGACGAGGCGATCGCGCGACTGACGGTGTGGTGGCAATTGGGCGATACGCGCGCCAGCGAATTCATGGACTTCGACGATGCGGGCCGTGTGGTGCGCAGCGAAGCCTTCTACGGGAAATGACCATGCGATTTTCGGATATCGTCCTGCTTCTCAACACGCTCTGGTTCGTGGGCGCGTTCATCCAGTTCAGCATCGCCCAAACCAACACGTTGAAGATCCTGCTGCCGCGGGAGGAGCGCAACAATCCGATCGCGCCGACCCTTGCAGCGAGCGTCGCGTTCCTCGGCGGCATGAATCTGCCGATCGGGCTCTTGTCGCTCTATCTTCTGGCCGCCCGTCCGTCCTTCTTCCAACCGGTCGAAGCGCAGCTCGCGCTGTTCCTGTTCTTTGCCGCCTGCCATCTCAGCCAATTCGCCTATAACGTCCCGGTGCTGATGCGCGGCGGCCGCGTCGGGGTGGCCTATTGGCCGGTGTTGAAGGGCCCGATGCTCCGGATCTTCGTCATCGATGCGGCTCTGTTCGCGGCCAATATCGCAGTGGCGCTGCAGCTCACGATCGCGTCCTGATCTACCGCGGCGGCTCCGAGAGGGCCGCCCGCAGCATCGCGGCGAGCTCCTTGCGCCGGAACGGCTTGGTCAGAATGCGCGCGTCAATCCCGTCAGGCGTCTTGACCGGATTTTGGCTGTAGCCGGAGGTGAAGAGCACCTTGAGGCCGGGCCGCAGTTGAACGGCCTGCCTCGCCAGCTCCGGTCCGAACATGCCGCCGGGCATCACGACGTCGGTGAACAGCAACTGGATGTCCCCGGACCGGCGCAGCACGTCGAGCGCCGCGGGTCCGTTCGACGTCGCGATGACGCGGTAGCCGAGCGCCTTCAGCTCGCTTTCGACGTAGGCGCGCACCATGTCGTCGTCCTCGACGACGAGAACCGTCTCGCGTCCCTCGGCTGCGGCGCCGCGCTCTGCCGGCGGCGGCTCCTCGTTCGACGACGTCGCGAGGCGGGGAAAGAACAGCCTGACCACGCTGCCTTGACCCGGTTCGGACTGCATCTGGACAAGTCCGCCGGATTGCTGTGCAAAGCCGTAGACCATGCTGAGGCCGAGGCCGGTGCCCTTGCCGACCTCCTTGGTGGTGAAGAACGGCTCGAATGCGCGCCCCAAGACCTCACTGCTCATGCCGGAACCGGTATCCGTCACAGCCAGCATGACGTAGTCGCCGGGCCGCGGCTCGCCGTTGACGTCGAGGTCGGATTCACCGAGCGATGCATTCCGCACCTCGACCATCAGCTTGCCGCCGTCGGGCATCGCATCGCGCGCGTTGAGCACGAGATTGAGCACGGCCGTTGCCAACTGGCCGGGATCGACGCTGGCGAGCCAGAGATCCGGCGCGAAGGTGAAGCTGGATTCGATGTGCTCGCCCAGGGTCCGCTGCAGAAGCTGAGTCATGCCGGTCACCTGCTCGGCGATGTCGATCTCGCGCGGCCGCAGCGGCTGCTTGCGTGCGAAGGCGAGCAGGCTCTGCGTCAGGTCGGAACCGCGCTCGGCGGCGGTTGCAATGTCGTCGGCGATCCGGTGCAATTCCTCGTTGCCCGCAAGCCTTTCGGCGAGGTGCTCGGAATTGCCGAGAATGACGGTCAGGAGATTGTTGAAATCGTGCGCCACGCCGCCCGTGAGCTGGCCCATGGCTTCCATCTTCTGGGACTGGCTGAGCTTGTGACTGAGATCGGCGATGGCGGCGCGCTGTTGCTCGAGCGATTCGGCCGTGCTGTTGAGCAGGGTCATTAGCCCGCCGAGCTCGCCGCCCGGGTGGGGCTCCGGAATGCGCGCGCTGAGATCGCCGCGCCCGAGGCTCTTCGCCATGGCGGCGAGCCGTCCGACCTGTCGACCGATGCTCACGGTCGTCAGAATCCACAGGCCGGCGAGGAGCAGCAGCGATGCCACCGCCAAGATCGCCATGTCCTCGTAAAGCCGGCGGTTCGCTGCCGCGATCAGTCCGTCCTTGGACCGCCCCACCAAGATGTAGAGTCCGGCCTTGCGGATCGCGGGCGAGCGGGCAACGCCCCAGATCTGCGTGCCGCCGCCGCGATCGGTGATCTCCCGGAACGGCTCGGCATCGGGCGCTGCCGCGAAGCCGAACAGGTCGGAGCCTGCAATGGAGCCGCCGACCGGTACGCTCCAGCCGCCACCCTTGGGGGCGGCCAGGACCGTGCCTTTGGCGTCGACGAGCAGGATGTCCTTCTCGGCGAGCAGCCGCTTGTCGTGAAACTCCGCGAATTTGTTCAGGTTGAAGGACGCCAGCAGCACGAATTTCAGCGCGCCCGTCTCCGATCGCACCGGATAGGCGATCTGCAGCACCGACAGGCCCGTGAGGCGGCCGAACACCGGCTCCACCGCGACGACGCCGTGAAGGTTCTTGACCTCCTTGAAATAGCCGCGGTCGTTCAGGTCGAGCGTGCGGTTGGTCCGCAGCGAGTCGCAGAACAGTCTGCCGTCGGGATCGATGGTCAGGATCCCCGTGAACTGCGGATATTCCTCGCGGACGTCGGACAGGAACGCCGAGCATGCGGCCTTGTCGCGCGTGTCGAGGTCGCGGGCACGGGCGAGCCCGTAATGAAGCTGCGCGGTGCCCTGGATCTTCTCGCCGAGATCGGTCGCGATGTCGTCGGCGGATGCCGCGAGATTGGCCAGGGCCGCGTCGATCTCGCTCGTCCGGTTCTGCACGAAGCGCAGCCCGACCAGACTAGCCGGGACGAGCATGGCCGCGATGACGAGGATCAGTAACCGGGTACGCAGGCTCATCGGTGGGGGATATCCGCTCTCGGGCGAGGATGCTCGGAGGTACAATTTGAGGCACGATCATCTGCCTCGTCCATAGTGTCGTCGCGAAAATCGCACGAAAGGCTAACGATTTCGCCGTGCGAGCATTGTTGTTTCGCTGCTACCCTTCGCGCCGGCGGACATCGAGTTGCGCCGCCGCGCGGCGGCGCTAGTATCGCGGCATGCGCGCGACGAAGATCGCGCCGATGTGCGGAGGAAGCTGATGTCCATCTCGGGCAAGGTCGATCCGGTGGTGCGTCCGGTGGCGGCGGTCGACATCGCCGAGGCGCTGGCCCTGGGCCTGCGCGATTTCCAGGCGCTGCCGCTCTACGGTCTCTGCTTCGGCGCGCTCTACGCCGCCGGCGGCATCGTCATCATGCTCTGTCTCACCGCCTTCGGCATGGTCTACCTGGTCTATCCCCTCGCTGCCGGCTTTGCGCTGATCGGACCGTTCGTTGCGATCGGCCTGTACGAAGTCAGCCGGCGCCGCGAGCGCGGCGAGCCGGTCTCGTTCGCTGCGATCTGGTCCGCGATCCGCTCGCGCAGCGAGATCGGCTGGATGGCCTTCGTGACGTTGTTCGTGTTCGTGGTCTGGATGTACCAGGTGCGGCTCCTGATCGCGCTGCTGCTCGGCCTCAATGCCTCGTTCTCGAGCTTGCAGGAATTCATGACCGTGGTGCTGACGACCAGCGAGGGCCTCTTGTTCCTGGCCATCGGCAATGCGGTCGGGGCCGTGCTGTCGCTGATCCTGTTCTCGCTGACCGTGGTGTCGTTCCCGCTGCTGCTCGATCGCGAGGTCGATTTCGTCACGGCCATGGTGACGAGCGTGCGCGCGGTGGTGACCAGCCCGCTGCCGATGATCGGTTGGGCCGCCGTGATCGTGATGCTGCTGATCGTCTCGGCGCTGCCCTATTTTCTCGGGCTGGTGGTCACGCTGCCCGTGCTCGGGCATGCGACCTGGCATCTGTATCGGCGCTTGGTAGCGCCGGTTGTTTAGGTATCGTCGCTCTTCCTTTTCCCCTTGTGGGGAGAGGGGAAGGTACCGCTCCTTGTCCTCACATCCACTACGGCACCTTGATCCCCATCGCCTTCAGCGCTTCCAGCAACCGCACCGGCGGAGCCATCTCGATCTTCGGCGCCTTGCCCGTTTCCAGCAGGCTCTTCAATCCCGACAGGATCGCCGGCCAGCCGGTGCGGCCGCCGGAAAGGATGTCGTCGCTGAGCTCGCGGTCGTGGCGCTGGCTCAGCGTGAGGCGGACGGCTTCGCCGGCCGGCTCGATCTCGTAGGTGACGACGGTGATGCCGAGTTTTTCGACGAGACCGGGCCAGTTCACGTTCCACGTCACCGTCAGCTTCCTGGGCGGATCGTATTCGAACACTTCGCCGCGGATGTGCTCGGAGCCGTCGGGCGCATGCACGATGAAGCTGCCGCCGAGCTTCGGCTCCATCTCGACCGCAAAGCCCGAGAAATATTTCCGGCTGAACTCGGCGGAGGTCAGCGCCTCCCACACCTTCTCCGGCGTCGAGGCGATGTAGATGGTGTAGACGGTCAGCGGCTTGAATTGATCCAGGTTCATCGTGCATCGATCCTTCTTTGAGCGAACTTACTCATCGCGTTTCTCCAACTGACGCTTCAGCTCGCTGAGCGCAGCCAATTTGTTGCGCTCGAACTTCTTGATCCAGCGTTCGCCGATCTGATGGATCGGCACCGGGTTGAGGTAGTGCAGCTTCTCGCGGCCTTGTCTGATGGTCGTCACCAGGTTGGCCTCTTCCAGAATGACGAGGTGTTTCGTGACGGCCTGCCGCGTCATGGCGAGGCCCTCGCAAAGCTCGTTCAATGTCTGGCCGTTCCTGGCGTGAAGCCTGTCGAGCAGCGACCGTCGTGACGCATCGGCGAGCGCTTTGAAGACTTCATCCATGGCCGCAACAATAGGCAACTAAAAGGTTGCATGTCAAGCCGCGAAAGCGAGGAGAGAGGGAACGTCTTCCGTTCCAGCGCTCGCCATGCATTAATGCGGCAAAACCGCCTTCAGCGAGTCCCTTCCATGATGTCCATGCAAGCCTACCTCGCCTTCGTCGCCGCCTGCATTGCGCTGGCGCTGCTGCCGGGGCCGATCGTCACCCTCGTCATCGCCAATGGCTTGCGCCACGGCACGCGTGCGGCGCTCATCAACGTGGCCGGCGCGCAGGCCGGGCTTGCCATCGTCATCGGCATCGTCGCGATCGGCCTGACCTCGCTGATGGCGACCATGGGCTATTGGTTCGACTGGGTGCGCTTTGCCGGCGCCGCCTATCTCGTCTGGCTCGGCATCAAGCTGATCCGGACGCCGGTCGAGGGCGTCGATGTCGACGCGCCGCCACCGCCGCCGCGCGGCGGCTTCTTCCTGCAGGGATTCCTGGTGCTGCTGTCGAATCCCAAGGTACTGGTGTTCTTCGGCGCTTTCATTCCGCAGTTCATGGACATGAGCCAGCCGCATGTCCCGCAGGTCGCGCTGCTGGGGGTCACCTTCATGGTGACGGCCGTGATGAGCGATGCGCTCTATGCGATTGCCGCCGGGCGCGCGCGAAAATTCTTCTCGGCGCGGCGCACGCGGATGATGTCGCGCATCTCCGGCGGCTTCATGATCGGCGGCGGCATCTGGCTGGCGCTGACGCGGGCGAAGTGACCGCTCAACTCATTCCCTGCTCGCGCAGCGTGGCCTCGATCTGGCGCAGGATCCGCGCCAGCCGCTCGGCCCATTGCTGCTGGCCGCTCTCCTCAGTGATCAGGTCCTGGCGGATCTCGATGCCGGTGTTGACGAGGCCGCGCGCCTCGCCGTGGATTGGAATCGTGTAGTCGGTGATGTCGCTCACCGCATAAGGCTGGTTGTCACCGACGACGAGCGCGCTCTCGGCCCGCAAATGCTGCAGCATCAGCTGCGGCAGCACGGTGTCGCGGCGATAGAGCGTGCCGATGTGCCAGGGCCGCGGCTCGCCGTAAAAGACCGGCGTGAAGCTGTGCAGCGCCACCAGCACTGTCGGCCTGCCCGCCTTGAGGCGTGCATCGATCGCAGCGCCAATCCGGCGGTGATAGGGATCGAAGATCTCGCGCCGGCGCATCTCCTTGGCCGCGGCCGACAGATCCTCGTTGCCGGGGATGGCGGTCGCCTCGGAGATCACGGGAATCGAGCTTGCGACGCCGGGCGGGCGGTTGCAGTCGATCACCAGGCGCGAATAACGCTGCGCGATCAGATGCGCATCGAGCATCCGAGCGAGCCGCTCGGCGACGCCGGCGATGCCGATGTCCCAGGCGATGTGCCTGTCGAGATCGCGCTCCGCGACGCCGAGATCGCCGAGCGCGCGCGGCAGCACCCGTCCGTAATGGTCGGCGGTGACCAGGAACGGCGATGCCCCTGCCGCATTCACCTCATGCACGGGCGGAATGTCGCCCTCGCCGAGCAGCTGGTCGGTTGCGTCGGCTATATCCAAAGCCATCCTGATTTGCCTATGGAATGACAAACTGTGTAAACGGAGTAGCGGTATCGCAGCGACGCCGCAACGTTGGAACGGAATGAACTCGGATCGACTCTTCGTTTACGGCACCCTGATGCGCGGCTTCGACCACCCTATGGCGCGGCTGCTCGCGGGCCATGCTGAATTCATCAGTGAAGCCACCTGCCGCGGCCGGCTCGTTCTGGTCGAGCACTATCCGGGATTGCTGCTCTCGGAGGCGCCGTCGGACATCGTCCATGGCGAGCTGTTTCAGCTGCGTGTGCCGGACGAGCTCCTGCGCGAGCTCGACATGTACGAGGCCTGCGGCGAGGGCTTTCCGGAGCCGACCGAATATCTGCGGCAGATGATCGACGTGACGTTGCCCGACGGCACCACCGCGAAGGCGTGGACCTACGTCTACAATTGGCCGGCCACCGATCTGCCGCGCATCGAATCCGGGCGCTTCCTCGATCGCTAAGCCGACAGCACCTCCTTCACCACGCGCACGTCGACCTCGCGCTCGACATAGGTCCACTCCTCGCTCCGCCGCAGCATCGCCACGAGCTCCTCGAACAGCGCGGCGTTGGCGGGCGCGAATTCGAACCAGGTCAGGAAATCGAACGGGCCGCCGAGATCGCGGCAATGATAGAGCTGGCGCGCGATCGCGGGCAGAAAGCGCAAGCTGCTGGCAATGTGGTGCGACCTGTCCTCGAAAATCTTGCGGCGCTCTTCCTGGGTCAGCTCCCACCAGGCCTGCGACTTGCGGATCGGGATCAGCGCCGCGCTGGTGGCTTCCAGCCGGCCGAGGCCGGCCTGCACGGCGACGAGCTGCTGCTTCTCAGGCCTTTCGGTGTAGCGCAGGCTGCTGGCGACGCCGACCAGCCGCCAGGCATTGCGCGAGGGCACCAGCGGCAACGAGACGGCCTCGCTGTCGGTGACCGACAGCGCCGGCACGAAGGGCAGGGACTCGCCCGTCACGGGCGAAAGCGAGGTCACCCGCCAACCCCCGGTCTGGCCGCCCCGAAAGGTCCTGAACATGGCGGTATGGAAGCGTGGAACCGGGCGCAGTTCAAGGGCCCTTTCGAGCGTCATTCCGGGGCGATGCGCAGCATCGAACCCGGAATCTCGAGATTCGGGGTTCGCCCTTTGGGCGCCCCGGAATGACGGAGAGGGCTGTGAACAGCGCGCATAAGCCCGACAAACCTGACTTTTAGGCCCGCCGTCCCTATATCCCTGATCCTTCGCCCGACTCAAACGCTCGGCTAAACTCGCCCCATGCGCTTCACACCCCAGTTCCTCGACGAGCTTCGTGCCCGGCTTTCGGTCTCCGAGGTCGTGGGCAAGCGCGTCAAGCTGAAGAAGGCCGGGCGGGAGTGGAAGGGGCTGTCGCCGTTCCAGCAGGAGAAGACGCCGTCCTTCTACGTCAACGACCAGAAGGGATTTTATCACGACTTCTCCTCGGGCAAGCACGGCGACATCATCACCTTCGTGATGGAGACCGACGGCCTGCCGTTCGCGGAAGCGGTGGAGCGGCTTGCCAACATGGCGGGCCTGCCGCTGCCGGCGGTGACGCCCAACGCGGCGCGCGAGGAGCAGCGGCGGCGCTCGCTGTATGACGTGATGGATCTCGCGGCGAAATTCTACGCCGAGACGCTGGCTTCGCGCGTGGGTGCGAAGGCGCGCGGCTATCTCGCCGATCGCGCCATCTCGCCGGCGACGCAATTGCAGTTCCGCCTCGGCTATGCGCCGCCGCCGCCCGATCGCTTCGCGCTGAAGGAACATCTCGGCAAGCTCGGCGTCTCCGTCGAGGACATGATCGAGACCGGCCTGCTTGTGGCCGGCAACGACATTCCCGTGCCTTACGACCGCTTCCGCGATCGCGTGATGTTTCCCATCACGGATCTGCGCGGCCGCGTCATCGCCTTCGGCGGGCGCGCGCTGGAGAAGGACGTTCCGGCCAAATATCTGAACTCGCCGGAGACGCCGCTCTTCCACAAGGGCGATAATCTCTACAACCACCAGACCGCGCGCAAAGCCACCCATGACGGTGCGCCGCTGATCGTGGTCGAAGGCTATGTCGACGTCATCGCCATGGTCACCGCGGGCTTTGCCGGCAGCGTCGCGCCGCTCGGCACCGCGCTCACCGAGAGCCAGCTCGCGCTGCTCTGGAAGATGGCGGACGAGCCGATCCTCTGCTTCGACGGCGACCGCGCCGGACAGAAGGCGGCGTATCGTGCTGCGGACCTTGCCTTGCCGTTCCTCGCGCCCGGCAAGAGTCTTCGCTTTGCGCTGCTGCCGGAAGGGCAGGACCCCGACGATCTCGTGCGCTCCGGCGGGCGCGGCGCGATCGAGGAGGTGATCGCCGCCGCCCGTCCGCTCGCCGACATGATCTGGTCGCGCGAGTTAGAGGGCGGCAATTTCGCGACGCCCGAGCGGCGCGCCGCGCTCGAGGCGCGGATCAGGGAGCTCACGGGCGGCATCCGCGACGAGGTGGTGCGGCGCTATTATCGCGACGAATTCGTCGAGCGGCTGCAGCGCACCTTCGCGCCCGAAGGCGGGCGCGGCTTCGGCGGCCGGGGCAATTTCCGCGCAGGTGGCGGCCGGCCGTTCCAGCCGCGGGGCGGGGCGAATCGATTCGGCGGGCAAGGCTTTGGCGGGCAAGGCTTCGGTGGGCGGCGCGGCCCCCCGGGTCCGGCCCCGCTGCCCTCCGGCCCCTACCAGGCGGCGAGCCCGCAGCTGGCGGCAAGCCCGATCCTGCGGGGCCAGCGCAGCGCCATCTCCCGCCGGGAGGCGCTGATCCTGCAATGCCTGATCAACCACCCCTGGCTGCTGCACGAGCACCTAGAGGAGGTCGCCGCCCTGGAGCTGGCCCATCCCGAGGCCCACAAGCTCCGGGCCGCCATCATCGCCGCCTTCGCCAACGACCATCACCACTCGCCGGACCCCGGCGAGCAGGCCGAAAAGATGCGCGGCGACCTCGCAAAGGGCGGATTTTCTCAAACTCTTCAAAGGGTTGAGAACGTCATCACGACCCAGGCGGTGTGGGCCGCCCGCGAGGGCGCGGCGCGGGACGACGTTCTTGCCACCTGGCACCAGCTGGTTGCCTTGCATCGGCAATGGCATTCACTACTTAGAGAGCTGAAAGACGCCGAGCTGGCCTTGGGGGAGGATCCCAGCGAGGCCAATTTGGCGTGGCTGCGTGACGTCAAGGCTCGGATAGGAGAAGTCGACGGTACCGAGGCCCTGATCGAGGGTTTTGGCGAGCTGTCGGGCCGGCTCCAGAAGAGCATGTGATGAAAGAATCATGCGGACGGAAGCGGCTGGAACCGCTAAAAGACTCGCCAAATCCTAGGTTTGGCGGCAAAAACAGGGTTAATCGAGGCTTAACGGTCTTGTAGCACTTTGGCCAAGAGGCGGCCGCAGGCATAACAGACGCGTCAGGAATGAATCCGCGCAATCGCTGTTGGCACTACACCTGCATCCGCTGCGACAAAGAGGCTGACGAAGCGTTAGGCAATTCCGGCGAGAGAAAGTTGGGGGTGGCGAGAGGTTTGTGCGCCGCCCTTTCCGTGTCGAGAGCTGCCGAAGCGAGAGCGTCGAGCAACAGGTTCATGTGAATTCACGCGAAGGCGCGGGCATGCGTCTCGCATGAAGCGCGTTTAGGAGCAATGGATGGCCACCAAGGCAAAGACGCTGCAGGCGAAGGACAAGGAAAAAGACGACAAGGCAGCGGATGCGCCGGAGAAGGATTCCCAGGACGCGCCCTCGCCCTTGCTCGACCTGTCCGACGCCGCCGTGAAGAAGATGATCAAGCAGGCCAAGAAGCGCGGCTTCGTGACCTTCGATCAGCTCAACGAAGTCTTGCCGTCCGACCAGACCTCGCCCGAACAGATCGAGGACATCATGTCGATGCTCTCGGACATGGGCATCAACGTCACCGAAGCCGACGACAGCGAAGGCGAGGAAGAGAAGGACGAGGGCGAGGACGAGACCGATAACGAACTCGTCGAGGTCACCCAGAAGGCCGTCACCGAGGTCAAGAAGAGCGAGCCGGGCGAGCGCACCGACGATCCCGTGCGCATGTATCTGCGCGAGATGGGCACGGTCGAGCTGCTTTCCCGCGAAGGCGAAATCGCCATCGCCAAGCGCATCGAGGCCGGCCGCGAGGCGATGATCGCGGGCCTCTGCGAAAGCCCGCTGACCTTCCAGGCCATCATCATCTGGCGCGACGAGCTCAACGAGGGCAAGATCTTCCTCCGCGACATCATCGATCTCGAAGCCACTTATGCCGGCCCGGATGCCAAGGCCGGCATGAACACTGCGATGATCGCAGGTCCCAATGGCGAGGGCGGCGAAGCCGCTGCCGAAGGCGGCGAAGCCACCGCCTCTGCCGGTGCGCCCGCGCATGTCGCGCCGCCTGCCGCGCCGCCGGCGCCGACCCCGTTCCGCGCCGCGCCCGCTGGCGGCGCAGTCGACGGCGAGGAGAAGGATCCGGGCGAGGCCGCGGCCGAATCCGACATGGACGACGACGAGTTCGAGAACCAGATGTCGCTCGCGGCGATCGAGGCCGAGCTCAAGCCGAAGGTGGTCGAGATCTTCGACCGCATCGCCGACAGCTACAAGAAGCTGCGCAAGCTTCAGGAGCAGGACATCCAGAACCAGCTCCAGAACGAATCGCTCTCGCCGCACCAGGAGCGCAAGTACAAGAAGTTGAAGGACGAGATCATCGTCGAAGTGAAGTCGCTGCGCCTCAATCAGGCCCGTATCGACTCGCTCGTCGAGCAGCTCTACGACATCAACAAGCGCCTCGTCTCGCATGAGGGCCGCCTGATGCGCCTTGCCGACAGCCACGGCGTCGCGCGCGAGGATTTCCTGCGCAACTACACCGGCTCGGAGCTCGACCCGCGCTGGCTCAACCGCGTCTCGAAATTATCGGCGAAAGGCTGGAAGAACTTCGTCCACCACGAGAAGGACCGCATCAAGGACCTCCGTCACGAGGTGCATCAGCTCGCCGCGCTGACCGGCCTCGAGATCGTCGAGTTCCGCAAGATCGTGCACTCCGTGCAGAAGGGCGAGCGCGAGGCCCGCCAGGCCAAGAAGGAGATGGTGGAAGCCAACCTCCGTCTCGTGATCTCGATCGCCAAGAAGTACACCAACCGCGGCCTGCAGTTCCTCGACCTGATCCAGGAAGGCAACATCGGCCTGATGAAGGCGGTCGACAAGTTCGAGTACCGCCGCGGCTACAAGTTCTCGACCTACGCGACGTGGTGGATCCGGCAGGCGATCACCCGCTCGATCGCCGACCAGGCCCGCACCATCCGCATCCCCGTGCACATGATCGAGACGATCAACAAGATCGTGCGCACGAGCCGGCAGATGCTCAACGAGATCGGCCGCGAGCCCACTCCTGAGGAATTGGCCGAAAAGCTCGGCATGCCACTGGAGAAAGTGCGAAAAGTCCTCAAGATCGCCAAGGAGCCGCTGTCGCTGGAGACCCCGGTGGGCGACGAAGAGGATTCGCACCTCGGCGATTTCATCGAGGACAAGAACGCGATCCTCCCCATCGACGCCGCGATCCAGTCCAATCTGCGCGAGACCACCACGCGCGTCCTCGCCTCGCTCACCCCGCGCGAAGAACGCGTGCTGCGCATGCGCTTCGGCATCGGCATGAACACGGATCATACGCTGGAAGAAGTGGGGCAGCAGTTCTCGGTGACGCGCGAGCGCATCAGGCAGATCGAGGCGAAGGCGCTGAGGAAGCTGAAGCATCCGTCGCGGTCAAGGAAGCTGCGGAGCTTTTTGGATAATTGATTTCTTGGCAACTGCAATCGAGAGCCCGGCCATACTGCCGGGCTTTCTCTTGCGATGGTGTTCTACCTTTGATTGAGATATGACGAGATGAGTAGGTGGGACAGTACCCTCCATAGGGAGTGGTTAAGCACGGCAGGTCGTGACGAGTGCATGGTGATTTCACTTCGCGCGGTATTGCGAGTATTTCCGTTGGCGATGATGCCGATTGTATCCGGCAACCGACGGGATCTAGGGTTTGCTGTTCAATCGTTCCGTTTCCTATTCTCTACTTGGACGGATGTATTTCATTTCGGGAGTGAACGAACTGAGCCTATTTCGGAGAAATTCCGTCGCCCATCAAACTACACAGCTGCTGTGCCAGCCGGCTTGGCGACTCAACCGCTTCATCGGATAAGCTCGCTGAAGACGATGCCTGGGGTCAGAGCGGCCGCAGCGAGAGTCGCTGAACTCGTTGAGAAGGCGGCCTTGTTACAGGGCAGCTCAAGAGCGACGCTGCAGTTGTGGCAAAGTATCGGTGCCGACGTTGATCTACTCAAGAAGTCCGATGTTTCGCGACTCGTTGGCAGCAGACTTTGGCTGACCGACGTGCTGGAAGGTGAAAACTTTAGGGTGAACTTACCTAAGTGGGTACGTCGTCCGCTAGATGCCTTCGATAAGAATTCCGATATTCCCCATTACTGGAAAATTTGGCTTCGATGGTATCGCTCCATCTTGTCGGACCGCCCTACTGCGCAGTCGGGGGAGCTGTTGCGCGAGGACGTTGCTGCCTATTTAACGACCCGGATGCCAGAATTCTGGAAGCGGGATCCTAGCGATGTGATGTCCCAAATTGCCCTCGTCGCCAAGCAGGGACCGCCGCCGGAAGAAGATGCTCAGACAATGAAGCAGTTTATTGTCCAGCTACTGGAAGCGCATGATCGAGCTTTCTCTATCGATGAGATCGAACAAGAGTTCTTGAATGCTAGATACTTTTTGACCAGACCTTCAATTCGAGGGCGACTCAATTCTTTGACCTATGAAGGGCGCATTAAGCGGGTAGCGCGAGCCGCATACGCGTCGATCAAGTTTAATAGTCCGGCGATTGATGTTGAGCCCTTACCCTCGCAAGGGCCCGGACCGCATTTTCGGGCTACCGAGGACGGCGTCATTGATCGTGCGCCAGCCTCTGCGATCGATTCTCAGGGCAACGATAGCGCTGTGATCGATCAACTTAGGCCTCTAGCCTTGCGTTATGCCAAGGAACTGCATGCGCGCCTGTCTGGTAACGAATTTCCTGAGTTGCTTAGCGCAACTGAAAAGTACATGTCTGCGCTCGATCCCCTTGAGGGCGACAAGATCGAATGGGGCGAAGTATGGGGTCTTGGCGTGGTGCTGCAGAATGCTGCTGCGTCTGCCCAACGTGAGATTAAAAATCGAACGCTTCCAGAGCTAGAGGATCCAGCGAAAACCGCTCTGGACAGCCTTCTAATGATCCATGGGCCTATGATCCTAGCTTCTCGGGATGGGGCTAAACTATCCCAAGTCGCTAGCGATTTTTCGATGACACGAGAGGAGCAGCAAGTTGTCGCAGAGGCGGCAAAGGAGATTGCGGATCATTTGGCGCAGAGTCCATCGATAGTCACCAAGCGAGCCGCAGAATCGGTCGATGGAGCAGCCGATGCAATCGGTGAAGGGCGTCATCCGGAACGAGGTGCTGTTTACGGGCTCGCAACCATCAAGAATGTCTCGATTGTGCTGGTGGGAGGAGCCGCTGCCGCAACACCGACAATAGTGGGAGCTTTGCTCGGCGGTCCCGTTGTTGGTGCAGTAGTTGGAGCGCCGCTTTCTCTCTTGATGGTAGAGGCTGTAAAAAAGAATCCCGCTTTCACCGCTTTGGTAACACAACTTGGTGCCAAGCTCGAAACGATGACGGATATCGAACTTCGTTTATGGTTGGAAAAAACGGCTCTACGGTTGGCGCCGTTTAAGTCATTCGTTTCGAACAACAAAGAACATCTGATCAAGATTGCTGAGAGCACTCCAGAGTTGGGATGGATGCTCAAGTACATTGCATTCATCGACAAGGATCAATCGCATTAACTGCCAGATATTCCGCGCATCGCGGCGCATACTACCCTAGTTTGCATATGCGGTGGGCTGAGGACGTCCGTCTGGAAGAGCCGCCAGTCGAAGCGCCAAAGATGAAACCTCATCGTGTAGCTTGGTCGCGATCCTTGCTGTCGAGCTTCCCCAAAATAAACCATCCACCGCCGATGGCGCCAGCTGGTTTCATATAGCGTATCGCAAAGCGGCCGTTCGTCCTTATGTTTTCAGCAGCAATAATAATCGGTAGCGCCGTTAAGATCTCATGGTAGCTCGCACCATGGAGGGCCGCGTATCCGTAAAAAGATGAGATCAGTTTAGACAAGTGGAGGGCTTCTAGATACGTAAGAGGCAAGGGGAGACCAATTGAGTTTCCACTCACAAACTGCCGAGAGGAGCAAGAGAGGAAAACGCAGATCTTCTGAATCCTCGCGCAACTTTCCGCCATGCCGCTCAAAGGCATTTCATGGCCGCCCACTAGCTTTAAGACGCCCCCCTCGTTATGGCCGGTGATCAGAATCAGACGTTCACGTCTACTAGAAAGCGTAGCCTCAAAGTTGCTTAGAGTGGTGGGAATGTCTCGAGCGCCATCTTGGGCAAACTTCTTCGCTGCCTCGCCTGTATTTGCAGCAACTTCGTCATTGGGGAGTTTGCCGAATATTTGGTTGAACTGGTTTTGATCGCTTGGGACTGATGCAAGTTGGAAAATGCCTCGTTCGGTCGGCTGATGATCGAGACTAACAAAGTTGGAGGGAATCGTCGCCCTGGACGATTTCACCTCGGCATTGGCCAATTTCAGAATTGCTGACCATTGTTGGTCGGGTTGGGTTGAACTGCCTATTGCCGCTGTGATCGTAGCCTTTGTCGTCACAGGCTCGAAGTTCTGGACCGAGCCAATACCGGTGTCCTTTGATACGGACGCTGTTGCAGCGCCTGCTGGCTTGGGCGCGTGGGCAACATCTTGAAGAACATGTGTCGTGGTAGCGGCTGGAGGTTTGAAGCGAACGTGCTCCAGCCCGCGAAGAAGCCCCATTCCAATCATCGGAACAGCGGCGATAAGCGCCATAGCTATTAGCCTCATGAGTGGCATTACGATGCCTCGAACTACGAGAAGCTATCTTAAATACGTCGTCCAACGAACTCCTAGGGTCGGGTTCGTGGGCTCCGGCGTAGCAGCAGACAAGCTTTTTCGCACAATAGCTGGAAAGGAGATGCCAAGGATCAGGGCGTCTCTTACTTTGTAGCGGTCAAGCTCGTCGAACATCCAGAAGTATGTTGCAGTAGTGCCTGCCGCTAGCATGGCGAAGACGACGATCCAGTACGCTGGATCTCTCAAGGTTTGCTGATGCTCCTTCTTCGACAAAACTGATCGAAGCGAGTACCATTGAACAACTTCTTGAACGAGTATTCCGACGCCAGCTGCAGCGATCAACGTAATTGACTGCATAGTCCCTCGCCCAAAAAACCAATAAGTGAAATCAATCATGAATTGTATTACAAGCAGGCACACGCCGTAAACATCGAAATTGAATATTGCCCTGCAGCGATGCTTGCCAGCGGTACATGGCCGAACGACCAGAAGTTCAAGCGACCTCTGCTTCGCGGGTGAGCGAAAGCGTACACAGTTTATGGATGGTAGCTCAGCACCTTAGGTCTGGCTGGGCATCCACTGAAATGAAGATCTGGACTGAATGGTCGCCGTATTGTTTGTGCTGACGCCTCGCGTGTCCGCTGACGCCGCGCTACTTCTTCTTCGCCCCGACCCGCTCGATCCGCTTGATCTCCATCGGCGGTCTCCCGCTCTTCTCCGCGATCTCGCGGTCCTGCTCCCTGATGAAGGCGCGGGCGGGTTCGTCGCCGTCGAGGCCGCCGAGCAGCTCGGCGGGGACGCGGCGGTTGGAGCGCTGGGTATCGTCTTCGTAGACGACGTTGAAGAAGGCGAATTCGCCTTTCGGGTTGGTTCCGGGTTTCTTGGCCATGGCGGCTTGTCCTCGATCAGGACGCCGCAGTCAAATGACTTTCGGGATTATGACGTTCGAGATCGTCGCCACGCCCTTCAATAAACGGCGGGCCGAAGCCCGCCGTTTATCGCTTCAGCGTCGCCCGGGGCTGGCGGGGCGACAACCTGAGATAGAAGGCTATAGAAGGCGCGCTGGCATGGCAAGGCAAATCGTGGTGGCCTCGATGTCGCAGCGAGCGCACCAGATATGCGCTGGGTGATACAGCGTCGCATCGAAGCAATTGTTTGGATTGCCAAATCAGTTTGTTCATCTCATTTGCTCGCGCGACGCGGCGAGGGCGCACGGGCGTCAACGTCTGGAGCTTGCGATGTTGGCACACTACCACTGTTTTGCCCGACGGTCAACGTTTATTCGGAAAAATAGCAAAGGCCATCGCTTGACGTCTACTGTGCATGGGGTTGTTTTCGCGTTTTTTGTTTCGGCGCCGTCGCGCACGCTTCGCGCTGCGCGGCTCAGTCTCGTCGGTGGCGCACCACCTCCTGTACGGCGAGGTGCGAGCCGTGTCCGCCGCCTTTGTCGCCATCCTCTTTCCGTCCCTGCGCCATGATCGCGCTGCCCATGGCGGCCGAGCCGAAGGTGATGAGGAAGGAGCCGAACAGCACGAGAAGCGCAATGCCGGGTGCGCGGTCGGCGAAGATCAATTCGCGCAGATGTCCGGGGTTGAGCCAGAGCAGGCCGCCGACCAGGAGCATTGCGGCGCAGGCGCCGATCGCGAGATTGATCGCGAGCGGGCGAAACAGCGGGATGCAAAGGAGCGAGCGGGCTGAATGCGGCTGCTGGGCATTGGGCATGGCGACGCCGCTCCCTCACGCCGCCGGCGCGGCGCGCACGGCCTGCTGCCGTTCCATCATGGTCTGCCACAGCGTCGCGATGCTCGCTTGCGTCTGCGGCGCGATCAGGCAATGGCCCTCATTGTCGAAGCCGCAGAACCGCGCGGACGCGTCCTTCTTCACCTCGGTCAGCGCCTGGTTGATCATCTCGAGGCACGTCATGACCTCGCCGACGTCTTGCAGGCGCGTGTGATGCAGGATGTCCATCAGGCGGAACGTCATCACCGCGGGGCGGCCGAAGCTGATGCCGGGGCGGCCGAGCTCGAACAGCACGTTGACGGCAGGAAGCACGCCGCGGATGTGCTCGAGCACGCCGGCCATGTCTTCCACGCTGCAGGCGACGAGGTGGGGGACTTGCGGCGGCGCGGCTGCTGGCGTCCGTGGGCTGAGGCCGAGCGCGGCGGTCACCTCCTGCTCGATCCATTGCCGCACCGGGGCGGGCGCATTGCGAATCTGCTCGGCGGTCAAGGTAATTCCGGTCATGTGCGGTTCTCCTGCTCGGCGCAGTCTAGAAAGCACGGCGTGAGACGGTTTGATGCGGATCAAGCCTTGTCCTTCAAGCCTTGTCCTTCAAGCGTTGCACTTTGACGCTCGCGACGTTCCCGGGCATGATCCCCAGCGCTGCTTCGCGCTGGGATTCTTGGGGGATAGCTCCACATGCTGAGACTGCTTCTCGCCGCCGCCTTCGTCGTGTCTCTGGCCGGCGGGGCGGCACAGGCCGCCCGCTGCGGCGGCGAATTCAACGGCTTCATCGCCAGCATGGCGCAGGAGGCCCAGGCCGCCGGCGTCTCGCCGAGCGTGACCCAGACGGCGCTCAGCGGCATGACGCCGGACCCTGCGGTTCTCGCCTTCGACCGGCGCCAGCGTTACACTTTCAACAAGACCTTCGAGCAGTACGTGTCCACCCGCGTCGGTGCGGGCCGCATCAATGCCGGCCGCGCGATGCTGCAGCGGCATGCCGCGCTGCTCTCGCGCGTCGAGCAGAAGTTCGGCGTGCCGCGCTATATCCTGGTCGCGATCTGGGGATTGGAGAGCGATTTCGGCAAGGGCGACACCGGCAAGCTGCCGGTGGTCCGCACGCTGGCGACGCTCGCGCATGATTGCCGCCGCACCGATCTGTTCCAGGGCGAGCTGCTGGCCGCGCTCAAGATCGTGCAGCGCGGCGACCTGCAGCTGCGCGACATGATCGGCGCCTATGCCGGCGAGATCGGCCAGACCCAGTTCCTGCCGTCGTCCTACATCAAGTACGGCGTTGATTTCGACGGCGACGGCCATGTCGACCTCCGCCACAGCATCCCCGACGTGCTCGCCTCGACCGCGAACCTGTTGCACACCAGCGGCTTCAAGATGGGCCAACCCTACGGCGAGGGCACCCCGAACTTCGAGGCGATGCGCGAGTGGAACAGGGCGGTGGTCTATCGCAAGACGATCGGCTATTTCGCCGACCGGCTGATGGGGCAGTGACTTCACCCTCCCCTGGAGGGGTCCGGGACGAGCGTAGCTCGCCCGTGGGTCGATCGCGCGCAGCGCGAGCGGGGTGGGGTGATCTCTCCACTCGGGCAGTGTCGGGATGTGGAGAGACCGTCACCCCACCCCGTCTCACATTTCGCTGCGCTCAATGTGAGCCGACCCTCCCCCTCCAGGGGAGGGTAAAGCCGCACGCACATCACGCCCCCCGCGCCATCTTCTCCAGCTTCCGCTGCAACGGCGCCCAATAGGTTCCTGGGCGGAAGCGCTGCAAGAGGTCCATGAAGCGGGCGTCGTTGCCGATCAGGATGCGCGGCTCGTTGCGCTCGATGCCGCGGATGATGCGCAGGGCCGCGTCCTTCGGCGAGGTCTTCGCCGCGGTCTCGAACCGTTCGATCGACTGCGCGCGGCGGGCATTGTCGGTGACGCCGATTCCGGTACGGGCGTTGCGCGCGATCGCGGTGGCGATGCCGCCGGGATGCACGACCGACAGCTTCACCGGGCTGCCGGCGACGCTGAGCTCGTGCCGCACGCTCTCGGAGAAGCCGCGCACCGCGAACTTGGCCGCGGCATAGGCCGATTGGCCCGGCGGGGCGATGATGCCGAAGATCGAGGAGAGGTTGACGATGTGCGCCTCGCCCCTCGTCTTCAGATGCGGCAGGAAGGCGCGCGTGCCGTGCACCACGCCCCAGAAATTGATGTCGAACAGCCAGTCCATCTGGGCCTGGTCGATCTCCTCGAACGTGCCCATCAGCGCAACGCCGGCATTGTTGACGACGATGCCGAGGGCGGGATGCGCGGCGACGGCTTCGCTTGCGAACTGGGCGATGTCATTGGGCTCGCCGACGTCTACGCGATGCAGGCTGACCTTGCGCGTTGTTCCGATCTCCGCCGCGAGTGCCTTCAATCCGCCCTCGTCGCGATCGGCCAGCGCGAGGTCGCAGCCGCGCTGCGCGAGCTCGATCGCCAGCGCCCGGCCGATGCCGCTCGCAGCTCCCGTGATGGCGGCGGCGCCCCGAATCGTCGTCATGAATTCCCCCCGTCAAGTCCCCGATGATGGAACTATGCTTTACATTTTTTCAGAATGGAACCGAACCGTGGCCGTCCCAGGTTTTTAACATTCGTTATTGAGGCATTGGGAGCCGCCGATGGGACAAGCAAAGCCATTTCGCGCGACAGCGCTGATCGTTGAAGACGACGTCATGCAGCGGGAGATGCTTTGCGTCCTGCTCGAGGAGAGCGGCTACCACGTCATCCAGTGCGAAAGCGCCGAGGCCGCCGAGCGCGTGCTCGACAAGAACGCCGGTGCGCTCTGCCTGATGATGACCGACGTGCAGCTGGCCGGTCGCATGAACGGCGTCGAGCTCGCGCACGTCGCCAAGCACCGCAATCCCAAGCTCGACGTCGTCGTCACCTCGGGCCGCCCCTTGAAGCAGGCCTTGCCCGACGGCGCCAAGTTCTGGGCCAAGCCCTGGGCGCCGCTCGACGTGCTGCGCGAGGCCGAGCTCGCCCAGCTGTCCTGACCGCTTCGCTTTCTCGAACCGCGCTGCGGTGATAAGGTCGGCCCATGACCTGGTCCTTCCTGCTCACCTCGCTCATCGTGGTCGCTTCCCCCGGCACCGGCGTGCTCTACACGCTGGCCGCGGCGCTGACCCGCGGTTCGCGCGCCAGCGTGGCGGCCGCCTTCGGCTGCACGCTCGGCATCGTGCCGCACATGGCGGCGGCCATGCTCGGCCTTGCCGCCGTGCTCCACACCAGCGCGCTCGCCTTCGCCGCGCTGAAATGGTGCGGCGTCGCCTATCTGCTCTACATGTCCTGGCAGGCGCTGCGTGAGACCGGGGCGCTGGCGGTCGGCGGCGAGATCCGCGAGCGGTCGAGCCGCCGCGTCATCGTCACCGGCTTCCTGATCAACATCCTCAATCCGAAGCTGTCGATCTTCTTCCTCGCCTTCCTGCCGCAATTCATCGCGGCGGACGAGGCCCATGTGCTGGCGCGCATGCTGGAATTGAGCGGCGCCTTCATGGCGATGACCTTTGCGGTGTTCGTCCTCTACGGCTTCTGCGCCGCCGCGGTGCGCGAGCGCGTCATCTCGCGCCCGGCCGTCATGGCCTGGCTGCGCCGCGGCTTTGCCGCCGGCTTCGCCGCTCTCGGCGCCAAGCTGGCGTTGTCGGAGCGGTAGCTGCGGCTACGCCTCGAACACTCACGCAATAAAAAAGCGGGCCTTGCGCCCGCCACCTTCGATCGACCCGACGCCCGGGCGGAGCTCACTCCACCCGGGCAAAGAAACAGAAGCCTCGTTACTTCTTCTTCGCCTTCTTGGCCTTTTTCGCCTTCTTCTTCGTCGCCTTCTTCGCTTTCTTAGCCATAGTATCCTCTCAAGGGTTAATGGTGGAACGCGACACGAGGGTGCTCGGCGGAGGGCCAGCCTCGCAACATCCTCGATGACAAACTCAGCAGATTCGGAGCCGGCTGCCCCGCGTCGTCACATCCGTGTCATCCTGTTATCCACAGCTCAGATGCATTTTCGGATGATTTTTGGTCGCGAATCCACCTCACGCGCCGGCAGCGCTCATCGGCGGCGACAGCCTTAACGATCCGACAATAGCCGCGTGCCGTTCATGAATCCAAAACCAAGGCTGCGTTTTCGCAGGTCGCAGTGAGACTCCATTAAGCGCAACCGCCGCATTGTCTTCCGTAAGAAAGCGGGGATGGGTCATGGACGGACGGCTACCGGGAACGGGGGGCGCGACGCAGCGCGTGCTATACGCGCCATGCTGAACGTACCGACATTGTGGACGGTCTTCGTCGTCAACTTCCTGGCGCTCGGCGTGGTCTGGGCCTACGTGACGCGCTCCTATCCGAATTTCGCGGCCGCGCGATTCTGGATGGCATCGGCCTTCGTTGGTTCGGGCGGGGCAGTGCTCGCCCTGATCGGCATTTCGGCCATGTCCCCTCTGCTGCTACTGATCGCCGGGGCCGGCATCATCGGCGCGAGCTGCTTTGCCGCAATGGGGATCGAACGCTTCTATGATCGGCCGGTGTCCTGGCGGTTCATGGTCGCGGCCGGGATCTTGAGCCTCGGCGGAGTCGTCTTGTTCAAGTTCGGCTTCGATCACATGCCGCTGCGGATGCTCTGCTACACGCTCGGGCAGTCCCTGCCGCTGCTGCGCTCGCTGGACTTGTTGCTGTCTCCGCCCAAAGGGCGAGCCAGCCCAGGCGCCCGGCTGTCCGGCATCGTCATCATCGCCATGGTCGCGACATTCTGCGCGCGCGTCGTGGGCAACCTGTTGGAGTATGATTTCTCGGCTGTGGCCGGCGGCCAGAACCATGCCATCATGGTGCTCGGGCTGCTGTTCCTGTCGATGACGCTCAATTTCGGCTTCCTGCTGATGGCGATGGACCGGCTGCGGGGCGAGGTTGCCGACCTCGCGCTGCTCGACGATCTCACCGGCGTTGCCAACCGGCGGCATCTGTTGCAGCGCCTCGCCGAGGAATGCGCCCGTTCGATGCGTAGCGGCGAGCCGTTCTCGCTGCTGCTGATCGACCTCGACGGCTTCAAGACCATCAACGATACGCATGGCCATGCCGCCGGCGATGCCTGCCTCAAGCACTTCACCTTGATGGCACAGACGCGCCTGCGGCCTGGCGACATGCTCGCCCGCACCGGCGGCGACGAGTTCTGTATCGTGTTGCCGTCCTCATCCCTGCGCGAGGCTGCCGCGATCGCCCGCCGCGTGCTCGAGGTCTGCCGTCAGGATCCCGCCAGCTGCAGCGGCCGCGACATTCCGATCGCGATCTCGATCGGGGTGGCGGAGTGGGACCGCGGCATCGGGGAATTCCCGGACCGCCTGATGGCCAATGCCGACCACGCCCTCTATGCGGCCAAGAAGAACGGCAAGAACGATTTTGCGGTTTATGACCCCGCCCCGCCGCTGTCGCCCGAGTCTGTCGGGACGGTGAGGACATTCGCGTAAAGCCTGCTAGGCTCGAGGTCGCATTGGACCTTGCATGATGACGTTTCGCCTGCTCGCGGCCGTGTTGGCCGCTCTCCTTCCGATCGTCCCCGCCGTGGCCACGGATGCCGAGCTCGCCAGGCTCGCGCGCGCCTCCGGCACGCCCGACATCCCCGGCCTGAAGATCGTCTGGCTGGCGCCGTGGGGCGACGTGGCTAGCGCAAGACCCTGGCGCAACATCATCGTGCACCAGACTGAGGGACCTGCGGGCTCGGCCCGCGGCGGCGCCCAGGCGCAGGCGAAGAACCCGACGCGGCGCGGCGTCACGGTGTGGGTCGAGACCGACGGCACGGTCTATTGGGCGATCGCCGAGAACCTCGTGCCGACCCATGGCGACGGCGCCAACCGCAACGACAACAAATACATCGATAACCGGCCGACCTATCGCCAGGTGGTGCGCGACAATTCGATCGGCGTCGAGTTCGCCGGCAACTATCCCGACGTGACGACGGGGCCGACGGAGGCACAGGTCGCGGCGTGGAAGATCCTCGTCAAGGTGCTGCGCGCGCGCTACGACATCCCGCTCGACCGGGTCTACGCGCACAACTGGATCGACTACAAGGACGCCCGCTATTGCGAAGGCTGCACGCTCGCGACGATGGCACGGGAATGGGGGGAGTAGGCGGTGTGCCCACACGCACCGCTATCGGGTGCAGTTCGCATCACACCAACAAAAAAGCCGGCGTCGCCGCCGGCTTTTCGTCTCTTTCGATCCGCCAATCTCTGGCGCTGAACCGCCCCGCTTAGTGCGCGGCTTCCAGCGCGGCCTGTTCGGCCTTTGCGATCGTGCCCTTGACCGCGGACTGCACCTTCTCGAAGGCGCGGACCTCGATCTGGCGGACGCGCTCACGCGATACGCCGAACTCGGCAGCAAGGTCTTCCAGCGTCATCGGCTCATCGGCGAGGCGTCGGGCCTCGAAGATGCGGCGTTCGCGCGGGTTGAGCACGCCCATGGCGCCGTTCAGCGCGTCACGGCGGTGATCATATTCCTCGTGCTCCGCCATCAGGGCTTCCTGGTTGGGCGTGTTGTCGACCAGCCAGTCTTGCCATTCGCCGGCTTCGCCGTCGTCGCGGATCGGTGCGTTGAGCGACGCATCGCCACCGAGGCGGCGGTTCATGTCGATCACGTCCTGATCGGTGACGCCGAGGCGCTTGGCGATCATCTTGACCTGGTCGGGGCGGAGATCGCCTTCGTCCAGCGCATTGATCTTGCTCTTCGCCTTGCGCAGGTTGAAGAACAGCTTCTTCTGGTTCGCGGTGGTGCCCATCTTCACGAGCGACCACGAACGCAGGATGTACTCTTGAATCGACGCCTTGATCCACCACATGGCGTAGGTGGCGAGACGGAATCCCTTCTCGGGTTCGAAACGCTTCACCGCCTGCATCAGGCCGACATTGCCTTCCGAGACGACCTCGGAGATCGGCAGGCCGTAGCCGCGATAGCCCATGGCGATCTTGGCCACGAGGCGGAGATGGCTGGTGACGAGTTGGTGCGCCGCGTCGCGATCGTCATGCTCGCGCCAACGCTTGGCGAGCATGTACTCCTCCTGCGGTTCCAGCATCGGGAACTTGCGGATCTCGGCGAGGTAGCGAGATAGGCCGGATTCTCCATTGAGGACCGGCAAAGCAGCGGTACGGGCCATAGTGCGCCCTCCAAAAGGTTCAGGCCCCCGATAGCGGCGGGCCAGGCAGACGACCGCTGTGTTAAAGCCGGCCGTAGCTGCGATGTTCCGCGTTGGTCATTTCAACGCAAACGCAATATACCCCATCGGGGGTCAAAAAGGGAAGGATTGCTGACGTCACGTCCCCGTGTGGCAGCTATAACTTTTTGTAATGTAAAGGCTTTCTGAAGCGTCCTGCGTCATAGCGCCGCTTTGAGGGCGCGTTGCAGGAGAAGCAAATCCTCCGGCAGAGACGCCTCCCAGTGCAGAAGTTCTCCCGTCCTCGGGTGCTGCAATACCAGCAGGTAAGCATGTAAGGCCTGCCGCCCCAGCGCCGCCAAAGCCGCCTGCGACTCGGGGCCGAGCTGGTTGGCCTTGGTCTTGAAATGCGGGCCATAGACGGCATCGCCCATCAAGGGGTGGCCGATATGAGCGAGATGGACGCGGATCTGGTGGGTGCGGCCGGTCTCGAGCTCGCAGGCGAGCAGGGCGGCTACCGGCTTGCCGTCGCGTCCGTTGAAGCTCTCCAGAATCTCCCAATGTGTCACCGCCTCGCGGCCGCCCTGGCGCACCGCCATCTTCTCGCGCGCATGTGGATGCCGGTCGATCGGCGCATCGACGGTGCCGCGGTGCCGGTTCGGCACGCCCCAGGCGAACGCCATGTAGCCGCGCCGCATCGCGCCGGTACGGCCGTGGTCGGCGAATTGCGCCGACAGCGAGGCGTGAGCGAGATCGTTCTTGGCGACCACCATCAGCCCCGTCGTGTCCTTGTCGAGACGGTGCACGATCCCGGGCCGGCGCACGCCGCCGATGCCGGAGAGCGAGGCGCCGCAATGGGCGATCAGCGCATTCACCAACGTGCCGGTCTCGTGGCCCGCCGCGGGGTGCACGACGAGGCCCTTGGGCTTGTTGAGGACGATGATGTCGTCGTCCTCGAACACGATGTCGAGGGCGATCTCTTCCCCCTTGGGCTCGGCGGGCGCCGCTTCCGGCACGTCGATTGTGATCGTATCGCCGGATGCGACGTGATAAGCGGGGTCGCGGACCGCGCCGGCCTTCAGCTGCACCGCGCCCGCCAGGATCAGGGCTTTCAGCCTCGATCGCGACAGCTCCGGCAGGCGCGCCGCCAGCACGCGGTCGAGCCGGGCCGAGCCCTCGGAGCCTTCGACCACAACCTCCAACCTTTGCGCTGACCCAGGGCTATTCATGACGACGTCTGATACCGCTGTTCCCGAACCGACCCCCGAGCAGGCCGCGCTGTTCGCGCGGGTGCGGCGGATGATGCTGATCGCGGGGTTGACCACGGCGCTGGCGATCTGCGCCGTGCTGATCGCGGTGGGCTACCGCCTTTTCAAGTCGGAGGGAAGGGCGGTCGAAGCGGCGGGCGATGTCACCGCCACCCTGCCCAAGGGCGCCAAAATCGTCTCGACCGGGGTCGCCGGCGACCGCCTCGTGGTCACGCTGGATCTCGGCGGGGTCATCGAGATCCGCACCTTCGATGCTCACACCCTGAAGCCGGCCGGACGGCTGAAATTCGCCAATGAGCCGTAAAAGGCCCGTCGGGGTCCTTGCGGCGAACAAATTTCGAGGCTATTGGCTAGCCCTCACGCTCCCTTCGTCTAGCGGTTAGGACGCGGCCCTCTCAAGGCTGAAACAGGGGTTCGATTCCCCTAGGGAGCGCCAGCCAAATCCTAAGCCATTGAAAACCTGCACACACTAGGCGACCATGCAAGCCTGGAGAGGCCGCCCTGCTACGCAACGTGGCTCACGCGGTGGTCCGCAAATGGTGCTCGCAGTCGCGGCATGGCAATCCTGATCCCGAGTCTCGGCTTCGCGCGCTTCGACAGCCGTGGGGAGCTACGACTGGCGGAACGACTCAAGGACTTTCTCGAAGAGAACGCCGTCGTTTGGCACAACCTGCCCGTCGGCCCTCGCAACCGGCATCCCGATTTCATCATCGTTCATCCCGCGAATGGCCTGCTCGTGCTCGAGGTGAAGGACTGGCGCCTGGAGACGATCGTATCGGCCGACAAGACCAAGGTCGAGCTGCTGACAGATCTTGGTGTGGTGCGGGAAGCAATCCGTTGGAGCAGGCTCGCAGATATACGTTCGAGGTCGTGCGCACGCTGGAGCGCGACGGGCAATTGTTGTTTCCGCGGGGTCATCGGCTCGCGGGCCGGTCCGCTTCGCCGCAGACGTCATCGGCGCTCCCGGCGTCACGGCCGACGACGACCACGCCATCCTGCTGCCCGAAGACGCAGGTCGGCAGGGATTGGAGCCGGACGTGCGGCGCTGCGTGAGCATCGATGTGGAAGCTCACTGCGTCGCCGAGTGGTTTCTCGGCCGTAAGAAAGCCGGCTACGAGTGGTCGCAGATGGCGTGTCTCTACCCGGAGCACTGGATCGGCGGGCGCGTCGCGCAGATTCTCGCCGGGCACGGCGTGCCGATCGACATCGCCAAGGACAATCGCAACAGGGTTTCGGTCAAGCGGGTGGCCGTGCGGTTCCTGAGCATGCACAGCGCAAAAGGGCTGGAGTTTCCCTGCGTGGCCATCGTCGGCTTGGGCCTGCTCGGCCGCCACGGCGAGACCATCGAAGAAAGTGTCCGGTTGACCTATGTCGGGGTGACCCGGGCAACCCACGAGGCACTCCTGACCTATTCGAGCGAGTCGGCATTGGTGCAGCGCTTGATCGCGTAGCCGACGCCGCGCAGGCGCTCTTTCACGCGGTGGTGCAGTCGATCGAACGGCGGATCGTCTGCTGCACGTCCGCATTCGAAAACGCATCGTGGTAGCTTGCGCGTCGCAGCGTCACTGACGATGACGTGATCGAGTGAACGGGCCTTGCATCCATCCGGCGCAACTTGCATTTACTCCGGCGCAAAATGAGCCGCATCGCGTCGTCGCTTCTGCGCCGCGCAATGGTTGCACCACGAGCGCATGGCTTGGGCTCCCCTCAACCCCTGTTCGAGCGGCGATCGCGAGAGGAGACCTGGCCATACGTCTTGGCCGCAAGTTCAGTGATGCGCCGAAACGCTTCTGACGGTCTCGGTAAGCATGTCACCCGATGAGGAATGGCTGACGTCACCCAGGCTGATGATGCCGACCATCCGCTTGTGCTTGTTGATCACCGGCAGCCTGCGGACCTGCAGCTTCTCCATATGACGCATCGCCTTGGCGAGATCATCGTCCTCGCGGCAGCAATGGATGCCCTCAGTCATTACGTCGCGCGCCTTCGCGCGGCCGGCATCGAAGCTGTGGCTCGCGAGTCCTTTGCAGACGATGTCGCGGTCGGTCACCATTCCGATCAGCCTGTCATCCTCGCCGATCGGAATGCAGCCGATGTCATGCGCCCGCATCAGTTTGGCAATCTCGGTGATTGGGGTATCGGGGCTGACCCAGTCGACACCCTTATGCATCACGTCTTTGACTTTCATGGCGAGCCTCCGTTCGTGGGCGTGTTACAGGATCCTCAGTCATGCGCGCTGAAGCGCCCGTGCGGTGCGTTGGCCGTCAGGCGCGAAAACTGCGCGTGACCCATATGGAGCAGCGTCTCATGATCACCGGCTTCCATGTAGATGTCTGGTTGTGCCTCGAGGCTGTCGTCGACGATCATTTCCAATCCGTAGCATTGGCCGACGGCGGGAACCGCACCATGCGCACAATCGCCGAACAGCCGATTGATCTCGGTTTCATTGGCCATGTGGACATTGTCGCCGAGGCTTGTCCTCAGGTCCGACAGGCGGAGGTGATGCGATGCTGGCAAGATCGCCAGCATGTATCCGCCGTCGCGCCGCAGCACGATGCCCTTGGCGAGACGGTCGCCCGAGATATGGCATGCCTGCGCCGTTCGGGCGGACGTCATGCTGAGTTCGTGCGGGATCACCTCGTACTGGATGTTCTCAGCCGCGAGGTATTTCTGGAGGGTGGGAGCAATGGCCATGGCATCACCTCCGATGCTGAATGGAAACCATCCACCGTGAGGTCGATCCTGCAGACTCTCGCCATACGATGGGCGGCTGCCTGACTAGAGACCCACCATAGGTCTTCCACCCGCAAGCTGCAATTCAATTCCCCTCGGAGCCGCAACGGGTGTGTGGGCAGGAGCAGGCTAGTGTGGCTCGGCGCAGGTGCTCTCCTCACGCCGTCGTGCCGTCGATCGAGCGGCGGATCAGGCGCTGCACTTCCGCGTTCGACAGGAATAGATCGTGGTTGATGATGCCCCAGCCTTCCGCCGACGCATCGACCACGCGCACGCCCAGCCCCGCGATGGCGGCCTTCTCGGCCGCACCGACCCGGGTCATGCCGCCGGCGAGCTGCCCCGACAGCGCCAGTGCGCGATCGTTGGTCGAGGCGATCACCGTGATCTTGCCGGCGAGCGGGCCGATGCGCTGGATCGCCGACGAGAACACGTCCATGTCGATGTCGGGGGCGGCAAACACCACCGCGCCGATCTTGCTCGTTACCGTGTCGCCGTATCGCCCATGGAGCTGACGCAGGCTCTCGAGCGTCAGCATGGTTCCCATGCTGTGGGCGACGATGTGCACGCGCCCCGTCCCCGGTGCCGAAACCAGCGCCGAGAGCACGCGTTCGAAATTGTCGCGCGACCACATCGCACTGTCGCGGTCATAGGCGTAGTCGAACAGTCCTGCCTTGGAAGGCCAGGAGAACGCCATGGTCCGGCCGCGGAACTTTATCCCCTCGGAGAGATGGGCCGCATCCAGCACCGCCGTCTCGAATGTCTGCTTGAAGCCATGCACATAGATCAGCACATCCCCTCCGCCGGCCTGCGCGGCGAGATCGCCCGCCTCGGCCGGCACCGGTTCGATCCGGTCGAGGCGCCAATCCTCGAGCCCAACCGAGGCGAGGGAAAGTCGGCTGTCGTCCGGCGCCGTCAGCTTCGCCCGTGCGACCGTCATGCTCGCCGCACGCTCCGGTCCGAACCAGGGTTTAGCGCGGGCGCCGTTGACGGGCTTGCGCGTGGTGACCACAAGCAGCGTCGGGTCGACCGAGAGCGACGAGGCGTCGTAGCGCGCGCCGGTCGCACCGAGGCCGGCGCATCCGCCGAGCGCGAGTGCGCTCCCCGCCGACACGAGGCCGCCGACAAACGCGCGGCGCGACATGAAACGATTTGTGTGTAGAAGACGTCGGCCTATCACGAGGAACCTATGGGAACTTTGCCCCCGACAGCCGCCCCATCTGCTCCTGAATGACAATGGGGGCGAGAAGACGGCAGAGCCCCTTCCATTTCAACTCATAGCGCTTCGAGCGCCTCGCGCGACGGCGCCATCGGCAGCCATTCCGGGATGCGGCGCTTGGCTAGCCAGTATGGCCGCCACAGCGACATCCAGATTCCGCGGTCGAGCGGCATGGTTCCCCAGCGACGTTCCCTCATGTCGATCTGAGACAGATCGTGATTGTGCAGCCATTGGCGTGCGGCCCACCACAGCTCGTTCGATACCTCGACATTGCGCGGCCCCTTGAGCTCGACGATGTTCGGCAGTGGGTCGCGTTGGCGGCGGGCGATCCGAAGTGTCGCCACCCGAGCGCCCTCTTTGCGCACGCTCCAGACCCGCGACCGATTGTGCACGATGTTCCAGCCATACGAGTTGAGACAATTCCCCATGGCCTTCGATTCGTCGGTGATTGTGGCGATCGAATCCAGCGGCACGAACTCGTAACCTGCCATCCAACCCGGACGCAGCCACATGTCGGTGATCGGCAAGCGGCCGAGATCCAAATGCAACGCCACCACCGTTCGCCAATCCTCCGCGGCCGAACGCGCGGCATCGATGCGCAGGTCCGGCGTCCACGGCCGCTCGATCACATCGCGCCCAAACGTCAGGGGTTGAGACGAAAACCACGCCCACAGACAGATGAGCCGCAACCGTGCAGTCTGCACCCGCCGCGGCGAACGCACATGTTCGCGGGCGATCCAGGCGGCCATCGGCTCATGCGCGAGATCGGCGGCCTCGGCAACGAGCTGAAGCCAGATCGGCGCCAGCTTGGGAGAACGCGGAAGGTGGTTCGCGATCTGCCGGCGAAACAGCTCGCCGTCAGGCAGGCGCGGGACCGGGCGCACGAATGCCTCCGGTGGCAGCTTGCGCAGCCACAGGGGCAGATCGGCAGACGCGGCGGCTTGCGCGAGGGGAGCGCCGTCGACGACGCATGCTATCGCGCGCGCTGGATCGAGCCGTGCCGGCGGAACAGCCAGCGCGAAGAGGAGCGCGGGAAAGCTCGCGGCGAGGTCGGCCAGGCGCGGGTGCCGCGCGGCCAGGGCACGCACGGCGTTCTGGAAGCGCGGATGATATCGCCGAAGCCGCCGTTCGAGCAGCTCGGAACGTCCAGCCACCTGATAAGGCGCCGGCAGGGTGTTGAGTGTCATGACACAAAGTTCGCAATCGCGCGCCGATGGGCGGCGGCAAATTCGATCTGATATGGGGTTTTCTGATCTCACCCGGGGAATCGATCCCGGGGGACGCGCTAGATATCGCGCGGCGAACCCGGGAAGCGTACAGTCGTAGACATTGTCGCCTCCAGAAATTGAAATTGCGCGCATCCCATAGCTTGGCGTTGGGGAAGTTGCAACCCGAGACTGCATCCTGCCCGTACGCTTCGGCCGATGGCTGCGCGGCAATACGCATGCAGCATCGGCATCCGCAGCGGTGGTCGTTTCCTCCAGAATCTGCATCATTCGCGCCGGGACGGCCCCCGCGACGTGGCCGGTTTCATCCTCCGAAGCTGCCGGGACTTCGGGGGCTTTTGGCTTTCAGTTTTTCGGAGTGACGAAATGAGCGGTTTGGTGATCAGCGGCGGGCGGGTGGTGGATCCCGCGAGCGGGATGGACGCCGTTGGCGATGTGGCGGTCGTGGACGGCAGGGTTGCCGCGGTCGGTACCTCGCTCGGCGGCGCCGCGCGGGTGATCGACGCCACCGGCCTCGTGGTGGCGCCCGGCTTCATCGATCTGCATGCCCACGGCCAGTCGATCCCGGCCGATCGCATGCAGGCCTTCGACGGCGTCACGACCACCCTCGATCTCGAGGCCGGCGTGCTGCCGGTCGGGTCCTGGTATGAGCGCCAGGCGCGGAAGGGGCGCGTGCTGAACTATGGTGCCGCCACCAACTGGGCCTTCGCCCGCATCGGCGCGATGACGGGCTCCAACGCGGAGAGCTCGCTGGAAGCGTTCGGCAACGCCATGCGCGACCGCCGCTGGATGGACAACGTCGCAACCGATGCGGAGGTCTCGGGCATCCTCGAGCGTCTGGCCCGCGGCCTCAACGAGGGCGGTATCGGCATCGGCATCCTCAACGCCTATGCGCCCGGCGCCGGCGTGCAGGAGCTGACCGCGGTGTGCCAGCTCGCCGCAAAGCAGGACGTACCCACCTTCACCCATGTCGCGTTCATGTCGCGCATCGACCCCGAGAGCGCGGTGGAAGCCTATATCCGCCTGATCGGCTATGCCGGCGCCACCGGCGCGCACATGCACATCTGCCATTTCAACTCGTCGAGCAAGACCGACGTCGAGCGTTGCCGCGTGCTGATCGAGAAGGCGCAAGGACAGGGCCTGCCGATCACGGTCGAGGCTTATCCTTACGGCACCGGCTCGACCGTGCTGGCCGCCGCCTTCTTCAGTGATCCGGAGTTCGTCGAGCGCAACGGCACCGGTTACGATTCCGTGCAGCGAGTCACCGACGGCTACCGCTTCCGCGACCGCGAGGAGCTCTTGAAGGCGCAGGCCGAGGAGCCGTCCTCGCTGGTGCTCTGGCACATCCTCGACACCGAGAACAATGCGCATCACCGCGACCTGCTCGACATGTCGGTGCTGTATCCCGGCGGCGCGATCGCCTCCGACGCGATGCCGTGGACGCTGTCCGATGGCTCAACCTACACCGGCGATGCCTGGCCGCTGCCGGATGACGCCACCTCGCATCCGCGCTCGGCCGGCTGCTTCACGAAGTTCATCCGCGAATGGGTACGCGAGCGCAAGGCCGTGTCGCTGCTGGAAGGCGTGCGCAAATGCGCGCTGATCCCGGCGGAAATCCTCTCGCAGAGCACGCCGGCGATGCGGAGCAAGGGGCGGCTCGCGAAGGATGCGGATGCCGACATCGTCGTGTTCGACTACGAGAAGCTCTCGGACCGTGCGACCTTCACCGCAATGAACCGGCCCTCTGAGGGCGTCCGGCATCTGGTCGTCAGCGGCCAGGTGCTGATCAGCGACGGTATTCTCGATGTCGCTGCGCGGCCGGGAAAACCCGTGCGGCGCCCAATCGTCGAGGGCTGATCCATGCCGGTCCCCATTCTCCTGGTGACGGGCTTTCTGGGGGCCGGCAAGACCACGGTCGTCAATCATCTGCTGGCGCATGCGGAGGGGCGGCGCATCGCCGCCGTCGTCAACGATTTCGGCGCCATCAACATCGATGCGGAGCTGATCGCGGGCGCGAGCGATGGCGTGGTCAGCCTTGCCAATGGCTGCATCTGCTGCTCCCTGGAGGGCGATCTGCTCCGCACGCTTTCGACGCTGCTGCGGCGTGATCCCAAGCCCGACACCATCGTCATCGAGACCAGCGGCGTTGCCGATCCCGCCGACATCGTGCGCAACCTGATGGACCCGGTGATCCTGCGCGAGGCGCAACTGGAGACGGTGCTCTGCGTGTTGGATGCGACGGCACCGCCCGCCGCCCTCGACGAGGCGTTGCACCGGTCGCAGCTGCGCGTCGCCGATATCGTGGCATTGAGCAAGCTGGATCTGGCGGACGCGGGCGCTGGCGTTCGGATGCGCGAAGCCATCCGCGCCCAGCGCGTGCCCGCGGTGGTGGTCGACGCGCAGCACGGCGAGATTCCGCCCGCGCTGCTGTTTCCCGCCGGCGCCGACCGCGCCCCGCCGCCGCCGCGCCAGATGGGGCCGAAGCGGCCGGCGGAAGAGCGTTTCGAGACGCTAAGCTGGACCTCGGACAAGCCGGTCTCGCTGCCTCGCCTGCAGCAGGCCATCAACCGCCTTGCGCCGAAGCTGGCGCGCGCCAAGGGCCTGTTCGAGACGCTCGAGCAACCCGGCCGCACGATGGTGTTTCAGTTCGCCGCCGGCCGCGCCACGCTGGCGCCCGGCGATGCGCCGGCACCGGGCGTAGCGCGGACGCGGATCGTCTTCATTGCCGAGCTTGGCATGCTCTCCCGCGCCGAGCTCGACGCGATCATGGCGGGATGCCTCGCCGGTGGCTGAGGCGGGCGCGGGATCGTCGTGCTTCGAATGCGCCGGGCCTCATCCGGCCGCGGCATCCGCCTCAACTGCAGCCGCCGCATCCGCCGTCACCCCCGCCGCCGCCTCCGCAGCCTCCGCTGCCGCCGTCGCCACCACCGCTGCTGCTCATCGTCTGCGAGGCACTGTAGACGGAGGCGTGCGCCGTCCCGGTCAGGACGACCGCGCCCGAGAGCGCCACCGCGAGAAGGAGCTCGTGATCACGCGGCGCACGTGAAGCCCGCTCATGCGAGGCTTGATAGGTTTCGAGAATCCTCGTGCCGGCCTGTGTGCGCCGGGGAGATTTCACCAGCATGACGGCGGCGGCTGCGGTGAGCAGGATGAGGAGAATCAGGAATTCGACGGGATGATGCCGCGACGCGCCAATCACAGCCTTGGTGATCCCGAAAACCATCAGGAGGCCGACGAAGGGAAGGACCGTCAGGCGGAAGGAAGTCATCTCCTCGGGGGTCGGGCAATAGCCGGACCGCTGCAGGAATCTGTGGATGCGCTCGGCGATCGGGCCGATGGTCGTCTGAAACTGCTGCCGCGTCATGCCGGGCTGGAATTGCATCCGGGGCGGCTGGTTGATCAGGGCCGCCAGCGGCGCCTGGTCGATGACAGTGATCTTGTAACCCCGAGGTTCGATCGTGGCGCCGTGTCCGGAAGTGAGCCTGAACAACACCGCATCGCCGAGGCGGCGCTCGCCGCCGGCCAGATAGGCCAATTCCAGGATGCCCAGCCGACTGCTGGTTTGCGCGGCGGGACCGATCCTGGACCTGAGGCGAAAGCCCACGGCGAAGATGACGAATGCGAGAGAGAGATAGAGGGTGAGGAAAGGGCCGGCAGTCCAGTTGAACGGATTCCATTCCATCAGTTCACCTCTTGGACCAGCGGCGGATCCAGGTGATTGGACGCGGAACGATCAGCCAGTTGTTCCGGTCCGTCACGTGATAGCGCGGAGGTCCGAAGCGCAGATGCGTCGCCGGCCACAGATCGGGGGCGGGCCGCCCGAAGAATTGTTCGTGCAGGGCGAGGGTTTCGGCATATTGCCGGCGATAGACCATCTGCGCCTCAGCGCCGCCGGGCGTCGGGTCGTGATGCAGCGCTGCCTCGAGCACCTGGCCGCACCAGATCGTCCAGTAGTCACGCGAATAGATCAGGTGTTGATGCCAGACCTCGTCAACCACTTCGCTCGGTGTGACCGGTGTCGGCGACACCACGGCGAGAAAGCAGAAGCGCCGATAGGCGTCGACCGCCGCGCGGGTATCGTCGAGGCTCCAGTGATGATCGCGCGCCAGCCTGCGGGTGAAGTTCAGTGGCGTGTCCGGCTCGAAATCATGCCGCACGATGCGCTGCCACAACTGCCGTCGTGGGGCAGTCCAGACCGGCTCTTCCGCCTGAAGATCGACCTTGAGCGGCGCCCCTCGCAACGAAAGCTCCGGATCATGGTCCATGCCGCAAGAATAGCATGGGATCGCGGCCCTGCACGAGGGTTGAATGGCAGTATCCTTACCCAAATATGAGGAATATCGGTAATGCCGGGCTTCAATCCTCTGCTGGCAATCCGTCCCCATGCCGTACCATTCGGCACGGGAGCTCACTGCACATGGCGTTCAGGCGTCGCATCCGGCGGTTCGTCGAACGCGCCGGCATGGAAGATCGCTTCGCTCGATCGACATCGTCATGCCGTCAGGTCCGGGGTGTGCAGCAGGGATTTCTCCTCCGCCTCCCATCAGAGCCTTCCGGCGATCAATTCTCAAGAGGGGATCTGCGACCAGAGCCTGTCGAGCCCTCAGCACAGCGCGAGCGCGTTGACAGCGCGTGTCGCAGCATCCTCCGTCCCGGAGCCAACGACCCGGCCAACGATGGATTCGCGCTCGCCCGGCTGCTTGCGGCGCGCGACGGCCAGCAGTCGCATCAATTCCGCCTCGTCCTTGGACAGGCGCCTGCAGGACGGCGGCATGAAGCACAGCTCGCAGGGCCGGCCGCTGCGCAGGATTCGGACGAGGGCTGCGGCCCGCGCCACCAGCAGCGGGCTGTCGGCAATGCCGGGGGCTTCCTCGGCAAGGCGATAGGCCGCCTCCCAGCAATCCGATGCGCCGGTCGCATAGGCCGCTCCGATGAAGCGGAACAGCGCCAGCGCGAGGCGGGAAAAATCATCGTAGCCGTCGATGTCCCGCCGGGTCGCACGCGCGGCTTGGAGTGGACAGAGCAGCGGTTCGCCCGCGTCGGGATCAGGCGCAGCATTGCAAATGGCCTGCATCGTGAACGATCTCGTCAATGCAACGTCGCGCTGCCCACGAACCAGCTCTTCATCGCCAACATCCCGTCATGCTCGAACGACCGCACGTGACGGTCGGGCAGGACGAGGCCGGCCATGCGGAAGATCGTCGCAAGCCCCAGGACCGGCGCGAGCGCCCAATCGGCGCCGATCGGCGGCAGCCAGCGCTCGAATTGCTCGCGCGCGACATCGACGCGGTCCTGCTGGGCTGCGGCAATCGCGCGCAAGATACCGTGCTCGCTGTCCGACATGCGCGGACAGGTGGGGCAGTGCACCTCGATCGCGGTATGAGCGGTGCAAGCAAAGATCTCGATGATGGCTTCCAGCGACAGCACGGCATCGCTGACGCGAAAATGGTCGTACACCTGCTGGATATCGGCCGCCGTCGGGACGGCGCTTCCGCTACGCGCCTTCGCCCGAAATCCCCAAATGAAGAGCCGCTCCGCTGCGCTCAGCGCAGGAAGGTCGACGGGCCTCGTGTATGTCGATCGATGCATTGTGCCTCTGGCCTCCGGCCGCGCTCACGCCAGCGCTGGCGCGGATGATCTGCGCCGATCGTTCTGCCAGAGAGCTCTCCAAGTCAACGCGCGGAGAGGCGATGTCGAGGTGTTCTAGATTGGAAGAATTCGTATCTCGGGTGAGGTCGGTCCCGCTTGTCTCGTTGTCATGACGAGCGTGCCGGCATCGTCCCCCGCGAAATTCTGCGGTTTTCGGGAACCCGAATGCTTAAAGCTTTGCTAACGGACTCGGGATAATCTGGCATATCAGCCCTTCCAATTCCTGAGAGCACCGATGATTTTCTCCCGCATCAGTTTCAAGCTGGTCCTGATTGTCGGCATCAGCCTCCTCGGCATGATCGCGCTGGCGCCGGTCGCGCTGTCGACCCTGCGCGCGCAGATGGTCGCCGACCGGCAGGCCAAGACGCAGCAGATGGTCGACATCGGCTACGGCATCCTGGCGCATTACCAGAAGCTCGAGAGCGACGGGAAACTCTCGCGCGAACAGGCGCAGGCCGGCGCGATCGCCGAGATCAAGAGCCTGCGCTACGACAAGGTCGAGTATTTCTGGATCAACGACACGACCCCGAAGATGGTCATGCATCCGATCAAGCCCGAGCTCGACGGCAAGGATCTCTCCGGAATGAAGGATCCCGCCGGCAATGCGCTGTTCATGGGCTTCGTCGACGTCGTCAACAAGCAGGGTGCGGGCTTCTACGGCTATCTCTGGCCGAAGCCCGGCTTCGAGCAGCCGGTCGGGAAAATCTCCTATGTGAAGGGTTTTGCGCCCTGGGGCTGGATCATCGGCACCGGCATCTATCTGGACGACGTCGACGCCGCCTTCCGCCAGAACGCGATGACCTTCGCCTATATTTGTCTCGCTGTGCTGGTCGTGGTGCTCGGCGCCTCCTTCCTGATCGGCCGCAGCGTCACCCGGCCGCTGGCCCGGATCACCGCGCTGACCGAGCGCCTTGCCGCCGGCGACAGCGCCTTCGACGTGCCCTACACCGACCGCCGCGACGAGGTCGGCGGCCTCGCCAAGGCGCTCGCCGTGTTCAAGGACAATGCATCGGCGGTGAGCCGGATGCATGCCGAGCAGCAGGAGCTGAAGCAGAAGGCCGACGAGGAGAAGCGCAAGACCATGGCCGATCTCGCCGGCAAGTTCGAAGCGAGCGTCCAGGCCGTCGTCCGCGACGTGTTCGACGAGGCCCGCGCGATGCAGCAGGCCGCGCAGGGCATGTCGGAAACCGCGAACAAGGCGAGCGACCGTGCGAGCTTCGTCGCCACCGCGTGCCAGCAGGCCTCGAGCAACGTGCAGACGGTGGCCTCCGCCGCCGGCGAATTGTCGGCTTCGATCGCCGAGATCAGCCAGCGCGTGGCACAGGCCGCGACGGTCGCCGACAAGGCCGCCGCCGACGGCCAGCGCACCAACGACACCGTGCAGGGCCTTGCCGCCGCCGCGCACAAGATCGGCGAGGTCATCGACCTCATCAACCAGATCGCCTCGCAGACCAATCTGCTCGCGCTCAACGCCACCATCGAGGCGGCGCGCGCGGGCGAAGCGGGCAAGGGCTTTGCGGTGGTTGCGAGCGAAGTGAAGTCGCTGGCGAGCCAGACCGCGAAGGCGACCGACGAGATCGGCGCGCAGATCACCGCGATCCAGGCCGAGACCAATCAGGTCGTCGGCAACATCGAGAGCATCCGCGCCACCATCATGGAGGTCAACGAGATCTCCTCCTCGATCGCCGCCGCGGTCGAGGAGCAGGGCGCCGCGACGAAGGCGATCGCGCACAGCGTGCAGGAGGCGGCCTCCGGCACCGACCAGGTCTCGCACAACATCTCCGGCGTCACCGATGCGACCGCCGAGACCGGACAGGCCGCCGGCCTCGTGCTGCAATCGAGCGGCAGGCTGACGCACAAGCTGCAATCGCTGCAGGACGAGGTCAGCGCCTTCGTTGCGGGCGTACGGGCCGCCTAGTCCGCGCGCTGGACCCCGGTCGCCGCATCGCCGGGAGCTCTCGGCACCTGCATCGCCCGTAAGGCCGTCGACGTCCCGACCGCCCCGCCGCCTCTCGCGCCATCCGGGGCGGACGGCCACGCCTGATCGAGAGGGGCCTCGGCCTGCCCCGATGTGTCATCGCACGCAGATGGGACTTGCGCCGGAAGCAACAGATTGTATGGTTTCGGGCAATACTTCTGTTGGTTGTATCATATGATTGCTCGAATTGGCCGGAACGTGGCCACGCCAAGCCCTCGACGCTCGCCGCACCGACCGTCCGACTCGCGGCGCAGGTAGGCCGGCCTACCTTGTGGGACGCAGCCCGATCGGCACCTTTTGCGGAGTACGACGATGCCAACTGGCCCTGCTGTCATCGCGCTTGCTGGCCGCCGGATCGATGCGCCCGATACCGACCCGCCCCGCTTCCCGCGCGATGCCATCACTAGCGTGCATCGGCGGATCGCTGCGCTGTTCAGGGATGAAAACGCGGTGGCGCTGGTCTGCTCGGCTGCCTGTGGCGCCGATCTCGTCGCGCTCGACGAGGCGGCGCAGTTCGGCCTGCGGATCCGCATCGTCTTGCCGTTCTCGGTGCAAAGCTTTCTCAAATCCTCCGTTAATGATCGCCCGGGAAAGTGGCAGCCGATCTTTGATCGCGTGATCGAAGCAGCCGAAAGGCACGGCAATCTCGTCGTGCTCACCGGCAAGCCGGAGGATGGCGAAGCGGCCTATGCGGCCGCAAACGCGGCGATCATCGAACAGGCGAAGGCGCTCGCACAGGAAGACGGGGTGCAGCGGCGGGTCTCCGCCATTGTGTGGGAAGGTTCGGCCAGGAGCGGCAACGATGCGACCGCCCAGTTTCGTCAATTGGCGAGCCAAGCGAATTTTGAGGAACGCGTGGTTCTGACCTGTCCGGTCATCGACGAGGCCAAGGTCTATCTCGGAGGAAGCGGCCTCTCGCCCGAGCAGGTCTTGTCTCTGGTCACTCGGCTGAAGGAGGAGGACAGGTTCGGTTGGGCGCGCCAGGTCATCGGGAAGGTTCGTAACACCCAGATCGACAGGGCCGATCTCCGCGACAAATTTGCGCGGCAGCATGCGCTGTGCACCTATAAGGATTCCGACATGCCGGTCTTGACGGCGCTCGGCAGCGCGATGGAGATCCTTGGCGGTCATTTCGACCTGTCGACGACACGGGATCAGGAGGTGCTTGGCCTGGCCGGCGCGATCTTCAAGCGACGCTGGCAGGCGACCGGCCAGAAGGACCAGCTCGAACGCTCATACCGCTTTTACCGGCGGGGCTTCGAGGTCGGATCCGAGCACGACAAGGGCTACACCGCGATCAACGCCGCATTCGTTCTGGACCAACTCGCCGAGATCGAAGCGGCCAACGAGGCGCCATCGGTCGCTGAGCGGCGAGCCGAGGCTCAGAGGATCCGTGAATCGGTCGTGGCCCAGCTGGTGCCGATGCTGGACGGGAATCCCGATCTCGACAAGGAGTGGTGGTATCTGGTCACAGTAGCCGAAGCGCTGTTCGGACTGCGAAAATACAAAGAGGCCGGGATCTGGCTGACGAGAGCAAAGAGCGTGCGCGGCACGCCGGATTGGGAATTTCGCAGCACGGCCACCCAACTCGCGACGCTTGCTCAATTGCAGCAAAAGGGGACGCCATCTCCTGACTCGCCCGAGGTTCTGAAGGCATCCGAGGTGCTTGACGATTTCCTCCAATTGAGGGGGGCTGGCAAGAACGCTTCGGCCAAATCGACGGCAGCGCGCGAGAGCGCCTTCATCGGCAAGGTCGGTCTGGCACTGTCCGGCGGCGGCTTCAGGGCATCGTTGTTTCACATCGGTGTGCTTGCAAGGATGGCCGAGCTCGATGTGTTGCGCCGGGTGGAGGTACTCTCGTGCGTCTCCGGCGGCTCGATCATTGGTACCCATTATTACCTCGCGCTGCGCGAGCTGATGATGACCACGAAGCTCGACGAGCTCGAGCCGGAGAAAATTCGCCAGAAATACATCGAGCTCGTGAAGCAGGTCGCGACCGACTTTCTCGCGGGCGTACAGACGAACATCCGGATGCGCGTGTTTGCGAATCCGGTCGCGCTGCTGCGCTCCATTTTCAGCCGCGCCTATACGCGAACGGTTCGGTTGGGCGAATTGTTCGAGACTCAGCTCTTCGACAAGATCGGCATCAAGAGGGAAAAGCCCGGCACTCCCCTACTGCTGAAAGAGCTGAGAATTATTCCCGAGGACGCGGAGGAGGGCTTCGATCCGAAGATCCACAATTGGCGCCGCGCCGCAAAGGTGCCGATGCTGATTCTCAACGCCACGACCTTGAACACCGGCCATGCCTGGCAATACACAGTGAGCTACATGGGCGAATCTCCGTGGGCCATCGATCCGAACGCCGACGGCACCAACCGGCTGCGCAGGATGTACCATTACGAGGCGCCGCCGGCGCACCGGAATACGCCGCTGTCGCAGGCGGTGGTCGCGTCCGCCTGCGTGCCCGGCCTGTTCGAGCCCATCAGACTAGATGGCCTCTATCGGCTCGAGCAGCGCGGCGAGAAGGCGAAGCCGCTCGTCCTGCGCCAGGTCGACGGCGGCGTACACGACAATCAGGGCATCGCGGGCCTGTTCGAGCAGGGCTGCAGCGTCGTTCTCGTGAGCGATGCTTCGGGACAGACAGACATTGCGATTGATCCCGGCGGCGGAACCGTTGCGCCGCTCATGCGCAGCAATTCGGTGCTCATGGAGCGCGTCCGGCAGGAGCAATACAGCCGCCTCGATACGCTGGAGAAGCGCGGCCTCCTCAAGGGGACGATGTTCATCCACCTGAAGAAGGATCTCGACGTCGTGCCGCTCGACTGGGTCGGATGCCAGGAAAAGCGCGAGCCGATGTCCACCGAGGGCGAGCCACTCACCAGCTACAATATCCGCAAGGAGGTCCAGCAGCTGCTCGCCGGCATCCGCACCGACCTCGACAGCTTTTCCGACGTCGAAGCCTTTGCCCTGATGACCAGCGGCTATCGCATGACCGATCATTATCTTGCCAGGGTCCAGGTTTTGCCGCAGGTCCCACAGGCGCCGGGCAACTGGAGCTTCCTGGCGATCGAATCCATCATGAATGACGCAAGGACGTCCGATCCGAACTACCAGCGTCTGCTCGACCTGCTCGGCAGTGGAGGCAAACTCATGTTCCGAGCGTGGTCGCAGTCCCGCGTTCTTCTCCTGTCGACCGGTCTGCTTGCCACTGTTGGGGCTGTCGCGCTGGCCATCTGGCTCTACGGGCTGTTCACACCAGGCGCAAATGAGACGCCGGTCACGATCGACCGCCAGACCATTCTCGGCGCCGTCGTCGCGGTCGTCGTCACGGCGATTTTGCTGGCCGTTCCCATCATTCGCGAACACGTCACCAGGATCGCCGTCGGCATCTTGACGCTCGTGTTGTGTGTCCCGGCGCGGCTCCATCTCTGGCTCGTCGACGGGTTCTTTCTGAGGCTGGGACGGCTCAATCGACTGGGGTTGAAAGCTGACGATACGCGATGAGGCTGTGAAAAGCGAGGGAGCTGAACCCCTCAGAAGACGCGAAGGTCAGCGCCTTCGTTGCGGGCGTGCGGGCGGCTTAGTACAACGGAAGGATGGGCCGAAACTCCGATCGACACGCTCGCATCCTCCTGATCAATCCTAACAGCAACGAGGCGACCACCACGATGATGGTGGCGATCGCAAGGTCCGCTGCCGCCGATGGTTTCGACATCGTCGGCGCCACGGCAACGCGTGCGCCCGCGATGATCGTCTCGTCGGATGCGCTGGAGGCGGCTGCGCCGGAGGTCGAGGAGATCGCGCTTGCCAACAACCGTGATTGCGAGGGCATCATTGTGTCGGCATTCGGCGACCCCGGTCTCGCCGCGATCAAGGCGGCGATGAAGCTGCCTGCCGTAGGCATCGGCGAGTCCGCGATGCTGGAAGCCGCCGGGAACGGTCGCCGGTTCGGCGTGGCGACCACGACGCCGTTGCTGAAAGCAAAGATCGATGCATTGCCTGATAAGCTGGGCTTGCGCGCGAGCTACACCGGCACGCGCTTTGCTGATGGCGATCCGCAAGAGCTGATGCGCGATCCGACGCAGCTGCGTGCAGCGCTCGCCAGCGCGGTCGAGGCGTGCATTGTGCGAGACGGAGCGGAAGCGGTCATCATCGGCGGCGGGCCGCTGGGTGAAGCGGCGCGCGAGCTTCAGCCGATGTTCACGGTGCCGGTCATCGCGCCGATCCCATCCGCCGTGCGACAGATCATTCGTCTCATCGCGGCGTGACCGCTGGTTTTTCCGCGCCGCGGCATCGGCCGTGCTGCGGAAAACTGTTTTCCTTGACATGAACTCTGCGGTGCTCGACCTGTAACCAGGTCGAGCGATGCCGCCTTGCGTCCCTCGCGACAAGAGAAGCAACACGGGAAGGACGTCATGAACACGGGCCTCGACGAGAACGACTACCTCGCCACCTTGCGCGGCCTGTGGGACAAAGCCTGGCCGACCGGCCTGCCGCGCTCGCCGAATTATCCGCATGGCGAAGTTGCGCTGACGGAATATCTGCGCGCCTGGGCGAAGCGGAGTCCGCAGCGGCCCGCGGTGATCTTCTACGGCCATGTGACCACCTATGCCGATCTCGATCGGCAGAGCGATCGCTTCGCGGCATTGTTGCAGGCGAAGGGCGTGCGCACCGGCGATCGCGTCGCCGTGTTCCTGCCGAACTGCCCGCAATTCCACATCGTGTTCTTCGGTATCCTGAAGCTCGGCGCGGTCCATGTTCCCATCAGCCCGCTGTCGCGTGCGTTCGAATTGTCCTACCAGCTCAACGACACCCAGGCCGAATTGATCGTCGCGCTCGACCAGCTCATGCCGATCGTCGAACAGGTCCGCAGCGAAGTTCGCCTGCGCGAGATCATCGTCACCAGCTTTGCCGATGTCGTGCCGGCGGCGCCTGCGTTTCCTGCGCCGGACTCGATCCGCACGCCGCGCGTTGCGGTCTCCGGCGCAACTGATCTTTTACCGGCGCTCGCGGCACTGCCCGCACCGACCCCGCTGCCGCCGCCTCACCTCGATGATGTCGCTGCGCTCAATTACACCGGCGGCACCACCGGCATGCCCAAGGGCTGCGTGCATACCCATCGCGACATGGTCTACACGGCCGCCGCCAATTACGGCATCTCGTTTCCCTCGGATGAGAGCAGCGTGTTCCTGTCATTCTTTCCGGAGTTCTGGATTGCGGGCGAGAATTCCGGCCTGATCTTCCCGCTCTTCTCGGGCGGCACGCTGGTTCTGCTCGCGCGCTGGGACGCCGTCGGCGCGATGGCGGCGATCGAAAAATACAAGGTCACGATGACGGCGATGCCGGTCGACAGCGCGGTCGAGATGATGGACCATCCGCGCTGGAGCGAGTTCGACCTGTCGTCGCTGCAACAGGTGCGCGTGGTTTCCTTCGTCAAGAAGCTCAACGCCGGCTATCGCAGGCGCTGGAAGGACCTCACCGGCACGATCCTGATGGAGGCGGCCTGGGGCATGACCGAGACGCACACCTCCAATACTTTCACCGCCGGCTTTCAGGACGGGGATTTCGACCTCAACAGCCAGCCGATCTTCGTCGGCCTGCCGGTCCCCGGCGCCGAGTTCAAGATCACCGATTTCGAGACCGGTGCGCTGCTGCCGCTGGGAGCCGAAGGCGAGATCCGTGTGCGTACGCCGTCGCTGCTCAAGAGCTACTGGAACAAGCCTGAGGCGACGGCGGAATCGCTCGTCGACGGCTGGTTGCGTACGGGCGATATCGGCACCATCGACAAGGACGGCTTTCTGCACTTCCTCGGCCGGCGCAAGGAGATGCTGAAAGTCAAGGGCATGAGCGTGTTTCCGCCGGAGATCGAGGCGTTGCTGGGGCAGCATCCGAAGGTGCTGGGCTCGGGCGTGGTCGGCCGCGACGATCCGGACAAGGGCCAGGTGCCGGTCGCCTACATCCAGCTCAAGCCGGAAGCGATCGGCACGGTCTCAGAGCAGGATCTGCGCGCCTGGTGCGCCGAGCGCATGGCCGTCTACAAGGTTCCTGAAGTCCGCATTATCGATGCGCTGCCGCTGACCGCGACGGGCAAGGTCAGGAAGCAGGACCTCAATCCAAATCCTCCTGCCGGTTAGTTGAGAGATACGATGTCGTTCAAGAAGCTCCTGATCGCAAATCGCGGCGAGATCGCCATCCGCATCGCACGCGCGGCGGCTGATGCCGGCATTGCGACGGTCGCGATCCATCCCGCGGACGATGCGCTGTCGCTGCACGGGCGCGTTGCGGACGAGGCGATCGAGATCCCCGGCCGCGGCGCACGGGCCTATCTCGATATCGAGGCCGTGGTGAAGGCGGCCAAGAGCGCGGCTTGCGATGCCGTGCATCCCGGCTATGGCTTCCTCAGCGAGAACGCGGCCTTCGCGAAGGCCTGCGCCGATGCCGGAATCACCTTCGTCGGGCCAAAGGCGACGGCGCTCGAACTGTTCGGCGACAAGGTCGCGGCACGGCAATTGGCAAAGCGCTGCGGCGTGCCGATCATTGCCGGCACCAGCGGGCCGTCCTCGCTAGAGGAGATCACCGCGTTCTTTACCTCGCTCGGCAGCAATGCGGCGATCGTGATCAAGGCGATGGCCGGCGGCGGCGGCCGTGGCATGCGCGTGGTGGAGAGCGCGTCCGATCTTTCGGAAGCCTATGCGCGCTGCCAGTCCGAGGCCAAGGCGGCGTTCGGATTCGACGGCGTCTATGCCGAGCGGCTGATCCGGCAGGCGCGCCACATCGAGGTCCAGATCATCGGCGACCGCCATGGTGCGATCTCCCATCTCTGGGAGCGCGAATGCACCATCCAGCGCCGGCACCAGAAGCTGATCGAGGTGGCGCCGAGCCCGTCCTTGAACGATGCCTTGCGCGGCCGCATCATCGAAGCGGCAAAGCAGCTGGCGGGCGCGGCGTCTTACGACAATCTCGGCACGTTCGAGTTTCTGGTCGATGGAACCGTCGAGGACAGCTTCGCCTTCATCGAAGCCAACCCGCGGCTCCAGGTCGAGCACACCGTGACCGAAGAGGTGCTCGGCGTCGATCTCGTCCGTGCCCAGCTCGCTGTCGCTGCAGGCAGCACGCTGGCCTCGCTGGGGCTTGCGCAGGACTCGATCCCGAAGCCGCGCGGCCAGGCCATGCAGCTTCGCGTCAACATGGAAACGCTGGATGAAACCGGCGCCACGCATCCGACCGGCGGCGTGCTCGCCGTGTTCGAGCCGCCGTCGGGGCCCGGCGTCCGCGTCGACAGCTTTGGCTATGCCGGCTACAAGACCAGCGCCGCTTTCGACTCGCTGCTGGCCAAGGTGATCGTGCATACGCCGAGCGAGGCCTGGCATGACGTGGTCGCGAAAGCCTCGCGCAGCCTGCGCGAGTTCCGGATTGACGGCGTCGTCACCAACATTGCCTTCCTCCAGTCGGTGCTCGCGCATCCCGATTTCAGGACCAACCGCATAGCGACTGATTTCATCGACCGCAACATTGCCAAGCTCGTGGAAGCATCGGATGGCGCTGCCAAGCCACTTTATTTCGCGGCAGCCGATCGCGGCGGCGGTCACGACACTGAGGCCCATGTCACGCAAGCCGTCCCCGAAGGCACGGTGATGGTCGCGGCGCCGCTGCAAGGCACCATCGTCACCATCCAGGTGAGGGAAGGCGAGGTCGTCCGACCCGGCCAGCAACTCGCCGTGATCGAGTCCATGAAGATGGAGCACCTGGTGATGGCCGAGCAGGGCGGGCGGGTGACAAAACTCGTCGCAGGTGACGGCGTCACGCTGATGCATGGCGAGCCGATCCTCTATCTCGAGCCGCTCGACGTCGCGGCCGACAGCACGGCGGCGGAAGCCGATGTCGATCTCGACCATATCCGCCCCGACCTCGCGGAGCTGATCGCCCGCCAGGCCAACACGCTCGACGAGAATCGCCCTGCTGCGGTCGAGCGCCGCCGCAACACCAATCAGCGCACCGCGCGCGAGAACGTCGCCCAGCTCGTCGACGACGGCTCGTTCATGGAGTACGGCAGTCTCGCGATCGCCGCGCAGCGCCGCCGGCGGAAGCTCGACGATCTCATCAAGAACACGCCGGCCGACGGCCTGGTCATGGGCGTCGCCACGGTCAATGCCGAGAAGTTCGGGCCTGAAAGCGCGCGTTGCATCGTCGTCGCCTATGACTACACCGTGCTCGCGGGCACGCAGGGCCACATGAACCACAAGAAGATCGACCGCATGCTGACGCTGGCGGAAGACTGGCGCGTGCCGCTGGTGTTCTACGCCGAAGGCGGCGGCGGCCGGCCTGGCGACACCGATCGGCTCGGCATGACCGGGCTCGACGGCCCGTCCTTCGTGCAATTCGCGCGGCTCTCGGGTCTCGTCCCCGTCGTCGGTGTTGTTTCCGGCTATTGCTTCGCCGGCAATGCCGCGATGCTCGGTTGCTGCGATGTCATCATCGCCACCAAAAACGCTTCGATCGGCATGGGCGGTCCTGCCATGATCGAGGGCGGTGGCCTCGGTGTCTATCATCCGGCCGAGGTCGGCCCCGTTTCATTCCAGTCGCCGAACGGCGTCATCGACATCCTGGTCGAGGACGAGGAGGAAGCGACGCGCGTTGCGCAGAAATACCTGTCCTATTTCCAGGGTGCGGCTGCGGATTGGGAGGCCGCCGACCAGCGCCTGCTCCGCCGCGCCATTCCCGAGAACCGCCTGCGCGTCTATGACATCCGCAGCGTGATCGACCTCGTCGCCGACAAGAATTCCGTGCTGGAGCTGCGCCGCGACTACGGCGTCGGCATGATCACCGCGCTGATCCGCATCGAAGGCAAGCCGTTCGGCCTGATCGCCAACAACCCGCGCCATCTCGGCGGCGCCATCGATGCCGATGCCGGCGACAAGGCCGCCCGTTTTCTCCAGCTCTGCGACGCCTTCGATCTGCCTGTTGTCTCGCTCTGCGACACGCCCGGCTTCATGGTCGGTCCGGAGGCGGAGAAGACCGCGATCGTGCGCCACGTCTCGCGCATGTTCGTGACCGGCGCCAGCCTCACGGTGCCGCTGTTCGGCATCGTGCTGCGCAAGGGCTATGGTCTGGGCGCGCAATCGATGATTGGCGGCGGCTTCCACGCCTCGTTCTTCACGGCGGCCTGGCCGACCGGCGAGTTCGGCGGCATGGGCCTGGAAGGCTACGTCCGCCTCGGCTTCCGCAAGGAGATGGAGGCGATCGCCGATCCCGAAGAGCGCGAGACCTATTACCGCAACAAGGTCGCCGAGCTCTATGCCAACGGCAAGGCGGTCTCGATCGCCTCCGTGTTCGAGATCGACAACGTCATCGATCCGGCTGAGACGCGGCGCTGGATCATGGCGGGCTTGCGCACCGTGCCGAAGCCGCCGGCGCGAACGGCGAAGAAGCGGCCATGCATCGATACGTGGTGAGGGCGGTGCAGCAATAGCTGTATTCCCGGTTTCCGATTGACATCCCCGCCTGTGCTGCCAGATTTACACAATAATACAGGGTGGAGACGTCCGCGATGGCCAGCCTTTCGGCCTCGAACCATGTCGCCCGTGTCTTGTCCGTCGCCAATCATGTGGCCGACGTCGATGCCTCCTCGCGGATTGCCAATTCCTGGCGGCGTTGCCTCGTCAATCACAAGCTCGATCCCGCCCGCCGGGGCCCGCCGCAGACGCTGACCGAAGCCGAAATCCGGCACGTTGCCCAGCCCATGGAGGAGACGATCCGGCTCGCAACGGCCGAGCTCGAAGACCTCGCCCGCGTGCTGCGGGACGCCGGCTATTGCGTCAATCTCGCTGATGCCAACGCAACCATGCTGTTCAGCCGCTTGCCGGGGGAGGCCGACACCGAGATTTTCCTGCGCTGGAAGGTTTATACCGGCTCCAATTTTTCGGAGGCCCATGAGGGCACCAACGGGCTCGGCACCTGCCTTGCGGAGCAGAAGCCGATCCTGGTTCATCGCGATGAGCATTTTCGCGAGCAATGGGGCATCTTCTCCTGTGCGGTCGCGCCGCTATTCGATCCTGTCGGCCGCATCGCGGGCGCAGTCAACATCACGTCTTGTCGGGATGATCTCAGCCGCGCCGCGCATCAGCTCGCGCTCGCGGTCACGATGCAGGCGACGCGCCGCATCGAGGCCGCGATCTTCCGCGACCATTTCCGCAACGCCTGGATCGCGACCGTGCCCGGCGGCAGCGGCCTGCTGGCCTATGACGATGATCGCCGCGTCGTCGGCGCATGCCGGTCCGCGCGCGCATTGCTGGGCCTCACCGATGGCCTGATCGCGTCGGGCATCGACCTGTCGCGCTACATCAAGTTCGATCGTCATGCTGCGCGCGACGCAGAAGACATCGTCCAGTTGCGCCGCGCCGATGGCAGCCCGTTGGGACAGGGGCAGATCGCGCCGCCGCAGCGCGCGCGACCGCTCACCAAGCGCCGCGATCCGCCCGTCGATCGCTTCGACGCCTTGCACCGGCTCGCCGGCGGCGATCCCGGCCTGATCGGAAGCGTGAAACGGCTGATGCGCATCGGTGACCACAATCTGCCGGTGCTGCTGCAGGGCGAGACCGGCGTCGGCAAGGATGTGTTCGCGCGCGCTATTCACGCGGCGAGTAACCGGGCGCGCAACAACTATGTCGCGCTGAATTGCGCAGCGATGCCCGAGAGCCTGATCGATGCCGAACTGTTCGGCTACGAGGCGGGCGCCTTCACCGGCGCGCGCCGCGACGGCTCGAAGGGCCTGATCGTTCAGGCCGACGGCGGCACGCTGTTCCTCGACGAGATCGGCGACATGCCGATCGGCTTGCAGACGCGCTTGTTGCGCGTGCTGGAGAATCGCGAGGTCTGGCCGCTCGGCGCGCCCAAGCCGGTCGCCGTCGACATCCGTCTGATCAGCGCCACCCACCGCGACCTCGGCCGCATGGCGGAGGAGGGCGCCTTCCGCGCCGATCTGTATTTCCGTTTGCGCGGCATCGCGGTGCGGCTTCCGGCCCTGCGCGAGCGCGCCGACCGCTACGACATCATTCGTCAGATCGCGCGCGAGGAGGCGCCGAGCTGCCGCCTCTCGGACGAGGCCTGGTCGCAACTCGTAGCCTATCCGTTCCCCGGCAACATGCGCCAGCTTCGCCACGTCCTGCGGCTCGCCGGCTGCACGGCGGAGAACGGCGTCATTGCCGGTACCGATCTCGATCTGCCGCCGTTCGGCGGGCGGATCGAGATCGGCCTCGAAGCCGCCGAGCGCGCCACGATCGTCGAGGCCCTGCGCAGGCATGGTGGCCGCGTGACGGAAGCGGCTCGCGCGCTGAAGCTCAGCCGCGCGACGCTCTATCGGAAGATCAAGGCGATGAAGATCGAGACGGCGCAGTAAGGCTCGTATCGTAGGGTGGGCAAAGCGAAGCGTGCCCACGCATCTTTTGCGATCGAGAGAGGTGGTGGGCACGGCGAAAGCGCGCCTTTGCCCACCCTACAATTTCGGCGCCAGCTTACGAAAAATCCGTCCAGCTGAGATGGCGTGAATCGAGGTCGCCGACCGTCACGGTCTCGCGCATCTCTTGTGGCGTGTGAAAACTGCTGCGCAGGTACACCAGCGGCCGCGCCGTATCCGCATGCGACACGCCGCGGACCTCGCCGACGAAGATCGAATGCGTCGTCGTCTCGAACTCCTGCGCCAGCACGCAGTCGAACGCGGCGACCGCGTCCGCCAGCACCGGTGCGCCGGTCACGCCACGCGTCCACTGCCCGAAGGCGAAGCGATCGTCGCCGTTGACGCCCTTCTGGGCGCTGAAGGTGAGGGCGAGCAGCGCGTGATCCTCGTGCAGGAAGTTGATGGCGAAAGCACGTTCCTCGCGGATGCGGGCATGGGCGCTGGCATTGCGGTTGACGCAGACGATCAGCGACGGCGGCTTGTCCGACAACGAGCAGGCCGAGGTCACCGTCAACCCGGTGCGCTTGCCGTGTTCGGCACCGACCGTGACAAGTGCCACGGCGCCGGCGCATTGACGCATGGCCTGCTTGAAGTCCTTCGCGTCCACCGTCACGCGGAAATCTCCTAGAATAGAAGCGGGTGCAGCACGATCCTGCCGCACCCGCATGGGGTCAAGCCGCCTTCTTCGCGGAGCCGAGATGCGCAAGGCGCGGCATCACCTCGTTCTTCAGCAGCGCGAGCGAGTGGTGCCAGGCCTCGGCCTTGTGCTTGTAGTCGAAGCCGAACACGAGCAGCACGCCGAAGCCGCCGACCTCGTCGTAGATCTTCTCGATCTTCTCGGCGACGGTTGCGGGCGAGCCGACGATCCAGTTCCGCTTCGCGCAATACTCGACCGTGACGTCGCTGTCGGGCACATCGGGTGCGTGCTTCAGATAATCCTTGAAGCCGAAATGCCCGAGCAGCGGCAGGAAGTACTCGCTCATCATCCGGCCCATCATGTCGCCGGTCGAGAGCTTCCAGGCTTCTTCATCGGTGTCGGCGACGAACACCTCGCGCACCAGGCGCCAGTCCTGCCGGTTCGGCTTGCGGCCGGTCTTGGCCGCCCCTGTTACGACAGAGTCCCAATGGCTCGAGACATAGGCCGGGTTGAGGTTGAGGCTCATCGGGATGAAGCCGCGCTCGCCGGCAAGCTTCAGTGTGTCCGAGTTCTTGGAAAGACCCGCAACGCCGATCGGCGGATGCGGCGCCTGCAACGGCTTGATATGGGGCTTGAGGAAATCGAACATCGTGTCCGGCTTGGTCACCGTCCAGTACTTGCCCTTGTGGGTGAAGGGCGCCGGCTCGGTCCACAGCTTCAGGATGATCTCCAGCGCCTCGCGCGTCATGTCGCGGTTCTGCCCGCTCATGCCGTCGACGTTGAACATCGCCCAGTCGCTCGGGAGGCCCGAAGCCGCGACGCCGAAATTGAGCCGGCCTTCGGAGAGATGGTCGAGCATGGCGACGCGGTTGGCGAGTTCGGCCGGGTGATGATAGGGCAGCAGGAAGCCGCCCGGCCCGATGCGCAGGCGTTTGGTCTGCATCAAGGCCTGCGCGATCAGGAGGTCCGGCGTGGGATTGGGTTCCCAGGGCGCGGTGTGGTGCTCGCCGACCCAGGCCTCCTGATAGCCGAGCTCGTCGAGCCAGCGCATGACCTGCAGGTCCCAGTCGTTCCCTTCCTTCAGGCCGCACTCCGGCGGATGCGAGGGCATCGTGAAATAGCCGATCTCCATGGGTTTCCTCATCTGATGTTGACGCGTCTTGTCGCGCGTTGTCGGAGTTGAGTGATGAACCTTGTCGAGTGATGAACCTTGAGCAAGCGGTGTGCCAGCGCGGCGGAGCCTCGAAATGAAGAGAAAGGGCTGGTTTGCCCGGGCAATAGCCGGTATCTCGACGGGAGCCTGCCGGACATCGTCTCATGTGTCGCGAGACGGCGTCTTGGCGATGAGACGAGGACGAGACCTGACATGACCGAACCCGCTTACGTCGCGGTGGACTGGGGCACCAGCAGCTTCCGGCTCTGGCTGGTCGATCGTGCTGGCCAGGTGCTGGCCGAGCGCCGCAGCGGTGAGGGCATGCTGGCGGCCGCCAGGAGCGGCTTTCCCGCCGTACTGCAAGCGCATCTGGCCGCGGTCGAAGCGCCCGCGCATCTGCCGGTTCTGGTCTGCGGCATGGCCGGCGCCAAAACCGGCTGGGTCGAGGCCGGCTACGTCGACACGCCGGCAAAGCTCTCAGCCGTCCTGAAACAAGCCGTGCGCGTGCCGGGCGAGGCGCGCGACATTCGCATCCTGCCGGGCATCGCCCAGCGCGATGCCAAAGCGCCGGACGTCATGCGCGGCGAGGAGACGCAATTGCTCGGCGCGCTCGGCCTTGATGGCGCGGGCGAGGCGCTGGTCTGCATGCCCGGCACGCATTCGAAATGGGTGCGGGTGACAGACGGCACGGTCGAGCGCTTCTCCACGTTCATGACCGGCGAGCTGTTCAGCGCCGTCTCGCGCGAGACCATCCTGTCGCTCGCGGTCGCCGACGCTGATGACGCCGAAGACATCGCGAGCTTCGAGGCGGCCGTGAAGGCGGCATTCGCCGCTCCGGCCTTCGCCGCCAACCTGCTGTTCACCGCGCGGTCGCGCCAGCTTTTGTTCGGCGGCACGCCGGCCGCGGCGCGCGAGACGGTGTCGGGCACCCTGATCGGTGCCGAGCTGGCGGCGGGGCTCTCCGGCGCGGTGCCGCGAGCAGGTGTCCAGCTGATCGCATCGGGACGGCTTGCAGCGCTGTATCGGCTGGCATTCGAGGCGCTCTCGGTGACCGCTAAGACGATCGATGCGGATGAAGCCGTGCGCCGCGGCCTGTCGATGGCGGCTGCCGCGATCTGGACGAAGTAGAAGGACTGCGAGAGATGAGCGTTCCCTTTCCGTCGATGCAGCGGCCGCTGGTCGCGATCCTGCGCGGCGTCAAGCCAGAGGAGACTGAGGCAATCGTCGGCGTGTTGATCGAGGCCGGCATGACCGCGATAGAGATCCCCCTGAATTCACCCGATCCGTTCGGTTCGATCGCGCTGGCCGTGAGGCAGGCGCCGCCAGGCTTGTTGATCGGCGCCGGCACCGTGCTGACGACGGCAGATGTCGATCGTCTCAACGACGTCGGCGGCAGGCTGATGGTCTCGCCGAACGTCGACACCGACGTGCTGGCGCGCGCGCATCAGCACGGAATGGTGACCATGCCGGGCGTATTCTCGCCGACCGAGGCGCTGCTGGCGTCGCGCTCGGGCGCGTCGAGCCTGAAGTTCTTTCCGGCGAGCGTGCTCGGCGCGTCCGGCATCGCCGCGATCCGCGCCGTGCTGCCGGCAGGCGTGATGATCGCCGCCGTCGGCGGCGTCTCCGACCAGAATTTTGCCGAGTACATCAAGGGCGGGGTGACCGCGTTCGGGCTCGGCTCCAGCCTCTACAAGCCAGGCATGACGGCAGCAGACGTCGCAGCCCGCGCAAAGGTGACAATTGCCGCTTACGATCGGGCAATTCAGAAAGATTGAGCCGACAATAAACTAGCCGTGATCCTGACATGCTCTATCCTGCCATATGGTGGCGCGATGCCGGCATGCGCGCATCGTGGTACGCGACCGGCTGAATCAGGAGACCGACATGGCGATCAACAACGTAGCCGATCTGTTCGTGGCAACGCTCGAACAGGCCGGCGTCAAGCGCATCTACGGCATCGTCGGCGACAGCCTCAACGCGTTCACTGAGGCGCTGCGCCGCCGCGGCACGATCGAATGGATCCATGTCCGCCACGAGGAGGTCGCGGCCTTCGCTGCGGCCGGCGAAGCCGAGATGACCGGGAGCCTCGCGGTCTGCGCGGGCTCCTGCGGCCCCGGCAATCTGCATCTGATCAACGGCTTGTTCGACGCGCATCGCAGCCGCGTTCCAGTGCTGGCAATCGCGGCGCAGATCCCGACCGCCGAGATCGGCGGCGGCTATTTCCAGGAGACGCATCCGCAAAACCTGTTCCGCGAATGCAGCCATTATTGCGAGCTGGTGTCGGACCCGAGTCAACTGCCTTACGTGCTGGAGAACGCGATTCGCGCGGCGGTGGGCTTGCGCGGCGTCGCCGTCGTCGCCATGCCCGGCGATGTCGCGTTCCGGAATCCTCCGAAGCGCGCGCTGTCGACGACGCGCGGTCTTGCGGTGGCTCGGCCGAAGGTCGTGCCGCAGCCGGACGAGCTGAAGGCGCTCGCCGATCTTCTCAACGGCATCGAACGCATCACGCTGTTCTGCGGCCGCGGCTGCGCCGGCGCGCATGCGCCTTTGATGCAGCTCGCCGAGACCTTGAAGAGCCCGATCGTGCACGCGCTCGGCGGCAAGGAGCATGTCGAATACGACAACCCCTATGACGTCGGCATGACCGGATTCATCGGCTTCTCCTCCGGCTACGCCGCGATGCACGCCTGCGACGCGCTGGTGATGCTGGGCACCGACTTCCCCTACAAGCAGTTCTTCCCTGCCGATGCGAAGATCGCGCAGATCGACATCCGTCCGGAGAATCTCGGACGGCGCTGCAGGATCGATCTCGGTCTCGTCGGCGACGTCAAGCTCACCATCGAGGCGCTGCTGCCGCTGCTCAAGACAAAGACGCAGCGCAAGCATCTCGACGACGCCGTCGCGCACTACAAGAAAGCCCGCGAGGGGCTCGATTCGCTCGCCAGGGGCACGCCCGGAGCCAAGCCGATCCATCCGCAATATCTCGCCAAGGTCATCAGCGACCATGCCTCCGACGATGCCGTCTTCACCGCCGATGTCGGCACCCCGACGGTATGGGCAGCGCGCTATCTCGACATGAACGGCCGCCGCCGCCTGATCGGCTCCTTCGTGCACGGCTCGATGGCCAATGCCATGCCGCAGGCGATCGGCGCGCAGGCGGCACAACCCGGGCGCCAGGTCATCTCGCTCTCCGGCGACGGCGGCTTCACCATGTTGATGGGCGACCTGATCACGCTGACGCAAATGAAGCTGCCGGTGAAGGTGGTCGTTTTCAACAACGGCGTGCTCGGCTTCGTCGCGCTGGAGATGAAGGCGGCGGGCTTCGTCGACACCAATGTCGACCTGGAGAATCCGGATTTCGCCGCGATGGCGCGCGCGATGGGCATCTTTGCCAGGCGCGTCGAGGATCCCGGCGAGCTTCCGGGTGCGATGAAAGAGATGCTGGCGCACAATGGGCCGGCGCTGCTCGACGTCGTCACCGCCAAGCAGGAGCTGTCGATGCCGCCGACCATCACGGCCGAGCAGGTCAAGGGCTTCAGCCTCTGGGTGCTGCGCGCGGTGATGAACGGGCGCGGCGACGAGGTGCTCGACCTCGCGAAGACGAATCTGTTGCCGCGGTAGGCGCGTAGCGTAAGCGCATCCCGGCTGCTCTCCGAATGCGACGCGAAGCCAACCAGGGCCAGAAGCTCGCCGCCGGCCGGATGGCATTCGGCCGCGGAGAGCATCTTGCCAACTGCACGATGTGATTGTATCGTAAGCTATTACTCGTAGAGAATGTTGTTCGGGCCGCCCAATTGCAGGGAGGGCGCATTCATGAATGTCGAACTTCAGATCAACAACAGCACAGCTCCAGAGGCGCGGTTCGTGACATGGGTACCGTCTCCGTGTCGGATTCGCGTGGCTGACCCGTCGGGCGCCAACGCGTCGACCGTCAGCGTCAAGATTGCCGCTGTGTCGGCGGCAAATGGCGGTGGAGTCGGATTTCGCAGCGGTACGACGGGAGCGTTCGCGAACAGCCTTACCCTGACCGTTCCGACGAACGGCACAACGGTCCCGTTCTTCGTTGCCGGGAAATTTGGCCAGCCGAGTACGAACTCCGGAGACGTGAAGATCGAGGCACGCGTGGGCAGCACGCTCGTCGGATCTTCCCAATTGATGGTGCGCATCCGCAAGAATGCCAACAAGCTGACGAACGGCGAGCGCGATCGGTTCATTGCGGCGTTTGCCAAGCTCAACAATCAGGGCCTCGGTCGCTTCGCGGATTTCAACAAGATGCACAAGGGACCCGGTCTGGCGCAGGCGCATTCCGCGCCGGGTTTCCTGCCATGGCATCGCGCTTATCTGCTCGACCTCGAGCGCGAGATTCAGGCGATCGATCCAAGTGTGGCGCTCCCTTATTGGCGCTTCGACCAGCCCGCTCCGAAGGTTTTCACACGCGACTTCCTGGGCGAGTCCGACGCAAATGGCACGGTGAAATTCCGCAATGGCAATCCGCTGGAATTCTGGGTGACGGACGGCACTCCCGGCATCAATCGCACTCCGGACTTTCCCACGTCGCAGGCTCCGCCAAATCCAATGAAGGAAGCGCAAACGCTGGCGCTGGGTAATCAGTTTCGCACGTTCAGGGGCATGGAAGGAGATCCGCACGGCCTTGCACACACAAGCTTTGGCGGTTCCATTCAAGATCCCAGGACCGCGGCGAAGGACCCGCTGTTTTTCCTGCTTCACTGCAACGTCGATCGGCTGTGGGCAAAGTGGCAGCGCCAGAACGGGCGTTTCGATCCAGCGACCGCGGCGTCGTTCGACGAGAGACCAACCAGTCGGCCGGGCCACAAGCTGAATGATACGATGTGGCCGTGGAATGGCGTCACCAGCCCCGCGGACCCTACTCGTCCGCCGGACGCGCCGGGCGGGACGTTGGCCGCATCACCCTGCGTCACGGCGCCGGGGCCGCAGCCGCGCGTCAAGGACTGCATCGATTACCTCGGCGTTGTCAACGCCGCCGCCAACGCGGGATTCGGCTATGATGATGTCCAGATCTAGCGCGCCTTGCGCGGGGAGATAAGATGATGGCAACGAAGCGGAAAGTTGCAAAGAAAAAGGCAGGGAAGAAGACGGCAGCAAAGAAGACGGCAGCAAAGAAAACGGTCTCGACGAGAAAGCGAAGCACCGCCTCGGCCCCTGTCCGGGTTGCAGAGAGCACTGACGATGTTCAGCGTCTATTGAAGGTCTTGTGCGATGCCGGCAAGCCCATCGTCGTACGGATGGCTGCGCTGCAATCGCTCGGTGCGGCGGCTTTCAGTGTCCCAAATTTCGAATCCGTCCATGCGGACTACATTGCGGCCTTACGCGAGGTCTCGACCGATTCTCATGAGCAGCTGCGGCGGCGTTCACTCGGCATTCTCATGCGCAACAAGGATGGATTTGCGCAAAAGAAGCTCCTGGACGGCCTGAAGAATCCCGCTAAGGCGCTGCTCCCGCCGGAGAAAGCGCTTCAGCTTCTGGGCAACGACGTTCATGCCGGAGCGTATTCGGTGGCGCGCGCGATCGTGAAGAAGCCGCCGAGTCAGGACGCGAAGCGTGAGGCATTGCGTCTGCTGGCGGCCGATGTCAAGTCGGCGCCAATTTTCGAGAAGGTGCTCCGCGACAAGAAGGAGTTGCGTGAGAATCGGCAGCTCGCAGCCTCTGCATTGCACTCGCTGAACCCCCAAAAGCTGCAACGGCAGGCACTCAAGATCCTGAAGGACAAATCGGACTATTCGGATATCAAGGCCACGAGCTTGACCGCACTGGAGCAATTCGGCGATGAGGCCAAGTTCGCCAAGGACAAGGCCTTGATGCTGGGCGTCAATCGCTTCAACTCGTCGAAGACGCCGGCAAGATACAAGCAGTCCGCACGTCGTTTCCTCAGCAAATACGATCAGTAGAATGCCCATTTCCGGCGACGCAACAAGCGTGATGTCGGAGGAACGATTTGCCGAACTGGTCGGCATGCTCTCCGTCGATCCGGTCGGTGGTGCGAAACTCACGGATCTTCTGCGCGAAGGGCATCCTGTCTACGTCGGGCGAGGAACCGCGACCGTCGTCCAAATGCGAGGCTGGATTCTGCTTGCTCTGGCGCGGATCGGACTCTCGGATCAGGCACTGATCTTCGTGCTCGAAGAGCTGGATACGGGGATCGATGCCTACCTGATCGCTGCCGCCGCGCGTGCATTGCGTTCCTATGCGAAACCGAACCAAGCCCTTGCGCCCTTTGTCGCGCGGGCGCTCGACCGGATTCGATTCCATGACGAGCCGGTTTCGTTCGAGAAATACGGCGAGTATGCGACCACGTCCACCGGGACCAGCGCGGTATCGGAATTGCTGGCCGCCCTGGTCTGGCTCGGCCCGAACGCGCAAGCGGTTCAACCCCAGCTCGAGCGCTGGCGCGCGGAGCACGGCCTGTCACGGAAGTTGCGGCTCGATCTCGACCGAGCCCTGAAGGCCATCCGAGAGCCCGACCGCGCCATTCCTTCGTGCTGCGGTGGCTTGCCAGCGGCCGGAAGCGTCGCGATCAGGGGGGCGATGGACAGCCGGGAGCCCCGCTCGATCAGTTCCGTCCTGATGCAAGACCAAGACGGGAAATCGGTGAAGTTCCTTGAGTTCTTCGGCGGCAAGCCTGCGATCGTGGTCTTCTTCTATACCCGCTGCGACAATCCGTTGAAGTGCTCGCTCACCGTCACAAAGCTGGCGCGCGTCCAGGCATTGCTTGGTGCGCGGGGACTCGCAGGACGGATCCGTACAGCCGCGATCACGTATGATCCGGAGTTCGATCGGCCCGAGCGCTTGCGGGTGTATGGCCGGGACCGTGCCGTGCGCACGGACGATGATCACCGGATGCTACGGGCCGTCGAGGGGAATGACGCCTTGCGCTCGTATTTCGAGCTTGGCGTCAATTTTGGTGAAGCGCTCGTGAACCGTCACCGCATCGAACTCTTCATTCTTGATGCCACAGGACGGATCGCGGTGTCCTTCGAACGTCTTCACTGGGATGAGGAGCAAATCGTGGCTCGCGCAGTCGAGACGTTGAACGGCCTCGAGCCGTGCTAAAGCATGATCCGGAAAGTGCGAAGCGGTTTTCCGGAAAGATCGTGCGCAAACAACAACCTAAAGCGCGATGACGATTCATCGAAATCTCATCGCGCTTTAGCCGTGCTTCGGCGAAGGCACGGGCAACTCCTCGTGGCGACGCTGGAAGCGTTGCCAGTGCAGCACGATGCCGATCAGAAGCGCCGGCACGAAGCCGAGCGCGATCAGGAAATGCGGCAGCTGCTTCGGCGAGATGAAGGCGATGGCGATATCGGAGATCAGCCACAGTGCTGCGAACACCACCGCAAAATCCGTTCGCGGGCAGCGCAGGTAATAGAACACGGCGGTGATGACGATGGCCGGGCCGATCGCGATGCCGATCATGATCGCGGTCAGCTCCTTCGGCGTCAGCGTGTCGAGCACCATCGACGCCAGCAGCCAGAGCGCGGCGAACATGGCAACGATGTCGAGCGGATGCCGCAATCCAATTCCTCTGGCGAAAGGCGGGCTATCGTTGGGGCCGGGACTGCGGCCGTCAAGTCAAAATGAGCTCATTCTTCGTCACTTCCAGGCGTCGGGCGCAGCATGAAGTGACCGAAAGCGGTGGCGATCGGCTTCAAGGCATCGTCCTGCCAGGCCCGCGCCTCGAAGGCGACGATACGTCGACCCTGCTTCACGATCGACACGTCGGCAAAGGTGTCGAGCGCGCGGCCCGAGCGCAGATAGTTGACGGTGAGGCCGATCGGCTTGGGCGGTGCTGCCGCGCCGAGCTCCCGCGCCACGCCGATGATGGCGGTGGTCTCGAGGAAGGCGCCCGTCATGCCGCCGTGGATCGCCGGCAGGATCGGATTGCCGATGATCTGCGGCGAGAACGGCATCGTCAGCGTGCCGTCGTCGTTGACGCGGATGCCGAGCGCGCGCGCGAACGGGCTGCGCGCAAAGGGACCGTCCGGATGCTCCGGCGCCTCCAGCGTCGGGATGCTGCGTGCATCCATCCGGCGGTCGGCGAGCATGTTGGTGCGGTTGGCACCGATCATGAAGCAGGCGGTCGCGGTCGCGACCGGATCGTCCTCGGACTCCTGATAGGCGGTGGAGCGCACGAAGGCGATCGAGCGCGTGGTGCGGTAGCACATCGAATGCGCCTTGATGTCGAGACCGGGCGTCGCCGGCTTCTGATAGTCGATGCGCAGATCGAGGGTTGCGATGGCGCGGGTGCCGTCGAGCGCAAGTTGCACCGCCATGCCGCAGCTCTCGTCCAGCATCGCGGTGACGACGCCGCCATGCAGCACGCCGGTCTCGGTGTCGCCGACGAAGACCGGACGATAGGGCAGGCTGGACCACGCCTCGCCAGGTGCGAAGCGGTCGAGCTGGAGCCCGCTGATATGGCCGTAATCGGAGCGGCGTCCCTTGATGGCCTCGGCGAGTTCCTCGAAGGCAAGCGTGGTCGGCGTGGTGCTCATGAGGACCTTCTAGACCAGTGTCGGGCCTCGCGCAAAACCCCGAATGCGTCCCGCATGGGACGGTTTGGTCTCGACAGGGCGCGCCGAAGCGCCGATGGTGGGCGCTTCGTTCGCCGATGAACTGCAAGGAGCGCCCATGGCCGACCCCGAAACGCCCTCGACCGCCCAGGGGCCCGTCACCATTTCCACCTCCAGCGCCGAGCGGGCGCCGATCATCTATTTCGACGGCGCATCCTGCTTCGGCCACCACAACGGCGCGATCCAGATCGAGCTCGCAGCAAACCTGTTGATGCCGGTCGGCGCCGCCGTCAGGGTCGACGTGGTCCAGACCGCGCATCTGCGTTGCAGTGTCGCCGCGGCGCTGGCACTGCGCGAAGCCCTCGAAAAGGCGCTGGCGATGTATCAGCAGGGTCAGAAGCAGCCGGTGGCGGAGGAGATCCCGGCGGTCAAGAACTGAGATCGCAATTGACAGCAAACTTTCTTTGCGCCACCTTTCGCGCAGGTTGATACGACCTGCCGGTTGCACCCTCTGTGGAATGGTGAACGTATCGAGCCCTGATCGGCCCCCTTTGCCCGAGCGACCGGGTCAGCAACGCAACCACCTGACACACCTGGATCGCTCATGCAGAGGACGAACCGATGCGCGATTTTCGCGATGCCAAGGCTATGGCGCACACCCTGCGCGAATCCCTGACCACCAAGGCCGTCACCATCAGTCACAGCGAGAGCCTCGAGCTCGTATCGAGGATGCTGGGTGTTGCCGACTGGAATACGTTGTCTGCGATGCTCCAGACCGGGCGTCGCGACACGCCCGTGCCGATCGCAAGGCTCAAGAGCTCGACCGCGGTCTATCCGGCGGTCCCGCTGCGCGATTTCGTGCCGTTTCCAAGCGCGACCTTTCCGCTGTTCGTCGGCCGCGAGAACACCGTGCTCGCGCTCAACCATGCGTTCGAGGGCGAGCGCGAGATGGTCTGCGCGATCCAGCGCGACTCGGGCGTCGATGAGCCGCAATTTGCCGACGTCTACGAGGTCGGTCTGCTTGCTCAATTGGTCGAGCTCGAACGGCTCTCCGACGGCTCGATCAGGGTACTGACCCGCGGACTCCGCCGCGTCGGGCTTCGCAGCTTCGCGGCGACGAACAGCGGTTACCAGTCCGAGGCTTTCGAATTACCCGAGAGCCCGCCTGCGGATGCGCCTGAGCTGATTCGCCGAGCCATCCAGCGCTTCGAGGATTACGCGGCGGCCCACGGTCTGCTCATGCCGGACGTCTGGTCGTTCCTCGATCGGACGCGCGACATCGGACATATCGCCGACACGATGGCGCCGCGGATGAAGCTGTCGATCAAGGACAAATATGAGCTGCTCGCCATCCTCGACCCCGTGAAGCGGCTGGAGACGATCGACGCGTTGCTCGACGTGTCGTCTCGTCCGTTCGCTCCGGCCTATAACGCTACGCGGCGCCGGGCGCTTGATCTTGCCGACCGGCGCCGCCATCAATTTGCAACGCTGGAACATCTTCTGCTGGCGTTGACCGAAGACGGCGATGCCGCGCCCGTCCTGGAAGCCTGCAATGCCGAGCTCGGCGCGCTCAGGCAGAAGCTGACCGACTATCTCGACAAGGAGCTCGCTCACATTGTGATCGAGACCGGCGCCGCTGCGCCAACGGCTGCATTCCAGCGTGTCGAGCGCCGGGCCGCGCTGCACGCCCGGGAGGTCGACAATCCAGGGGTAACCGGCGCCAACGCACTGGTCGCCCTCTTTCCGGAGACGCGAAGCCCAGCGGTGCGCTTGCTCGCCGAGCAAGGCGTATCGCGCTGGCGCGTGGACGAGACCATCGCGAAAGCGAGCGCCAAGGACAAGGGCTAGAGAAGGGAACGGCGGCCGTCTACGCTTTGGTCACATGCACCTTCGCGGTCTTGCCGCCGTTCCACTTGCCGTCGAGCGCGCGCTCGATCTGGGCGGCGAGCTGCAGCAACAGGCCGTCATTGGCCTGCTTGGCGATGGCCTGGATGCCGAGCGGCAGGCCGTGGTCTTGCGCCGCCATCGGCATCGAGATCGCCGGCATACCGCAGAGATTGGCCAGCGGGGTAAAGGCGAAGAAGCGCCACAGGTTCTCGAACCAGTCGCGCACATCAGGATTGTCGGAGATGGTGAGGTATTCCCTGGTGCCGACCTTCGGCGTCGGCAGCGCCGTGATCGGCGTCAGGATCACGTCCCATTGCTCGAAGAAGCTGCCGAAGCCGCGTGAGGTCGTGTTGAACACGCTTTGCATCTTCGCCCGTTCGGCGAAGCTGGTGTGACGCCCGGCTTCCCAGATGCGGATGTTCATGGGCTCGATCAGATCCTCCGGCGGCTTTTCCAGTCCGCGCGCGGCGAGCATGTTGGAGATCACCACCGCGAAGTTCGAGATGTAGCAGGTGGTCTGCGCCTCGAAGGCGGCAGGCAGGTCGATCTCCGGCAGCGCGTAGTCGACGTGATGGCCGAGGCCTTCGAGGAAGCGTCCAGCCTTCTCCAGCTCGGCGGCGAGCTCGGACGTCGCGGTGTAATTGCCCCATGTGTGAGACAGCGCGATGCGAAGCTTGCCGGGATCGCGTTTGATCATCTCGGTGTAAGGCTGCGCCGTGGTCCAGAACGGCATGAACTCGCCGGGCGCAGGCCCGCGCGCATGATCGACGAAGGCGGCAGTGTCGCGCACCGAGCGCGACTGGCAGCCCTGGATCGAGACGAGGCCGGTGAGGTCGGACATGTGCGGCGCCAGTGAGAACACGCCACGCGAGACCTTCAGGCCGATATTGCCGTTGACGCCGGCGGGAATGCGGATCGAGCCGCCGCCGTCGGTCGCATGCGCGATCGGCACCACGCCCGCGGCGACCATCGCGGCGCTGCCTGCCGACGAGCCGCAGGTGGTGTAGTCGGTATTCCAGGGATTGCGCGTGACGTAGACGGCGGGATTGTCGGCCGAAGAGCACACGCCGAATTCCGGCGTCGTGGTGCGCCCGATCAAATTGAGCCCCGCCTGGCGGAATTTGCCGGTGAGGAACGTATCGGCGCTCGCGCGATTGCCGCGCATCAAGAGCGAGCCCATCTCCTGCAGCCGGCCCTTCATGGTCGGCCCGAGATCCTTCATCAGGAACGGCAGGCCGGCGAAGGGACCTGCGAGATTGGCGCCGTCCTTGGCGGGATCGGCGATCACGTCCTCGAACAGCTCGACCACGCCCGACAGTGCCGGATTGACCTTGGCAACGCCGGCGGCGGCCTGCCGCGCCAGCTCCTTCGCCGCCAGCTCGCCCTTGCGGACGCGCCCCGCCAGCGCGACGCCATCGTGCTGCGCCCATTCATTCCAGCTCATCGGCAAAGTCATGAAGTCAAATCCCCTCAAGGTCGCGGCGTCACCTTTTTCGCAACGGCCCATGTGAATCAACCGAGGCGCCGCGAGGGGCAGGGTTGCGCCCGGCGGAGAGGTCGGGCTGTTGGTTATCAATCCGACAGTCGTGCGATCGCTGCAACCGGGCCGCCGCCGGCCGGCCCCTGATGCTCGGCGCCGCCGGACACGTAGACCGCGCTGGTGCCGGCAAGGCCAGCGATCAGGCCGCCGACCGCGGCGCGCGCGTGGCGGGTCGAGCTGATATCGGTGTCCTCGAGCATGGTGTGACGGAAGCCGCGCACGCTGCCGTCGGGAGAGGCCTCCGCCTTGGCGAAGATGTTGACGAGCGTGCGGCCGGCGGTAGTTTGCGGCGCCGCGCCGAGCCCGACGCTGTTCAATGCCGATAGCACCGCCGCAGCGTCAATCGCATCCTCCATCACGGCATGGCCGATCTCGAACTCACTCGCTGAAGACGCCGAGTTGCCGAGCACGATGATCACGTTATGCATCAGCTCGATCCCCGATGAGGTCGAGGCCACCTTGGAGAACAGATCATAGCGCCGCAGCACGTCCTCGTCGCCGACGTCGGCGCCGATCTCGCCGAGCGCGACCGCGACGCCCAATGCGGACGCACCGCGCGAATAGGCCATCGAGCTATAAGCGCTCGTCGTCGCCGTTGTGTTGCCGCGCGCGTTTGCCGCCGCAACGCGCTCGCTGGTCAGCAGCGGGCACTTGATCTGCACGAAATGGACGTCCGCGGGATCGTTGATGCCGGCATCGGCCATCGCGGCCTTCACGGCCTTCGCCGTCTCGGTGATTTGCGCGGAGCGGCCGAGCTCCTCCGGCAGGAAGTCCCGCGTGTGCGCCATGCCGATGCCGAGGCGCCTGCCGGAAAGGCCTGCCGGGCGGTCGGCCTCGCGGCGCGTGAACACCGTGATGTGCGGGCTCAGGACGCCCTCGGTGCCGCCGGACATCACGAAGGCGATGCGCTGCTCCACTGCCGCCGGCGACAGGCCGAGCCTGGGCGCCAACGCCGTGCAGAGCGCGGCCACCGCGTATTCCCGGGTAAAATCGTTGACGCCGCCATTGCCCTCGGTCTTGCCGAGAATGGCGAGGATCGCGTTGGGATCGATTGCGCCTGAAACGATCAGGTCCATCAGGCCGGAGACGTCGCCGGGGCCGGTGGTGGCGATCCTGAAGACTCCGACCGATGTGGTGCGCATGAGTGGTCCTTTGTTCGGTGGCCCGGCGGAGCAAACAGCCTTGGAATGGACGCTCATGTCAAGCCGCGAGCGGTCCGTAGCCTGGATTACACTCCGCTCCATTCGAGCTACAAGATCTTGCGTTGCCCGTCGGGCAAAACACCCGATCGGCGGGTCAATCCGCATGGGTAAAATATTCGTCTTTACAGAATTTCTGATTTATCGCATTCTCTCGCCACCTCATCCCGGTCAGAGGGGCGTATCGCGATCGTCACGAACGTGGGGTGAGCCGTGGTGGACGCCAGTTACACCGGCGCGAAGGGTTTTGCAGGGCGGGAAACCGTGAGCGAAATACCTCGCGCACACGACCGGTGTGATCGGCGTACGGCAAAACCGTGTCGTCCTGACGCCCGGGGTCTGTGCGTCAAGTCTTGCGGTGATGTGGCGGCCCAACCGGGCGCGCGCGTCAGTTATCGGCAAGGCGACGGGGGCAATAGTGCATCGCTCCCCGGGGAGAGCTCGGCATAAGCCGTAAAACCACTGCGCAGGGAAGGCCGGTTGTTGGGCTTCACCTGTATGCCGCTGTGCAGCCTCTTGTAGCGCAACCTTCGCACAGTGGACCGTGGGTGCCCGGCCGGCACCCGGTCTTCCCTGCGCCCTCTGACAATTGGAGGGTGGAGTGACCTGCGCAAAGCTCGGGCCTATTCCGCCGCGAGGATGCGAAGGCGTGTCTGCAAGTGAGATGCAAATTGAAGAGCCGATGCCGCGCAAAACATTCCGTCATTGCGCTCGCAATGACGAGCAGGAGAGTGCGCGCGACTTGACCTGCTCTCGTGCCCCGGACGCAGCGCAGCGTCCCTTCGACGGTGCGCTGCAGAGCCGGGGCCCATCTCGCCGCATGCCGTGCTGCCTTATGGGTCCCGGCTCTGCGCAGCAGCGTTTCACGCTGCAGCGCGTCCGGGACACGAGCGCCCGGTCTCAGATCGACGATTGTGGCGAGATCGCATCGGTCGAGAAAAAAATCCTCTGTCGACGGCCCTTCACCGCACCTTGATGAATCAACCTGGGTTGGTCCATAAGCGGCGTCCCGCGGCCGGTGGTTCGCCCCTGCGCCGCGTACTTGGATAGAGGGATCTCGCGTGGCCAACATCAACCAGAAAATTGCGCAGGAGCTTGGGGTTCGCGCCGAGCAGGTCGAGGCGGCGGTGACGCTGCTCGACGGCGGCGCCACGGTTCCCTTCATCGCCCGCTACCGCAAGGAAGCGACCGGTGCGCTCGACGACGCGCAATTGCGCACCCTGGAGGAGCGCCTGGTTTACCTGCGCGAGCTCGAGGACCGCCGCAAGGCCATTCTCGAATCGGTCCGCGAGCAGGGCAAGCTCGATGCCGCGCTCGAGGCCTCGATTATGGCCGCCGACAGCAAGGCCCGCCTCGAGGACATCTATCTGCCGTTCAAGCCGAAGCGCCGCACCAAGGCGGAGATCGCCAAGGAAGCCGGCCTCGAGCCGCTCGCCAATCAGCTGATGGCTGAGCCCGGCAATGATCCGAAGGTCGTGGCGGAAGGCTTCATCAACGCCGAGAAGGGCGTCGCGGACGCCGCCGCCGCGCTCGACGGCGCCCGCGCCATCCTGGTCGAGCGGTTCGACGAGGACGCCGATCTGATCGGCGCATTGCGCGAGGAGATGTGGACCAATGCGCGCATGGCCTCCAAGGTGCGCGACGGCAAGAAGACCGAGGGCGAGAAATTCGCCGACTATTTCGATTTCTCCGAGCCGCTGACAAAACTGCCCTCGCACCGCATCCTCGCGATGTTCCGCGGCGAGAAGGAAGAGATTCTCGATCTGCAGATTCAGCCCGAGGCGGAAGCGCCGCCGCCTGGCGTGCCGAGCGCCTATGAACTCAAGATCATGAAGCGGTTCGGCATCGCCGACCTCAAGCGCCCCGGCGACCGTTGGCTGATCGACACCGTGCGCTGGGCCTGGCGCACCAAGATCCAGGTGCATCTCAATATCGATCTGCGCATGCGGCTGTGGAACTCGGCCGAGACCGAGGCCGTGCGCGTGTTCGCCTCGAACCTGCGCGACCTCCTGCTGGCGGCGCCCGCTGGCACCCGCGTCACCATGGGGCTCGATCCCGGCTATCGCACCGGCGTGAAGGTTGCCGTTGTCGACGCCACCGGCAAGGTGGTCGACACCACCGCGATCTATCCGCATGAGCCGCAGCGGCAATGGAACGAGTCGCTGGCGACCCTCGGCCGGCTCGCAATCAAGCACCGCGTCGAGCTGATCGCGATCGGCAACGGCACCGCCTCGCGCGAGACCGACAAGCTCGCCACCGAGCTGGTCAAGGGTCTGCCCGAGCTGAAGATGAACAAGATCGTGGTGTCGGAAGCCGGTGCGTCGGTCTATTCGGCCTCGGCCTTCGCGTCGGAGGAGCTGCCCGGCCTCGACGTCACGCTGCGCGGCGCCGTGTCGATCGCGCGGCGCCTGCAGGACCCGCTCGCCGAGCTCGTCAAGATCGAGCCGAAGGCGATCGGCGTCGGCCAGTATCAGCACGACCTCGGCCAGGCCAAGCTCGCCAAATCGCTCGACGCTGTGGTCGAGGATTGCGTGAACGCGGTCGGCGTCGACGTCAACACCGCCTCCGCGCCGTTGCTGGCGCGCGTGTCGGGTGTCGGCTCCGGCCTTGCCCAGAGCATCGTGGCGCATCGCGACGCCAACGGCCCTTTCAAGTCGCGCAAGGCGCTCAAGGACGTGCCGCGGCTCGGGCCGAAGGCGTTCGAGCAGTGCGCGGGCTTCCTGCGCATTCTCGGCGGCGAGGATCCGCTCGATGCCTCCGGCGTGCATCCGGAAGCCTATCCCGTGGTGCGCCGGATTCTCGAGGCGACCAGGAGCGACATCAAGGCGCTGATCGGCAACAGCGACGTCGTGCGCACCTTGAAGCCGAAGGATTTCGTCGACGAGACTTTCGGCCTGCCGACCGTCACCGACATCCTGCGCGAGCTGGAAAAGCCGGGCCGCGACCCGCGCCCGGCGTTCAAGGCGGCGGTGTTCAAGGAAGGCGTCGAGGAGATCAAGGATCTCAAGAAGGGCATGATCCTCGAGGGCACCGTCACCAACGTCGCCGCCTTCGGCGCCTTCGTCGACATCGGCGTGCACCAGGACGGCCTCGTGCACATCTCGGCGATGTCCAAGACCTATATCAAGGATCCGCGCGAGGTGGTGAAGCCGGGCGACATCGTCAAGGTGAAGGTGCTGGACTTCGAGGTCGCCCGCAAGCGCATCTCGCTGACGCTGCGGCTCGACGACGAGGTCGGGCCTAAGAAGGACGCTCCCGGCATGCAGCGCGACAACAATCAGCGCAACGCGAGCCGCATGACGTCGGCGGCGCCGCGCAAGCAGGAGTCTTCCGGAGGCGGCGCGCTCGCCGAAGCGCTGCGTCGCGCGGCGGAGAAGAACGGCGGCAAGCGGGCGTGACCCCTTAACCTCTCCCGCTCATTGCGGGGAGAGGTCGGAATTCGCTCCATCCACGTCGTCATTGCGAGCGCAGCGAAGCAATCCAGTCTCCCGTCGTGGAAAGACTCTGGATTGCTTCGTCGCAAGGGCTCCTCGCAATGACGGGGAGAGAGCTGGGACTACCCTCCTAACACCCGCGTCAGAATCTGGCGCATTTGTAAGTTGAAGCCGACGGCCCGTTCTCCTCATCTGATCCTCCTCGTGCGGCGCTAAGACCGCCGCACTGCAAGGAGAACGTCTCGATGAACAACAGGCTTCTCAAGAGCCTCACGGCGACCTTGATCGCAGCAATGATGGCAGTCGCTTCACCGGCGCTCGCGCGCGGCGGTGGAGGTCATGGCGGCTTTGGCGGTGGCGGCCATTTCGGTGGCGGCGGCCATTTCGGCGGGCCTTCCTTCGGCGGGGCGCGGTTCGCGCACGCGCCGATCGGTCCGCGCTTCGCCGGCGCAGGCTGGCACGGCCCCCACGGCTTCCGTCACCACCATTTCCGTCGTTTCGCCGTCTTCGGCGCGCCCTATTTCTACGGCGGCTACAATGACGGCTGCTGGAGCAGGAGCTGGACGCCCTATGGATGGCAATGGGTCAATGTGTGCGGAGACGATTGGTACTAGCATCGCCGTACCGCACCATTGTCGCGATCGCCACCGGGCGGTTCCGTCCAGCCCCGGAACGGGATAGTCTGGTGGCGATTGTCGCGCGGAGTCATGCATGACCGGAGGTCACCGTCGCATCCTGGTCGTCGAAGACGATCCGGAAACCGCAGGCCAACTCGTCGAGGAGCTGACGGTTTCGGGCTACGACGTCGACCTCGCCGCCAATGGCCGCGAAGCCCTCAGCCAGGGCGCCGCGCGCGACTATGCGGTGATCACCATCGACCGCATGCTGCCCGATATCGACGGCATCAGCGTGATGCGGCAGCTGCGCGAAGACGGCATTGCCGCCCCCTTCTTGATCATCTCCGCGCTCGGCGAAGTCGACGACCGCGTGCGCGGCCTGCGCGCCGGCGGCGACGACTATCTCGTCAAGCCGTTCTCCTTCACGGAATTGCTGGCGCGGCTCGAGGCGCTCGGCCGCCGCAGCGAGACCATCGCCAAGGAAACGCTGCTGCGCGTTGGCGATCTCGCCGTCGACCTGATCGCGCGCAGTGCCTCGCGCCGCGGCCGCAAGATCCCGCTGCTGCCGCGGGAATTCCAGCTGCTCGAATATCTGGTCCGCAACGAGGGCCGCGTCGTCTCCCGCGCGATGCTGCTGCAGCACGTCTGGGACCTGCATTTCGATCCCTCCACCAACATCATCGATGTCTATGTCGGCCGGGTCCGCCGCAAGGTCGACGATGCCCAGGCCTATCCGCTGATCCACACCATTCGCGGCATCGGATATTGCCTTCGTGCTCCTGGTTAAGACGCTCCGCTCCTCGACCTTCCGCCTGGCGCTGATTGCGATTGCAGCGTTCGGGCTGATCGTCGCGGCGATCATGGCTTACGTCTATTTCGGCACCTTGGCCTATGTGGAGAGCCGGCTCGGCACGGTCGGCGATCATGACGGCTTCACCGGCATGATCGAGCTCGCGATGGCCGCCGTCGCCGCGCTGCTGCTGGTGCTCGCCGGGCTCGCGGCGGTGCTGGTGACGCGGCGCACCGTGGGGCGGATCGAGCAAATCAACGCCACCAGCCGCGCCATCATGCTCGCAGGCCTCGACCAGCGGATTCCCTTGCGCGGCAGCAATGACGAGTGGGATCGCGTCGCCGAAAACCTCAACCAGATGCTCGACCGCATCGAGACGCTGATGGGCGAGGTCAAGCAGGTCAGCGACAACGTCGCGCACGATTTGCGCACGCCGCTGACGCGCATGCGCGGCCGGCTGGAGAAGGCCTATCACGCGCCGCGCAACAGCGAGACGGATGCCGCGCTGATCGGCGACACCATCGCCGATCTCGATGCCGTGCTCGGCATGTTCGCCTCCATCACCCGGATATCGGAGATCGAGACCCGCGCCCGCACTGGCGCCTTCCGCGTGCTTGATCTTTCCGAGATCGCCGCCGAGGTGGTCGAGCTCTACGATGCCGCTGCCGAGCAAGTTGCCACGCGCCTCAGCCTCGATGGTGACCACGAGGTCGCGATCACCGGCGACCGCGACCTCTTGTTCGACGCCATCGCCAATCTCGTCGACAACGCCATCAAGCATGGCCGCAAGGGCGGGCGGGTGATCGTGAGCTGCCGCAAGGCCGACGGCGGTGCGGTGATCTCGGTTGCCGACGACGGTCCTGGCATTCCCGCCGAGCAGCGCGAGCATGTCTTCAAGCGCTTCTACCGGCTCGAGCAGAGCCGCTACACGCCGGGCAATGGTCTCGGCCTCAGCCTCGTCGCCGCGGTCGCGCGGCTTCACGGCGCCGAAATCGCGTTGCGCGACAATTCCCCGGGCCTGAAGGTCGAGCTCGGCTTCCAGCCGAACTCGGCCAAGTGAGGCGCGGTGCCGTCAAAGCTCGATCACGCCGCGCCGTGCCGCATGCGCCACTGCATCCGTGCGGCCGGTCGCATCCAGCTTGTCGAGCAGCGAGCCGACATGGAATTTCACGGTGTGCACGGAGATGCCGAGCTGCCGCGCGATCATCTTGTTGGAAGCGCCCTCGGCCATCAGCGCCAGCACGTCGAGCTCGCGCTGGGTCAGCGCGATGTCCGCTGGGCTGATGCGCGGATCCCGGGCGACGATCGTCGCGGCGGCCTGCTCGCCGGGCGCGGCGAGGCGAAGCCCGGCGACATTGCCGAGCAGGGCCGCCAGGCGATCGGCGAGGCCGGCATCGTCGATCTCCAGCGACAGCACGATCTCCGGTGCGTTGTCTTCGCTCACGCCTCCGGCCTTTCGCCGACCATGACTTTGAAGCTGACCGGCTCGCCGCCACGGTGCACGGCGAGGTCGACCACCACGCCGACGCTAGCAGGTCCCAGCGTCCGCGACAGCGCGCGCACGCCCGACAGCTTCTGGCCGTTGACCGCCACGATCACGTCGCCCTGGCGGATGCCGGCCGCGGCCGAAGGTCCGGCCTTGTCGACATTCATCACCATCGCACCGACGCCGTCGTCGAGCCGTACCGGCTGCAGCCCGAGACCGAGATAGCCGCGCGCGATGCGGCCGCGCGCCTCGAGCTCAGGCGCGACACGCTCGATCGTCGCCGTCGGGATCACCAGCACGCGGCGCGGGCCGAGCACGGCCATGCCGAAGGCTTCGCCCGACGCTTCGAGCGCGAGCCCGCCCTGCTGGCTGCCGCGCAGGCGCACATCGAGCTCGATCCGCGCGTCGATGTCGCCGCCGCGCAAGGAACGCCAGCCCTTGCCGGATGCCGATACCATTCCGAGCGCCGCGCTCGGCGTCTCGCGGTTGGTGGCGACCACGATCGACAATGCGCCGAGCGGCGGGACTGTCGTTGCGAACTTGACCGGCGCGGCCGCGGCCTCGGTGCGCAGCAGCGCGATGTCGGTGGTGTGGTCGCGGCCGGCGATCGTGGCAGCGACCCGACGACCATCGGCGAGGCCGATCTCGACCTCGCCCTCGTCGGCCAGTGCCTCGTCGGCGGTGATGATCAGTCCGCTCTTCCAGACGAAGCCGGTTGCGCGAGCGCGATGCGAATGCACGGAGACGACGGACGGCGCGGTGCGCGCCACAATGTCCGCGAGCGCGGACGACAGTGAGGACAGGGGACTAAGATCAGTCATGGCGGGCTCCTGTAAGTTGTCCTCAATCTGGGATGCCGCGGGCGATTGCGAAACTGGCCGGGTGGCCAGGACCTGGATGGCCCCCGGAGGGCCGCGGCCGACGAACATGTGATTGGGAGCGCCTCACGGGAACGTGTAGCAATCGCAAAATTGGAGCCATATGGCCTGAAGGATTTCCAGCGAGCCCTGACTGATGACCATCGACTTGACCCGCCGCACCCTGCTGCAGCTCGCCGGCGCCTCCTCGCTCGCCATGGCCGCTGCCGCCGCGGCCCGTGCCGAGGGCATAGCGCAGGGCGGCGGCCCCACCTTCGCCAGCCGCACGCCGATGCGGGTCGGCATGGTGACGCTGCGGGTGAAGAGCCTCGACAAGGTCGCAGATTATTATCGCGACGTGATCGGGCTCACCGTGATGGAGCGCTCGGCGACCATGGCCAGGCTCGGCACATCAGGCCTCACGCTGCTGGTGCTGGAGGCTCGGCCCGATGCCGCGATCGAGCCGCGCAACGCCGCCGGCCTCTACCACACCGCCTTCCTGATGCCGACGCGCAAGGATCTGGCGCGCTGGCTGGTTCATGCCGCCTCGCACCGCGTGCCGTTATCGGGCTTTGCCGATCATCTCGTCTCCGAATCCGTCTACCTCGACGACCCCGAAGGAAACGGCATCGAGGTCTATGCCGACCGCGACCCCTCGCAATGGCAATGGAGCGAGGGCAGCGTGAAGATGGCGACCGACGAGCTCAACATTCCCGACCTGTTGTCGCTCACCAATCCGCGCGTCCCTGATTACGCCAAGGCGCCGGATGGAATGCGCATCGGCCACATGCATCTGCGTGTCGGCGATCTTGCGCAGGCCGAGCGCTTCTATCACGGCACGATCGGCCTCGACCCGACCCGTCGCCGCAACGGCGCCGCGTTCCTGGCGTCGGGCCGCTATCACCATCACCTCGGCATGAACGTCTGGCAGAGCCAGGGCGCCGGCCAGCGCGACGATTCCACGACCGGTCTCGCCTGGTTCTCGCTGATGATGGCGAAGCCGGAGCTGCTCGCCGCGCAGGAAGAACGGCTGCGCAAGGGCGGAGCGAAAGTCACGGCGCTTGCGGGCGGGGTGGAGGCGATCGATCCCTGGGGCACGCGGGTGCGTCTGCTCAAGGTTTGATCGCCGGCGCCGGCATTGGTAATAGCGGTCAGACGCAAACCAATCGATCGGGATCCGCGCCTCATGTCCGAATTCCACGGTGTCTTTCCGTACCTCGTCTCGCCCATCGATGCCGATGGCACGGTGCGAACCAACGTGCTCGCAAAACTCTGCGACGATCTGATCGGCGCCGGCGTGCACGGGCTGACGCCGCTGGGCTCGACCGGCGAATTCGCTTACCTCAATGCCACGCAACGCATGGCGGTCGTGCAGACCACGAGTGAGGCCGCACAGGGGCGCGTTCCTGTCGTCGCCGGCGTCGCGTCCACCACGACGGCGGATGCGGTGGCGCAGGCGAAAGCCTGCCAGAAGTGTGGGGCCGACGGCATCCTGGCGATTTTGGAGGCGTATTTTCCGCTGGCCGATGCGCAGGTCGAATCCTATTTCCGCGCTATCGCCGATGCCGTCGACATTCCCGTCGTCATCTACACCAATCCGCAATTCCAGCGCTCCGATCTCACGCTCGACGTCATCGCGCGCCTCGCCGAGCATCCGCGCATCGGCTACATCAAGGATGCCTCGACCAACACCGGACGGCTGCTCTCGATCATGAACCGCTGCGGCGACGCCTTGCGCGTGTTCTCGGCGTCCGCCCACATTCCGGCCGCGGTGATGCTGATCGGCGGCCGCGGCTGGATGGCGGGACCTGCCTGCATCATCCCGCGCCAGAGCGTGACGCTCTACGAGCTCGGCAAGGCCGGCCGCTGGGACGAGGCCATGGCGCTGCAGCGCCGGCTCTGGCGCATCAACGAGGCCTTTGCCCGTTTCAATCTCGCGGCCTGCATCAAGGCCGGCCTTGCGATCCAGGGCTATGACGTCGGCGACCCCGTCCCGCCGCAGGCGCCGCTGACCGCCGACGCGCGCAAAATCGTGGAAGCGGCGCTGCGCGAGCTGGAATAGCTCGCCACGCGGCAATATGCCCCGTGCGGGAGCCAAAAAGAGCCCCCACCTGCGCAGTTAAGAAACTTCCGTGCGTTTGCGACGTTGCCGCGTGAGCGGCCTCTGTCGCCTACGCGTGTGCATCTCAGAGCCCGCATTCAGCACAAGACACGGTGATCACCCAATGAATCGTCGCTATGCGATTGCCGCTGCAGCCTTCGCCGCCCTGCTGCTCGCCGTCACGGCCGCGAAGATCCTGCACGTCCCCAGCTCGTTTGTCCCATGGGCGGCGCCCTCCGCACGTGCCGTCGAGCAGCGCGGCCCGCTGTCGGACGGCGAGAAGGCGACTATCGATATCTTCGAGCGCGTGTCGCCGTCGGTCGTTCAGGTTGCGGTCAAGTCGGCGGCAAGTCCGCTCGCAAGTCCCCTCATGGGCGAGGAGGCTCAGGGCGCCGGCGCTTCCGGCACCGGATTCGTCTGGGACCGCGACGGTCACCTGGTGACGAACAATCATGTCGTCGCCAACGGCGGCGAGATCGCTGTGCGCTTTGCTTCGGGAGAAGTGGCCCAGGTCGACCTGGTCGGCACGGCGCCCAATTACGATCTCGCGGTGCTGCGCATCCGCAGCGTGCGCCAGCTTCCAGCGCCGATCGCTCTCGGCAGTTCGAGCGACCTGAAAGTCGGGCAATCCGCCTTCGCGATCGGCAATCCTTTCGGGCTGGATCAGTCGATGACCTCCGGCATCATCAGTGCGCTCAAGCGCCGGCTCCCGACCCATGGCGGCCGGGAGATCGCCAACGTCATCCAGACCGATGCCGCGATCAACCCCGGCAATTCGGGCGGGCCGCTATTGGATTCCGCCGGCCGGCTGATCGGCGTCACGACGGCGATCATCTCGCCGTCCGGATCGAACGCCGGCATCGGCTTCGCGGTGCCGGTCGACGTCGTGAACCGGATCGTGCCGGAGCTGATCCGCAACGGCCGGGTGCCGACCCCCGGCATCGGCATCGTGGCCGCCGGCGAGGACGTCGCGACGCGGCTGGGCGTCGAGGGGGTGATCGTGGTGCGCACGGCCCCCGGGAGCCCTGCCGAGCGGGCAGGCATTCGCGGCGTCAACTTTTCGACGGGCGCGGTCGGAGACATCATCACCGCGGCCGAGGGCAAGCCGGTGCGCCGCCTCTCCGATCTGACCGATGCGCTGGAGCAGGTGGGGGCCGGGAAGACCGTTCGGCTCACGGTCAAGCGCGGCTCGGACAGCCGCGATGTCAATGTCGGCATCGTCGATATCGACCGGTCCTAGCAGCCCGATTCCAACTCGCAAGGGGCCTTGACGCGCATTGCAGATGTGCCGGGCCTCGGTTGTCTGGCGCGCAAAATCGGTTAAAACCGCCGCGGTCGTTTTTCCGGATCTCGAGGATACAGCGGAATGAACATTCTTCCCGGCAATTTGCGTTTCGGAGCGGGGCAGCCCGTCAAGCGTTTGGAAGACCAGAGGCTGCTCACCGGGAAGGGACAGTTCATCGACGACAAGCCCGCGGACGGCGCGCTGTGGTTGCACGTGCTGCGCTCGCCGCACGCCCACGCCAGGATCGTCTCGATCGACACCAGCGCCGCTGCTTCGATGCCGGGCGTTGCCGCGATCTACACCGGCGCCGACCTCGTCAAGGACGACATCGGCACCATCCCGACGCTGAACATCTTCAAGCGCCCGGACGGCAAGCCGATGACCGTGCCGCCGCGCCGGCTGCTCGCCCACGAGGTCGTGCGCTATGCCGGCGAGGCCGTGGCCGCGGTGGTGGCTTCATCGCGCGTGGAGGCGCAGAGCGCGGCCGAGGCGATCGCGGTCGAATACGACGTGCTGCCCGCGGTGGTCGATCCGGTCGAGGCGGCAAAGTCCGGCGCGCCCGTGGTGTGGCCGGAGGCGCCCGACAACATCGTCGGCGCGATGGCTTACGGCGATGCAGCCAAGGTCGACGAGGCCTTTGCCAAGGCCGCGCACACCGTCGAGCTCGATATCGTCAGCCAGCGCCTCGTTCCGTCCGCGATGGAGCCGCGCTCGACCATCGCCGAGATCGACAAGACGTCCGGCCGTCTCCTGTTGCACGTGCAGTCGCAGACCCCGGCCTCGACCCGCGACGTGCTGGCGGAAGCCGTGCTCAAGCGTCCCAAGGACAGCATCCGCGTGCTGGTCGGCGACATCGGCGGCGGCTTCGGCCAGAAGACCAACCTCTATCCGGAAGACGGCATCGTTGCCTATGCCGCGACCAAGCTGAACAAGAAGATCCGCTGGCGCGGCGACCGCACCGACGAGTTCGTCGGCGGCACCCACGGCCGCGATCTCACCTCCACGGCGTCGTTCGCGCTGGACGAGAAGGGCAAGGTGCTGGCCTATCGCGTCAAGTCGATCGGCTGCACCGGGGCCTATTCCTCGGGCGCGGCCAACATCATCCCGCTGGTGCTCGGGCCGTTCGTGCAGACCGGCGTCTACGACCTGCCGCTGGTGCATTTCGAGGTGAAGACGGTGATGACCCACACCGCGCCGGTCGGGGCCTATCGCGGCGCCGGCCGTCCCGAAGCCGTCTTCATCGTCGAGCGCCTGTTCGACGCCGCCGCACGCAAGATCGGCATGGACCCGCGCGCGATCCGCAAAGCCAATTACATCAAGCCGGCGCAGCTGCCCTACACCAATGCGGCCGGCCAGGTCTACGATTCCGGCGCCTTCGCGCACATGCTCGACCGCGCCGTGAAGCTTGCCGACTGGGACGGCTTTGCCGCGCGCAAGAAGGCGGCGAAGAAGAAGGGCCTGCTCTACGGCCGCGGGCTCACCTCCTACATCGAGTGGACCGGCGGCCGCGCCCACACCGAGAAGGTTACGCTGCAGGCGACTTCGCAAGGCCGCGTCGTGCTGCATTCCGGCACCATGGCGATGGGGCAGGGGCTGCAGACCACCTACACCCAGATGATCTCCGACACGCTCGGCATTCCCATGGACAAGATCGACGTCGTGCAGGGTGACACCGATCTTGCGATGGGCTTCGGCAGCGTCGGCTCGCGCTCGCTGTTCGTCGGCGGCACGGCGGTCGCGGTCTCCTCCAACGATCTGATCCAGAAGGCGCGCGAGAAGGCGGCGAACGTGCTGGAGACCTCGGTCGAGGACATCGAGTACCAGGGCGGCATGCTCACCGTGGTCGGCACCGACCGCCGCATCAGCCTGTTCGATCTCGCCGAGAAGGAGAGCGGCGCCAAGCTCAGCGTCGATTCCGAAGGCGAGGTCGATGGTCCGAGCTGGCCGAACGGCACGCATATTTGCGAGGTCGAGATCGACCCCGAGACCGGCGTCTCCAAGGTCGTGCGCTACACCACGGTCGATGACGTCGGTGTCGCCGTGAACCCGATGCTGGTCACGGGGCAGATCCATGGCGGCGTCGCGCAGGGCATCGGCCAGGCGCTGTATGAAGGCGTGTCGTATGATGCCGACGGCCAGCTGCTGACCGCGAGCTACCAGGATTACTGCATCCCGCGCGCCGACGACGTGCCGCCGATCGTGGTCACGCTGGACGATTCCGCGCCCTGCCGCACCAATCCGCTCGGCGCCAAGGGCTGCGGCGAATCCGGCGCCATCGGTGGCCCGCCCTGCGTCACCAACGGCGTGATGGACGCGCTCGCCGAGCTCGGCATCACCCAGCTCAACACGCCCCTGACGCCGCAGAAGATCTGGCAGGCGATCCGGGACGCGAAGGCGGCGGGGTAGCCTTCAACGGCACCGTCATTGCGAGCCACCGGGTCCGCGCCGAGCGCGGCCCGATGACAGGCTCCGCGAAGCAATCCAGAGTCCATCCGTGGAGGATTCTGGATTGCTTCGTCGCAAGGGCTCCTCGCAATGACGAAGGAGAGAGTCGCGGCCCTCAAATCCCCAGCATCATCTTCGCGATGATGTCGCGCTGGATCTCCGAGGTGCCGCCGAAGATGGTGTAGGCGCGGCCGTTGAGATATTCCGGCATCACCGTCAGCATCTCCTCAGGCGTCGCCGGCTCGTGGTTGAGCTTGTAGAGCGGTCGCATCGGCTCGACGGCGAGGGCGTCGTGGCCGATCACGTCGGCCCCTAACCGCGTCACGGCCTGGCGGATCTCGCTGTTGCGCAGCTTCAGGATCGACGACACCGCGCCGGGATTTTGGCCGGTCTGCAGTGCCGAGAGCACGCGCAGCTCCGTCATCTCCAGCGCGTCGATATCGACCTCGACCTCCGAGATCCGCGTTGCGATGTCGGGGCTGTCGATCGCCCGGCCCGTGAGGTCGGACTCGGCAAGATCGGCAATCGCCTTCAATCCTTCGCGCAGCTTGGCCGAGGCGATGCCCGCGCCGCGCTCGAACTCGAGCAGATATTTGCCGTAGGTCCAGCCCTTGCCTTCCTCACCGACGCGGTTGGCGACGGGCACGCGGACGTCGTCGAAGAACACCTGGTTGACCTCGTGGTCGCCGCCGATGGTGAGGATGGGACGGATGGTGATGCCCGGCGTCTTCATGTCGATCAGGATGAAGCTGATGCCGTCCTGCTGCCGCGGCCCGTCGCTGGTGCGCACCAGCGCGAACATGCGGTTGGCGTGATGCGCGTGGGTGGTCCAGATCTTGGTGCCGTTGATGATGTAGTCGTCGCCGTCGCGCACCGCGCGCGTCTTGAGGGACGACAGATCTGAGCCGGACCCCGGCTCGGAATAGCCCTGGCACCAATAATCCTCGCCGGAGAGAATCCGCGGCAGGTAGAAATTCTTCTGCTCGGGGCTGCCGAAGCCGATGATGACCGGCCCGACCATCTTCACGCCCATTACGTTGACGTTGGGCACGCCGGCGCGGGCGCATTCGGTTTCGAAGATCCAGCGCTGTGCCGGCGTCCAGTCGGGGCCGCCATATTCGACCGGCCAGCCCGGCGCTCCCCAGCCTTGCCTGTGCAGCGCGCGTTGCCAGGCCTTGCCGATGTCAGGGTCGGAGAACACCGACGGCGTCAGCGCCGTCGCGCGCTTCATCTCCTCGGTGAGGTTCCTGGCTATGAATCCGCGCACCTCTTCCTGGAAGGCGCGCTCCTCGGCATTGAACGACAGGTCCATGATGCGCTCCTTGTTAAGCCGAGACGGCCCTGCGGCCCAGCTCGGCGTGGCGGGCATAGTGATGCGCGCTGCCGCCGAACAGCGTGTCGAAGGCGACGAGCCGCTTGAAATAGGCGCCGACCTCGAGCTCCTCGGTGACGCCCATGCCGCCATGGAGCTGGATCGACTGCTCGCCGACGAAGCGCGCGCATTTGCCGATCTTCGCCTTCGCGCCCGACGCCGCCCGGGCACGCTCGATCCGCGTGCTATCGGCCATTAGCGCAGCCCGCAGCGCCATCGAGCGCGCCTCGTCCACCTGCATCGCCATGTCGGCGAGGCGATGGCGGATGACCTGGTTGGCGGAGAGCGGCCGGCCGAATTGTTTTCGGATCTTGGTGTAGTCGAGCGTGGTGTCGAGCAGCGTCTGCATGATGCCGACAGCTTCGGCGCCGAGCGCGGCCATGGCGCGATCGATCGCCCATTCGATCGCGGGTACGGCATCGCTGCCGTCGCCGAGCAGGGCGTCTTCCGGCAGATGCACATCGAACAGCTCGATGTTGCAGGCCCGTCCGCCGCCGAGACGTGGATAATCGCTGATGACGAGACCCGGCGTCGTCGCCTGCGCCAGGAACAGGCCGATCCGCCCCGAGGGGCCCCGATGATCGTGGATATGAGCGGAGACGATGATCGCGTCCGCGGCATGTCCGTCGAGTATGGCGATCTTGCTGCCGGACAGGCGCCAGCCTTGTCCCGTCTTGTCGGCGCTGGTCGTGACCTTGGCAAGATCGAACCGGGCCGCGCGCTCCGAATGCGCGAGCGCAAGCTTCAGTGATCCTTCCGCCACCTTGGACAGGCTCGCCTGCTTCTGCTCGGTGGTACCGCATCTGGCGATCAGCGCGGCCCCGAGCACGATTGTTGCGACATAGGGTTCCGACACGAGGCCCCGGCCGAAGGCCTCCATCAGGATGCCGATGTCGACCGCGCCGCCGCCGAGCCCGCCGAACTCTTCGGGAAGCGGCAGCGCCAGCCAGCCGAGCTCGGCGAATTGCTTCCAGACGGCCGGGCTGAAGCCGAGCGGGTCGCTCACCATCTTGCGGCGGTGCTCGGCATCGTAGCTTTCGGCCACGAATCGTTCCGCGCTCTCGCGCAGCAACTTTTGCTCGTCACTGAGATTGAGATCCATCGCATCTACTCCGCGGCGGCCGGCGGCTTGCGCACGGACGGATGCAGGCCGGATGGATCGACGATCATGCCGAACTCCTGGAGATTGTGTGCGTGGCAGAGCTGATGCAGCGCGAAGGCCTGGTCGATCGCTGCCGGCTGGCCCATGACGTCCACCGAGCGGTTGACCGCCTCCTTGGTCAGCTTCAACGCAAAGGACGGTTTTGTCGCGATCCTTCGCGCCAGCTCCAGCACGCGCGACGAGAGCTCGGCGCGCGGCACGATTTGGTTGACCATGCCGAGCTGGTGCGCCTCCTCGGCGCTCCAGCTGTCGGCGGTGAACAGGAACTCCTTGGCCTTGCGCGGCCCCAGCTCCCAGGGATGCACGAACCATTCGACGCCGCACACACCCATGGTGACGACGGGATCGCAGAACTGCGCATCGTCGCTGGCGATGATGAGGTCGCAGGCCCAGGCCAGCATCAGCCCGCCGGCGATGCACTTGCCGTGCACCTCGGCAATGGTGGGTTTTGCCAGATTGCGCCAGCGCCGGGTGATCTGGAGATAAATTTCCTGCTCGCGCGCGAAGCGTCCGTGAGCATTCGGCTCGGCAAAGCCGCCCCAATTTCCGATCGGCGGGAAATCGACCCCTGCGGTATTTTTGTCTCCGGGGCGCAGGTCATGGCCGGAGGAGAAGTGCGGGCCGTTGCCGGCGAGAATGATCACCTTGACCGCATCGTCCTGCACCGCGGCATCGAAAGCGGCGTTGAGGTCGTAGGTCATTTGCAGGTTCTGCGCGTTGCGCGCCTCGGGCCGGTTCATCACGACACGGACGATCGCCGGCTCCGGCCGTTCCACGAGGATGGTCTCGAACGAGGACATCGCGTTCCCCCTGGCGTTTCCGCTTTTGTTTCGCCGGAGTTGACTATGTCGGCCGGTGCGAGGCAAGAGGCTTGCGTCAGCCTGCTGCTTTTCTCAGGCGCGCAATCTGATAGTTTGCGCCGGATTCCACCGGGAGAAATTTGATGCGCAAGATCCTGACCGTGCTGGCGGCGCTGGCCTCGCTGAGCCTGACCAATTGCGGCTACAACGCGATCCAGAGCGAGGACGAGCAGATCAAGGCCAACTGGTCCGAGGTCGTGAACCAGTATCAGCGCCGCGCCGATCTCGTGCCCAATCTCGTCAACTCGGTGAAGGGCTTCGCGCAGCAGGAAAAGGACGTGCTGCTCGGCGTCACCAATGCACGCGCCAAGGTCGGCAGCATCCAGGCGACGCCGGAGGTGCTGAACGATCCCGCCGCGTTCCAGAAGTTCCAGGCCGCGCAGGGCGAGCTTTCCAGCGCGCTGTCGCGTCTGCTGGTCGTCACCGAGAACTATCCGCAGCTGAAGTCGGACGCCCTGTTCAAGGATCTGATGTCGCAGCTCGAGGGCACCGAGAACCGCATCACGGTGGCGCGCAACCGCTACATCAAGGCGGTGCAGGACTATAACGTCACCGTCCGCTCGTTCCCGACCAATCTCACAGCGATGATGTTCGGTTACAAGGAGAAGCCGAATTTCTCGGTCGAGAACGAGAAGGCGATCTCGACCGCGCCGAAGGTGGACTTCAATCCGGCACCGTCGCCGTCGAAGTAGTCGCGTTCGGCCCCGATGCGCGTCCCACCCACCACTGTCATTCCCCGCGAAGGCGGGGAATCCAGTACGCCGCGGCTTCACGGCGCGAGCACCGCGGCCTCTGGAATACTGGATCGCCCGCCTGCGCGAGCGATGACAGCGATGGTCGCCGCATTGGTCCTCGCCGTCGCACTCCTCCTCGCCTTTGCCTTCCCCGCCCACGCCGACGTCGCCGTCCCGGAGCTCACCGGCCGCGTCGTCGATCAGACCGGCACGCTCTCCAGCAGCGACATCGCCACGCTCACGCAAAAGCTGCGCGACTTCGAGAACCGCAAGGGCAGCCAGATCGCCGTCCTGATCGTCCCGACCACGCAGCCGGAGACGATCGAGCAATTCTCGATCCGGGTCGCGGAGGCCTGGAAGATCGGGCGCAAGAAGGTCGACGACGGCGCGATCCTGGTCGTCGCCAAGAACGACCGGCATTTGCGCATCGAGGTCGGCTACGGCCTCGAAGGCGCGCTCACCGACGTCACCTCCCGGCGCATCATCGACGAGGCTATCACTCCCAAGTTCAGGAGCGGCGATTTCGCCGCGGGCATTAGCGCAGGCGTCGACCGCATGATGCGGGTGATCGACGGCGAGCCGCTGCCGTCACCCTCGCGCACCGTCAACTTCGCCCATACCAATCTGGATGATCTGGCGCCGGTGTTTGCGGTGGCGCTGTTCGCCTCGATCGGCGTCGGCGGGTTTTTTCGCGCGATCCTGGGGCGGCTGCTCGGATCATTGGTGACCGGCGGCATCATCGCAGCCGTGACCTGGCTCATTCTCGGCTCTGCGGCGCTCGCGGCAGCTGTCGGCATCCTCGGCTTCATCGTCGGATTCATCGCCGATCTGTTTTCGGCGATCACGCCGGGCACGGGCCGTTCGCGCGGCGGCTCATGGTCGAGCGGCTCCTCCGGCGGCTGGAGCAGCGGATCGTCGAGTAGCGGCGGCTTCAGCGGCGGCGGGGGCAGTTTCGGCGGCGGCGGCGCCTCGGGGAGCTGGTAGCGATCATGAGCATCAAGCGCATCGCCCGACATCTCGTGCAGCATCATTGGCGGGCGAAGCAGATTTTCCCGCAAACCGTGCTCGACCGCATCGAGCAGGCGATCAAGCGCGCCGAAGCCACCCATTCCGGCCAGATCCGCTTCGTCGTTGAAGGGGCGCTCGACGGCGGTCCGCTGTTCCGCAACCAGCCGGCCCGCGCGCGCGCGCTCGATGTGTTCTCGCACTTGCGTATCTGGGACACCGCCCACGACAATGGCGTTCTGATCTATCTCCTGCTCGCCGACCGCGACGTCGAGATTATCGCCGATCGCGGCATCGACGCGAAGGTCGGCGCCGAGGGTTGGGAGACGATCTGCCGCGCGATGGAGGCCGAGTTCAGATCGGGCCGGTTCGAACGCGGCGTGATCCATGGCATCGAGGCCGTCTCGCGCGAGCTGGCAAAGCATTTTCCGAAGCAGGGGCCGCATGCGAACGAGCTGCCGGATGCTCCGGTCGTGATGTGAACGGAGCGCGCGCTGCGCGCTCCGTCATTGCGAGGAGCTCTTGCGACGAAGCAATCATACTATCCCCGCGGAGGGATCCTGGATTGCTTCGCTCCGCTCGCAATATCGGGGAGGGGAGTGCGTTGTGCCCCCATTCCGCCCCTGTTCATCTTCCCCCGGTTACAAACTGTTTCACGCCCGCCACACCGGTTCCATTTTCCCGGCCCAATTCGGCCCCGGATGAATTCCTAAAATTTCGGTAAGCGGGTCCCGAGGTAAGGATTTCGCAAGCAATGAAAGTTACCAAAAGGTCAACCGAGACTGGAGTATTTGAACCGTGAGCGAACCAATGCCCGAGCAGGCTGCCCAGGACGCCGCTGCCATCGACGCCGCGGCGCCGCAGGCCGTCGAGGCTGCCGCCGGTATCGAGGCCCCCTCGATCGCCCCCGACCACGAAGCGCCGCCCAAACCGGATCCGGTCAAGGCGGAAGCCCCGAAGATTGAGCCGCCGCGGATCGAAGCACCGAAGTTTGGGGCCAAGACTGAGACCAAGACTGACGCCAAGACCGAGGCGAAGCCCGAGCCGAAGCACGGCAAGCTGATCGTCATGCCGCCCGTCGACCGTGCCTGGGAGCGCGAGGAGTTCGCTCCGCATGGGAAGGCGGACGAGCCGCGCGAGGCCGGCAGCAAGCGCCGCCTGTCGGCGATGGCCGCGGTGGTGGCGATTGCCGCCAGCGTCGGCGCGATCAGCGGCGCGCTCGCGACCGCCGGCATGATGCGTTTCGCCGCACCCGCCCCGGCTCCGGTCCAGGTCGCCGACACCAGCGCGCTGGATGCGTCCGTCGCGCGGATCGATGCCGACCTTGTCGCACTGAAGGCCAATGTCGAGCAGAGCTCGAAGACCGGCCTCACCCAGTTCAACCGGGCCAACGACCGGCTGGACAAGCTCGAGAAGGCGCAGGCCGAGCCGCTGGCCAGGATCGCAAAGCTGTCCGAGACCGTCGACAAGCTCCGCGCCACGCCGCCCGCCGCGCCCGCGCAGGCCGCAGCAGCGGCGCCCAAGGAGACCACCGGCTCGATCGCTCCGACACAGGTCGCGACCGCGGCGGCCGCACCGGTCCCGGCGCCCGCAGCTCCCAAGACCGAGGTCGGGCGCCTGCCGACGATCGAAGGCTGGCGGCTGCGCAGCGCCGGCAATGGCGGCGCGCTGATCGAGGGCCGCGACGGCCTCTACGAGGTCTATCCCGGCGACCCCATCCCCGGCGTCGGCCGTGTCGATGCGATCCGCCGCCAGGATGGCCGCTGGGTGGTCGTCACCTCGAGGGGGCTGATCACCGGACGCTGAGCGTCCGATGTCCGACTTTCGAAGAGGCGCTTCACCGCGATGTGAGGCGCCTTTTTGCTTGAATAGGCGTCCCCTCGCGGTGTTACCTCAGGCATGGGCCGCGCCTTGCGAATTCTCGTTGCTGCCGCCGCGTTGCTGGGCGGTGTGGTTTCGCTCGTCGCAGCGGAGAATGCCGCGCTGACGCGCGGCACCGCGGTCACCGATCCCGCTCTCCTGCGCAAGCTCGACCAGAACAACACGCTGACGATCTCGCGTCTTGTGTCGCCGGAGCAGAATTCGGACGTTCCGCTCACCACCGAGCCGATGTTCGCCTCGCTGCCGCAGTTGAAACGGATACTGCCCGCGATCGATGCGGAATTCGACCGCTATATCGCCTGGTACAACGCGACCTATCCGGGCGAGACCATCGGCGTCGGCGAGGGTTTCGATGCGCAATTGTTCGATCGGGCCAATCTGAAATCGCGCCAGGCGCGGTTCGTGCTGGCCGGCATCGTCAATCGCATGGACCGAGCCTATGTCTCGGAAGAATCCTGCGGCGAGATCCGGCTGATCTTTCGGCTCGCGCGGTTCGACAACGGGCCGGATGGCGGCAAGACCGCAACGCGCCTGCCGATGACGTTCAACCTCGTGATGAAGGCGCGCGATGCGCGCCAGACGGATGCGAACGGCAAGTCAATCAGCTGCGCCGAGATCGCGCGGCGCTGGCTCGACAATGGCGACTGGCAGGGCTTGATCGGCAGTCGCGCCCCGCCCGACGACGCCATGCTCGACAGCATCGAGACCAATATCCAGGTCTCGGTCGCGCCGAAATCGGCGCTGCACGATTTCCGCTCCGACTATCTTCTCAAGGTGTTCAAGTACGATGCCGCCACCAGCACGTTCGAGGAATCCACGCTGGAGAACCAGATCGACCGCGACCGCATTGTTGCCGACGAAGCGCTGCGGCGCGACTTCAAGGCCTGGCTGCTCGCGCCCGAGAACTTGCGCGCGTTCGACCGCGGCACCTTGCTGATCCCGGAGAAATTCCTGGCCAGGGCCGCAATTGTGCCGACGCCCGCCGGCCTCGACGCCTCGGCGTTGCAGCCGGAGTTCGGCTTGATGCAGGGGGAGGGCAAAGGCGATCCCGTCTTCACCGACAATGACGTGGTCGGCGCGCTGAAGCAGGCGGCGGCCCGCGGCCTCGACATGCAGAATGTCCGTTCGGTCGCAGGCTTCCAACGTCGCCTCAACGACATCACCTGCGCCGGCTGTCACCAGACCCGCGGCATCGGCGGCTTCCATTTCCCGGGCGTCGATTGGCTCGCGGACAGGCCGTCGAATGCCGCCATCGTGGCGGCCTCGCCGCATTTCTTCGGCGACCAGCTCCGCCGCCGCGACATCCTGACCGCGTTCGCGGCCGGAAAAACCCCTGATTTCTCACGCGGATTTGCCAGCCGGCCACAGACCCGCGGCAGTCGCGAGCTGGCCGGCAGCGAATATCAGGACGGCTGGGGGGCGCATTGTTCCCTGCAAGATCCGGGATCGGGAACGCCGGACAGGAGTTTTACGTCATGGAGCTGTGCCAGCGGTCTGACCTGCCAGGCCGCCGCGACCTCGCGCCGCATCGGCATGTGCTTCATCAAAACGCGTTAGCGCGTGAGATAGAGCCAACAAGCGATTTGGATGATTCATGACGGATACGGGCAACAAGGCGCGCAATCGCGAGATCGCGCGCAACGAGGAAGCCAAGCAGGTGACCGGCAGCACCCGCGTCAGCATCTGGGCGGTTGCGGTGGCCGTCATCATCGGTGGCATTCTGTTCACGCTCGGCTGGCTGGGGCTGAGGTGATCGGAGTCCTCACGTCGCGTAGTTCGTCATCCGTTTGCCGGGCAGCAGCTCGTAGGCCGGCTTCCAGCCCGGCAGCGCGGCCATGCGGCCGAGCCAGGCATGGATGGCGGGATGGCTCGACGCGAAATCGAAGCCGTGCTCGTCGCTCGGATAATGCAGATAGGCCATCATCGAGATGTCCGCGACTGTCGGCCTGGCGCCGATCGCGAAATCATTGTGCTGGAGATGACCGTCGAGGATACCGAGAAAGTCCTCGAGCCGCCGGCGGAAATGCTTCAGCACCTGCGGGTCGTTCTTCTCGGTGAAAGCGCGCATGAAGCGGTAGGTCGCCATGTAGCCTGTGAGCTTGTGGTTGTCCCAGAACAGCCAGCGCAGCAGCTCGAACTTCTCGTCCTCCGTCTCGGCGCCGAAGCGGCCGTATTGCTCGGCCAGTTTCAGCAGCAGCGGCGCGGTCTGCGTCATTTTCACGCCGTCGATTTCGAGCACGGGAATCTCGCCCATCTCGTTGACGGCGTTGCGCCACTCCGCCGTGCGCGTGACGCCGCCGGCAAAATCGGTCCAGACCGGCTCGAACGTCTCGCCGCAAAGCGTCAGCATCAGCGCCAGCTTGTAGCTGTTGCCGGATTCAGGGAAGTAGTGCAGGCGGTAGCTGGGCATGGGACCTCGCGAAGCGTGATGTTGCGATGAGTATGGTTTGATCGGTTAGAGCGCGCTTCTAACCGACCGCTCCCGACCCCCGCAGCTGCTTGATCGTCGCCTCGTCGTATCCCGCCCCGCGCAAAATCTCGTCACTGTGCTCGCCGACGGCCGGCGGCTTGCGCGGCTGCACCTTCTTGGCGCCGTCGATCCAGATCGGGCTGTTGATCGTCAGCATGGTGTCGTTCTCGAACGGCACCAGCACCTCGTTGTCGAGCATCTGCTTGTCGTTTGGGATGTCGTCCAGGATGGCGACGACGCCGAACACGAGGCCGTTGCCGTCGAGGATCTTGCGCCATTCGGCGAGATCCCTGGTGGCAAAGGTCTCGTCCAAAATCCTGATCAGCTCGACCGAGCGGGCGTGACGGTCGGCCTTGGTGACGAAGCGGGGATCGTTGATCAGATCCTCACGGCCCAGGCATTTGGCCAGCGTCGGAAACTGCTTCTCTTCGTTGAGCAGCGACAGGATCAGCCAGCGGCCGTCCTTGCATTGATAGTGATTGGCGACCGCGTTCAGCGCGCGCTCGCGCGGACGCCGCTCGCCGAACTTGGCGCCGCAGAGTTTTGCCTGCGCCAGCACGCTCGCCGCCCACACCCCGTTCGCCATCAGATTGGATGCGACATGCGAGCCCTTGCCGGTCTTCTCGCGCTGATACAGCGCGGTGACGATCGCGCCGTAGAACGCCATGGCGCAGGGATGGTCACCCATGCCCGCGACCGAGCGGGCCGGCGTGGTGTCGGTGTCGGCGCGGACGAGGTCCATCAGGCCGGAGCGTGCCCAATAGGCGTTGCTGTCGAAGCCGGGTTTGTTGGCCTCCTCGCCTTTCTCGCCATAGCCGGTGAAGGAGGCGTAGATCAGCCGGTCGTTGAGATGAGCGAGATGGTCATAGGTGATGCCGAGCTTGGCGCGCACCGGCGGCGGCATGTTGGTGATGAAGACGTCGGCCTCCGCCACCAGCTTGTAGAGCACGGCTTGCGCTTCCGGCTTGGACAGGTCGAGCGCGATGCTCTTCTTGTTGCGCGCCTCCAGCAGCCAGGCGAAATTGTGCTCGCCTGAGGGATAGCCCGGCAGGTTCGGCAGGTTGCGATAGGGGTCGCCAGTGCCGGGCGGCTCGATCTTGATGACGTCGGCGCCGAAATCCGACAGCACGGTCGCGGCCGCAGGCGCTGCGATGAAGCTCGCGCAGTCCAGCACCTTCAGGCCTGCAAAAATGCCCTTCTCCATCGCGGCGTCGCTCCCTCGCTTCAGTCGTTTCCCGCGCGCTGGAATTGGCGCGGGCAGGTAGTGAGAGCATTAGACCGATGTTTTGCCGGGATGCAACGGCGCCTGGCGCAGGGCCTCACTCCTCCCCCGCAAGCAACGCGGCATTGCCGCCGGCCGCAGCCGTGTTGATCGTCACCGTCTGCTCGGTGGCAAAGCGCGCGAGGTAGTGCGGGCCGCCAGCCTTGGGCCCGGTTCCGGACAAGCCGCTGCCGCCGAACGGCTGCACGCCGACCACGGCGCCGATCATGTTGCGGTTGACGTAGATGTTGCCGACCTGGACGCGGTCGACGATGGCCTCGATGGTGTCGTCGATGCGCGAATGGATGCCGAGGGTGAGCCCGTAGCCGGTGCGCGCGATCGATTCCAACACACGTTCGAGGTTCTCCGCGCGATAGCGCACGACATGCAGGATCGGGCCGAACACCTCCTCGGTGAGCTGACCGGCCTCCTTGAGCTCGAAAATATGCGGCGCGACGAAACAGCCATCCGGCGCGGCGCCTGCAAAATGCAGCCGCGCCTCGCGCTTCATCCGCGCGATATGCGCATCGAGGCGCTGCTTGGCCTCCTCATCGATCACCGGACCGACATGGGTCGCGACATCCGCGGGATCGCCAATTTTCAGTTCGCGCGCGGCGCCCGCGATCATCTCGATCATGCGGTCGGCGACATCCTCCTGCACGAACAGGAGCCGCAAGGCCGAGCAGCGCTGGCCTGCGGAGCGGAACGCGGAGGTCACGACGTCGTCGGCGACCTGCTCGGGCAGTGCGGTGGCATCCGCGATCATGGCATTGATGCCGCCGGTTTCCGCGATCAGGGGCACGATCGGCCCGTCCTTGGCCGCCAGCGTCCGGTTGATCGCTCGTGCCACCTCGGTCGAGCCGGTGAAGACGATTCCGGCGACATCAGGGTGCGCGGTCAGTGCAGCGCCGATGCGGCCGTCGCCGGTGACGAGATGCACCGCGCTTGTGGGGATGCCAGCCTCGTGCAGCAGGGCGACCGCCTCGCGCGCGATGCGCGGCGTCTGCTCGGCGGGTTTCGCCACCACGCTGTTGCCGGCCATCAGCGCCGCCGACACCTGGCCAAGGAAGATTGCGAGCGGAAAATTCCACGGCGAGATCGCGACGAACACGCCGCGGCCGCGCATGGCGAGTGCGTTGCTCTCGCCGGTCGGGCCCGGCATGGTCGCATCATTTCCGAACAGCTTGCGGCCCTGCGCGGCATAGTAGCGGCAGAAGTCGGCGGCTTCGCGCAGCTCGGACAAAGCGTCGTCGAGCGTCTTGCCGCCCTCGGCTTGCAGCAGCGCGATCAAGCGGGCGCCGCGGCTTTCCAGGAGATGCGCGGCCTGCTCCAGCGCCGCTGCGCGCGTGCCTGCAGGCGTCCGGCTCCAGCCGGCAAAGCCGGCGCGCGCGGCCGTCACCGCCGCGTTGGCCTGATCCGGTGTGGCATCGGCGACAGGCTTGAGATCGGCCGCCACGGCCTTCACGTCCGTCAGAAGCCGGTCGAGTGCGGCACGCTCGCCGAATTCGACGCCGCGCGAATTGCGCCGCTCCGGCGCGAACAGATCTGCCGGCAACGGAATCTTGGCATGAGGTGCCTGTTGCGCGCGGCCGATGGCATCGGCAGGGCGTTGCAGCAGCGCCGAAACCGGCACGCGATAATCGGCGGCCTGCGCCACGAAGGACGAGTTGGCGCCGTTCTCCAACAGCCGCCGCACCAGATAGGCGAGCAGGTCGCGATGGCTGCCGACCGGCGCATAGGTGCGGTAGGCGATGTCAGGATGATCCTTTGCGAGTTGCTCGTAGAGCGCTTCGCCCATGCCGTGCAGACGCTGGAACTCGAAGCTGCCGCCATCTGCGAGCTCGAGCACGGTCGCGACCGTCAGCGCGTTGTGGGTGGCGAATTGCGGGAAGATGCGCGGCCGCAGGGCGAGAAGCTTCGTCGCGCAGGCGACGAAGTTCAGGTCCGTCATCGCCTTGCGCGTGAACACGGGATAGCCAATGAGCCCGCGCTCCTGGGCACGCTTGATCTCGGTGTCCCAATAAGCGCCCTTGACGAGGCGCACCATCAGCTTGCGGTCATGCGCACGGGCGAGTTCATCGACATAATCGATCACCGCGCTGGCACGCTTCTGATAGGCCTGAATTGCGAGGCCAAATCCATCCCAGCCGGAAAGCGAGGGATCGGCGAGCGTCGCCGCGATCACGTCGAGCGACAGTTCCAGCCGGTCGGCTTCCTCGGCATCGACGGTGAAGTTCAGGTCGTAGGTCTTGGCGCGCTGCGCGAGATCCAGCAGTTGTGGCACCAGCTCGGCCATCACGCGGTTGCGGCTGATCGCCTCGAAACGCGGGTGTAGCGCCGAGAGCTTGACGGAGATGCCGGGCCGGTCGGGCAGGGGATGGTTGCCCGCCGCCTTGCCGATCGTCTCGATCGCACTGGCATAGGCATCGAAATAGCGCTTGGCGTCGGCGGCCGTTCGCGCGCCTTCGCCGAGCATGTCGAAGGAATAGCGCGGCTTCTGGCCGGAGCGCGGCCGAGCCCGCTCCAGCGCCTGCTCGATGGTCTCGCCCAGCACGAAATGATTGCCCATCAGCCGCATCGCCTGGCGCGTGGCCGTGCGCACCGCCGGTGCGCCGAGCCGCTTCACCAGGCGGCCGATGGTGCCGTCGGGCGTCTCGCCCGGCTGGATCACCCGGGCCGACAGGCCGAGTGCCCAGGCCGAAGCGTTGACCAGGAACGCAGTGGACTTGGTCTCGTGATGGATGAAATCGCCCTCGCCGAGCTTGTCCTCGATGAACTGGTCGGCCGTGCGTGCATCGGGCACGCGCAGCAGCGCCTCCGCCAGCACCATCAGCGCCAGCCCCTCCTTGGTGGAGAGCGCGAACTCCCGCAGCATGTCCTCGACGCCGCCAAGATTCCCTGCAAGCCGGTCGTCGCGCTTGCGGATCGCCTCGATCAGCCGCGTCGCGGTGCGGTCGATCCGGGCCTCCTGTGCCGGGGCGAGATGCGAGGCCGGCAGAAGCTTTCCGGCGATCTCGGAATCATCGGGAGCGTAAGGCGCGGAGAAGGGGGGCGGGATGTTCGGCATGGCGTGTCCTGTGGCTGACATCCAGGATAAGGCCCGCGTGACCGTAGTTCGATAGACAATCTAGCCGATTTGCCTTAGAAAATGAAGAGGATCAGCCATTGGGCCACATAAGCTATGGAATTGGATCGAACAGACCGGAAAATCCTCTCGATCCTGCAGGAGGATGGGCGCATCGCCAATGTCGAGCTCGCCGAGCGCATCGGGCTGTCGCCGACCTCGATCGGCGAACGACTGAAGCGCCTGCAGCGCGAGGGCTTCGTCGAAGGCTATGGTGCGCGGCTCAACCCGCACCGGCTGGGCCTTGGGCTCCTGGTGTTCGTCGAGGTGCTGCTCGACAAGACCACGCCCGACAATTTCGAGCGGTTCGCCCGGGCCGTGAGGCTCGCCCCTGAAGTGCTGGAGTGTCACATGGTTGCCGGCGGCTTCGACTATCTTGTGAAGGCGCGGCTTGCAGACATGACCGCCTATCGACGCTTTCTCGGCGAGACCCTGCTGTCGATGCCGGGCGTGCGCGAGACGCGAACTTATGCGGTGATGGAGGAGATCAAGCGCGACGCACCGCTGCCGGTGGGTTAGCGAAGTGCAGTCGCGATTGTCATTGCTGTGGTTCGATGAGCGGACTTCGCAAGGAAAAAATAGCTATCCTTGTGCAATCGCAACGCCTGTCGTCGAATGCACCGGCCGTCTTCTTGAATTTTCTTGGCCCGCTCCCGGACAAATCCGGGAGGCAGCAAAGGATGCGCGGGCTTATACTTTGAGGTTCTCCGCGGAGGTCTTGCCCCGGTTTGCGATCTCTTCGTATTCCACCGTCTGTCCCTCGTTGAGGGTCGACAGACCAGCCTTCTGCACTGCCGAGATATGCACGAACACATCCTTGCCACCCGACGCAGGCTGGATAAATCCATAACCCTTCGTCGGGTTGAACCACTTGACCGTACCTTTAGCCATCACGACTTCTCCGCGGGTCTTCCTCCGAGATCTCCGAGCCGCCAGTCCCCGCCAACCGGCCGGTTCGGTCCTAACAGGATACGCGGAATGTGGCAGGCTTGGTAGCTCAAACCACATCGCCATTTCGCCGAATTCCGCTCAACTTCGCGGCGTTTTTGCCGGTTTTGCCCGTTTCGCGGTCAAATGTCCGGCACGCGTGACGGCGTCCGTCAATAAGTCGCGACCAGATAATCGACGATCTTGCCGACATCGGCATCGTCGATCGGTGCGCCATAGACCTTGATCATCTTGGTCACCTCTGCCTGCCAGAACGCCCGCTTGTCCTTCATCGGCGGCTGCGTGGCGACGTAGTCGGACGAATGGCAGGCGCTGCAATTGCCCTGCACGACCTCGAGATTGGGACCGGGCTTGAAGGCGGCGACCTCGTCGGGGGTCTTGTAATTGACGGGCGCTGCAAGCGACGAACCCGTCAATGCGGCGACGGCGAGCGTGATGGCGAGGAGAGCAATGCGCTGCATGATCGGTCTCCTTCAGGCCACGCTGACGCGGACGGTTTCGACGACGTTGCGCAAATAGCCCGCCGGGTTCCAGCGCGGCGTGTCCGGCTGGGTCTCGCCGCCATTGCCGGTGGCGCGGACCTTGAGCTCAACGCTGCCGGCCGCGAGCTTCACCGGCAGCTTCCACTCGCGGAAGGCGTATTTGCCGAGATCCTTGCCGAGCTTGGCGCCGACCCAGGTCTTGCCGCCGTCGGTGGAGACGTCGACCGCCTTGATGCCTTTGCCGCCATCGAACGCGATGCCGCGCAGGGTCACGGCTCCCCCCTTCAGCTTGGCGCCGTCGGGAATGCTGGTGATGAAGGAGCGGATGGTGAAGCGGTTGATCGGGATCGTCGCCTTCGGCGCGGTGCCCGGCTCGACCGCATTGTTTGGCGTGTCGGGGATGCGGTAGGCCGACTTCATCCAGAAGCCGTCATAGACGTCGTCGATGACGGTGATCTCGTTGAGGTGCTTGACCCAGTAGGTGCCGAAATAGCCGGGCACGATCAGGCGCAGCGGAAAGCCGTTGAGGAACGGCAGGTCCTCGCCGTTCATGCCATAGGCCAGCATCACCTCGCCGTCGCTGGCGTGATCGATGTCGAGCGCCTTGATGAAATCCGGCGTCTTGTCGTTGACCGGTCCGTCCATGCCGTTGAAGGTGACCTGCCTGGCGCCGCTCTGCACGCCGGCCATTTCGAGCACGCTCTTCAGCGGGACGCCGCGCCAGCGTGCGCAGCCCATCGCACCGTTGGCGAGCTGCCCGCCGGCGACGCGCGGCTCGAAGAAGCCGCGGCTGTTGCCGGAGCATTGTGCCACGGCGACGATCTCCGTCGCCTTCATCTTGCGGATGTCCTTCAGCGACAATTTCAGCGGCTTGTCGACCTTGCCCTTGACCTCCAGCGTGAACTTGTCGGGGTCGAGATCGTAGGGCAGGTCGGAGAGGTGATAGCGCACGAAGAACGCGTTGTTCGGCGTGATCGGGCCGTCGTTGAACACCGCAAACGGCGTCTCGAGCTGCGGCGGCCGGCTGGTCAGGCCGATCATCGGCCGCTTCTGCGGATACTTCACCAGCGGCCGTTCGCCGTTGGCGAAGGGCAAGGTCACGGTGTCGAGGGCCAGCGTCTTGGTGGAATTCAGTGTGGCCGCCATGGCGGCAAGGCCTGCTCCCTTGAGCAGGTCGCGTCGATCGAGCATTTTTTCTCCTCCCGGAGCTTCTCGTTGGATCTGTGGTCATCACCACGATCCTGCGCTCATCTGTCGCAACGATTTGGGTGAAGTCAATTCGCGCTTTCGCAGCAAGCCCATGCCGCTGCGTTGCAGCAGGCCGGTGTTACGTGGCGACGATTCTTTCTTCACCTCTCCCACTTGCGGGAGAGGGAGCGCACCGCCTCCGTCACTTGCATTACGCAGCCACCCGCTCGCTGCGATCGACCAGCGCCGCCAGCTCCCTCGCATTCGCCACCACGCGCACGGCGAGCGGCTCGTCGCGGCCGCGGATGGCGACCTCCTGCTGCGGCAAGGCGTCGTCGGCAAGGCCGGCACTGCGGTGCACCTCATCCGAGACGATCGCCTCGCAGGCCAGCGTCTTGGTCATGTCCTGCAGACGGGCGGCGACGTTGACGGCATCGCCGAGCGCGGTGAAGACGATGTGGTCGCGATAGCCGATGTCGCCGATGATGACCTCGCCGCCGTGGATGCCGATGCCGAAGCGGATCGGCTGGCGCAGATCGTGGCTCAGGAGATCGTTGAGGTCGTCGATATGCGCAGCGATTCCCGCGGCGGCCTTCATCGCCTGCCGGCAAGCCGTTTGCGGGTCGGCCGCGAGGCCGAACAGCGCCAGCATGCCGTCGCCGACGAACTGGTTCGGCTGGCCGCCGTTCTCGATCACCGCCTGCGACACCGCGCCGAGGAAGCGGTTGACGATGAAGACGGTGTCGAACGGCAGGCGCTTCTCCGCCAGCTGCGTCGAGCCGCGCATGTCCACGAACAGGCTGACGAGATAGCGCTCCTGGCCGATGCTGGCCGACGTCGAGGCTCCGTCCGTTGCATGGGTGTGAGCTGCGAAGAGCTGGAAGAAGGAGAGGTCGGAGGTCGGGCGCAGCTGACAGGCCAGTCTGATCGAGGGATCGGCGGTGCCGACACGGGTGAGCACGAAGGCCTCGCGCTGTGACGGGGTGGGCAGGGCATCGTGATCGCCGATGATGCGGATGCGGCAGGTCGAGCAGCGGGCGCGGCCGCCGCAGACGCTGGCATGCGGCACGTTGTGGCGCAGGCTCGCCTCCAGCACGGACAGGCCCTTGGGGACCCGCACCGTCTTGCCGTTGCCGTAGGACAGCGCGATCATGCCGCCGCGCCGTTCGCGCAAGGCGCGCACGCCGCGCGCCGCCAGCACCAGTCCCAGCAGACCGAAATAGCCGATGGTGAGACCGCTCGCGATACGCTCGAGCGTGTCGCCTTCCGCAACCGTGCCAACCTTGCCGCGCGTGAGATGTTGCTTGCGCCATTCGCCATCGTCACTGTCGGCGGCGACGCTGCGGCCGCCCTGGTAGATGCCGAGCAGCGAGAGGGTCGGGATCAATACGGCGGCCGCGAGCAGATAGGGCGCCGCGCGCGGGAAGAACGGCTTCAGCCGAAGCCAGAAATAGACGCCGATGCAGCCGTGCACCCAGGCAATGAGAAGCAGGATCGTCATCTGCCACAGCACGCCCGGCGCCGCGACGAAGAACAAATAGAGCTCCTGCGGATAGAGCTTCTGGTGTCCGTACAGCGTCTGCGCGAGCCGCACGCCGATGACGTGGCCCATGACGAGGACGGGGATGCTCAAGCCGAGCACGAGCTGGAGCGGCTCGATCGCTCGCCAGCGAAACTGCCGGCGCTGATACAACGCGTAGAGGCCGAGGCCCATATGGGTGAGGGCGGCCGTGTAGAACACGATCGCGACCGGGAGGAACTGCCAGAACAGCGTGTGGTAGTAGACCCCGGCCTCCATGGCATCGACCGAGATGTTGCCGAGCGCATGGTTGAGGAAATGGCTGATGACGAAGCAGAACAGGATGATGCCGCAGACGAGCCGCACCTGCCGCACCCCGGCGGCGCCGACGATGGACATCTGTCTGGGAGCGGTGGCCATGATTCGGTGTATCAGCTCATGAAGGAGATCAGCCAGCGTAACCTTTAATTCCCGATGTGGACAGTCAGGGGAACACATGCGCGGCAAGGTTACCCAACTGTAGGGGGCAAAGGCGCGCACTTGCGCGCCCTGCCCACGATTTATTCCGATATGCTCACGGTGGCACGCTTCGCCTTGGCGACCCTACGGCCTCTGTGCTTCTCCGGGACGACCCCCGTGAGAGAGCTTGCCCCACATTGACTCCCCATCTCAAGTCGGGGAAAAGCGCCGCCGTGACGATCGCTCCCGACATCTCTGCAAAGCCTGCCGGCGCCGAACGGCGTCTGATCCTCATGGCCGGAGTGATCATCGCCGCGATGACGCTGCTCCGCATCGTCTATGCCTCCGCCATCGAGCTGCGCACCGACGAAGCCTATTACTGGACCTGGTCCAAGGAGGCTGCGCTCAGCTTCCTCGATCATCCGCCCGGCATCGCCTGGCTGATCCGCTTCGGAACCGCGATCTTCGGCGACACCCATCTCGGCGTCCGCTTCGGTGGCATCGTCGCGATGCTGGTGACGCAGCTGCTGCTCGCCGACATCGTCCGCCGCCTCACCCATGATGCGCGCGCGATCGCGTTCGCGGTGCTGATGCCGGAGGCCGCGCTTTATTACGGCCTGTTGATGGCCAAGGTCGCGCCCGATGTCGCCATGATCCCGTTCGCGGTGGCGATGATGTGGTCGCTGGTGCGGCTGGCGCAAAGCGGTGACGGCCGCTGGTGGCTGGCGGCCGGCCTGTTTGCGGGCCTCGCGATGCTGTCGAAATTCACCGTGGTCATGTTCGCGCCGGCGGTCGCCGCCTTTCTGCTGGTGCCGAATTGGCGCTGGCGCTGGCTGCGCAGTCCCTACCCCTATCTCGCCGTCCTGGTCGCGCTGGCGGTGTTCTCGCCGGTTCTGATCTGGAACGCGCAGCACGACTGGGCCTCGTTCCGTTTCCAGGGGGTGCGCGCGACCGCCAATTACGGCATCTCGCTGCGCACGATCGGCGATTACATCGGCCTGCAATTCGGCCTGGTCGGTTTCGTCTTGCTACCCGTGGTGCTGATGGGCCTGGTGCTGACGGCGTGGCGCGGCTATCGCACGCGCGAGCCGGTCGCGATCCTTTTGTCGACCGCGGTGCTGGTGCCGTTCATCTACTTCTTCTTCAAGTCGCTGACGCTTCGCGTCGGCGACACCTGGCCGATGTTCATGTGGCCGGTCGGTTTTGCCGCCGCCGCGGTCAACCTCGTCGCGATGAGGAAAGAGGGATGGTCCGCCCGAATGCTGAGGTCTTCGCTGTTCTGGGCGAGGACAGCGATCGTCTCGGGCATCCCCTTCGTCATCATCGTGTTCCTCTACTACGTTGCCGCGCCCTGGAATCTGCTCGGCAAGATCGACCCGATCGGCGCCGAGGCCGGCTACGAGCAGGTCGCCGCGCGGGCGCAGGCCGCCCTCGACGCAACAGGGGCGACCTGGATCGCAACCACCGACTACCGCACCTACGCCATGATGCGCTGGCTGTTCCGGGGCCGCGTGCCCGTGATCGAGATCAACGAGCGCGGCCGCTTCCAGGACTTTCGCGATCCCGGCATGGACCGGATCAAGGGCCATGCCGGCATCTATGTCGGGCGCGAGCCTGATAACCGCGCATCGCTGTGGGAGCACATTCCGGCGCAGCGCGAGCAACTCGCCACGGTCGAACGCCGCTGGCGCGGCGTCGTGACGGACACCTATGTGATCGAAAAGCTCACCGGCTGGACCCCGCAGCTCTCGCCGCCAAAGGACTCGCCGCTGTTCCAGTGGAAGGTGCTGGCGGACGCCGGCGGGCGCTCGCGTTCTCTCTCCAGGCCCCTCCAGGAGCCTGGAGCAGAAGGGTAAGCGCGAGCCTATTGCACGAGATCGGCGACGGTGGTTGCGGCCTTGAGGCCGGTGCCGGTGAGAACCGCGACCGTGGTCTCGTTCGCATTGATGGCGCCGGTTGCGGCGAGCTTGTCGAGCGCCGCAGCTGCGCTGGCGCTGGTCGGCTCGGCGAACAGGCCCTGGCGCGCGAGGCGGCGCAGGGCGGCGACGATCTCGTCCTCGGTGAGCGCGATGGTGCCGCCGCCGCTCTCGCGCAAGGCGGCGATGATCTCACGCAGGCGCAGCGGAGTCTTGATGGCGGTGCCCTCAGCAACGGTCTTGCTCACCTCCCGCGCGACGGGCGTATCGACGCCGGCCTTGAAGCTTGCATCGATCGGCGAGCAATTGAGCGGCTGCGCCGCGAACAGGCGCGGCAGCTTCGCGATCTGCCCGGCCTTCAACAGCTCGCGGAAGCCGAAGGCGCAACCCAGCAGGCTGCTGCCGGCGCCGACGGGAACGATGACGTTGTCGGGCGCGCGGAATCCGAGATCTTCCCAGATCTCGTAGGCCAGCGACTTGGTGCCTTCGAGGAAGAACGGCTGCCAATTGTGGCTGGCGTAGAAGGTCTGGCCCGACTGGCGGATGGCCTCGGCTTCGGATTCCTCGCGCGGGCCCTCGACGAGCTGCACGCTCGCGCCGTAGGAACGCACCTGCGCGATCTTGGCCGGCGAGGTCGAGGCGGGCGCGAGAATCTTGACGCGCATGCCGCCGGCCGCACCCAGCCCCGCCATCGATGAGCCGCCGTTGCCGGAGGAATCCTCCAGAATGGCAGTGATCCCGATCTGCCGCAGGAACGACAGCATCACCGCCGAGCCGCGGTCCTTGAAGCTGCCGGTCGGGTTGAACCATTCGAGCTTGAACAGCGGGCGCAACGCGCCCCAGTCCTGCTGGACCAGCGGCGTGCAGCCCTCGCCGAGCGTGATCGGGTTCTCGATCTCGACCGGCAGCGCCCCCCGGTAGCGCCACAGCGAGCGCGTCCGGCCATCGATGTCCGCGCGGGAGATGCCCGCCCCCGGCGTCACCAGCAGCGGCGTGCGCTCGTCCGAGCACCAGCGCGGCTGGTCCAGGGGATAGAGCTTTCCGTTGCGGGGATCGATGTAGCTGGCAGCGGGCATGGCAGTCTCCAAGGGCAGGGCAGCGCGGCGGGTCGAACTCGAAGCCCGTCGCACGAAACGAAGCAACACCTTGAAAACACGAAAAATTAAACTATTTCAATCCCTTAAACTTGGCCTCGCAGGCAAGGCGGCGAGCTCGAGGAGCCGCCGGCATCGGATGCCGGCAGGCCCGAGGCCGTCTCGATGACGGGAATTTGGCCCCGAACGGCCCCTCGCGCCCTGCCACGATTAACTTGTCTGTCGTCGCCGGCCGCTACAATATGTTGGATTGAACTTGCGCCGCCGGTTCGGCGCCGCAAGTGAGCCAGGCCCGTCCGAGCGGCGGGCCGTTGGCTTTTTGGGAGCCTGGACATGAGCCGTGCCAACCGTACCGACCACATCCGCCTGACCTCCCATCCGGAGCCGGGCAGGAAGGCCGCCTTTCCCATCCATTGGGGCGCCGCTGATGCGCGCGCGCGCGGGCCGATCATCGGAACGGTGTCGCGCGCCGGGGATCGCAACGTGATCGGCAGCCATGGCGGGTCCTACGCCATGTACCGCGCGCTCGCGGTCTCCGCCGGCGCGCTCGACCCGATCAGGCGACCTGACCTCACCAACACCTTTCCAGCCGCGACCATCGGTCCGTTCGAGCAATGGACCGATCCCAGCAAGATCGTCGCGCTCGATCCCTGGGGGCATCTGGTCGCCGAGAATTTTCGCCAGGAGATCGCCGAGGGTGCGGACATCCGCCCAAGCATCGCGGTGACGCGGGCGCGGCTCGACCTGCCGGAGATCCGCGAAGCGCTCGCCGCAAAGCGGCTGCGCGCCGACGGCGAGGTCGTGCACGCCAATGGCAGCGTCTCGGTGGTGAAGATCGCGATCGATCCGGTGTGGTATCTGCCGGGCCTTGCGGCGCGCTTCGGCACCGGCGAGACCGAGCTCCGGCGCACGCTGTTCGAGCAGACCGCCGGCATGTTCCCGGAGCTGGTGACGCGGCCGGACATGAAGGTGTTCCTGCCGCCGATCGGCGGCACCACGGTCTACCTGTTCGGCGACGTGACAAAACTGCCGGACCATCGCACCAGGATCACCTGCCGCGTGCATGACGAGTGCAACGGGTCCGACGTGTTCGGCTCCGACATCTGCACCTGCCGGCCCTATCTGATCCACGGCATCGAGGAATCCGCGCGCGGCGCCCAGGAGGGCGGGCTCGGGCTCGTCGTCTACAATCGTAAGGAAGGCCGGGCGCTCGGCGAAGTGACAAAGTTCCTGGTCTACAATGCGCGCAAGCGGCAGGAGGATGGCGATGCGGCCGCCGCCTATTTCGAGCGCACCGAGTGCGTGGCCGGCGTTCAGGACGCGCGCTTTCAGCAATTGATGCCGGATACGATCCATTGGCTCGGTCTCAAGCGCATCGACCGCTTCCTGTCGATGAGCGACATGAAATACGACGCGCTGACCTCGCAAGGCATCGACATCGTCGAGCGCGTGCCGATCCCGCTGGACCTGATTCCGGCCGATGCCCATGTCGAGATCGCCGCAAAGAAGGCCGCCGGCTATTACTCCACCGACATCGCGCCGGAGCAGTCCGTGGACGGCGTGGTCGGGCGTTCGCTGGAAAAATACTGATCGCGATGGCGGACGCTTTGGAATCGCAGGCCCGCGCGCTGCTCACCGCAAACGCGGTGCGCGCGCGCGCCGGGCAGATGCTCCAGCTCGGTCTTGCCGGCCGGCTCACCCATTTCACTGTCGATCTCGATCGCATGGATGGCGTTGCCGATGCCGTGCTCGCGGTGACGCGTAAAGCCTATCCGATGCTCGACATCCCCTTTCATGCGCGCTGGCGGCACTTCGTGCTCGGCGGCGTCGACCGCTGGGCCGGGCTTGCCGATGCTGCATCCTGGCCGGATCGCGCCGCGCGGGCGCGCGCCGAGTTCGACCTGGCCATCGTCAGCGTGCTGCTCGATGCCGGCGCCGGCGCAGCGTGGCGCTATCGCGACGCCGTGACGGGAGCAGACGTAGGGCGATCGGAAGGGCTTGCGATCGCGAGCCTCGACATGTTCGCGAGCGGGCTGTTTTCGCGCGATGCGCGTGCGCCCTTTAGGGCCGATGCGGAGCTGCTCGAAAGACTGCCTCTTGCCGCACTCACCTCCGCCTTTCAGGTGACGGAGGCCAATCCGCTGCTCGGCCTGGAGGGACGGGCCGAGCTGCTGCGGCGTCTGGGCAGGCAGGTCTCGGAGCGTGGGGACGTGTTCGGCCTGCACGATACGCCGCGGCCAGGCGGGCTGTTCGATCATATCGCGGCGCAGGCGATCGGCGGCGCCGTCGCAGCGCCCGCGATCCTGTCTGCGGTGCTGAACCAGCTCGGACCGATCTGGCCGTCGCGGCTCGCGCTCGCGGGTATCCCGCTCGGCGATTGCTGGCGCTATCCTGCGATCAAGGCGGACGACGGCACGGCAGGCCTCGTGCCGCTGCACAAGCTGTCGCAATGGCTGAGCTATTCGCTGATCGAGCCGCTGCAGCGCGCCGGCTTTGAGGTGACCGATATCGACGGCCTCACCGGGCTTGCCGAATATCGCAATGGCGGCCTGTTCGTCGACCACGAGGTGCTGCGCCTGCGCGATGCCGCGGACGCCGCGCGCGCGCATGAAGTGGATTCGCTGCTCGTCGTGGAGTGGCGCGCGCTGACAGTTGCATTGCTCGACAGCTTGGCGGAGCGCATTCGCGCCAAGCTCGGCCGCACCCCCGAGACCTTGCCGCTTGCGAGCATCCTCGAAGGCGGCACCTGGGCGGCCGGCCGCGCCATCGCATTTGCACGCCGTCCCGATGGATCGCCTCCGCTCAAGGTGATCAGCGACGGCACGGTTTTCTGACCCTCTCCCCTTGTGGGAGAGGGTGGCTTCGCGACAGCGAAGCCGGGTGAGGGGTATGTCTCCGCGGGCACATCTCTCAGTTGGAGTTCGCGGAAACGACCCCTCATCCGGCGCTTCGCGCCACCTTCTCCCACAAGGGGAGAAGGCAAAAGCAAGAGCATCTCATCATGGAAGGCGTCACGATCGTCGATCATCCGCTGGTGCAGCACAAGCTGACGCTGGTGCGGGACAAGTCCATCTCGACCAAGTCGTTCCGCGAGCTGATCAAGGAGATCGGCATGCTGCTCTGCTACGAGGTGACGCGCGACCTGCCGCTCGCCGACACCGTGATCGAGACGCCGCTGGCGACGATGCACTCGGCCAAGATCGCCGGCAAGAAGCTGGTGTTCGTGCCGATGCTGCGCGCCGGGACCACCTTCGTCGACGGCATGATGGACCTGGTGCCGACCGCGCGCGTCGCCCATATCGGGCTCTACCGCGAGCCGCACAGCTTTGCCGCCGTGGAGTACTTCTTCAAATCACCGTCCGATCTCAGCGAGCGCCTCGCCATCGTGGTGACGCCGGTGGTCGCCACCGCCAACACCACTGTTGCCGCCATCGACCGGCTGAAGGAGCGCGGCGCCAGGGACATCCGCCTGGCCTGCCTGATCGCTGCTCCCGAAGGGCTCGAGCGGCTGCGCGGATTGCATCCGGACGTGCCGATCTGGACCGCGGCGGTGGATGAAGGGCTCGACGACAACGGCTTCATCCTGCCCGGTCTCGGCGACGCCGGCGACCGCGCCTACGGAACGCGGTAAGTGCCGGGCGCGTTTTAGGAACAGCTTCCGCCGTGCGAGGTTCTCCTGCACCAACAGGGAGAGCAACGATGACCTATCAGGATGATGACCGCAGGAGTGACAGTGCGCGCCGCAACAGCCCGGTCGGCTGGGCGGTCGGCGCGATCTTCGTGATCGCCGTGGTCGCGGCCGTCTTCTTCTACAATGGACGCGAGGTGGGCCCGCAGGCGACGTCGACCAATCCGAACAACGCGCCGAGCGTCACCACCGGATCGAATCCACCTGCTGCACCGGCGAAATAACGGGCCGAGAGCGGGCCGTCACACCTTCCCGCTGCCGCAAATGCCCTTCAGCGCCTGCCACTCCTTGTCGGTCAGCAGCGGCGGGCCGCTGGCGGGCCGATCCTCCTTCGTCATGCGCGCGAGACGGTCCTCGGTCAGCGGATGGCTGGCGAGGATATTTGTCAGGCCGGAGCCGCCCTCCTTGCCGGTGATGCGGTACATCAGCTCAAAAGCGGGTTTTGGCGAGCGGCCAAGCGCATGCATGATCTCGATCGCGAAAGTGTCGGCGCCGGTCTCGGCTTCGCGCGAGTGGGACGCTTCGACCAGGCTGCGCGAGGCGAAGATCACGGCGGAGGAGCCGGTGATGTCGCCGAACAAGAGGCCGATCAGGAACGAGGTGCCGCCGTTGTAGATCAGGCCGCGCATGTTGTCGTAATGCTTGAGATGGCCGAGCTCGTGGGCGAGGATGCCGGCAAGCTCATCGGGACTCTCGGCCTTGTCGAGCAGGCCCTTCAGCACGAACACCTTGCCGCCGGGCAGCGCGAAGGCATTCGGTATCGAGGTCGGCAGCACGCCGGCCGTCATGGTGTCGTCGAGGCCGGCCGCATCGCGCAGGCGGTTGACGAGCTTCGTGAACGCGGCCTTGCCCGCGGGGTCTTCGCACACGCTGCGGCCGAAGATGGTCTTCATCTGGACCTCGGCCGCGTCGCCGATGCGCCGTTCCAAGGGTTTGGGCACCAGCGGCGCAAGCCGGTCGGCGGCGAGCGGCACGCCGAACAGGACCACGCAGACGATCGAGACGGCGGCGGCCACCGACCAGCCCACGATCTTCGCGACGCCGCTGCGCGTCGTCTGGTGCTCGTCGAGATGCGTGCAGCGGGCCGCCACGTCCGCGGCGAGCGCGGCATCGCGGATCTCCAGCCGAGCCAGAGGCGGTGCGGACGTCGCAGCCAGGCGCAGGATTCCGGGGGGACTGTCGGCGCGGCGAAGGTCGGCATAGGCCCAGCGAACGGGCGCTGCGCCGTCCTCGGCGATCTCGAGCGCATCACTGAGCGTCAGCGTCACCTTGCGTCTGCGGCTCGACACGCCGTCGAAGAAGATGGTCGGCCTCTCCGACTGCGCCGGGGTCTCGGCAAACACGTCACTCACAGCTCAGAATCCCGCGACATCTAGTCCGTCGGCAAAGCCTTCGCCGAGCGCGCCGGCAAGCTGACCGCTGCCGCGCACGTCCGCCGCGGCCCCGATGTCGTGCACCTCGACGGTCTCCAGCACCTTGGCCCAGAGATCGCGTTGAAGATAGACCCGCATGACGATGTTGATGGCGAGGGCGAGCGCGAAATAGCCGATGACCATGATCACCAGCATCGGGATGCTCTTGGCGGGATCACCGGCCCCGAACAGCTGCTCGGCCGAGAGACCGCTCAGCTGGACGACAAGCGCGGTGGCGACGCCGAGATAGGCGCCGAAAATAAACGTGAGCAGCATCCACCAGCCGATCACTTTCCAGTACAGGCCGTAGAAGGCATCATGAGGCAATTCCGAGGACAGGCTGACGCCGCCGATGCGGATGCCGTCCAGCCACCAGCGCCATTCGCGCGCCTTGAACTCGGCGTAGAAGAACGGTGCGAGCGGGAAGACGAAGAGCGCGATCGGGCTGAGCAGCCACAGCCACCAGCCGCGCTTGAAGAAGGTCCAGCCGTCGGCTTCGAAATCGCCGCGGAGATCGCCGTACTGGGTGTGCCGCATCTTGTAGCGTTCGAGCGCAGCCGTGCGCCAGGGCAGCGCGAGACCGAGCGTCAGGAGCACCAGCAGGCCCCACAGCATGGCGCGCAAGGAATAGGCCCAGCCCGAGCCGTCCATCCAGAAGCGGACGCCGCGCCAGACCGTGCGCGTCAGGCGGTAGCGACGCGCGCGAAAAATCGCGAACTGGCCGAAGGCGTAGAAGGCGATGAACAGCGGCGTCGAGGCAAAGGCCTGCCAGCGCTCGAACTCGATGCCAACGAGAAAATAAGCGAGATAGATCGGCACCAGAATCGCGAGCGCGAACAGGAAACCGACCAGGAGCTCCCTGGCCCGCCCGGTGTATTCGGCCGCATCGCCGTCGATCGCGGTGTGCGTCCACAGATGACGCCGGATGTCGGTGACGAGCCAGAACCGGTAGAAGCCGAAGGTGACGAGCTCCAGCATGGCACCCTTGGTGACCATTTTGCGGAACTCGGAGCGGTTACCGGAGAAATCGACCCCCGTCGCCGGCAGCGGCGGGGGCAGGGGTTCGGACCCGATGGGGGTCCATTGCATGTCGTTCACGGCGGCAACCTCGGGCTGCGGATCTGTTCCGGCCAAACTATAGATCAGAGGTTAGTCGAATCCCAAGATGAGCGGGTTCGATTTAGCTCGATTCCAGCCGGTTTCTCGCACGATTCTCCGTCGTCCGGCGTGCGGGAGGTCACGTTCTCGTAGCGTCGTGACGGTCGTGCAACGCGCTCGTGAAGGCCGGATGTGGCAAAACTCTCCCTTGCCCCGGCGCTGACAACCGGCTGTAATTGCAAATCAAATACCGCAGCGCAGAATTCAACGACGCGCGGTTCATGTCCAGGGAGAACGTTCATGCATGGGACCATCGAAAGCGCGGCCAAGCTCGACGCCTTGCGCGAGCGCGCCATGTCGCTGCCGCTGGAGCAGTTCGATCCCGGCGACCCCGAATTGTTCAGGACCGATACGTTCTGGCCCTATTTCGACCGGCTGCGCCGCGAGGATCCCGTGCATTACTGCAAGGACTCGATGTTCGGGCCGTACTGGTCGGTGACGCGCTACAACGACATCATGGAGATCGAGACCAATCACGCGGTGTTCTCCTCGGCCTCCGCGCTCGGCGGCATCACCATCCGCGACATCGATCCGGATCTGCGCCGCGAAAGCTTCATCTCGATGGACCCGCCGCGCCATGCCGCCCAGCGCAAGACCGTGGCGCCGATGTTCACGCCGACGCACCTGGACAATCTCGCCATCAACATCCGCGAGCGCTCGGCCGAGTGCCTGGACAACCTTCCCCGCGGCGAGGTGTTCGACTGGGTCGACCGCGTCTCGATCGAGCTGACGACGCAGATGCTGGCGGTGCTGTTCGACTTTCCCTGGGAGGATCGCCGCAAGCTGACGCGCTGGTCCGACGTCGCCACCACGATCCCCGGCCCGGACGGTCTCGTCGCCACCGAGGACGAGCGGATGGCCGAACTCGCCGAATGCGCGGCCTATTTCTCGAAGCTGTGGAAGCAGCGCATCGAACAGCCGCCCAAGAGCGACCTGTTGTCGATGATGGCGCATGGCACTGCGACGCGCGACATGGATGCGAAGAACTTCCTCGGCAATCTCATCCTCCTGATCGTCGGCGGCAACGATACCACGCGCAACACCATGTCGGGCTCGCTTCTCGCGCTGAGCCAGCATCCGGAGCAATACCGCAAGCTGCGCGAGAACCCCGATCTGCTCGACAGTTTCGTGCCGGAGGTGATCCGCTGGCAGACGCCGCTGGCGCATATGCGCCGCACGGCGCTCTCCGATTTCGAGTTCCGCGGCAAGCAGATCAAGAAGGGTGACAAGGTCGTGATGTGGTACGTCTCGGGCAACCGCGACGAGGAGGCGATCGACAGGCCCTACGAGTTCATCATCGATCGCGCCCGCCCGCGCACGCATCTATCCTTCGGCTTCGGCATCCACCGTTGCGTGGGGCTGCGGCTGGCCGAGCTTCAGCTCAAGATTATTTGGGAGGAAATCCTCAAGCGATTCGACCATATTGACGTGGTCGGCGAACCCACCCGGGTCTATTCGAGTTTCGTAAAGGGTATCGAAACGCTGCCGGTGAAGATTGCTGCGTGAGTCGAACGCAACGGAGCCACGATCATGAACATCCAAGCGCCGGTTAAAGTGGACAAGGCCGAACGCATGCGGAAGGCCCGCGAGGAGGCCTATGCGACGCCGCTGTCGCAATTCCACCCCGGCGCGCCGCGGCTGTTCCAGGACGACACGCTGTGGCCCTGGTTCGAGCGGCTGCGCAACGAAGAGCCGGTGCATTACTGCACCAATGCGCCGATCGAGCCGTACTGGTCGGTGGTGAAATACAACGACATCATGCATGTCGACACCAATCACGGCATCTTCTCATCGGACTCCAAGCTCGGCGGCATCTCGATCCGCGACGTGCCGGAAGGCTACGACTATCCGAGCTTCATCGCGATGGACCAGCCCCGGCATTCGGCGCAGCGCAAGACGGTGTCGCCGATGTTCACGCCGACACACCTGGACGAGCTGGCAAAGCTGATCCGCCAGCGCTCGCAGACCGTGCTGGATAACCTGCCGCGCAACGAGACCTTCAATTTCGTCGAGCGCGTCTCCATCGAGCTGACCACGCAGATGCTGGCGACCCTGTTCGACTTCCCGTGGGAAGAGCGGCGCAAGCTGACGCGCTGGTCCGACGTCTCCACCGCGCTGCCCAAGAGCGGCATCGTCGCCAGCGCCGAAGAACGCCGCCGCGAGATGGATGAGTGCTACGCCTACATGTCGAAGCTCTGGAACGAGCGTGTCAACTCGGCGCCGCGCAACGACCTGCTGTCGCTGATGGCCCACAACGAGGCCACGCGTCACATGGACCCCGACAACCTCATGGGCAACATCATCCTGCTCATCGTCGGCGGCAACGACACCACGCGAAACACCATGACCGGGTCGGTGCTGGCGCTGAACGAGAACCCGGAGCAGTACGACAAGCTGCGCGCCAATCCGGAGCTGATCGATTCCATGGTGCCGGAGGTGATCCGCTGGCAGACGCCGCTGGCGCATATGCGTCGCACCGCATTGCAGGACACCGAGATCGGCGGCAAGCACATCAGGAAGGGCGACCGCGTCGTGATGTGGTACGTCTCGGGCAACCGCGACGAGGAGATGTTCGACAAGCCGAACGAGTTCATCATCGACCGCCCGCGGCCGCGCACGCATCTCTCCTTCGGCTTCGGCATCCACCGCTGCGTCGGCATGCGCCTCGCCGAGCTGCAGCTCAAGATCGTCTGGGAGGAGATGCTGAAGCGCTTCGACCGAATCGAGGTGGTCGGCGAGCCCAAGCGGATCTATTCCAGCTTCATCAAGGGGTACGAGACGCTGCCGGTGCGGATACCGGGGTAAGCTCTCTCCTCGTCATTGCGAGGAGCTCTTGCGACGAAGCAATCCAGACTGTCACCGCGGAGGGACTCTGGATTGCTTCGCGGAGCCTGTCATCGGGTCGCGCCTTGCGCGGACCCGTTGGCTCGCAATGACGACTTCCGGGATTCACATGCCCGTCTCATTCGCAGCGCCCCAGCCCAGCTATAAAATTCCGGCATGACAGCTCGCGCCAGATGCGAAGGCACGACCGCGCGCGACTGTTCTACCACAAGCCATCTAACTCAGCTTGATGTCCCACACGCCGTCTTTGCGGCAGGCGGCGACCTCCTCGCGCAGCAGCGCGGTGATGGCCAGCGAGGCGGTCGAGGCCGGGCGGTCGATTGGAGAGGCAAAGATGAGCTCGCGCGTCATCGGCTTGGATACCGGTGCGGTTTCCAGCCGCCCGTCCGCGACCTCGCCGTGGACCGAGGACGGCGGCAGCAGCGCGAAACCGAGGCCCTCCTCGACCAGGCTCGTCAGCACGCGGAAGGAATCCGCCTCGAGCTGGACGTCGAGCTTGATCTTGCGTTGGGCCGCCGCGTGCTCGATCAGCGCGCGGAGGCCGTGGGAATGAGAGGGCAGCACCAGGCGTTGCCGCAGCAGCCAGCCGATGTCGACGCTCTTCTTGCGCGCCAGCCCGCAGCCGCGCGGGCCGACCGCGACGATATTGTCGCGCCCCAGGCTCTGCACATTGAGATGCAGGTCGGCCGAGCGGCCGTAGAGGATGGCGAGGTCCATCTCGCCGCGATGCAGCCATTCGACCAGATGGCCGCTGTAGCTCTCGACGATGCGCAGCGAGATGCCGGGAAATCTTTCGACGCAGCGCCGGGCAAAGCGCGCCGACAGCACGCAGCTCACGGTCGGAACGAGGCCAAGCACGACCTGGCCCGACGGCGGCCCCTTGGCCGACTGGATGTCGTCGCGGATCTGGTCGATCTGCCGAACGATGCCGGAGGTGCGCGCGAGCAGCAGCCGGCCGGCCTCGGTCAGCACCATGCCGCGGCCATTGCGGGTGAAGAGTTCGGTGCGCAGCTCGTGTTCCAGGAGCTTGATCTGCCTGGAGAGCGCCGGCTGCGCCACGCGCAAGGTGTCGGAGGCCTTGGACAGGCTGCCGAGCTCCGCCACGCAACTGAAGGTCCTGAGCTGCCGGAAATCCATGCTTGCCAATCCTGGAAGGCTACTCCATACGCTATAACAAATGAGCATAGGGGGCGGGCATTGTTTTCACAACGCCCGTGGGTTGGCCGGCGTTATCTTAACTGCCGCTGAGAATTGGAAACGCCATGAGTCACGAGCACCACACCGAAGATTACGCCGACATCCGCGAGGCCGTTGCCAAGCTCTGCGCCCAGTTCCCCGGCGAATATTGGCGCAAGCTCGATCGCGAGATGGCCTACCCCAAGGCCTTCGTCGATGCGCTGACCGAGGCCGGCTACCTCTCGGTGCTGATCCCCGAGGAATATGGCGGCGCGGGCCTCAAGCTGTCGGCGGCCGCGGCGATCCTGGAAGAGATCCAGCGCGCCGGCTGCAACGGAGGTGGCTGCCATGCTCAGATGTACACGATGGGCACGGTGCTCAGGCACGGCAATGCCGAGCAGAAGGCGAAATACCTGCCGAAGATCGCGAGCGGCGAGTTGCGCCTGCAGGCGTTCGGCGTCACCGAGCCCACCAGCGGCACCGACACCTCCTCGCTGAAGACGTTCGCGCGCAAGGACGGCAACGACAGCTACGTCGTCAACGGCCAGAAGATCTGGACCAGCCGCGCCGAGCATTCCGATCTGATGGTGCTGCTGGCGCGCACCACGCCAAAGGACCAGGTCAAGAAGCGCACTGATGGCCTTTCGGTGTTTATCGTCGACATGCGCGAGGCCAAGAACAACGGCCTTGAGATCCGCCCGATCCGCACCATGATGAACCACGCCACCACCGAAGTGTTCTTCACCGACATGAGGGTGCCGGCGGAGAATCTGATCGGCGAGGAAGGCAAGGGTTTTCGCTACATCCTCTCCGGCATGAATGCCGAGCGCATCCTGATCGCGGCCGAATGCGTCGGTGACGCCAAATGGTTCATCGCCAAGGCCACGAACTACGCGAAGGAGCGCGCCGTGTTCGGCCGTCCGATCGGCCAGAACCAAGGCATCCAGTTTCCGATCGCCAAGGCCTACGCCTCGATGCGCGCGGCCGAGCTGATGGTGAAGGAAGCCACGCGCAAGTACGAGGCCGGGCTCGATTGCGGCGCCGAGGCCAACATGGCCAAGATGCTGGCGGCGGATGCGTCCTGGGAGGCGGCGAATGCCTGCATCCAGACCCATGGCGGCTTCGGCTTTGCCGAGGAATACGACGTCGAGCGCAAGTTCCGCGAGACGCGGCTCTACCAGGTGGCGCCGATCTCGACCAACCTCGTCCTGTCCTTCGTCGCCGAGCATGTGCTCGGCATGCCGCGCTCTTACTGAGGTTGCGGCCATGGGAGCACTCGACGGGATCAGGGTGATTGCGGTCGAGCAGGCGGTGGCGGCGCCGTTCTGCTCCTCGCGCCTGGCCGATGCCGGCGCAGAAGTGATCAAGATCGAGCGGCCCGAGGGCGATTTCGCTCGCGGCTATGACGCGGCGGCCAAGGGCCAGAGCAGCTATTTCGTCTGGCTCAACCGCGGCAAGCAATCGGTCGTGGTCGATCTCACCACGAAGGAAGGCCGCGCCGAGCTGGAGAAGCTGATCGCGAGTGCCGACGTGCTGATCCAGAACCTCAAACCGGGCTCGATGGACAAGCTCGGCTTCTCGCGCGAGCGGCTCTTGACGGACTATCCGAAGCTGATTTCGTGCACGATCACCGGCTATGGCGACGAGGGTCCCTACGCCCACCGCAAGGCCTATGATCTCCTGATCCAGGCCGAGAGCGGGCTGGCCTCGATCACCGGCAATCCCGATGGCGCCTCGCGTGTCGGCATGTCGATCGTCGACGTCGCGACCGGCGCCACCGCGCACGCGGCGATCCTGGAGGCGCTGATCGCGCGCGGGCGCACCGGCAAGGGCGCCGACATCCGGATCTCCATGTTCGACGTGATGGCGGACTGGTGCACCGTGCCGCTGCTCAATGCCGAAGCCGGCAATCCGCCCAAGCGCATGGGCCTGCGCCATCCATCGATCGCGCCTTACGGCGTGTTCACCTCCAGGGACGGCAAGGACATCCTGATCTCGATCCAGAGCGAGCGGGAGTGGAAGACGCTGTGCGCGAAGGTGCTGGACCAGCCGGACCTGCCGGCCGATCCCCGCGTCGCCAACATGGTCGAGCGCGTGCGCAACCGCGATTTCACCGACACGACGGTGGCCGATATCTTCGGCAAGATGACGCGCGACGAGCTGTTGAAGCGACTGTCGGATGCCGACATCGCCTTCGCCGAAGTCAACACCATGGCCGATCTCGCCAACCATCCGCATCTGCGCCGCATCGAGGTCGACACGCCGAACGGACGCGTCAGCTATCCCGCGCCGGCGCCGATCATCGTCGGCGAGACGCGCTCTTACGGCGCCGTGCCCGCCATCGGCGAGCGTCCCCAGTCCAAATAAAGAGAGCGAGGCGTCATGACCGAGAAGCTCGACATCGATCATCTCAGGCAATGGATCGGTCGCAGCCAGGAGGCCACCGACATCGTCACCGCGCAGCTGGTGAAGGGCCTGCGCGCGACGCTGTTCCAGGAGGTCGGCGAGCCCAAGGCGGGCGACGCTGCGCCGTACACGGTGCATTGGTGCCTGGCGCAGCCGGTGTTTCCGATCTCGATGCTCGGGCCCGACGGCCACCCGACCCGCGGCGGCTTCTTGCCACCGGTGCCGCTGCCACGCCGGATGTGGGCCGGCGGCGAGATCGAGTTCTTGCAGCCCTTGCGCGTCGGCGATGAATCGACCCGGACATCGCGCATCGCAGATGTGCAAGTGAAGACGGGCTCGACCGGCACGTTGTGCTTCGTCTCGGTCGAGCACAGCATCTCCTCGCCGCGAGGCACGGCGATCCGCGAGCGGCAGGACATCGTCTATCGCGAGATAACCGGCGGCGCGCCGGCCGGCGGCAAGGCGCCGCCTCCGCCGCCGCAGGCGCAGCATCGCGAAACGCATGTGTCCGATCCCGTGCTGCTGTTCCGCTACTCCGCACTGACCTTCAACGGCCACCGCATCCATTACGACCGCGCCTATGTCACTGAGGTCGAGGGCTATCCGGGCCTGATCTTCCACGGCCCGCTGCAGGCGGCGCTGATCATCGAGATGGCGGCCAAGCTGCGCGGCGGCAAGGCGCCGAAGAAGTTTTCGTATCGCGGCGTGCAGCCGCTGTTCGAGGGCACGGAGTTCTCCGTCAACGCCAATGAGATCGAGACGGGCATGGAGCTGTGGACCGCGAACGCGGAGGGGCAGCCGACGATGAAGGGCACGGCGGTGTGGTGATGCGCTGCTGTTTCCTTCCGTCATTGCGAGCGTAGCGAAGCAATCCAGCATCTTTCCGCGGCGGCAGTCTGGATTGCTTCGTCGCAAGGGCTCCTCGCAATGACGGAGTGAGGCTGCTACCTTCGATAAGCAACAGGGGACGGAAACCATGGCCAAGAACGGCAAGACCGGCAGCAAGTCCGTCACCGTCAAGCAGGCGACGCTCGACCTGCTGCGATCGTTCGGCATCGACAGGGTGTTCGGCAACCCTGGCTCGACCGAGCTGCCGTTCCTCAGCGACTGGCCCGACGATATCGACTACGTGCTGGCGCTGCAGGAAGCGTCCGCCGTCGGCATGGCCGACGGCTATGCGCAGGCGACGCGCAATGCCGGCTTCGTCAATCTGCATTCGGCCGCCGGCGTCGGCAACGCGCTCGGCAACATCTACACCGCGCATCGCAACCAGACCCCGCTCGTGATCACCGCAGGCCAGCAGGCGCGCTCGATCCTGCCCTTGCAGGCGTTCCTCTATGCCGAGCGCGCCTCCGAGTTTCCGCGGCCTTATGTCAAATACAGCGTCGAGCCGGCGCGGCCCGAGGACGTACCGGCCGCGATCGCGCGGGCCTATTACACCGCGATGCAGCCGCCGTGCGGGCCGACCTTCGTGTCGATCCCGATCGACGACTGGGCCCATGCCTGCGCACCGGTCGAGGCGCGGAAAGTGAGCCGCGAACTCGGTCCTGAGCTCGAACCGATGAAGGCGCTGGTGGCCGCGCTCGGCTCGGCAAAAAACCCTGCGCTCGTCGTCGGACCGGGTGTCGATCGCGCCGGCGCGGTCGATCTGATGGTGCGCGTCGCCGAGAAGGCCAAGGCGAGCGTCTGGGTCAGCCCGTTCTCGGCGCGCTGCTCCTTCCCCGAGCGGCATCCGCAATTCGCAGGGTTTCTGCATGCCTCGCCGGCGCAGCTGTCCGATGCGCTGCGCGCGCACGATGTCGTCGTTGTCATCGGCGCGCCGGTGTTCACCTTCCATGTCGAGGGCCATGCCGCGATCTTCGACGGCGGCGCGACCATCTTCCAGATCACGGATGATGCGGATGCCGCCGCCGTGACGCCATCAGGCACCAGCATCATCGCGACGATGAAGCCGGCGCTCAGCCTGCTGCTCGACCTCATGCCGGAGAGCAAGCGCGCGGCGCCAAAAGGTCGCACGCTGCCGCCGGCGCCGCAGGGCGCCGATCCGCTGCCCGTCGAGTTTCTGCTGCATTCGCTGTCGCAGGCGATGCCCGACGGCGCATCACTGGTCGAGGAAGTGCCCTCGCACCGGCCGGCGATGCAGAAGTTCATGCCGATGCCGGGGCAGGACAGTTTCTACACCATGTCGAGCGGCGGCCTCGGCTACTCTCTGCCCGCCGCGGTCGGCATGGCGCTCGGCAAGCCGAAGCAGCGCACGGTGTGCCTGATCGGCGACGGCTCGGCGATGTATTCGATCCAGGCACTCTGGACCGCCGCGCAGCGCAAGCTGCCGCTCACAATCGTCGTCATCAACAATTCCGGCTACGGCGCGATGCGCTCGTTCAGCCAGGTGATGCAGGTGCGCAACGTGCCGGGGCTGGAGCTGCCGGGGATCGATTTCGTCCGGCTCGCCGAGGGCATGGGCTGTCATGCGGTGCGGGTGACGAAGGCTGCGGAGCTGGGCGAAGCGCTCAAGCGCGGCATGGCGTATGCCGGCACGAGCCTCGTCGAGGTCGTCGTGGATTCCGCGGTGCCGGTGCTGTACGGGCAGAAGCATTGATGGCGTCATCACGACGCCAGAAATCCTCCGTCCGCCGCCAGCACGTGACCGACGACATACGATGAGGCATCCGACGACAGCCACACCACGGCCTCCGCCACTTCCTCCGGGCTGCCCATCCGCCGCAGCGGCAGGCCTGCGCTGACCGTCGCGACATCGCCGACGCCGGCGCGCAGCATCATGTCGGTGACGACGCGGCCGGGCGCGATGGCATTGATGCGAATGCCGCGCGGCGCGTTCTCCATCGCCACTGATCGCGTCAGCGAGATCGCGGCAGCCTTCGAGGCCGAATAGAGCGAGAAGCCGGGATTGGGATTGCGCACACCGCTGACGGAGGTGTTGACGACGATGCAGCCGCGCCCCTGCGCCAGCATCGCCGGCAATTGATGGCGCAGGCAGAGGAACAGCGCGCGGACATTGGTGTCGAACACGCTATCAAAAATCTCCGTGCCCTGCTGTTCCAGCGGCGCGCGGCGCTCCTGGAAGCCGGCATTGTTGAAGGCAACGTCGAGCCGGCCGCAGCGCCCGACCGCGGTGCCGACCAGGCGCGCGACCTCGTCTTCCTCAGTGATGTCGGTCTGAAGCGCGATCGCCTCCGTGCCGAGCTCACGGCAGGCGGCGGCGGTGGCCTCGATCTCGGCTTCGCGCCGGCCGGCGACGACGACCGCTTCCGCCCCTTCGGCAGCCATCCGCAGCGCCGTGGCGCGCCCGATGCCGCTGCCGCCGCCGGTGACCAGGCAGACCTTGCCGCTCATCCGCCTCCCTGCCGGCAAAGCTTCGCTCATGGCTCACTCCAAAACGCTTGCGCGCGCCGTTGCACCCATATAGTTGTATGATACAACTGTATGGGTGGAGTCAAGATGGACGAGCTTTCGCTGATCGACGACATCCGCGCCGCCTCGCGGTTGATGGTGCGCGAGCTCGGCTTCATGGACGCCACGGTGGCGGCCTCGGGCTATCCGCCCTCGGCGGTCCACACCATCCTGGAGATCGGCATCCGCGGCCCGATGAATTCGGGCGAGCTCGGGGATTTCCTGCGGCTGGAGAAATCCAGCGTCAGCCGCCTGGTGCGCAAGCTGGTCGATTGCGGCGAGCTCAAGGAGACGCCGGACGAGGCGGATGCGCGCAGCAAGAGGCTGTCGCTGACGGCGAAGGGCCGGCGCACGCTGGAGGCGCTGCACGCGTTCGGCCGCCAGCAGGTGCGCGGCGCGCTGGCGGCCCTGACGGAAGCCGAGCAGCGCATCGTGCGCGAGGGCATGATGCTCTATGCGCAGGCGCTGCGGGCGAGCCGGGTGGAGGAGGAGACCCTGGTGTAACGTCACTCCCGGTGTCATCGTCCGGCTTGACCGGACGATCCAGTACTCCGGGACATCAGTGGTTCAATCGATAGGCCGCGGCGTACTGGATTCCCCGCTTTCGCGGGGAATGACGGCGGTGGGCGAACCTCCTCTACTTCCCGAACTCTTCCCGCATCCTCGCCTGGATCTTGGCCATGCCGCCGATCCAGCGGTCGTAATTCTCGGTCTTCTTGCGCATGTAGCCGAGCACTTGCGGGTGCGGCAGGATCAGGAACGTCTCCTGCTCGAGGCCGGCGAGCACGTCTTTCGCCACCTGTTCGGGCGTCAGGTCGCCGTCGCCGGATTGCGGGCCCTTGGGGATCGAGCGCAGCATGTTGGTGTCGACACCCTGCGGACAGAGGATCGAGACCTTGATGTTGTGGGCTTTGTGCGAGATCGCGAGGTTCTCGGCAAAACCGACCGCAGCGTGCTTCGTCGTCGAATAGGCCGGGCTGCCGACCTGCGACAACAGGCCCGCGGCCGAGATGGTGTTGAGGAAATAGCCGCCGCCGCGCGCTCTCATGCGGGGGACGAGATGCCGCGCCGCATAGACATGCGCCATGACGTGGATCGCCCAGCTGCGCTGCCACGGCTCGTCGGACGCGCCACCGGCATTCTCCGACATCGGATCGAAGCCGCCGCCGATGCCGGCGTTGGAGCAGAACAGCGCGATCGGGCCGAACTGCCGCTCGGTCTCCTCAATGACGTGGACGATGTCCTTTTCCTGCGCGACGTCGCATTTGAAGGCGGCGCCATCGACCATGGCCGCGACCGCTCGCGCATTGGCGGCGTCCATGTCCGCGACCACGACCTTGGCCGCACCGGCATTGTGAAAGGCCTCGCACAGCGCCTTGCCGATGCCGTTTGCGCCGCCCGTGACGACCACGACCTTGCCGGTCACCTGCATGCGACGTCTCCTCCCGTCTTCTTATACCGCTTCGCGGAAACTTCTCAGCTCAACACGAGGTCGAGCACCGCGGTATAATGGCATGCCGCGCCGGCCAAGACAAAGCCGTGCCAGATCGCATTCTGAAAGCGCAGCCGCCGCCAGGCGTGGAAGATCACGCCGAAGCTGTAGAGCAGGCCGCCGGCAAGGATGAAGCCCAGCACCAGCGTGGGCAACGCCCTGACCACGGAATCGTAGAGCATCATGCCGCTCCAGCCCATCGCAAGATAGATGCCGACCGAGACGCGGTCGAACCGGCCGGGATAGAGCAGCTTCAGCACGATGCCGAGGATTGCCACGCACCAGACGCCGGCGAGCAGCACCAGAGCGAACACGCTGTCCTTCAGCTCCAGGATGAAGGGCGTGTAGGTCGCCGCGATCAGGAGATAGATCGCGGAATGGTCGAAACGGCGCAGCAGCCATTTGGCCGGCGAGACCGGCCAGAGATTATAGGTTGCCGACAGCACCAGCATCGAGAGCAGGCCGGCGACATAGACGGAGACGCCGACGATGTCGGTGGCGTCGGCATGGAGCGCCGTCAGCACCACCAGCACCGTCGCGGCAATGATCCCTGAGAGCACGCCGATCCCGTGGACGATGCCGTCGGCGATCAGCTCGGCGCGATCGTAGTCCCAGCCGATCGCGTCGGCTGCGGCGTGGACGGAAGAGGATGCAAGCTGCTTCAACTGGAAGACGGTCATGGCAATCCGCAAAGGCTCGAGGCAATGCCCTCAGAATGGGTGTTTCGGGACCGGCGCGTCGTTCAACGGCTGATTTGCCGACAAAGGCGGTGGAAGTATGAAAGCTTGAATTTCCTCAGGCAATTGCCACTTTTGTGACTAATCCGTTTTGCATATCCCTCGCCCGAGATTCCTCACGTTCATATGGCATTCAGTTTCCAGGATATGGTCGAGGAGGCGCGGCTGTCGGCGCGGGCGCTGATCGACTATGGCGAGCATTTCTTCAACCCGACGGTGCGGCTTGGCGTCACCGGCCTGTCGCGCGCCGGTAAGACCGTATTCATCACCGCGCTGATCCATGGACTGACGCGCGGCGGCCGGTTTCCGGTGTTCGAGGCCTACGCCTCGGGCCGGATCGCGCGGGCCCACCTGGCGCCGCAGCCGGACGATGCCGTGCCGCGCTTTGCCTATGAGAGCCATCTGCGCGCGCTGATCGAGGAACGGCGCTGGCCGAGCTCGACCGTTGACATCAGCGAGCTCAGGCTCGTGATCGACTACCAGCGCCCGAATGGCGCCGACCGCACGCTGACGCTCGACATCGTCGACTATCCCGGCGAATGGCTGCTGGATCTGCCGCTGCTCCACAAGAGCTACGAGCAATGGTCGGCGGAGAGCTTGGCGCTGTCGCGCGAGGCGCCGCGCGCGCATCTCGCGGCCGAGTGGCACAGTCATCTCGCGACGCTCAAGCCCGAAGCGCGCGAGGACGAGCAGGCGACGCTGACGGCCGCGAAGCTCTTCACCGATTATTTGCGGGTCTGCCGCGACGAGCGCTTTGCGATGAGCCTGCTGCCGCCCGGCCGCTTCCTGATGCCCGGCAATCTCGCCGACACGCCGGCGCTGACCTTTGCGCCGCTGGACGTGCCTGCGGGCGGGCAGGCCGGCGAGGGATCGCTGTGGGCGATGATGGTGCGGCGCTTCGAAGCCTACAAGGACGTCGTGGTGCGGCCGTTCTTCCGCGATCATTTCGCGCGGCTCGACCGTCAGATCGTGCTGGCCGATGCGCTCGCCGCGTTCAACTCCGGCCCCGAGGCGCTGCACGATCTCGAAGCCGCGCTATCAGGCATTCTCGACTGCTTCAACATCGGCCGCAGCACGATCCTCTCCAGCCTGTTCCGGCCGCGCATCGACCGCATCCTGTTCGCCGCGACCAAGGCGGATCATCTGCATCATTCCAGCCACGACCGGCTCGAGGCCGTGCTGCGCCGCGCCGTCGCGCGCGCCGCTGCGCGCGCGGAAAACACCGGCGCGGCGATCGACGTCGTGGCGCTGGCCGCCGTGCGCGCCACGCGCGAAGCGCAGGTGGCGCACGGCCGCGACAAGCTGCCGTCGATCCTGGGAACACCCGCCGCGGGCGAAAGCGCCGGCGGCGAGTTCTTCGACGGCAATACCGAGGTTGCGACTTTTCCGGGCGATCTGCCGCTCGATCCCGAACCGCTGTTCAACGGCACGGATGCGTTCCGCGGGCTCGCGACGGAGGCGGCCGGGAACAGCGATTTCCGCTTCCTGCGCTTCCGCCCGCCGAAGCTCGAACGCGAGGGGGCCGACGAGCCGACGCTGCCACACATCCGCCTCGACCGTGCCTTGCAGTTCCTGATCGGAGACAAGCTCGCATGAACGACCGATCGAAACCCCGGCGGCCGGCGACGTTCCGGCTCGACGATCCCGGCGTCGTCGTCGCCGAGGCCGACGAGACCGGCCGTCTCGGTCGCGCCACCATCCAGATCACGCCGGAGCCCGATCCGGCGCTGCTGCCGGTGCCGGTGCAAGCCGTAGTCCCGGCGCGGCGCGGCTTTCCCTGGGGCACGCTGTTCTGGTCCGGGCTCGCCGGATTGACGCTGCTCGGCACCGGGCTCGGCGTGGTCCATCTGATCGAGGATCTGTTCGCGCGCAACGAGACGCTCGGCTTCGTCGGACTTGCCTTCGCCGCCGTCACCGCGCTGGCGCTCGCCGTCGTGATCGGACGCGAGGCGTTCGGCCTCGCGCGTCTTGCGATGATCGAGAAGCTGCATCAGCGTGCAGCTTCCGTGCTGGCCAGCGACGATCGCAAGGAGAGCCGTGTCATCGTCCAGGACCTGCTCAAGATCGCGCACCAGAACCCGCAGCTGGCGCGCGCCCGCGCGACGCTCGAGAGCCACGCCGGCGAGATCATCGACGGCGCCGACATGATCCGCCTCGCCGAGCGCGAGCTGATGTCGCCGCTGGATGCCGAGGCGCGGCGGCTGGTGTCGTCGGCGGCGCAAAAGGTCTCGATCGTGACGGCGGTGAGCCCGCGCGCCGCCATCGACGTGCTGTTCGTGTTCGTCGCCGCGCTGCGCCTGATCCGCCAGCTCGCTTATCTCTATGGCAGCCGTCCCGGCGCGCTCGGCATGATCCGCCTGCTTCGCCACGTCATCGCCCATCTCGCCATCACCGGCGGCATGGCCGCGAGCGACAGCCTGGTGCAGCAGATGCTCGGCCACGGCATCGCGGCAAAGCTGTCGCAGCGCCTGGGTGAAGGCGTGCTGAACGGGCTCTTGACGGCGCGGCTGGGATTGGCCGCGATCGACGTAACGCGGCCGCTGCCGTTCGCGGCCCTGCCGCCGCCGAAGCTGTCGGATCTGGCGACGGATCTGCTGCGCAAGAAGAACGGCGACGAGTAGATCGCCGCGTTACCCTTCCGAGGGCTGTCGCATTTGAGAGCTCGTCCCTGCAGCCATCCTTCGAGACGCCCGCTTGAGGCGGGCTCCTCAGGATGAGGGCGGAGTGCGCGGCAGCATTTTCAACGAGCACTGATGCCGATGAGCCTCATCCTGAGGAGGCGCGTCAGCGCCGTCTCGAAGGACGAGGCGTGCGCGCCGGCCGTGCTACAAGCCATACGCGATAGGGCAGGACCGCCTCACTCCTTCAGATTATTCGCCTGCTTCACCCAGGCGCGCACGTCCTTGAGGACGGCGGGAAGCACGGCCTTGACCTCCGCCACGGTCATGCCCGCCTTGATGCGAGGATCGTACAGCAGGTTGAGGATGTACTGGTCGTAGACGTCGAAATAGCCCATCGAGACGTTGTCGTTGAACATGGTCCAGGGCACGCTCGTGGTGTCGTTGATCGGCCCGAGCGATTGCAGCAGCTCCTCATAGGCGCAGTCGAGGAAGGTGAAATCGCCGTTGTCGACGGTGAGGATGACGTCGGAATGCTCGATCTCGAAATTGTCGTTCTTGCGAAAGCCGGACAGGCATTGCGGATCGAGCGAGGAGCGGATCTCGCGCGCCTTCTCGGCGCCGTAGAAGCTCGAGATGGTGCGGAAGAGATCGCGGTCGCGCACCAGCTTCACGCGCACATTCGCCGCTTCGTTAGTATCGATCATGGCGATGTCGAGATGCTGCACGCGCCTTCCGATGTCGGCCACGACCTTGGCGAGCTGCGTCTTGCGATCCTCGCGGTCGCTCTCGGCGTAGACGCGCACCGGCCCGTCGAACTTGCGGATGCGGTCGACGCGGCCGGCAAGATGGTATTCGGCGCCGAATGCCGTCTTCAGGAAGCCTTCGATGATCTCACCGTCGGTGAAGCTCTTTTTCTCGGCGCGCTGGCGCGAGGACACCGCGGGCAGCTCGCCGGCGGCAGCCATGGGTGCGATGTCAGGCGCGCAGGCGAGCGTCGCGATTGTCAGCAGGGCGACGCGAAGGCGGGGCGAAGGCGGGACGAATGCGCTCATCGTGCTGTGACGCTGCCGCATTCGCCCCGCGTGCACAAGAGTGCAAATTCACGCGCCTTGCGGGTTCCTGGCTCAGTTGTTGAGCACCACCACCGTGGTGCCGATCGAGACGCGGCTATAGAGGTCGGTGACGTCGTCGTTGGTCATGCGGAAGCAGCCCGAGGAGACCGCCTGACCGATCGTCTCCGGCTCGTTGGAGCCGTGGATGCGGTACAGGGTCGAGCCCAGATACATGGCGCGGGCGCCGAGCGGGTTGTCGACGCCGCCCTTCATGTGGCGCGGCAGGTCCGGGCGGCGCGCCAGCATCTGAGAGGGCGGCGTCCAGTCCGGCCATTCCTTCTTGGCGGTGATCCTGTGCACCCCGCCCCAGCGGAAGCCGTCGCGGCCGACGCCGATGCCGTAGCGCAGCGCCTGCCCGTTCCCGAGCACCAAATAGAGCCGCCGCTCGGAGGTGTTCACCACGATCGTGCCGGGGGCGTAATTGCCGCTGTACATGACCGTGGTGCGGGGGATCGGGCTCGCGCCGCCGCGGCCGATATAGCCGGTGGAACTGGTGCCCGTGAAGTCGAACATTCCCGTCGCGGATGCGTCGGGCGCGCCAGCCAGCAGCAGCGCCATTGCGGCCATCGGTGCGGCAAAAAACCGGATCATTGTCTCCCCCAGAAAAAATCGATTCAACCCGAGCCAGAGGCCATATTTGCGCGCGTTTCGCAAGCCACGGGCCCGTGAGGGTGGCATCGTTAACGACTGACGTTACCAAATCGCAACTCTCGCCAATTTGCCGGAAATCGTTAGCCAAATCCGCGCGTCCTCACGCGGGGCAGGGCCGCGATGCCCGCTATTGCTTTGACGGGCCGTGCGAACAATGATTGACCGAACGGATCACTGGCCGGTTGCGGGAGCAGACAGAATGAACGGTGCGGAAAGCCTGGTGCGGACGATGGTCAAGGGCGGGGTGGACGTCTGCTTCACCAACCCCGGCACCTCCGAGATGCATTTCGTCGCGGCGCTCGACCGCGTCCCCGGCATGCGCTGCGTGCTCGGCCTGTTCGAAGGCGTGGTGACGGGCGCGGCCGACGGCTACTTCCGCATGAAGGGCACGCCGGCCTCGACCCTGCTGCATCTCGGTCCCGGCCTCGCCAACGGCCTTGCCAATCTGCACAATGCCAAGAAGGCCAATTCCGGCATCGTCAACATCGTCGGCCAGCACGCCGTCTACCACATCGGCTACAACGCCCCGCTGACCTCCGACATCGAAGGCCTGGCCCGGCCGATGTCGTCCTGGGTCCGCACCTCGCCGGATGCCAAATCGGTCGCCGCCGACGGCGCGGCGGCGATTGCCGCCGCCAAAAGCGCGCCGCCGCAGATCGCGACGCTGATCCTGCCCGCCGACACCGCCTGGAACGAGGCCGACGGCATCGCCGAGGTGCCGGCCGAGCAGCAGCGCGCCAGCTATTCGCCGCAGGCGGTCGAGCAGGCCGCGAAGATCCTGCATGGCGACGGCGAGGGCACGCTGCTCCTGATGACCGGCAGCGCGCTGAGCGAGCAGGGGCTGGCGCTGGCCGAGCGCATCGCCGGCAAGACCGGCTGCACCGTGATGGGCCCGACCTTCCGTCCGAAGATGGCGCGCGGCCGCGGCCGTTTCTCGATCGACCGCATCCATTACGTCATTGATCAGGCCCTGCCGATGCTGGCGAAATTCCGTCACATCGTGCTGGTCGAGTCCGACGACCCCGTGGCGTTCTTCGCCTATCCGAACAAGCCGAGCATGCTCAAGCCGCAGGGCTGCGAGGTGCATCGCATGACCTCCTGGGGCGAGAATTCGGTCGCCGCGCTCGAGGCGCTCGCCGGCGCCGTGAAAGCCAGCACCAGGGACGTCAAGCCGCAGGCTCTGCAGGAACTGGTCAAGCCGACCGGCGCGCTCACCTTCGCCTCGATCGCGCAGGCCATTGCCTGTGCGATCCCCGAGAACGCGATCATGGTCGACGAATCCCTGACCACCGGCCGCGGCTTCTTCCCGCCGACGGCGGCGGCGGCTCCGCACGATTGGCTGCAGAACATGGGCGGCTCGATCGGCTTCTCGACGCCGCTGTCGATTGGTGCCGCGATCGCCTGCCCCGACCGCAAGGTGATCACCATGGTCGGCGACGGCAGCGCGATGTACACGATCCAGTCGCTGTGGACCCAGGCGCGCGAGAACCTCGACATCGTCACCATCGTGTTCGCCAACCGCATCTACCAGATCCTGCGCGGCGAGTTCGACAATGTCGGCGCAGGCGAGCCCGGCCAGCGCGCCAACGACATGCTCCGCCTCGACCGCCCGACCCTGGACTTCGTGGCGCTGGCCAAGGGCATGGGCGTGCCCGGCCGCGCCGTCACCAACGCCGACGAGTTCAACAAGGCGCTGGCAGAGGCCGTCGCCGAGCCCGGCCCGCGCCTGATCGAAGTTCAGATGTAGGACGGCAGCAGACAGAGCGCCGTGAGCCCGGAGGCACGATGCAGACCGAGCTGAACAAGGTGATCGCGGCTGTCCGGGACTTCTACGCCCACGAGGGTTTCCTGTTCGAGAAGGACGTCGGCGAGCGGGCGGTCACGCACCGTTTCGCCGTGCATCTGGAAAAGCAGTTTTCGGGCTGGTCGGTCGACTGTAATTACGACCGGCTCGGAGAGCGCACGCTGCATCTGCCGCACGGCACCATCATCTCGACCGACGACCATCTCGGCAAGTCGATCTACCCCGATGTCGTCGTGCATCAGCGCGAGATCCCGAACAATCTGCTCGCCGTGGAGATCCGCAAGGCAAGCAACCACACGCCGCTCGATCACGACCAGCACAAGCTGCGGGCGCTGACCGACGTCCATGTCTGGTTTCCCTATTGGATCGGCCTGCTCCTGGTGCTGGACAGGCAACATGTGACGATGTCGGAGGTCTATGTCAGCGGTGCCGTCGACGAGCCGCTGTCACGCTGGTTCGCCTCGCGGCTGGAGGAGACCGGCCGCGCAGCTCGCGCATAGCCGAGCGCGCAGTGCGCAGCTGCGATGTCTTGAGGCAGGGCCATGCCGGGAGTGTGATCCCCACCACAGTTCCGGCGTGCGATCGGACCTATCGTCGACGGACTTGCACGCGTCGATGCCGGAGGCCTAGGTTAGGCCCATTCGGATCAGGCATTTTGGAGGTTCTGATGCAGAAATCATATTTGCTGGCTGCGACGGCAGCGCTGGTGCTCATGATGCAATCCCCGCTCGTGCTGGCGCAGGGCACGCCGGCCGCCGGCGGAACCGCTGCGCCTGCCGCGACAAGCACTGCGCCGGCTGCGACGACCACAGCGCCGAGCGCGACCACCGACACGTCCAGCCAGCCCACTGACGGCAAGAAGAGCGCGTCGAAGAAGCCGGCGAAGAAGAAGATGACCCGCCAGCAGGAGATCGATCGTTCGGTCGACACCGGCACCGTGCCGGCGCGGTACCGCAGCTCCGTGCCCAAGCAGTACCACCAATACATTCCGTTCGATAAACAATAACCCATCGCGCGGCGACGTCCGGCCCCACATCGCCCACGCCATCGCATACGGCTTGTAGCGCGGCCGGTGCGCACGCCTCGTCCAAAGCGGGCGTCTCGAAGGATGTCTGCAGGGAACGGTTCTCAAAATGCGATACCACGCCGGTGGCGGTCTGCGCGAGCGGTGCTAGAGTAGCCCGAAGCCAGGGGGAATGATGAGCGACGAGGTGAAGGATGCCGGCCTTGTGGCCATGATCAGCAGCATCCTGGGAGGCAACAAGCGCGCAGATCCTGTTGCACCGCCGCCGCTCGCCGAGGTCCCGCCGATCGTTCCGGCGGATCCCGTGGAGCCGGCCGCGACGTCCAAGTCCGAGTCCAAGTCCGAGTCCGAGTCCAGATCCGATGCGGCCAAAGCCGAGAGCGCACCCGATGCCGCAGCGGCGGCCGCCGGGCCGGCCGAGCCGCCCGCGCAAATCGCAACCACGCGGGACGGCAAGCGCCTGCTGCCGGCGGAGGCGATCGCCGATCTCGTGCTCAGCGAGCTGCGCAAGCTGGACAACTTCCCGAGTTCCGGCGTCTCGGTCACGGTCTATGGTTACCGGCACTGGAACGCGATGCTCACCTTCGCGCCGTTCTCGACGAGCTTCCAGAACGCAACCCGGTTCCGCCAGGCCGTACCGGACCTCGTCTTCAAGCTCCGCCGTTTCGTCGAACTTGAGATATAACCTCGGTCGCGGGCGCCGTGCGGCGTCGCAAGCGAAATAGTTCGACAGGATCTTCAATTGAGCGTCGCCTTCACCAAGGAAGAGAGCGCCGAAACCGCGTCCGAGACGCTGTTGCCGGACCGCCCGATCTCGCCGCATCCGAACCTCGTGACGGAAGCAGGCTTCAAGGCATTGCAGACGCAGCTCGCCGAAGCGCGCGCGGCCTATGACGCCGCGCAAGCCATCGAGGACGTCAACGAGAAGCGCCGGCAGTCGGCCGTGCCCCTGCGCGATCTCCGCTATCTCACCGAACGCTTGCGCACGGCGCAGGTGATGCCCGATCCTGTCGCGACAGAAATCGTCGCCTTCGGCAGCACCGTGAGCTTCAGCCGAGCGGACGGCCGCGTCCAGACCTACCGCATCGTCGGCGAGGATGAAGCCGACCCCAAGGCCGGCTCGATCTCGTTCGTCGCGCCGGTTGCGCGGTCGCTGATGGGCAAGGCGGTCGGCGACGTCGTCGGCTCTGGCGCGCAGGAGATCGAGATTCTGTCGATTGCGTAGGGCACGCCAGCCGAAAGCTTGCGTGGCAAAGAGCGCCATCGACAGCAGCAATCCCATTCGCCTAAAGCATGATCCGGAACAGCGCGAGGCCGTCGTCTCCGCCAAACGAAGTTGATGATCGGATGAGACGGTTTTTGTCTGGAGCCTTGCCGTTCTATGCGCTGGCGGGCCTCGCCATGTGCATGTACCTCGTTCTCTACAGGACGAGCGTGTTCGACCTGAACGCCGTCGTCCACGGCGCGGCCGGGTCGGCATGGTTTCCAGCCTTCATGTTCGTCTGCGTGCTGGTGGAAGCGGTCTTCCCGTATTTCGGCTATTTTCCCGGAACCGCCCTGATCCTGATGTCCATAGCGCTGAACCCGAAGGCCGCGGACGGCTCCGTCTTCTTCGTAGCGTGGCTCGCCATCATCCTGGGCGCCATCCTCAGCTATGGACAGGCTCGTTTCTTCAGACCGTTTCTGCAGCGGGTGGCCTCGAAGGCGGCTCTGCGCCGATGCGAGTCGCTGTTCGACGCCTATGGTCGCTATGCGCGCATTGCCCTGTTCGTTCATCCCAACGCCTGCTCGATGTATTTCACGGCGCTCGGACTGCTCGGCCGCAGCCTGACGCGCGAGCTCGCCTATCTCTGCGTCGGTGCAGCGGCCGCCGTGGGCATTCTGTTCGTCATCGTGACCAGGCTGGTATCGTCCATCGGCCCCACCGACGATGGACAATTGCAGGTGCTGCTGGCGGCCGGACTGGTCGCCATGGGGACACTGATCGGTTTCTATACGGCCTGGCGGACCAGGCGCGCGGCGTGAAACGCTGCTCTCCGCCGTCATTGCGAGGAGCTCTTGCGACGAAGCAATCCAGAGTCTTTCTGCAGAGGGATTCGTGATTGCTTCGCTGCACTCGCAATGACGAGGATACATCGAACATTACACCCGCTGTAGCTCGACTCCCGTCAGTTCGGTCAATTTGCCGATGAGCTGGTCCTGAAATCTCGGATCGGTCGCCTCACGGGCCGGCTCTTGCTGCTCGAGGTGATGCCAGTAGCGCCCGCTCACCCGCGCCGCGGGCTCCTCGCTGACTGCCAGCCAGGTCTGGGTCCGTTGCCCGGTGTCGATATCGACCGGGGCGCCGGCGCCGCCCATCTTCGTGCGTACCCAACCGGGATCGACGGCGTTGCAGAGCACGTCGGGCCAGCGTCGCGCCAGTGCGAAGGCGAGCGCGACGACGTGCAGCTTGCTCTCGGCATAGGCCGTGGCTGCATTCCACGCCCGCCCGGTCCAGTCGAGGTCGTCGAGCGAGCCCTCTCCACCGCGGTGCAATCCGCTGCTGAGATAGACCAATCGGGCCGGCCGCGCGATCAGGGCCGTCAGCATGAACGGCGCAAGCGTGTTGATGGCCAGCGTCTCGGCATGGCCTTCCGGCGTCGAGCCGCGGCTCGGCCGTGTGTAGACGCCGGCATTGTGGATGACTGCATCCATGCGCCCGATGGCGTTGACCTGGTCGGCGATGCTTCGCGTCTCTCCGGCGCTTCTGAGATCGCCAATCACCAATCCCTCAGCACGCGAAGCGAGACCGTCGAGGGCCGCGGCACGATCGGCCGAACGCGCGTGCAGCACCACGCGGTGCCCCCGATCGAGCAGCGATTGCGCCGCCGCCCGGCCGAGGCCATCGCTGCTCCCGGTGATGAAGATGGTGGCCATAGTGCTTCCTCGAATGTTGCAGACGAGTATACCGCGCATCATTTCCGATATCGTTCGACGCTGACTTTCCCGGATCGCCCGCCTGCTTCGCCGATCGCCAGCGGCCGAAGACGCCGCAGGATCTGACCCGCCACGATTGTCTCAACCTGCGCCTGCCAACGGGTGTCGGCAGCCTCAAGCCTAAGGGGCGTTATCGCGGAAATGAACGGAGCGGCTCGCGCGCCGCCGCAAAGTGGCTTTAAGGTGTTGCATGTGGATCACATCCAAGCCCACGAAGCTAGATAAGCTCAGGCTCATTGCTCGACGTATGAGATTCGTGGGGGACGCGGATGAAGAAGTTACTGCTTGCCGTCGCAGCATTCGGAATGGCCTGCACGAGCGCCGACGCCGCCGATCTTGCGGCGCGTCCCCATACCAAGGCGCCGCCGATGGTCGCTGCTGTCTATGATTGGAGCGGCTTCTACATCGGTGTCAACGGCGGCGGCGGCTCGAGCCGCAAGTGTTGGGATCTGATTTCCCCCGGACTCGGCGTCATCGTCCCCCAAGGATGCCACGATGCCACGGGCGGCACGGCGGGCGGGCAGGTCGGATATCGCTGGCAGTCTGTCAACTGGGTGTTCGGCGTGGAAGGCCAGGGGAACTGGGCGGACTTCACGGGCGATAACATCAGCACGGTGCTTTTCCCGCCCACCGGCCTTCGCAATCGTTCTCAGGTCGAAGCGTTCGGCCTGCTCACCGGGCAGGTTGGCTATGCCTGGAACAATGTCTTGCTCTACGTGAAAGGCGGCGGCGCGGTCGTGGCCGACAAATATCAAACCAACGACGTCGTCACCGGCTTGGCATTCGACCGGGCGAGCGAAACGCGGTGGGGCGGCGTCATCGGCGCAGGCCTTGAGTTCGGCTTCGCTCCGAACTGGTCGCTGGGTGTGGAATACGACCACATCTTTCTCGGCCATCGCGATGTCGCGTTCACCGGTGCTGGCGGTTTTGGCGGCGTGGCTGCCGGCGCCTTCACGCGCAGGGAGCGTATCGGTCAGGACATCGACATCGGTCTCGTGCGATTGAACTATCGCTTCGGCGGTCCCGTCATCGCCAAATACTGAAGCCGTGCCGGTGACGCCGGTGGGCCGTGCACGGAGCCTCTCCTTGCTGCAACGAGCGAATGCGGCCTGGCCGTATTCTCTCTGTTCCGGAGTCTGCGCCAGGCGCAAATCTGAACTTCGACAAGTTCGCCGCCGAAGGCGAATCCATTGCCGCATGGAGCAACCGGCGCATGGCCTTGGCTATCAACATCCGGTCCGACCATTCCTCCGCAGCGCGGATCGAAGCCTTGTGGGATGAAGTTGCCGCGTTTGAGAGCCAGCCGTCCATGAGGCTTCTCGGCTATCGGCCGCATTTTACATTCGCGATCTATGATACGCCCGAGATGACCGCGAAGACCGCGTGGGAGGTCATGCTCCGCGCAGTAGGAGACGAAGGGCAATTGCCGGTCGCGTTCAAGCGAATTCGCTGGTTCGCAGGCCCGCCGCTCGTGCTCTGGGCGGAGCCGGAATTCGATGAAACGCTCGTCCGATGGCACGCTTCGATCAGCACTGCGATCGATCCGGCCTTCTGTCGGCTGCACTATCGGCCCGAAAACTGGCGACCTCATTGCACGCTCGGCACTCAAATCGCCGACGCAAAGCGTGGTGACGCCATCGCCTTCGCGCAGTCATTCAGCGGCAGCATCAGCGTGCTGTTCGACGTCGTCGATTGCGCCTCTTTTCCGCCCGTGCGGGTGCTTGCGGAAAAGAGATTGCCGGTTTGCACTCCGTGAGGTGTGCGATCATTCACCGAGCCTGCAGATCATTTGTAATCGATCCGGATCGAGCCGACCTTCTCGTCGTGCCGGATGAAACCGCCTTCGATCCCCGGCATCATCGCAATTTCGACGACGTTGCTCCCGCGCCAGCTGGGTAGTATCTCTGCGTGACCGGCGAAACCGAGGAATGCGTGGTTGCGATCGGGTGAAAAGGTCCGGTCCATCGGTGCGATGCTCGCATATGTGGAATCCGGTACCGTTGCGCTGCATTCCTGCCTGAAGACAAGCACCGCTTTGCTGCCGTCGGGCGACCGCGTCGAGCTCAGGACCACGTTGCGGCAGCTGGCGAACCCTTCGAGTGCGAACCAGATGAGACCAACCATGGCCGCGATTCCGATGCCGACCGCCGCAAGCGCCGCGATCGCAATTCGCATCCAGAGTTTCGCAGGACGGCGAGAGAGCGTCATCCAGCTCATCCCTGATCTCTAAGCCGCGATCCGGCACGGGGCCGTCAGGCGCAGCATGCTCATCAAGCGTGCGTCCCTCCCGATCATGCCATCATGCCCCTGTTTTGCCCGACGGAGCAAGAAAAATTCGGAAAATTCGTAAGTCATTGATCCGACTGAGGTCGGCTACTGTGCATGGGGTTGTTTTCGAATTTTTGACAGAGCGGACCCAAGACCCCCAGACCGTCTACGCTCTTTGAGCGACGCCGGACACGCTTCGCCACCATTGGACGTGGTTGCGCCACGCGAAGCCTTTTGGCGAAGCGTGGTGGGCGCACAAGGGATCGAACCTTGGACCTCTCCCGTGTGAAGGGAACGCTCTCCCGCTGAGCTATGCGCCCGGGACCACATGCAGGCGGCCGCAACCTTGGGCCGGCCGGTACATCGGAGCCCGCGATTTAGAAGTGCCGGCCCAACGTGTCAAGTTTTGAGGGCACGCGGGGGGCCGGAAAAGCTTCGACAGGTCGCAGGAAGCCGGATTTCGGCCGGTTACGCGCCCTGCTGGCGGGCGCGGGAGGCGTGGGCCTGGAGCGCGCGGATGCGCTCGGCGAGCGTTCCGCCGCCTTCGGGCAGGCGGGGCGCAGAACCGCTGCTGGTCGCGGTGCCGCCCGTCGCGGCATCGTTGGCCGGGCGCGGTGCCGGCTTCGGCGGCTGGCCGGCCTCGGCCGCGAGCAGGGCCTCGATCGGCGAATTCGGGCCTTCGAGCTGCATCGCGAGTTTTGCCACCTCGGCCGCGATGTCGTTGATGCGCTCGCGCAGCAGCGCGTTCTCCATCCGCTCGGTCGCCCAGGAACTCTCGGCCTGCTGCTGGATCGCGTTGACGTCGCGCTGGAGTTTGGCGCGCTCGTCGCGCGCACTGCGCAGCTGCTCTTCCAGCGCGGCCTTTTCCGCGCGCAGCTGCTCCATCGCAGCCGACGATCTGCCGCCGCTGAGGCCCGCAATCTCGACGCGCAGCTCCTTGATGGTGCGCTCGCTCGCCTCGTTGGCCTGGCGCAGCTGGTTGTTCTCGTAGTCGCGCTCGGCGAGCAGCTTGCCCTGCGTGGCGAGGCGTCCTTCGAGATCGGCGACGCGGCCCGACAGCATCTCGGCCTCCTTGACCTGCACGATGAGCTGGCGGTCGAGCTCGGTGACGCGCTGGCTCAGGTTCTCGACGCGGCCGCGGGCCTCGGCGAGCTCGCGCGAGGCGGTCTCGGATTCGGTGCGCTCCTGTGCGAGGCGCGCTTGCGTGGCGGCAAATTCCTTCTCGGCATCGCCGACGCGGTGCTTCAGTTCCTCGATCTGCGCGCGCACCGCGACCAGCTCGACCTGGCGGGTCTCCGCCATCATCGAGCGGTCGGACAGTTCGGAGTTGATCTTGGCGAGCTCGGCCTGCTTGTCCGTCAACGCGATCTCGGCTTCGCGCAAGGACGCCGTCTTGGCGGCGAATTCCTCCTCAGTGGCGCGGAGCTGCTCCTTCACCGCCTTCTCGCGCGCCTCCAGCGCGAAGATCGTGGCGTTCTTCTCGCCGAGCTCGATCTTCATGCGGTTGATGGCGTCGCTCTTCTTGCCGAGCTCGGCGAGCTGGCTCGTGGTCTTGTTCTTGAGCTGCTCGACGCTCATCTCGAGCCGCCGCGCGGACATGGCGAATTCGGCGCGGAGCTGGTCCTTGTCGGCCTGGATCTCGGCCATCGACAGCGGGGTGGCGGCTTCCAGCCGGCGCGTGGTCAGGCGCACCGCGCGGTTATGCACCAGCGGCACGATCGCAAGCCCGCACAGCATCGAGAGCAGGAAACCGATCGCCAGGTACATGATCGGTTCGACCATGGGCCAGAACTCCCAAGCTTAAGGAAAAATTCACCAACGACAATGCCATGGCGGGCCGGCAAAAAGCCAGCCCCGCTCTGTCGTTAACCTTGATCGGTGGGCAGTGGGGAGGGCGCGCGCCTAGAACGGGTTCCAGGTCGCCCGCGGGGTGTATTTGAGATAGCCGATATTGGCGCCGAGGCGCAGGCCGAGCCCGGAGCGGATCGGCACCAGCACGATGTTGTTGGCGGTGAGCGCCGTCATGCCGAAGCCGCCGATGATGTAGGCCGAGCCGTCGATGCCGCCGAAGCGCTGGTAGATCGCGTTGGTGGCGGGCAGGTTGTAGACCAGCGTCATGGTGCGGGCGCCGTCGCCGCCCCAGTCGAAGCCGAGCGAGGGGCCCTGCCAATAGACGCGCAGGTCGCCGGCGTTCTTGGTGTAGAGCGTGCCTTCGCCGTAGCGCAGGCCCGCGACGAAGGCGCCGGAGCCTTCCTCGCCCAGGATGTAGCCGTTCGGCAGGCCCCATTGGCTGACCGCCTTCTCGATGATCGAGGCGAGCCCGCGCGAGACGTTGCCGAAGAAGCGGTGGCCGGCCGTGACGAGCTCGTCCGGCCCATAGGTATTGGGCGTCGGGGTCCGCTGCGGCGGCGGCAGGTCGGGCGGCGGCGCCTGCTGGGCGGAGGCCGGCACGATCCAGCCGATCATCGCGGCAAGCGCGAGCGCAGCAAGGCGTGATGCGAAAGTCATAAAAGAACCCCTGGTATCGAATCCGGTCGCTTCCTTAACCTGACGCCAACAGGCACGGCTCTAGGTTGCGCCGGATGTCCCCTCGACTCGGATGTTATCCGCAGCAACTATGACGGCACAACGGCAGGAAGATAGCCCTTTGCGCCCCGGAATTGCCTTGATCGCCCGCCGCCTCTGCCTGCTGGCGGGCATTTGGATCCTCGGCGCGGGCGGGCCGGCAGGAGCCGCCACCACCGAGCGGGTCGTCGTCAACCGCTTCAGCGGCGTCGCCATCGAGGGCTTCGACCCCGTCGCCTATTTCGTCGCCGGCAGCGCCGTGCAGGGCACGGCCAAGTTCGAGGCGAACCTCTGGGGGGCCGTCTGGCGCTTCCGGAACGAGGGCAACCGTGCCTCCTTCCTCGCCCACCCCGAGATCTACGGACCGCAATTCGGCGGTTATGATCCGGTCGACATCGCCCGCGGCGTCACCGTTGCCGCCAATCCGCATTTCTTCGCGATCGTGGCGCAGCGGCTTTATTTGTTCAGCCGGGAAGACAATCGCGACGCTTTCGTCGCCGATCCCGAGCGCTTCCTCTACGAGGTGGGCAAGCGCTGGCCGGCCCTGCAGGAGAAGCTCGGGCAGTAACGAGCCCGGTCAGTAGCAGCCTACCGCCTGCTTGTCGCCCCAGGCGATGAACTCCGGGATGATGAAGCCGGTGTCGCTGCGCTGGCCGAATCGGAGCTCGCCGCCCTTGCCGTCGGTCACCTTGCCACCGGCCGCCGTCACGACCGCGCAGCCGGCCCCGACGTCCCATTCCGAGGTCGGCCCGAAACGGGGATAGATGTCCGCGCTGCCTTCCGCGATCCGGCCGAATTTCACGGCCGAGCCGCACGTCATCCTGACGGCATTCGGCCTGTCGGCGATGAACGCCTCGCTTCTGGCATCGCCATGCGAACGGCTCACCGCGGCGATCCAGGGCTCCCCGCGCGACGGCAGCTTGCGGGTACGGATCGGCTCGGCCGCGGCGATCGTCGCGCCGTTGAACCTCACGCGCTCGGCGCCGTGGCCGACGATGCCGCGCCAGAGCAGGCCTAGCGCGGGCGCGGAAACGATGCCGAGCAACGGCACGCCGTCGGTCACCAATGCGAGGTTGACGGTGAACTCGTCGCGGCCGGCGACGAACTCCTTGGTGCCGTCGAGCGGATCGATCAGGAAGAAGCTGCCCTGGAACGGGGGGGAGGCGAGCCCCGTCCGCTCCTCCGACAGCGTCGGAAGGTCGCCCGCGAGCTGCGCGAGACCGTCCGCAATGATGCGGTCGGCGGCAAGGTCGGCCTCGGTCACCGGCGAGCCATCCTGCTTACCGTCGATCCGCATGGCCGCGCGGTTGACGGCGAGGATCGCTTCGCCCGCCCTCACCACCAGCGTGGTCAGCGGCTCCATCAGGCCAGAAGCGGCCGCTCCGTCAATGATCCGCTTCACCTGCATGCCTCATCTGTCGGCAATATCGTTCCTCGTCCACTGATTCGTCCCGATCGATTCGCTTGGGCTTATGGCCGCCTCGAACCGATCGCAAGCTAGCTGCCGCGGGGTTGCGAATGTTAGAACCCGCAGCATCCGTCAAGCATGCGTGATTCGCGGCGTCCAGCGCCGTGCAATTCCAGGAACCCTCCAGGACCCCATTATATGTCTGACGCCTCGTCGCCTGCGACCACTGCCGCTCCCGACATGCTCGAACTCGCCGCGCTGCTGTGCTCGCGGGTCTGTCACGATCTCATCAGCCCCGTCGGCGCCATCGTCAACGGGCTCGAAGTGCTCGACGACGATCCCAAGCCCGAGGACCGCGAGTTCGCGCTCGACCTGATTCGCAAGAGCGCCAAGACGGCCTCCGCCCGGCTCCAGTTCTGCCGCCTTGCCTTCGGCGCGGCCGGCTCCTCCGGCGCGCAGATCGATCTCGGCGATGCCCACACCATGGCGAAGGGCCATATCGAGGATGGCAAGTGCTCGATCACGTGGAATCTGCCGCGGCTGCTGTTGCCGAAGAACCGCGTCAAGCTGCTGCTCAACATGCTCGTCGTTGCCCAGCACACGATCCCGCGCGGTGGCATGCTGACGGTCGATCCGGTCGGCGAGGGCGAGACGATGAGCTTTCGCATCACCGCGACCGGACACAACGCACGCCTGCCGCAGAACATCTCCGAGCTCCTGAGCGGCGAGCGCGGGCCTGCTGCGGATGCGCATGCGATCCAGCCTTATTATACGCGGCTGCTCGCACAGGCCTGCGGGCTCACCGTGACGCTCAAGCCGGAAGGCGAAGCCATCATCGTTACCGCTTCGTAAACGCGAAGCGTCGCTTCCGAAACGTTAATGCAATCTTTACGAGGCGCTTCGGCTTGTCCGGAGCGCCTTATCTCTTTGTTGGTGCCGTTCTTTTGCACATACTCAACCAATATTAAACGCTTTGCGGTGAAGCTGGCCTCATTCCGAAGTGGCGCATCACGCCTCGTGCGCGCCCTTCCTGTATGAAGGCCTGTTTTCATGGATGATCTGTTGCGGGAGTTTCTGACGGAGACCAGCGAGAGCCTGGACACCGTGGACAATCAGCTGGTGAAGTTCGAGCAGGAGCCGAACAACGCCAAGATCCTGGATAACATCTTCCGCCTGGTCCACACCATCAAGGGCACCTGCGGCTTCCTCGGCCTGCCGCGGCTGGAAGCGCTGGCGCATGCCGGCGAGACGCTGATGGGCAAATTCCGCGACGGCATGCCTGTGACCGCCGAGGCGGTGACGGTGATCCTGTCCTCGATCGACCGCATCAAGGAGATTTTGGCAGGCCTTGAGGCGACCGAGGCCGAGCCTGAAGGGAACGATCGCGATCTCATCGGCAAGCTGGAGGCGATGGTCGAGCAGGGCATGGCCGCCATGGCTGCCGGTAGCGCGGCTCCCGTTGCCGATGCACCGCCGCTCGTTCCCGAAGCCCCGGCCGCTGCGCCTGCGCCCGCCAAGGAGATGACCATGGGCACGCTGGTCGATCAGACCCTGGAGCGTCCGCTGCGTCCGGGCGAGGTTTCGCTCGACGAGCTCGAGCGCGCCTTCCGCGAGACCGCGATCGAAGCGCCGGTCCCCGCGGCCGTTGTCAAGGCTGAGGTCAAGGCCGAAGCTGCACCTGCGCCCGCCGCCGAGGCCCCTGCCGCCAAGGAAGCCGCAAAGCCCAAGGAGAAGGCCGCGCCGAAGAAGTCGATGGCCGACGAGATGGCGGGCGAGGGCGACCGCATCGCCAACCAGTCGATCCGCGTCAACGTGGATACGCTGGAGCACCTGATGACCATGGTCTCCGAGCTGGTCCTGACCCGCAACCAGCTCTTGGAGATCTCCCGCCGCAACGAGGACACCGAGTTCAAGGTGCCGCTGCAGCGCCTCTCCAACGTCACCGCCGAGCTGCAGGAAGGCGTCATGAAGACGCGCATGCAGCCGATCGGCAATGCCTGGCAGAAGTTGCCCCGCATCGTCCGCGATCTCTCATCCGAACTCGGCAAGCAGATCGAGCTCGAGATGCACGGCGCCGACACCGAGCTCGACCGCCAGGTGCTCGACCTGATCAAGGACCCGCTCACCCACATG
>NZ_JBYGYN010000002.1:677156-908130 GCF_057651995.1 Bradyrhizobium sp. USDA3516 | reverse complement strand
CAGCGCCGCGTTGGCCCCGGCTCCCTTCGGCAGCCACCCCTCAATAAAACTCGGCTGCCCCGTCTGCTTCACTGCCATCGCTACCCTCCAAGGCTTTGCCCTAGGGAATCACAAATGGCGAATTACGCAACAGGCCCACAAGGGGAGAGGGCAGGAAGAGCCTTACACCCTCGGCATCGTTGCCGGGCGCACCTCGCGCGCTTGCGCTGCGAGCCTGATGCCGGCATTGGCCGCACCAAAACCCTGATAATTCCGGCGCTCGACGATCTCGAAGAAGAAGCGCTCATCGAAGATGTGGGTGTAGACCTGGAAGAACTCGCCGTCGCCTTCGCGGTCGTAGAGGATGTGGTTGGCGCGCAGCTGCGCCATCAGTTCGGGCGCAAGATCGTATTTGGCTTCGATGTCGTCGTAGTAATTGTCGGGGATGTCCAGGAAGCCCGCGCCGCGCCGGCGCATCGCGGCGACGGTCGCAAAAATATCCTGACACGCGAAGGCGACGTGTTGCACGCCCGAGCCGAAGAACTCCGAGATGAAGCGCGCCGGCAGGGTGCGGTTGGCGGAGGAGCCGTTGAGGACGAAGCGCAGGCTCTGGTCGGCGTTGATGACGGCCTGGCTCTGCACGAGGCCCCTGGGGTCGGCGATTTCCATCTGCGGCAGGCGGTTCAGGTCGAGAATGCCGGTGTAGAACAACAGCCAGGACAGCATCTCGTCATAGGGCATCGACTGCGCGATGTGGTCGACCGCGAGCAGCGCATCGGCGCTGGCATCGCTCGCGACAGGCTCGAAATCGGTGTCCCAGTTCTTGCCGGCCTGGTCGAGAAAATAGAGCAGGCTGCCGCCGACGCCGTGGATCGCGGGGATCTCGAGTTCGCCCGGCCCGACCGGCTGGTAGAAGGTGCGCGCCTTCAGCGTCTCGGCGCGCTGCATGGCACGGCCGGCATCGTCGACGTCGAGCGCGATGGCGCAGACGCCCGGCCCGTGGGTGACATAATGCGAATGCGCGAAGCCGTCGGTCTCGCAATTGACGACGAGCTCGACCTTGCCCTGCGACCAGCGTTCCACCGCCTTGCTGCGGTGCTGGCCGCTCTTGCGGAAGCCGAGCTGCGAGAACAGGCGGGCAAGCTCGCCGGCCTTGCTCTCGTTGACGGCAAACTCGATGAAGCCGGTGCCGCGGCTCCTCGCCTGCGGGGCCAGGGCCTTGCCGGCGAAATTCGGCCAGTCCGGTGCGAGCTGGTCCTCCAGCAGGATCAGCGAGCGCAGGCCGTCGACCGCGGTCTGCGCGGCCGAGCCGGCGCGGAACTGGTCGTTGAAGATCTCCAGCGACAGCGGCCCGGCATAGCCGGTCGCCGCGACCGCCGCCATGAACTCGCCGACCGGCAGGTCGCCCTGGCCGGGGAAGGAGCGGAAGTGCCGGCTCCAGGACAGGATGTCCAGTTCGAGCCTCGGTGCGTCGGCGAGCTGCACCAGAAAGATCTTGTCGCCGGGGATCGAGGCCATGGCGCGGGTCGGAAAGCCAGGCGCCAGCGCGTGGAAGCTGTCGAGGATGACGCCGATCGCGGGATGATCGGCGCGTCGCACGATCTCCCAGGCGTCGCGATAATCGTTGACGTGGCGGCCCCAGGCCAGCGCCTCATAGCCGACGCGCAAGCCCCGCTTCGCTGCGCGCTCGCCAAGCTCGCGAAAATCATCAGCCGCGCGATCGATGCCGCCGAGCGAGGCAGGCGAGACGTTGGAGCAGATCAGCAACAGATCGGTGCCGAGCTCCTGCATCAGGTCGAACTTGCGCATCGCGCGGGCGAAGTTGCGCGCGCGCTGCGGCTCCGGCATGCCTTCGAAATCTCGGAACGGCTGGAACGCGCAGATCTCGAGATTGAGATCCGCGCACATCTTCGCGATGTCGCGCGGGCCGGCACCGAACGACAGCAGATCGTTCTCGAAGATCTCGACCGCATCGAAGCCCGCGGCGGCGATGGCGCGGAGTTTTTCATCGAGGCTGCCTGAGAGGGAGACGGTGGCGATCGAGCGCTTGTTCATGCGGCCTGCTCCATGATCTGCCCCGGCGAGATCGTTTGCCCCGTGCGCGCGGCCTCGCTGACGGCTTCGACGACGGCGAGCGTTGCCGTCGCGTCCTCGACCGAGATCAGCGGCTGTTCGCGGCCGGCGATCATGGCGCAGAAATGCCGGAGCTGCTCGACCAGCGGATCGAACGCGGGCGGCGCGATGGTCGCGCGCGACAGCGGCGCGTACCAGCCGGGCTGCTGCGCGTATGACCACAGCTCCATGTTCGGCACGGCGAGCGAACCCGCGGTCCCTGCGAAGATGTAGCAGGGCTGGTCCTGTTTGGGATAATCCCGGTTCTCGCCCGAGGAGAGCTCCCAGCTCCACGGCGCCGGCGTCGCATCCGACACGGTCACCGTGCCCAGCGCGCCGCTCGCAAAGCGCAGCAGCAGCGCGGCGGTGTCCTCGACCACGAAGCCGCGCACCTTGTTCGAGGTCAGCGCCTGCACCTCGACGATCTCGCCGCAGATGAAGCGGAGATTGTCGATGTCGTGGATGAGATTGAGGAGCAGCGGCCCGCCGCCCGCTTCGCGCCGCCAGGCGACCTCGAAATAATCGTCGGGCTTCTTGAGCAGCCACAGTCCGATCACGGCCGTGAGCTGGCCGAGCCTTCCGTTCGTCACGGCCTCGCGGGCCGACTTGATGATCGGATTATGCCGGCGGTGGTGGCCGACCAGCATAGGCACGCCGGTGCGTCTCACCGCCGCGCACAGGCGCTGCGCGGTCGCGACCGTCTCGGTTACCGGCTTCTCGATCAAAGCCGGCACGCCGGCCTCAGTGCAGTCGAGCGCCATCGGCAAGTGCAGCGTGTTGGGCGAGGCAATGATGAGGCCGTCGGGCTTCTCTTCTGCCAGCAGGGCGCGATGGTCCGCATAGCAGGGCACGCCATGCGCAAGCGCATAGTCCTTCGCGGCAGGCGAGGGGTCGGCGATGCCGGCGAGCACGCAATCCTGCGAGGACCCGATCACCTCGATATGGCGGCGGCCGATCAGGCCGGCGCCGGCCACGGCAATCCGCATTTTCGCGCTCATGCCGCACTCTCCTCCATGGCGCCGCCGAGGAAGAGCTGCCCGATGCGCGGGTCATTCAAAATGCGCCTGGCGTCGTCGACCATGCGGGTCTGGCCAAGCTCCAGCACGATGCCGATGTCGGAGATCTCCAGCGCCGAGCGTGCGTTCTGCTCGATCATCAGGATGGTGACGCCGCGGTCGCGCAAGCTCTTGAGGATGTCGAAGGTCTGCTGCACCATCAGCGGCGACAGGCCGATCGAGGGCTCGTCGACCAGCACCAGCTTCGGCTCGAGCAGCAGCGAGCGGGCGATCTCGAGCTGCTTCTGCTCGCCGCCGGACAACGTCGAGGCCTGCTGCGCGGACTTGCGCCGCAGCGCCGGGAACAGGTCGAGAGCCGCTTCGATCCGTTTGGGCAGGTCGAGGCCCTTGTCGGCGGCGACGCCGCCGAGCTCGATATTGTGGCGCACCGACAGCTCCGGGAAGATGTTGCGGCCCTGGGGCACATAGCAGATGCCGGCATTGAGCAGCGCGCGCTGGCTCAGATTGGTGACGTCGCGCCCGGCAAAGCTGATCTTGCCCTCGCGCAGCTTGAGCAGGCCGAAGATGGCCTTGAACACCGTCGACTTGCCGGCGCCGTTCGGGCCGATGATCGTCGTGATCGTGGCTGAAGGCACGGCAAACGTCGTGCCGTTCAAGATCGTCATCTTGCCGTAGCCGCCGACCAGATTGTGGACCGAGAGGATCGGGTCGCTCATGGTCTAATGTCCCAAATACGCTTCGATCACGGCGGGGTCCTTGCGCACCTCGTCGGGCCGGCCCATCGCCAGCACCTTGCCTTCCGCCATCACCATCACGCGCGAGCACAGCGACATCACGAACTCCATGTTGTGCTCGATCACGACGAAGGTGGCGTTCTTCTCGCGGTTGATGGCGACCAGGCGCTCCTTGAGGTCCGCCAGCATCGACGGGTTGACGCCGCCGGCAGGTTCGTCGAGTAGCACGAGGCGCGGGCCGCCCATGAACGCCATGGCGGCATCGAGCAGCTTTTGCTGGCCGTAGGACAGACCACCGGCCGGCTCGTCGGCGAGATGGTCGAGCTTGAAGAAGCCGATCATCTGGTTTGCAGCCTCCGTCAGCCCGGCATCGGAGCGGCCGATCAGGCGCGAGGCCATGTTGCCCTGGTGCTCCTGTCCGGCGAGGATCAGGTTCTCGCGCACCGAAAGCTTCGGGAACACCTGCAACAGCTGGAAGGTGCGGCTGACCCCGAGCTTGTTGAGCTCGGAGGGGCGCAGGCCCGTGACGACCTGTCCGTCGAGCTTCACTTCGCCGCCGGTCGGCGTGAGCTGGCCGAGGATGCAGTTGAACAGCGTGGACTTGCCGCAGCCGTTCGGCCCGATCAGGCCGAGGATCTCGCCCTCGCGTACGTCGAACGAGACCCCGTTGACGGCGTGGATGCCGCCAAAGCTCTTCTTGATGTCGGTGACTTCGAGGACCGCACTCATTGCGCCGTCTCCAGGCGCGACTTTGCGACGGCGCGCAGCGCGGACGCCGCCTTGGTGCGGCGTTCGGCGAGATAGCGATCGAGGATTCCGAGAATGCCGGTCGGCGACCAGATCAGCAGCAGCATCACGGCGACCGCGTACAGCATCAGATAATAGCCTTCCGTGAAGCGCAGCCATTCCGGTAGCAGCACCGCGATCATCGCCCCCAGGAACGGACCGAAATAGAAGCCGGCCCCGCCGACGATCACCATCAGCAGGAGGTCGAGGGAGAGCGACAGGTTGAACGGCACCGGATCGATATATTGCGTCAGCGGCGCGTAGAGCGCGCCGGCGACACCGCCGAGCGCCGAGCCGATCGCGAACGCCATCAGCGTGTAGCGCCGCGTGTCGATGCCGAGCGATTGCGCGCGCAGCGGGTTTTCGCGCAGCGCCATGAAGGCACGGCCCCACGGCGAGCGGATCAGCCACCACACCGCCAGCGACACGATCGCGAGCGATCCGAGGCAGACATAGTAGAACGGCAGCGGCTTGTTGGTCGCGATGCCGAAGATGTGCGGACGCGGGATGTTGGAGATGCCGTAGATGCCGCCGGTGAGCCAGCTTTCGTTGCGGAACACCAGGAAGGCGAGGGTGGAAAAGGCGAGGGTGACGAAGGCGAGGTAATGGTGCTGCACGCGCAGTGCCGGATAGCCGAGCACCCAGCCGATCGCAAAGCTCGAGACGATCGCCACCAGGATCGCCGCCGGCAGCGGCCAGCCATGCGTGGTCATGATCGCGGCCGCATAGGCGCCGATGCCGACGAAGGCGCCTTGCGCCAGCGAGACCTGGCCGGCATAGCCGAGCGTGAGATTGAGCCCCATCGCCGCGATGCTCATCACCGCCCATTGGCTCAGGATGAACAGGCCGTAGCGGTTGAAGTTCATGGGGACGACGATCAGCGCGGCGACGATGGCAAGGCCGAGCGCGATCTTCAGGGGTTTGGCGAAGCCGCTCATACGGTGCGCTCCTCGGCACGGCCGAGCAAGCCCTGGGGCCGGAACAGGATGACGCCGATCAGGAACAGCATCGGCACGGCGGCGCGATACTGCGTCGAGACATAGGCCGCCGCGAGATTGTCGAGCACGCCGATCAAGAGGCCGCCGGCGATCGCGCCGCGCACCTGGTTGAAGCCGCCGACGATCGCGGCGATGAAGGCGGCCTGGCCGAGCACCTCGCCGGACGAGAACTTTGCGAGATAGATCGGCGTGATCAGCAGCGAAGCGAGCGCGACCAGGAAGGCGTTGATCAGGAAGGTCAGCAGGATCATGCGCTCGACCGGCACGCCGATGATGCGCGCCACCGTGGGGTTCTGCGCCGCCGCCTGCATCTGGTGGCCGAGCGAGGTGCGGTTCAGCAGCGTGGTCAGGCCGAGAACGGCGAGGATGGCAACGGTGAGCACGCCGATGCTTTGCAGCGACACGGCATGGCCGAGAATGGAGACGTCGCCGGTCGGGACGATCGAAGGAAACGGCGAAGCTTCCGCGCTGTAGAACTGCTTGACGGATTCCTTGATGCCGATGGCCAGTGCCATGGTCGCGATCGCCAGCGGCAGCACGCCATGGCGCATCATCGGATCCACCAGCAGCAGCTTGAAGGCGAGGCCGAGCAGGATGATCGACAACAGGATGCCGAGGATGATCGCGAGCCAGAATGGCGCGCCGACATGCATCGCCGCCAGCATCAGGAACGCCGGCAGCATCACGAACTCGCCTTGCGCGAAATTGATGGTCTGCGAGGTCTGCCACAGCAACGTGAAGCCGACCGCAACCAGCGCATAGATGGCGCCGGTGGCGAGTCCCGCGACCAGTAGATCGAATAGGTTGGACATGGTCCCCTCGTGTCCTTCGCCCGCTCTCTCGTCTCCCCCGCCCCGCACTTGCGGGCAGAGGCATAGGCGGCCTGCGGCCGCCGTTCCTAAGAACGCCGATGCGGAGCATCGGCTATGGTGAGGGGCTCTCTCCGCGAATTCAACTGTCACCGCCATTGCGGATGCAGCCCCTCACCCCAACCCTCTCCCCGTAAGAACGGGGAGAGGGAGAGGAAAGGCGAAAAACCTCACTTCACCTTCGGCAGCACCTGCTTCACCACCTGCTTGCCTTCGACCACCTCGACCAGGAAGCTCTGGCGGTCGATGTCGCCGGTGTCGCTGAAGGTGACGTCCATCAGGATGCCCGGCTCGTCCGCGGCCTTGATGGTGAGGCCGTGCAGCGTGTCGGCGAACTTCTTCGGGTCGACCTTGCCCATCTTCTCGGTGGTGGCCTTCACCATGTAGACGGCGAGGTAGCCTTTCAGGCCATTATGGTCGGGGACGTAATTGTACTTCTTGGAGAACTTCTCGCGGAACGCCTTGACCAGATCGACCGGCGCGTCGGTGGTGAGGCCGACATGGCCGCGCGCGCCGTTGGCGGCATCGCCGGCGAGCTCGATCACCTTCTGGCCGATCAGCGTGGTCTCGCCCATCAGGGGCGCGGTGACGCCCTGGCGCTTCAGCTCCTTCAGGATGCGCGCGCTCTCTTCTTCATTCAGGTAGACGAACACGGCGTCGGGATTGGCGGCCTTGATCTTGCCGACGTCGGCGGCGAAGTCGGCCTGGCCCGCTTCGGTGGAGAGATCGGCGACGACCTTGGAGCCGAGCCGGTCGAGCTCCTTGATCATCACGTCGCGGCCGCCGCGGCCGAAGTCGTTGTTGACCCAGACCACCGCGACGGTCTTCGCCTTCATCTCGTCGTGGATGTATTTTGCGACCTTCGGCATCGAGGATTGCTGGCCGAAGGAGGTGCGGAACAGGAACTTGTTGCCGCCTTGCGTCAGCTCGGCGGCTTCGCCGCCCATGATCTGCGCGATGCCGGCTTCGGCCGCGAGCGGCGCGGTCACCTTCACCGAGCCGGAATAGCCGGGCCCGAGCAGCACATAAGGCTCGGCGTCGAGCGCCTTCTGCACCTGGGCGCGCGCCACGCCGGGGTTGGATTGCGAGTCGGCGTGGGTCACTTCCAGCTTGCGGCCGAGCACGCCGCCCTTGGCGTTGATCTCCTCGATCGCGAGGTCGATGCCGTTCTTCCAGTTCGTGCCGACGGTGGCGCCGCCGCCCGAGAGCTCCGCGACGTTGGCGAGCTTGATGGCCTGGCCAAGGGCGCCCGTTGCGGTCATGACGGTGAGCAATGCGCCCACCACTAGCGTTGATTTCATCGTCCTCTCCTCCCGTTTCAAATGTTGCAAGCGGCCTTGTATCCGGCCGCTTCGCCTCAAGCTACCTGATAGGCGGCGCTGCGCGCCGCCATCACGGCGTCGAAAGCCTCTCCCATGATCTCGGTGGATGGGGCAAGGCCTGTGAACAATTCGAAGGCGTCGGCGGCCTGGTAGATCGCGAGGTCGCGGCCGGTCATGATCCTGGCGCCTTTCTCTCGCGCTGCGCTCAGCAGCGGCGTGATCAGCGGCGAATAGACGGCGTCGGCGACCCATAGGTCCGCCCTGAGCAGGCCCGCCGGCACCGCCGTGTCGCGGTTCGGCAGCATGCCGACCGGCGTGCCGTTGACGAGACCGGTCGCGCCGTCGAGCGCATCCTCGATGCTGGCGGCAGCGCGGGCGCCGCGCGGGGCGAGCAAGGCGGCCAGTTTCTCGGCGCGCGCCGGCTCGCTGTCGAAAATGCGGATGTCGGCCACCTCCAGGCTCGCCAGCGCAAACGCGATGGCCTTGCCGACGCCGCCGGCGCCGATCAGGGCGACGGCGTTACCGGAGGGCGCCAGCAACGGCGTCACCGCCCGCGCGAAGCCCGTGGTGTCGGTATTGTGGCCGGTCAACCGGCCATCCCTGACCACGACGGTGTTGACCGCGCCCATGCTGGCTGCGCCCGGCGCCAGCGCGTCCAGCAGCGGCACCACCGCTTCCTTGTAGGGGTAGGTGACATTGACGCCGGCAAAGCCGAGCCGCCGGACGCCCTCGAGCATCATGCGCAGCCCGGCCGCATCGGCGCCGGCGACCTCGATGAGCTGGTAATGGCCGCGCAGGCCGAGCGCCTCGGCGGCGCGCTCATGCATGGCGGGCGAGGCGGAATGCGCGATCGGAGCGCCGATCAGGCCGGTGAGGAGCTTCTTGCTGGCGGCGTATCCGCGTTTCGACATGGTTCGCGATCGTCTCCAAGGGAGCGTCCGGCCCCGGCCATTAGCGGGGAAATCCGTGCAGTTCCAGCCGCGACGATAGTCTTTCCCCCGCCTAACACAATTACCCTTTTATCTGGCAAACCTAACATTATGTTATTTCTTCCGCCCGCGTGCCGGCGCGGTCTTGCCACTGCCGCGGGATGGCTCGACCGCGCGCATCTCGGTGCGCAGGGCCTCGATGAAGTACTCGGCATGCAGTGACAGCGGCGTGCCGCGCTTGACCGCGACGTAGGTGTCGAACCGCGTCGGCTCGGCGATCTTCAGAAGCTCGATCCCGGGATAGCCGCCATGGGCGACGGTGAACTGGTCGATGATGGCGATGCCGAGTCCCGCCTTCACCAATGCGCAGACCGTGGTGCCGAAGCGCGCGCGGATGGTGATGTTGTAGTCGAGCCGATGGCGCGCGAAGATCTCGGCCATGATCCGGCCATAAGGGTCGTTGGGATCGATGCCGATCAGCGGATAGCGCGTGATCTCGGCGGCGGAGACCTGCTTGCGGCCGGAGAGCTCGTGGCCGGGCGGAACGATGCAATAGAGCTCGCCCGAGGCGAGCGGCATGAAGTCGAGCCCGGAATGCTCGAGCCGATAGCTCATCGCCACGCACTCGCCGCGGCCGAGCATCAAATAGTCGATTGCTTCCTCGAGCTTGAGGATGTTGATGTCGATGCCGAGATCGGGATAGCGGCGGCGGACGCGCTCGATCGCGCGCGGCACCATCACCTGCGAGATGCTCGGCACCGAGCCGATGCGCAATTCCGAGAGGCCGCCGCGGCCGATCTTGGAGATGATCTCGGAGAGGTCGTCGACCTTCTTGTAGACGCCGTTGATCTGCTCGAAGATGTTCTCGGCCTCCGGCGTCGGGAAGTAGCGCCCGTTCTGGCGCTGGAAGAAGCGGATGCCGAGCGAGCGCTCGGTGTATTTGACGAGGCGGCTGATCCCCGGCGCCGAGACGTTGAGCAGCTTCGCCGCACCGCCGATGGTGCCCGTCACCATCACGGCGCGGATCACTTCGACCTGGCGCAGCGTCATCATGGCCTTGAAATGTCCCCGGCATCTACAAGAGATCGCGGCGGCGATCATCTCACGAGAGATGCGAGGTCATCCAGCGGCAAGTGTGTGGATGTGGAGGCGGCACTTTCTCTTACCCTCCCCTGGAGGGGGAGGGTCGATCGCGCGCAGCGCGAGCGGGGTGGGGTGATCTCTCCACTCGGGCACTGTTGGAGGTGGAGAGACCGTCACCCCACCCCATCTCATATTTCGCTTCGCTCAAAATGAGCCGACCCTCCCCCTCCAGGGGAGGGTAAGGGCTCAGCAGGCGTTGCTGACAATGACGGAGTAATTTCCCGGTCAGAGTGTTTCGACTAAAATCCGCGGTCAGATGGAAGGGCGCCGTCCTTCAGCGCGATCGGTTGCTCCGGCGTCGTCTGTTGCAACGGCGTTCTAGCTCGCCGGTCCTTCCGGCGACACGCTCTCGGCCAGCTCCGCGCGCTCGCTCTGCAGCACCTCGCGCGCAAACTCGATGATCTTCTGCTTGTTCGCCGTTTCGCGAACGGCAAAAAACACGCGGTTCAATTCCAGGCCGAGCACGCTGTTGAGGGCGATGTCCTCGTCTTCCATCGTTGGCTTCCCGCTTCGGATGCTCTCAGGTGTATCGTGGCGTCAATTCTGCCACAAGTAGTTAAATCTTCGGAGCGGATGAGCACCGGGAAACTACGGCCACAGCGAATTGAGGCAGCGCCCAAATACGTGCTATACGGGAAGAGCGAGGGTCAGGAAACTTACCGATGTCGGCCGCAGACGCCGTTGATTATGGCCGGGAGGCGCTCGATTTCATCGAAGGGCTCGGAGCCTATACCAAGGTTCCGGATGCCATGGACGCGCTCGCAACTGCGTTCCGTCGCTACGGTTTCGAACATATCATCGTGACGGGCTTGCCGAATCCCGAGCAGCGCTTTTCCCAGATGGTGCTTGCCAAGAAGTGGCCTGCGGAGTGGTTCAGCCTCTACACCGAAAAGAGCTACGACCGGGTCGATCCAGTAATCCGCAAATGCCGGCAGACGGTGAATCCTTTCGAATGGTCCGAAGCGCCCTACGATCCGGAGCTGGAGCCCGGTGCGGTCGAGGTGATGCGGCGCGCAGCCGATTTTCGCATGTCGCGCGGCTTCGTCGTGCCGATCCATGGCCTGACTGGCTATGAGGCCGGCGTCTCGCTCGCCGGCGTCCACCTCGATCTCAATGCGCGCAGCAAGCCGGCGCTGCACCTGATCGGGATGTACGGCTTCGATCACATCCGCCGTCTGCTCGAGCCGGTGCCGCATCCGTCCACGCGTCTGACCCCGCGCGAGCGCGAGGTGATCGCCTGGGCTTCGCAGGGGAAGTCGGCCTGGGAAATCGGCGAGATCCTGCACATCACGCAGCGCACCGCCGAAGAGCATCTTGCAACTGCTGCGCGCAAGCTCGGCGCCGTCAACCGGACGCATGCGGTCGCCATCGCGATCCGCAACAGAATCATCTCTCCCTGAAATATCCGCCTACTGGGAAATTTCCCAATAGTCGGTTTTGCCTTTTTCGCTGAGGCTTTCCTCATTGCAAGCCATGGGGGACCTCATGATTCATGTGATTTCTAGCGCCAATCGACACCTATACGAGGACGTTCTCGAGCAGCATTTCCGGATTCGTCACGAGATTTTCGTCGAAGAGCGGAAATGGGAGGCGCTTCGCAAGCCCGATGGCCGCGAGGTCGACAGCTACGACAACGAGGACGCGGTCTACCTGCTGGCTCTCGAAAGCCGCCGGGTGCTCGGCGGCTCCCGCCTGTATCCGACCACCCGGCCGACGATGATGAGCGAGGTTTTCCCGCATCTCGCCGCGGTGCGCGGTTGCCCTGCGGACCCGCTGGTCTGGGAGTGGTCGCGCTTCTTCGTCACGCGCGAGCGCCGCGACGGCGCGTTCAATCTGCAATTGATGGCGGCCGCGCAGGAGTTCTGTCTCGATCAGGGCATCGAGCGGCTCTGCCTCGTCATGGAGACCTGGTGGTTGCCGCGGTTCCAGGACATCGGATTCGTCGTGGCGCCGCTGGGGTTGCCGGCGCTGGTGGAGAATTCCTGGACCATGGCGGCAACCATCGAGGTGCGCCGGGAGTCGCTCGACGTCGTGCGCGGCCGGATCGGGATGGCGAGCATCGTCCAGCATGACGGTCCCCGGATCGACTGCGTCGCCCGTGCCAACCTCTGCGGCCATGTCGCCGCGCAACGAAAGAGCGCCTGAGATGTCGAACGTGATGCGGGACAGCCAGATCATGGCGCAGACCAGGGACGAGAATCTCGGCTACATGTCCGACATGGCGCTCGAGTTGGCGCAGATGGCGGAGGACGCCGGATTGGCGACGCTCGCCTATCTGTTTCGGATGGCGGCGCTGGAGGCCTCGACGGCCAACGTGCTCGCCGAACCCGATGACCTTCCCCAGCAGATGACGTCGCACTAGGCGCAGCCCTGCTCGATTTTACGACGATCGCACCCTCTCCCCGTGACACCGGGGGGAGGGTGATTGTCGGCTGGCTGCGGCAGGTTGCCTCATGCCGCGCGGCAGCCTTTTTGCATTGCGATGCGCGTCTCGGCCGCATGGGCCGAGATGCAACAAAGTGCATGTCTGGTGTCGAATCGCTCTTGCCTCGGAACGATACTGCCATTACCCATTTTTCGGCCTTGAAGAGGCAGGGGGAGCTCTTTCACTGATGGCGACTGTGTTCGAACATCGGCGCGACGCTGCGCGCGCCTGAAAGAGTCTTGATGCTGCTCGTCGTCGAACAATTCTTGAATGGGCTGCAGTTCGGTCTGCTGCTGTTCCTGCTCGCCGCGGGCCTGACGCTGGTGTTCGGGATCATGGATCTCGTCAACCTCGCGCACGGCTCGCTCTATATGATGGGCGCCTATTTCGCCGCGACCTTCGCGGCCTGGACCGGCAGCTTCGTGCTCGGAGCGCTGATGGCGCTCGGGGCCACGCTCGTGCTCGGCATCGTGCTGGAGGTGACGGCGCTGCGGCATCTCTATGGCCGTGACCATCTCGACCACGTGCTCGCGACCTTCGGCCTGATCCTGTTCTTCAATGAAGCCGTGCGGCTGATCTGGGGCCCTGCGGGCCTGGCGCTGCCGCTGCCGGCCTGGCTCACCGTGCCGGTGCCTATCCTTCCCGGCATTCATTATCCCGCCTATCGCCTCGCCATCATCGCGGTGGCGCTGCTGGTCGCGCTGTTGCTCTATCTCGGCGTGATGCGCACCCGCATCGGCATGCTGATCCGCGCCGGCGCATCCAACCGCGAGATGATCGGCGCGCTCGGCATCAACATCAAGTTGCTCTACACGCTCGTGTTCGGTCTGGGCGCCGCGCTCGCGGGCCTTGCCGGGCTGATGCAGGCGCCGATCCTCACCGTGCAGATCGGCATGGGCGAGAACATCCTGATCCTCGCTTTCGTCATCATCGTGATCGGCGGCATCGGCTCGATCCGCGGCGCTTTCCTCGCAGCGATCTTCGTCGGCATGATCGACACGCTCGGCCGCGCCTTCCTGCCGAACCTGCTCCGCCAGGTGCTGAGCGGCGCCGCCGCATCCACCGCCGCACCCGCGCTGTCCTCCATGCTGATCTATCTTCTGATGGCGATCGTGCTGGTGGTGCGGCCGGAGGGGCTGTTTCCGGCCAATCGCCGATGAAGAGCTTGCGTCGATGAAGAGTCTGAGTGTGAGCAAGGCCGTCACGGCCCTGATGCTGGCGGGCCTCGTGCTGCTGCCGCTCTATTCGCAGCTGACCGGCAACATCTTCATCCTGACGCTGTTCACCCGCATCATCATCCTGGCGCTGGCGGCGGCGAGCCTCAACCTCATCATGGGATTTGCGGGCCTGATGAGCTTTGGCCATGCCGCCTATCTCGGCATCGGCGGCTATGCCGTCGGCATGCTCGCGCAGGAAGGCGTTGGGTCCGGCTTCATCCAGTTTCCGGTCGCGGTCGCGGCGTCGGCGATCTATGCGCTGGTGATCGGCGCGCTGTCGCTGCGCACCCGTGGCGTCTACTTCATCATGATCACGCTGGCCTTCGCCCAGATGGCCTACTACGTCGCCTCGGGGCTGGCCCGCTACGGCGGCGATGACGGCCTCACCATCTACAAGCGCAGCGACTTCTCGGGCCTGATCGATCTCGGCAACCGCACGCAGTTCTACTATCTCTGCCTCGCCTGCCTTTTTGGCGTCATGCTCCTGATCTGGCGCATCGTCAATTCGCGCTTCGGTCTTGTTGTGCAGGGCCTGCGTTCCAACGAGCAGCGCATGCAGGCCATCGGCTTCCCGGCCAAGCGCTACCAACTGGTCTGCTTCGTCATATCGGGCACGATGTGCGGCCTTGCCGGCGCGCTGCTCGCCAACAACACCGATTTCGTCAGCCCGGCCGTGATGTACTGGACCCGTTCCGGCGACCTCATGGTGATGGTGATCTTGGGCGGCATGGGCACGCTGTTCGGCCCGGTCATGGGTGCGGTGGTGTTTCTGCTGCTGGAGGAGTTCCTGTCGCAGATCACCGAATATTGGGCGCTGATCCTCGGCCCGCTGCTGCTGCTCATCGTGCTGTTCGGCCGCGGCGGCATCATGGGTGCGCTCGGGAGGGCCGGACGTGGCTGAACCCTTGCTCCGCGTCGAAAAGCTGGTGCGCCGCTTCGGCGGCATCATCGCCACCGACAACGTCTCGCTCGACGTCGCGTCCGGCGAGCTGCACGCCATCATCGGCCCGAACGGCGCCGGCAAGACCACGCTGATCAGCCAGCTCACCGGGCATCTCGCGCCGCATTCCGGCCGCGTCTCGCTGGCGGGCCGCGACATCACCGACTTGCCGGCCTATCGCCGCTGTGCGCTGGGCCTGGCGCGTTCGTTCCAGATCACCTCGCTGCTGCTCGACTTCACCGCCGCGGACAATGTCGCACTGGCCGCGCAGGCCCATGCCGGCACCTCGTTCCGCTTCTTCGCCAACGCGCGGAAGGAGAAGGGCTTGCGCGATGCCGCCCACGCCGCGCTCGACCGCGTTGGCCTCGGTCACCGTGCCGACGTCGTGGTGTCCAGGCTCAGCCATGGCGAGCGTCGCGAGCTCGAGCTCGCGGTCGCGCTCGCGAGCAAGCCGAAACTGCTGCTGCTGGACGAGCCGATGGCGGGCTTAGGGGTCACCGAATCCCAGCGCATGGTGAAGCTGCTCCAGGAGCTGCGCAAAGAGGTCTCGATCGTGCTGGTCGAGCACGACATGCCGGCGGTGTTCGCGCTGGCCGACCGCATCACGGTGCTGGTCTATGGCCGCGTCATCGCCTCCGGCGATCCGGCCGCGATCCGCGCCAACGAGGACGTCAAGCGCGCCTATCTCGGCGATCAGCACGTGGTGACGCATCATGGCTGACACGCTGCTCGAGGTCGACGGCATCGAGACCTGTTACGGCCTGTCCCAGGTGCTGTTCGGCCTGTCGCTGTCGATCAAGCCGGGCGAGATGGTCTCGCTGATGGGCCGCAACGGCATGGGCAAGACCACCACCATCCGCTCCATCATGGGCCTGACGCCGGCGCGCGCAGGCACCATTCGCTTCGCGGGCGCGGAGGTGCGGCAGCTCCCGTCCTACAGAATTGCCAAGCTCGGCGTCGGTCTCGTTCCGGAGGGCCGCCAGATCTTCCCGAATCTCACCGTGCGCGAAAACCTGGTCGCAGCCGCGGCCGATCGCTTTGGCAGCGACAATCCCTGGACGCTCGCTGCGATCTACGTGATGTTTCCGCGCCTTGCCGAGCGCGCGTCCAACATGGGCAACCAGCTTTCCGGCGGCGAGCAACAGATGCTCGCGATCGGCCGCGCGCTGATGACGAATCCAAAACTCCTGATCCTGGACGAGGCGACCGAAGGTCTCGCGCCGCTGATCCGCGAGGAGATCTGGAATTGCCTGTCGCTGCTCAAGAGCCGCGGGCAGTCGATCCTGGTCGTCGACAAGAACGTCGACCATCTCGCCCGCATCTGCGATCGCCACTACATCATCGAGCGCGGCAAGACGGTGTGGAGCGGCACCTCCGATGAGCTGATGGCCGCGCCGGACCTGCAGCACAAATATCTGGGAATCTGACGCGTTCGTTGCCTTCGCCACCGCGACGCAAGTTCTCTTCGAGCAAATCCAATTTCGAAATCCTCCAAATTGCGCGCTGAGCTCTTGAGCGCGCCGCCGTCAGCCGTCAAAGAAGACGCGGCGTTGTGGATTCGATGCGGGACTTTTACGAGCAAATTGTCGGGTTGCCTGAGGACGACGTCGGTTCCGCACAGCGAGGGGCAGCCCAATGGCTGGACTATCCGGGCTGCGTGGTCGTCAAAGGTGAGTTTCGAGCCGACGCCGAGGGGCCTGCAGCGCCGGGTCTGTTCATCTCCGTGACGTTCGATGAAGCCGATACTGGCCGCGGCACTCTGACGCGCTCAATCGGCGAGAGGCGGATGGGCGTGATCGCGGTGCGCGAGCGCCTCGCCGTGAAACACGCGATGCGGAACGCCATCGGCCTCGCATTGCCCCGACCTTCCATTGATCAGCTCGGACTCGGCGCCGCGTTTCGGGCGCTGTTCAAGGAGGAAGGATCTGGCGCGGTCATCCTCTCGCTGGCCGCATCGGCGCGGGCGCGGGCCGTCGCGGCGGAAATGTTCTCGCCGCCGGTCGCCGGAAACGCGGCGCGATTGCTGATGTCGGCGCATGCCGCCGAGATCGTCGTCCATGCCTTGTTCGGCGAGTGCGGCCGGATCGCGGTTGATCCGGCAACAGATCTCCAGCGCATGCGGCTGCAATCGGTCAAGGAGCGGATGGACGCCGACCTTGGCTATCCCTGGAGCATCGACGAGCTGGCGCGGAACGCAGGCCTGAGCCGGCGATCCTTCAATCAGAAATTCCAGATCGCCTATGGCGAGAGCGCCATCGACTATCTGAGGGCGCGCCGGCTCGAGACTGCACGAGCCCTTCTGATTCACCAGCGCCTGTCGGTCACCGAGGCCGCCTATCGGGTCGGCTATACCCATCCGGCGAACTTCGCGACGGCCTTTCGCAGGCGCTTTGGTCATTCGCCCAGTCGCTGCCAGTAACGGCAGCAGGCGATGCGCTGCCTCACGCCGCAGTCTTGAAAGCCTCCACGTGGAATCAAAGGCGATTTGCGCGGTCGCAAAGGCGGCGTGCGCCCCGATCTGATTACTCCCGGGTGGTCCAAAGACGGAGCTTGGGGAAGACGATGAGGCGTGGCGACGGGCAAACGTTCGGTTGGGAACGGTTGATGAAGGCCGGTCTGGGTGCGGCCGGTCTGGGCGTGGTTTTGCAGGCAACACCCACCCTTGCACAGGTCTCCGGGGCCAATTCGGGATCGACGGCCGCGACATTGCCGCCCGTCACGGTGGAGGCGCCGAATCAGGTGCGCCCGCGCGCCGCGTCTGCCCAGCGCACTTCACCGTCGCAGCGCGGCCGTGTCGCGGCGCAACGCAATGCCGCCTCCAGGCAAGCCGCAAGCCGGGATGCGCGCGAGGCAGGTGGCGGTCGCGCCACGATGTCGAGCGAGAACAGCTACGTTGCCAGCAGCAGCTCCGCGGGCACCAAGACGAACACGCCCCTGTTGGAGACGCCGCAGTCGATCTCGGTCGTGACGCGCAAGGAGCTCAACGATCGCGCCGTGCAAACGCTGACGCAGGCAGTCGGCTATGAACCGGGCGTGCGCATCGATGCCTCAGGCTACGATCCGCGCTTCGATGCCATCTCGATCCGCGGCTTCGACATCACCTATAACGGCATCTATCTCGACGGCCTGCGTCTCGTCGGCGCTGGCCTTGGCGTGTTCAAGACGGAGCCCTACGGGGTCGACAGCATCACCGTGGTCCGCGGCCCGAGCTCGGCGCTTTACGGCCTCGGCTCGCCAGGCGGACTGGTCGATCTGCAAAGCAAGCTGCCGACCAGCCAGCCTTTCCACGAGGTGCAGACGCTGTTCGGCGACCGCGATCGCGTTCAGGGCAATTTCGATTTTTCGGGGCCGATCGATCCCAACGGCCAATTCTCCTATCGGCTGACCGGCGTGGTGCGAGACGCCGACGTGTTCGTGCCGGGCGGCACGGACAATCGCACCTATGTCGCTCCCGCCATCACCTGGAGACCGGACCAATCGACAACCCTCACGCTTCTCGGCGCCTATCAGAAATCGAAGACGCCGGGCTCGATGTTCACCTATTCGACGGAGGTCGGCACCACAACGGACATCTTCACGGGCAGCCCGTCCTACAATTCGCTCGATCAGGAGCAGGGGCGTGTCGGCTACCTGTTCGAGCACGCGTTCGACAACGCCGTGACCGTCCGCCAGAAATTCCGCTACGTCGATCTCGACGCGGTCACGCGCTATGTCGGCTTTCTCGGTGCTCCCGTCGGCAACGTCGTGTCGCGTTATACCGGCTACGTCCACGACACGCTGCAATCGGCCATCATGGACAACCAGGTGGAGGCGAAGCTCGCCACCGGCCCGGTGCAGCACACGCTTCTGGTCGGCACCGACTACACCTCGTCGAAGTTCACCGACAAGCAGGGGTTCGGCTTCGGCGTGTCCGCTCTCAATCTGGCTGCGCCGGTCTATGCGCCGGAATCCATTCCGGATCCCGCGATCTCCTCGTCCACGGCGCAGCGGCAAACCCAGTCCGGCGTCTACATTCAGGACCAGGCCAGGCTCGACCACTGGATCCTGACGCTGAGCGGCCGCAGCGACTGGGTCCGCACCACCGGTGAGGACCGGTTCGCGCTGACGAGACAGTCCCAGTCCGATCAGGCCTATAGCGGGCGGGCGGGCCTGACCTACGTGTTCGACTCCGGCGTGGCGCCCTACGTCGCCTATTCGACGTCGTTTTTTCCCAACCTCGGCGTCGATCCATCCGGTGCCTTCTTCAAGCCGACCACCGGCAAGCAGACCGAGGTCGGCGTGAAGTATCAGCCACCAGGGACACAGAGCTTCATCACCGCTGCCGTGTTCGACCTGACGCAGGATGGCGGCCTGGTGACGACGGGCACGGGTATGACGGTCCAGCGCGGCGAGATCCAAAGCCGCGGCTTCGAATTGCAGGGGCTTGCAAGCCTCGGCAATGGTTTCGACGTCACCTCGTCCTACACTTATCTCGACATGGTCACCAAGCAGGCCGGCGACAGCGCGCTGGTCGGCAAGTTTCCGTCGGGCAATCCTCCGCACACCGTGACGCTGTGGGGCAATTACGCCCTGCCGCTGGCTGGCCCCTTCGCTGGCCTGAGCGTCGGTGCCGGCGCGCGCTACATGTCCTGGAGCTATGGCGATGATCTGAACACGTTCAAGAACAGCTCGGTGACCCTGGTCGACGCGGCGCTGAAATACGATTTCGGCCAGGCGGCGAAGGAGCTGAAAGGGCTTCAGTTCCAGGTCAACGCCAGGAACCTGTTCAACGTGCACTACACGACGTGTCAGGTCGGTTACTGCTATCGGGGCGCGCCGCTGACCGTCATTGCGACGCTCGGCTATCGCTGGTGAGCGGAGCTGCCGGGCGGACGTCGCCGGACGATCACCAATAGATCCCGTGGCGGTGCAGCTCGCGGATCACGCGGGCTTCCACGGACGGCTGGCGGCGTTTCGGCTTTGACGTTTCGCTCGTCTTTGCCGGCGTGGTGCTTGATTGCACCGGAGCTGCGGCGCTCGGTGTCGTTGCGGCGGGTGCGGTCGGCGTCTGGACGTTTGCCGGTGACGCTTGCGTCGCCGGCGGCGACACGGCGGCCGCCGCGGCCGGCTGCTCGGTGGCCGGTTGCTTCGGATCGGCCGCCGCCAGGCTGAGGCTCCGCGAGCCTCCGGCATTGGCCTGGCTTGCGAGCAGCGACAGCGCGGCGATCAGGATCAGCTTGCGCATGGTCATCCCCGTCATCTGGTCAATCGATCTTACCTAATTCGCATGGACTCAGCGGGCGAAGCGATGCGCGCCGATTTCCATCAGGGTGGTGCGGCAGGACAGGCGGTAGATCAGGCTGAAAAGTTGACCCCACATGACCGAACTCCGTTGTTGATCATCGAAAACAATCCTAGACCGCCTGCCTTTCCGGCGTTTTTCGCCGGGTGAGGAAAATGGCTTCGTGCGGGGGCGGCGCGATGTCGTCGTAACAGTCCGGAAGAAGTCGCCTCACGCCGCCGTGAAGCGACGCGCCGACCGGCCCGGGCCGGATTCCGATAGAGGCCGGTAGTTGTCCCGAGATGAAGCGCGCGCCGCGCGGTAGTAACGTGCGGGCCGCCTCAGTCCCGGTTATTGTATGAGTTCCGACCGCCAAGACGATCCGCCGATCCTGATCTGCTCAAAATGCAGGCGGCCGATGAAGTTCCTGGCGACACTACCTGGAATAGTCACACTGCCTGCGGAGCACGCTTATCATTGCGTCCCGTGCCGTCGTGTCGACACGATACGGCTGAAATGACGCGCTGACGGCCGGAGCGGGCCGGACTCAAAACATCTCGAAATATTCGCGATGCTCCCAGTCGGTCACGTCCGACAGGAAGCGATCGATCTCGGCGTTCTTGATGTGGGTGTAGTAGTCGACGAATTCGGCCCCGAGCTTCTCGCGGAAGAACGGGTCGTCCTTGAGTGCCGAGACCGCATCGCGCAAGCTCTTCGGCAATGGCGGCGCCTTGGTCTCGTAGGGCGTGTCGGCCGAGGGGCCGGGATCGAGCTTGCGGTCGACGCCGTCGAGGCCGGAGAGAATCTGCGAGGCCATGTAGAGATAGGGATTGGCCGCGGGCTCGCCGATGCGGTTCTCCAGCCGCGTGGCGGCATCACCCGCGCCGCCGAGCACCCGGATCATCACGCCGCGATTGTCGCGGCCCCAGATCGCACGGTCCGGCGCCAGCGAATAAGAGCGGTAGCGCTTGTAGCCGTTGATGGTGGGCGTTGTGAACAATGTCGAGGCGCGGGCGTGGTCGAGCAGGCCGGCGAGGTAGGACTTGCCGAACGCGCTGAGCGGCTCGCTGCCGTCCTTCGTCATGAACTGATTCTCGCCGCTCGCGCGCGAGACGATCGACTGATGCAGGTGCCAGCCGCTCGCGAACACGTTCGGCAGCTTCGGCCGGCACATGAAGGTGGCGTGATAGCCGTGACGGCGCGCGATCTGCTTCACGGCGCTGCGGAACAGCACCATGTTGTCGGCGGGCTCGAGGCCCGTCTTCGGCTGGAACGTGAATTCGCACTGGCTCGGCCCGAACTCAACCTCGACCGAGCGCAACGGCAGCCCCAGCGCGACGACGTCACGCCGCAGGATCTCCAGCACCGGCTCCATCTGATCGAAGCGCTGCTCAGTGAGATATTGATAGCCGTGGCTGAGCAGGCTGACCGAGGGCGGCGTGCCGGGCTGGCCCGCGTCCTCGCTGCGCATGTGCGGATCGTCGAGCCTGAAGATGTGGAATTCGACCTCGAGGCCGGCGACGAAGTCGCAGCCGCGCGCGCCGAGCTCGTCGAGCACGCGCTTGTAGAGCCCGCGCGTCGCGAACGGGACGGGACGGCCGTCGTTGAAATAAAGGTCGCACAGCACCCAGCCCGTGGTGGGCGCCCACGGCAGCACGCGAAACGTGGTGGGATCAGGCACCATGAGCACGTCGGCCGCGCCCTCCATCTCCTTCATGCCGAAGCCGCCGCCTGCGGTGAACACCGGGAATACCGTGCGATGCGAGGTATCCTTGGCCAGCATCGTCGTCGTGATGGAACAGCCGCTCTCCAGCGAGGCGATCGCCTCGGACGCGACGATGGTCTTGCCGCGCAGGATGCCGTGCTGGTCGGGGAAGGCGAGGCGGATGACCTCGAGGTTCTTCTCCTCGGCGATGCGGCGCATGCGCGTCGCCGCATCCCTCTGCTCATCCGACCACAGCGCATGACGCGCGACGAAAGTCACTTTGCGATTCCTCCAGTCGTGAGGCGCGAAGCGTGCGCCACATTCTCCGTCATTGCGAGGAGCCCGCGACAAAATTGCAAAGCAATTTTGCGCTGGTGCGACGAAGCAATCCAGAATCCCTCGGAGGAGGTCGTCTGGATTGCTTCGCTGCGCTCGCAATGACGTGGATAGGCCGTCACGCTCACTCCGCCGCCGTCAGCCGGTGCACGTTGTCGGAGATCTCCTTCGGCACCGGTGCGGCCCAGGGAGCGCCGCGGCGGCGCTTGACGTCGACCTCCATCCAGTAGAGCTCCCAGCCCTGGGTCGGCCCGATGCCGTCCATGGTGGCCGGTCCCTGGATGCTGCGTGCCCTGCTGTCGTCCAAAAACAGCATCGGCTTCTCGCCGCCCTGGACCTTCTCGATCTCGGCTCGTAGCAGGCGACGATATTGCACGATCGCCTTGTCGGATTGGCCGAGATGCTCCTTGGTCCGGTCCTGGATCGCGCCCATCGATTCCACCGCCCATTGGTCGTGGACGTTGATGTCGTTGCCCATGCCGGTATAGGTCGCGGTCTGCTGCTCGTGCGGATCGAAACCGTAATCGTTGGCTCTGTTCTTGCGCGATTTGTAGTCGGGCAGCTCGTAGAGCTCGAGCCGCTGGTCGCGCATCTTCTGCTTGTCGACCGGGTTCGTGTAGCTGGTGAAGATCGCGTACCAGTAGCAGTTCTCGTCATCCACAGGCACGTGCCACTGCGTGATCGTCATCTCCGTGCTCATGGGGATGACGAAGCCGTGCGGGAACAGCTGGTTGGTGACGCGCACATGGGTGCGCTCCTCGTCGATCTCGCGCAGCGCGATCAGGCGCAGGCCGTACTCGGTGTGCTCGACATTGATGATCGGGCGGTCGTATTCGCGCAGGATCTTCGTCATCGGCAGATCGCTGCCGGCGGAGGCGCCGCGGAATTGCTTGCCGTAGGCGGTGGAGGTGTCCTCGTCCTCGAAGAAGCGATGCAGATAGGAGGCGTGGGCGGGATCGATGCCGACTTCGAGGGCCTGCAGCCAGTTGCAGGCCATGTGGCCCTTGAACGCGAAGGTGTGCGTGCCCGGCGCAATGAAGCAATCGATCTCCGGGAATGCGGGCGGCTCGCCCTCACCGAGATAGGCCCAGAGGATGCCGCTCTTCTCCACCACGGGGTAAGAGCGCTGGCGGATGTTCTGGCAGAGTTTTGAGTCCTTCGGCTCGGCCGGCGTCTCGATGCACTGGCCGGTGGCGTCGAACAGCCAGCCATGGAAGGCGCAGCGCAGGCCGCCATGCTCGAGCCGCCCAAAGGCGAGGTCGGCGCCGCGATGCGCGCAATGGCGGTCGATCAGGCCGTAGCGACCGGTCTCGTCGCGGAACAGCACCAGGTTCTCGCCGAGCAGCCGGACAGACCGGATCGGCCGCGCGCCCTCCAGCTCGTCCACCAGCGCCGCCGGCTGCCAGTAGCTCCGCATCAGCTTGCCGCAAGGGTCCTTCGGCCCGGTGCGGGTGATCAGGTCGTTCTGCTCCTGGCTCATCATGGCGAGTTCATCCTTTGTGGAATGGTATCTGTTCGCCTATTGAACGAATGGGCGAATTATGACATGCCTTGGATTGTCAGCAAGCACTATTTTGCAGAATTGTCCCGTCACCATGCCCAAGCTGAAGCGACGTGAAAGCGAGGAGCGCGCGACGGATTTCGTCGAAGCCCTCGATCGCGGCCTGCGCCTGCTGCAATGTTTCGGCACCAATGCAGGCCCGATGACGCTGAGCGATCTCGCCCGCGCCGCCGACCTGCCGCGCGCCACCGCGCGGCGCATGCTGTTCACGCTGCAGCGCGGCGGCTACGTCTCGGGCGATGGCAAGCTGTTCTCGCTGACCCCGCATGTGCTGACATTGGCGGCGTCCTACTTGCGCGCCAACCAGCTCGTTGCGGTGCTGCAACCCGTGCTGGATCGCGTTGCGACCGCGGCGAACGAAATCTCTTCGCTGGCGGTGCTCGACGGCGATGAGGTCGTGTTCATTGCAAGGGGCAGCCCGGCGCGGGTGTTCTCGGGCGGGTTGGAGATCGGCTATCGCCTGCCTTCCTTCTGCACCTCGGTCGGCCGCGCCATGCTCGCCCAGCTCGACGATGCCGAGCTCGCCGCGCGCCTGAAGGCGATGACGCGCGAGGCGCTGACCCCGCAGACGGTGACGGACCCGAAGGCGCTGCTCGCGCGCATCGCTGCCGACCGGGCTCAGGGCTATGCCCTGGTTGACCGCGAGGCCGAGCCGCACTTCCGCTCGATCTCGGTCCCCGTCCGCCGCTACGACGGCGTGATCGTCGCCGCCATCAACATGGGCGCCCATGTCGACCGCGTGCCGGCGCAGGAGTTGATCGACCGCTTCCTGCCGTTGCTGTGGGAAGGAGCAGATTCCGTACGTTCACAGCTGTTGTAGCTGCTTCGCAGCGACGAGGCGGCTGCAGGCGAGCCGGTTCGCCCGATGGACTTGCTTGGCTATCCCGGCAGCGGCGGCTCGCCGACTTTGGGCCAGTAGGTGCCGAAGCTCCAGAGGCCGCCTTCGGGATCCCGGGCCGAAAAGTCCCGGCTGCCGTAATCAGTGTTCTGCAGTTCCATTTCGATGCGGGCTCCGGATGCCTTCACCTTGGCATAGAGCGCGTCGGGATCATCGACGGCCAGATACACCGCGTCGGTTCGGCGTCCGTCGAGCTCGCCGACGCTCTTGCCATAGCTATCCTGGCGATCTGATCCGAGCATCAGAATGGATGACCCGAACGACAATTCGGCATGCATGACGGTGTTCTCGTGCCTGTAGATCACGCGTTCGGTGAACCCGAGGACGTCCTTCAGCCAGGCGATCATCGCCTCGGCGTCCCTGCAGCGCATGGTGTGGTAAAGGCGTGGCGCTTCGATCGCGACTGAGCTGGGCATGGCATTCTCCGCTTCGGTTGCGTGCTCACTCTAGGTGGCCCGCTCGCCGGCGGCTTGAACAAATGGGACCTGGAACTATCCGCTGGCTTCCCGGATCAAGCGCGGATCCAGCTGCTCCAGCCTCGCGGCCCATACGCTCGGCCTTTCGCCGCTGAACTCCCTGAACTCGCGGGCGAGATGCGCCTGGTCGGCATAGCCGGCCTCGATCGCAATACCGGCCCAGCCTCGCGCATCGCCGTGGCGCGCCAGCTCGCAGGCGCGGTGAAAGCGCAGCATCCGCGCCAACGTCTTCGGTGCAACGCCGATCTCGTGGTGAAACCGGCGCGCGAGATGCTTACGGCTCCAGCCGATGTCCGATGCGATGTCCGATATGCGCGCTGCGCCGGCGCTGCGCTGGAGCCGGCGGAGCGCCGCAGCGATTGCGGGGGAGGGCTCGTGCACCGACCGCTCACGCACGAAGTTCTCGATGATGTCGAGGCGTCGCTGGCAATGATCTGCCTCGGCCACCCGCTCGCCGAGTTCTCGACCGTCGCGGCCGAGCAAATCTCCAATATCGATCATGCGCGCGGTGAGTTCAGGTACGACGCCGCCGTAGAACCGGTAGGCGCCGAGCGGCGTGAAGTCGATCTGGACACACATGGCGCGGCCATCGGATTCGATCTGCACGGGTCCGGGGAACAAGCCGGCGACGAAGCTCGGCTGGATATCCGACCGATCGGGCTCACGCCCGAGCGCGATGCGGAACGGGCTGCCGAGGTTGATCAGAAGCGGCAGGGACAGCGGCGCGGCGTGGCGAAAATTGGTCAGGCCGGCCCCGCGCTCGCGGTAGCAGGAAATCGACGAGACGATGTGCGTCATATGCACGGGAACAGGGCGTCTGATGACTTCCGGCGCGATGCTTGCGTCCATGAAGAAGCCTCCGTTGTCCTGCACAGCTTAGCCGGATGACGGGATCGCACCAAGAGACGGCGCCCGGAGCTAGGGACGGTTGCGCATCCAGTCGGCCAGACCCGATATCGCCTTGTCGAGGTCCTGCCGCGCGGCGGCATCGGTGATCGTCTCTTCCATCGCACCGCGCATGCAGAGCATCCAGGCATCGCGCTCGGCGTCCCCAATCGAAAAGCCGAAATGTCGCTGGCGCAGCCGCGGATGGCCTTTCTCGGGGGTGTAGAGCCGCGGCCCGCCGGTCCATTCGGTGAGATAGCGCTTCAGCACGTCCCTGATCAGGCCGAGGTCCTCCGCATGCATGGCGCGGATGATCTTCGCCTCCGGCAGGGAGTCCATGCGGTCGTAGAAGCGGTCGACCAAGGCGTCGATCGTGGCACGGCCGCCGATCCGCTCGAACAGGGAGATTACGACGGTGTCATCGGTCATCATTGATCCCAAGGCTTGCTGTTCGGCGTCGATATCGTGTTGCCGGAGGTCGCGCAAACCCTCGCTGTCGTCCCGGATCTGCGCTTACGCTTGTCCGGGACGACAGCGGAGTGTGTCGCTTTAGTGAGGGCCCAACGACCTACAGCGCCACGCTGCGCAGGCCGAAGCTGCGGGCCTCGTTCTGCAGCACCGGCCGCACCGCATCGATCAGGCGGACGGCGGCGGCGTCGACCGACAGCCCCGCGGTATCCACCACCGCGGTTGCACGCGAATACAGCGGCTCGCGGCTGCGCAGGATGTTGCGCAGCTCCGTCATCGCCGAGCGATCGTCCGCCATCGGGCGCAGATCGCCCTGGCGACGCACGCGCGCCATGTGCTCTTCGGGCTCGGCCTTCAGCCAGATCGTGTAGAACGAGCTCAGGACCTGGTCGAAGGTCAAAGGCTCCGAGACGATGCCGCCGCCGGTTGCCAGCACCATCAGCTCGTTGCGCGCGAGTAGCTGTTGCAGCGCCGCCTGCTCCATGCGGCGAAAACCTTCCTGGCCGTACAGCGCGATGATCTCGGCGACCGAGAGCCCGTTCTGCTGCTCGACCTCCTTGTTGAGCTCGACGAAACTCCAGCCGATCTTCTTCGCCAGCATCCGCCCCAGCGTCGACTTGCCGGCGCCGCGCAGGCCGATCAGCGCGATGCCGCAGAATGGCGCGCGCCGGGGCGCGGTTGCGCTGCCGCCGGAGAGCAGATCCTTGGCCTGAGCAATCTGCGCGGGCGTCGCCTTGCGCAGGAGGTCGCGAAACATCTGCCAGTCCGGCGTCGGATCGGCGCTGGGCAGCAGATCTTCGAGATGGGCGCCCATCGCGTCGGAGACGCGGCGCAGCAGCACGATCGAGACGTTGCCCTTGCCGCTCTCGAGCTGCGCGATGTAGCGCTCCGAGATTCCCGACACCTTGGCGAGCACCTTGCGCGACATGCCGCGCAGCGCGCGCATGGTGCGCACGCGCTGGCCGAGTTGTTCGAGGAAGCGGGATTCGGCGTCGGGACTTTCGCTCATGTGCCTTCTTTACAAGGGTCCTGCGGCGCGTTTTAATGAAACATAGTGCCTGCTGGCATTGACAGCAAGCTGCCGTGGTGTCTTTCTATGAATTATAATTCTAAATTCGGGGGAGATGTCCGTGAGCGAGGGATCCTATAACGCGGTGACCTGGCTGCTCGACCGTAACGTCGAGGAGGGCCGGGGCAGCAAGCTCGCCTTCGACGACACCGTCTCGCGGCTCACCTATGGCGAGCTCCAGCAACAGACCCGGCGCGCCGCCAACATGCTGCGCCGGTTAGGGGTCCGCCGCGAGGAGCGCGTGGCGATGATCATGCTGGATACGATCGATTTCCCGATCGTGTTCCTGGGCGCGATCCGCGCCGGCATCGTACCGGTGCCGCTCAACACGCTGCTGACCGCGGACCAATACGCCTACATCCTCGCCGACTGCCGCGCGCGCGTGCTGTTCGTGTCCGAAGCGCTCTACCCCGCCATCAAAGACGTCGTCGGCCGCATGCCGGATCTCGAGCATGTCGTGGTCGCCGGCGCCAAGCAGAATGGCCACAAGCAGCTCGCCGAGGAACTCGCCGGCGAGAGCGAGGCGTTCACCACCGCCGCGACGCATCCGGACGAGCCGGCGTTCTGGTTCTATTCGTCGGGGTCGACGGGCATGCCGAAGGGCGTGCGTCACATTCATTCCAATCTGCAGGCGACCGCCGACACTTACGCCAAGCAGGTGCTCGGCATTCGCGAGAGCGATGTGTGTCTGTCCGCGGCGAAATTGTTCTTCGCCTACGGGCTCGGCAATGCGCTGACCTTTCCGATGTCGGTCGGTGCCAGCGTCATCCTCAACAGCGAGCGGCCGACGCCGGCGCGCATGTTCGACCTGATGAACCGCTACAACCCCTCGATCTTCTACGGCGTGCCGACCTTGTTCGCGGCCATGCTCAACGACGAGACCATGAAGAGCGAGCGCGGCGGCAAGGCCTTGCGCATCTGCACCTCCGCCGGCGAGGCGCTGCCGGAATCCGTTGGCCACAGCTGGAAGGCACGCTTCGGTGTCGACATTCTCGACGGCGTCGGCTCGACCGAGCTGTTGCACATCTTTCTGTCGAACGCCCCTGGTGACATCAAATACGGCTCGTCCGGCAAGCCGGTGCCGGGCTATGCGGTGCGGCTCGTCAACGAGGCCGGGCAGGACGTCGCCGACGGCGAGGTCGGCGAGCTCCTGGTCGATGCGCCCTCGGCCGGCGAGGGCTACTGGAACCAGCGTCACAAGAGCCGCCGCACCTTTGAGGGGCCGTGGACCCGCACCGGCGACAAGTACGTCCGCGACAGCGACGGCCGCTATACCTTCTGCGGACGCGCAGACGACATGTTCAAGGTCTCGGGCATCTGGGTCTCGCCGTTCGAGGTCGAAAGCGCGCTGATCACGCATCCCGCCGTGCTGGAAGCTGCCGTGATACCGGAAGCCGATCCGGAAGGCCTCTTGAAGCCGAAAGCTTTCGTGGTGCTGCGCCCGGGCGCCAAGACGGCGGACTTGCAGGAGATGCTCAAGGAGCACGTCAAGCAGAAGATCGGCCCCTGGAAATATCCGCGCTGGATCGATGTGGTGGACTCGCTGCCGAAGACCGCGACGGGCAAGATCCAGCGGTTCAAGCTGCGCGAGGGCGCGCATTAATAGCAGCCGTCATGGCCGGGCTTGACCCGGCCATCCACGCGCCGCCACGCATGAGTAAAGACGTGGATGCCCGGGTCAAGCCCGGGCATGACGATCGAGAGAGAAGAGCGCAGAAATGACCAACCTCACCCCCACCGGCTTTCTCAGCATCAACGGCGCCAGCCTCGAATACAAATGGCTCGCGCCGCTATCGGCCGACGCTCCCACCATCGTCATGCTGCACGAAGGCCTCGGCTGCGTCGGCCTCTGGGGCGACTTCCCGGAGAAGCTGCAGCAGGCCACGGGCGCGGGCATCTTCGCCTATTCGCGCGCAGGCTACGGCCAGTCAAGCCCGGTCGCCCTGCCGCGGCCGCTCGACTACATGCAGCGCGAGGCGCTGGACGTGCTGCCGAAGCTGCTCGACATGATCGGCTTCAAGCGCGGCCTCCTGCTCGGCCATTCCGACGGGGCCTCGATCGCGGCCATCTATGCCGGGGCGCATCAGGATCATCGCCTGAACGGCCTCGTGCTGATCGCGCCGCATTTCATCGTCGAGGACATCTCGATCAAATCCATCGCCGCGATCAAGACGACGTTCGAGACCACGGACCTCAGGACGAAACTGGCGCGCTGGCACAAGGACGTCGACAACGCGTTCTACGGCTGGAACGGCGCCTGGCTCGATCCGAAATTCCGCGATTGGGATATCTGCGAATACCTCGCCTACATCCGCGTGCCCGTCATGATCGTGCAGGGCGTGGACGATCAATATGGCACGCTGCGCCAGGCCGAGATCGCACAGGAGGAATGTTACTGCCCGGTCGACCTGAAGATCATCGCCGGCGCAGGGCATTCCCCCCATCGCGAGGCCCCGGGGCCGACCCTCGAGGCCATCGTGCAGTTCGCAAAGGCCGCCCTGCGGGACGATCCGGGGCTTCAGGCCGCGTGAGGCGCATGCGCGCCGAGATGAAGCAAAGTGCATATGATGCCGAGATTCGGGCTGGACTAACCTAGTTAGATGCACTATTGTGCATCAAACGCTCCAGAATGCATAACCAAGCTTAAGGGTGGCTCATGGCCGGGGAAGATCGGCGCCTCGCAGGCGGCGCGACATTCATCGATTTCCAGACCGAACCGTCCCGCTACAGGCATTGGAAGCTGGCGGTCGATGGCGACGTCGCGACGTTGACCATGGACGTCGACGAGAACGGCGGCCTGTTCGAAGGCTACCAGCTCAAGCTCAATTCCTACGATCTCGGCGTCGACATCGAGCTCGCCGACGCGATCCAGCGCCTGCGCTTCGAGCATCCGCAAGTGAAGGCCGTCGTGCTGCGCTCGGCCAAGAACCGCGTGTTCTGCGCCGGCGCCAACATCCGCATGCTCGCGGGCTCAACCCATGCCCACAAGGTCAACTTCTGCAAGTTCACCAACGAGACCCGCAACGGCATGGAAGATTCCTCGGAGAATTCCGGCCAGCGCTTCATCACGGTCGTGAACGGCTCCGCCGCCGGCGGGGGCTATGAGCTCGCGCTCGCGACCGATCACATCATCCTCGCCGACGACGGCTCGTCCGCCGTGGCGCTGCCCGAAGTGCCGCTGCTCGCGGTGCTGCCGGGCACCGGCGGTCTCACGCGGGTGGTCGACAAGCGCAAGGTGCGGCGCGACCACGCCGATGTCTTCTGCACCATCGAGGAAGGCGTGAAGGGCAAGCGCGCCGTGCAATGGCGCCTCGTCGACGAGATCGCGCCGAACTCCAAGCTCGAGGCCAGGATCGCCGAGCGCGCCAGGGAGTTTGCGGCGGCCTCGACGCGCAAGGGCAGCGGCAAGGGCATCGCGCTGACGCCGCTCAAGCGCGTGATCGACCAGAACAGCATCCGCTATGGCTTCGTCACCGTCGACATCGATCGCACCGCCCGCATCGCCACCATCTCGATCAAGGCGCCCGAGGCCGCGCCGCCCACCGACATCGACGGCATGATGGCGCAAGGCGCATCGTTCTGGCCGCTGCAGGTGGCGCGCGAGCTCGACGACGCCATCCTGCACTTACGCATCAACGAGCTCGAGATTGCGATGCTGGTGTTCAAGAGCCATGGCGACCGCGCCCATGTGCTCGCCAGCGATGCGTTCCTCGAAGCCAACAAGGCGCACTGGCTGGTCAACGAGATCAGGCATTACTGGAAGCGCGTGCTCAAGCGCGTCGACGTCACCTCGCGCACGCTGGTGACGCTGGTCGAGCCCGGCTCCTGCTTTGCCGGCACGCTCGCCGAGCTCGTCTTTGCCGCCGACCGTTCCTACATGCTGATCGGCACGCGCCAGGGCGACAATCGTCCGCCGCCCTCGATCGAACTGTCCGCCATGAATTTCGGCCCCTATCCGATGAGCCACGGCCTGACGCGGCTGCAATCGCGCTTCCAGGCCGATCCCTCCGACCTGGAGCGCGCCGAAGCAACGCTCGGCACCAGCCTCGACGCCGAGCAGGCCGAGGAGCTCGGCCTCGTCACCTTCGCGCTCGACGACATCGACTGGGACGACGAGGTCCGCGTGTTCCTCGAAGAGCGCGCCAGCTTCTCGCCCGACAGCCTCACCGGCATGGAAGCGAGCCTGCGCTTCGTCGGCCCCGAGACGATGGAATCGAAGATCTTCGCGCGCCTGACGGCGTGGCAGAACTGGATCTTCCAGCGCCCGAACGCCGTCGGCGAGGAAGGCGCGCTGCGCCGCTACGGCAGCGGCCAGAAACCGAAATTCGATATGACGCGAGTGTGATGATTTTCGTGTCCCGGGCGCGCTGCGGCACGAAGTGACGCTGCGCAGAGCCGGGACCCAGCAAGACGAGACGGTGGGTCCCGGCTCAGCAGCGCACCGCTTCGCGCTGCGCAGCGTCCAGGACAAGAAACAAGGAGCACGGCCATGAACATGAACATCATGAACGTCGACTACTCGACCAAGATTCCCAACAACGTGAACCTCGCCGAAGACCGCCAGGTGCTCAAGGCCCTGGAGGGCTGGCATCCCGGCTACATGGACTGGTGGAGCGACATGGGCCCGGAGGGCTTCCAGGAATCGCTGGTCTATTTGCGCACCGCCTACTCCGTCGATCCGCGCGGCTGGGCCAAGTTCGACTATGTGCGCATGCCCGAATACCGCTGGGGCATCCTGCTTGCGCCGCAGGAAGAAAATCGCGTCGTGCCGTTCGGCGAGCATTATGGCGAGCCGGCCTGGCAGGAAGTCCCGGGCGAGCATCGCGCCATGCTGCGCCGCCTGATCGTGATCCAGGGCGACACCGAGCCGGCTTCGGTCGAGCAGCAGCGCCATCTCGGCAAGACCGCGCCCTCGCTCTACGACATGCGCAACCTGTTCCAGGTCAACGTCGAGGAAGGCCGTCACCTCTGGGCGATGGTCTATCTGCTGCAAAAGTATTTCGGCCGCGACGGCCGTGAAGAAGCGGATGATCTGCTGCGCCGCCGCTCCGGCGATGCCGACGCGCCGCGCATGCTGGGCGCGTTCAACGAGGCGACGCCGGACTGGCTGTCCTTCTTCATGTTCACCTATTTCACCGACCGCGACGGCAAGATGCAGCTGCACTCGCTCGCGCAGTCCGGCTTCGATCCCTTGTCGCGCACCTGCCGGTTCATGCTGACGGAGGAAGCGCACCACATGTTCGTCGGCGAGACCGGCATCACCCGCGTCGTGCAGCGCACCTGCGATGCGATGCGCGCAGCCGGCATCACCGATCCCACCGACATCGCGAAGGTCCGAGCGCTCGGCGTCATCGATCTCCCAACCATCCAGAAGAAGCTGAATCTGCACTACACGCTGTCGCTCGACCTGTTCGGCTCGGAAGTCTCGACCAACGCGGCGAACGCCTTCAATGCCGGCATCAAGGGCCGCTATCACGAGACCCAGATCGAGGACGATCACCAGCTCAAGAACTCCACCTATCCGGTGCTCAAGCTGATCAACGGCGAGGTCAAGCTGGTCGACGAGCCGGCGCTGACCGCGCTCAACATGCGCCTGCGCGACGATTACAGCCAGGACTGCGTCAAGGGCATGCTGCGCTGGAACAAGGTGATCTCGACCGCGGGCTACGACTTCAAGCTGACGCTGCCCAACGTCGCCTTCCACCGCCACATCGGCGAGTTCAAGGACGTGCACGCGACCCCCGACGGCATCCTGATCGACGATGCCACCTGGGCCAAGCGCAAGGATGAATGGCTGCCGTCGGCCAGCGATGGCGACTTCATCACCTCGCTGATGCAGCCCGTCACCGAGACCGGCAAGTTCGCCTCCTGGATCTCGCCGCCCAAGGTCGGCATCGACAACAAGCCCGGCGATTTCGAGTACGTGAAGATCGAGTCGTAAGGGCTGCTAGCTACGCACTCAGTGTCATCGCCCGGCTTTGACCGGGCGATCCAGTATTCCGGCGACGGTCGTGATAGAGCCGGGAGATCGCGGCAATCCGGCTCGAGCTCGGCGGTGTCTTGCCCGACGTGTCAACATCATCGCGCCTGCAACGGCCGTTTCCGCGCCATCCGAAAAACCCCTTGTCGATCAAGGGGCCTTCTACTGTGCATGGGGTTGTTTTCGACGTTTTGGTTTTCGAGCCCCACTTCGGGTGACGGGAGACCGCCGGATCAATCGCTGTCCCAGCCGCTGCCCTTGATTCCCGGGTTCGCATAGACGATGCCGCCATCCACCGCGATGGTCGCGCCCACCACGTAATCGCCCGCGCGCGAGGCGAGGTAGATGGCGGCGCCCGCCATGTCCTCGTCGGTGCCGATGCGGCCCACGGGGACGCGCGTTGCGACCTCATCAGCGTGGTCGCGCGCGGCGCGGTTCATGTCGGATTTGAACGGGCCCGGCGCGATCGCCGTGACGACAACGTGGTCGGGGACGAGCTTCACCGCCATGCGCCGCGTCAGATGGATCAGCCCGGCCTTGCTGGCGGCATAGGAATAGGTCTCGCCGAGATTGACGAAGATGCCGTCGATCGAGGCGATGTTGATCACCTTCGCCGGCCGCTCCGCGCTTGCGGAGGCGCGCAGCGTCGGCGCCAGCGCCTTGGTCAGGAAGAACGGCGCCTTCACGTTCAGGTTCATCACCTTGTCCCAGCCGCTCTCCGGGAATTCGTCGAACTCCGCGCCCCAGGCCGCGCCGGCATTGTTGACGAGGATGTCGAGCCGGGATTCGCGCTTCCCGAACTCGCTGGCCAACAGCTCGGCGCCGGCAATTGTCGAGATGTCGATCGGCAGCGCGATGCATTCGCCGCCATATTGCGCGGTGAGCTCCTTGGCGGTCTCCTCGCACGGTCCGGCCTTGCGCGCGGTGATGTAGACCTTCGCCGCGCCGGCGCTGAGAAACCCCGCCGCGATCATCTTGCCGATGCCGCGCGAGCCGCCGGTCACCAGCGCCACGCGGCCGTTGAGCGAGAACAGATCCTTGAACATGCGTTCCTCCTTGGTTGCCGCCGGTTGTGGGCGGAGCGGGAAGGGGAGTCAAGGAAGGCGCGCTTGGCCTCGACAACTGCGGAGAATGCAGCAGCTACGCCGCCGCGATGCGGCGGAAGCCGTTCCACATCGCGGTCGCGGCGCCCGAGGTCAGCACCGGCAGGATCCGCGCGTCCTGGTAATTGCCGTTGAGCGAGACGCGGGGCAGCGCGGTCATGTGGCCGGCGTTCTCCGCGAACAGCATGCCGGGCCGCGTCGTCACCGCGGTCTTGAAGCCGGCGGATGCGGCAAGGGCGAATTCGCGCGCGCCCGCGGCGTCGCGATCGCCATAGGGATAGGCGAGGTGCAGCACGGGGCGCTCCAGCGCCTGCTCGATCCGCGCGCGGCTCGCGGCCATCTCCTGCGCGGCGATGTCTTCCGTCTGCTTGGCGAGGTTGCAATGGCTGACGCTGTGCGCGCCGATCGTGACCAGCGGATCGGCGGCAAAGGACTTGAGCTCGGCCCAGGACAGGCAGAGGCTGCGGCACAGCGCTTCCATGTCGACGCCGTAAGTCCTGCACAGCGCCCCGATCTCGCGCGCAAGATCGTGCTCGCCCGGCAGCGCACGCAGCCAGTCGTGCAGGCGGTCGAATGCCGCCTGCTTCGCCGCGACACTGGTGGCATCGAGCCGCAGGGCGGAATTGCCGATCTGAATGTCGATCTGCTCGGTCTTGGCGATCACGGCCTCCAGCGCCGTCCACCACAATCGCCCGGTGCCGTCGGCGAAATCGCTCGCGACATAGACTGCCAGCGGCGCGTCAAATTCGCGCAGCACCGGCAGCGCATAGTCCAGATTATCGCGGTAGCCGTCGTCGAGGGTGAAGGCGGCGAAGCGGCGGTCGAACCGGCCCTGCACCAGCCGCTCATGCAACTCGTCCATGCTGACGATGTCGATGTCGCGCGAGCGCAAATGGCACAGCGTGGCGCGCAGGAATTCGGGGGTGACCTCGAGATGCCGGTTCGGCTGGAACGCGGCCTCGCGCGCCGGCCGCACATGATGCAGCATGAAAATGGCGCCGACGCCCGACAAGAGCGGGCGCAACAGGTGGTGCGCCCCGCTGAAATAGAGTGCTCCCAGCCCGGCGCGGATGACGTTGTTACGCAGTTGTTTCATGACCGGGTGGGGGACTTTGGCATTCCGGCCTCAACTTACGGAAGAACCCTTGAAGAAAAAGTTATTCCAATTGTCCCACCCCGGTCTTGGGAAGGGCGCCATTTCCGGTTTGACAGCCTGCCAAGGGTTTGTTTTGTCTCCGTTTCCAGAGTTCGGGTCGTCGAATGCAGAAGCTTTTCTCGTGGGCCAGCAAATGGTGGCCGGGGCTGATCCCCCTTGCCGTCATGTGGGGATTTGCGGCCTGGAATAATACCTTACCGGTCGAAGCCGATCTGTCGGCCCGCAGCTCGGCTGCGCTGAAGGACACCGTTCTGGACAAGACCCGGATCGCGGTCGACGGCCGCGACGTCAGCCTGGCCGCGGACGCCTTCTCCGAGGAGGGCCGCCGTGACGCCGTGATGGCAGTCGAAACCGTGCCCGGCGTGCGGCTGGTCGACGACCGGACCCGCCTCGTTCCCGAGGCCAAGCCCTTCGTCTGGAACGCGGAGCGGGACGTGGTGCGGGTGACGCTGTCGGGCTCCGCGCCGCTGCCCTCGATGAAGGCCCGGCTGACCGAGGCGGCCCGCAAGGAAGTCGGCGGGGTCGAGGTCGCCGACCAGATGGGGCTGGCGCGCGGGGCGCCGCCCCGGTTCGAGGCCGCCGCGACGCTGCTGCTGGATCAGATCGGCAAGCTGAAGGACGGCAAGATCACGATCACCGACACCAAGGTCAATCTGTCGGGCATGGCGCGCGAGCTCGGCGGCCGTGAGGCGATCGCGGCCGCGCTGAAGAACCTGCCCGAGGGTTTTTCGATTGCGGCCAACGAGATCAAGGCGCCGCCCTACATCTTCCAGGCCTACAAGGATCCGGTGGCCGCGACGGTGACGCTGACCGGCTACGTTCCCGACAACAACGTCCACGCCGCGATCGCCACCAGCGCCTCGCGAAAGTTCTTCACCGAAAAGGTCGTCGACAATCTCAAGGCCAGCGTCGGCGCACCCGGCTCCTTCAGCACCGCCGTCGTCGCCGCGCTCGGCGCGCTGTCGCGGCTGTCGACCGGCACGCTCGTCGTCTCCGACCGCGAGGTGAAGCTCTCGGGCGATGCGCTCTACGAGGGCGCCGCCAACGAGATCCGCGCGGGCCTCGGCAAGGACTTCCCGAAGAACTGGCAGTACAAGCCGGAGATCACGGTGAAGCCCGCCGCAGGCCCGGTCGACGGCACCGTGTGCCAGCAATTGTTCACGGAGCTCCTGACCAAGGGCAAGATCCGCTTCGCGAACAAGCGCGCGGACATCGATCCCGACTCGGCCGGCATCCTCGATCGTCTGATCGAGACGGCACTGCGCTGCCCCACCACCAATATCGAGGTCGCCGGACATACCGACGCCGATGGCGACGATTCCTTCAACCAGGCCCTCTCGGAAAAGCGCGCGCAGTCGGTGATCGACTATCTGGTCAAGGCGGGCCTGCCCGCCAGCCGCTTCACCGCGGTCGGCCATGGCAGCACGCAGCCGGTCGCCGGCAACGACACCAATGAAGGCAAGGCGCAGAACCGCCGCATCGAATTTCTGGTGAGGTGACGATGCCCTATCTCGTCTCGTTCCATCTGGGCTGGCTGATCGGCTCGCTGCTGCTGGGCTTCTGCATGGGCTGGATCTCGGTGGTCCAGCGCGGCAACGGCACTTCGAAGGTCACCGCGCGGTGGCTCGCAGTGCTTGCCGCCGCCCTGGTCGCAGTCTCTCTCGCCCATGTGGTCCCCGGTCGTTTCGGCTACTGGCTCGACCTCGGCCTGATTATGTTCGCCTGCTACCTCGTCGGCTGCACCATCGGAGCATGGCTGCGCGACCGCGTGGTCGCGCGCAGCATGCGGGCGGGCTGAGGCGCCGGCGCCGAGGTCCCTTTCTTCTTCCCGACAGGTCATGAAAGCGTCGACGAAAAGCTGCGCTTGACAATAATACGTACGTACGTATTATTTGGTCATGCCTAAGCCCTCAGTCAAAGACGCCATCCTCGACGCCGGCCTGAAGGTCATGTTCCGGACCGGCTATCACGGCACCAGCGTGCGCGATGTCACCGCCGCGTCGGGCGCACCGCAGGGCTCCTTCACCAATCATTTTCGCTCCAAGGAAGCGTTCGCCTCGGAGGTGCTCGATCGCTATTTCGAGATCACGAAGGGATTGGTGGCGGAGGCCCTTGAAGACGCCTCGCTGACGCCGCGGGCGCGACTCAAACGCTATCTCGACATCATCACCGGCCGGCTCGAAGCCGACGGCTACGGACGCGGCTGCCTCATCGGCGATCTCAGCCTGGAAGCGGCCGGCAGCAGCGAGCTGCTGCGCACCCGCCTCGCCGCGATTTTTGCCGAGTGGCGCATGCCTTTTGCCGCCTGCATCCGCGAGGCGCAGGAAAGCGGCGAGATGGATTCCGAATTCGAGCCCGAGGAACTGGCCGACTTCCTGCTCGCGTCCTGGCAAGGCGCGATCCTGCGCATGAAGGTCGACCGCACGCCCAAGGCGCTCGAGCGATTCAAGACCATCGCATTCAAGACTGTATTCAAGGAGCCGACATGAGCCAGCAAGCCGAGATCCAGATCCGCAGCGCCGCCGTGCTGGGAAGCACGATGGCTTATCGCGAGACGGGCGCGAAGGATGCGCCGGTCGCGCTCTTTCTTCACGGCAATCCGACGTCGTCCCATATCTGGCGAAACATCCTGCCGTTGGTGGCGCCGGTGGCGCATTGCATCGCGCCCGATCTCATTGGCTTCGGCCGGTCCGGCAAGCCCGATATCGCCTATCGCTTCTTCGACCACGTCCGCTATCTCGACGCCTTGATCGAAGAGCTCGGCATCGATTCGGCCTATCTCGTTGCGCAGGATTGGGGCACGGCGCTCGCCTTTCATCTCGCGGCGCGCCGGCCGGCCTTCGTGCGCGGCCTCGCCTTCATGGAGTTCATCCGGCCGATGCCGACCTGGCAGGACTTTCATCAGGTCGAAGCAGCGCGCGAGACGTTCCGTAAGTTCAGGATACCCGGCGAGGGCGAGGCCATGATCCTGGAGGGGAACGCCTTCGTCGAACGCGTGCTGCCCGGCGGCATCATGCGCACTTTGAGCGAAGACGAGATGGCGCCTTATCGCGAGCCTTTTCCGACGCCGGACAGCCGCCGTCCTATTCTTGCATTCCCGCGTGAATTGCCGATCGCGGGCGAGCCCGCCGATGTCTATCAAGCGCTGCAATCGGCCCATGCGTCGCTCAAGACGTCAGGCTATCCGAAGCTGTTGTTCGCGGGCGAGCCGGGAGCCGTCGTCGCTCCCGCAGTTGCGGAGACGTTTACGGCTTCGCTGCAGCACTGCGCGCTCGTCCGCCTTGGGCCCGGTCGGCACTACCTCCAGGAGGATCATCCCGATGCGATCGGCCGTTCCGTGGCCGGCTGGATCGCCGGCATCGAAGCGATGCGTCCACAGCTTGCCGCCTGAAGGAGAGCGAGATGTCGATTGTCTGGTCCGACGATCTCGCCGGTGTCGACTGGGACGAACTGTCTGAGCTCTATCGCATCGCCCCGCTCGCCACCAAGACACCGACCGATCTTGCGTTGGTGTTCGGCAACAGCATGTTTGCTGCCTTCGCCAGGGAGAATGGTCGCATGGTGGGTGCAGGACGCGTGCTGGCCGACGGCCGGGACTGCGCCTATCTCTGTGATGTCGCAGTGCACCCGGACCATCAGGGGCGGGGTCTCGGCCGCGGCATGATCGAGCGTCTGCTTGCGCGTTGCCGCGGCCATCGCAAGATCATCCTCTACGCCGTGCCGGGCAAGGAAGGCTTTTACGAGCGCCTGGGCTTCAGGCGTATGACCACGGCCATGGCGATCTTCGAGGATCAGGCCGGCGCCTATGGCCGCGGCTATTTGACCGCGCCTTGAGTGCGGTCTGGAGCCGGCGACCCTCCCGGCGCATCGGAAAAACCCGGGAACGATGCCGGGATTGCCCCCCTCTTTCAACAGGCAGGCCGGCTCCATAGATTGATGTCGGCTTAAGGCGTGACGGAACATTGTGCGGCCGAAATCATCAAAACTTCATGGCCCCTGCGCAGGATCGCCATGGAGATTCGCGCCAAGCCTTGCCGACGAAAGCGCCAAACCCTGCACTGGGAGCCGTAACCCTGCCTAAAATATTGAAGGCACGTGTTTTTGTTCGAACTGGCGAATTCCACTTCGGCCGAAAACGCGCTAGTGGAGGGGCAGGGGGCATGCGCGATTCCGGCGCCGGCGGCGAGGGTTCGTTGAATGCCTGTGCGTCCGCCTGTCCGCCGGCCACCCTGGCCGCTGAAGCGCTGTTCGAGGTCTAGATGCTGGAAGCCATACGCAGGGCCATGACGTTTCTGCGCCAGAAGCAAGTCCTGCATAAGCTTGGAGTCGTGATCAGCATCGCGGTCATCGGCATCGCTTGCTACGTGCTCTACCACATGCTGCGCGGCATCGATTTCAACGAGGTCCTCGAAGCGATCAAGAGCACCGAGCCGAGCCAGATTGCGATGGCGGCGCTGTTCGTCACTGCAGGCTATTTCACGCTGACCTTCTACGACCTCTTCGCCACGCGCGCGATCGGCCATGCCCATGTGCCCTATCGCATCAACGCGCTCGCGGCCTTCACCAGCTATTCGATCGGCCACAATGTCGGGGCCTCCGTCTTCACCGGCGGCGCGGTGCGCTACCGCATCTATTCGGCCTATGGGCTGAACGCGATCGACGTCGCAAAAATCTGCTTTCTCGCCGGCCTGACCTTCTGGTTGGGCAATGCCGCCGTGCTCGGACTCGGCATCGCCTACCATCCGGAGGCGGCAGCCTCTATCGACCAGCTGCCGGTCTGGCTGAACCGGACGTTGGCGCTAATGATCATCGTGGCGCTGATCGGCTACGTGATCTGGGTCTGGAGCCAGCCGCGGGTGGTCGGCCGCGGCCCCTGGACCGTGGTGCTGCCGGGCGGCCCGCTGACGCTGCTCCAGATCGCGATTGGCATCGTCGATCTCGGTTTCTGCGCGCTGGCGATGTATGTGCTGGTCCCCGACGAGCCCAATCTCGGCTTCGTGATGGTCGCGGTGATCTTCGTCTCGGCGACCCTGCTCGGCTTCGCCAGCCATTCGCCCGGAGGTCTTGGGGTGTTCGATGCCGCCATGCTGGTCGGCCTCTGGCAGATGGACCGCGAGGAGCTGCTGGGCGGCATGCTCCTGTTCCGCGTCCTCTATTATCTGTCTCCCTTCGTCTTGTCTGTAATCTTGCTGACGTTTCGAGAGGTTATCATCGGCGCCCGATCGAAGCGCTTGCAACAGGCGGCGCTCAAGCTGGACCCCGGCCCGGCGCCTGAAGCCGCTTATGTGAGAGAGCGCAGCGACGGCGGCGCCTGACCGATGTCAGGTCCTTAAGGACAGTTCCTCCAGGAGAAGCCGCCCGATGGCGATCGACGCCCCCTCTTCTCCCTCCGCCCAGCCGTGGTCCGACCGGTTGCGGCATTCGACCATCATCCTGATCGCCGCGGCGCTGGCGCTGTCCGTCGTGGTCTCGCTCGGCGAATTGTCGGCGCTGCACGCTGCAATCGTGTTTCTCTGCATCGCGGCGGCTGCCTTGATCCCGTGGCGGCTGCACGATCCCGCCACCTCCCGCGACGACGTCAGACGCATCAACCCGGTCGAGAGCGCGGCGGTGGCCGCGGTGGTCGCCGGCATGCCGGACCCGGCGGTGCTGCTCGACCGGGCCGGCCGCGTCATCCATCTCAACGCCGCCGCCGCCCAGCTCGCGCCGGCGCTGCGCAAGAACGAGCTCGCCCAGTTCGCGCTGCGCTCGCCGGAGATCATCACCGCGCTGCGCGAGGCCATCGCGACCACCGAGCCGCGGCGCGCGACCTATCTCGATCACGTTCCGGTCGATCGCTGGATGGAGCTGATCATCACGCCGGTGCCGGTGCCGACCAGCTTCGGCGGCGCCGACAAATGCATGCTGATGACCTTCCACGACCAGACGCCGCTGCGCCGGGTCGAGGAGATGCGCGCCGACTTCGTCGCCAATGCCAGCCACGAGCTGCGCACGCCGCTGGCGGCGCTGTCGGGCTTCATCGATACGCTCCAGGGCCAGGCCAAGGACGATCCCAAGGCGCGCGAGCGCTTCCTCGGCATCATGCACAACCAGGCCACGCGCATGGCGCGCCTGATCGACGATCTCCTGTCGCTGTCGCGCGTCGAGCTGTCGGCCCATGTCCGGCCCGACACCCTGGTCGATCTCGTCCCGATCATCCGCCAGGTCGCCGACGGGCTCGAGCCGCTGGCGCGTGAGCGTCAGGTCGAGGTAGACATCCACCTGCCGGAGCCGCCGGTGATGATCGCGGGGGACCGCGAGGAGCTGCTCCGCCTGTTTGAGAACCTGATCGAGAACGCGCTCAAATACGGCGCCTCCGGCGGGCGCGTCATCGTGTCGCTGACCTCGAGCGCCGCCGCTGAGGGTGCTCAGGAAATCCGGGTCACGGTCCGCGATTTCGGCCCCGGCATAGCGCCGGAGCACCTGCCGCGGCTGACCGAGCGGTTCTACCGCGTGGACGTCGGCGACAGCCGTTCGCAGGGCGGAACCGGGCTCGGATTATCGCTGGTGAAACATATTCTTAACCGTCATCGCGGCCGCCTTTTGATCGAAAGCGTGCCCAAACAGGGTGCCACCTTCACCGCCTGTTTTCCCCAGAACAAGACTCTGGCCTGATCGAATAATTCAAGCAATTTCAATTGCTTGAGGCCGTCATCCAACTGTCACGAAACCTTCGTAAAAGCACAGCCGACCGCCCCTAAAGCGGCGGCGCGGGGAGCGCGATCGGGCGCGGATGGCGCTTCGCTCCCCTGTATGGAGACCAGCATGAATTTCCTCAAAACCATGGTCGCTGCCGGCTTGGTCGCCGCATCGACGACGGTAGCCTTTGCGGCCGACATCACCGGTGCCGGCGCGACGTTCCCGTTCCCGATCTATTCGAAGTGGGCCGACGCCTACAAAAAGGAGACCGGCAACGGTCTGAACTATCAGTCCATCGGCTCCGGCGGCGGCATCAAGCAGATCCAGGCCAAGACCGTGACCTTCGGCGCCACTGACGCGCCGCTCAAGGCCGAGCAGCTCGAGAAGGACGGCCTGGTCCAGTGGCCGATGGTGATGGGTGCCATCGTCCCCGTCGTCAACCTCGAGGGCGTGAAGCCGGGCGAGCTGGTGTTCGACGGCGAGACCCTCGCCAACATCTATCTCGGCAAGATCACCAAGTGGGACGATGCCGCGATCAAGAAGCTCAATCCGACCGCGAAGCTGCCGTCCGAGGCCATCACCGTGGTCCGTCGTTCGGACGGCTCGGGCACCACCTTCAACTTCACCAACTATCTCTCCAAGGCCAGCGCGGACTGGAAGAGCAAGGTCGGCGAGGGCACCGCGGTGGAGTGGCCGGTCGGCGTCGGCGCCAAGGGCAACGAAGGCGTGTCGGGCAACATCAGCCAGACCAAGAACTCGATCGGCTATGTCGAATACGCCTATGCCAAGCAGAACAAGCTCACCCACACGGGTCTCGTCAACAAGGCCGGCAAGCCGGTGCAGCCGACCGTCGAGGCCTTCCAGGCGGCCGCTTCCAACGCCGATTGGTCCAAGGCTCCCGGCTATTACGTCATCCTGACCGAGCAGCCCGGCGAGAAGTCCTGGCCGATCACGGCGGCGACCTTCATCCTGATGCACAAGTCCGCCACCGACAAGGCGGCCGCGCAGGAAGCGATCAAGTTCTTCCGCTGGGCCTTCAAGAACGGCGGCAAGATGGCCGAGGAGCTCGACTACATCCCGATGCCGGACAGCGTCGTCCAGCAGATCGAGAAGACCTGGGCTGCCGAGATCAAGAGCTAAGGCGCTATACGTGTCCCGGACACGGTTCCGGGATGCTGCAAGATCTCCGCTCCGGATCGGCCTCCTGCCGTATCCGGAGCGCGCCACCAACAACAAGCGTAAATAAACGGGTATAGGGGATCGGCGTGGCTGAGATGGCTGTTGAGAGCAATGTGATTGATGCTGCCGGTCCATATGATCGCGCCAAGGCCTTGAGCGCATTCAAGCTCGGCGACGTCACCTTCTACTGGATCACGCGGTTGTCCGCGATCTCGGTGCTGCTGATCCTCGGCGGCATCATCATCTCGCTGATCGTCGGCGCCTTCCCGGCCATCCAGCAGTTCGGCATCTCCTTCCTGTGGACGCAGCGCTGGGCGCCCTCGGCCGATCCGCCGGTGCTCGGCGCGCTCGGGCCGATGTACGGCACGCTCGTCACCTCCTTCATCGCGATGCTGATCGCCATTCCCGTCGGCCTCGGCATTGCGATCTTCCTCACCGAGCTCTGCCCGCAATGGCTGCGCCGTCCGATCGGCATGGCGATCGAGCTGCTCGCCGGCATTCCCTCGATCATCTACGGCATGTGGGGCTTCTTCGTGCTTGGCCCGTTCCTGGCCAACACCTTCCAGCCCTTCATGATCAGGGTGTTCGACGGCGTCCCCGTGCTCGGCGCGATCTTCGCGGGCCCCCCGTCCTATCTCAGCCTGTTCAACGCCGCGCTGATTCTCGCCATCATGGTGCTGCCCTTCATCACCTCGATCTCGGTCGATGTGTTCAAGACGGTGCCGCCGGTGCTGAAGGAAGCCGCCTATGGCGTCGGCTGCACCACCTGGGAAGTCGTCCGCAGCGTCGTGATCCCCTACACCCGCGTCGGCATCATCGGCGGCGTCATGCTGGCGCTGGGCCGCGCGCTCGGCGAGACCATGGCGGTGACCTTCATCATCGGCAACTCGTTCCGGATCTCCTCGTCGATCTTCGCGCCGGGCACGACCATCTCGGCGGCGATCGCATCCGAGTTCGCCGAGAGCGACGGCCTGCACCAGTCCGGCCTGATCCTGCTCGGCCTCCTGCTGTTCGTGCTGACGTTCTTCGTGCTCGCGGCCGCGCGGCTGATGCTGATGCGTCTGGAAACCAAGGCGGGGAAGTGAAGCCATGAACCCGATCTATGCACGTCGCCGCCGCTGGGACATCGTCATCCGCGGCCTCTGCATCGCCGCCGCCGCCTTCGGCGTCACCTGGCTCGCGCTGATCCTGATCACGCTACTCTACAACGGCCTGGCCGGGCTCAACCTCCAGGTCTTCACAGCGGACACGCCGCCGCCTGGATCGACCGAGGGCGGCCTGCGCAACGCCATCGTCGGCTCGCTGATCATGACCGTGATCGGTGTCGGCATCGGCGCGCCGCTCGGCCTGTTCGCCGGCACCTATCTCGCCGAGTACGGCCGCAACGACAAGCTGACCTCGGTGATCCGCTTCATCAACGACATTCTCCTGTCGGCACCCTCGATCATCATCGGCCTGTTCATCTATGGCGCGGTGGTGGTGCCGATGCGCGGCTTCTCGGCGATTGCAGGCGCGCTGGCGCTTGCCGTCATCGTGATCCCGGTCGTCGTGCGCACCACGGAGGACATGCTGCTGCTGGTGCCGAATCCGCTGCGCGAAGCTGCCAGCGCGCTGGGTCTGCCGCGCTCGCTGGTGATCAGGCGAATCGCGTACCGTGCGGCGCGCGCCGGCCTCATCACCGGCGTGCTGCTCGCCACCGCCCGGGTCGCCGGCGAGACCGCGCCGCTGCTGTTCACCGCGCTGTCGAACCAGTTCTTCAGCCTGGGCCTGGACAAGACGATGGCCAACCTGCCGGTCACCATCAACAACTTCGTGCAGAGCCCCTACGCCTACTGGAAGCAACTCGCCTGGAGCGGCGCGCTGCTGATCACCCTGACCGTGCTTGCCCTGAATATTGGCGCGCGCATCCTTGGCGCCGAGAGGACTGCAAAATGAGTGAAATGTCTGTTTCCGTCAGCGCACCGACCGTTCATCCCGGCTCGCAACCCCTGCCCGAGGCGCCCGCCAAGGTCACGGCGCGCAACCTCAACTTCTACTACGGTGACCACCACGCGCTGAAGAACATCAACCTGACGCTCGGCACCAACCGCGTCACGGCGTTCATCGGCCCGTCCGGCTGCGGCAAGTCCACCCTGCTGCGCATCTTCAACCGGATGTACGACCTCTATCCGGGCCAGCGCGCAGACGGTCAGCTGTTGCTCGACCATACCAACATCCTCGACCCCAAGCTCGATCTCAACCTGCTCCGCGCCCGGGTCGGCATGGTGTTCCAGAAGCCGACGCCGTTCCCGATGACGATCTACGAGAACATCGCCTTCGGCATTCGTCTCTACGAGAAGATCTCCAAGTCCGAGATGGACGGCCGCGTCGAGAAGGCGCTGCGCGGCGGCGCGCTGTGGAACGAGGTCAAGGACAAGCTCAATGCCTCCGGCCTGTCGCTCTCCGGCGGCCAGCAGCAGCGCCTCTGCATCGCCCGCACCGTCGCGGTGCGGCCCGAGGTGATCCTGTTCGACGAGCCTTGCTCGGCGCTCGACCCGATCTCGACCGCCAAGGTCGAGGAGCTGATCCAGGAACTGTCCGAGAACTACACGATCGCGATCGTGACCCACAACATGCAGCAGGCGGCGCGCGTCTCCGACAAGACCGCCTTCATGTATCTCGGCGAGTTGATCGAGTTCGACGACACCAGCAAGATCTTCACGTCGCCGAGCGATCGGCGCACGCAGGATTACATCACCGGCCGGTTCGGCTGAGGAGACGGAACATGGGTTCTGAACATACCGTAAAGGCCTTCGACAGCGACCTTCAGGAGCTCACCCGCCTGGTCGCCGAGATGGGCGGCATCGCCGAGCGCATGATCGTCGATTCCGTCGACGCGCTGATCCGTCGCGACGTCGCGCTCGGCCAGCGCGTCGTCACCACCGACGGCGAGCTCGACGCGCTGCAGAAGCGCATCGAGGAGCGCGCCGTGCTCACCATCGCCCGCCGCCAGCCGATGGCCGTCGACCTGCGCGAGATCGTCGGCGCCATGCGCGTTGCGACCGATCTCGAGCGCATCGGCGATCTCGCCAAGAACATGGGCAAGCGCGTCGCGGCGCTGGAGACGGATTTCCATCCGCTCAAGCTGTTCCGCGGCCTGGAGCACATGACCGACCTCGTGCAGCAGCAGGTCAAGAGCGTGCTGGATGCCTACGCCGCGCACGACCTGCCGGCGGCGATGGCGGTGTGGAAGGGCGACGAGGAAGTCGACGCCATCTGCACCTCGCTGTTCCGCGAGCTCCTCACCTACATGATGGAGGATCCGCGCAACATCTCGTTCTGCATCCACCTGATGTTCTGTGCCAAGAACATCGAGCGGATCGGCGACCACGCCACCAACATCGCCGAGACCGTGTTCTACATGATCGAGGGCCAGGCGATCACCGACAAGCGGCCGAAGGGCGACATGACGACCTTCGCCACGACGGTGCCGAATACCTGACGACTTAAGGAGCTACGACCACATGGGCGCACGCATTATGGTGGTTGAGGACGAGGAAGCTCTCACCGAGCTTCTTCGCTACAACCTCGAAGGCGACGGCTATGACGTCGAGACGGTGATGCGCGGCGATGACGCCGACACCCGCCTCAAGGAGCACATTCCCGATCTGATCGTGCTCGACTGGATGCTGCCGGGCCTGTCGGGCATCGAGCTGTGCCGGCGGCTTCGGACCCGCCCCGAGACCAAGCAGCTGCCGATCATCATGCTCACCGCGCGCGGCGAGGAGAGCGAGAGGGTACGTGGGCTTGCCACCGGCGCGGATGATTACATCGTCAAGCCGTTCTCGGTGCCGGAGCTGCTCGCGCGTGTGAAGGGCCTGCTCAGGCGCGCGAGCCCCGAGCGCCTCGCCACCGTGCTCGCCTATGGCGACATCGAGCTCGACCGCGACAAGCGCCGCGTGGCGCGCTCGGGCCGGCCGATCGATCTCGGCCCGACGGAATATCGTCTGCTGGAGTTCTTCCTGGAGCATCCCGGCCGCGTATTCTCGCGTGAGCAGCTGCTCGACAGCGTCTGGGGCCGCGACATCTACATCGACGAGCGCACCGTCGACGTCCATATCGGCCGTTTGCGCAAGCTGCTCAATCTCGGCCGCGAGCAGGACCCGATCCGCACCGTGCGCGGCGCCGGCTACGCGCTGGACGATCGCTTCGCGAAGGCTGAGCAGACGTAAGATTTGGAGGCCGGGGGATTTGGCGGACTACCGCTACGATCCCGGCCGTCATCCCGTGGCGCGCGGAGCGCAAACCCGGGATCTCAGCGCGAGCGCTCGTCGCGATCGACCACAGCACCTCGTTTGGCGAAGACTCGGAGTGACCATCTCGCGCAACAATTGCGCCCTGTGGTAATGATCCCCGCGTGCGCGGGGATGACACCGAGTTGGTGGAGCCGTCAACGTGTGACGGCTGCGATCAGCTAGATCAACAAACTCACCGCGTGCCCGGCTTCGGGGCTGCGCGACGGCGGTCCGCTGCGGGCTGATAGGCCACGCGCGAATGCTGGGCGCAGTAGGGCAGGCCTGAGAGCGCCTTGCCGCCGCAGAAGAAGAAATCCGGGCTCGAGGGATCACCGACCGGCCAGTGGCAGGTCGCCTCGTTCAATTCCAGCAGCGACAGCCGCTGGCTCATCGGCACCACGTTGTCGTAGGTCACCGGCTCGGCTTCCAACTCGACCTCGAAGGCCTGCGCCAGCGCGGTGTTGCCGCGCGCGACGGGGCGGGTCACCCGCATCATGTGCTGTGCGGGCCGTGCCTTGCGCGGCCGCGGCGCTGCCGATGAAGGGCTCTTGGCGCGGCCGGACAGGCCGAGCCGGTGCACCTTGCCGATCACGGCATTGCGGGTCACATTGCCGAGCTCCGCTGCGATCTGGCTGGCCGAAAGTCCGGCCTCCCAGAGCTTCTTCAGCTGCTCGACGCGATCATCGGACCAGGTCAAAACCGTCATTGCACCCTTTCCCTCGCTGCGCGCCAGCCATCCTGGGGGCTTCGCAGCGAATGCTTAGCCTTGAAAAACCCGTGCCGTCAGAATCCCTTAAGGCTCGCCGGGCGCGCTCAAGACGCCCGAACGTTTACGCCGGTACATGAGGACTTCTGGGATCAGAACTGCTGCACGAGATGTCGTATCTGACAGCCCAAACGCTACAATATGGCGTGACTCCCGCGCAAGAGTCCGCCGACTCGCTTCCACATGTTCCGTGGTGAAAAACCCGCAAAATCGGCACCGCAAGACTACGGAATCAGTGTTTCGCGAGGCTTTCCGGGCGGCATTGACACCCGTCTTGCCAGGCATAAGATAGTGACACGTGCCGCCCTTAAAAGGCGGCACGTTTCGTTTTCCGGGGCCGGTCGATGGTGCGTTGCCCAATGCATGTCTCACACGGTCCGCAACATTTAAGTGACGTCATGACTAACAGCGCAGCGCCGCATTTGCTCCCCGTTTTCGCCAGGGCCGACCTCGGTTTCGAGCGCGGCGAAGGCTGCTGGCTGATCGCGACCAATGGCGAGCGCTATCTCGATTTCACCTCGGGCGTGGCGGTGAATGCGCTCGGCCACGCCCATCCCGCGCTCGTCAAGGCGTTGCAGGAGCAGGCGACCAAGCTCTGGCACATGTCGAACCTGTTCCAGAGCCCTGACGGCGAGAAGCTCGCGAGCCGCCTCTGCAACGAGAGCTTCGCGGACTTCGTGTTCTTCTGCAATTCCGGCGCCGAGGCGCTGGAGGGCGTGATCAAGCTGGTGCGCCACCATCATTTCTCGAAGGGGCATCCGGAACGTTACCGCATGATCACCTTCGAGGGTGCCTTCCATGGCCGCACGCTGGCGACGCTCGCCGCCACCGGGTCTGCGAAATATCTCGAGGGCTTCGGTCCGCCGATGGACGGCTTCGATCAGGTGCCGCATGGCGACCTCGATGCCGTGAAGAAAGCGATCGGCCCGCACACCGCCGGCATTCTCATCGAGCCGATCCAGGGCGAGGGTGGCGTTCGTGCCGCACCTCACGCCTTCTTGAGGGCGCTGCGCGAACTCTGCAACGAGCGCGGCCTGTTGCTCGCCTTCGACGAGGTGCAGACCGGCATGGGCCGCACCGGCGAGCTCTTTGCCTACAAGCGCACCGGCGTCACACCGGACGTGATGTCGCTCGCCAAGGCGCTCGGCGGCGGCTTCCCGATCGGCGCGGTGCTGGCGACCGCGGACGCGGCAGAAGGCATGGGCCCTGGCTCGCACGGCTCGACCTTCGGCGGCAATCCGCTCGCGATCTCGGCCGCCAACGCTGTGCTCGACGTCATGCTCAAGCCCGGCTTCTTCGACCACGTGCAGAAGATGTCGCTGCTGCTCAAGCAGAAGCTCGCCTCGGTAATCGATCGTCATCCCGATGTCGTCAGCGAGGTGCGCGGCGAGGGCCTCCTGATCGGCATCAAGGCCGTGGTGCCCTCGGGCGATCTCGTCGCGGCGCTGCGCGCCGAAAAGCTGCTCACCGTCGGGGCCGGCGACAATGTCGTGCGCTTCCTGCCGCCTTTGATCGTCACCGAAGCGGAGATCGAGGACAGCGTCGGCCGGTTAGAGCGCGCCTGCACTGCGATCTCCTCCAGCCAGACCAAGCGGGCGGCAAGCTGATGAGCACGACGCCCAACAAAGCTCCCAAGCATTTCCTGGACATCAACGAGCTGCCGCTGTCGGAGCTCAAGAGCATGCTCGCCGCCTCTTCCGCCATGAAGGCGAAGCAGAAGGCGCAGCAGCCGGTCAGGCCGCTCGAAGGCAAGACGCTGGCGATGATCTTCGAGCGTCCCTCGACCCGCACCCGCGTCTCGTTCGACGTCGGCATGCGCCAGCTCGGCGGCGAGGCGATCATGCTCACCGGCGCCGAGATGCAGCTCGGCCGCGGCGAGACCATCGCCGACACCGCGCGGGTGCTGTCGCGCTATGTCGATGCCATCATGATCCGCATCCTCAATCACGATGCGCTGCTGGAGCTCGCGGCCAACGCCACCGTGCCCGTCATCAACGGCCTGACGCGGCGTTCGCATCCCTGCCAGGTGATGGCCGACCTCATGACCTATGAGGAGCATCGCGGCCCGATCGAGGGCAAGACGGTGGCCTGGACCGGCGACGACAACAACGTGCTGGCGTCCTGGGCCCATGCCGCCGAGCGCTTCAAATTCCAGCTCAATGTCGCAACGCCGCCGGAGCTCGCACCGAAAAAGGCCATGCGCGACTGGATCAAGGCGACGGGCGCGCCGATCGTGCTCGGCACCGATCCTGAGGCCGCCGTGCGCGGCGCCGATTGCGTCGTCACCGACACCTGGGTGTCGATGGGCGACAAGGAGGGCGAGCACCGCCACAATGTGCTGAAGCCCTACCAGGTCAACGGCAAGCTGATGTCGCTGGCCAAGGCGGACGCATTGTTCATGCATTGCCTGCCGGCCCATCGCGGCGAGGAAGTCACCGATGAGGTGATCGACGGCCCGCAATCCGTCGTGTTCGACGAGGCCGAAAACCGCCTGCACGCGCAGAAGGGCATTTTGGCCTGGTGCTTCGACGCGGTGAAGTAGCCGCGCTGGCGGCCCGGCTGCCGCGTCAAAACGACTGTCGTCCCGGACAAGCGCGCCACAAGTGCGCGCCGATCCGGGACGACCTCGATCTTGAGGTGGCTTCTCAGAACCCACCTGCATCCGGAACGCACCACCCAGCGCCCTTCCATTTCCGTCCACCGACCCCAGATAATGCGCCATGGTTTCCCAATCTCCTGACATGAAGACCGGGCCTGAAGGCCCGGTTCGCGCGCCATCATCGGTTCCGATCGATGACGCCGTGCTGCCTTACGAGGTTGACGCGCTCGACGTGCGCGGGCGCCTGGTGCGGCTTGGTCCTGCGCTCGACGACATCCTCACCAAGCACGATTATCCCGCAGCCGTGGGCAAGCTGCTCGGCGAGGCCATCGTGCTGACGACGCTGCTCGGCTCGGCCCTGAAATTCGAGGGCCGCTTCATTCTTCAGGCCCAGACCGACGGCCCGGTGTCGTTCCTGGTGGTCGACTACAAGGCCCCGGACCGCCTGCGTGCCTATGCGCGCTTCGACGCCGCGCGCCTGGGCACGGCGAAGGATTCCGGCACGCTGCTCGGCCGCGGCCATCTCGCCATGACCATCGACCAGGGCCCCGACATGAGCCGCTACCAGGGCCTGGTTGCGCTCGACGGCGGCAGCCTGGAAGACGCCGCCCACGAATATTTCCTGCGCTCCGAGCAGATCCCGACGCGCGTGCGCCTGGCGGTCGGCGAGGAGTGGCGCTCGAGCGACGGCGGCAAGCATCGCTGGCGCGCCGGCGGCATGCTGATGCAATTTCTGCCGAAGGCGCCGGAGCGCGCGCGGCAAGCGGACTTGCATCCCGGCGATGCGCCTGATGGTACCGAGGTGCACAGCATCACGGAAGACGATGCCTGGGTCGAGGCACGCTCGCTGATCGAGACGGTCGAAGACGTCGAGCTGATCGATCCCGAGCTCTCCGGCGAGCGGCTGCTCTACCGCCTCTTCCACGAGCGCGGCGTGCGCGTGTTCAATCCGCAGGCGCTCGAGGCGCGGTGCTCCTGCTCGCGCGATGCGGTGGCCGCCATGCTCAAGAGCTTCTCGCACGACGACCGCGCCGCCATGGTCAAGGACGACAAGGTCGTCGTCACCTGCGAGTTCTGCTCGTCGGTGTACCAGTTCACGCCGCACGAGGCGGGCGCCGAGGACGCGTAAGCCTATCCTTCGTCATTGCGAGCGCAGCGAAGCAATCCAGAGTCTCTCCGCGGTGGCAGTCTGGATTGCTTCGCTGCGCTCGCGATGACGATGTGGAGGAAGCGGGCCAAGATCTCCGACATTGTAGGGTGGGTAAAGCGAAGCGTGCCCACCATTCGTCGCCGAATTCGGAAGGGATCGTGGGCACGGCGCTTTGCGCCTTTGCCCACCCTACGACCCGCGCCCGGCTCCGCTAATTCAACACCCGCTTGCTGTCGGGGCTGTCCAGCGAAAACGTCGGCACGTCGATCTCGAAGCGCTCGCCGGTTTCGCTGACCATCTGGTAGCGGCCGGTCATGAAGCCCGAGGCGGTCGCGAGCGGCACGCCGGAGGTGTATTCGAAGCGCTCGCCGGGGGCCAGGATCGGCTGCTCGCCGACCACGCCTTCGCCCTTCACCTCCTGCTGGCGGCCGGAGGCATCGGTGATGATCCAGTGCCGCGTCTTGAGCTGCACGGTCTCCTCGCCCGAATTGGTGATGACGATGGTGTAGGACCAGAAGAAGCGCGAGCGGTCGGCCGACGATTGCTCCGGAACAAAGTTCGGCTCGACGGTCACTTCGATCTGGCGGGTCACGGCGCGGTACATGGCTGTCATCATACCGAATCCGCCCCGGGAACCAAACCCCCGCGGGCGCCTTGGCGACATCGTCCCGCCAGAATTGGCGGGAAAGCACACCGCCGAGGGAGACACCCTGATGTGATCCGGCCGCTTTGCGAGACGACGGCCGGACCATTACACTGCTTCGACGTCGCGATTTGCGGAAGGGTTTCCAGGCCCGATGACCATTGCCGACCAAGTGACGGGATCGACCATCGCAGGAACCGCGGACGCCAAGCCCGCAGGGGCGAAGGCGCGCGCCGCAGCGCCAGCCATCACGCTGCCCGCTATCGGCGAGCGCGAGCTCCGGCTCGATCTGTTCCGCGGGCTCGCGCTGTGGCTGATCTTCATCGACCATCTGCCGCCCAGCCTGCTGACCTGGTTCACGATCCGCAATTACGGCCTCAGCGACGCCACCGAGATCTTCATCTTCATCTCCGGCTACACCGCGGCCTTCGTCTATGGCCGGGCGATGCTGGAGAGCGGCGTCCTCATCGCCACCGCGCGCATCCTGCGCCGGGTCTGGCAGATCTACGTCGCCCACGTCTTCCTGTTCACGATCTTCCTCGCCGAGATCTCCTATGTCGCGACCAGGTTCGAGAACCCGCTCTACACCGAAGAGATGGGCATCATGGACTTCCTCAAGCAGCCCGACGTCACCATCGTGCAGGCGCTGCTGCTGCGCTTCCGTCCCGTCAACATGGACGTGCTGCCGCTCTACATCGTGCTGATGCTGGCGCTGCCGCTGATCCTGTGGTCGATGAAATGGCGGCCGGACGTCACGCTCGGGCTGTCGGTCCTGCTCTATGCGGTGACCTGGGAGTACGACCTTTACCTCTCGGCCTATCCGAACGGCTTCTGGGCCTTCAATCCTTTTGCCTGGCAATTGCTGTTCGTGTTCGGTGCCTGGTGCGCGCTCGGAGGTGCGCGTCGCATGTCGGGCGTCCTGGCCTCGCCGGTGACGATGTGGATCTCGATCGCCTATCTCGTCGCGGCGTTCTACGTGACCCTGACCTGGTACGTGCCCCAGCTCTCCCAGTTCATGCCGAAGCGGATCGAGCAATGGATGTATCCGATCGACAAGACCGACCTCGACGTGCTGCGCTTCGCGCACTTCCTGGCGCTGGCGGCGCTGACCGTGCGCTTCCTGCCCCGCGATTGGCCGGGCTTGAAATCGCGCTGGCTACGACCATTAATTCTATGTGGTCAGCATTCGCTCGAGATCTTCTGCCTCGGCGTCTTCCTGGCCTTTGCCGGCCATTTCGTCCTCGCCGAAATCTCCGGCGGGCCGGTGATGCATGCGTTGATTAGCCTCTCCGGAATCCTGATCATGTGGGGGGTGGCCTGGGTCATTTCGTGGTACAAGCGTGTGGCTGACAAGAGCGGTGCGAAAACCAAAAACGCCGTCGGCAACGCCGATCTGGCGGGAGGGGGCTGATGAAGGCGAAGGTTCTCCTGAGCCTGGTCCTGCTATGCGGTAGCCTCGCCGCGCCCACGGCGCGCGCGGGCGATACCGCGCCTGCCGCATCGCCCGCGGCCTGCGAATTGCCGTCCTATCTGCTGACCAGCGAAAGCCAGCTGCCCAAGGTGGCCGATGCGGTCAAGGCCGGTAAGCCGCTCGATATCCTCGTCATCGGCAGCCGCTCGACCACGATTCCGTCGTCGGAGAGCAGCTCCTATCCGGCGCGCATGGAGGCGATCCTCAAGGAGAGGCTGCCGCCCTCCGAGGCGGTGCACGTCTCCGTAGAAATACAGAGCAAGAAAACGGCAGAGGAGACCGCGTCCACCTTCGTTAAGCTGATGGAAGCAAAAACGCCTACTTTGGTCATCTGGCAGACCGGGACCGTGGATGCTATCCGATCCATCGATCCCGACGAATTTCGTGGCGCGGTGACCGATGGGGTTGTTGCGCTGCAAAAGGCAGGGGCGGACGTCGTCTTGATGAATTTGCAGTACAGCCCGCGCACCGAGACCATGATCTCGGCGCAGCCCTTTCTCGATAATATGCGCGTCGTGGCGCAGGAGCACGACATCCCGCTGTTCGATCGTTTCGCGATCATGCGGCAGTGGAATGAACAGGGCCAGTTCGACCTGTTCAACCCGTCGCGCGGGCCTGAGCTGGCGAAGCAGGTCCATGATTGCCTTGGCCGGGCGTTGGCACAGTTCGTGATCGGTGCTGCTCATCTGGAGCCGGCCCAGCAGCAAAATTGAGGTCTAGCGTTAATGAGTTCTCTCCGCCCTTTTTGCCTGACGTCATGGCTGGCCGCGCCTGCAGCAGCAATGCTGTTGTTGCTGACGCCCGCCTCGCATGCGCAGACGCCGGCCGCACAGCCGGCGACCCCCGCACCCGCCCAGTCGCCTGATCCAGCGCCCCCTGCGCCGTCCCAGACCACCGTCGCCGCGAGGTCGCCCGAGCAGCGCGGCGTCACCTCGCGCGCCATCGACAAGGTGAAGGAGGTCGCCAAGTCCGCCGCCGACATCTTCAGCCGCGTGCCCTGCTTGCCGCCCAAGGACGCGAACAAGGGCGGCTCCAAGGCGATGGGCTCGCTGCCCCATGTCGCAAGCAAGCTTGCCGCCGGCCGGCCCGTCGTCATCGTCGCGTTCGGCTCGTCCTCGACTGCGGGCTTCGGCGCGAGCTCGCCGGAGTTCAACTACCCCAACCGGCTCGCCGCGCAGCTGCGCCGGCACTATCCGACCGCCGACATCACCGTCGTCAATGCCGGCGTCGGCGGCGAGGATGCGCCCGAGATGATGAAGCGCCTGCAGACGCAGGTCATCGACGTGCATCCGGATCTCGTGATCTGGCAGGTCGGCACCAATGCCGTGCTGCGCAACCTCGATCCTGCCGATACGGCCAAGCTGGTCGAGGACGGCATCAGCCGCATTCAGGCCGCCGGCGGCACCGACATCGTGCTGGTCGATCCGCAATATTCGCCGGCCGTCAACCAGCGCAAGGAAAGCGCCGGCAAGATGATCAAGCTGCTCGGCAACGTCGCCGAGCTCCGCAAGGTCGGCATCTTCCCCCGTTTCGAGGTGATGCGCGACTGGCACGAGAACCAGTCGATCCCGGTCGAGAGCTTCGTCATCGCCGACGGCCTGCACATGAACGATTGGGGCTATGCCTGCTTCGCCCAGCTGCTCGGCGACGACATCATCCGCTCCGTCGGCCAGCTCAAGCTCGGCGTGAACGTGCCGGCAGACGTGAGAACCTATCGGCCGATGTAGGTCTGCTTCACCCTCCCCTGGAGGGGGAGGGGACGAGCGTAGCTCGCCCGTGGTCGATCGCGCGCAGCGCGAGCGGGGTGGGGTGATCTATCCACTCGGGCAGTGTTGGATGTGGAGAGACTGTCACCCCACCCCGTCTCACATTTCGCTACGCTCAATGTGAGCCGACCCTCCCCCTCCAGGGGAGGGTAAGAGCCTCACGCCTTCTCCAGCGCCGCGGTGAGATCCTCGATCAGGTCATCCGCGTGCTCCAGCCCCGCCGAGAAGCGGATGAAGCCTTCGCTGATGCCGAGCGCGGCGCGGTCTTCCGGCTTGAGGCGCTGATGCGTCGTGGTCGCCGGATGCGTGACGAGGCTCTTGGCGTCGCCGAGATTGTTCGAGATCTTGGCAAGCTTCAACTCGTTGAGCACGCGGAACGCCGCCGCCTTGCCGCCCTTCACCTCGAAGCCGACCAGCGTCGAGCCGCCGCGCATCTGCTTCTTCACCAGCGACGCCTGCGGATGATCGGCGCGGCCCGGATAGACCAGCCGCGAGATCTTGGGATGGCTCGCCAGCACCTCGGCGATGCGTCCGGCCGTCTCGGTCTGCGCGCGCACGCGCACGCCCAGCGTCTCCAGGCCCTTGAGCAGGACCCAGGCATTGAACGGCGAGATCGACGGGCCGGTCTGGCGCATGAAATTGTGGATGTGCTCGGCAATGAAGGCTTCCGAGGACAGGATGATGCCGCCGAGACAGCGGCCCTGGCCGTCGATGTGCTTGGTCGCGGAATAGACGACGACGTCGGCGCCGAGCGCGAGCGGGCTCTGCCAGATCGGCGTCGCAAACACGTTGTCGACGACGAGCCGCGCGCCGCCCTTGTGCGCGATCTCGGCAATCGAGGGGATGTCGAGCACATCCAGCGTCGGGTTGGTCGGGCTCTCCAGGAAGAACGTCTTGGTGTTGGGTCTCAGTGCGCGCTGCCACTGGTCGAGATCGAGCCCGTCGACCAGCGTGGTCTCGATGCCGTAGCGCGGCAACAGGTCCTGGATGACGTAGAGGCACGAGCCGAACAGCGCGCGGGAGGCGACCACGTGATCGCCGGCCTTGAGCGGCGCCAGGATCGCGGTCGTCACCGCCGCCATGCCGGTTGCCGCCGAGCGCGCGGCCTCGGCGCCTTCGAGCTCGATCATGCGGCGCTCGAACATCGCAATGGTCGGGTTGGAATAGCGCGAATAGATGAAGCCGGGATCCTCGCCCTTGAAGCGTGCCTCGCACTCCTCCGCGCTGGCGTAGACATAGCCTTGCGTCAGGAACAGCGCCTCCGAGGTCTCGCCATATTGCGAGCGCAGGGTGCCGGAATGGACCAAGCGGGTTTCGGGGCGGTAGTTGGCGGTCGACTTCGACATAGGTACCTCCGACATGACCGCTTCACGCGAAAACGGTCACAAAAAAACCGGCCTGGACATGTCCACGGGCCGGGATCTCAGAGGTCCCCGGCCTGTTTAGCGACTTATTTAACGTGGCTGCAAGCCGGCCGGCTCAAATCACCACGGGATAAGTGATGCTCATATTCCGCAATGCCCTTTCCGTCAAGGCGTCCATCGGATAGCCGTAAAAGACCTGTATTTCCGGCATGTCCGGATGCGTTTGACCCTTGATGAGGACTCCCGGTTGACGTTCACGGTCGCCGCCGACGCCAATGGCATCCTGCCCGACCGCATAATCGCGGCGATGGCGGAAGCGGGCCTCATCCTGCCCGCCTACGACTTCGTCGAGAGCCAGATCCAGCCGGCGAGCCTCGATCTGCGCCTTGGCGACATCGCCTATCGCGTCCGCGCCAGCTTCCTCCCCGGGCCCGGCGCTACCGTGGCCGAGCGCATCGACGAGTTGAAGCTGCACGAGTTCAGCCTCGCCGACGGCGCCGTGCTGGAGACCAATTGCGTCTACATCGTGCCGCTGCTGGAGAGCCTGGCGCTGCCGCCGGAGATCGTCGCGGCCGCCAATCCGAAGAGCTCGACCGGCCGGCTCGACGTCTTCACCCGCGTGATCGCCGACGGCACCCGTCGCTTCGACATGATCGGCGCCGGCTATCACGGCCCGCTCTATGCCGAGATCAGCCCGAAGACGTTTCCGGTGCTGGTGCGCGAGGGCTCGCGTCTCAGCCAAATGCGCTTCCGCACCGGCGATGCCATCCTCAATGCCGACGAGCTCGATGCGCTGCATGCGAGCGAGCGTCTCGTCGACATCGACGATGCCGACCTCTCGGGCGGCGTTGCCGTCTCGGTCGATCTCTCGGGCGAGAAGGCGAGCGGCTTCGTCGGCTACCGCGCCAAGCGCCACACCGGCGTCGTCGATGTCGACCGCCGCGCCGGCTACGCGGTGGAGGATTTCTGGGAGCCGATCTCGGCGCGTCCCGACGGCAGCCTGATTCTCGATCCCGGCGAGTTCTACATCCTGGCGTCGAAGGAAGCCGTGCAAGTGCCGCCCGATTACGCCGCGGAGATGGTGCCGTTCGATCCGCTGGTCGGCGAATTCCGTGTGCATTATGCCGGATTCTTCGATCCCGGCTTCGGCTATGCCGGCGCCGGCGGGTTGGGCTCGCGCGCGGTGCTGGAAGTGCGCTCGCGCGAAGTGCCGTTCATCCTCGAACACGGCCAGATCGTCGGCCGCCTCGTCTACGAGAAGATGCTGGCCCGTCCCGACGCGATGTACGGCCAGCGCATCGGTTCGAATTACCAGGCGCAGGGCCTGAAGCTGAGCAAGCATTTCCGGGTGTAGAGCCAGGCTACGCCGCGGCCTCTCGATTCAAGCATGACCGTCTCGGAGTACTGGATCGCCCGCCCCAGTGCGCAATGGCGCACAAGGCGGGCGATGACACAGAGATCGCGTCCGGTTGCGTCCTCCGATCCGCGATGACACACTCCCGCAAAACAACAAGCCGGGAGCGAACATGACCGCCGCATCAGACGCCGCGCAGGAAGCGCAATGGAAGCGCTGGCGCGCGATCGCCGATCTCTATCACGCCTGTTTCACCGGGCTGATCCTCACCGTCGTCACGCGCCGCGGCACGGCGGATGCCGCCGAATTCGTCTTCCGCGTGTTCCGTCGCCAGCAGCAGGAGCGCTTCCTGCCGGGGCTCAAAAAGCTCGGGATCGACCATCTGCCGCCGGCGGTCGCGGCCGCGCAATATCACTATCTCTCCAACTGGATCGGCGGCGTGCATGTCGAATACATGTACGAGAGCGACACCAAGGCCTGGATCCGCTATCCGCCGCCGCGCTGGATCTGGAAGGGCACCGCGATCTGCGGCGTGCCGGGCGAAGTCTCCCGCGCCATGCTGCGCGGCTGGCACGCCAACAACGGCGTTGCGCTCGGCGATCTCAGGCTCGGCTTCGTCTGCACCAAGCAGAGCGTCGACGGCCAGGACGGGCTCGAAGGCTATTACCATTTGTACGACCATCCGCTCGAGCTCGACCAGCGCCTCGTGTTCGCGCGCCACCTCGAAGCACCTTTGTTCGATGCGAAGACGGCACCCGCATTGCCGGTCGCAAGCTGGCCAAAACCGCGGCTGGAAAAAGCCTATCGCAACTACGCGATGGAATATGTCCGCACCGCTGCGCCCGTGATGGTGCAGCTGTTCGGCCCGGAGGATGCCGGCTATCTGCTGCACCTCACCGGCAAGCTGATCGGCATGCAATATTTCGATGAGGTCGCCGCGGCGCTGGCGACGACCCGCGGCGGCGCGCCAGAATTCGCATCGTTCCTGAACGCGCTGCTCGCCGCGCAGGATGATGCGGCCGAGACGATGCAATCGGAAAGCACCTTCGAGATCCGCCAGCGGAGCTGGAAGCTGATGGACGACGTCGCCGACTATCACCGCGCCTGCGCCAGGCTGCTTGAGGGATTGTTCGCAGGTCTCGCCGCAGGCTGCGGCCGCCAGATCGGCGTGCAGATGCGCACCGCGGTAGGCGGTCGCCCGCCGCTGGTCTGGACGATCGAGTAATTCCACCTGTTGAAATGCGTTGCCGCAGGGCACGCCTGCATCGGGCGCAGTCAGAATCGGAGCACGCCGTGCTAACACGCCTCAGCCGCGCCATTCGCGCGAACGAAGCCATTGGCGCACCAAGAGATTGGGCACACCAAGCGATTGCTGCGCCGCAAATGGCGCCTGCGCCCGGGAGAGGACATGTCCGACATCGCCGAAATCCCGGTCGATGAGCAAGAGCGCCCGCTGCCGCCGCCTCCGCCGCCGATCAGAAGTGCCCTGACCGATGGGCCGATCCTGCGCACGCTGCTCTCGCTCGCCTGGCCGAACGCGATCGGTCTGTCGGCCGGCATTTGCGTCGTCATCGCCGAGACCTCCTATGTCGGCCGGCTCGGCGTCGAGGCGCTGGCGGCGATGGCGCTGGTGTTTCCGACGATCATTCTGACCATGACGATGTCCGGCGGCGCCATGGGCGGCGCGGTGGCCTCGGCGATCGCGCGTGCGCTCGGCGCCGGGAACCGCGAGCGTGCCGGCGCATTGGCCGTGCACGCGATGCTGATCGGCATCAGCTTCGGCCTCGTCTTCACGCTGGGCATGCTGATCTTCGGGCCGAGATTGCTCGAGATGCTCGGCGGCCGCGGCGACGTGCTGATGCATGCGATCGCCTACACGCAGGTGTTCTTCGGCGGCGCCGTGCTGCCCTGGCTGCTCAACACCATGGCGGGCATCTTGCGCGGCACCGGCAACATGAAGCTGCCGTCGTTCCTGATCCTCAACTCCGCGGCCTGGCAGATCGTGCTCGGCGGCACGCTCGGCCTCGGGCTCGGGCCGGTGCCGCAACTCGGCATGCGCGGCGTCGCCGCCGGCGCGCTGATCGCCTACACCATGAACATCGGCATCATGGCCTGGTACCTGTTCTCCGGCCGTGCGCGGATCACATTGAAGCTGCGCGGCCTGCGCATCCAATGGGCGATGTTCTTCGACATTCTGAAGGTCGGCGCCATCGCCTGCTTCTCGCCGCTGCAATCGGTGCTGACGATCTCGATCTTCACGCATATGCTGGCGCAGTTCGGCACCGCGATCCTCGCCGGCTACGGCGTCGGCGCGCGGCTCGAATTCCTGCTGACCTCGATCGCGTTCTCGTTCGGCATCGCCTGCGTGCCGATGGTCGGCATGGCGATCGGCGCCGGCCGCATCGCGCGCGCCCGGCGCATCGCCTGGACCGCCAGCGTGGCCGCTTTCGTGGCGGTCGGCGCACCGGCGTGTCTCGTCGCGATCTTCCCCGATCTCTGGGTCAACATGTTCACCGACAGCGCGGAGGTGCGCGCGGCGAGCCATCAATATCTCTCGACCGTTGGGCCGTTCTACGCCTTCTTCGGCCTAGCGACGACGATGTATTTCTCCTCGCAAGGCGCCGCGAAGGTGATCGGCCCGGTGCTGGCGCAGACGGCGCGGCTGATCTACATCGCCGGAATCGGCTGGTGGCTGTCGACGCACGGCGCCAGCGCGCAGAGCTTCTTCTGGCTCGCCGCGAGCTCGATGGTCGTGCTTGGCCTGCTGTCGTGCTCCAGCGTCGTGCTGACACGCTGGGGACCGCGCGAGACGAAGCCTGCGATCAGGCCGGCGCTTTCGGCGGCCGACTAGCGACGCTTGTGGCGGCGGTGGCCGCCGCCGCCCGTATTGGCGAGCCGCATCAATTGCGGAATCATCGCCATCATGTCGCTGCCGCCGCTGCCGCCGAGCATGCCCATGATGTCGCCGCCGCCCATGCTGCCGATCCCGACCGGCATGGTGCCGCCGCCCATCGGCGTGTAGCCGCCATAGCTCGGTGCTCCGAATCCGCCGCCGAAACTGCCGCCGCCCATCATGCCACCGAGCCCGCCGCCACCGTTCTCCATCATGCGGCTCATCATCGGGCCCATGGTCTGCATCAGCATGGCGAAGCGGCGCTTGCCCATCTTCGCCTTCATCATCTCCAGCATCGGCGCCATCTGGGTCATCATGTCCTCGCCGCCGGCACCGCCGCCGCCGAGGAATTGCGCTTTTGCCGGCACGCTCGAGATTGAAAACAGCAGCAGCACCGCGGCCGCCTGGCAGATCACCTTGTCCGCACCTCTCATGGCATGCTCCTCGCGTGCGTGGCGCCGCCGGGAGAGCGGAGCCGACCGGACGCACGAGGGGCATAGTTACGGCCGGCGAGGACGCGCTTCTGTGAGAAAACTCACAGTGAATGATCAGGCCGAAGCGGGCGGAAACGCCTTGTGCATGGCGGCGACCGCCTCCTTGGTTTGCCCCTGAACGTAAGGCGCGAGCTCGTTCGGCAGCATGTCGATGATCCAGACAAGGCGGCAGCTCGCCTCGCCCTCGGCAACGACCTGCACCGAGGCGCTGTAATGCCTCAGCCGCTCGTTGCTGATGGCGTAGACCAGGCGCCGCCGCGCATCGTCGCAATCGACCAGCACTTCCCGCGCCATCGAGCCGTTGGCAAAGGTGACGATGCGCGCATCGCCGTCGAGCGAGCACGCCGTGACGAAGCCCGGCACCAGCCGCCGATGCAGCGCGCCGAAATCATGCACCGCGTCCCAGACATCGCGCGCGGAGGCGGGGAGGGAGATGTCGTTGTGGATGGAGGCCATGGTCTCTCCTATCAGGTGGAATCCGTAGGGTGGGCGAAGGCGCGCTCTTCGCGCGCCGTGCCCACCATTCATCGGCGTTGTCGCGAGCAGTTGGTGGGCACGCTACGCTTTGCCCACCCTACAAGTGCTCGTGCGCGGCGGCGCTTCACACGCAGACCGCCTCGACGTTGTTGCCGTCAGGATCGATCAGGAACGCCGCGTAATAGGTCGGGCTGTAATCCCTGCGCGGGCCCGCGCCGCCATTGTCGCGGCCGCCGCACTTGAGGCCTTCGCTGTGAAATGCCTTGACCGCATCATGATCCCCGGCGCGGAAGGCGATATGGACGCCGTCGGCCTTGCGGCCCTTGTTCAGGTGCAGCCACAGCGCCGGCTCGCCCTTCGGCCCGAAACCGGCATAACCGTCGCCGCTCGAGCACAGGACAAAGCCGAGTGGCGCCAGCACCGCGCTGTAGAAGCGCGTGGCAGCGTCGAGGTCGGCAACGCGCAATCCGATGTGGTCGTACATGTTCGTCTCCATTGCGGAAAAGCGTGCCGCGAAGGGCACGCGCCGGAGACGACCCTAGTCAGTTGAGGGCAAGCTGCTCTTGGAGAATCTTGCGCTCCCCCTTCGACGCCTGCCGGAACTTGGTCGGCGACATGCCGGCGGCGCGATGGAAGGTGCGGACGAAATTGGAGAGATCGCCGAAGCCGACGTCATAGGCGATGTCGGTGACGGCGATGTCGTCGTCAGCGAGCAGCCGTGCCGCGTGGCGCAGCCGCGAGCGCACGAGATATTGATGCGGGGTGACGCCGAGCACGGCCGAGAACAGCCGCAGGAAATGAAACGGGCTGAGGCCCGCCTGCTTTGCCGCCTGCTCGAGGTCGAGCTCGGCATGCGAGTTGTCGTCGATCCACAGCGCGGCCTCCACCGCGCGGCGGCGGTCGCGTGCGGTGGGCGTGGCCGGCTTGCGCGCTTTGCCCGAGACGGCCTCGACAAAACGGCCGGCCAGGATCTGGCCGATCTCGTCGAGGCCGAGATCGCTGTTGCCATCTGCTGCCGTCTGGGCCAGCTCGCCCAGCACCATCAGCTCGGGCAGCGGCGGCGTCGCGCCGATCTGCCAGACCTCGCGCCGCCCGCCGAGGGCGTCGACCAGATCCTCGCTGAAAAAGAAGCCGAGGCAGACGTCGCCGGAGACGTGCTCATGCGTGCAGGTGTATTCCTCGCCCGGGGCGCCGATCAGCATCGAGCCCGCCACCAGATCGAAAAAGCCGGCGCGGCAATGACAGCCGAAGCTGCCGGAGCGCACATAGGCGATGGAATGACCGGTGCGGCATTCCGCAAACGGCCTATCGTCCGGTCCCGCATCGCAGCGAAACTCGGAAGCCGTGATCGATGGCGTCGTCAGCAGCGTGGTGGCGTGCATGCCGCCTTATCTAGGTGGAGGGTCTCGGCGGGGCAACCGGCAGCAGCACCTCGAACAACGTCTTGCTGGCGATGGGATGGGCGCCTTCCAGCGCCAGCAGCCGCCGCTTGGAGATCACGCCGCCGTAAGGAGAGAGGCGGTCGGTGTAATTTCCGGCCTCCAGCACCCGGTGGCAGGGCACGATCAGCATGAACGGATTCTTCGCAATCGCCTGCGACACGGAATAGGACGCGCCGGAGGCGCCCAGCGCCCGGGCGACCTCGTGATAGGTGCGCGTCTCCCCGCGCGGAATGCTGCAGGCGTATTCGTAGACGCGCCGGTCGAAGCCGGGCACGCCGCCGGCATCCAGGCTGACCTCGGAGAAATCGGGATCGTGGCCTTGCAGCAGGCCCGTGATGCCCTCGATCGCAAGCTCGGCGTTCTCGGACGGGCGTTGCTCCCGCGCTTCGGGATGGACCTGGAAAATCCGGCGTCGGGTGTCGATCTCCCGCGCCTCCGGTAATTGCACGGCGACCACACCGGTGCCGCTCCAGATGATGCCGCAACGGCCGATGGCCGTGTCGAATATCGCGTAAGCCCGCCCCACCATGCACACGCCCCACTCAGTGCACGTTTCTCCCCGGAGCAGCGATCATAACACCGCCACAATCCGGCGCACCTGGAATCTTATCGGGCCGTTAACAACCGCCCGGCCGGTCGCGCCAAACCGCTTGGCGGCAGGCGCCGTCTCGGCTAATCAGGAGGGGCGTAAGCCGCGCATCCGCGGGCGTAGTTCAATGGTAGAACGGCAGCTTCCCAAGCTGCATACGAGGGTTCGATTCCCTTCGCCCGCTCCAAGCTCCTCAAATCCCGAGAAAAATGAGAGAGGCCGCAGGTCCCAGCAGTCCTATTGCGGCGCGTCCGTTCCGGGCTCTGATTTTTTCCGCGCGAGCCGCTCGTTCCATTCGTGCCTTTCATCCGATTTCTTACTTGCGGTCGCATTCCACTCCATGAACGTCTCGCTGGGAGTAAAATCCTTGGCTGCGGCGCTGCGTGCCGCAGTTATGGCCGCGCGCGCACCCTGGGCCAGTGAGCTGCATTGCTGGTCGATTGGACCGTTGCCAACCATTGGCTTGAGAAGCTGGACCGAGGCTTTGATTCTCGAATTGATTGTCTGGATCATGTCCCGCGCGAGATCGTAGCAATTCATGGATTCAAGTTCGAAGGCTTTGCTGCATTCATCGATTTTGCGCTGTCGCAGGCTCATGATGCGCAAGAATCCTGCTGACCGGCGTCGCCATGCATCGGACGAATCGCAGCCCGTCAGCTGGACGAGATTCATGAGCTGGAAACCTCCCAGTTCGAAGGTGCGTTGAACGTACTGAGCTATGTCCGTGGGAGAGGCGTCCTTGGTGACGCGCTGAGCCAGCGCTTGAACTTCCTCAAACGGCCAAGGCGCCAGGGATTTATCGATGGCATCCAGCAATCGAAGAAAATCGCCGAGTGCGTCAGGGAAGCCTTTGAGCGATCGATCCAGCGCCTTTTTCCTTCGCTCACGGTCGCGAAAGCTGGTTTCCTTCTTGCTGGCCTTGATCGCGTGATGCGCGTGCTCGCAGATCAAGTTCGCGCTGTGCTCCAGCAATTGACAGATGTGAGTATCGGTCGTCACAATCAAGTCGAGAATGGCCGCCTTGTCGTCGCCCACGACATCGAATAGCTTTGTGTAGGAAACGCCGAAATCGGAAAGCACTAGGTAGAAGTCAGTGAACGCGGCAGCGTTGTTGCGCCCTCTCTCGAGAATGGAGAGTTGCGTGAGCGGCCAGTTGTGAGGGGGGACTTCGATCGAAATCTCACTGAAGCCATTGGCTTTCAGCAAATCGTACAACTCACCGACGTAGATTTGCTCCGGGTAAGTAGCCCAGCACTCGGCGGGGACTACGTCAAGCTCCAGTAGAACCTTCTTAACGAAGACCGAGCAGAAAGAGGCGCCGAGTTCCGGCTTTTGCTTGAGTACGCGAACGAGTCCGCGGAAATCGTAGCTTTCCCCTGCGAAGTAGAACGCTGCGTCGCGGATCAACTCCTGTGTTCCCGGACTGAGGTCACGTCTCAATACCACGTAGTCATCCAGCGCGAGATCGACCAATTGTTCACGTGCGCTGCTCCCCTTCACGCCCGCCATTGTGGCATCGGCGATCTCGAACGGGGAGACGAACATGGCCGCGTGGATGAACTGGTAGGATGGCACGCGGGCCAACCATTGACCGCCGATGATAATGCTGTGCCTCAGCTTGTGTTGCGACGACTTCCTGAAGAAAATGATGTCGCCCGCTTGAGGTAACGAGAGAGCCATATGCGCGCTCCGCCGCGTTGATAACTCTAATTCTGTACAATACAGCCCTATCGGGTGTCGAAGCAACGTAGCTACCTCAGGACGTTAGCTTCCGTTTCCCTCGCTCGTGCGTCCGGGCCGAACAGCGTTATGGTCTCGCGCAACTGCGGCACCTGCCCCGTATTAGGCAATATATCGTCTGTCGGCCGTGGTGACCTGCGGCTTCGCCAAGATTCTAATATATTGGCCGCTCGCTTCGGCACGCGCGCCTCGCCAGCCTTAAGCTCCTTCATGTCCCGGCGGGTGCGTCCTTGCGCCGGGCAATGTTTGGATGAACGCCAGGACCTGCAAAGAGATGGACCAGCAGAAACTCGATCGCGCCATCGGTCGGCGCCTGAAGACGCTGCGGACGCAGGCCGGCATGACGTTGAACGAGCTCGCAGGCCGCTCGGGCGTCAGCCGGGCCATGATCGGGCGGGTGGAGCGGGCGCAGAGCAGTGCGACGGCGGCGCTGCTCAACAAGCTTTGCGCGGCGCTCGACGTCACGCTCAGCGATGTCGTCGCGCTCGCCGAGAAGCCGCCGGAGCGCCTGGTGCGGCTTGCCGACCAGCCGCTCTGGCGCGATCCCGACAGCGGCTATCGCCGGCGGCACGCCTCGCCGCCGGATGCGGCCAGCGGCATCGAGATCATCGTCGTCGACCTTCCGGCCGGCGCGCGCGTCTCCTACAGCCCATGGGGCCGCAACGCCTTCACCCAGCAGCTGCTGATGCTGGAGGGCGCCATCGCCGTGCATATCGATGCCAAGGCGGTGCGGCTGCGCGAGGGCGATTGCCTGGATTTCGACGTGATGCGCGCCGTGATCTTCGAGAACGAAACCAGGCAGGACGCGCGCTACGTCATCATCACGCGCCGTGGCGCGTCCTACGGCAAGATGTGAGGGCAAAGCGTGGAGACGAGCACGATGCAGATCCGGACCGGCGACACCTATGACCCCCGCGTCGTCGCGCTGCTCGATCATCACGTCACGGCCGCGCGGGCGCAGACGGCGCCTGGCAGCGCCCATGCGCTCGATCTCGCGGGCCTGCGCGCACCCGACGTCGCATTCTGGACCGGTTGGGACGGCGAGACGCTGGTCGCCACCGGCGCGTTGAAGACGCTTTCGCCTGAACACGGCGAGGTCAAGTCGATGCACACGCTGCAGACCGCGCGCCGGCGCGGCTATGGCGGCCAGATGCTGCGCCACATCATCGCCGAGGCCCGTGCGCGCGGCCTGAGGCGGCTCAGCCTCGAGACCGGCTCGTGGGACTATTTCAAGCCGGCGCACGCACTCTATCTGGCGCACGGTTTCGTCGCCTGTAGCCCGTTCGAGGGTTATGTCGAGGATCGCAACAGCCTGTTCCTGACGCTCGACCTGTCGGCGCCGGCGCGCCGATAGCCCAGGAGTGTCTCGATCTGTCGAGCAGGCGCTCGAAGGCAAGGAGCAAAAAGGCCGATCCTCTCATCAAATGAGTTGCGTACCTCAAAACACCTCTGCTAGCCTTCAGCCATGGCCGAGACCCTGAGCCCGACTGTGCTGACGCTGAAGGACATCGCCCGCGAGGCCGGTGTCAGCCTCGCCACCGTCGATCGCGTGCTGCACAACCGGCCGGGGGTCCGCCCGGACACGGTCCGGCGGGTCAAGGACGCCATCGCGCGCCATTCGTTCCAGCCGCATGTCGCCGCCGCCGAGCTTGCGCGCGGCCGCGCCCGCCGGTTCGCCTTCGTGATGCCGTCGGGGCCGAACCCATTCATGCAGCAGATCGAGGCCTATCTCGGCGAGATGGCGGCCTGGCTGTCGGCCCGCCGCCTCAATGTCGAGATGATCGCAACCGACGTGTTCGAGCCTGCCGCGCTCGCGGCCTCGCTCGAGGCGCTGTCGGGCGACTATGACGGAATTGCCGTGGTGGCGCTGGACCATCCGAGCGTCCGCGCCGCCATCAACGACCTCGTCGATGCCGGCACCAAGGTCGTGACGCTGGTCTCGGATGTGCCGTCCTCGCGCCGCCACCATTATGTCGGCATCGACAACATCGCCGCGGGCCGCACCGCCGGCGCGCTGGTCGGGCGCCTGGTCGGCCAGAGGTCCGGCAAGGTCGCGATCGTCGCGGGCTCGCAGGGCCTGCGCGACCATGCCGAGCGCATCTTCGGCTTCAACCAGGTGATGGGATCCGAATTTCCCGATCTCAGCGTGCTGCCGGTGCTGGAAGGGCGCGATGAGGATGATCGTTCGGAGCAGCTGCTCGCGCGGCTGCTCGGCAAGCATGGCGACATCGTCGGCCTCTACAACGTCGGCGCCGGCACGCAGGGCGTCGCCAAGGCGCTGAATGAGAAGGCACTGAACGACAAGGCGTCGGGTGCGGCCGGGCGCGACAAGCAGGTGGTGTTCGTCGGGCACGACGTCACCGCGCTGACGCGCCGGCTGCTGCTGCAGGGCGTGATGGATGCCGCGATCTCGCAGAACCCCGGACATGAAGCGCGCGCGGCCGTCCGCGTGCTGCTCGCGCTCGCCCGCGGCGAGCCGATCTTGAGTGAACAGGAGAAGATCCGGATCGACATCGTGATGCGGGACAATCTGCCCTAGCGGCAGGTCGATTTGGCAACAGGAGGCCTGCGGGGACAAGCGACGCAAGATCGCTCACCCGCCTCAGGCGAAAGGGAGGACGATTTGTATCTCGGGATCGACATCGGCACATCCGGTGTGAAAGCGGTGCTCGTGAGCGAAGCTGGCGCGGTTGTCGCGACGGCGGCGCGCGAGGTTGCGCTGTCGTACCCTGCGCCGCTGTGGTCCGAGCAGGATCCCGACGCCTGGGTCGATGCGGCCGTCGGCGCCGTCGACGATCTCGCCAGGCGGCATCCGCGCGAGGTCGCGCAGGTCCGCGGCATCGGCCTGTCGGGTCAGATGCACGGCGCGACGATGCTTGGCGAGGACGGCCGCCCGCTGCGTCCGGCCATCCTCTGGAACGACGGCCGCTCGCAGGCCGAATGCGCCGCGCTGGAGCGGCGCTGTCCTTCGCTGCACGCGATCGCCGGCAATCTCGCGATGCCGGGCTTCACCGCGCCGAAGCTGCTCTGGGTGGCACGGCACGAGCCGAAGATCTTCGACCGCGTGGCGAAGGTGCTGCTGCCGAAGGCCTATGTCCGCTATCGCCTCACCGGCGAGATGGTCGAGGACATGTCGGACGCGTCAGGCACGCTGTGGCTCGATGTCGGCCTGCGGCGCTGGTCCGCGCTGCTGCTGCATGCCACCGGGCTCGATCTGCACCACATGCCGCGTCTGGTCGAGGGCAGTGCGGTGAGCGCGGTGCTCGCGCCTGACTGCGCGCAGCGCTGGGGCATGGCGAAAAACGTCGTGGTCGCGGGCGGCGCCGGCGACAATGCGGCCAGCGCGATCGGGCTCGGCGCCATCGCGCCCGGCGATGCCTTCCTGTCGCTGGGAACGTCGGGCGTCCTGTTCCGCGTCACCGACCGCTTCGCTCCGGCGCCGGCTTCGGCCGTGCATGCCTTTTGCCACGCGCTGCCCGGCCTCTGGCACCAGATGGGCGTGATGCTGTCGGCCGCAGCCTCGCTCGCCTGGCTTGCCGGCGTGATGGAGACGCCGGCCGCAGCGCTCCTGGCGCCACTCGGCGAGCGCGTCGATGCACCTGGCACGGTCCGGTTCCTGCCTTATCTCGACGGCGAGCGGACGCCGCACAATGATGCCGCCGCCAGCGGCGCCTTCGTCGGCCTGCGCGGCGCGACCGGGCGCTCGGAGATCGTGCAGGCCGTGCTCGAAGGCGTCGCCTTTGCCGCGCGCGACAATCTGGCGGCGCTGAGCACAGCTAGCGGGCCGATCGCCGAGGTCGATTTCGTCGGCGGCGGCTCGCGCTCGCCGCTATGGGCGCAGATCTGCGCCGACGTGCTCGGCATGCCCGTCCACCGTGTCGAGGAAGGCGAGGTCGGCGCCGCGCTCGGCGCTGCCAGGCTTGGCCGGCTCGCCGCGACCGGCGAGAACCCCGCGGACGTCTGCACGCGCCCGCGGCGGCTCGCAAGCTTCACACCCCGCCCGTCCGTCGCCGCGGCCTATGACGAGGCCTATCGGCGATGGCGCGCGCTTTATCCCGCATTGAAGGAGTCTTAAGTGAACGCGCCAGCCAAATTCTTCGATGCAAGTGCGCCCGTCGCCTTCGGCGGCAAGGAGGCGGAAGGCGCGCCCGCCTTCCGCTGGTACGACAAGGACCGCCTGGTGCATGGCCGCCGGCTCGAGGATCATCTGCGCTTTGCGGTCTGCTATTGGCACTCATTCTGCTGGCCGGGCGGCGATCCCTTCGGTGGCGAGACCTTCCTGCGGCCTTGGCACCACGGCACCGACGCGATGGCGATGGCGCGCGCCAAGGCCGATGCCGCCTTCGAGCTGTTCCGCCTGCTGGACGTCCCCTTCTTCACCTTCCACGACGTCGATGCGGCGCCGGAGGGCGCTTCCCTCGCCGAGTCCGTCGCAAACCTCAATGCCATCGCCGATCTGTTCGAGCAGAAGATGGCATCGAGCAAGGTTCGCCTGCTCTGGGGCACTGCGAACCTGTTCACGCACCGCCGCTACATGGCGGGCGCGGCGACCAATCCGGACCCTGAGATCTTCACCTATGCCGCCGGCCAGGTCCGTGCCGCGCTGGAGGTCACGCACCGGCTCGGCGGGCAGAACTACGTGCTGTGGGGCGGGCGCGAGGGCTACGAGACGCTGCTCAACACCGATCTCAAGCGCGAGCTCGACCAGCTCGGCCGCTTCGTCTCGCTCGTGGTCGAGCACAAGCACAAAATAGGCTTCAAGGGCCCGCTGCTGATCGAGCCGAAGCCGAAGGAGCCGACCAAGCACCAGTATGATTTCGACGTCGCCACCTGCTACGGCTTCCTCGAACGCTACGACCTGCTCAAGGACGTCAAGCTCAACATCGAGCAGAACCACGCCATCCTCGCCGGCCATTCCTTCCATCACGAGGTCGCGCTGGCCGAGGCGCTCGGCGTGTTCGGCTCGCTCGACATCAACCGCGGCGACGATCTGCTCGGCTGGGACACCGACCAGTTCGCGATGAACGTGCCGGAGCTGGCGCTGGTGTTCCACGAGATCCTGAACCGCGGCGGCTTCACCACGGGCGGGCTCAATTTCGATGCCAAGATCCGCCGCCAGTCGATCGATCCCGATGATCTCATCCATGCCCATGTCGGCTCGATGGATGCCTGCGCGCGGGCCTTCCTCGCCGCCGCCGACATGCTCGACGCCGGCACGCTGAGTGCGCCGCTCGCAAGACGCTACGAGGGATGGGCAGGCCCCGAGGGCCGCGCCATTCTCGGCGGCCAGCGCTCGCTCGCCGATCTCGCCGACCGTGCGATGTCGCCCGGCTTCGATCCGCAGCCGCGTTCGGGCCGGCAGGAATATCTGGAATCCCTGGTCAACCGCTATGTCTGAGGAAACACCATTGATGACGAAGGCTGACGCGACACCGGTGCTCGAGCTCACCGGCATCGGCAAGGAGTTCGGCGCGATCCGCGCGCTGCACGACGTCGACATGCAGGTCTGGCCCGGCGAGGTGGTCGGCCTGATGGGCGACAACGGCGCCGGCAAGTCGACGCTGGTGAAGATCATCGCCGGAAATTTCCGTCCCACGCATGGCGAGATGCGCTTTGCCGGCAGCGCGGTGCATTTCAACCGGCCGGTCGATGCCCGTGCCGTCGGCATCGAGGTCGTCTACCAGGACCTCGCGCTCGCCGACAATCTGACGGCGGCCGCCAACGTTTTTCTCGGCCGCGAGTTGAAGCGCAGGTTCGGACCGATCGCCTTGCTCGACCACAAGGCGATGGCGTCGCGCGCGCTCGAGCTGTTCGGCGAGCTGCGTTCGGAGACGCGACCCGACGATCTCGTCAGGCAGATGTCGGGCGGCCAGCGCCAGGCGGTCGCGATCGCGCGCACCCGGCTTTCCAATGCGCGGCTGGTGATGATGGACGAGCCGACCGCCGCGATCTCGGTGCGCCAGGTCGAGCAGGTGCTCGGCCTGATCCACCGGCTCAAGGAGCAGGGCGTCGCCGTGATGCTGATCTCGCACCGCATGCCCGACGTGTTCGCCGTATGCGACCGCGTCGTCGTCATGCGGCGCGGCGAAAAGCGCGCCGACAAGTCGATTCACCAGACCTCCCCCGAGGAGGTCACCGCCCTCATTACCGGCGCGAAGGAGGCGGCGTGATGGCCATGCCCTTGGAATCCCCGATCAGCTTCACCAATGTCGGCAAGATCAGATGGTGGCAGCGCGGCATCTTCGCCTCGCAGACCGGCTACGTCCTGCTCGCGCTGGCGGTGCTGCTGGTGATCATGCATTTCGCCAGCCCGTACTTCTTCACCCAGGGCAACATGCAGAACGTGGCGAAGAACTTTTCCTTCATCGCCATCGCAACGCTCGGCGTCACCTTCGTGATCATCACCGGCGGCATCGACCTGTCGGTGGGATCGATGATGTGCTTTTCCGCCATGATCACCTCGATGGTGATGACCGAGCTGTCGGCGCCCGGCTCGCCGCTGGTGCACATGGCGGCGGACGGCAAGACCGTGCTCGCCAATGTTCCGGGGCTGATCCTGCTTATCTCGATCCTCGCCGGCCTCGGCGCCGCGCTGATTGCCGGCCTCGTCAACGGCTTCTGCATCGCCGTGCTCGGCCTGTCACCCTTCGTCACCACGCTCGGCATGCTCTCGATCGTGCGCGGGCTCGGCTATGTCGTCTCCAACGGACGCGGCAGCTTCCCGGGCGGGCCGGACGCCGATTATTTCTATGCGCTCACGTCCGGTGACGTGCTCGGCGTGCCGGCGCCGTTCATCTATCTGGTGATCCTGGCGCTGACCATGGCCGTGGTGCTGCACCACACCTCGTTCGGCCGCCACGTCTTCGCGCTCGGCGGCAACGAGAAGGCGGCCGAGCTCACCGGCATTCCGGTGGTGCGGGTCAAGATCGAGGTCTACGTGATCTGCGCGCTCGCCGCGGGCCTGCAGGGCATCATCATCTCCGGCTGGCTCGGATCGGCGCCGGCCAACATGGCGATGTCCTACGAGCTCAACGTGATCGCGGCGGCCGTGATCGGCGGTGCCAATCTCGCCGGCGGCATCGGCGGTCCGCTCGGGGCCATCGTCGGCTGCGTGCTGCTGGAGGTGATCCGCAACGGCCTCGTGCTGGCCCAGGTCTCCTCGTACTGGCAGCAGACGTTGGTCGGCGTGATCATCATTCTGGCTGTGCTGGTCGACCGCGTCCGCTCGCGGATGACCTGACATGACGACATCTCGGGAAGGCAAGGAAAACGCCGCCTATCCGCTTCCCGGGGCTTTCGAGGGGATAGGCACCAACAAGAGTGGAGGAGACAATGAGGAAACTGCTTCTTGCCGGCATCGCGGTTGCGATGATGGCGACGCCCGCATTTGCTGCGAACTACCGCTTCGTCATCGTGCCAAAGGCGATGAACAACCCGTTCTTCGATTTTTCGCGCGACGGCTGCCTGAAGCGCGCCAAGGAGCTCGGCAACATCGAGTGCATCTACAAGGGACCGGTCGAGCATGAACCGGCGAACCAGGCCCAGATCATCCAGGACTTCATCACGCAGAAGGTCGACGGTCTCGCCATCTCGGTCGCGGACGTCGCGGCCATGACCAAGTCGATCGAGGCGGCGACCGCCGCCGGCATTCCCGTCATCACCTTCGATGCCGACGCGCCGGGCTCCAAGCGCATCGCCTATATCGGCACCAACAACAAGGAGTTCGGCCTGGCCCTCGGCAAGGAATTGCTGAAATTGCGGCCTGACGGCGGCAAGTATGCCATGGTCTCCGGCGGTCCCGGCGCCAAGAACCTGGCCGAGCGCGTCGACGGCGTACGCGAGGCGCTGAAGGGCTCGAAATGGACCGAGGTCGCGGGCTCGCCGAGCTTCTGCAACGACGATCCCGCGCTCGCGGTCCAGCAGATGACCGACATGCGCACCGCAACGCCGGATCTCGCCGCTATCGTTCCGATCGGCGGCTGGCCGATGTTCGCGCCCGAAGGCTTCAAGGCCTTCGCCAGCAGGAACAAGAAGGACATCGATTCCGGCAAATTCACGCTTGTCGTCGCCGATACGTTGAAAATGCAGCTCGAGCTGCTGCGTGACGGCTACGCCAATGCGCTGGTCGGCCAGCGTCCGTTCGAGATGGGTGAGAAGGCGATGGACACGCTGCTCGCCATCAAGAAGGGCGAGAAGGTGCCGGAGATCGTCTACACCGGCCTCGATCTCGTCACCAAGGACAACGTCGCGCAGATGTTGAAGTAGGAGCGCTGCCAGCCCCGCGCTTCTGCATGCCTCTCCCGCTTGCGGTTTCCGCAAGCGGGAGAGATGATTTGGAATGGACGACGATCGCTGGAAGGCATGGGAATGAAAAGATCGCGGCTCGGCGCTCTCGATGTCACATCGATTGGCCTCGGTTCCGCCCCGCTCGGCGGATTGTTCTCGCCCGTCAGCGATGCCGATGCGCAAGCGACGATTGAACGCGCCTGGTCGCTCGGCGTCCGATTCTTCGACACCGCCCCGCTCTACGGCTTCGGCCTCGCGGAGCGGCGGTTAGGCGCCTTCCTGCGGCAACAGAGGCGTGATTCCTACGTCATCTCGACCAAGGTCGGCCGCCTGTTGCGTGCACCTGATGGTGCTGCCCCGGAGGACGAGCACTACAAGGGCACGCCGCGCGAGCGGCCGGTGTTCGATTTCAGCTATGACGGCGTGATGCGGTCGGTCGAGGAGAGCCTGCAGCGCCTCGGCCTGGATCGCGTCGACGTCCTGCTCGTGCATGATCCCGACGATCATTATGACGATGCCGTCATCGGCGCCTTCCGCGCGCTCCAGCGCCTGCGCGAGGACGGCACGGTGAAGGCGATCGGCGCCGGCATGAACCAGTCCGAGATGCTGGTTCGCTTCGCCGAGGCCGTGCCGGTCGACTGCTTCCTGCTCGCCGGCCGCTACACACTGCTCGACCAGGGCGCGCTGGATACGCTGTTTCCGCTCTGCCAGGCCAGGACTATCGGCATCCTGCTGGGCGGTATCTACAACAGTGGCATCCTGGCCAATCCGCGGGCGGGCGCCAAATTCAACTATCAGGATGCCGATGCGGCGCTCGTGGCACGTGCGCTGGAGCTGGACGAACTCTGCCGCAGGCACGGCACCGAGCTGAAAGCCGCCGCGCTGCAATTCTGCATGACCCATCCGGCGGTGACGGTCGCGGTGATGGGCGCGCGCAATGCCGCCGAGGTCGCCGACAACATCGCGATGTCCGAGAAGACGGTTCCGCCGGCATTCTGGCAGGAGTTGCGTGCGCGAAAGCTGGTCGATGCGCGCGCGCCGCTTCCCGGCGGAGCGTAGGACATGATCGTCGATGCCCATCAGCATTTCTGGGATCCGGCCCGCGCCGATTATCCCTGGATGGAAGCGCCCGAGCTGGCGCCGATCCGCCGTGCCTTCGGCCCGGCCGATCTCGCGCCGCTGCTAGAGGCGAACCGCATCGAGGCCAGCATCCTGGTGCAATGCCGCTCCGCGCTGGAGGAGACCGAGGAATTCCTGCGTATCGCGGCTGCGACGCCCTCGGTCGTCGGCGTGGTCGGCTGGGCCGATCTGACCGATGCGGCGCTCAGCGAGACGCTCGACCGGCTGCGCGCTCTGCCTGGTGGCGACAAGCTGGTCGGCATCCGCCATCAGGTCCACGACGAGCTCGATGCGGATTGGCTGCTGCACGAAGACGTCCAGCGCGGACTTGCGGCGGTGTTCGACCACGATCTCACCTACGATCTCCTCGTCCGCAGCCGCGAGCTGCCTTCGGCGATCGCAACCGCGCAGGCCTTTCCGCACGCGCGTTTCGTGCTCGATCACGCCGCCAAGCCGCCGATTGCCGAAGGCGGCAGCGCCGAATGGTCCGAGCGCATCGCAGCGCTGGCTGCCTCCGGCAACGTCTGGTGCAAGATCTCAGGGTTAGCGACCGAGGCGGTCTGGAACGACTGGGATGCGGAACGGCTGTTTCCGTTCGTTGCGCATGCCGCGAAATGTTTCGGCGAGGACCGGCTGATCTTCGGATCGGACTGGCCCGTATGCCTGCTCGCGGGAAGCTACGGCGAGATCAAGACCGCGCTCGAAGCGTGTTTGGCGAAGCTGGGCTCCGGTGTGCGGGACAAGGCTTTCGGCGTGAATGCCAAAGCTGCGTATCGATTAGGTTAATTGCAGTGGATGCCTACCCTTCCCTCTCCCTTGTGGGAGAGGGTGGCTCGCCGCGCAGCGGCGAGACGGGTGAGGGTCTCTCTCCGCGAGTCACCTTTCACACGTGAGTTTGCTGAAGCAACCCCTCATCCGGCGCTTCGCGCCACCTTCTCGCACAAGGGGAGAAGGGAAGCGGCGGCGGCGCTCGCCTCGCCCGCCTACTCCGACATCGGCTTGTCGGAGATGTCCCAGTCTCTCCCGGTGAAGGTGGAGATGAACAGCGTCTTCATCGGCGTGTAGTCCTCGGGCGTGTAGCTGTAGGTGACGCCGTCGAGGAAGTAGGGCGAGTGAAAACCTTGGAGGTTCGATGCCTGCTTCAGCACGTTGGCGCGGGTGAGCTCGTCGCCGCAGCGGCGCAGGATCTCGGCCATGGTGGCGGCCTGGCCGTAGCCGGCGAAGGCGATGGTGTTGTCGGGATCGATCGCCGGCGTGTACTTCTTGCGCAGCTCCTCGAACGCCATCACGTCCGGATCCTTCTCCCATTTCGGCAGGCCGACCTCCTTGTTGTAGCGGATCGCGACGATGCCGGCGGCGTTCTCGAGGCCCGCGGCATTGAGGATCGAGCGGCCGGTGGAGCCGGCGGACAGGAGGTGCAGCGGCTTCCAGCCGAGCTCGGCCACCTTCCGGATCGACTGCGACGACGCCTTGCCGGTCGAGATGTTGTAGAAGACGTCGGCGCCCGACTTGGAGAGATTGATGAGCTGGGAATCCACGGTCGGCTCGGTGAGATCGTAGGTCTGCTCCATGATCACTTGCGCGGTGCCGCCGGCATCCGCCAGCACCTTCTTGAACGGACCGAGGAAGTCGCGGCCGAAATCGTCGTTCTGGTAGAGAATGCCGATCTTGGCGTTCGGCTTCACGCTGACGACGTGCCGCGCCAGGATGCGCGCCTCGGTCGGATAGAGCGGCAGGCCCGCCATCGTCCACTTGAACTCTTTCGGATTATTCCACTTCGATGCGCCGGTGTTGAGCAGGAGCTGCGGCACGCCCTTGGAGTTAAGGTATTTGTGCACGGCGGTCTGCGGCGCGGTGCCGAGCGAGCCGTACAATGCGAGCACTTCTTCCTGCTCGACCAGGCGCCGCGTCGCCTCGACGCATTTCGGCGCGCTGTAGGCGTCGTCCATGGTGAGGAACTTGACCTTGCGTCCGTTGATGCCGCCCTTCTCGTTCAGCATCTGGAAATAGGCTTCGCCGACGCGGCCGAGCACGCCGTAGAGCGAGCCGGGGCCGGAATGCGGCACGGTCTGACCGATCTTGATCTCGGTGTCGCTGGCGCCCGCATCGTATTTCTTCTCCGCGGCCCAGACGTAGGGCGCGGGCAATGTCGATGCGGCGATGGTGGCGAGCGCGCCGGCGCTGAAATCGCGCCGCGATGGATTCCTGGTCATTGTTGTTTTCTCCCTGATGCGCGCATTGTGCTGACATCGCAGCTCGGCTCGCAAGTGGGAAGTCGCAGCTTTGCGACGCAATGACGCTCAAATCATGAGGCGTTAGCGTCTAGACTCAAGTTTTCTCGGCGACCACGACGAGGCCGCGCACGGGCTCGTTGTTCTCGTTGCGCGGCGAGGCCGGCTCCAGCGTGAGAAGTTTGAGTCCGGCCTTCGCGATGGCGCCGCGCACATATTCCGCCGAATGGGCATAGCGCAGGCCGGCGCCGAGCACGATGCCATCGCCCGCATGCGTCTCCAGCGTGAAGGCGAGCACGCCGCCTGATCCGAGCACGCGCCTTGCTTCGCTCAGCACCGGTGCGAGATCGGAGAGATAGACGAACGCATCCGCGGCTACGACGAGGTTCGCGCTGGCATCTGGCTTGCCGCGCAGGCCCTCGATCATGTCGGCAACTTCGAGCTCGGCATAGAGGTTCGTCGCCCGCGCCTCCTTGATCATGCCGGGCGACAGATCGATGCCGATGAAATGATCGACCTGCTTGGCGAAGGCCGCGGCCGCAAGCCCGGTGCCGCAACCGAGGTCGATGGTGCGCTTGAAGTAGGCGGGCTTCTTGGCGGCGACGCGCGCGGCCAGCACCGCCTTGAAGATCAGCGTGGGAGCGCGATAGCCGAGATCGTTGATCAATGTGTGCTCGAAGCGCGGGGCGTACTGGTCGAACAGCGCCTGCACGTAGGCCTTGGGCATCTCCGCTATCTCGGTATCGCCGAGCCGCATCAGGTGCAAGCCGGCGCCGTGCTGATCCCCGGGGTCGCATCGCCGCGCCTCACGAAAGGCCGCGATGGCCTTGTCGCGCTCGCCGAGCTGCTGACGGATCTCGCCGAGCGTGAACCAGGCCGAGGTGAAATCAGGCGCGAGCTCGATCGCCTGCTCCAGCAGGTCGGCGGCGGCGGGCAGGTCGCCCTTGAGCTGGAGGTCGCGTGCGAACTCGAAACGGCGGTCGGCCATGAGATCGCCGGAGGTCAGGAACAGGCGGAGCGGCATGGAACTACTCGTCATTGCCGGGCTTGACCGGCCTGCGGGGCCGAAGCCCCTCCGGCGCGGCGTAGGCCCGGCAATCCATCAAAAACAGAACTGTTAAGAGGATGGATGCGCGGGTCCCGCCTCCACCAAATGGTTTCGGCGGGCTTGTACACCGCCGGGCCGGCGAAGCCTAGCGGAGACGGCAAGCCCGCGCATGACAGCTTCATTTGAAACGCCCACTTCCTATATCACCACCATGCGTCCGCAAGACATCCTGCTGCCAAATGCTGCCGGCCTGTGCTGTAAGCCCGGCGGTTTCCATATCGACCCCGTCCGTCCCGTGGAGCGGGCCGTGATCACCCACGGCCATTCCGACCATGCCCGCGCCGGCCATGGCGCCGTGCTGGCGACGCAGGAAACGCTGGACATGATGCGGCTGCGTTACGGCGAGAATTTCGCCGGCTCGACCCAGGCGATCCGCTATGGCGAGGAGATCCGGCTCGGCGACGTCAAGGTCAAGTTTCACCCGGCCGGCCACGTGCTGGGTTCGGCGCAGATCGCCGTCTCTTGCAAGGACACCTGCATCGTGGCCTCCGGCGACTACAAGGACGCCCCCGACCCGACCTGCACGCCGTTTGAGCTGGTGCCCTGCGACGTCTTCATCACCGAGGCGACGTTCGGCTTGCCGGTGTTCCGGCATGGCGATGCGAGCGACGAAGTCAAGAAGCTGCTCGCTTCCGTCGCGCTGTTTCCCGAGCGCGCGCATCTCGTCGGCGCCTATTCGCTCGGCAAGGCGCAGCGCGTGATCAAGCTGCTGCGACAGGCCGGCTATGATGCGCCGATCTACCTGCATGGCGCGATGGAGACGATCACGCATTACTATCAGAGCCGCGGGATCGACCTCGGCGAGCTCAGGCCGGTAAAGGGCATGAAGAAGGCGGCGCTCGCCGGCACCATCACGCTGGCGCCGCCCTCGGCCACCTCCGATCTCTGGACGCGGCGCTTTCCCGATCCCGTCACCGCCTTCGCCTCGGGCTGGATGCGCGTGCGCGCCCGGGCGCGGCAGCGCGGCGTCGAGCTGCCGCTGGTGATCTCCGACCACGCCGACTGGGACGGCCTCATCGCGACCATCGCGGCGACCGGCGCCGGCGAGATCTGGGTCACCCACGGCCAGGAAGATGCGCTGGTGCATTGGTGCCGGAGCAAGGGCCTGAAGGCGCAGCCGCTCGACCTCGTCGGCTATGGCGACGAGGAGGAGAGCGAAACGCCGATTCAAGGCGAGGCCGAAGCATGAACCGCTTCGCCGAGCTGCTCGACCGCCTCGCCTATGAGCCCGGCCGCAACAACAAGCTGCGGCTGATCACCGGCTATTTTCGCGAGGTCGGCGATCCCGACCGCGGCTATGCGCTGGCTGCGCTGACCGGCGCGCTCAGCTTCAAGCACGCCAAGCCGGCGCTGATCCGCGATCTGATTGCCGCGCGCACGGACGAGGTGCTGTTCGGGCTGAGCTACGACTATGTCGGCGATCTCTCCGAGACGGTGGCGCTGATGTGGCCGAAGGCCGCGCTCGCCGGTCACAACAACCCGCCGCCACCGAGCCTCACCGAAGTCGTCAGCACGCTGCGCACGCTCGGCAAGACCGAGCTGCCCAGGCAGCTCGAGCGCTGGCTCGACGAGCTCGATGAGACCGGTCGCTGGGCGCTGCTGAAGCTCGTCACGGGCGCCCTTCGGATCGGCATCTCCGCGCGCCTTGCCAAGACTGCGGCCGCAGCGCTCGGCGACAAGGACCCGCACGAGATCGAGCTGATCTGGCCGGGGCTTGTCCCGCCCTATCTCGACCTGTTCGCCTGGCTGGAAGGCCGCGGCGACAAGCCCGTCAACCGCGATCCCGCACCGTTCCGCCCGGTGATGCTGGCGCATGCGATCGAGGATGCGGATTTCGCCGCGCTCGATCCCGCCGCCTACATCGCCGAATGGAAATGGGACGGCATCCGCGTGCAGGCGGTGGCGGGGCGCGACGAGCGCGGCTATATCACCGCGCGGCTCTATTCGCGCACCGGCGAGGACATCACGGGAAGCTTTCCGGATCTCGTGCCGTCGCTGCGCCTGCCGGGCGCGATCGACGGCGAGCTCCTGATCCTGCGCGAAGGCCGGGTGCAGAGCTTCAACGTGTTGCAGCAGCGGCTCAACCGCAAGGTCGTGTCGCCGAAGCTGATCAAGGAGTTTCCGATTCACCTGCGTGCCTACGATCTGCTCGGCGACGACGAGAACGATCTGCGCGAGCTGCCGTTCGCCGAGCGGCGCGAGCACCTGGAGCGGTTCATCGCAAAGCTCGACGATCCCCGCATCGATCTCTCGCCCACCGTGCCCTTCGACAGCTGGGAGGCGCTGACCGCCGCACGCGCGGATCCCGCCAGCGCCGGCGCCGGCGAGGATGCCGACGCCGTCGAAGGCATCATGCTGAAGCGGCGCGACGCGCCTTATCTGCCGGGACGGCCGAAGGGCCAATGGTGGAAGTGGAAGCGCGATCCGCACATCATCGACGCCGTGCTGATGTACGCGCAGCGCGGCCACGGCAAGCGTTCGTCCTATTATTCCGACTACACCTTCGGTGTCTGGATCGCGACCGAGAATGGCGAGGAGCTGGTGCCGGTCGGAAAGGCCTATTTCGGCTTCACCGACGAGGAGCTCCTGCAGATCGACCGCTTCGTCCGCCGCAACACCACGGAAAAGTTCGGTCCCGTCCGCCACGTCGTGCACGAAGCGGACAAGGGTCTGGTGCTGGAGGTCGCCTTCGAGGGATTGCAGCGCTCGCCCAGGCACAAATCCGGCGTCGCCATGCGTTTCCCCCGCATCAGCCGCCTGCGCTGGGACAAGCCGCCGCGAGAGGCCGACCGGCTGGAAACGCTGGAGAAGATGCTGAAGGAAGAGGCGGCGGAGGCGTGAAGTGCGAGGCTCGATCATCGCAAAGCGAGAGGGGCGCTCCCTCTCCCGCTTGCGGGAGAGGCGCCCGAGCTCGCGGCCGGCAGTTTGCCCAAATCAAGCCGGGCACGTTCACCCGAATTAAACTCCCGTAACCCGATTGACGGGCCCTTGCGGGTTCCCCATGTCCCCCGCCGTGCCTATAATGGGCTCGAATCCGCATCAGGAGTTTGCGATGGTCCAAGACGTCAGAGATTTGCCGGCCGGCCGCAGCGACGGCCTGCACCGCTTTCTCGGCGGCTCGCCGCTGGCGGTCGCATTCCGCCTGGTGCTGCTCTCGATCCTGGTCGGCGTCGTGCTGGCGACGATCGGCTTCGACCCCTGGAACATCATCCACAGCATCCAGCTGCTGTTCCAGCGGCTGTGGGATCTCGGCTTCGATGCGGTGAACTGGCTGTGGCGCTACTTCCTGCTCGGTGCGGTCATCGTGATTCCGATCTGGCTGCTGTCGCGCGTGTTCGGCGCGCCGCGCGGCCGGTAAGGATCGGATTGAGGGAGTGCGCAGCCGATGCAATTGCGGTTCGTCGGCTGCGGTGATGCCTTCGGCTCCGGCGGCAGGCTCAACACCTGCTTCCACGTCTCCGGGCGCGAAGCGAACTTCCTGATGGATTGCGGCGCATCAGCGCTGCCGGCGCTGAAGCGGCTCGAGATCGACCGGGGCGACATCGACCTGATCCTGATCACGCATTTCCATGGCGACCATTTTGCCGGCCTGCCGTTCTTTCTGCTCGACGCGCAATTCTCACGCCGAACGCGGCCGCTGACGATCGCGGGCCCGCAAGGCATCGAGAGGCGGCTGCGCGATGTGATGGAAGCCCTGTTCGAGCATTCCTCGAACACCAGGCAGCGCTTCGAGCTGAACGTGGTCGAGCTCGCGCCGGGGCAAAGCCAAAGCTTCGGTGCGGTGAATGTGACGCCTTATCCGGTCGTACACGGCGAATCGGGCGGACCGTTCCTGGCCTATCGCGTCACGGCCGAGGGCCGCACGCTCGCTTACAGCGCCGATACCGAATGGACGGAGACGCTCATTCCGCTGGCGCATGGCGCGGACCTTTTCATTGTCGAAGCCTATATGTACGAGAAGGTGGTCAAGAACCATCTCAGCCTGAAGACCTTGGAACAGCATCTGCCCGACATCGGCGCCAAGCGGCTCGTCCTCACCCATATGAGCGAGGACATGCTGTCGCGCCTCGCCGACGTCGAGCACCTCGCCGCCGAAGACGGCATGGTGCTCGTGTTCTGAAACGATGCACGCCCCCGTCCATCACCGCGTCGGTAGCCGGCAGGTCTTCGCCATCGCAGGACCCGCGATGGTCGCGAACCTCACGACGCCGCTGATCGGCGTGGTCTCGACCACCGCGATCGGACGGCTCGACGATGCCGCGCTGCTCGGCGGCGTGGCGATGGCCTCCGTCATCTTCGACTGCCTGTTCTGGCTGTTCGGCTTCTTGCGCATGAGCACGCTCGCCTTCACAGCGCAGGCGCTCGGCGCGGGCGAGACGCGCGAGCAGACCGTGATCCTGGTGCGCGGCTTCATCGTCGCCGGCCTGATCGGTGCGGCGCTGATCGCCCTGCAGCTGCCGCTGGCAGGTGCACTGTTCGACCTGATGGGCGGCAGCGATGGCGTGACGCGCGCCGCGAAGACCTATTTCATGATCCGGATCTGGTCCTCGCCCTTTGCTTTCGCCAATTACGTCATCCTCGGCTGGCTGGTCGGGCAGGCCCGCGCCAATCCGGCCCTTGCGCTCCAGGTCGTCATCAACCTCGTCAACATGGTCGCGACCATCCTGCTGGTGCTGGTCTACGACACCGGCATCGCCGGCGCGGCGATCGCCGCGCTTCTGTCCGAGACGATCGGCTTCGTGCTCGGCGTGATCGTGTGCAGGCGCCATGCGGTCGGCGGTTTTGCCGTGCCCCGCGCAGTTCTGTTCGATCGCGCCAAGCTGATGCGGCTCCTGGCTGTCAACACCGACATCCTGATCCGCACCGCGGCGCTGATCGCCGTATTCCTGTTCTTCACCGCCAAGGGCGCGCGCGCCGGCGACGTCACGCTGGCGGCCAACTCCGTGCTCAACAATTTCCTTCTGGTCAGCGCCTTCTTCCTCGACGGCCTTGCCAACGCGGCCCAGCAGCTCTGCGGCCGCGCCTTTGGCGGACGCGACGCCAAGGGATTTGCGGATTCGACCAGGCTGGTGCTGCTCTGGGGGCTCGGCTTCGCCATCGTCGTCGCCGTGCTGTTCGCAGGCTTCGGGCCCGATATCATCAACGTCATGACGGCGAGCGAGGACGTCCGCCGCGCCGCGCGCGAGTTCCTGCCCTTCATCGTGCTGGCGCCGATCCCCGGCGTGTTCGCCTTCGGCTTCGACGGCATCTATGTCGGCGCGACCTGGGCGCGGGAGATGCGCAATCTGATGCTGGCCTCGCTCGCGATCTTCTTCGCCGCCTGGCTGGCGCTGCAATCGTTCGGCAATGCCGGCCTGTGGAGCGCGCTGATCGCGTTCTACGTCGCGCGCGGCGGCTTGCAGGGCGCGAGATATCCGGCGCTGTACCGGGCGACGTTTGCGAAGCCGTAGCTCTCGTGTCCCGGACGCGCGCAGCGCGAGCCGGGACCCAGAGTGCTGCGAGATGGGCCCCGGCTCTGCAGCGCACCACGCCGAAGCCGGCGCGCCGCGCGGCGTCCGGGGCACGAGAGTGCCTTACATCCCCGGCCAGTCTTCCGCCGTGAGCGTCGCCGCGTCGGCGCCGACGATCTCCGACAGCGAATCCCGCCCCGTCCGCAGCAATGTCGACGTCAGGTCGCGCTTGATCTCGTCGACGAGGCCGAGGCCCTTGTAGACCAGCGACGAATAGAGCTGGATCAGGCTGGCGCCGGCGCGGATCTTGGTCAGCGCGGCGCCGCCCGAATCCACGCCGCCGACGCCGATCAGCGGAAATGCGCCCTCGACGCGCACATAGGTTTCCGCGACCATCCGCGTCGACAGGCGGAACAGCGGCCGGCCGGACAGGCCGCCTTGCTCCTTCGCCCGCGTCTCGTCACGCAGCGTGCTCGGCCGCGCGATCGTGGTGTTCGACACGATCATGCCGTCGACCCGGCGCGAGCGCGCCACCTGCACGACGTCGTCGAGCTGGGCCAGGCTCAAATCCGGCGCGATCTTGAGCAGCACCGGCGTGTCGCCGGCCTTCTGCCTGACCCGCTCGCGGGCCTCGATCACCCGTGCGAGCAGATCGTCGAGCAGCGCGCCTTCCTGCAAATTGCGCAGGCCCGGCGTGTTCGGCGAGGAGACGTTGACGGTGAAATAGCTCGCCACCGGCGCGAAGGTCTCGATCAGCTTGACGTAGTCGCCGACGCGGTCCGGCGAATCCTTGTTGGCGCCGACATTGACGCCGACGATGCCGCCGTGCTGCGCGCGCGCGGCAAGCCGTCGTAGAGCCGCCTCCGCGCCGTCATTGTTGAAGCCCATGCGGTTGATGATCGCCTCGTCGCGCTCGAGCCGGAACAGCCGCGGCCGCGGATTGCCGGCTTGCGGCTTCGGCGTCACCGAGCCGATCTCGACGAAACCGAAGCCGAGCCGCAGCAGCGCATCCGGTACCTCGGCGCTCTTGTCGAAGCCCGCGGCCATGCCGATCGGATTGGGAAAGTTCAGCCCGAAGGCGCGCACCGCGAGCTTGGGATCATCGGCACGCGGCTTGACCGGCGGCAGGAAGCGCAGGCCCTGGATCGCGAGGCGATGCGCGTCCTCGGGATCGAGCCAGCGCAGCACCGGCAGCGAAAAGGCGTCGAAGGCGCGGATCACGGCAGCAGCTCCGGAACATCGTGACCGCCGTCGGAGCGCGTGTTGAGGTTCATCACCGCGATCACCGCGCCGAGATCGAGCTCGCCATAGAGATGGGGGAAGAGCTCGTCATTGCGCGAGCGCTCCCAGCGCAATTCGCTCCCCAGCGCGTCGCCGTCGACCTCGACCAGGAACAGCGCGCGCTGCCCGAAATAGTGCTTGCGCAGGGTCTCGGGAACCTGGGCCGCGGTCGAGAAATGAATGAACCCGTCGCGCGCGTCATCTGCGCTGCCCCGGTAGACACCCTGCCGTTCCGCCTCGCGCCAGGCCGAGGCCGGACAGATTTTGTAGATCTTGACCACCGCTACCGCAGCCTTGTTGTTCTTTGAGTCTCTTGGGTTTTTTCGCTTTTCGCGGGTCCTCGAAACCCGGGCGCGACCGTAAAGGCCGCCCCTTCCGAACTCAAGACCTAGAGCCTTTTGCGCGCCGATGAAATCGGCACGGGGCTCCAGATTCCCGGTTTGGTGCGTTTTCCCGACGCCAGCGGGCGCCCGCTTCGCTTGAAAACGTCGTCCCGTGCCGCCTCTTGCGCCAAAAACGGAAAACCGGTTGATTTGAGGATAGTTTTCCTGAGTTGCGACGGGCTGGACCTTCCATGGTCAGACAGGCCAAAGCGCAGAGGATGCTGACTCACGACCAGATCTGGGCCGCACTGGACCGGCTGGCGGCGCGCGCCGGATTGTCGCCGTCCGGCCTTGCCAAGCGTGCCGGGCTCGACCCCACCACCTTCAACAGGTCCAAGCGCGTCACCGCCGACGGGCACGAGCGCTGGCCCTCGACCGAATCGATCGCAAAGGCGCTGGCCGCGGCCGACGCCTCGATCGACAGCTTTGCGAAGCTGATTGATGACGACGGTGGAAGCGGCCGCGGCTCGGTGCCGCTGCTCGGCTTTGCACAGGCCGGGATGAGCGGCGCCTTCGATGAGGCCGGCCTTCCATCCGGCAAGGGCTGGACCGAGATCGCGCTTCCGATCGGAGAGGATGGTCAAGTCTTTGCGCTGGAGATTTCCGGGGATGCGCTTGCGCCCGCCTATCGCGACGGCGACATCATCCTGGTCTCGCCTGCGGCGCCGATCCGCAAGGGTGATCGCGTGGTGGTCAAGACCAGGGCGGACGAGATCACGATCGCGACCCTCAAGCGCCGCACGGCGAAGACACTGGACTTGGCGCCCCTCGATGCGTCACAGGCGGCGCGAACGGTCGCGGCGAGCGATGTCGCCTGGGTTGCGCGGATCCTCTGGGCGAGCCAGTGATGGCGCCGCTCACGCACTCCTTGCCAGCGCGCCGTCGATCATGTTGACCGCGTTCTGCACGCCGTAGACCGCGACGAAGGAGCCGAAGCGCGGGCCCTTCTCCTGGCCGAGCAGCACCTGGTAGAGCATGTTGAACCAGTCCAGCGTCACGCCCGGGCGGCCGTCCTTGCCCTTCTTGACCTGGTCGAGGAACGGTTCGCGGCGGCCGATCTCGTAGACGACGTTCTGGATGTCCTCGGCCGAGGCGTCCTGCGCCAGCTGCGAGAGTGCGTCGCGCAGGTCCTGCAGCGCCGCGCGCTCGCTGTCGCTGGGCACGCGGAACTGCTTCGTCGGCGCGACGAAGTCGCGATAATAATTGATGGCGTAGCCGACCATCGCATCCAGCTTCGGATGCGTCTGCGGGCTCACGCCGGGGCGGTAGCGGCCGATGAAGCCCCACAGCGTCTCGGCGTTCTCCGCATTCGACGACGACACCAGCGTCAGGAGCAGCTGGAAGGTGACGGGCATGTCTCCGAACGGCGGCTTGCCGCTGTGGATGTGCCAGACCGGATTGCCGAGCTGCTGCTTGCCGTCCTGCTTCGGAAAGCCGTCGAGGAATTGCTGGTAGTCGTCGACGTTGCGCGGGATCACGTCGAAATACAGCCGCTTGGCCGCCTTCGGCTCGCGATACATGAACAGCGACAGCGATTCCGGCGAGGCGTAGCGCAGCCATTCGTCGATGGTGAGGCCGTTGCCCTTCGACTTCGAGATCTTCTGGCCCTTCTCGTCGAGGAACAGCTCGTAGTTGAAACCTTCGGGCGGCGCGCTGCCGAGCGCTCTGGCGATCGCGCCGGACAGCTTCACCGAATCGATCAGGTCCTTGCCGGCCATCTCGTAGTCGACGCCGAGCGCCACCCAGCGCATCGCCCAGTCGGCCTTCCACTGGCACTTGACGTTGCCGCCGGTAACTGGCGTCTCGACCTCCTCGTTGGTATCGGGATCGACATAGGTCACCGTGCCCGCCGCGACGTCGCGGCGGATCATCGGCACCTGCAGCACGACGCCGGTGGTCTTGCTGATGGGCAGGAACGGCGAATAGGTCGCGCGGCGGTCGGGCCCCAGCGTCGGCAGGATGATCTCCATCACCTTGTCGTAGGCGGCGAGCATTTTCAGCAGCGTCGCGTCGAAACGGCCCGACGTGTAATAGTCGGTCGAGCTCGCGAATTCGTAGTCGAAGCCGAAATGATCGAGGAAGGCGCGCAGCCGCGCATTGTTGTGGTGGCCGAACGACGGGTACTCGTTGGAGAACGGATCCGGCACCCGCGTCAGCGGCTTGCCGAGATGCTCCGCCAGCATCTCCTTGTTCGGAACATTGTCGGGCACCTTGCGGAAGCCGTCCATGTCGTCGGAGAACGCGAGCAGGCGCGTCTTGATCTTGTCCTCGGTGAGCACGCGGAAGGCGTGGCGCACCATCGAGGTGCGCGCCACCTCGCCGAACGTGCCGATATGCGGCAGGCCGGATGGACCGTAGCCGGTCTCGAACAGCACCTCGTCCTTCGGGCTTTTCTTCAGCCGCGCGACAATGGCCTTCGCCTGCTCGAACGGCCAGGCGTTGGATTGTTCGGCGAGCGCACGCAACTCGCTCGGGTTTGCGGCTGGATCAATAACGGACATCAGGGGCCTCCGGGCCGCGGAAAATAGCGATTTCCCGGCAGAATGCAAAAGCTGCGGGCTGATACCCCCAGCCCTGTCTCGCCTGCGCAGGGCGACCGCATAGGGTGTGCACGATGCGGCGGCATCAGCACTGGGCTCCTTCCCCGCTTGCGGGGGAGGGTTGGGGAGAGGGTGTCTCCGCGTTGGGGTTGTCGAGAATTTGCCGTCCCTGCGCGGTGAGAGCCCTCACCCGCCGCGCTCTGCGAGCGCATCGGCCTCTCCCGCGAGCGGGAGAGGCGGAACAAGCGCGCAAGCAGTCCTCGTGAAATTACGCGAGAGCCCTGCTACGCGCGACGATGCATCACATCGCCGGCGGGCGGATCGAACGCGATCCGGCTCAATGCGCGGCTGACGCCGAGCGCTTGGGCGCAACTTGCTTCGGGGCCGGCTTCGCGCTGGCCTGCGGTGCGCTGTCCCAGCCGCCGTTCGGGGTCGCAACGTTGACGGCATCGTCGGGCTGCGGCTCGGCGCTGAAGGTCTGGATCGCGAGCTTGGCGGCGGCGAGCGATTGCGGGTCGAGACGCTTGGCGACATCGTCGCGCTTGCCGGCGGCATCCGCATCGCCCTGGGCGGCAGCCAGGCTGAACCATTTGTAGGACTCGGCGAGGTTTTGCTCGACGCCGATGCCGCGGGCATAGAGGATGCCGAGGTTGAACTGGCTGTCGGCGACGCCGCGATCGGCGGCTTTCCGGAACCACTGCGCCGCGCTCTTGTAATTGGCGCCGCGCCCGCCGCCATCGGCATCGAGCACCGCGAGATTGTGCATCGCCTTGGCGTTGCCGCGCTCGGCGGCCTGGGTGTAGTAGCGGCGCGCGATGTCGGCGTCCTTCTTCACCCCAAGGCCTTTTTCGTAGAGCGTGCCGAGGCGGAAGATTGCGGGGACGACGCCGGCCTGCGCCGCGCGGTCGTACCACTTCGCCGCTTCGTCGTAATTGGTGGCGACGCCCTTGCCTTCGGCAAAGCGCACGCCGATCTCGTAGGCCGCGGTCGCATCGCCCTTCATCGCGGCGGTGCGCAAGGCGGGGCCGCCGATGCCGTCTGGCAGCTTCTCGCTCGGCGGCACCTGAATCACGCCAAGCCTGGCGCGGCTGGTGCCCGACAGCGCGCCGGTGACGTCGCTGGAGGCCGGCGGCACCGCCGCCGCCGGCACTTGCGGGATTTCCACCGAGGCCGAGCTGCCGGGGCCGGGAAGGGGCGCCGGCGCGGCATTGTTCTGCGACTGACGTCCGATCGGTGTCGGCGACGTCATCGATGGCGTGATCTGTTCCGGCGCGGCTGGCTTGGTCTCGACCGGCGGCGGCGCCGGCTGCGGCGCCGGCTCGGTCGGGACGTCTTGCATCGCCTGCGGCGTCGGTGACGAGCTGCCGCCGTCGAGCAGGTTCATCGCCATCTTGAAGGTGCCGAGCACGATCACGACCACGCTCGCGCCGACCAGCAGCGAGCGGATTTTCGAGGTGATGGTCGAGCCGCCGTCCTTGCCCTTCTCCTTGGCGCGGGCGATCGCGGCCTTGGCTCCGCGGGCCGGCTTCTCGGGCGGCTGTGCGGCGGCGGCTTGCGCCGCGCGGCGCGCGGCCGCGATGAAGCTCGACGACGACACCGGCTCCTTCGGCGCGGCGGCAATTCCGCTGATCGCGCTTTCGGAGGCGGCGATGCGTTCCGAGGGCGTGGCGAGGCGTCCGCCCGGCCGTGTGCCCGGCTCGAGCGGGTGATCCGGCGGCAGTTCCGGAGCGATTGCAGCGCGCGCCGTGTGCGGCTCCAGAATTTCGCTGATCGCGCGCGGCGGAACCGGCGGCGCCGCCGGCACGGGCGGCGGCGCGGCGGGGGCGGCGGCGTGGAATTCGCGCGGCGCGGCGACGAAGGCGGCCGATGCTGCCTGCGCGGCAGCCGGATTGGGCAGCTCGGGCTTCGGATCGTATTTCGGCGGCTGTGCTTGCGGCCGCGGCTCGCGCGCCATCGGCGCCGGCTCCATCGGCATCGGCTGCGGGGCCGGGGGAGGCGGCGCGGTGCGCACCGCGCGCAGATCGCCCTCGATCATCGAGAGGCGGTCGACGACGTGGCCGAGCGCGCTGTGGACGGCCTCGAGCGAGTCCTGGGTGTGCCGGTTGGTTTCGGCCTGGCTGAAGCGGATGTCGGAGAGCTCGCGCTTGACGAGATCGACCATCCCGGAATCGGGCGGCGCGGAGCTGCGGCTCTCCGCCAGCGCGGCATAGGTCGCCTGCTGCCGTTCCAGGTGCCTGAGGATGTCGTGCAGCCCGTCCTCGACGCGGCTCAGATTGCCGTTGCGCGGATCGGAGGCGGCCTCGATCCGCTCCAGCAGATAGGAAACGCGCTGCTCGAGATGAGCGAAGGTCGATGCGGAATCGTTGCCGACCTGCATGCGGTCGAAGCGGTCCGACAGCGCGCGGATCGCAGCTTCCAGATGCTCGGTGCTCTCGGACGGCTGCGGCCGCTCGCGCGTTTCCAGCGCCGCGGTGAGCGCCGCGATGCGCTGCTCCAGCACCGCAAAGCTGTCACCGTGGCCGGAGGCGCGGGTGATCTGGTCGACCTTGGACGACAGCAGCTGCACGTCTTCGGACAGCCGCGCCAGTGCCTCGTTGGAGGCGACGTTGGAGACGATGGCGCGCAGCGCGGAGATCGCGCCTTCGAGCTGCTGCACGGTCGAGGGATCGTCATTGGCGCGCAGGATCAGGTCGAGCTTGGCGCCGAGATTGCGGATCGCCTCGTCGTAGCCGGTGAGTTGCTCGGCCGGCGTCAGCGTGCGCAGCACCTGCTTGATGTCGGACAGTGCGCGCTCGATGCCGGCGAGCACCTGCCCGTCGGTGCCGTTGGAGCGGGTCTCGTCGATCCGGCGATGCAGCGAGCGGATCTCGTTCTCGATCGATTCGATCGCGCGCCGCGGCATCGCCTCGGTGATGGCGGCGCGGATTTCGGCCAGCTCGCTGCGGAAGGCGGCGATGGCCTGCTCGGTATTGTCAGGCCGCTGCAGCGATTCGATCTGGCTCGTGATCTTGAGCAGATGGCGCTCGAGCGCGGAAAAATCGGGCCCCGGCTGCGGTGGCGGCGGCGCATAGCTAGGGGCGGGCGGCGCGTAAGGAGCCGTTGGCGCAAGCGGCGGCGCTGCACGCGGTGGCATCTGCCGCGGCGCAAAGCCGTCGAGCTCGCTCTGGCGCGCGGTGATCTCGGCGACCGCGACGTCGAACGAAGCCGGGCTCAGTGGTGGTGAGCTGCGATAGACCTGCGCGGCCGCGCGCTCGACGACATCGGCCTGGAGCTGGCGCGCCTCGGCCGGGGTGGGGCGAGGGGCCTGCGGCTGCGGCACTTGCCGCTGCGGGCGGGAGATCTGCGACAGGCGCGCGTCGAGCCGCGAGATCGCGTCGTTGAGCTGGCGCGCGACGCCCTGCTCGCGCGAGACGTCTGGTCGTGAGGAATCTTGTCTTGAAGAGTCTTGGCGCGGCGCGGGCTTTGAGATCCGCTCGATCTGCTGGGTGATCGCGTCGAGCCGCTGGTGGATGTCGGCGACTTCGCGGCTCTCCTGACTCGGTCCTTGGCTCGGCACGTGCTGCGGACGCTGATCGTAGGGCGCGCGAAAATTGGGCGGGGCAGTTTCGCCGAGCGTGGAGTTCAGCCAATCGTTGAGCGACATGCCTGCACGACGCGCAGCAGCCTCGGCCCGCTCCCGGACGGATGGATCGATGCCGTCGACACTCCACGATACGCGCGAATTCATGACTCTGTCCGGTTCCGACTTCGGCACCCCACCCGGCGCCTCCAGCTTCCCCACGCGTGCCGGTTGCAAAGACAATCGAATTTGGCGCGGGTCGTCTGCCTCGAAAACCGACTTTTTCCTGTTACGGTAAATAACCAGTTAAGGAATGCAGGCCCGCTGTCTTAAAGTTGGGCGGCGGGAACTTCGGGCGGCGATGGCGTCGCCGCGTTTTGGTGGCGTGCTCTCGCCTTACACTCCGCTGTCATCGCCCGCGAAGGCGGGCGATCCAGTACGCCGCAGCGGTTCGATTCCAGCCGCACTGCCGCGGAGTACTGGATGCCCCGCCTTCGCGGGGCATGACACCGGTGGATGTGCGGCAGCGCGCGGTAGCGTTGGCCGGCGCCCTCAGCCCTTCTCGCGCTTGCCATCCTCCAGCGGCACCACCGTGGCCTTGCCGGTCATCGTCGATAGCGCGGCGAGCGCTTCCTCGCAGAAGTCGGCCACCATCTGCTCGTGGCGGGCGCCGAGCTGCAGCAGGAGCAGATTGCCGAGGTCGAGCCGGCCTTCCGCCGTGCCGTCGGGAAAGCGCTTCTTCAGGATGCGCTCGTAATTGGCGTGGCGGTCGCGGTGGTGCTCCAGGCGGGCCATCAGGTCGGTGCGCATGGGCTCGATATCGATGCTGTCGAGCGCATGCAGCCGCACCAGGAGGTCGTCCTTGATCGAGGGCGGCGTGCTTGGCCGCGCGGCCCAGTGCCGCAGTGCTGTTCGGCCCTCGGGAGTCAGCGTATAGATCAGCTTATTGGGCTTGCCCGACTGCACGACCTCGCGGCCCTGGATGTAGCCGCGGTCCCGCAGCTTGGAGAGCTCGCGGTAGATCTGCTGATGGTCGGCCTTCCAGAAGAAGCCGATCGAGGAATCGAACGTCTTGGCGAGCTCGTAGCCCGTCATCGGACGTTCCGTCAGGCATGCGAGGATTGCGTCGCCCAGTGCCATGACCGGCCCCCTTTTTAGGTTTGACCAAGTTGCTTGACTTTATGCGCATCGGCGCATATGCGTCAATGTGCATATGAGGAGCGTGCAGGCGGGCTTGAGGCCCGACTGAATAATCAAGTGAAATCAATCTCCTCGCTACTGTGCATGGGGTTGTTTTCGCAGTTTTTGCCCTGGCCTTGAGGGAGGCACCCGAGAATGACCGGCCTCGATTCCTGGTACGCCTATATGAAGTCCCACGACCGCGCCGCGCTCTGGGACCTCCTGCATCCCGACGCCGTGTTCGAAAGCCCCGTCGTGCACACGCCGCAAGCCGGCCGCGACATCACCTTCAAATACCTCTCCAGCGCCGAGAAGGTGCTCGGCGGCCCCGGCTTCACCTATGTCGGCGAATGGCGCAGCGACAACGGCGCCGTGCTCGAATTCAAGAACGTCATCGACGGCATCGAGATCAACGGCGTCGACATCATCAGCTTCGATAGCGAGGGCCGCATCACTCACTTCAAGGTGATGGTGCGTCCGCTCAAGGCGATCAACATGCTGCACCGCCTGATGGCGGAGCAGCTTGCCGCCGCCCAATCATAAGCCCAACATCATCACTTCAGACCGCCTGCCGGGAGACCCCCATGCCGATCTATAAAGCCCCCGTCGAAGACGTGAACTTCCTGCTCAACGACGTCTTCCAGATCGACCGCTACGACAATCTCGCCGGCTTCTCCGATGCGTCGAGCGACGTGCGCGAGGCCATCCTCGGCGAAGCCGCCAAGCTCGCCGAGGAGGTGCTGCAGCCGCTCAACCGCGTCGGCGATCTCGAAGGCTGCAAGCGTGCGGATGACGGCAGCGTCACCACGCCGAAGGGTTTCAAGGAGGCGTTCAAGCAGGTCGCCGAGGGCGGCTGGCTCGGCCTGTCGGCGCCGACCGAATATGGCGGCCAGGGCTTGCCGGTGACGCTTTCGCAAGCCGTCAACGAGTTCCAGATCTCCGCCAACATGGCGTTCTCGATGTATGGCGGCCTCACCATGGGTGCGACCGCGGCGCTCTTGGTGCACGGCACGCCGGAGCAGAAGAAGACCTACGTGCCGAAGATGGTGGCCGGCGAATGGACCGGCACCATGAACCTGACCGAGCCGCATTGCGGCACCGATCTCGGCATGCTCCGCACCAAGGCGGTGCGGCAGGCGGACGGCAGCTTCAAGATCACCGGCACCAAGATTTTCATCTCGGCCGGCGAGCACGATCTCGCCGACAACATCATCCACCTCGTGCTCGCCCGCATCGAGGGCGCACCGGCCGGCATCAAGGGCGTGTCGCTGTTCGTGGTGCCGAAGTTCCTGGTCAATGCCGACGGTTCGGTGGGGCAGCGCAACGGCGTCGTCTGCGGCTCGATCGAGCACAAGATGGGCATCCACGGCAATTCGACCTGCGTGATGAACTACGACAACGCCACCGGCTGGCTGATCGGCGAAGAGAACAAGGGCATGCAGGGCATGTTCGTGATGATGAACGAGGCCCGGCTCGGCGTCGCCGTGCAGGGCCTTGCGCAGTCCGAGGTCGCCTATCAGAACGCGGTCGCCTATGCCCGTGAGCGCATCCAGGGCCGCGCGCTGTCAGGCGCCAAGGCGCCGGACAAGCAGGCCGATCCCATCATCGTGCATCCCGACGTGCGCCGCACGCTGCTCTCGATCCGCGCTTTCAACGAGGCCGCGCGCGCCTTCGTGATGTGGACCGCGCTGAAGAGCGACGTCGCCCACCGCTCCGAAGACCCGAAGGATCGCCAGGCAGCCGACGATCACATGGGCCTGATGACGCCGGTGCTGAAGGGCTTCCTCACCGATTACGGCTTCGCCAACGCGGTGCAGGCGCAGCAGATGTATGGCGGCCACGGCTACATCGCCGAGCAGGGCATGGAGCAGTTCGTGCGCGATGCGCGCATCGCCATGATCTATGAAGGCGCCAACGGCATCCAGGCGCTCGACCTGGTCGGCCGCAAGCTGCCGCGCGACGGCGGCCGCGCCATCATGGCCTTCTTCGGCGAGGTCATGGCCTTCGCCAAGGAGAACGGCGGCGACGAGGCGCTGAAGCCCTTCATCACCCCGCTCTCGACCTCGCTCGGCCATCTGCAGCAGGCGACGACCTGGCTGATGCAGAACGCGATGGCGAAGCCTGACAATGCGGGGGCAGCCGCAACCGATTACCTGCATCTCTTCGGCTTCGTCGCGCTCGGCTACATGTGGGCGCGGATGGCCAAGGTAACGAATGCCAAGATTGCCGAGAGCGGGGCGACGCCCTATCTCTCGACCAAGCTCGTCACCGGCCGTTTCTTCATGGAGCGGATGCTGCCGGAGACCGCCGCCAATCTCGCACGCATCCAGGCCGGCTGCGCCACCATCATGGAATTGCCGGCGGAAGCGTTCTGAGCCTAGCTTCCGCTGCCTGCTCCCAATCGTAACGAACATCACATCAGGAGGGCGTCATGCCTGAGGCATTCATCTACGACCACGTTCGCACCCCGCGCGGCCGCGGCAAGCCGGACGGCGCGCTGCACGAAGTCACCGCGCTCGCGCTTGCGACCGTTCCGCTGAAGGCGCTGAAGGACCGCAACAACCTGCCTGAGGATTCAGTCGACGACGTCGTGCTCGGCGTGGTCGATCCGGTCGGCGAAGCCGGCTCCGACATCGCGCGCTTCGCGGCGCTGAAGGCCGGTCTCGGCGAAGCCGTCCCCGGCGTGCAGATCAGCCGCTTCTGCGCCTCCGGCCTCGATGCCGTCAACTTCGCCGCAGCGCAGATCATGAGCGGCCAGCATGAGCTCGTGATCGGCGGCGGCGCAGAATCCATGAGCCGCGTCGGCATCGGCGCCTCCGGCGGCGCCTGGCCGATGGATCCCTCGATGGCGGTGCCGGCCTACTTCATGCCGCAGGGCGTGTCGGCCGACCTGATCGCGACCAAATACGGTTTCTCTCGTGACGACGTCGACGCCTACGCGGTGCAGAGCCAGCAGCGCGCGGCCAAGGCCTGGGACGAGGGCCGCTTCAACAAGTCGGTCGTGCCGGTGAAGGACATCAACGGCCTCACCATCCTCGCCAAGGACGAGCACATGCGTCCTTCGACGACGATGCAGTCGCTGGCGCAGCTGCAGCCCTCGTTCACGATGATGGCGCAGATGGGCGGCTTCGACGGCGTCGCGATCCAGTCGCATCCGGAGATCGAGCGCGTCAATTACGTGCACCACGCCGGCAATTCCTCGGGCATCGTCGACGGCGCCGGCGCCGTGCTGCTCGGCAGCAAGGAAGCGGGCAGCAAGTACGGCCTGAAGCCGCGTGCCAAGATCCGGGCGTTTGCCAACATCGGCTCGGAGCCCGCGATGATGCTGACCGGTCCGGTCGACGTCACCGAGAAGCTGTTTGCGCGCTCGGGCATGAAGAAGTCGGACATCGACCTGTTCGAGCTGAACGAGGCCTTCGCCTCCGTCGTGCTGCGCTACATCCAGGCCTTCGACATCGACAATGCCAAGATCAACGTCAATGGCGGCGCGATCGCGCTCGGCCATCCGCTAGGGGCGACTGGCGCGATGATCCTCGGCACCGTGCTCGACGAGCTCGAGCGCACCAACAAGTCCACCGCCCTCGTCACGCTGTGCATCGGCGGCGGCATGGGCACCGCGACCATCATCGAGCGGGTGTAACGAGCTGCCGTAGGGTGGGCAAAGCGAAGCGTGCCCACCACTGTTGCCTTTCGCGAATGATGGTGGGCACGGCGCAGGAGCGCCTTTGCCCACCCTACGAGATCTCAAGTCAACCGCCGCGCCTGAGATCGGCTGCGGCACCGAGGAGCAACCAACATGTCGTACAAGAACTTCAAGGTTGAGACCGACGCAGACGGCATCGCACTCGTTACCTGGGACATCCCGGGCCGTTCCATGAACGTGCTCGACGAGACCTCGACCAACGAGCTCGAGGCGATCGTCAAGGCGACCACGGCGGATGCCGCGGTGAAGGGCGTCGTCATCACCTCGGCCAAGGAAGCGTTCTGCGCCGGCGCGGATCTGTCCATGCTCGAAGGCATGAACCAGGCCTATGCGAAGGTTTTCAAGGAGCAGGGCGAGATCGCGGCGAACCAGATGCTGTTCGACCAGAGCCGCCGCTTCTCGCAAGTGCTGCGCGGAATCGAAACCTCAGGCAAGCCGTGGGCGGCCGCGATCAACGGGCTCGCGCTCGGCGGCGGCTTCGAGATCACGCTGTGCTGCCACTATCGCGTCGCGGCGGAGAATCCCAAGACCCGCCTCGGCCTGCCCGAGGTCAAGGTCGGCCTGTTCCCCGGCGCCGGCGGCACGCAGCGTGTGCCGCGCCTGGTGCCGCCGCAGGACGCCATGACGATCCTGCTCAAGGGCGATCCTGTCACGGTCGAGAAGGCCAAGGCGCTGAACCTGATCCACGCCATCGTTCCCGCCGCCGACCTCATCAAGGCGGCGAAGGATTGGATCAAGGGCGGCGGCAAGGCCGTTGCGCCCTGGGACGAGAAGGGCTTCAAGCTGCCCGGCGGGCCGGTGTTCTCCAAGGCCGGCATGATGATGTTCCCGGCCGGCAACGCGATCTATCGCCGCGAGACCTACGACAATTACCCGGCCGCGCGCGCGATCATGAGCTGCGTCTATGAGGGCCTGCAGTTGCCGATCGACGCGGCGCTGCGCGTCGAGTCGCGCTACTTCACCTCGGTGCTGCGCTCCAAGGAAGCGGCTGCGATGATCCGCAGCCTGTTCCTGTCGATGCAGGAGCTCAACAAGGGCGCGCGCCGTCCGAAGGATGTGCCCGCCACCAAGGTGAAGAAGATCGCCGTGATCGGCGCCGGCTTCATGGGCGCGAGCGTCGGCTACGTCTCGGCCCGCGCGGGGCTCGACGTCGTCCTGATCGACCGCGACCAGGAGAGCGCCGACAAGGGCAAGGCGCATGCGCAGAAGGTGATCGAGGAGCAGATCAAGAAGGGCCGCGCCAAGCCTGCGGACGCCGAAGCGCTGCTCGCGCGCATCACGCCGACCGCGGACTACGCGGCGCTGAAGGACGTCGACCTCGTCATCGAGGCCGTGTTCGAGGACCGCAAGGTCAAGGCGGACACCTTCGCCAAGGCGCAGGAATATCTGAAGCCGGACGTGATCTTCGCTTCCAACACCTCGACGCTGCCGATCACCTCGCTGGCCGAGGGTTTCAAGGACCAGGGCAAGTTCATCGGCATCCACTTCTTCTCGCCGGTCGAGAAGATGATGCTGGTCGAGATCATCCTCGGCAAGAACACCGGTGACGTCGCGCTCGCGACCGCGCTCGACTACGTCCGCCAGATCGGCAAGACGCCGATCGTGGTCAACGACTCCAGAGGCTTCTTCGCCAACCGCTGCGTCGGCCGCTACGTCGCCGAAGGCAACGAGATGTTCCTGGAGGGCGTGCCGCCGGCCATGATCGAGAACTGCGCCAAGATGGCCGGCATGCCGGTCGGCCCGCTCTCGCTGTCCGACGAAGTCGCACTCGACCTCGGCCTCAAGATCATGAAGGCGACAGAAGCCGACCTCGGCCCCAACGCCATCAACCCCGAGCAGAAGAAGCTGATGGTGGAGATGGTCGAGAAGCAGGGCCGGCTCGGCCGCAAGAACAGCAAGGGCTTCTACGACTATCCCGAGAAGGGCAAGGGCCAGAAGAGCCTGTGGCCGGGCCTCTCCGCGCTGCAGCCGAAGCAGCTCGATCCCGATACGCTCGATATCGAGGAGCTGAAGCAGCGCTTCCTGGTGGTGCAGGCGGTGGAGGCCGCGCGCACCGTCGAGGATCACGTCATCACCGATCCGCGCGAAGCGGATGTCGGCTCGATCCTCGGCTTCGGCTTCGCGCCGTTCACCGGCGGCACGCTGTCCTACATCGACTTCATGGGCACGAAGAAGTTCGTCGAGCTCTGCCACAAGCTAGAGGCGAAATACGGCTCGCGCTTCACCCCGCCCAAGCTGCTGGAGGAGATGGCGGCGAAGGGCGAGACCTTCTACGGCCGTTTCGCGCCGAAGAAGGCGGCGGCCTGACGGAGCGTCGGCCTGCGCAGAAACAAATGGCCGGATCATCGATCCGGCCTTTTCATTTTCGATCGCCGAACGGCGAGAAGGCGCGGCCCGATACCGCATCATCGGCGAGGCTGGCCTTCCAGCTGCCTTCGTCGCCGCGGCCGATGCGCACCTCGAAACGCCAGCCATTCTGGTTGGTGAAGGCGATGTCCGCGCCGCCCTTCGTTCTGGCGTAGCTGCACCGATATTCGGTCGGCCGGTCCGGGAAGACGATCTTGCCTTCCTTGCTCTCGAACACGGCCGAGGTGATCTGCGGATGGATCATGAAGATGCAATTGCGTTCCGGCGCGACCGGCGTCGACAAGCCGAGCATCGCGAGCGGCGCGCCGGCGGCGGACATGAGGACGATCATGTTCATGGAGGCAACAATCTTCTGGAGATGTTCCTTCGACGTCGCGGCTGATCAAATGGTTCACGAACACAAGGAGCCGGATCATCGGTCCGGCCAGACCAGCGGATGGTCCCTGGGCATTGAAGCTGTCCGGCCATGATGTCCATGATGTTCCAGGCCAGCTCAACCGGCGCCTCGGCCAGAGCCTGAGCGGCGATGATCTGGACAATCACCGGGGCTTCCGTCACGATCTCGCTGCCGTGGAAGCCCAGCCCAGGGCCCCAGCTTCAGATAATCCTCACCATTTTCGGGCTCCTTGACCCCGCTACCGACCTCGACCAGGCCACAGGGCGGCCCGCCTCCAGGAACACGATGCGGCGGGCACACGCCGGGCGAACCATCCGGTTTCGAGGAATTTCCTTCCCCTGACGCTTGGTTCGGCCGAAAGAGCGACTACATGCACCTGCTTGAAATAGTCAAGATTGATGCAGGTGCATCGAATGGAGTAAGAGACGGGCGACGAGCTTGAGCGGGACCATGAAACGTAAACCATCGACCGAGGCAACCGCCGCCTGGATCCGCCTGATGCGGGTGCAGAGCCGCGTGCTCGATTGCGTCGAGCAGGACTTGAAGAAGGCCGGCTTCCCACCGCTGGCCTGGTATGACGCGCTGCTCGAACTGTCGCGGGCGCCCTCAGGCGAGCTGCGGCCGGTCGAGCTCGAGCGGCAGATGCTGATCCCGCAATACTCGACCTCGCGCCTGATCGACCGCCTGGTCGACGAGGGGCTCGCCTCGCGGCGCGAATGCAAGATCGACAAGCGCGGCCAGTTCGTCGAGATCACCGAAGCCGGCCGCGAGCTGCAGAAGCGGATGTGGGGCGCCTATTCGGCCGCGATCGAGAAATATGTCGGTTCGAAACTGTCGGACGCCGACGCCGTCAAGCTCAGCAATCTGCTCGATCGGCTGGGCTGCTCGTGCGGCGAGATGAAACTTCCGCCCGCCGCCGCCAACGAAACTATGCCGTCGCGATGATCGCGCGGCAACCCCGCTCGCCCGTGCAACCGGTGGGTTCGCGGGCCGTCCCTGTCACCCGCGCGCATTCGGTCGAAGCGCTTTTGATTAGAGTTTGAGATGGCGCGAGACCAGATCGACATGACGCCGCTGCAATCACGCGACGAACTCGTCGCGTGGTTCGAGGCCGGCTGCAAGGACCCGTCCGAGTTCCGCATGGGCACCGAGCACGAGAAGACGCCGTTCACGCTCGAGGGCCATCGTCCGGTGCCGTACGAAGGCGCGCGCGGCATCGGTGCGCTGCTCGAAGGCATGAAGCTCCTGCTCGGCTGGGAACCGATCATGGAGCAGGGCAACATCATCGGCCTCTACGACGTCACCGGCGGCGGCGCGATCTCGCTCGAGCCCGGCGGACAGTTCGAGCTGTCCGGCGCGCCGGTCGAGAACGTGCACCAGACCCAGAGCGAGCTGATGGCGCACTTGGCGCAGGTGCGCGAGATCGCAACGCCGCTCGGCATCGGCTTCCTCGGCCTCGGCATGACGCCGTCCTGGTCGCGCGCCGACATCCCGGTGATGCCCAAGGGCCGCTACAAGATCATGACCAATTACATGCCGAAGGTCGGTCAATACGGCCTCGACATGATGTACCGGACCTGCACGGTGCAGACCAATCTCGACTTCTCTTCGGAAGCCGACATGGTCAAGAAGCTGCGCGTCTCGCTCGCGCTTCAACCGGTCGCGACCGCGCTGTTCGCCAATTCGCCGTTCACCGAGGGCAAGCCGAACGGCTTCCTCTCGTTCCGGTCCGAAATCTGGCGCGACACCGACAATGCCCGTTCGGGCATGATGCCATGGGCGTTTGAGGACGGCATGGGGTTCGAGCGCTATGTCGATTACGCGCTCGACGTGCCCATGTATTTCGTCAAGCGCGGCGAAGAATATATCGACGTCTCGGGCTCCTCGTTCCGCGCCTTCTTCGACGGCCGCAACAACAACCTTCCCGGCGAGCGTCCGACCTTGTCGGACTGGGCCAACCACCTCTCGACGATCTTCCCGGAAGTGCGGCTCAAGCGCTATCTGGAGATGCGCGGCTCCGACGGCGGCCCTTGGGGCCGCTTGCCGGCGCTGCCGGCGTTCTGGGTCGGGCTGCTCTACGACGATGCCTCGCTCGATGCCGCCTGGGAGATCGTCAAGCACTGGAGCGCGCATGAACGCCAGGCCCTGCGCGACGACGTGCCGCGCCTGGGCTTCAAGGCGCGGATCAAGGACCGCTATCTGTTCGAGATCGCCAAGGAATGCCTCGTTCTTGCCCATGCCGGCCTGCGCCGGCGCGGCCGGATCGACCAGCTCGGCCGCGACGAAACCCGGCATCTCGAGCCGCTCGATCGCATCATCGATTCCGGCCGGACGCCGGCCGAGGAGATGCTGGATAAATTCAACGGTCCCTGGAAGGGCTCGGTGGAACCGGCCTACGCGGAATACGCGTTCTAGACCTCTGAAGCCACCCAGGATTCAGCCGTTCATCGCCCATACAGGTTTGCGGCGATCAAATGACCGGCTGAAAAAACCTGAGCGTCGTCAATAACTCGAAAGCTGTTCCGATGAGGAAGGGCCGCCCGTCCGGGGCCATCATGGCCAGCGCCGCGGCATGTGTCACGCTGCTTTCGCTTGCGTTTGCGAGCGCGCCGGCGCTTGCCCAGACGGCGTTCGACAGGCCCGGCGGCGACTATTTCAGTACGCCCGTCACCTCCGGCGATCCCGAGGATTGCGCGCTGCTGTGCGAGCGCGATCGCCGTTGCCGCTCCTGGAGCTTCAACTATCCCGATGTCGAAGGCGGCTCGGCCGTGTGCTGGCTGAAGAACACCGTGCCGGCGCGCGTGCCGGGCAGTTGCTGTATCTCGGGCGTGCGCGGCGCCGGCGTGATCGAGCCGCGCGTCGAAGGCGTCGAAACGTCGATCGACCGTCCCGGCGGCGACTTGCGCAATTTCGAGCTCAAGGACGGCGAAAGCGTCGAGGCCTGCAAGGCCGCCTGCACCGCCGACAACAAATGCCGCGCCTTCACCTATGCCCGCCCCGGCTACACCGGCCGCGAGGCGCGCTGCTTCCTGAAGAAGGAAATCAAGCCGCCGAGACGGAAGGCGGGGTTCACGTCGGGCGTGGTGCGGTAGGCGCAGCTCTCACCGCCGTCATTGGAGGATGGAAGCGGGCCTCTCACTCGGCAGCGATCACCGTGAGCTCCGGCCATAGCCGCTTCCAGCGCGTGGCTTTCACAGCGTAATTCGTCGCTGAAAAATTCGGCCCTGGATTGGGGCGCGTGATCAACCCTGCGACATCAGCAAAGCCGTGCGGCGCGTAGACTTCGTAGCCATCTCTTGCACGCCTCACTCCGATTTGCGTGTTCTGCGTGAGGAAGCGGTCGATGCCGTCGGTCGAACATGCCAGGGGCGGATAGGGCAGGCCGTGCTTGCCGGGATACCAGAGATGCACGCGAGCCTGGTTGCGGGTCTCGACCTTGACGCCGAGATGACCGAGCCGGCCGGATACGTCCCGGATCACCGCGTCCTCGGCCTCCCACGATGTGTCGGGGTCGAAATAGAACACGTCGTAGTCGGCGATGCCGTGGTCGACGGCGCGGCCCGTGAGCGCGTTCCACGCCGTCTGCACCAGGCATCCCGACACCAGCCACGCATCTGGCAGCGCAAGCCGGTGCAGCTCGTCGAGGATCGCGGCGTTGACCGGATTGCGTAAGGCGAGCGCGAGGAATTCGTCCTTGCTCACCCTTTGGCCAGTCAGTGCACGGCGGTGAAGAACCGCGACAGCCTGAATCCGGACAGCCAGGTCCACACCGGCTGGCTGCGCATGCCGAGATCCCAGGAGCCGACCACCGCGTCCGCACGGCCGATCAGATTGTCGATCGGCAACAGGCCGACGCCGCCGGAGCGCAGCGGCACGCGGCTGTCGGCGGAATTGTCGCGGTTGTCGCCGAGCACGAACAGATGCCCGGCCGGGACCGTCACTTCGGACGTGTTGTCGAGCGGACCGCTGTCGCGCATCTTGAAGATCAGATGCGAGACGCCGTTCGGCAGCGTCTCGACATAGCGATAGGCGGGCTCGCTGCCGCCGCTGTCGTTCTCGGCGGCGCCGACGCCATCGGGCTTCAGCTCGGCGGGGCGGTCGTTGATGAAGAGCTGGCCCTGGCGCATCTGGATGCGGTCGCCGGGCAGACCCACGACGCGCTTGACCCAGGCCTGCGAGCGATCGCCGGGCCAGCGGAACACGACGACGTCGCCGAGCTTCGGCGTCTCCGCGAAGACGCGGCCGCTTTCCGGCAGGCTGATCTGGATCGGCAGCGACGAGGTGCCGTAGCCATAGGGGAATTTCGAGGCAAGTAGCGCATCGCCGATCAGGAGCGTCGGCTCCATCGAGCCCGACGGCACGTAGAACGGCTCGGCGAGCGCGCCCTTGGCGATGAAGACCGCAGCGACGATGCCGGCGAGCTGCACGAGTTGGCCACCCCAGCCGCTGCTTTTCCGCTTCGGGGTGACCGTTGCCTTCTCGATGCTCATGCGCCCGTTCCACCCACCGTGATGCGTTCCATCAGCAGCGATGGCTGGCCGACGCCGACAGGCACGCCCTGGCCGTTCTTGCCGCAGGTGCCGATGCCGGTGTCGAGCGCAAGGTCGTTGCCGATCATGCGGATGCGATGCAGGTCGGTCGGCCCGTTGCCGATCAGCATGGCGCCTTTCAGGGGCGCGCCGATCTTGCCGTTCTCGATCTTGTAGGCCTCGGTGCACTGGAACACGTACTTGCCCGAGGTGATGTCGACCTGCCCGCCGCCGAAATTCGCGGCGAACACGCCGTTCTTCACGGAGGCCAAAATCTCCGCCGGATCGCGGTCGCCGGCGAGCATGTAGGTGTTGGTCATGCGCGGCATCGGCACATGGGCATAACCCTGGCGGCGGCCGTTGCCGGTCGGCTTCATGTTCATCAGCCGAGCGTTCTGGCGGTCCTGCATATAGCCGACCAGGATGCCGTCCTCGATCAGCACGGTGCGATTGGTCGGCGTGCCCTCGTCGTCGATCGACAGCGATCCGCGCCGCGAGGCGATGGTGCCGTCATCGACCACGGTGACGCCCTTGGCCGCGACCTGCTGGCCCATCAGGCCGGCGAACGCCGACGTCTTCTTGCGGTTGAAGTCGCCTTCGAGGCCATGGCCGACCGCTTCGTGCAGCATCACGCCGGGCCAGCCGGCGCCCAGCACGACGTCCATCTCACCGGCCGGTGCCGGAATCGATTCCAGATTGACCAGCGCCTCGCGCAGCGCGCCATCGGCGGCCTCGCGCCAGTTCTTGCTCTCGATGAATTCGGCATAGCCGGCGCGGCCGCCATAGCCCTTGCTGCCGCTCTCCTGGCGGTCGCCCTGGCCGGCGACGACGGAGATGTTGACGCGTACCAGCGGGCGGATGTCGCGATAGCTCTCGCCGTCGGGCCGCAGGATCTCGACGACCTGCCAGGTCGCGCCGAGACTCACGCTGACTTGCCGCACCCGTGGGTCCTTGTCGCGCAGGTAAGCGTCGATCTCGGCGAGCAGTTTTACTTTTGTCTCGAAGCCCGGCGCATCGAGCGGATTGTCGTCGCCATAGAGGCGGACATTGGTATGCGGGGGCGGCGCGGCAAAGCTGCCGGAGTAGCCGCCGCGCACGGCCGCAACCGCGTCCGCCGCGCGGATCAGCGCCGGCAGCGACACGTCGGAGGAATGCGCATAGCCCACGGCGTCGTCCTTGACCGCGCGCAGGCCAAAGCCCTGCGAGGTGTCGTAGGTCGCCTGCTTCAGCCGCCCGTTGTCGAACATCAGCGCTTCGGTCTGGCTGTATTCCAGGAACAGTTCGCCGTCGTCAGCGCCCGAAAGCCCGCGCGCGACCTCGTGGCGAACCTGGTCGCGGTCGAGATTGGCACGGTCGAGCAGGGAGGTCGTGGCAGGATTGGTCATGCGTCCGTCCATTAGCGGAAGATGTGGGGCAAGATAATGGTTTCGGCCCGGTTCCGCGAGGGCGCGAAGCCGCACATTACTGAAACAAAAGGATTGCCAAGGTTAGCCGCCCCTACGGCAGCTTGTCGTACCCCTCGCCGAGCCCGTTCAGGCTGAGCGGGAAGCCGATGCCTTCTTCGGGGGTCTCGAAGATGATGAAGGTCGCGGTCTTGGCGCTGCGGAGCTGGCCGAGCAGCTTGTCCTCCAGGACGACCTCGGCGACGCAGCCGTTGGGCAGGCAGCGGACGAAGCCGGCGCGGCCGACGTCCTGGTTGTCGAGCTTGAGCCCGAGGCCGGAGGGCAACAGGACCCCGAGCGGGGCGACTACGCGCATCAGCCGGCTCTTCTGGTCGGCGGTCTTGAGCACGATCACGGTCAGGCCGGCATTGGAGCGGTCTTCAGCCACCACGCTCTGGATCAGGGCGCATTGCTCGGTCTGGGCGCCGGGCGGCGTGTCGCAGCGGATCTGCCAGTCGCCATGGACGGAGCGGACCGCGCCCTGCGCATGGGCGAGCCCTGGAAGTGCCATGAGGACGATCGCAGCCACGAGGGCGGCGAGCGCCGGGACGCCGTTGGCCGGCCTTGCCATCGATCTCGAAAGCCCCATCGGGTCGGTCCCTCTGCTCGCCTGGGTTGCTCGCGCTTGGCGGACTGGTCTGGCGGACTGATACGGAATGACGGCGTCTTGAAGGCGATTCCCAAGCAAATTCCGCGCCGCCCACACCGCCATTGCCCGCACGAATCAGGCTGCTGCGTGGCAGTCTTCCAGTGCCTACCGCGGGCAATTCCGCTGTCAAGCCGCGGCGTCCCGGGGAACGGTATTTTTGTCTGATCTTGCTGGGAAATATCTTGCCGGTGATGGCTGACAGGCGGGGCTCAAGACTGCATTGCGATAGATCAAGAATTATGGTTTGAGAGGCTTGATTTCGCGTTCTAGCGATCTGGCCCCAATTCCTCTTAGAGGTATTCTTGCGTGGCGGTTTGTCGGACTGGCGGATCGAATAAGCGTTTCCCGGAAGCAGGGGAATGCACTTGGGGTGATTTCGGAAGGGGAGCGCGAACGACATGAGGATGTCGATGGGTCGGGTGGGCCGGCAATTGCTGGGATTGGCCACCACCGCCTTGATGGCGGCTGGAGTCACGCTGGCGACGGGTGGTGCGGCATTGGCCGAGCTCGGGCAGCCGGCGCCGTGGGAGTGGACGCTCCAGCAGTCCGGTTCCCCGGTGATGGACAACATCGTCTGGTTCCACAACTTCCTGTTCGTGCTGATCACCCTGATCACGCTGTTCGTCCTGGCGCTGCTCGTGATCGTGGTCGTCAAGTTCAACGCGAAGGCCAATCCGGTGCCGTCGCGGACCACCCACAACACGCTGATCGAGGTCGCCTGGACCCTCGTTCCGGTGCTGATCCTGGTCGGCATCTCGGTGCCCTCGTTCCGGCTGTTGTTCCTGGAGCTCGACATTCCGAAGGCGGACCTGACCGTCAAGGCGACCGGCAAGCAGTGGTACTGGTCCTATGCCTATCCGGATAACGGCAAGTTCGAGTTCGATTCGCTGATGGCGCAGGACAAGCAGCCCCGCCTGCTCGGCGTCGACAACGAGATGGTGGTGCCGGTCAACAAGGTGATTCGCGTCCAGACCACGGGCGCGGACGTCATCCATGCGTTCGCGCTGCCGGCTTTCGGCGTCAAGATCGACGCCATTCCCGGCCGCCTGAACGAGACCTGGTTCAAGGCCACCAAGACCGGCATGTATTACGGCCAGTGCTCGGAACTGTGCGGCAAGGATCACGCCTTCATGCCGATTGCGATCCGCGTGGTGAGCGACCAGGAGTTCGCCTCCTGGGTCGAGGCGGCGAAGAAGAAATTTGCGAGCGGCGGCACCAGCACCTACGCCTCCGCGGCCGGCCCGACGCAGTAAGCGCCGGGTGACGGCCTGAGGGACTGAAAGCGACAAAGGGCGGGACCTCCAAAGGTCCGAATGGGACGCAAGGCAGGATTTGAAAATGGCAACGAGCGCAGCGGCACACGGCGATCACGCGCATCATGACGAGCATGCCCATCCGACCGGATGGCGGCGCTACGTCTATTCGACCAATCACAAGGACATCGGCACGATGTACCTGGTCTTCGCGGTCATCGCCGGCATCATCGGTGCGGCGATGTCGATCGCGATCCGGGCCGAGCTGATGTATCCGGGCGTGCAGGTCTTCCACGAGGCCCACACCTACAACGTATTCGTGACCTCGCACGGCCTGATCATGATCTTCTTCATGGTGATGCCCGCGATGATCGGCGGGTTCGGCAACTGGTTCGTGCCGCTGATGATCGGCGCGCCCGACATGGCGTTCCCGCGCATGAACAACATCTCGTTCTGGCTGCTGCCGGCATCCTTCGCGCTGCTCTTGATGTCGACCTTCGTCGAGGGCGAGCCGGGCTCCAACGGCGTCGGCGCGGGTTGGACCATCTACGCGCCGCTGTCGACCTCGGGCCATCCCGGCCCGGCGGTCGACTTCGCGATCCTGTCGCTGCACCTCGCCGGTGCCTCCTCGATCCTGGGCGCGATCAACTTCATCACCACCATCTTCAACATGCGCGCGCCGGGCATGACCCTGCACAAGATGCCGCTGTTCGTGTGGTCGATCCTGGTGACGGTGTTCCTGCTGCTGCTGTCGCTGCCGGTGCTCGCCGGTGCGATCACCATGCTGCTCACGGACCGCAATTTCGGCACGACGTTCTTCGCGCCCGACGGCGGCGGCGACCCCGTGCTGTTCCAGCATCTGTTCTGGTTCTTCGGTCACCCCGAGGTCTACATTCTGATCCTGCCCGGCTTCGGCATGATCAGCCAGATCGTCTCGACCTTCTCGCGCAAGCCCGTGTTCGGCTATCTCGGCATGGCCTACGCCATGGTCGCGATCGGCGGCATCGGCTTCGTGGTGTGGGCGCACCACATGTACACGGTCGGCATGTCCTCGGCGACGCAGGCCTATTTCGTCGCCGCCACGATGGTCATCGCCGTTCCGACCGGCGTGAAGATCTTCTCCTGGATCGCGACGATGTGGGGCGGCTCGATCGAATTCCGCGCGCCGATGATTTGGGCGGTGGGCTTCATCTTCCTGTTCACGGTCGGCGGCGTCACCGGCGTCGTGCTGGCGAATGCGGGCGTCGACCGCGTGCTGCAGGAAACCTATTACGTCGTCGCGCACTTCCACTACGTGCTGTCGCTCGGCGCGGTGTTCGCGATCTTCGCCGGCTGGTACTACTGGTTCCCGAAGATGTCGGGCTATATGTACAATGAAGGTCTCGCCAAAGCGCACTTCTGGGTCACCTTCATCGGCGTCAACCTGGTGTTCTTCCCGCAGCACTTCCTCGGCCTGTCCGGCATGCCGCGCCGCTACATCGATTATCCCGATGCGTTCGCAGGCTGGAACCTGGTCTCGTCGGTCGGCTCCTACATCTCCGGCTTCGGCGTGCTGATCTTCCTCTACTGCGTGCTGGACGCCTACATGAAGAAGGTGCCGGCAGGCGACAATCCCTGGGGCGCCGGCGCGACCACGCTGGAGTGGACGTTGTCCTCGCCGCCGCCGTTCCACCAGTTCGAAGTGCTGCCCCGCGTGCAGTAAGCAATCCCCCGCGGCGCCCGTGACGGGCGCCGCGGCGCTACAACGAAGCGAGTCAATCTAAGTGTCCGTCCTCGACCACAACGCCATCGACATCAATCCCCGCATCTCCGAAGCGGAGGTTGGCGACTATCTCGCATTGCTCAAGCCGCGGGTGATGTCGCTGGTGATCTTCACCGCGCTGGTCGGGATGGCGATGGCGCCGGGGCATTTCCACCCGGTGCTGGCGATCACCTCGCTGCTCTGCATCGCGGTCGGTGCCGGAGCCTCCGGGGCGCTCAACATGGCGCTCGAAGGCGACATCGATTCCAAGATGTCGCGCACGGCGAACCGGCCGATCCCGCGCGGCCGCATCACCCGCCCTGAAGCGATGGCGTTCGGCATGACGCTCGCCTTCTTCTCGGTGATGACGCTCGGCATTCTCGTCAACTGGGTCGCGGGCGCGCTGCTCGCCTTCACCATCTTTTTCTACGTCGTGATCTACACGATCGGCCTGAAACGCTGGACCGCGCAGAACATCGTGATCGGCGGCGCGGCCGGCGCGCTGCCGCCGGTGGTGGCCTGGGCCTCGGTGACGGGCACGGTCGACGTCGAGCCGCTGCTGCTGTTCGCCATCATCTTCTTCTGGACCCCGCCGCATTTCTGGGCGCTGGCGCTGTTCCGCTCCGACGACTACGCGCGCGCCGGCATTCCGATGCTGCCGAACGTCGCCGGTCCCGACGCGACGCGTCTGCAGATCCTGCTGTACACCATCGTGCTGATCGCGGTCGCCGCCGCGCCCTGGGCGCTCGGTTATTTCGATGCCGTCTACGGCGTGGTCTCGCTGATCCTCGGTGCCGGCATGCTGGCGCTCGCCATCAACGTCTATCTGCGCCGGACGCGAGCTGCGTCGCTGCGCGCGACCCGCAAGCTGTTTGCGTTCTCGATCCTGTACCTGTTCGCGCTGTTTGCGACCCTGCTGGCAGAGGTCGTGTACCGGGCGCTTGCTCCGATGGTTGGGGGCGCATGATCACCGCGATGGCCGACAAACCCGAGCCGGAAGGAATCGTCCTCACCGAGGCGCAGCGGAAGAGCCGTCGTCAGCGCTCCATCGCCATCGCTTTGGCGCTCGGTGTGCTTGTGGTGCTGTTCTTCGCCGTCACCATGGTCAAGGGGCCGGCCGTGCTCGTGCGGCCGATGTAGGAAACATGGATCACGAGCCGACCATATCGCAGGACGTCAGCGCCAAGTCGGGCCATCGCAACCCGGGCAAGGGCCGCGGGCTGGGGCGCGATGTGGCGGTCGCGTCCATCTGCGGCGGCGTGGTCGCGCTGATGGTCGGCGCCTCCTACGCGGCGGTGCCGTTCTACAATTGGTTCTGCCGCGCCACCGGCTTCAACGGCACGACGCAAGTGGCGACCTCTGCGCCGGCCACGGGCCCGATCGCACGGAAGATCTCGGTGCGCTTCGATTCCAACGTCGCGCCCGGACTGCCCTGGAAGTTCGAGCCGGAGAGAAGCGAGATCGAGGTCAATATCGGCCAGGTGGTGACCGTCTTCTACACCGTGACCAACCAGGCGGCGCGCGCCACTGCAGGCCAGGCCGCCTATAACGTCGCGCCCCTGACGGTCGGCGCCTATTTCCAGAAGATCAACTGCTTCTGCTTCACCGAGCAGACCATGGCGCCCGGTGAGAAGCGCGAGATGCCGGTCGTGTTCTACGTCGATCCGTCGCTCGCCGCCGACCACGAGAACGACGGGCTGAGCACGATCACGCTGTCCTACACGTTCTATCCGGTGCGCGATCCCGTGGTGAAACCGCTGGCATCGGGCGAGGGCGACAAGCGCAAGGGAAATCTTTGACCGCAGGGCACACGCGCAGGCGGTCGGACGCAAGGGGATAAGTGCCGGACAGGCACGGGATTGAGGAGAGAGACGGAAATGGCCACGGCGCACACCAAGCATCACGACTATCACCTGGTCGATCCCTCTCCCTGGCCGGCGGTCGGCTCGCTCTCGGCCTTCATCATGGCGGTCGGCGCGGTCGCCTGGATGCACCACATGTTCTCGGCGGCGCCGATCGTGTTCGGCGTCGGCACCGTGGGCGTGCTCTACACCATGGCGAGCTGGTGGGCCGACGTGATCAAGGAAGCCCAGTACAAGGGTGACCACACCCGGGTCGTGCAGCTGCATCACCGCTACGGCATGATCCTGTTCATCGCCTCCGAGGTGATGTTCTTCGTCGCCTGGTTCTGGGCCTATTTCAACGCGGCGCTGTTTCCGGCCGATGCCGTCCACGCCACCCGCGATGCGGTGTTCGGTTGCGGCCTCGGCACGCAGCCCGGCGCCTGCGCGGTCCCGGGCACCTGGCCGCCGAAGGGCATCGAGACTTTCGATCCCTGGCATCTGCCGCTGCTGAACACGCTGATCCTGCTCACGTCAGGCACCACCGTGACCTGGGCGCACCACGCTCTGCTCGAGAACGACCGCCAGGGCCTGAAATACGGCCTGATCCTCACCGTCGTGCTCGGCGCGCTCTTCACCTGCGTGCAGGCCTACGAGTACGCCCACGCGGCGTTCTCCTTCGGCGGCAACGTCTACGGCGCGACGTTCTTCATGGCGACCGGCTTCCACGGCTTCCATGTGCTGGTCGGCACCGTCTTCCTATTGGTGTGCCTGTTCCGCGCCTATGCCGGCCATTTCACGCCGAAGCAGCATCTCGGCTTCGAGTTCGCGGCCTGGTACTGGCACTTCGTCGACGTGGTCTGGCTGTTTCTGTTCCTCTGCATTTACGTCTGGGGACGCGGCGCCGAGACCATGGCCCACGCCGCGCACTGAGCCGTATCGAACCGATCAGGAAGGGCGGCCGCAGGGCCGCCCTTTCGCTTTCCGGCCGCCGGAAGTTTCGCCGGAAACTGTGATAGAGTCCGCCATCATGAACCACAGTGCCGGCACCCCCCAGTCCGAAACCACCGTCCTGCAAAGCGCGTTGCGCGGACTTGCCTGCAAATGCCCGCGCTGCGGCCAGGGCAAGCTTTATGCGGGCTTTCTGACGCTCGCGCCGGCATGCGACCGTTGCGGGCTCGACTATGCCTTCATCGATAGCGGCGACGGTCCGGCGATCTTCATCATCATGCTGGCCGGCGGCATCGTCGTCGCGTGCGCCCTCATCGTCGAAGTCAAATACCAGCCGCCATATTGGCTGCATGCGGTGCTCTGGCTGCCGCTCATCCTCGCCACCACGCTGTTGCCGCTGCGCGCGATGAAGTCGTTGCTGATCGCGCTGCAATTCCACCACAAGGCGGCGCCGGGCCGGTTGGTCGATCGCGCGAAATGAACGAGCCTGCTTCGCGCAAGGCCTCCGTGGCCGGCTTCGCGCTGTTCACGCTGTTCCTGACGGCGGTGTTCGTCGCGCTCGGCGTCTGGCAGTTGCAGCGCCGCACAGCCAAGCACGAGCTGATTGCGGCGCTCACCGAGCGGCTTGCGGCTGCGCCGGTTGCGCTGCCGCCGTCCGCGCAATGGGCCGTGCTCAATCCCGCCCGCGACGAATTCCGCCGCGTCAGCTTCACCGCGACCTACGCCGCCCTCCCCGATGCGATGGTCTATTCCTCCGGCTCCGCGGTGCGCAAGGACGCCTCCGGCCCCGGCACCTGGGCGTTCCTGCCGGCACGGCTTCCCGGCGGCGAGATGGTCGTGATCGACGCGGGCTTCGTCGAGAACACGATGCAGGACCGCGGCGTCGAGGACCGGGCGGTGAACAAGCTCGTCACGGGCGAGCCGGTCGAGCTCACCGGCTACCTGCGCTTTCCCGAGTCGCCAAGCTGGCTGACGCCGGCGGAGGATCGCGGCAAGCGGCTCTGGTTCGTGCGCGATCATCTGGCAATCGCAAGCGTGCTCGGCTGGGGGGCGGTCGCGCCGTTCTATATCGATCTCGAACGGCCCGCGCCGGCGAACGGCATCCCGCGTCCAGGACCGCTCGAGGTGAATCTCAAGGACGACCATCTGCAATATGCGATCACCTGGTTCACGCTAGCAGGCGCCGTGCTCATCGCCTTCGCCGTGTGGGCACGAAGCCGGCGGCAGAGCTAAATTATTGGCGGTTCCTTGAGGGAACCCGGTATCGCCCGGGGTTTATTATTCAGCCCATATTCACGAGTGTGGTTCTAAGCCCGCCGGGTATTGTCCGCGGCAGATAGGATTGCGGCGTGAGTGATTTCGACCAGATGGGAATTATCGTCGACTGGGTGGATGCCTGCCGTAAGGGCGACCTCGCAGCCCTGCTCGACCTCTATGCCGACGACGCGCAGCTCGAATGCACCTGCGACGGCGCGCGGCGCTATCGTGGCCGGAGCGAGATCGAGGCCTATTGGCAGCCGCGGCTCAGCGCCTTCTTGTTGGCAGGGTTCGGGCTGGAAGAGATCCATCCCGCGCCCCACGGCGTCCACCTGGAATATTCCGTCGCCGGCGCGCTGCGCATTCAGGCCTCGTTCCGCTTCAGCCCGGATGGCAAGATCCGCAGCACGCTGTGCGAACCGGCGCGACAGAATGCGCATGTTGGCTGCGCCTGCTGATTCAGCCTGGATGTGGAACGTCCCGTATCGTCTGCGCCGGAAGGCGGCAGCGCACGTAGGTTCGGTCATCCACGCGCAACAGCGATAGCGATCCGCTGAGCGCGCGCACACGCTCATGCATGCCGGTCAGGCCCCGGCCGAAGACATTGTCCGCAGGGAAACCGCCGCCATCGTCGGAGATCTCGATGACAAGCGTCTTGTCGGCAACCGTCGCCTGCACGTGTGCGTTGCCGGCGTTGGCATGTCTCAGCACGTTGGTCAGCGCCTCCTGGATCACCCGATAGACGGTCTGCGCCAGCGGCCCGCCGATTCCACTGAGATCGCCATCGATCGCATCCGTCAGCACGATATGAGGTGCCTGCTTGCGAAAATTCCGGAGCAGTGTTTGCACGCTGCTCGATAGACCGAGCTCCTCGATATAGAGCGGCCGCAGCCGGTCGAGAATGCGGCGGTTGGTCTGCTGCAGTGCCTCGACAGATTGCAGCAGGTCCTGTGCCGAATTGCCGAGATGTCCCATTGGCTGAGAGGTCTCGGTCAGCGCGATCGTGCCGGCGCGGATGCTGAAGAGGAGGGGCGCGAGCTCGTCGTGCAGTTCGCGGGCGAGATCGCGGCGCTCGTCATCCTGCAGCGACACCAGGCGATGCATCAGATCGCGATTGTCCTGGCTGAGTTGCGCCAGTGTCGCTGCCAGCGCATTGGCTTCCTCGCAGCTTTGCCGGATCTCCGGCGGTCCTCCGACCGGGATCGGCGTTGCGTAGTCGCCGCGCCGCATCCGCGTAAGACCGTCGCCGAGATGCTGCAGGGGGCGCAGGGCCGACCCGGCGAAGACATAGGCAACTGTGCCGGTGAGCACCATCAGGACAGCGACCAGGCTCGTCAGCGCAAGGAAGCCGATCCACTTCTCGAACAAGTCGGCCGATATGTCCGGGAAGAACACGATATCGCCGACATGTCGGCCGTCAATGACGATCGGAAACGCCGCTTCCATCTCTGGTATGGTGATGAAGCCGACGAACCATTGCGGAACCTTCTTCAGATTGCGCAAGTCTTTCGGAGAAGGCGGGGGACCTCCGTCCATGCGGCGGAATTGAATATCCGTGGAGGCGTCCAGGGACTGAACGAATGCATCGAGGGTCTTTTGCGGATTGTCCGATGCGCGCAGAGTGCTGTTGAGCGCGGCGGCGATGGTCTGGATCGAACGTCGAGCCGGCTCGTGTTCATCAGCTACCTGACCTGCTGCAAATATCTGCAGTAATATGCCGCCCAGGATCAGGGCTGCGAGAAGGCTCGCGCCGAGCGGGAGAAACAATTGCGTCCGGAACGAGAGTCGTCGCCACATTAGGTCAATTCTAACGCGTATCGGCGGGATTTGCTCTTTCCATTTATTCCCGGCGGGCTATGAGTCGAAAAACAAGAGAGTGCGCGATGCAAGATACCGCCAAATTGGCCACGAGGGTGCTGATCGTCGACGACCATCCCGTGGTGCTGTCCGGCTGCCGCACCCTGTTCGCATCCGACAATTCAATCCGCATCGACGAGGCGAGCGATGCCAAATCCGGGCATCGTGCCTATGTCAGCAAGCGGCCCGATGTCACCGTGATCGACATCAGCCTGCCCGACGTCTCCGGTTTCGAGCTGATGCGGCGCATCCGCAAGGACGATCCCGAGGCCAAGATCATCATGTTCAGCATGAACGACGATCCCGCCTTCGTCGTGCGGGCCGTCGAGCTCGGGGCGCAGGGCTATGTCTCCAAGGGCGACGATCCCAGGATCCTGCTGAAAGCGGTGCGTAAGGTGGTCGCGGGCGACAACTTCATCTCGCCGCAGCTTGCGGAAGCCGTGACGTTTTCCGGCGCGGCGATCAAGGCCAACCCCGCGTCACAGATGACACCGCGGGAGCTCGAAATTCTCCGCCTGCTCGGACGCGGCGACAAGATCGTCGAGGTCGCCGAGGCGCTCGGGATCTCCTACAAGACGGTCGCCAACACCACGTCCCTGCTGAAGCAGAAGCTTGGCGCCAAGAACCATTCCGACCTGATCCGGATCGCAGTGGAAATCGGGATGAACTGACCTTCGCCAGCGACCGAATTGGCCGCTTCAGGATGCAGCGGTTCGGAAGACGGGTCGATCCCGCCGGTGGCCGGGCAATGCATGGACAACGGGCTGACACGCATCCGCCGACACAATGAGCCGAGGCTGTATTCGTTCCCACATCTTCTACGGGAAGATGTGGAATTCCTGCCAATATTTCAGCTGGATACTGCAGGCCGAGTCCGAACCGGGTCGGGAAAAACAGGAACATTTTCGACCCGCGCCGGGTTTTGGACTTGACGATTTCGTGACGGGCGACGAAAGCTTGCCGGAACAGTTTTGAGGGGTCGGCGACCCCGATAAGGCAACCGGTCTGCACACAACGACAGGCCTTCCAAGAGAAGGGCTGCGGCGATGCCGCAGCCCTTTTTCATTGGGCACGGGGGCAAGCCGGAAGCGGTTTCCCGATGCCGCAAAACACTCTATGGTTGGTTCAAAGCCTCTGGCTGTTGACAAGTAATTACATAAAATCAAAGGCTTAAGGGTCGAGCTTCGGTCCGGCCGCCTTTGGAGGGCAGTTTGACTCGCTATATCTCGACCCGGGGCGAAGCCCCCGAACTCGGCTTTTGTGACGTGATGCTGACCGGTCTCGCCCGCGATGGCGGCCTGTATGTGCCGGCGGCATGGCCACAGCTTCCGAGCGAGACGATCGCCGGCTTCTTCGGTCGTCCCTATTGGGAGGTCGCGGTCGACGTGATTCGTCCCTTCGCCGGCGGCGAGATTTCCGACGCCGAGCTCGGACGCATGGCGAACGAGGCCTATGCCACCTTCCGCCATCCTGCGGTGGTGCCGCTGCGCCAGATGTCCCCGCACCAGTTCGTGCTGGAGCTGTTCCACGGTCCGACGCTCGCCTTCAAGGACGTGGCGATGCAGCTGATCTCGCGGCTGATGGACCATGTGCTCGAAAAGCGCGGCCAGCGCACCACCATCGTGGTCGCGACCTCAGGCGATACCGGCGGCGCCGCGGTCGAAGCCTTTGCGGGCCTCGGCAATGTCGATCTCATCGTGCTGTTTCCGCACGGCCGCATCTCCGAGGTGCAGCGGCGGATGATGACGACGACGGGCGCGGCCAACGTCCATGCGCTCGCCGTCGAAGGCACCTTTGACGATTGCCAGGCGCTCGTGAAGGGGATGTTCAACAACCATCGCTTCCGCGATGCGACCTCGCTCTCCGGTGTCAATTCCATCAACTGGGCGCGTATCGTCGCCCAGGTGGTCTACTATTTCACCTCCGCCGTCGCGGTCGGTGCGCCCGGGCGCGCGGTGGATTTCGTCGTTCCGACCGGCAATTTTGGCGACATCTTCGCCGGCTACGTCGCCAAGCGCATGGGGCTGCCGGTGCGCACCCTGCACATCGCCGCCAACGTCAACGACATCCTGGCGCGCACGCTGAAGACCGGCATCTACGAGGTGCGCGAGGTGCACGCGACGGCATCGCCGTCGATGGACATCCAGATCTCCTCGAACTTCGAACGGCTGCTGTTCGAGGCCGGCCGGCGCGATGCCGCCGGCGTACGCCGCCTGATGGAACAGCTGAAGCAGTCCGGCCGCTTCGTGCTGCCCGATGCGACACTCGCCGCGATCCGCGAGGAGTTCGATGCCGGGCGCGCCGACGAGACCGAGACAGCGGCTGCGATCCGCGCCGCCTGGCGCGAAGCAGGCGAGCTGGTCGATCCCCATACTGCGGTGGCGCTCGCCGTCGCCGACCGCGACACCACCGATACGAGGGTGCCGAGCATCGTGCTCTCCACCGCCCATCCGGCCAAATTCCCCGACGCCGTCGAGGCGGCCTGCGGCCAGCGGCCGCAATTGCCGGCCTGGCTCGACGGATTGATGACCAAATCCGAACACATGAGGGTGATGAAGAACGATCAGGTCGAGCTCGAGCGGTTCGTGCTGTCCGCCAGCCGCGCCGCAAAGCAGGGAGTTGCCGGATGAGCGTCGAGATGTCCAAGCTTGCCTCCGGCCTCACCGTCGTCACTGACGAGATGCCCCACCTCGAGACGGCGGCGCTCGGCGTCTGGGCCGGCGTCGGCGGACGCGACGAGAAGCCGAACGAGCACGGCATCTCCCATCTCCTGGAGCACATGGCGTTCAAGGGCACGACCAGACGCTCCTCGCGCGAGATCGTCGAGGAGATCGAGGCGGTCGGCGGCGACCTCAATGCCGGCACCTCGACCGAGACCACGTCCTATTACGCGCGGGTGCTGAAGGCCGACGTGCCGCTCGCGCTCGACGTGCTCGCCGACATCCTCGCCAATCCCGCCTTCGAGCCCGACGAGCTGGAGCGCGAGAAGAACGTCATCGTGCAGGAGATCGGTGCCGCGCAGGACACGCCCGACGACGTCGTGTTCGAGCATCTGAACGAGCTCTGCTATCCCGACCAGCCGATGGGCCGCTCGCTGCTCGGCACCGCCAAGACGCTGCGCGCCTTCAACCGCGACATGCTGCGCGGCTATCTGTCGACGCATTATCGCGGACCCGACATGGTGGTGGCGGCGGCCGGCGCGGTCGACCACGGCCAGGTCGTCGCCGAGGTCGAAAAGCGGTTTGCGAGCTTCGAGGCGACGCCCGGGCCGAAGCCGCAGGCCGCCCGGTTCGGCCAGGGCGGCGCCAAGGTGGTGCATCGCGAGCTCGAGCAGGCGCATCTGACGCTGGCGCTCGAGGGGATACCGCAGACCGATCCTTCGCTGTTCTCGCTGCAGGTCTTCACCAACGTCCTCGGCGGCGGAATGTCGTCGCGCCTGTTCCAGGAGGTGCGCGAGAAGCGCGGCCTCTGCTACTCCATCTATACCTTCCACGCGCCCTACACCGACACCGGCTTCTTCGGCCTCTATACCGGCACCGATCCCGCCGACGCGCCGGAGATGATGGAGGTCGTGGTCGACATCATGAACGATTCGGTGGAGACGCTGACCGACGCCGAGATCGCCCGGGCCAAGGCGCAGATGAAGGCGGGGCTGCTGATGGCGCTGGAGAGCTGTTCATCCCGCGCCGAGCAGCTCGCCCGGCATGTGCTGGCCTATGGACGGCCGCAGACGGTGCAGGAACTGGTCGCCCGGATCGACGCCGTCAGCATCGAATCGACGCGGGATGCGGCCCGTGCGCTGCTGTCGCGCAGCCGGCCTGCGGTTGTCGCATTGGGCAGCGGCAGGGGTCTGGACACGGCGGTGTCTTTTGCGGAAGGATTGACACGGGCGCGCGCCAAGGCGCGGCTGCATTAGGAGCCGCGCGCGGGCCTCGCCCCGGGAAGCATCACCATGGCCCTCTTTCGCCTGCCATCCAGTGGACCCGCCGCCCTGGCGCCGCGCGGCAACGGGCTGCTCCTGCGCGCGCCGCAAATGTCCGACTTCCTGCAATGGGCTCATCTGCGCGAGACCAGCCGTGACTATCTCACGCCTTGGGAGCCGATCTGGCCGTCCGACGATCTCACCCGGTCCGGCTTCCGCCGCCGCCTGCGCCGTTATGCCGAGGACATTGCCGCGGACCGCTCCTATCCCTTTCTGATCTTCCGCGAGCTCGACGGTGCCCTGGTCGGCGGCATCACGCTCGCCAATGTCCGGCGTGGCATCGTGCAGGCCGGGACCATCGGCTATTGGGTCGGCCAGCCCTACGCCCATCGCGGCTACATGACCGCCGCACTGCGGGTGCTGCTGCCGACGCTGTTCGGCGAGCTCAATCTGCACCGGGTCGAGGCCGCCTGCATCCCCACCAATGCGCCGTCGATCCGGGTGCTGGAGAAGTGCGGCTTCTCGCGCGAGGGCCTGGCGCGCCGCTATCTCTGCATCAACGGGGTCTGGCAGGATCACCTGCTGTTCGGCCTGCTGCACGAGGACTTCCGCGGCTGAGCGGCCTCATGGGTGCGGCCAAATCCCTTTTTGCTGCCTTGGGTTCGCCGATATTGGCGATATAACCCGGCCGGAACATTGTCATGGAGTACGGGTGTTGATGGTGCAGGAGCTTCGGTCATCGCGGACGAGATTGCGGCGGGGCGCAGCGATCGTGCTGGCATTATCGGTCGGGCTCGCCTCCGTCTCGCCGGTGGCGGCACAGTCGTTGACCGACCGCTTCAAGAGCCTGTTCGGCGGTAAATCCGACGAGCCGGCCGAGCCGAAGCCGGCGCCTGCGCCCGGACAGCCGGCCGAAGACGACCTCGATTGCCCGCAGGTCACGGTGCGCGCGGGGGCCTCGACCTACGCGGTCGGCGCCAGCGGCAAGCCGGCGGTCGGCAATGACATCCGCTTCCAGGCCTCGATTACCAAGATGGCGCGCGAATGCTCGCGCAGCAGCGCCGGCATCACGGCCCGGATCGGCATCCAGGGCCGCGTCATCGCCGGCCCCGCCGGGGCGCCGGCCTCCGTCGAGGTGCCGCTGCGCATTGCCGTCGTGCAGGGCGGCATCGGCGAGAAGGTGATCGCCTCGAAGGCCTACCGGACCACGGTTGCGATGTCGGAAGGCGGCAGCGTGCCCTTCACCTTCGTCGCCGAGGATCTGGCCTATCCGGTGCCGGCGCCCGCGGTCGCCGATACCTACATCTTCTATGTCGGCTTCGACCCGCAGGCGCTCTCGCCGGAGAAGGGGAAGAAGAAGAAATAGGGAAAGCTCGCGCCACAACCTCAACTGTCATTGCCCGCGAAGCGATGACACCGTGATTGTGGATGCTGTTCGACAAACAAAAAAGCCGGCGCTCATCGCGCCGGCTTTTTGATTGGTGAAGGCGAAGCCCTCAGTTCAGCTTCTGCCTGACTTCGTTGATGCCCTTGGCGAGCAGGTCGTCGGCGATCTGGCCCTTGACCGACTGCGACAGGATGGTCGAGGCGGCCTGAACGGCGGCTTCCGCGGCGGCGGCGCGGACATCGGCCAGCGCCTGGGCCTCGGCGAGTGCGATCTTGCTCTCCGCGGTCTTGGTGCGGCGGGCGACGAAATCTTCCATCTTCGCCTTGGCGTCGGCGGCGATGCGCTCGGCTTCGGCCTTGGCGTTGGCGATGATGTCGGCGGCCTCGCGCTCGGCCGTGGCACTGCGCGCCTTGTAGTCGGCGAGCACCTTGGCCGCCTCCTGCTTGAGGCGCGCGGCGTCGTCGAGCTCGGCCTTGATGCGGGCGGCGCGATGATCGAGCGCGGTCATCGCCGACTTGAAGACCCCGACATAGCCGAACACGACCATCAGGATCACGAAGGCGACGGCGACCCAGGTTTCAGGATTGAAGAACATCTCTGGCTAACCCTTCAAGGACGCGTCAACGGCGGCATTGACCGAGGCGGCATCCGGAATGACTCCGGTGAGCTGCTGCACGATCTGGCCTGCCGCATCGGCCGCGATGCCGCGGACGTTGCCCATGGCGGCCGTGCGGGTCGAGGCGATGGTCTTCTCTGCCTCGGCGAGCTTGGCCGCCAGTTGCTCCTCCAGCGTCTTGCGTTCGGCGTCCGCCTGCGCATTCGCCTTGTCGCGGGATTCGTTGCCGATCGCCTGCGCCCGCGAACGCGCCGAAGCGAGTTCGCCTTCATAGGCCTTCAGCGCAGCCTCGGACTGGTCCTTCAGCTTCTGCGCCTCGGCGAGGTCGCCCTCGATCTTGTTCTGGCGTGCTTCGATCGCACCGCCGACCTTCGGCAGGGCGAGCTTGGACACGATCACGTAAAGCAGGACGAAGAAGATCGCGAGCGACACCAGCTGCGAAGCAAAGGTGCTGCTCTCGAACGGCGGAAAGCCGCCGCTGTGATGACCGCCATCGGCTTCGGTGTGGGCACCCGCCGGTCCTTTTGCCCCGCCATGACTCTCGGCCATGGAGTACTCCTGTTGCTGTCACGCGCCGCTTCGGATGAAGCGGCGCGAAGAAGTCGTTCTTTAGAAAACGAACAGCAGAAGCAGCGCGATCAGCAGCGAGAAGATGCCGAGCGCTTCGGTCACGGCGAAGCCGAAGATCAGGTTGCCGAACTGGCCCTGAGCGGCCGAGGGGTTGCGGACGGCTGCGGCGAGGTAGTTGCCGAAGATCACGCCCACGCCGACGCCCGCACCGCCCATGCCGATGCACGCGATGCCCGCGCCGATAAGTTTTGCTGCTGCCGGATCCATTTTAGACTCCTTGGAAGAAAGATTGGGTTGTGGGTGGAAATTCCCCGGACCGCTCAGTGTCCCGGATGAATGGCGTCGTTGAGGTAGATGCAGGTCAGGATCGCGAAGACGTAAGCCTGCAGGAACGCGACCAGGATCTCGAGAGCGTACAGCGCGACCGTGAGCGCCAGCGGCAGCACGCCGCCGACCCAGCCGATGGCGCCGAGCGAGAAGCCCAGCATGGCGACGAAGCCCGCGAACACCTTCAGCGCGATGTGGCCGGCCAGCATGTTGGCGAACAGACGAATGCTGTGGGAGACCGGCCGCAGGAAGAACGACAGGACCTCGATGAACATGACCAGCGGCAGGACGTAGCCGGGGACGCCGTGGGGAACGAAGATCTTGAAGAATTTCAGGCCGTTCTTGGCGATGCCGTAGATCAGCACGGTGAAGAAGACCAGCAGCGCCAGCCCGGCGGTGACGATCAGGTGGCTCGAGACCGTAAAGGTGTAGGGGATGATGCCGACCAGGTTCGAGACGCAGATGAACATGAACAGCGAGAAGATCAGCGGAAAGAACTTCATGCCTTCCGCGCCGGCCGTCGAACGGATGGTCGAGGCGACGAATTCGTAGGAGATCTCGGCGACCGACTGCAGGCGGCCGGGAACCAGCTGCGAGCCGCTGGCGAGCATCAGGATCGAGATGATCGCGACCGCGATCAGCATGTAGAGCGACGAATTGGTGAAGGCGATCGTGTGATTGCCGATATGGCCCAGGGTGAAGAGAGGCTCGATGTTGAACTGGTGGATCGGATCGATTTTCATCAGCGCGGCATCTCTTGGTCTGCCGGGCATGCCGGCGGGTCTCGGTCTGCCGGCCGGGCCGGCCCGTACCGGCGAGGCCGGCACGATCATTCCTCTCCTGGCGGGACCAGCTTTACGAACCACCGCGCCTGTTTTGACCCGCGCCTGCCGATCTCACCACATTCACCACGCCGGTGACGAAGCCCAGCAGCAGGAACACGATGAATCCGAAAGGCGACGTCGACAGCAAACGGTCGAACCCCCAGCCAATCCCCGCTCCGACAGCGACACCGGCGACCAACTCGGAGGATAACCGAAAACCAAGCGCCATCGCCGAGGCTCTGGCCGCTTTGTCTCCATCGTCACCTGCGGGTTGCTCGGTCTTGGCCCTGCGGTCGCGAAATTCGGACAACCGCTGATCAAGATTTCCGAGCCGATCGGAAAGCGCGGCTTCCTCGGACGATCTATCGCGATCTCCATCCCCGCCGTGTCCCGTGCCCTGTGTCATGCAACGAAGACCCGAAACGCTGCGGCTGAATGGAAATTGCGCCCGTCACCCTCAAAAGCCGCGCGGACCATACTGATGGCCCATAATCAAGTCAAGCCAAGTCACGATTGCGTCGCTTCCGATTATGTAATTGATTTATTTAATGATATTGGCGCGCACAGCAGCGCTGCACACAGCGTGACGCCGCACCGCAGCAGGTCTGCCGGCGAACGGCGGACGCAGCCGTGCTTTCGCCGCGCTCGCGGGATCAAACAAGCCGCCGCGTTCGTTGATTTCGGGGGCGGCTTTTTGGCGGCGGATTGCCGGCTGCGGGTGTAGAATTGCAACCGCAACCGCAGCAGTGCCGGGGCGGAGACAACGATGAGACCTGCGACGTCATCCACGACATCATGGCTCGCGGCGGCGGCCGCGGTGATGGTGGTCAGCGGCGGCCTCGTGGCCGCGCAATCCGCGCCCGACGGCGAAAACGGCCGCTACAGCATGACGCCCATCCCCGAGGGCGTGCTGCGGCTCGACACGCGCACCGGCACGGTATCGACCTGCACCAAGAACGGCACCGGCTGGGCCTGCTACGCGGTGCCCGACGAACGTACCGCTCTCGACGCCGAGATCGGCAGGCTCCAGGCCGAGGTCGAGCGGCTGAAGGGACAGCTCGCGGCGGGGCCAACGGTATCGGGCAAGATCGACGAGGCGCTGCCGAAATCCGATCCGCTCAGGAAGCCCGAGCCCAAGGTCGCCGAGAGCGAGCGCAAGATCGAGATTCCGCTGCCGAGCGAGCAGGACGTCGACCGCATGATGTCGTTCCTGGAAAAGGCCTGGCGGCGGCTGATCGACATGGCCAACCGCGTGCAGAAAGACGTGTCGGGGAAGATCTGATGCGTGCCCCTCCATGACATCTGCCAGATCCGTCACCCGCTCCGCGCCATCGTCCGTGCAGGCCACGACCGTCACATCGTCACTGCTCACCGTGCAGACGCCTGGCCGCGGCTTCACCGATCTGACCAGCGAGGCCGCAAGATTCATCGCCGAGGCGCACGCGGGTGAGGGCGCATTGACGCTGTTCATCCGCCACACCTCGGCCTCGTTGACGATCCAGGAGAACGCCGATCCCTCCGTGCTGGTCGATCTCACCACGGCACTGTCACGGCTTGCGCCGGAGAACGCCGGGTGGACCCATGATACCGAGGGACCCGACGACATGCCGGCCCATATCAAGACCATGTTGACGCAGACTTCGCTCCAGGTTCCGGTGCTGAGCGGCAGGCTCGCGCTCGGCACCTGGCAGGCGATCTATCTGATCGAGCATCGCAGTCGCCCGCACCGCCGTGAGATCGTGCTGCAATTCATCGGCAGCAACCGATAACCACATAAAGCAAAACCGGCCGCGGAGACCGCGGCCGGTTCGTGTCGTCGATTGTTGCTGCGATCAGGTCGCCTTGATGTCGACGTCCTTGGTTTCCGGCAGGAACAGGAAGCCGATCACCACGGTAATCGAGGCGAAGATGATCGGGTACCAGAGACCGGCATAGATGTCGCCGGTCGAGGCCACGATGGCGAAGGCGGTGGCGGGCAGGAGGCCGCCGAACCAGCCGTTGCCGATGTGGTAGGGCAGCGACATCGAGGTGTAGCGGATGCGGGTCGGGAACAATTCGACCAGCATCGCCGCGATCGGGCCGTACACCATGGTGACGAACAGGACCAGGATGAACAGCAGGCCGATGATCGCCGCCACCTGCGGACGGAAGATGTCGAACGGATGCGACATCTTCACGATGGCGGCGTCACCCGCCTTGGGATAGCCAGCCGCCTGCACCGCGGCGAGAACCGCCGGGTTGCTGTCCTTGGCGTTGGTGTAGGGCACGTCCTTGCCGTTGACCACGACCTTCACGTCCGAGCCGGCCGGGCCCGAACTCGTCGTGTACCTGACCGACGATTGCGACAGGTAGGCGCGTGCGGTGTCGCAAGGCGCGGTGAAGACGCGGGTGCCGACCGGGTTGAACAGATCGCCGCACTTGGCGGGATCGGCCACCACCTCGACCTTGACCGACTCGATGGCCTTTTCCAGCGCCGGGTTGGCGTTGGACGTGATCATCTTGAAGATCGGGAAGAAGGTCAGCGCCGCGATCAGACAGCCGCCGAGGATGATCGGCTTGCGGCCGATCTTGTCGGAGAGCGCACCGAACACGATGAAGAAGCCGGTGCCGAGCAGCAGCGACCAGGCGATCAGGAGGTTGGCGGTATAGCCGTCGACCTTCAGGATCGATTGCAGGAAGAACAGCGCGTAGAACTGGCCGGTGTACCAGACCACGCCCTGGCCCATCACGCCGCCGAGCAGGGCGAGCAGCACGAGCTTGCCGTTCTGCCAGTTGCCGAAGGCCTCGGTCAGCGGCGCCTTCGAACCCTTGCCCTCTTCCTTCATCTTCTGGAAGACCGGCGATTCGTTCAGGCGGAGCCGGATCCAGACCGAGATGCCGAGCAGCAGCACCGAGACCAGGAACGGAATGCGCCAGCCCCACGCTGCGAAATCGGCCTCACCGAGCGCGGTGCGGGTGAACAGAATCACCAGCAGCGACAGGAATAGGCCGAGGGTTGCCGTGGTCTGAATGAAGGAGGTGTAGAAGCCGCGCTTGCCGTTCGGCGCATGCTCCGCGACGTAGGTCGCCGCACCGCCATATTCGCCGCCGAGCGCCAGACCCTGGGCCAGACGCAGCACGATCAGGATGATCGGGGCCGCGATGCCGATGGTCGCCGCGTTGGGCAACAGGCCGACGATGAAGGTCGACAGACCCATGATCAGGATGGTGACGAGGAAGGTGTATTTGCGGCCGACGATGTCGCCGACACGGCCGAACACGATCGCGCCGAACGGACGCACCAGGAAGCCCGCGGCAAACGCCAGCAGCGCGAAGATGTCGCGGGTTGCCGGCGGATAGGCCGAGAAGAACTGCGCGCCGATGATGCCGGCCAGCGATCCGTAGAGATAAAAGTCGTACCACTCGAAGACGGTACCGAGCGAGGAGGCGAGAATGACGAACCGTTCGTCCTTCGTCATCCCTCCCGCGCCTGCTTGAGACACAGCCATAGTCGACATGTTGAGTCGCTCCCCGAAAATCGTTTCCTCTCGCCCCCAGAATGTCCGGACGTGCCGGATCAGCCCAGGTCTTGCCCACAAGGTAACATCGGCGTGAAACCCTCCCCAATACGACTTTCGGCCTTGCGCAGCGACGCTGTGGTATCCGGCGGCGGCGTGCAAAGGCCAAGCCCAGGGGTTAACCCCTTTGCAGCAAAGGGATAATGTGCACTTGCATGCCACGGCCGCTCGGGGAAGAATTGACGCACCCGCGATCTGTTCGCCGACCCGGCGCGAACGACAGCAAGAGAACGATGAACGCTCCTTCGACCCATCTCGTCATCGCCGATGATCATCCCCTGTTTCGCGATGCGCTGCGGCAGGCGGTGGCGGGCGTTCTCCCCTCGGCCCGGATCGACGAGGCCGGATCCTTCGAGGATCTGACCAAGCTCCTGGAGCAGACCTCCGAGGTCGATCTGGTCCTGCTCGACCTCTCCATGCCCGGGATCTCCGGCTTCTCCGGCCTGATCTATCTGCGCGCGCAATATCCGGCGATTCCGGTCGTCATCGTCTCGGCCTCCGACGACAGCGCCACGATTCGCCGATCGCTCGATTTCGGCGCGTCCGGCTTCATCCCCAAACGGTTCGGGGTCGAGACCTTGCGCGACGCCATCCTCAAGGTGATGGAGGGCGACGTCTGGGTTCCCGCCGATACCGACCTGTCCGCCGCCGCCGACCCCGACATGACCCGCCTGCGCGACCGCCTGGTGACGCTGACGCCGCAGCAGGTCCGGGTGCTGATGATGCTGTCTGAAGGCCTTCTCAACAAGCAGATCGCCTACGAGCTCGGGGTCTCCGAGGCCACCATCAAGGCCCACGTCTCGGCGATCCTGCAAAAGCTCGGCGTCGAGAGCCGGACGCAGGCGGTGATTGCCGCGGCGAAGATCGCCGGCGGCCAGTGGAAGCAGGGCACGCCGACGGGCTGAGGTTTCGCCTCGCCAACTCGCGGACGTCCCGCATCACCCGACGCAGACCTTGATCTTGAGGCTGCGGCGCGGGTGCCTGTCCGTTGCACGTCGCAGTTTGAGGCTCCCGACGCGCCCCAAGGGATTGGGTCGTCGCAGCGCAAAACAGCAATCGCTGGGTCAATCGACCGCCAGGCAATAATTCTGCTTTACAGAAATTCGGATTCAGCGTAGACGTCGCGCATCCTGATCCGGCGAAAAGGGGCGGTCGTACGTCGTCACGAGCCGCGGATCGGGCTGCGGTGGACGCATGGCGCCGTCGCGGATGCGAAGCGCAGGGCGGGGTGATGGATTGAGCCTAGCCCCGTGAGCGCCTCGCAAGCCGCGTTGTACGAACGGCGTTGGTGCGTAACGGCAAAACCGTGTGGTCCCGGCCGTCGTTGCTACGGTCAAGCGCTTGCGGATGCGACATCTGCGCCAACCGGCGCGGTGTCGGTGACTTTCGTGAGGGCGAGGGAGGCCAGAGGGAACTCGGCTCCCGGGAGAGCGCGGCATAAGCCGTCCGACCATCGCGCAGGGAAGGCCGTGTGTTCGGCTTCACCTGTATGCTGCTGTGCGGTTCTCTCTGCGTGTGCATTTCGCGCAGCGGACCGCGGGTGCCGCCGGCACCCGGCCTTCCCTGCGCCCTCTCTTCCAAGAGGGCGTGAAGCGAAGCGCAAAACTCGGGCGAAACGCGCCGCGAGAATGAGAAGCCGTGTCTATCGTTCAAGAGCAGTTTCGTGCCCCGGACGCCATCAGCGCGTTTACGCGCGTCTTCGACGCGCTAGGCAGCGCCCCTTCAGCGATGCGCTGCAGAGGCGGGGGCCCATGCATCAGCAATCCGTGCAGTCTGCTGGGTCCCGGCTCGGCACCGCAACGCTGGCGCGTTCCGGCTTGTCCGGGACACGGAGTGCTGACGACGTGGCGGACGCTCGCAATTGCGCCTCACTCCGCCGCCACCATCTGCTGCGTGCGCCACTGCCCGAGCAGGGCGCGGAGCGAAGCCGGTTTCACTGGCTTGTTGAGCACCGCGATCTTCTCCTCGCGTGCGGCCAGCTGCACGGCGGGGCTGCGATCGGCGGTGATCAGGATCGCAGGGATGCCATCGCCGAAGCGGCGGCGGATCTCGCGGATCGCGGCGATGCCGTTGCCGCGGTCGAGGTGATAGTCGACGAGAAGGCCGGTGACGCGCTTGCCGGCGGCCTCGATTGCGGCGATCGCTGCTTCCGGATCGGCGACCGCGATGACCTCGGCGTCCCAGGCCGTCAGCAGCGTGCGCATGCCGTCGAGGATCGCGGCATCGTTCTCGATACAGACTATCAGCGCCCCTGCGATCGGCGTGCGCGCCAGCGGCGTCGCGCTGGTGACCGCGGCCGTGAGCGTGATCGCTTTCGCCGTGGGCACCGTCACCGAGAAGACCGAGCCGCCGCCGACATTGGAGCCGATGGCGATGCCGTGGTTGAGCACGCGCGCCAGCCGTTCGACGATCGAGAGCCCGAGGCCCAGGCCGCGCGCGATCCGCGCGCCTTGCTCCAGGCGGTGGAATTCCTTGAAGATCTCGCCGCGCTTGACCGCGGGGATGCCGACGCCGGTGTCGTAGACGCAGATCTTGAGCGAGGCGCCGCGGCGGCGGCAGCCGACCAGCACGCGGCCGCGCGGGGTGTACTTGATCGCGTTCGAGATCAGGTTCTGCAGCAGCCGCCGCAGCAGCAGGCGGTCCGACTGCACCGGCAGCGAGCAGGGCACGAAGGCGAGCTCCAGACCCTTGGCGCGCGCGATCGGCGCGAACTCGATTTCGAGCGAGCGCATCAGATCGGCCATCTTGAAGCTCGAGATCGAGGTCGTCATCGCGCCGGCGTCGAGCCTGGAAATGTCGAGCAGCGCGCCGAGAATTTCCTCGATCGCCTGCAGCGATTCGTCGATGTTCTCGACCAGCCGCGTCTCCTCGCCATTGTGCTGGCGCTCGACGAGACTCGTGACGTAGAGCCGCGCCGCATTCAGCGGCTGCAGGATGTCGTGGCTGGCGGCGGCGAGGAAACGCGTCTTGGAGATGCTGGCGTCCTCCGCCGCGCTCTTGGCGATGGCCAGCTCCGAGTTCAGCCGCGTCAGCTCCTCGGTGCGGTCGCGCACGCGCTTTTCCAGCGTCGCATTGGCGCGCTCCAGCGCTTCCGCGGCTTCGAAGGTCGGCGTGACGTCGGTGAAGGTGATGACGAAGCCGCCGCCGGGCATGCGGTTGGTGAGCACCTCGATCACCATGTGGCGTTCCGGCAGGCGCTCGAGATAGGGCTCGCTGTCGGTGGTGTAGGCCGCAAGGCGCCGTTCCAGCAGGGCCTCCCGCTCGAGCGGATCGTTCGGATCGCCGAGGCCGATGAATTCCAGGATCTCGCGCAAGGGCGTGCCGAACTGGATCAGATGCAGTGGCACGTTGAGGAGGTCGCCGAACTGCCGGTTGGAGCAGATCAGTTGCAGATCGGCGTCGAACACGGCGATGCCCTGGCGCACATGGTTGAGCGCGGTCTGCAGAATCTCGCGATTGAAATGCAGCGCGGCATGCGAATCGTCGAGCAGCTTCAGTGCGGCCTTGGCGGAGACCGTCCGCTTGCGCAGCAGCAGCGACATCACGAGGCGAGAGGAGGCCGCGCCGATCGAGGAGGCAATCAGGTGCTCGGCGTGTTGCAGCAGCTCGAAATCGGCGGGCGCACCGGGCTCCAGCCGCACGTTGCGCCGCGCCGAGAAGGCCTCGAAGGAATGCCGCGCGCGGTCGGGCCCGAGATATTGCGCCACCGTGGTCTGGATGTCCTGCACGGTGACCGTGGTGCGCCAGCGGCGGAAGCTCGGGGAGATCGGTGCGAGCGTGTCGGGCACGAACAGATCGGCCTGCAGCAGCTCGATGGAGGATGGCCGGCGTGCCAGCGACAGCAGCACATAGGTCAGGATGTTGAGGGACAACGACCAGATCACGCCGTGCATCAGCGGCGGCAGGTCGGCGCCGAACAGTGCCTGCGGCCGCAGCGCCTCGATGCCGAACGGGCCGTGCTGCAGCAGCAGGATGCCCGATGTCGAGGAATCCACGAAGCTCGGCATGAACAGCGTGTAGAGCCACACCGCAAAGCCGACCAGCATGCCGCCGATCGCCCCGCGCGCGGTTGCGCGCCGCCAGAGCAGGCCGCCGAAGAAGCTCGGTGCGAGCTGGGCGATGGCGGCAAAGGAGAGCAGGCCGATCGCCGCGAGCTGGGTGCTGCCGAGCGCGCGATAGTAGAAATAGGCCATCACCATGATGGAGAAGATAGCAAGGCGCCGCGAGCGCAGCAGGAAGTTGCTGAAATCGGCACCGCCGGCGCGCCCCTCCGGCCGGCGTTGCAGCACCAGGGGCACCACGAGGTCGTTCGAGACCATGATGGAGAGCGCGACGCATTCGACGATCACCATCGCGGTCGCCGCCGACAGCCCGCCGACGAAGACGGCGACGCTGAGCAGATCCGCGCCGGCCTCGATCGGCAGGGCCAGCACGTACATATCAGGGTCGGCCGCGCCGAACGGGAAGGTCACGAGGCCGGCGAGCGCGATCGGGATCACGAACAGGTTGATGGCGACGAGGTAGAGCGGAAACAGCCAGCGCGCGCGGCCGACCTCGGCATCCGAGGAATTCTCCACCACGCTGACGTGAAACTGGCGCGGCAGCAGCATGATCGCGCACAGCGACAGCAACGTCATGGTCAGGAAGTTGCCGATGGACGGCGAATAGTTGATGGCGCGCACCGCTTCCGGCGTCCTCATCGCGCGCTCGATCAGTTCATGCGGCGAGAACATCCAGAAGGTGACGAAGATGCCCGCGGCGAGGAAGGCGACCAGCTTGATGATGGATTCGGTCGCGACCGCCAGCATCAGGCCGTGCTGGTGCTCGGTCGCGTCGGTCTGCCGCGTGCCGAACAGCACCGCGAAGGCCGCCATCGTCAGCGTCACCATCAACGCCATGTCGCCGAGGATCGGGATGTGCGAGAAGGCCTGGTCTTCGCTCAGGATCGTGCCCAGCGAGGAGGCCACCGCCTTGAGCTGGAGCGCGATATAGGGCACCGAGCCGATGATCGCGATGGTGGCGACGGTGGCCGCCACCGCCTGGCTCTTGCCGTAGCGGGCCCCGATGAAGTCGGCGATCGAGGTGATGTTGTGGGCCTTCGCCAGCTGGATCACGCGGCGGAGCACGCCGGCCCCCAAGCCGATCATCAGGATCGGGCCGAGATAGATCGCGAGGAAGTCGGTCGAGGTGCGGGTGGCGAAGCCGACCGAGCCGAAGAAGGTCCATGACGTGCAGTAGATCGCCAGCGACATCGGATAGATCAGCCCGGAGGCGCGGCCGCGCCCGGCCGGCGAGCGGCGGTCGCCGTGGCTCGCCACCAGGAACAGGAAGCCGATATAGCCGAAGGCGGCGGCGATCACGCCCCAATCGTGCAGCATGGGTCGGGGGCTCTCTCCCAGGGCACCGGCGGCGCCCGAGCTCATTTTCCCTGTAAACCTAGCGCGTTGAGCGGACGCAAGCGACAGCGAAATGCCGTGCTGGGGGAGGAACTGCTGATGTCGTTAAGCGTGCACCGCCGGGGCCTACCCTCCCCTGGAAAGGTCCGGGACGAGCTTAGCTCGCCCGTGGCCGAGCGCGCGCAGCGCGAGCGGGGTGGGGCGATCCCTCCACACGGGCACTCTTGGATGGGGAGAGACCGTCACCCACCTGGCGGGGAGGATGAGAGTGCGGCGCTAGGTTCGCTTCCGGCGCAAATGGACGATGACGTCGAGCCGCGCGACCTCGTGGCCGGGAAGCGCCTCGGGCATCCTGGTGAAGGCGACGCCCTCGGCAACGTCGATCAGGACGTCCTCGCCTTCGAGATAGAAGTGCGGGTGCACGGACGTGTCGGTGTCGAAGAACGACTTGATGCCGTCGGCCGCAATCCGCCGCAGCAGGCCTGCTTCGGTGAACTGGTTCAGCGTGTTGTAGACCGTGGCTAGCGACAGATACGCGTTCGCGGCCATCGCCTCCTCGTAGAGACTTTCTGCGGTGACGTGACGATGGCCGCCGAGGAACAGCAATCGACCGAGCGCCAGGCGCTGGCGTGTCGGGCGCAGGCCGGCATTGCCGAGCAATAGCAGGCAGTGCTGCACGCCCGCATCCGGCGCCGGCTCGAGACCGGCGACATCAGATCCGCCGTCGTCATCCGCACGGATCGTCGTGGCCTGAATGTCCATCCATCGTCTCACGGCTCGAGCAAACAGGATACGCAGCTGCGTCCCGCTACTTGCTATTCGATTGCAAAAGCCGGGTGTCGGCTTTGATTCGGATCAAATTTGGCCTCGACCGCCTCTGACCTGGCGCAAGGCGGTCCGGCCCGTCCCCGGCCAGAATGCGCGCGCATCGATGAGGTTCGCATGTCCAAGCCGGTTCCCGACAAGGCAGAAGTCGCGCTCGAATATCCCGACAAGTTCTATGTCGGCACTTTCGAGCATTCGTCCCGCTTCGAGGCGAAGCTCGACGGCAGCGGCGTTGCGCTGGTGCTGCAACATCCCGGCGCGGCCGACGAACGAAAATCGGTGCACCTGCACATCAACTTCGGCCTGCTGGCCGGCATCCTGCGGGAGCTCGCCGGCAGCGTCGCCGCGATCCCTGCGGACGACATCGCGCACCGCGAGCAGCTTGCCGAGGCGCTCGACGAATTGCGGCGGGCGCTCGGCGCAAGATGACGGGCTGATGCTTTTGGTCGCAGGCGCGCACTTGTGCACCGCCCCGGCATGCTCTCGTCACTTCTGAATGCCGCCCGATCGCTCGGAGCGGGCCGATCTACCGCGCCATCGCACGGCGGAAAAACAGGACGAGTTGTACATTTTTTGTGCGAGCACTGTCGCGACTTTCATCTTGCCGCACCGAACGGGACTGTGTGAGCCTCGATGGCGGATGGGGACTGGGATGGACCGACCGTCGCTTTGCGCGCGAGGGCGCGTGCGAAGCGTTGCCGGCTGGTCTCGCTTGAGAAAGATTACGACATGCCAAAACGAGTGTTGCTTGGTCTCCTCCTGGCTTGCGGCCTTGCGGCCCCTGCGCTGGCACAAGAGCCGAAGACGGGAGGCGTGATCAATGCCGTGATCCAGCCCGAGCCGCCCGGCCTGATGCTTGCCCAGGTCCAGAACGGCCCGACCCAGATGGTCTCGGGCAATATCTTCGAAGGCCTCTTGCGCTACAGCCCCAAGCTCGACCCGCTGCCGGAGCTCGCCGAGAGCTGGAGCGTCAGCGAGGACGCCAAGACCTATACCTTCAAGCTGAAGAAGGGCGTGACCTGGCACGACGGCAAGCCCTTCACCGCCGCCGACGTGTTGTTCTCGCTCGAGATGCTGAAACAGACGCATGCCCGTGCCCGCACCAATTTGGGGCAGGTCGACAAGGTCGAGGCACCGGACGATCATACGGTGGTCTTCACGCTGAAGCAGCCGTTCGGCCCGTTCCTCGGCATTTTCGAGGTCGGCTCCATGCCGATGGTGCCGAAGCATCTCTATGCAGGCACCGACTGGAAGACCAACCCCTACAACAACGCGCCCATCGGCACCGGGCCCTTCATGTTCAAGGAATGGCAGAAGGGCTCGTTCATCCGCCTGGTGAAGAATCCGAACTACCACGAGAAGGGCAAGCCCTATCTCGACGAGATCTACTGGCAGATCATCCCCGACGCCGCCGCGCGCTCGGTGGCATACGAGACCGGCAAGGTCGACGTGCTGCCCGGCGGTTCGGTGGAGAATTTCGACGTGCCGCGGCTGTCCAAGCTGAAGGACACCTGCGTCACCGGCGCCGGCTGGGAATTCTTCTCGCCGCTGGCCTGGCTGTGGCTGAACAACCGCCAGGGCCCTCTCGCCGACAAGCGGGTGCGGCAGGCGATCATGTATGCGGTCGACCGCGACTTCGCCAAGGACGTGATCTGGAACGGGCTCGGCAAGGTCGCCACCGGCCCATCGGCCTCGACCATCAAGTACTACACCGACGACGTGAAGAAATATCCGTACGATCCGGCCAAGGCCAAGGCGCTGCTGAAGGAAGCCGGCTACAAAGGCGAGAAGATCCGCCTCTTGCCGCTCGCCTATGGCGAGACCTGGCAGCGCTGGGGTGAAGCCGTCAAGCAGAACCTCCAGGACGTCGGCATGACCATCGAGACGATCGCCACAGACGTTGCCGGCGGCAACCAGAAGATCAGCGACTGGGACTACGACATCGCCTTCACCTATCTCTACCAATACGGCGACCCCGCGCTCGGAGTGGGACGCAATTACATCTCCAGCAACATCGCAAAGGGCCAGGTCTTCAACAACGTCGAGGGCTATTCCAACCCGGAGATCGACAAGCTGTTCGCCGAGGGCGCGGTGGCGACGCCGGATTCCAAGCGCAAGGAGATCTACGAGAAGGCGCAGAAGATCCTGGTCGAGGACGTGCCCGTGGCCTGGATGCTCGAGCTGCAATTTCCAACCATCATGCGCTGCAAGGTCAAGAACCTGATCACCACGGGGATCGGGGTCAATGACGGCTTCAAGGACGCATGGCTCGAGAAGTGAGCGCATGCCTTCCTTCACCTCTTCCCGCTTGCGGGGAGAGGTCGAATATGCGCGAAGCGCATATTCGGGTGAGGGGGTACAGGTCCATCGGCATTCTCACACGTGGAGAGAGGCCCCTCACCCCAACCCTCTCCCCGCAAAAGAGCGGGGCGAGGGAGCGCACTGCCCCAGTGGCTAAAGGCTACGTCACCTCTATGAACCTCCGGTAAAATGCTCTCCTTCGTCGCTCAGCGTGTCCTGAAGGGCGTGATCGTCCTGCTCGCGATCGTGGTTCTCAATTTCTTCCTGATCCGCCTGGCACCCGGCGATCCCGCGATCGTGATGGCGGGCGAGGCCGGGGCCAGCGATCAGGTCTTCGTCAAGCAGCTCCGGGAGAAGTTCGGGCTCGACAAGCCGCTGCCCGAGCAGCTCTTCATCTACGTCAAGGGCGTCGTCAGCCTCGACCTCGGCTTTTCCTTCCGCCAGCAGGCTCCGGTCGCCAAACTGATCGGCGAGCGGCTGCCGGCGACGCTGTTGTTGACGCTGACCGCCTTCGCGATCTCGCTGATGCTGGGCATCCTGTTCGGCACCTTCGCCGCGCGCTTTGCCGGAACTTTCCTCGACACCGGCATCACCGTGTTCGCGCTGATCTTCTACGCCATGCCGATCTTCTGGGTGGCGCTGATGGGCATCCTCTTGTTCTCGGTCACCTTCGACTGGCTGCCGAGCTTCGGCTACGAGACGGTCGGCGCCAACCTCACCGGCCTTGCCCATGCGGTCGACGTCGCCAAGCACCTGATCATGCCGGCGATGACGCTCGGGCTGTTCTTCATGGCGACCTATACCCGCATGACGCGCGCCTCGATGCTGGAGGTGAAACGCCTCGACTTCGTCAAGACGGCGCGCGCCAAGGGTCTCTCCGACGCCGTGATCCAGCGCCGCCACGTGCTGCGCAACGCGCTGCTGCCGGTAGTGACGCTCGCGGGCGTGCATTCCGGCACGCTGATCGGCGGCGCCGTCATCACCGAGACCGTGTTCGCCTGGCCTGGCATCGGGCGGCTGATGTACGACGCGCTGCTGCAGCGGGACTACAATCTGCTGCTCGGCGTGTTCGTGATCTGCTCCGCCATGGTCCTCACCTTCAACCTCATCACCGACCTCGTCTATCGCCTGGTCGATCCGAGGATCGAATACGCCGCATGAAACAGTTTTGGAAATCGATGCTGAAGAGCCCGAGCGGCGCCATCGGGCTCGTCATCCTCCTGGTTGCCATCTTCGTCGCGGTGTTCGGACCGATGCTTTTCCCGAACTCGCCCTGGCGCATGGTGCAGCGGCCGTTCCTGCCGCCGTTCACGCTGTCGACCGTGCCGCTCGGCACCGACGCGCTCGGCCGTGACGTGTTCGCCGGCGTGATCTTCGGCGCCCGCGTCTCGCTGCTGGTCGGTCTCGTCTCCACGCTGGTCGCGCTGATCGTGGGCGTGCCGATCGGCGCCATGGCCGGTTACTTCGGCGGCAAGGTCGACGATGCCTTGATGCGCTTCACCGAGTTCTTCCAGACCATTCCGAGCTTCGCGCTCGCGATCGTGCTGGTCGCGATCCTGCAGCCCTCGATCTATTCGATCGTCGCCTCGATCGCGGTGGTGAGCTGGCCGCCGGTCGCGCGCCTCGTCCGCGGCGAGGTGCTGTCGCTGCGCACGCGCGAATATGTCCAGGCCGCCGTGGTCACCGGCCAGAGCAACAGCTGGATCATCCTGCGCGAGATCCTCCCCAACGCGTTGTCGCCCGTCATCGTGCTGGCCTCGTTGATGGTGGCGACCGCCATCCTGCTTGAATCCTCGCTGTCCTTCCTGGGCCTCGGCGACCCCAATCTGATCTCCTGGGGCTACATGGTGGGCGCCGGACGCACCGTGATCCGGCAGGCCTGGTGGATCACCGTGTTTCCCGGCATTGCCATCCTGATCTCGGTGCTTGGGCTGAACCTGATCGGCGAAGGCCTCAACGATGCGCTCAATCCGCGGCTGTCGCGGGAGGGCCGCTGACGATGACCGCCTCGCCGGCCGTCTCCATCAGGAACTTGCGGATCGCGCTGCCCAAGGGCGCCGAGCGCCCCTTCGCCGTCGACGGCGTTTCGCTCGATCTGCAGCCGGGCAAGATCGTCTGCGTCGTCGGCGAATCCGGCTCCGGCAAGTCGATGTGCGCGCATGCGCTGATGGGCCTGTTGCCGGATACGGTGTCGGTCACCTCCGGTGAAATCCAGTTCGAGGGCCGGGACCTGCTCAAGCTCGATGACGGCGGCTGGCGCGATCTGCGCGGCCGCCGGCTGGCGATGATCTTCCAGGAGCCGATGACCGCGCTCAATCCGTTGATGCGGATTGGCGACCAGATGGCGGAGATGTTCGAGGCGCACGGCCTGCTCACGCCGAAGGAGCGGCGGGCCAAGGCACTGTCGCTGGCAAGCGAAGTCGGCCTGCCCGACCCTGAGCGTATCGTGCGCGCCTATCCGCACCAACTCTCCGGCGGCCAGCGCCAGCGTGCCATGATCGCGATGGCGCTCGCGCTCGAGCCCGCGGTGCTGGTGGCGGACGAGCCGACCACCGCGCTCGACGTGACCACCCAGGCGCAGATCCTGAAGCTGATCCGCAACCTCCAGCGTAACCGCAATATGGCGGTGATGTTCATAACCCATGACTTTGGCGTCGTCGCCGACATCGCGGATGAGGTCGTGGTGCTCCGGCATGGGAAGGTGGTCGAGGAAGGTCCGGCCGCAACCGTATTCAACGCGCCTCAGCACGACTACACCAAGGCGCTGCTCGCCGCCGTCCCGTCGATGGATCCGCCGGCGCGCGCTCCGCTGGACGATCAGGCCAAAGCGGTCGAGGTGATCGGGCTGGACAAGACCTATGTCACATCGGGTGGCTGGTTCCGCGAGGATCGCCGCGTCGATGCGGCGCGCGCGGTCAATTTCAACATCCTCAAGGGCGAGACGCTCGGCCTCGTCGGCGAATCCGGCTCGGGCAAGTCCTCGGTGGCGCGCCTGGTGATGCGGCTGCTCGAAGCCGACCGCGGCACGGTGCGGATCGGCGAGACCGACCTGACCTCGCTTTCCGGCAAGGCGCTGCGCGCCGAGCGCCATCGCATCCAGATGATCTTCCAGGATCCGTTCGCCTCGCTCAATCCGCGCCGCAAGATCGGCCACATCATCGCGGACGGGCCGATCGCAGCCGGGACCGATCCGAAGGTGGCGTTCGACCGCGCCCGCGACCTCCTCAGGATGGTCGGGCTGGATGCCGGCGCGCTCGAACGCTATCCGCATGAATTCTCCGGGGGTCAGCGCCAGCGCATCGGCATCGCCCGCGCGCTCGCGCTCGAGCCGGAGATCATCGTCGCGGACGAGGCTGTTTCCGCGCTCGACGTCTCGGTGCAGGCGCAGGTGTTGAAGCTGCTGGAAGATCTCAAGGCGCGCCTCGGCCTGTCGATGCTGTTCATCACCCACGATCTGCGCGTCGCGGCCCAGATCTGCGACCGCATCGCGGTGATGCAGCGCGGCGCCATCGTCGAGCTGAAGCCGACTGCGCAACTCTTCGCCGCGCCCGAGCACGTCTACACGCGCGAATTGCTCGCAGCCGTGCCGGGACGGAAGGAGCACGCGCCGGCCGCCTGAGGTCAGGCCGGGCAAATTAGCCGCTTTCCGAGATGGTTCCAAAAACTTGCCCGCCGCAATCGGCGAAACATATTTGATCCAGCAGCATTTGCTTCGTAGACGATTCCTTGCTCATGTCAGCGAGGGGGCGAGCTGACACCAATAGTCGCTCGTCGCGACAGGAATTGCGCGGCGCGGTCACGCGCTTTTTATCCGGTCGTGACCGGGCTCGCCGCTTCAAAGCTCAAGGGCATCACCATAGATGAAGATGGAATGATCAACGTCATCTCATGACGGACTCACACTGATATTCGGAGCCAACATGGGCGAAGTTATTCGATTTGTCTCAAAGTCCGAGCGCGAGCGAGTGCGTCTCATCCAGGAGGCACGCGCCATCTACGACAGCATCTTCCCGCTGGCCGATCCCGCCGGCGAGGGGCAGGAGAACCCGGCGATCGGCCGCTCGTTCATCGGCCGCGACGGAGGTAGCTCGTCGTGATCAAGATCATCGCCGTGCTTTGCAGCCTCGCCTCTCCCAACAATTGTCACGAGCAAATCGTCACCACGTCGGACTTTGCGCAGATCTCGGTGCAGTCCTGCCTGATGGGCGCGCCGCAGCTCGCCGAATGGATGAACCAGCATCCTACCGAGCGCCTGGCGGCATGGCGCTGCGTGATCGGAGACCAGGGACGCCGGGGAATCTGAGGCCGAAGGCCGCCTGATCGTGTCCTACCTCGTGGTGTTGCTCCAGGTGGGAACCGAGTTGGTCACTCCGACCGAAGGCCAATTGTATGATCCGATCGACGGCGCCGTGACAGTGCCGACCGTCTGTCCGGATGACCCGTAGGACGCCCTCGGTTGCGCGGCCGGCGCGCCGGCACCGCTATAGGTCGGAGCCACCGCACCCGTGCTGTATTGCCGGCTGGATCGGATCTTTTTCGCCTCAGCCGCGAACGGTGCGGCAAGCAGTGCCGTCGTGATGAGCGCGGAAACGGCGAGTCTGATGGCTTTCATGGCTGATCCCTTCGCCCGTTGCGCACCCCGATATGCCAAGTGTTCATGCATCGGAAAATTTCCATGGGTTCTCCCTTCATAACTCCGTGTGCGGACGAAGGTGCCGGAGCGCGGCGGACTCACACCGCCTTCGGATGGACCCGAATCAGCGCTAGTGCATTGCTTTCAATGACTTCCCTGGACCCAAGCATGACCGGCGCCGAACTGAAGCAGCTTCGCAACGATCTCTCCGATGCCCTCGAGCGCAAGCTCAGCGCGGCCGACATGGCCAAGCTTTGCGGATTGCCGGAGAGAGGCGGCGCCGACACCATCCGGCGCTGGGAGGTTAGCGGTCCGACGCCGGAGGGGACCAGGATACTGCGCGTGCTCGCGATGGCGAGCGAGCGCTATCCGATCCTGGAGAAGTTCGACATCTTCGATCGACACGACGTGCGTGAGGAAGACAGGCCGGCAAAGCGCGCCGCCTTCCGCGCGCAGATGCGCGATGAGGCGCGGCGGCGTCTTGGTTAACGCAAGGCGCGCGCAAGTTACCGACCGAGCACGCCGTTAAGCCTTCCTTCACCACTTCTTAAGTCGCCATTAAGCACGAAAATCATTTGCGGCCCAACAAGTTACCTTGGACGCCGCTGTGCCACGGATGTGACAGCATTTTCGTCAAAAGCGAGCTATCTGCAAAACCAATGCGGCGCACAAAACGCGCCTGCCGGGGACCTTACGTGTTGGAGTTCAAGACGATGAAGAAGATTCTGTTTGCGACCGTGGCGCTGCTCGTGGTGGGCGCGGCTGCGCCGGCGGTCGGTGCCGATCTCGGCAACCGCAATTATTACAAGACGCCCGCGCCGGCCTACGCCGCGCCGATCTACAATTGGACGGGCTTCTATCTCGGCGCCCATGTCGGCGGCGCGTTCTCCAGCGACAACAATTTCAACGGCCTCTCCACCGGCAACAACGGCAACGGCCGCTTCCTCGGCGGCGTGCAGGTCGGTGCGGACTGGCAGTTCAACCCGAACTTCGTGGTCGGCGTCGAAGGCCAGTATTCCTGGCTCTCCGGCAGCGTCGGCGCGGTGTTCCCGGGCGGCATCGCCTACACCAACGACCAGCGCGGCCTCGGCTCGATCACCGGCCGCGTCGGCTACACCTGGGGTCCCGGCCTGGTCTATGTGAAGGGCGGCTACGCCTATTCGGACAACAACGAGAAGGTCACCGTCGGCGGCGTGCCGACCGCCTTCGTCATCACCGGCGATCATCGCAACGGCTACACCGTCGGCGCCGGCCTCGAATACATGTTCGCCCCGAATTGGTCGGCCAAGGCCGAGTACCAGTATTACAATTTCGGCGACGCGAGCTTCACCGCCGGTCCGCTCGCGGGCACCGGAAGCTTCACCACCGACGACCATACCTTCAAGGCGGGCGTCAACTACCGCTTCAACTGGGCGAGCCCGGCTGTGGCGCGCTACTGATCGGTTAGCAAAACCTTATCGCGATGGGGGGCCGGCGGCACTGCCGGCCCCTCTTTTTTCGCTGTGCGGAACGCGGGCAACCGATTGCAGAAATTGCGATTTTTTAACCGCCCTGGCCGATACTCCCCGCCACAAAACATAAAGCAAGGGCGTGGGGGAATTTCGATGGCAATCCGTTTCAGTCTCGGCCGTTTCAAGCCGCGTTTCAAAATGCCGAGATGGGGCGTGCGCGGCAGCCTGTTCGCGGCTTTCATATTGATCGCGGGTATGGGCCTCGTGATCGCGGCCGGCGCCGGCCTTGCGCTGCAGAATCTCGGCGGACGCATGACCGAACTGAGCGGACGGGACATTCCCCGCCTTTCCGCCAGCCTGCAATTGTCGGCGCTGAGTGCGAGCCTCGCGGCACAGGGACCGGCCCTGCTTGCGGCGCAGAGCGAGGACGCCCTGACCGAACGTACCAAGAAGCTCAGGGAATTGCAGGAGCAGACGCAGCAGAAGCTCAACGAGATCATCGAGCTCGGCGGCGACAAGAGCGTCGTCTCAGGGCTCAGCGATACGATGAAGAGCATCAACGAGGCGGCACAGAGCCTGACGAAGGCCGCCCGCGAACGGCTCGACATCGCTGCCCTGCACGAGAAGCAATATGACGCGCTTCGCGCCGCGCAGGGCGCGTTCGTCGGCGCAGCGAGCCCGGCGATGCTGGACGCGCAGACCCGCGTCAATGCCATTCTCGGTTCGGCCGACCTGTCCGCCGCAGATGCGAACGACGCCGCGCAGACCGTCGGTCAGCTCGGCAACGTCGTCGCCAGCGGCAATCTCGCGGCCGCCAACATGAGCGCGGCGCTGTCGGCGAACACGAGCGACAAGCTGGACGACATCCAGAAGGAATTCAAGACGGCGCAGGGACGCCTGCGCTCGAACCTCGATCTGTTGCCGGACAACCAGGGCAACAAGATGCTGCGCGAAACGGCGGAAAAGCTGCTCGCGCTCGGCACCGGAAAGACCGGCGTGTTCAATCTGCGCGAGAAGGAGCTCGACTCCATCGACTACGGCCAGACCATCCTGGACGAGACGCGCAAGCTCAATGTCGGCCTCGGCATCAGCGTGCAGCAGCTCGTCGACGGCGTGCAGAAAGAGACCAACGCATCGACCTTCCAGGCGCGGCAGGAGATTTCGCTCGCGACATCAGTCATGCTGGCGCTGGGCGCGCTGATGCTGGTCGGCTCGGCGCTGTTCGTCTGGCTCTATGTCGGCCGCAACATCCTGCGTCGGATCGGCGCCCTGCAACAGTCGATGCAGCTGCTAGCGAACGGGGATCTCGAGACCGAGATCTACCGCTCAAAGAACCACAACGACGAAATCTCCGTGATGGCGAACACGCTGCAGGTGTTCCGGGAGAGCATGATCGAGACCCGCGCGCTGACGAGCGAGCAGGACAAGGACCGTATCGCCAAGGCCGAGCGGGCCGCGCGCATGGAAGCGAAGATCGCCCAGTTCGAAAGCACCGTGCGCTCCGCGCTCGACAATCTGGCGCAATCGGCCAATTCGATGCAATCGACCGCGCAGAGCATGTCGAACACCGCCGACCAGTCCAACGCGCTGGTCAACGCGGTCGCCTCCGCCGCGGAGGAGACGTCGGTCAACGTGCAGACCGTATCGGCCGGCACCGAGCAGCTGTCCTCCTCGATCCAGGAGATCAGCCGCCAGGTCGTGACCTCCGCCGAGATCGCCAAGAAGGCGGTCGACGAAGCGGGAGCGACCGATGCCACCGTGCAGAGCCTTGCCGACAGCGCGAGCCGCATCAGCGTCGTCGTCGACCTGATCCAGACCATCGCCTCGCAGACCAATCTGCTCGCGCTCAACGCCACCATCGAGGCGGCGCGCGCAGGCGAGGCTGGCCGCGGCTTCGCGGTGGTTGCCTCCGAGGTGAAGAGCCTGGCGAGCCAGACCGCCAAGGCGACCGACGAGATCCGCACCCAGATCGCCAGCATGCAGGAGAGCACGACCTCCGCAGTCGGCGCCATCCAGGGCATCGGCCGGATCATCGCCGAGATCAACGATGTCACCACGACGATCGCAGCCGCGGTCGAGGAGCAGGGCGCCGCCACGCGCGAAATCGCCCGCAACATCCAGCATGCCGCCGGCGGTACCAGCGAGGTCTCCAGCAACATCGTCGGCGTCTCCACCGCGTCCGCCGAAGCCGGCGCTGCGGCCACCGAGGTGCTGGGCGCCTCGGACGCGCTGCGGCGCGAGGCCGACATGCTGCGCGGGGAGATCGACGCCTTCCTCAACGACATGCGGGCGGCCTGATCGTCATTCCGGGGCGCCTCGAGAGGCGGACCCGGAATCTCGCGCTACAATTCTCCACATTCCGGATTCGCGCTCACGCGTGCTCCGGAATGACTGCGCTTTTGACGATCACCAACCGGGACACGGAAAAACACGACCCGGTATGACCGCCATGCGATCGCCGCCCAGCATCCTTTTTCGGCTGGCGCCCCGCGCGCGCTGGGTTTAAGCCGATAGCATGAGCTCGAAACCCGACACCGCGCAGTCCTCGGCCGAGGCCCTGCGCTACCCCTGGGAACAGCATCCCGGCCCCGAACAGGTGGTCGAGGTGCGGCCCGGCGTGTTGTGGGCGCGGCTGAAGCTGCCGTTCCGCCTCAACCACGTGAACATCTACCTGCTCGCCGATGGCGACGGCTATGCGATGATCGATGCCGGCTTCGGCAACGAAGAGACGATCGAGGCCTGGACCAAGCTGTTCGAGGGGCCGCTCAAGGGCGTCAACATCACGCGCCTGATCGTCACCCATTCTCACCCCGACCATGTCGGTCTCGCCGGATGGATCGTCGACCGGTTCGGCTGCCCGCTGGTGATGTCGCAGGTCGAATATCTGCAATCGGTCTATCACCAGAACCGCGGCACCGAGGAGCGGCGCGAGGCACAGCGGCTGTTCTTCCGCCGCCATGGCATGGACGAGTCGCTCACCGAAAAGCTGCTCGGCCGCGGTCAGGACTATCTGAAGCGCGTCTCGGTGCTGCCGCCGTCCTACCGCCGCATCTCGCATGGCGACGACGTCGTGATCGGCACGCGCCGCTTCAAGGTCATCACCGGCGGCGGCCACGCCCTCGACCAGGTGATGCTGTATTGCGCCGACGACAAGCTGTTCCTCTCCGCCGACCAGGTGCTGAGCAAGATCTCGCCGAATGTCAGCGTCTGGGCGGTCGAGCCCGACCAGAACTCGCTCGGCGAATATCTGGCCTCACTCGCCAGCCTGACCACGACGCTGCCCTATGACGTGCTGGTGCTGCCCGGCCACGGCGTGCCGTTCTACGGATTGAAGACCCGCATCAAGCAACTCGCCGACCACCACGAGGAGCGCTGCCGATTGATCGCGGAAGCCTGCCGCGAGGTGCCGCAAACCTCGCGCGCCCTGGTGCCCGTCGTGTTCAACAAGCACGTGCTGGACGAGCACCAGATGGGCTTTGCCGCCGGCGAGCTCGTCGCCCACGTCAACTACATGATCGTCGAGGGCCGCCTCACGCCCGAGATGCAGGACGGTGTGCTGCAGTTTCGGACGACGTGAGTCTTGTCTTCGCCTCTCCCTGCCCGCGGGGAGAGGCCGGAATGCGCGCGTAGCGCGGATTCCGGGTGAGGGGACTCTCCGCGAGTCCAACTGTCACCGTCCTTGCGGAGACTCCCCCACGCCAACCCTCTCGCCGCAAGAGCGGGGCGAGGCAGCAGACCGCCGCCGCGGCAAGCACCTCACCTCATATTCGCGATCGCGTGCAGCGCCGCGATGTAGCCGAACGGCCCGAGCCCGCAGATCACGCCGGTCGCCACGAACGAAATCTTGGAGTGACGGTGATATTCGTCACGGGCGTGGATGTTGGAAATGTGCACCTCCAGCACCGGGCCCTCGAACGTCTTGATCGCGTCCATGATCGAGACCGAGGTGAAGGAGAGGCCGGCCGGATTGATGACGATCGCGTCCGCGTCCTGCCGCGCCGACTGGATCAGATCGACCAGCACGCCCTCATGGTTGGACTGGTGGAAGGCGAGTTTCAGGCCGAGCCTGGCTGCGGCGTCCTCGCAGCTCGCGTTGACCTCCGCAAGCGTCGTCGTGCCGTAGATGTGCGGCTCGCGGATGCCGAGCATGTTGAGGTTGGGGCCGTTGAGAATCATCACGCGCTTCATGGAAGGGTCCTTTCGAGATCCTGCTTGAATAGGAAAGCGCGCCGCGGGCCGCGACGGAAGACCATAGGCTGGGGCTGAACCCTCGCCCGGCAGATGGTGCAGAGCAGCACTTACATATCGCGCAGGATTGATCGGGATCAAACTGAGATGCGCCGGATAGGGCATTTTGCCCAAATGCCCACAGATCCAAATGTGGGATAGCGCATAGACATTGGAGCTGGAAAAGCTCTAAGTAGACGCGTCCCCTTGGTCAGGTTCCGTTGCAGGTTTGCCGATGGATTACGCCCAATTCTTCAATTCCGCCCTCGATCGTCTCCATACCGAGCGGCGTTATCGCGTGTTCGCCGACCTCGAGCGCACGGCCGGCCGGTTCCCGCACGCGGTCTGGCACTCGCCCAAGGGCAAGCGCGATGTCGTGATCTGGTGCTCCAACGACTACCTCGGCATGGGCCAGCATCCGAAGGTGGTCGGCGCCATGGTGGAGACCGCGACGCGTGTCGGCACCGGCGCCGGCGGCACCCGCAACATCGCCGGCACGCATCATCCGCTGGTCCAGCTCGAAGCCGAGCTCGCCGATCTCCACGGCAAGGAAGCCGCGCTGCTGTTCACCTCGGGCTATGTCTCGAACCAGACCGGCATCCCGACCATCGCAAAGCTCATTCCGAACTGCCTGATCCTGTCGGACGAGCTCAACCACAATTCGATGATCGAGGGCATCCGCCAGTCCGGCTGCGAGCGGATCGTGTTCCGTCACAACGACGTTGCGCATCTCGAAGAGCTGTTGAAAGCGGCCGGCCCCGATCGGCCGAAGCTGATCGTCTGCGAGAGCCTCTATTCCATGGACGGCGATGTCGCGCCGCTCGCCAAAATCTGCGATCTCGCCGAGAAATATGGCGCGATGACCTATGTCGACGAAGTCCACGCCGTCGGCATGTACGGCCCGCGCGGCGGCGGCATTGCCGAGCGCGACGGCGTGATGCATCGCATCGACATTCTCGAGGGCACGCTGGCCAAGGCGTTCGGTTGTCTCGGTGGCTATATCGCCGCCAACGGCCAGATCATCGACGCCGTGCGTTCCTATGCGCCGGGCTTCATCTTCACCACCGCGCTGCCGCCGGCGGTCTGCTCGGCCGCAACCGCCGCGATCAAGCACCTGAAGACGTCGAGCTGGGAGCGCGAGCGCCACCAGGACCGTGCCGCCCGCGTCAAGGCGATCCTCAATGCCGCCGGACTGCCGGTGATGTCGAGCGACACCCACATCGTACCGCTGTTCGTCGGCGATCCCGAGAAGTGCAAGCAGGCCTCCGACCTGCTGCTCGAGCAGCACGGGATCTACATCCAGCCGATCAACTATCCGACCGTCGCTAAGGGCACCGAGCGCCTGCGCATCACCCCCTCGCCCTATCACGACGATGGCCTGATCGATCAGCTCGCCGAAGCGCTGCTGCAAGTGTGGGACCGCCTCGGCCTGCCGCTGCGCGCCAAGTCGCTCGCGGCGGAGTAGGCTTCCGCGCCAGGGCAGGGGTGAGAGCAGCGTCGCGCCTCACTGCAAGCCCGCGCGGCGGAATCCCTCCAGATAGTGTTCGCGATCCCGCTCATTGGCCCACGGCAGCTGCGTCGCGATCCAGTGCAGCGAGATGCCCGGTTGGGTGCGGCGGAGCTCTCCGAGCGCCATTTCCGCAAGCGCGCCGTCGCCGGTCATGCCGGCGGAGACGGCGAGCACGCGGTAGGCGCCGGTGAGATCGCCGCGGTGGCGGATCGCCTCGCGCGCCAGCGCGATGGCCTCGCCATAGTGCCGTTCTGTGAAGCGCGCATAGGCGGCGATACCGTGATAGATCGCCAGTGACGGATCGCGCGGCGACAGCCGAATCGCCTTTTGCGCGGCCTCGAACGAGTCCTTCGACCGTCCGGCATAGGACAGTGCCAGCGCGTAATAGCCCTGCGCCAGCGAGAAGTTCGGATTGAGCGCGAGCGCCTGCTCGAACTCGGACAGCGCATCTGTGAGCCTGCGGGTCGAGAAGCAGACGCTGCCCAGCGCGGCATGCGCCCAGGCATCCTCGTGGTCGCAGCGCACTGCTTTGATCGCGGCGGCTTCCGCGGCCGGCGCAACCGCGTCCAGCTCGGTCCAGCCGAGATGCACGCCGAACATGTCGTTCACGGCCAGCACCGACAGCGCCTGGCCGTAATTCGGATCGATCGCGATCGCGCGCGCGAGCAGCGCCTTCGCGGCCTCGTGGTCCTGGCGGGTCACGCGCCAATAATGCGACAGCGCGCGCATCAGGAGGTCCCAGGCGTCGAGGCTCGCCGGCGGCTTGCGATGGCTGCGGAAATTCTCGGCCGCGTGGATCTGCGGCTCGATCGCGGCGGCGATCGCGTTGGTGATCTCGTCCTGCACGGCGAAGACGTCGACGAGCTCGCGGTCATAGCGCTCGGCCCAGAGATGACTGCCCGACACGGCGTCGTTGAGCTGTGCGGTGATGCGTACCCTTTTGTCCGCCTTGCGTACGCTGCCTTCGACGATGTAGCGGACGCCGAGCTCCTCGGCGATCTGCCTGATATGGACCGTCCGTCCCTTGTAGGTGAAGGAGGAGTTGCGGGCGATCACCATGAACCAGCGCTGCTTCGACAGCGCGGTGAGGATGTCCTCGCTGATCCCGTCGCCGAAATAGTCCTGCTCGGGATCGCCGCTCATGTTCTCGAAGGCGAGCACCGCGATTGCCGGGCGATCCGCCACGCGCGGGGGAGCGGGCCTGGCTTCCGTCCGCGCGGGCGAAGCCGCCGCTTCTTCCCGGACCTCGCCGACGAACCGAAAGCCCTTGCGCGGAATGGTCTTGATCAGGCGCTGGGCCGCGCCGTCGTCGCCGAGTGCCTTGCGCGCGGCGTTGATCCGGCTGTTGAGGGCGGAATCCGAAACGATGCGGTCGTTCCAGATATGGCTGATCAGGTCATCCTTGCTGACCACACGCGCCCGTTGCGTGACCAGATAGAGCAAGAGATCGAACACTTGCGGCTGCAACGGGACGGCATTCCCGTCGCGAGTGAGCTCCCGGAGGTCACCGTCCAGCACGTTGTTTTCAAAGCGAAATCGCACGTTTTCGTCGTCTCAAGCAGAAATCAAAGTCGTCTCAGGCGAAAATCAATCGTCCGCGAAAGCCGCGGGACGTCCGATCCGGCATGGTGCGAAGACCAAACCGTGTCGGTGCCTCGGCACAACGGAGTGTTTCATGACCCAAATTGATCACCAGGTTCATTCCCTCGGCCCGGACGTTACGGGCTCTCGTATTTTCAGGTTCATCGCCTTTCTGTACGGAATTGCGGCGTATCTCGTGTTTTTCGTCACCATTCTCTATGCGATCGGTTTCGTCATGGGGGTGATGGTGCCCAAGACCATCGATACCGGCGCCGAAGCGCCCGTCGTTCGCGCGGTCGTCATCAATCTGCTGCTGATGTCGCTGTTCGCGGTTCAACACAGCGTGATGGCACGCCGGCAATTCAAGGATTGGTGGACGCAGTTCGTCCCCAAGCCGGTCGAGCGCTCGACCTACGTGTTGTTCGCGAGCCTGTCACTGCTGCTCCTGTTCTGGCAGTGGCGGCCGCTGCCGTCGGTCATATGGAGCGTGGAGAACCCGGATCTTGCCGTGACGCTGGTCACGTTGTCCTTCGCCGGCTGGGTTCTGGTGTTCACCTCGACCTTCATCATCAACCATTTCGAGCTGTTCGGCCTGCATCAGGTGACCAATCATCTCGTCGGCAAGGAGATGGAGCCGCCGCGCTTCAAGACGCCGCTGCTCTACAAGTTCGTGCGCCATCCGATCTATCTCGGTTTCATCATCGCGTTCTGGGCGGCGCCGGTCATGACCGCGGGTCATCTGTTGTTCGCGGCCGTGACCACGATCTACATCTTCGTCGGCATCGCGCTGGAGGAGAGCGATCTCGTCGATCTCTTCGGCGACGAGTACCGGCAGTACAAGCAACGCGTCTCCATGCTTATTCCCTGGCGCCGGTCGGTAGACTAATCGCGCGTCGGCGGGCGCCTTGGCATTTTTTCGAGAGGGCGGCACAGCGTCGCCCTCTCTGCCTTCGTCGAAGAGAAGGATGAACGACTACCCTCCGCGCGATTCGACCACCTTGCGGCAGGAATCCGACAGCTTCGACTTGTTCTCGCGCAGGCAGGCGTTCATCTGCGGCGGCTTGCCGATATGCTCGGCGCAGAATTTGCTGGCGTCGCCGCGGCAGGCCATCTGCTCCTGGACGGATGGACCGGACTGCGCGGCAGCAGGCAGGGCGGCAGCTGCGAGCAGCAGCGCGGCAAGAACCGAAATCTTCATAGAGCACCTCTTTGGAATTCTCGTTGGTCCCGACCGGGATCAATCGGGCCGGACCATTCCGCAAAGGTCGGGCGCCGGTCCATGCCATGTTCATGGCACCGGCCAGTCCTGCCGCCGGCGGTACCCCCATCTTCATGGCATGTATCCGCGCGCCGACTTTTGTCATTCAGGCTGCACCTCGGCTGCGAGACCCGGTGATTGCATCGGAACGCCGAACGGAAGCAGGAGAGCAAGAATGTCGAAGAGAGCTGGAGCGCTGGGCGCGGGGCTGACGGTCATGGCGCTGGCTGGCGCGGCGATGGTGTCGCTGGGTACGAGCCCGGCGCAGGCCGTGGTCTATTGCAAGACGGTCGGCGTGCCGAAGGGCTGCGTGGTGCGGCCGGCTGGCGCCGTGGTGGTGGGAGCGCCGGTCGCGCGGGCTGCCGTCGTGACCCCCGGCGTCGGCGCGCCCGGTGTCGGTGTGCGTGCCGGCACGCCGATGAATCGCGGCGGCCCGGTCAATCGCGTCGGTGTGCGCTGATATTTCCGCTTCATTGAATTGATACATCGCTTCGGGCCAAGGGGCCCGCGGACGAACACCCCCCGTCCTCCGCAGGCAATTTTACCCGGCCCGTCCCCTCTCTCCGTGCGCCCCACACGTTCGGGGAGGGGGCCCTTTCAGCCCGCGGCCATGTCGCTGCCGGGAAAACGTTGCGGTAGTTTCAGCCGCACGCGCGTGCCGGAGGAATCAGACGTCAGGTCGAGCACCGCGCCGCAGCGCGCGGCGCGGCTTTTCATGTTGCGTAGGCCACGCGCGGTCTGGCTGGTACCCGCCGCCTCGCCATTGCCGGCCAGCGCAAAGCCGCTCCCGTCGTCAGTCACGCTGATCACGCCGTACGGCCCCTGGCCTGCGTCGAACGTGTCGATGGTAACCGCGATGCGGCGAGCCTGCGCGTGCTTGACCGCATTGGTGACGGCCTCGTCGAGGATGCGCACGATCTGGATGACGTGCCATGGCCTGAGCTCGGGATGCAGCGGCAGGCCCTGCGGCGTCGCCACGCGCCAGTCGAGCGTGATGTCGTGCGGTCTCAACTGGGCCGTGGCGCGCTCGCGCCAGGAGCCGAGCGCCAGCATCAGGTCGCCGCCGATGTCGTCCATGGAATCGATGACGAGGCGGAGATCCTTCAGCGCCGCGCGCGCGGCGTCCGTGATGCTCGCGCCCGCGCTGCCGCGCTCGGACAGCGCGACGATGCTCACGAGCTGGCCGCCGAGGCCGTCGTGCAGGTCTCGCATCAGGCGGGTGCGCTCGTTGGCGAGCGCGGCGGCGCGGGCGCGCTCCTCCTCGCGGGCAAAGCTCGCCTTCAGCCGCTCCTCGGCCTCCCGCACCCGCGTCACCAGCTGGCCGGCAAAGCTGTCGACCTGGTTCAGCGCGCGGGCAAAGCGCCAGGTCAGCCCGGCACCGATCGCGACCAGCATCGCCGAATAGGACAGGCGCGAGACGAAGATGCGATCGTTGCTCACGATATCGAGCACCGTGAGCATGTCCTGGACCCAGCAGACCAGCACGATCGTCACCGCGCAGCCGATCGTGAAGCTCGCCGCGTCTTGACGTCGCACCACCGCGGTTGCGGTGACGCAGGCCATCAGGACCAGGCAGAGCCCGACGGTGGGAATGCCGAGCACCAGGAACAGGATGCGCGGCAGCGGCGGGCCCCCGATCAGCCCGACCACAAACACGAGGACACCGGGCACGAACAGCAGCGTGCCGTAGCGCGGCCAACGCCAGCCGAAGAACAGCACGCCGAACACGACGATCAGCGCGCTCTCGATCGGTGCGGACGCGAGCAGCACCGCCGTGAGCCGGGATACCGTGGCCGGCGGCGCCGGCGGCGGCACGAAGGCCTGCACCACGCCGAGCACCATCGCGGCGGCCAGCACGCCATAGACCGGTTCGTGGCGCCGCATCAGCCACATGATCGCGAGGATGACGGCCAGGATCGCCTGCCAGGCGGAGAACACCACCGGCAGGGTGACGAACAGCAGCGTGCGTGTCTCATAGGCCGGGCGCAAGGCGGCATCCGGCCCGACATAGACGGTGTCGAGAAAGCCCTTGAGCGGTCCCCACACGAACATCCGCACCGTGATCTCGTTTCCGCCCTCGCGCAGCAGCGACGCGGGGATCGCTGCGATCTGCGGCGTGTTGCGGTCGGGCCGGTTGGCGTTGGTGTCGCGTCGGGAGTCGAGCACGACGACGCCGTTGACGGCGACCTCCACCGCGTTGCTGAAGCGCGGCAGGTACACCGACCAGCCCGAGGCCGCATCGCCGCTCGGGAATGTGAAGGTGCCGGCGTAGAATGGCGGGTCGGCCAGCGAGTGGCGCGAGGAGGTGAAATGCGGCAGCGTCACGGGGCGCGTCAGACCGTCCTCCCGCGCCGAAAAATCGGTCACGGCGAAGTCTTCGGGATCGCTCGGCTGCAGCAGCCGAATCCCCAGCGCCGTGACGATCACGATCAGGACCTGGAGCAGCAGATAGGGCACGAGGCGCGAGGCGATTAGCCGGCGCCGCGGGCGTGTCGGTGCCTTCGCGGGTGCCTTCGTATGTGCTTTGGCCGCGATCTCGCTCACAGCTTGATCAGGCCCTGCTGCACCGCCTCGAACACCGCCTCGCTGCGCGTATGCACCTCGAGCTTGCGATAGATGTTCTTGATATGGCCGGGCACGGTCTGCTTGGAGAGGCCGAGATGGCTCGCGATCTCGGCATAGCTGAAGCCTTTGGCGATGCCCCAGAGAATGTCGATCTCGCGCGGGGTGAGCCTTGCCGTGTTGAGCGGGGGGCCGGGCGGCGACTCCGCCGAACTTTGTGCGGCACCTTGTGTTCTGCGCACGATGAAGCGCGCGATCGAGGCCGAGATCGGCGAATGTCCCGCGACCAGGTCGCGCACCGTGGTGGCGATGTCGGTGGGGAAGGCGTCCTTGAGCAGGTAGCCGGTGGCGCCGACCGTGATCGCGGAGATTACGCTTTCCTCGTCGCCGAGCGCGGAGATCACCATGATCTCGGTGTCGGGGAAACGCTGCCGCATCTCGCGGATCAGCTCGACGCCGTGGCCGTCGGGCAGCCGCAGGTCGGTCAGCAGCACGCGCGGCGCGCCGCCGCTCAGGGCCTGCCGCGCCTCTGCGAGCGTACCGGCGCTGCGCACCTCGTAACCCGCCTTGGCCAGTGCATCCTGCAGCCGCCAGCAGGTCGGCGCGTCATCCTCGACGAGGAGGATGGTGATGGCTTCACCCGTCTCGCCCTGTTCGGTCATGATCATGGTCCCGCGACCCGCGTGTCCCCCGCGGCGCGAAGCAAGTTTAACCGCAGCCCGGAGGCGGTGACACCCATAATCATGGGGGCGGGAAAGTCACGGGACTGCCATGTGCCGGCCTGACGTTGTCGGGCGACGGGCGCCGCCGCCAATCCGGCTTACAACAGATCAACCCGCGGCGGCGGATACCGCCGCGCCAGGGCCGACAGCGACAGCGGCCGTTCGTCTTCCGGCAGTTCCAGATACGCCAGCACGAGCGGCCGCTTCCAATCGCCGACGCCGAAATCCATCGCCGTCCATTTCTGCGGCTCGGGCCCTTCGAGCCCCCGGACCCAGACGAAATAGCGGGGAAGGTCGTCGGCGTCGCTCGTGCGTCTCCTGGCCATCGAAGCTATCCGCTGCATCACCATCATGCGGCACGATATATGACGTAGCTTGGTGAAGTCGAACGTTCCTTTGGGGGGCTTGCCGGGGCCGGGGCGCAATCGCCGTCATTGTCGGAGCGGCTATCCGCCGCGCGATTCCAACCGTTCGAGAAATGATCGCGTCAGCGAGACAACCTCGTCGAGGTTGGTTTCGAGCAGCCAATGGCCGCCATCCAGGAGATGCAGCTCGGCATCCGGCAGGTCGCGGAGATAGGCTCGCCCTGACTCCTCAGGCATGTAATGATCTTGCGGGCCCCACAGGATCAATGTCGGCGGCTTGTGCTGCCGAAGATATCGGCGGTGCTCGGGAAACCATTGGCGGTTCGCCTTGAGGCCAAACAGAACGTCTGCGGCGGCATCCTTCCGCCGCTCGGTCATCAGTGACCAGTGCAATCGCCAAAGGTCCGGCGCGATGAGTCGAGCTAGGTCCGCACGCACGTCGTTCAGGAACTCGTCGCGGAAATTCTCTTCCGTGACAGCTTCCCTCATCGCCGCACGCATCTGTTGGTCGGGCAGCGACCAAGTCTTCTCGATTTCGGCGTATGCCGGTCCAAGCGCATCGTCGTAAGGGATGTCGCCGTTTTGAATGATCTGAGCCACCACCCTCTCAGGCCGCATGATCGCCAGCCGGGCCCCGATCGGTGAGCCGAAATCATGAAGGTAGATCACGAAGCGCTCGATCTTTAGATGCCTCACGAACTGGTCGAGCCACGCGGCATAGCCGTCGAAGCTGTAATCGAAGTCATCAGGTGTCCCGCTATAGCCGAACCCGGGATAATCGGGAGCAATCAGCCGCCATCTATCGGCCAGTCGCGGCATCAGATTGCGGAATTCGTAGGATGAACAGGGATAGCCGTGCGGCAGGAGAACGACTGGCGCGCGTTCAGGGCCTGCTTCTCGGTAGAAGGTGTCCACGGGTCCGATCCGGACCCTGCAATGTCTGACGCGTGTATCCATGTCTTGCTCCCTTTGCAGATAAAGCGACGTCCGGGGCGCGGTTCCCGACATCTGCGTCGTGGTGGGTAGGAGGGCGGGCAGTTCTGACGGAACAACGGCCGGAAGCTGCCGTTACGAAGCGACATCGGAACGGAGGTCGTCGTGATCCACCATGTCTCGGTCGGTACGAATGATGTTCAGCGTGCGAAGCGCTTCTACGATGCGGTCTTGCCGGTCGTCGGGATCACGCCGATGGCCGAGGACGAGGGTGGGCTGGGCTACGGAAGCGGTACGTTTCACTTCAGCGTTCAAGTTCCGATCGATGGAAAGCCCGCGACCGTGGGTAACGGCAGCCACATCGCCTTTGCCGTCGAGAACCGCGCGATGGTCGATCGCTTCTACGCAGCAGCATTAGAGCATGGTGGCAGCGACGCTGGCGCTCCCGGGCTGCGGCCGAGTTACGACCTGAACTATTATGGGGCGTTTGTCCGCGATCCCGACGGTCACAAGATCGAGGCCGTGACCTACTCGGCACAATAGTCGCGAGCGGGAAGGCGCATGTCGACCATGCCCTATGCAATCATCGAAGCTCCTTCAACGCTGGGCCTTGCGACAGACGGCGTGGAGCGCTTGCCCGAGCAACTCCTCAAGCTTGGTCTTGCGGAGCGCATCGTCGCGCGCCGCGCCGGGCGGCTGGTGGTGCCTTCGAAAGATCCGGCGCCGGATCCCCAGTCCGGCATCTTGAACGCCGGCGCCATTGCGGCGTGGTCGCCCAAGCTCGCCGACGCGGTGGAAGCGGTGCTCGTCGCGGACGAGTTTCCGCTGGTGCTGGGCGGCGATTGCACGATCTTGCTGGGCTCGATGCTCGCGTTGCGACGGCGCGGCCGCTACGGCCTGTTGTTCATCGACGGCCACGCCGATTTCTTCCAGCCCGAGGCGGAGCCCAAGGGTGAGGGCGCCTCGATGGACCTCGCCTTCGTTTCCGGCTACGGGCCCTCCCTCCTCGCCGACATCGAAGGTCGCGGTCCTCTGGTCCGCCCTGAAGACATTGTTGCGTTTGGATATCGCGATCACCAGGATCAGGCGGAATATGGAAGCCAGCCGCTTCCCGAAAAGCTCAAGGTGCTCGACCTTCCCGCTGTGCGCGCGAGGGGTATCGAGGCCGCCGCACGCGAAGCGGTCGATCACCTGAGGCGAGCCGAACTGGACGGCTTCTTCATCCATCTCGACGCCGATTGTCTCGACGATGCCATCATGCCGGCTGTCGATTTTCGCGTGCCGGGTGGGTTGTCGTGGGACGAGCTATCGACCGTGCTCCGGGTTGGCCTGGCGAGCGGCAAGGCGGTCGGCCTCGAGATCACCATCTACAATCCGAGCCTCGATGAAGACGGCAGCGCCGGGCGCGGCCTGGCCGATGTGCTCGCAGCGACGCTCGGGAGAGCAACACTCCGAAAAGGCTGATGACGGCTGCTATCCGGCGTAACCAAGCAGCCTCTGAACGACAGACGTGGGACGCTTTGCCGACCGGCCGCTCTCACATGGTGACGGCGACATGAGGGATGGCTAAGGGAGGGAGCCGGGCCGAACCAGTCCGCCTTCGCCAAGGCTTCGGCGGGACAGCCTACCCTGCTTCGCATCGATGGGCTTACACCCGGCTCGCCTAGCCGTAGCTGCGAAGCAGCGAAGGCTGGTGCCCCTGGCCGGAATCGAACCAGCACTCCTTGCGGAACTCGATTTTGAGTCGAGCGCGTCTACCAGTTCCGCCACAGGGGCCCTCGGTCGGCCCCAAAGGCGGCGTCGCGAAGCCGGCGGACTATAGCCATGGACAGGACGGGGTCAACCCGCGCCAAAGTGATCCCGGTCGTTCTCGACAGCCGCATGGGCCGGGGCTAGAGGCTTAGGTCGCGCGAAGAGATGCAAAAGAGGCTGCCGTGACCACCCAGAGTGCCGCCATACCTGCGTTCAAGCCGGGCGCCACCAGCCCCGCGCTGACCGCCGCGGCCTTGGTCACGCTGATCGGCGCAGCCACGATTGCGGGTGCCTGGTTCTTCCAGCTCGTCCTGGAGATCCTGCCCTGCCCATTGTGCCTGGAGCAGCGCTACGCCTATTACCTTGCGATACCGCTCGGTGCGCTGACGGCGCTGGCGGCGCGGAGCGGCGCGCCGCGGCCGTTGCTGCTGGCGGGGCTGGCGATCCTCGCTTTGGCGACGCTCGCCAATGCCGGCCTCGGCGCCTACCATTCCGGGGTCGAATGGGGGTTCTGGAAGGGGCCGACCGATTGCTCCGGTCCGGTCGTCAATCTCGGCAGCGCCGCCGATCTCCTGTCGAAGCTCGACACCGTCAAGGTGGTGCGCTGCGACGAGGTGCAATGGCGCTTCCTGGGCGTCTCGCTCGCCGGCTACAACGTGCTGATCTCGCTCGTGATGGCCGCGATCGCCGCGTGGGGATTCGTGCAGACCGCGAAGCGCTAAAGCTCAATCATCCACGTCGTCCTGCGTGCGCCCGAACAGGTGCACGATGCCCGGCGTTGCGATCGTCACGAAGACGAAACGCGACAGGTGATGGGCGCCGACGAAGATCGGGTCGATGTGCAGCGTCAAGGCCAGCGCCAGCATGGCGTCCATCGCGCCCGGCGCGAACGCCACGACGATGTCGGAGAATTTCACCTGGGTGGTCAGCGCCACGATGCCGACGAAGATCGCGGAGACGGTGATGGCCACGGCAAACGAACCCAGCGCCGCGCGGAGGTGGCCGGCGAGCGTCTTGATCCGCATCCGCGCGAAACGGCTGCCGATCAGTGCGCCGATCCCGATCAGCGCAACGCCACGCACCCAGTCTGGCAGGCCGCCCTCGACCCATCCGGCACCATGCAGCAGGCTGGAGCCGATCATCGCGCCGAACATCCAGCTCGCGGGAAACCTGATCAGCCGCAACACGAGCGCTGCGGCCAGCGACGCGGCGGCCAATTCGAGCAGGTCGAGCGGCGAGGCGATGGCCGTCGTCAGCGACGGCGCAGCCGAGGGCGTGACGCCTGCAATCGCCAGCACCAGCGGCAGCGCGGCGGTCAGGATGATGACGCGCATGGTCTGCACCACCGCAATGCCCGGCAAATCGGCGCCGCGCTCGACCGCCAGAATCGTGATCTGCGACAGCGCGCCGGGACTGCCGGCAAGGAAAGCCGAGGTGCGGTCCCAGCCATGGATGCGCTGGAGGTAATAGCTCGACCCGAACGTGGAGCAGAACGTGGCGAGCGCAAGCAGGCCGATGGTGACCGGGTAGGCGCTGACCTGCTGAAGCAAATGGCGTGAGACGACCGAGCCCAAAGAGATGCCGAGCAGCACCAGCACGGTCTGGGTCAGAATCGGCGGCAAGGTCAGCTGACGGCCGGCGATCGCGGCGATCCCGACCGCGATCATCGAGCCCGAGATCAGCCCGCCGGGAAGGCTGGCGAGCAGAAACACAAGGCCGCCGGCGGTGCCGATGACGAGCGTCTCCACCGTGCTCAGGATCGTGGCACGGCTCGGCCATTCGAACGACAGGGCGGCGGTGATGGGCTTCACGCCGCCTTATCGCAAATCGGCGCGAGGCGCACAATTGCAGGCTCGTCATGCCGCAATGCGCGACGCCTTCCGCCGAGACGCGGAAGGAAACATGAGGGGCTCATTTCTTGTCGGCGGCGGGAGCTGCGGGGGCGGCGGCTGCGCTGCCGGCCTTCGCCTCCTTTTTGCATTCGCGACGGAATTTCTTGCGCTCCTTCCCCTTCAATCCCTTGGCGTCCGCCTGCTTGGAGCATTCCAGCGATTCCGCCGATCGCTCCTTCGTTGCCTTCTTGTCGTCAACAGTGGCGGCAGTGTCGGTCTTGGCGGCCGGCGCGGCGGTCTGTGCGAAAGCGGTGCCGGTGATGAGCAGGGAGGCCAGAGCAACGGCGGCGAGGCGGGACGTGAAGGTCATGTGGTGCACTCTGCGAGAATTGCGAAGGGCTGGAACGTCGGCTGGCGTTGCTGAACGCGACATGAATGAGTTGAGCGGCAGGATCACTATATTTTGCCGGCGCAACTCATCGCATCCTTGTCGCAAGCGGCCGGCACGCTAGGATAGCAATCCTCAATTCACTTCCGTCGGGGAAGATCAAGCAGGAGACCAGGGATGACCATTCAGACGAAATTGTTGTGTGCGATCGCAGCGTCCGGTGTCGCGGCATTGCTGACGAGCGCGCCGGCGCAGGCACTGACCGCGCAGGAGTGCAGCGCGAAGTACCAGGCCGCCAAGAAGGACGGCTCGCTCGGCACCACGAAGTGGAATGACTTCCGCAAGGCCCAATGCGGTGCCGATGCGACGCCCGCCGCTGCGCCGACAGCTCCTGCGGAGCCGAAGCAGGCGAAAAAGGAGGAGGCACCCACCGCTGCGCCGGCCCTGCCGGCCGGACCCGCGGTCTATCCGAACGCGATCGATCCGAAATATGCCAAGGAGACTCCCGGCAAGGCGCGCCTGCACACCTGCGTTGACCAGTACAATGCCAACAAGACCACCAACGGCAACGGCGGCTTGAAATGGATCCAGAAGGGCGGCGGCTATTACAGCGAGTGCACCAAGAAGCTGAAGGGCGCCGCCTGAGTTTCGCATTGCTGCGAAGGCCGGAGCAACGCTCCGGCCAATTCGCCTGAAGTGTTGCGCATGATCTTTTCGGAAAGCCGCTGCACACCTTGCGCTCACGCGGCCCTTCGGGGTCGGATCATGCTCAGTCGAGCAGCTTCTCGGCCGATTTCGCCACGAGCTGCGACCGCTTGCGCGGACCGCTCTCGACGAACAACAGGCTCTGGCCGAAGATGAAGCAATAGAACAGGAAGGCCTGCGCGTCGGCCTCCTCCGTCGCAAGGCCGGTCGCCCGGTAGAGGTCGCCGACGTGCCTGAGCCGCGCCGCGTCGACACTCGCCACCGCCGCCGCGGCGTTGTCGTCCGAGCGGGCCCATTGCCGGATCGCGAGCTCGATCGCCATCCCTTCGGGATTGAGTCGCTCGGAATAGAGCTGGATCACCGCCTTCAGCCGTTCGCGGGGTGCTTGCCCGTCAAGGCTCGTCTGCTGCGCGACCGCGGCGATGCGGCCCGTACGCCAGGCTTCCAGCATGGCCTCGAGCAGCGCGGCGCGGTCGGCGAAGCGGCGGTAGAAGCCGCCCTTGGTGACGCCGAGATTCTTGGCGAGCACCTCGACCCGCACGCCCTCCGCCCCCGCGCGGGCGAGCTCGGCAAATCCAGCCTCGACCCAGACGTCGCCCTTGCCGTCGCTCATGAAGGAAACCTCACCGGTCCTGATACGGTGGCGTATTGCTAACGCGACACGGGTTTGATACGCTACCGTATCAACGCCCAAGAATGAAATTGCGGGAGGAAATGCGATGGAGCAGGAGGCGACCTATCGCGGCACGGTCTATCCGTGGCAATGCGACCATATCGGGCACATGAACATCATGTGGTATGTCGGCAAGTTCGACGAGGCCAATTGGAATCTGTTCGCTCGCCTCGGCCTGACGCCGAGTTACTTGCGATCCTCCGGTCGCGGCATGGCCGCGGTGCAGCAGAACATCGCCTACAAGCGCGAGCTGCTCGCCGGCGACATCGTCGAGATCCGCAGCCATCTGCTCGAGATCAGGGACAAGTCGATCCGCTTCCGGCACGACATGACGAATGGCGAGACCGGCGAGCTCGCAGCGACATGCGAGATCACCGGCGTGCACATGGACCGCCAGCTCCGCAAGTCCGCCCCGTTCGCCGATTGCATTCGCAGTGCTGCCATCAAGCATCTTGCACCAGCCGAGATGTGAGCCATGACCGCCTTCGAGCCGAAAAACCCGGGCTATCGCGCGGCGGCCATCGCCATGTTCGATGCCCAACCGGCCATGCGCACGCTCGGCATCGTGATCGTCCGTCTCGCGCCGGGCGAGGTCGAGCTCGCGATGCTGCATGCGCCGGCCTTCACACAGCAGAACGGTTTCATCCATGCCGGCATCATCACCGCCGGGCTCGACAACGCCTGCGGCGTTGCGGCCTTCAGCTTGATGCCGGCGGAGGCCGGTATCCTCACCGTCGAGTTCAAGACCACGCTGCTCGCGCCTGCCCGCGGCGAGCGTTTCGTCTTCAAGGCCGAGGTGGTCAAGCCCGGCCGTACGCTCACCTTCTGCGAGGCAAAGGCCTACGCCGAGCATGACGACAAGACCACGCTGATCGCCGCGATGAGCGGGACATTGATGGCGATGCTGCCGGCGGCTTAGTCGAGCAGGGCGCGATTCGCGTGGCAATCGCTCCCGCGGCATTCTATAGGAGTCGTAACAATGGCCGGCCCGCGCGCGAATATCCGCAAGATGGGACCGGAACGGGACGATATGACTGTATTCAGGAACAATGCGCCGAGCCGGCGCGCAGCCTTGACGCTGATCGCCGCGGGCGTTCTCGCCGTGGGTGGGGTCGTTTCGGCGCGCGCAGCATCCGGCGATGATGAGGTGCTGACCGAAGCGAAGGTGCTGCGCGATCCCGACACGCCCGTCGCGGGCAATCCCGACGGTAACATCACCATCGTCGAATGGTCCGATTACAATTGTCCCTATTGCCGCAAGCTCGAGCCCGAGCTGCGCCAGGTGGTCCAGGACGACGGCAAGGTGCGGCTGGTGATGAAGGACTGGCCGATCCTCGGGCCGGTTTCGGTCACCGCGGCGCGGAGCGCGCTGGCGGCTAAATTCCAGGACAAGTACCACCAGGCCCATGACGCACTGATCGGCGTCTCTTCGCGCCTGACCGAGCCGCGCATCAACGAGCTGCTCGCGGCCGCCGGGGTCGATATAGACCGCTTGAAGCGCGATCTCACCGGCCGCGCCAAGGACATCGACGCCATCCTCAAGCGCAACAACGAGCAGGCTGAAGCTTTCGGCTTCCAGGGCACCCCGTCCTTCATCGTCGGCAAGTATCGCGTGCCCGGCGTGCTCAGCATGACCAAGTTCGAGCAGGTCATCGCCGACGCCCGCAAGGCCAAGATGAACTGAGCCGGTGATTTTTTAGCGCCCAATAAAAAAGGCGCCGTCGCAGACCTGCGGCGGCGCCTCGTTCATGTCGATCGGACGAAATTACTTCGACGAGATCCGGACCCAGTCCTTGTGCGCGCGATCGCGCAGCGCATCCCAATCGGCCTTGGCGACGTCCCAGTTCACGATGGTGCGGTTGGTGGTCGCAACCTCGCCTTTGGCGACCGACGACGTCTGCATGGAATCATAGACGTACACGCCGCACGCAAGCAGCAACGCGCCCAGGATCATTCCGAAAAAAGTCTGCATGGGGAACCTCCGGTGACGGGCGATAACGTCGGCCCGGAGTGATGGTTCCGCGACCATGCGGCGCATTCAAGGAGAGGTTGTTCATTTTCCATTCAGCCACTCCATCAGCTCCGCATTGATCTCGCGCGGATAGGTGTGGCTGAGGTCGTCGACCTCGCGGTAGGTGACATTGGCACCGGCGGCGGACAGCGCCGCCTGCGTTTGCCGCGCGGTCTGCACCGGAAACATCCAGTCGAGCTTGCCGTGAGTGATGAAGACCGGCAGGTCTTGCAGGCGCGTTGCGTCGGCCATTTCCGCCATCAACGGATGGAAGGTCGCCGCAACAGGCGCGAGATGCGTGAAGGGCGAGGCGCCGTCGAGGCCGGTGACGTAGCAGAAGGTGCCGCCGTCGCTCATGCCGGTCAGCAGCATGCGGGAGGGATCGATGCGCCAGCGGCCGCGCACCTCCTCGAGAATGCGCATGAGGTTCGGCGTGTCGGTGTCCTCGCCCATCAGCGCCCAGGTCGTGCCGGTCGCGGTCGGCGCCACGAGGATCGCGCCGAGGCTGCGGGCATCGCGCAGCCAGCTCCACAGAAAGCCGCGGCCGTTGCCGCTGCCGCCATGCAGCGCCATCACCAGCGGCATGGGACGCTCGGGCGTGTAATATTCGGGGACGTAGACCGAGAAGCCGCCGCGGCTGCCAGGCTCGTTGCGGTCGTGGAAGATGCCGGTATCTTCGCTCGCGCTGGCCTGGAGCCGCGACAACAAATCCGCATTGTCGCGATTGGCGGCGTTGAGGAAGAAGCTGCTCACCGGCGGAAATTGCACCGCCAGCGGATAAAGCGCCTCCTGCGCGCGCGGGACATGGCGTAGCGCGCGGAAAACCGCGACGAGGTCGCCATGGCCACGCTCGACCTCACGAATGCCGGCAAAGGCAGCGAGCGCCTCGCCGCAGGCGCGATCGATCCGCTCGCGCAAGCCTCCGAACTGCTCCGGCCAATCCCCGATTGCTGCGTGCGCCCTCTGCAGCGCCTCGTCGGGCGTGCCGATCGCATCCATCACCGAGGCAAAGGCCGGCGGATGCAGATGCCGCTGGAAGAAGCCGAGTGCTTCCAGCGCGTTGAGCAGCGGCGGCAGCACGGCCACGATGTCGTCCACCACGGCCTCAGTCATCGCCCGCTCCTCAGAGCCTTTGGATCAGTGCAGCTTCGGCGCCTTCAGCAGCTTGAAGCGATCGGTGGACGTCACGGTGACGTCGAAGGTGACGCCTTCATGATGAACCGTGAGCGGCACGTCGACGCCGGCGGCGCCGAGCGCCCACATCTTCCTGTAGAAGGCGGTCTGGCTCGTGACCTTGTCACCGTTCACGGCGAGAATGACGTCGCCGGTCTTGAGCTCGGCGCGGGCGGCCGGGCCATTGGCGGAAATCCCAATCACCACCACGCGGTTGTCGATCTCGGTCGAGAATAGCCCGAGCCAGGGCCGTGCCGGCTTGTTGACACGGCCGAACTTGCGCAAGTCCTCCAGGACCGGCTTCAGGAGGTCGATCGGCACGATCATGTTGACGTGCTCGGCCTCCCCGTCACGTTCGCGATCGAGCTGGAGCGAGCCGATGCCGATCAGCTCGCCGCGCTCGTTCAGCAGCGCCGTGCCGCCCCAATTCGGATGTGCGGGAGCGGTGAAGATGGCCTCGTCCAGCAGGTATTCCCAGTAACCGGCGAATTCCTGCTTGGCCACGACCTGGCTCGCGACCGAGCGCGTGCGTCCGCCGGCGCCGCCGACCACGACGCGGTCGCCGATCCGCGTCGCTGCCGACGAGCCGAGCGGCAGCGGCGCAATGTCGAGCTGGCCGAGCGCCTGCACCAGCCCGAACCCGGTCTCGGAATCGAAGCCGAGCGCATGGCCCTCCACCACGCGTCCGTCGGCGCGGTGCAGCCAGACCGATTCTGCTTCGGTGATGAGATAACCTATCGTGAGCACCAGGCCGTCATCGATCACGACGCCGTTGCCGGCGCGTTCGGTGCCCAGCGTCTCGGCGCTGAAGGCGTCCGGGGGGATGATGGCGTGCAGGCCGACGACGGAGCCGAGCGCGCGGTCGAGATCGAAACCATAGTCGCTCGCCCGCGGCTGGTTCGCCGGCGGCACTCTCCATTCGGTCAGAGTGCTCATGGAGTTCTCCTGGCTGAGGGCATCGCTCCGTCAGGGCTGGCGGCGCGACGCGCGAAGCAGCACCAATCTAAGCTGCGAGTGATCGATTTTAAAGACTTCTCGCGACTATTCGCGTGGATTGGCGAGAAGCTCGAAAGTTCAGTCCACCCCTTGAATCGGTCCCTCGATCCGGCAAGGGCGCGCCGTATGTCGTTTTGTCTCCGGTTGCTCCTTGATGCTCGCTTGCCAATGGATCATCCGGCCAGCGGCCAGATCGGCAAGACTATTGCCGGCCTCAATTGGGGGACGTATCGTTCCGCGAATTCGCGGAACTTGCCATGAGCGAAAAGAACTTCGATCGAGCAACTTTGGAATATGCGCTGGCCGAGCTCGGCCGGGATGAAAACTGGCTGAACGACGGCGTGAAGGGGTGGTTGAGCAAGAGAGACTCCGATCCCGAAGTTAGAGCTTTATTCAAGACCTACCCCTCCGAGGATGAACCGGGCCTCCGCGTCTACACGGCAAAACCCGAGTACTTGTTTGCCATGAAATGCCGGGCAATGCGTGTCGGCGGTATCGAAACGAACTCGGACATCGACGACATCAAGCTGCTCGCGCGTGCAATAGGGATAAAGAATAGCCAGGACGCATTGGCCCTTGTCGAGGGATTCTACCCGCAGAATATGCTCCAACCCAAAACCCGTCTGGGGCTCGAGGAGATTTTCTCAAATCTGGCGATTGGGCCAGACAGCGCCGAAACACCCAGGTCGAGCCCGCCATGAGCCTCTTTGGCAACAAGCCCAGAACGCTAAGTGATGTCGTGCGACGCGTAAAAGCTGGTCGGCAGAAGTTTGATCCGTCACTTCGCGAATTTCTCGATTGGTTCTATATGAATCCGCACGCGCGTCAGCAGGCGATCGAAGGCCGCCCAGATCCGATTGATGCTCTGCATGACGCCTACGTGGCGGCAGTAGCGGAGCATCTTGCGCGCGTTCACGGATTGCCAGTGCCGGAATGGACCGAGGATCATGGTAACGGGCTGAGCGAACCGTTCTTTGCAGGCGGCCTACAATCGCTAAAGGGCGTGCTGGTCGCCGAGAGCCCTACTGCCTTTCGACGACGCCTCCTGTTCGTCAGCAAGGATGCTTTGTCGAGGCCCAGAATGCAGGACGCCTAACCTCCGGTGCAGTCTGGCGCAGGGGTTCAGTGTCGCGTTCGGCTGCATGGCTGGTGTCCGCGCCGGTTCTAGGCGAGCCAACGTGAAGCTGCTAACCATTGCCGCTTCGTTTGACCAAGGGATCACGGACGACAAGCATGGACAACCGCAGCGACATCTGGCGTGGCATCGACACGATCAAGGCACGCTTCATCGACCTCAGCGACAGGGTCTGGGGCATGCCTGAGGTCTGCTACACCGAGGCGCGGTCCGCCGCCGAGCATCTCGCCGAGCTGCGTCATCAGGGCTTCCGCATCACCGAGAACGTCGCCGGCATCCCGACTGCGCTGATCGGCGAGTGGGGCGAGGGCGGTCCGGTCATCGCCTTCATGGGCGAGTACGATGCGCTGCCGGGCCTCAGCCAGGAGGCGGGTGTCGCCGAGCATCGCCCGATCGAGACCGGCGGCCATGGCCATGGCTGCGGTCACAACCTGCTCGGTTCCGCCGCGCTGCTCGCCGCGACGGCGGTGAAGGACTGGCTTGCCGAGACCAAGGTGCCCGGCCGCGTGCGCTATTACGGCTGCCCGGCGGAGGAAGGCGGCGCGGCCAAAGCCTTCATGGTGCGCTCCGGCGCGTTCGAGGACGCCGACATCGCCATCACCTGGCACCCGCACAGCTTTTGGGAAGTGGCGGTGACGCCCTCGCTTGCGAATACGCGCGCGGATTTCATCTTCACCGGCCGCACGTCGCATGCGGCGGCCTCGCCGCATCTCGGCCGTTCGGCGCTCGATGCGGTGGAATTGATGAATGTCGGCGTGAACTACATGCGCGAGCACATGCCGAGCGACGCGCGCGTGCACTATGCCCTGCTCGACACCGGCGGCATTGCGCCGAACGTGGTGCAGGCCCATGCCCGCGTGCGCTATTCGATCCGCGCACGCGATCTTCCCGGCATGAACGAGTTGGTCGAGCGTGTGTCCAAGATCGCGCAAGGCGCGGCGTTGATGACCGAGACCAAGGTCGAGATGAAGATCATCTCCGCGGTCTCCAACATCCTGCCGAACGCGCCGCTGGAGCAGGCGCTGCATCAGGTCATGGAAGAGCTCGGACCGCCGCATTTCGACGATGCGGACAAGAGTTTTGCCGGCCAGATCCGTGCGACCTTGAGCGACAAGGATATCGCCTCGGTCTATTACGCCATCGGCATGGAGCCGACCGATCGGCCGCTGGCCGACTTCCTGGTGCCGCTCGATGCCAAGCGCAACCCGCTGGTCGGCTCCACCGATGTCGGCGACGTGAGCTGGGTGGTGCCGACCGTGCAGGTGCACGCACCGACGGTTGCAATCGGCACGCCCTTCCACACCTGGCAGGTGGTGGCGCAGGGCAAGAGCCCGCACGCGCACAAGGCCATGGTGCAGGCCGCCAAGGCGATGGCAGGTCTCGGCATCAAGGCGTTGACGGAACCGGAACTGATCAAGGCTGCCAAGGCGGATCTGCAGAAGCGGACGGCCCGCACTCCTTACGTTTGTCCGTTGCCGGATCACGTCGGACCGCCGCTCGACATGTCCGTGGCGTAGGAATTCGTCTCGATACTTCGTCTGATCTACCGAACAAATTTTCCGCAGTGCAGCGCGCAATCCAGCAGATTCTGATGCTGGATTGCCAAACGGATGGGCTGCGGAGCGCAATTTTGCCCAACGGACAGCCAGTAGACCGTTTGCATACACACGGTCCCAGTTGACGTGCACCCCATTCGGTGTGCCATCTACCGCCAGCAAACCCGGCGGTCGCGAGCGGCCGCCTGCATCCATGTCGGAACCAGACGGGGGACAACCATGCTGGACAAAGAGCTGCGTTCGATGATCGGTCAGGTGAAGGACGGGCGGATGGACCGCCGCGCCTTCATCAAGCGCCTCGCCGCGGTCGGTCTCACCGCTCCACTGGCCAACCAGCTCCTCGCGCTCGGCGGCGTTGCCATGGCGCAGAGCCCCGCGGTCTACAAGCCGACCAAGCGCGGGGGCGGCGGCCCTCTCAAGGTGCTGTGGTGGCAGGGGCCGACGCTGCTCAATCCGCATTTCGCCACCGGCACCAAGGACCAGGACGGATCGCGGCTTTTCTACGAGCCGCTCGCGAGCTGGGACGCGGACGGCAATCTCAACCCGATCCTCGCCGCAGAGATTCCCTCGCTTGCAAACGGCGGTCTCGCCGCCGATGCCAAATCGGTGGTCTGGAAAATCAAGCCGGGAGTCAAATGGCACGATGGCAAGCCGCTGACTGCCGACGACGTCGTGTTTACCTGGCAATACGCCAGCGATCCCGCCACGGCTGCCGTCACTATCAGCACCTATGGTGAAATTACGGTCGAGAAGGTCAGCGATCTTTCGATTCGCATCCTGTTCAAGACTCCGACGCCGTTCTGGGCCAACGCGTTCGTCGGCGCCTACGGATGCGTTCTCCCCAAGCATCTGTTTGCCGACTATAAGGGCTCGAAGTCCCGCGAGGCGCCGAACAATCTGGCCCCGGTGGGCACCGGTCCCTACAAGTTCGTCGAGTTCAAGCCGGGCGATGTGGTCCGCGGCGAGCTCAATCCCGACTATCATATGCCCAACCGTCCGCATTTCGACACGATCGAGATGAAGGGCGGCGGCGATGCCGTCTCGGCGGCGCGCGCTGTGATCCAGACCGGCGAATTCGATTTCGCCTGGAACATGCAGGTCGAAGACGACGTGCTGCTGCGTCTGGAGAAGGGCGGCAAGGGCAAGACCGTCTATGCCACCGGCGGCGACATCGAGTTCATCGCGATCAATTTCACCGATCCGAACACTGAGATCGACGGCGAACGGTCCTCGATGAAGACCAAGCACCCGATCTTCTCGGATCCGAACGTGCGCAAGGCTCTCGCCCTGCTCGTCGACCGCGACTCCGTCAAGAAAGCGATCTACGGCCGGGCCGGACGCACCACGGCGAACTACCTCAACGGTCCCGAAAAATTCGTCTCCAAGAACACCTCGTGGGAGTTCAACATCGAGAAGGCGTCGAAGATGCTCGATGACGCCGGCTGGAAGGTCGGTGCCGACGGCATCCGCGAGAAAGACGGCAAGAAATTCAAGCTGCTGTACCAGACCTCGACCAATGGTCCGCGCCAGAAGACCCAGGCCATCGTCAAGCAGGCCTGCCAGAAGGCCGGCATCGACGTGGAGCTGAAATCGGTCGTCGCCTCGGTGTTCTTCTCATCGGACGTTGCCAACCCCGACACCTATCCCAAGTTCTATGCCGACATCGAGGAGTTCCAGATCCCGATGACGCAGCCGGATCCGGCCCTGCACATGCGCCGCTACATCTCCGCCAATGTGGCCACCAAGGAGAACAAATGGCAGGGGCAGAATTTCCCGCGCTATGTCAACAAGGAGTATGACGACGCCATTGCTGCGGCCGAGACCGAGACCGATCCGGTCAAGCGCGCCGCGCTCTACATCAAGTGCAACGACCTGTTGTGGCAGGACACCGTGTTCATTCCGGTGATGCATCGCCTATTGGTGGATGCCTGCTCCAACACGCTGCGGCCGGCGCTCTCGGGCTGGGCCAATCGCACCGACAACCTCCAGGACTGGTACCGGGAGGCATGAGCGCAGGCTAGACGGGATTCTTCCCTATGAGTCAGTATGTCCTGCGTCGTCTCCTGATTGCCGTTCCGAGCCTGCTGGCGATTTCGCTGGTGCTGTTCGTCGTGCTCGCGCTCGCGCCCGGCGATCCGTTCTCCGAACTGGCCACCAATCCGAACGTGCCGCCCGAAGTGCAGGCGGCACTCCGGGCCAAGTTCGGCCTCGACGATCCGATCTACCTCCGCTACCTGCACTGGCTCAACGCCATGCTGCACGGCGACTGGGGTTTCTCCTTCGTCAGCCGGATGAACGTCGACACGCTGATCCTCCAGCGCCTGCCCGCCACGCTCTACGTGATCGGCTCGGCCCAGATCCTGGCGCTGCTGATCGCGATTCCTGTCGGCGTCTATGCCGCGACCAGGCCGTATTCGCTGTTCGACCAGATCGCGAATACGCTCGCCTTCGTTGGCTTCTCGCTGCCGACCTTCTTCACCGGCATCCTGTTCATCCTGATCTTCTCGGTCACGCTGGACTGGCTGCCTTTCGTCTACACCACCGACATCAAGGCCACCGGCATCCGCTGGGTGCTGGAGATGATCCGTCAGGCGATCATGCCGGTGGCGGTGCTCGGCCTGTTCCAGGCGGCGTCGATGACGCGCTTCGTGCGCTCGGCGATGCTCGACGTCATCCGGCTCGACTACGTCACCACGGCGCGGGCCAAGGGCCTCGGCCAGACCACGGTGATCATCAAGCACGTGATGCGCAACGCCATGATCCCCGTGGTCACGCTGATCGCGTTGCAGATGCCCGCGGTGTTCGGCGGCGCCATCGTCACCGAGCAGATCTTCCGCATTCCCGGCATCGGTTCGCTGCTGATCTCCTCCATCCTTTCCAACGACACGCCGGTGGTGATGGCCGTCACCTTCGTTTTCGCGTGCCTCGTGGTGCTGTTCAATCTCATCGCGGACGTCCTTTATGGCTGGCTTGACCCTCGCATCTCCCTCCGCTGAGCGGCGCGTCTACTCGCCCTGGCGTGAGACGTGGCGGCGTTACAGCCGTCACCGGCTCGCCGTGGTCAGCGCTGTCCTGCTCCTCATTCTGGTGCTCGCCGTCGTGTTTGGGCCGTTCGTGTGGCGTGTGAAGATCAACGAGATCGACATCGTCGCAGGGCTACAGGGTCCGTCGCTCGCCCATCCCTTCGGCACCGACGATCTCGGCCAGGACATTCTGGCGCGCATGATCTATGGCGGCCGTATCTCGCTCGCGGTCGGGCTCGCCGCGATGCTGGTCGCTGTCATCATCGGCACGCTGATCGGCGCGCTCGCCGGCATGTCGCGCGGTGCGCTCGGACACGGATTGATGTGGCTCACCGACCTGTTCCTGTCGTTGCCGCAGCTGCCGCTGCTCCTGCTGCTGATCTATCTGTTCCGCGACGGGCTGAAGCAGGTGTTCGGGCCGGAAGGCGGCATCTTCATCCTGATCGTGCTCGTGATCGGAGGCCTGCGCTGGATGCCGGTGGCGCGGCTCGTCCGTGCCCAGTTCCTGTCGCTCCGCGAGAAGGAGTTCGTCGAGGCCGCCCGCGCGCTCGGCGCCAGTCCGGTGCGGCAGGTGGTGCGGCACATCCTGCCCAATGCGGTCGGTCCGGTGATCATCGCCGGCACCATCGATGTCGCCGCCGCGATCATCGCCGAATCGACGCTGTCCTTCCTCGGCCTCGGCTTCCCGCCGGATACCCCGACCTGGGGCCGGCTGCTGTTTGACGCCAAGGATTTTCTCGACATCGGCCCGCACTGGGCGCTGTTTCCGGGCGGCGCGATCTTCGTCGCGGTGGTGGCCATCAACTTCATCGGCGACGGTCTGCGCGACGCGCTCGATGCGCGACGGGTGATCTGATGGCGCCGCTGCTCGAGATCAAGGGCCTGAAAACCCACTTCTCCACCGACGACGGCATTCTCCAGGCCGTCGACGGCGTCGACATCTCCATCAACAAGGGCGAGACGCTCTGCGTCGTCGGCGAGTCCGGCTGCGGCAAGACCGTGACCGCGATGTCGATCCTGAAGCTGATCGCGATGCCGCCGGGTCGGATCGCAGCGGGCCAGATCATCTTCGAGGGGCGCGATCTGGTGCCGCTGACCAGCAACCAGCTCGACGAGATCAGGGCGAAGGAGATCGGCTTCATCTTCCAGGAACCGATGACCTCGCTCAATCCGGTGCTCACGATCGGCGAGCAGATCGCAGAGAGCCTGCGACGGCACGAGGCGATGACCAGGAAGCAGGCGCTGGAACGCACCATCGACATGCTGAAGCTGGTGCAGATTCCCAATGCCGAAGGCCGCGTGCACAATTATCCGCACCAATTCTCCGGCGGCATGCGCCAGCGCGTGATGATCGCGATGGCGCTCGCCTGCAAGCCGAAGCTGATCATCGCCGACGAGCCCACCACTGCGCTCGACGTCACCATCCAGGCGCAGATCCTCGACCTCTTGCAGGACATGAAGGACCGCTTCGGCATGGCGGTGATGCTGATCACCCATGCCATGGGCGTCGTCGCCGAGACCGCGCAGCGCGTCGTCGTGATGTATGCCGGCAAGGTGGTGGAGGAGGCGCCCGTCGACGATCTCTTCGGCGATCCCCGTCACCCCTATACGCAAGGCCTGATCCGCTCGATCCCGCGCATCGATCTCGACAGCGAGCACAAGACGCGGCTCGAGGCGATCGGCGGCTCGGTGCCGATCCTGATCAATCCGCCGGTCGGCTGCCGCTTCGCGCCGCGCTGCAAGTTCGCCATGAATGTCTGCACCGAGAAGGAGCCGCTGCTGCGCGAGATCGCGCCGGGTCACCGCATGGCCTGCCATCTCGGAGATACCAGCGTGGGAGCCGCGTCATGAGCGAGCCCTTGCTCCGCGTCAGCGGGCTGAAGAAACATTTCCCTGTGCTCGGCGGCCTCTTGTCGCGCCAGGTCGGCACTGTCTACGCGGTCGACGGCGTGTCGTTCTCGGTCAACCGCGGCGAGACGCTCGGCCTGGTCGGCGAATCCGGTTGCGGCAAGTCGACGACCGGACGCTGCGTGCTGCGCCTGATCGAGCCGACCGACGGCGAGGTCACCTTCGACGGCCAGGACGTGCGCAAGCTCGGCGGCAACGATCTGCGCGCGATGCGGCGGAACATGCAGCTGGTGTTCCAGGATCCGTTCGCCTCGCTCAATCCGCGCATGACGGTCGGCGCCATTCTCGGCGAGGCCTTCACCATCCACAATCTCGCCTCCTCCCCGAAAGAGCGCGAGGAGCGCGTCGCGGGTCTGCTGGTCAAGGTCGGGCTCAAGGCCGAGCACATGCGCCGCTATCCGCATGAATTCTCCGGCGGCCAGCGCCAACGCATCGTGATCGCGCGCGCGCTTGCGGTCGAGCCGAAGCTGATCGTCTGCGACGAGCCGGTCTCCGCGCTCGACGTGTCGATCCAGGCCCAGGTCATCAACCTCCTGGAGGACCTCCAGGCCGAGCTGAACCTGACCTATCTGTTCGTCGCGCACGACCTCTCGGTGGTCGAGCACATCTCCGACCGCGTCGCGGTGATGTATCTCGGCCGCATCGTCGAGCTCGCGAAGGCCAGCGACCTCTACCGCAACCCGCAGCATCCCTACACCAGGGCGCTGCTGTCTGCGGTGCCGGTGCCCGATCCCAAGCTGAAGCGGGAGCGCATCCGCCTCAAGGGCGACGTGCCGAGCCCGATGAAGCCGCCCTCCGGCTGTCACTTCCACACCCGCTGCCCGATCGCCCAGCCACGCTGCGCGGAAAGCGCGCCGCCGCTGAAGGAGGGGGCGGGCGGCCACTTCGTGGCGTGCCATCTGGCCTGACGCATGAGGATCCTCCACCGACGCGTCGCGATCTGTGTACAGGCCTGCCGAGGCCGCGGATCGCTGTCGAGGCGAGGTCGCCGTCACTCTTCGAGTGTGAAGCCTACGCGCAACGTGACCTGATAGTGACCGACGGCGCCGTTCTCGATATGGCCGCGCGTCTGGACTACCTCGAACCACTTCATCTCGCGAATGGTCTTCGAGGCGCGGCTGATGGCGTTCTGGATCGCGTCCTCGATCGAGGTCTCGGACGATCCGACCAGGTCCAGGATCTTGTAGACATGGTCTTTCTCAGCTGCAGGCATGATGGCCTCCCTCGGTTGCGCTGCACGTTTCGACGCGTGTGCTCTCACTTGAACGAGCGCCAGGCAGTCCGGTTCCGTCCCGCGCGATGGTCCGCATGCACCAGGCGAGGTGGAGCGGCCGGCGCCGGCCTGCTAAGCGCTTCCGTATGGACACGGCGCGACGCGACAGGACGATCGGCTCTATCTGCCTCTGCGTGACGGCGTTCGGCTGGGCCTTGAACTGGCCGCTGATGAAGCTGCTGCTGCAGCAATGGCCGCCATTGTTCGCGCGCGGCCTTGCGGGCGTGTGCGCCTCGCTCATTCTCGTCGCCCTGGTGCTGACCCGGAAGGAATCCTTCGCCGTGCCGCGCGAGGCGGTGCCGCGCCTTCTGTTTGCGACCTTCACCAACGTCTTTGGCTGGATGGGTCTCGGCACGGTCGCGATGAAGTATGTGAGCGTGAGCGAGGGCGCGCTGCTCGCCTATACCATGCCGATCTGGGTGATGCTGTTCGCATGGCCGGTGCTGCGCACACGCCCCTCCCCACGGGACATTTTCGGCCTGGTCCTCGGCGTTGCCGGCGTCACGCTGCTCCTGAGCGGCAACGGTCTTGCGTTCAGCACCGACAAGCTGGTCGGCATTGTGCTCGCATTGCTCTGCGCCATCCTGTTCGCGCTCGGCAACGTGCTCAACCGCAAGCCGCTGCCGCTGCCGCCGCTGGTCGTCGTCGCCTGGCAGGTCGGGCTCGGCTGCGCCACGATGCTGGTGCTCGGCGTGCTGTTCGAGCGCCCCGACATTTCCGCGGTCACTCCGATGGGGGTGGGCTGCTTCGTCTACATGACGCTGGTGCCGATGGGTCTCTGCTACGTCACCTGGTTCGAAACGCTGCGCCGTCTGCCACCGACCACGGCCTCGACCGGCATGTTGATCGTGCCCGTGATCGGCGTCGTGTCCGCCGCCATCATTCTGGGTGAGCCGCTCGGCTATCGCGAATGGACGGCGATGGCACTCACGCTCGGCGGCGTGACGCTGGCCTTGCAGCGGGGGTAGCAGGGCGCGCTGGCTTGAACCCTACGGATCCAGCTCCGTATCCCAGTACAGATAGTCCAGCCAGCTGTCGTGCAGATAGTTCGGCGGAAACAGGCGGCCGTTGCGGTGGAGCTGGTGCACGGTCGGTGCGAACGCGCTCTGGCGCGGAAACATCTTGGCTTGCGCCGGCGTGAGGTTGCCCTTGCGCAAATTACACGGCGAGCACGCAGCGACCACGTTCTCCCAGGTGGTCTGGCCGCCTTTGCTGCGCGGGATGATGTGATCGAAGGTGAGGTCTTCGGGCGAGCCGCAATATTGGCAGGCGAAACGATCGCGCAGGAAGACGTTGAAGCGCGTGAAGGCGGGGTGGGTGGTCGGCTTGACGAAGGACTTGAGCGAGACGACGCTGGGCAGCTGCATTTCCAGCGTGGGACTTCGAACCGCCTGATCGTAATGTGCGACGATGTTGACGCGGTCGAGGAACACCGCCTTGATCGCGTCTTGCCACGACCACAACGACAGTGGGTAGTAACTCAGCGGCCGGAAGTCCGCATTCAGCACCAACACCGGCCAACTGCCTTGCGAGACATGTGCGTTCAAGTAACGCTCCCGGCCTCCAATGTACGCTGCGAAGCAGCATGTAGTGACATACTACATGCAGCGTGACGGGATTGTGAAGCCCGTTGAGCGACTTATTCAAGCGCAAGCAATGCGGCGGCGGGGTGGCAAAAGTGCTCAAAAGGCCGCGATCCAGGGGGCACGCGGAACCGCTTAACGTGGGCGCCTTTGCGACGGCAGCTACTCCCGTACCCGCACCAGCTTCTGCAGGCAGCGCGTGGCGCGCACCGCGGCCGGCATCTCCTCGTCCGGAAAGCTGGTCTCCCAATTGGTGACGCCGACCTCGCCGACATAGATATCGCCCTTCGAGTCCAGCGCGATGCCGTGCGGCGCCAGGAATTTGCCGCTGGCAACGCCCGGCCCCTCCTCGCCGCCGAGCCGCGCGATGCGATTTCCCTTGGCGTCCACGATCGACAGCCGCGGGCCGAGATTGGGTACGTTGCGGTTGATGGCGAGGCCGGGGCCGAGCTCGCCGATCACGAAGGTCGGGCTCCTGGCCCCGCCGCAACAGCACAGCGCGCAGGGCCGGTGCAGATTGTTCCACTGCGTCTCGTATTTGCCCTCGCCGTCGAACACCTGGACGCGGTGGTTCTCGCGATCGGCGACATAGACCCAGCCGTCGGCATCGGTGGCGATATTGTGCACGATGTTGAACTGGCCGGGATCGATGCCCGGCTCGCCCCAGCTCTTGATCAGCTTGCCGTCGGGCGTGAACTTGTGCACGCGCGCATTGCCATAGCCGTCGGAGACGTAGATCTCGCCCTTCGGCGACAGCGCGGTGTGGGTGCAACGGTGGAACGGCTCGCCGCTCATGAACGGCGCCGGCTTTGCCGGGATGCCGATCGTCAGCAGCACCTTGCCGTCGGTGGTGCATTTGCGCACGGTGTGGTCGCCGTCATCGGTGCAATAGAGATTGTCGTCGACGTCGATATGCAGGCCGTGCGCGCGCGAGAACAGGCCTTCGCCAAAACTGCGCAGGAAATTGCCCTCGCGGTCCAGCACCACCATCGGGTGGGCGCCGCGGTTGAAGACGTAGACGCGGTCCTTGCTGTCGACCGCGACGGAGGCGACGTCGGTGAGCTGCCAGCCGTCCGGCAGTTTTGCGAAGTTGTCGACGACGCGGTAGCGGTGTTCGCCGCTGCCGAGAATGGCTGACATGGTCTCTCCTCTTGTCATTCCGGGGCACGCGAAGCGTGAACTATGATGCGTAATTGCGCATCTGAGAATCCATCGTACGGCGTTCTCGTGGATAAATGGATTCCGGGCTCGCGCTAGGCGCGCCCCGGAATGACGGCTGTAGCTATATTCGTGCCAGAATCCCTTCCTCGATCGCCTTGATCTGCAGCGCCAGATATTTCGAGTTGATCCGGCATTGCGCCAGGCTCCCGGCGATGAACCAGAGGCCGGGCTGTTTGGTGCGCGCATACATGTTGCGCAGCTCGAAGCCGTCGCCAAAACCCCAGATCGGGCCGATGCGGTCGGCGATGCCGTCGCCGAACAGTTTTCGCACCAGATATTCCTGCGGCTTGTATCCCGTGGAGAGTACGATGAGGTCGGCCGCAATGGTGAAGCCGTCTTTCATCCGCGCGCCTTCAGCGACGAAACCTGCGATGTCGTCGAACTGCCTGAGCTTGATCTTGCCGTCGACGATCAGGTTGGAGCAGCCGACGTTGAAATAATAGCCGCCGCCACGGGTGAGGTATTTGAACTGCCAGCCGGTGCCGGCCTCACCGAAATCGAGCTTGAAGCCGACGCGCGAGAGGCCGTCGAGCAGCTCCTTGTCGAGCTGCTTGGACTGCTCGGTCAGCATCACATGCGTCTTCTTCGCGAGCGGCGTCGGCATCGAGGCCGCGATCAGATCGTTGTCCTCGAGCGTGCCCTCATTGTAGATCGCATAGGCCAGCTGCGCCGACGGCTCGATATTGGTGACCAGCGTCGGCGAACGCTGCACCAGCGTCACCTCGGCGCCGCTGGAGTGAAGATCCTGCGCGATGTCGTGACCGCTGTTGCCGGTGCCGATGACGATGGCACGCTTGCCGGTCCAGTTCTCGCCGTCCTCGTAACGGCTGGAATGCACTATCGTGCCGTTGAAATTGTCGAGCGTCGGAATGTCAGGAATATTGGCGATGCCGCTGACCCCAGTCGCCATGATCACGTGGCGCGGACGCATGGTGCGCCTGCTGCCGTCGGCGCGGCGCAGGGTGACGGTCCAGTGTCCCTCGGCCTCGTCATAGGCGCCGCCCTCGAACTCGGTGCCGGTCCAGAAGTTCAGCTCCATCGCATCGACATAGGCCTCGAACCAGTTGGCGAGCTTGTCCTTGGGGATGTAGACCGGCCAGTTCGGCGGAAACGGCATATAGGGCAGGTGATTGACCTGCACCTGGTTGTGCAGGGTCAGCGCGTGATAGCGCTTGCGCCAATTGTCGCCGACCCGCATTTCGCGATCGACGATCAGGGTATCGACCTTCAGCTGCTTCAGCCGCGCCGCAATCGCGAGCCCGGCCTGGCCGCCGCCGACCACCAGCACGGCCGGGTCGCGATCGGCATAGGCGCGCGAGGCGTCGCGCTGGTCGAGCCAGTTCGGCCCGCGGAAGTCGCGCGAATAGGCCTGGCCGCGCGGGCGCGAGGTGCCGAGCTGTTCCTCGAAGCCCTTGAGCTCGTCGAGTGCGGTCAGCAGCGTCCATGCCTTCAGGCGGTCGCCGTCGGCAGCGTCAGGTACGAGCCGCACGATGCCGCCGCCGCGGCCGATCGCGGTCTCGAAGTTGAAGATCGCCTCGATGCTCTTGGTGCCGGCCCGCGTCACCCAGCGCGGCGGCGCCCGGTTCGGCGCGATCCGGAAATGGATCGGCACTGCGTTGGGCGCGCACGCCGCCAGCTCCTGTGCGATCGCAGCGCTGCCCGCGATTGTCTGCAGGTTCCAGCTCAACGCCAGCGCGTCGCGCCAGAAGCCGTCGGCGAGAAAGAGCGGGTCCAGCGTCGCGGGATCGGCTCTGCTTAATGCGCGCTCGAAGTCGTCGAGCCAGGCTTGTGCGGCGATGGAAATATCCTGCGTCCGGTCCAGCATGCGCGACCTCATGGCCGTCTTCGCGGCGTTTCCTCAGAGATCGAACGCTATACGGTTTCGCCGCCCGCCAAAAGCCGCGGACCCGAGCGAGGCCGGCATGCGGCCCTGCCCGGACGGAATATTGCCGGCCATCCCACGCGCGGACGCGGCCGGAGAACGACTTAGGCGCCGCCCGGCCTGCGGTCCGCCCAATAGGGATCGCGCAGCTTGCGCTTGAAGATCTTTCCGGTCGCCTCGCGGGGCAGCGCATCCAGGAACTTGACCTCCTTCGGCACCTTGAAGTTGGCCAGACGCTCGCGCAGAAAAGCCTGCACCGCGGCGGCGGAGAGCTGCTCTGCCTTGTCGGGCTCGATGCAGGCGCACAGCCGCTCGCCATATTCCGCGTCCGGGATGCCGAACACGGCGCAGTCGCGTACGCCGGGCATCGCGATCAACGCGTTCTCGATCTCGGCGGGATAGATGTTGACGCCGCCCGAGATCACCATGTCGCGCTTGCGGTCGCACAGGAACAGATAGCCGTCCTCATCGAGATAGCCGACGTCGCCGACGCTGACGAGACCGTCGCGCCCCGCCTCGGCGCGCGCCTGCGCCTTGCCGTGATAGTCGAAATCCGGCACCGCGGTCTGGCGCATGTAGATCTCGCCGACCTCACCAGCATCGCAGAGGCTGCCGTCGTCGCGAAAGATCTTGACGATGCCGCCTTCGATGGCGCGTCCGACCGTGCCGGGCTTCTTCAGCGCTTCTTCCGCTGAGTGCCAGACCGGGATTCCGGTCTCGGTCGAGCCGAAATATTCGTTGATGACCGGTCCCCACCATTCGATCATGGCCCGCTTGACCTCGGGCGGGCAGGGCGCCGCGCCATGCACGACGAAGCGCAGCGACGACAGGTCGTAACGCTGCCTGACGGCTTCGGGCAGGCGCAGCAGACGGACGAACATGGTCGGCACCATGTGGATATGCGTCACGCGGTGGCGCTCGATCAGCGCCAGCAGCTCCTCGGCGTCGAAGCGCGGCTGAAGCACGATGGTGCAGCCGTTACGGAAGGCCATCATGCCGTAGGAATGCGGCGCCGAGTGATACATCGGCCCGTTGATCAGCACGACTTGGTCCTCGCGCGGCTTGATGCCGTAGGCGATCGCGCCGACCCGCTCGGAGGCGGCGGCCTGCTCCGGCTGCATCGGCATGCGGCGCACGCCCTTCGGCATGCCCGTGGTCCCCGACGTGTAGATCATCGCCGCGGCGCGGCGGGGCGGCTCCTGCATCTCCGTGTGGCCGTCGCGCCAGCGGTCCCAATCGGTGAGATCCGCCGGGATCTCGGTCAGCTCACCGGGAATGGCGAAGGTCGCTGCCAGCTCGGGCGGGGTCGCGACGACGAGCAGGCGGACATCCTCCGGAATGCCGCCGCGGATTTGCGGCAGCAGGTCGGCGTGGCAGATCAGGATCTTCGCGCCGCTGTCGGTCAGGATGTAGCGGACCTCCTCGGCCTTCAGGTGCCAGTTGATCGGCACCACGGGGCTGCCCAGTGCGGCCGAGGCCGCGACCACCTCGAACAAGGCGAAGTCGTTGCGCAGCATCATGGCAACCGGTGCGCCTTCGGCAAGGCCGAGGGCGCGAAGCCCGCTCGCCGCGCGTCTGATGCGCGCCTGGATCTCGTCATAGCCGATCCGGCGTTCGCCGCTGATGATCATGGTCTGTCCTATTCCGTTCGAGTCAGCGATCGTCCAGCACGTCGCCGAAGCCCACCCAGCTCTTGCCGTTGAAGCGCCGCAGCTGCAGCTGCTGGAACGGCAGATAGTCGTCGGCGCCGGTGCTGACGGATATGCCGGGCAGCAGCAGCGGCAGCTTCACCTCTTTCAGCGAGGCGGCCTGGCGCAGGATGTTGTCGCGGCTGAAGTCGTCCTTGCACGCCTTCAGCACCGTCATCAGCAGCGTCGCGTAGTGGTAGCCGGCCGCATAATTGGAGTTGGAGAGGTCCGCATTCGGCATGTACTGCTTCATGAAGGCGAAATACTCCTTCACGCCGGGATCGCCGGCCCATTGCGGGTCCATCGTGTCCTTCTGGTTGCTCGACGAGATCAGGCCGACGGCGTTGTCGAGCCCGGCCGGCTCCAGGAACGAGATCGACGAGGCCGAGGTCGGCACGAAGAACAGCTCGGGCTTCCAGCCGAGCTCGGCGACGCCCTTGATCATCTGCGAGGTGAACTTGCCGAGCACGACGCCGAACAGCACGTCGGCGCCCGATGCCTTCAGGGTCGAGAGCTGCGAGCTGATCGTCGGCGCGCTGGTCTCGTAGGTCGCTTCGGCAACGATCATGCCGGCAGCCTTGTCGCCGAGCGCGCGCTTGAAGCCGGCGACATAGTCGCGGCCGAAATCGTCGTTCTGGGAGAGGATGGCGATCTTGGCGCCCGGCTTGGTGCGCAGCACATGCTTGGCATAGACCACGCCTTCGGATTCGTAGGCGGCCATGCCGGGCATGGTCCATGGGTATTTCTGCGGATCGGCCCATTTGGTCGCGCCGGACAGCACGAACAGCTGCGGCACCTTCTTGCCGTTGAGGTAGCGATGCACGGCACTGTTGGTGGCGGTGCCGAGCGAGCCGAACAGCATCAGCACTTCGTCCTGCTCGACCAGCTTGCGGGTCTGCTCGACCGTCTTCGGCGGCGAATAGGCGTCGTCCAGCGTGATGAACTTGATCTTGCGGCCGTTGATGCCGCCTTCGGCATTGACCTTCTCGAAGAACGCCTCCTGCGTCCGGCCGATCGCGCCGAAGCCGGAGGCCGGGCCGCTATAGGGCAGGGTCTGTCCGATGCGGATCTCCGTGCCTTCGGCGCGGGCGTTGTCCGTGGCGAGCGCCAGCAGGGACAGACCGATCAGTGCGGCTACCAGCTTCATGATATCCTCCCGTTTTGTTTTGTCAGTTGGAGACGTCAGGCGCTGACGCGCATCAGGAAATCCTGTCTCGCCTGATCGAATTCACGCTTCATGCGGTCGACGAGCTCCGCGACGGGCGGGGCATCGGTGATCTGGCCGATGCCCTGGCCCGATCCCCAGATGTCGCGCCACGCCTTGGATTTCATGTTGCCGCCGGAGCCGAAATTCATCTTCGATTTGTCGGCGGCGGGGAGATTGTCCGGATCGAGGCCGGCGGCAGCGATCGACGGGCCGAGATAATTGCCGTGCACGCCGGTGAACAGGTTGGTGTAGACGATGTCGTGCGCGGCGTGCTGCGTCAGCGCCGATTTGTAGGCGGGGTCGGCATTGGCTTCCTGCGTCGCGATGAAACGCGTGCCCATATAGGCGAGGTCGGCACCCAGCGTCAGCGCCGAGGCGATGCCATAGCCGTCGCTGATCGCGCCCGACAGCAGGACGGCGCCGTCGAACCATTGCTTGACCTCGCGCACAAGCGCGAAGGGTGACAGCGTGCCGGCGTGTCCGCCCGCACCGGCGCAGACCAGGATCAGGCCGTCGACGCCCTGCTCGGCGGCCTTGCGCGCGTGCTTGACGTTGATGACGTCGTGGAACACCAGCCCGCCATAGGAATGCGCGGCCTCGACGATCTCCGCCGGCGGCCGCAGCGAGGTGATGATGATCGGCGCCTTGTGCTTGACGCAGGTCTCCATGTCCTTCATCAGCCGGTCGTTCGAGGCATGGCAGATCTGGTTGACGGCGTAGGGCGCGACCTTCTTGCCGGGATTGCGCGATTTGTACTCGCCGAGTTCGTCCTCGATCCGGCTCAGCCATTCGCCGAGCATGTCGACCGGGCGGGCATTGAGCGCGGGAAAGGAACCGACGACGCCCGCCTTGCACTGGGCGATGACCAGCTCCGGGCCGGAGACGATGAACAGCGGTGAGCCGACCACGGGCAGCTCGAGCGAATCCTTCAAGAGAGTGGGCAGTGCCATCATGTCCTCCCGAAACGCGGCCCCGCCGGCGGGCGGATGACGAGGCGTTTCCCTTTGATTGTCGCGCGGGCGGATGGGCCGTGGCCGCGGATTTGATCCCATTATAGGGTTGGACGGCGCCGCCCGGCCGTTCAATAATGAACGGACGATCATTCAGGTATGAACAGGGCCGCCGATGGATTGGGACCTTTGCAAGACCTTCGTCGCGGTCGCCGAGACCGGCAGCTTCACCGCCGCCGCCCGCCGCCTGCACACCAGCCATCCCACCGTCAGCCGCAAGATCGCCGCGCTGGAAGCCCAGCTCGGCACAAGATTGGTGGCGCGCGCCGCCGAGGGCCTCGCGCTGACCGCGGATGGACGGACCTTGCGCGAGCACGCCGAGGCCATGGCGGCCGCAGCGCTCCGGGCCGAGACCGCAGTGGCGGCGGGTGGACACAAGGCGCGCGGCATCGTCAAGCTGTCGATCGGCGCGACGCTGGCCTCGCACTGGCTGATGCCGCGTCTGCCAGCCTTCCTGCGCGCGCACGATCATATCCAGCTCGAGATCATCACCCATCCGTTTCCGGCGAGCGTGCGCCGGCGCGAGGCGGACGTGGTGCTGCGGCCCTTCGACAGCGGGGAGGAGAATCTGGTCGGCCGCAAGATCGGCCGTCTCGGCACGGGCTTCTATGCCTCGCGCGATTATGCCGCCGGGCGGTCCCTGCCTGAACGGCGCGCCGATTGGAAGGAGCACAGCGTCATCGGCTTCGCCGATCAGACCTCCAATGCGCAGCTTGCGCGCTGGAGCGACCTCGTCACGCGGCAGGCGAGGGTGGCGATGCGCTGCTCGTCCCAGGGCGACATGCTGGCCGCGGTCCGCGCCGGCATCGGAATCTCCGCGCTGTCGTGCTTCGTCGCCGAAAGCTATTCCGATCTCGTGCGCGTCGCGCCGCAGAAGCTCGCCAGCGTCGCGGATCTCTGGCTGCTTGCCCATCCCGACCTCGTCGAGCTCCCGGCGGTGCGCGCCGTGATCGATTTCGTCGCCGAATGCGCCCGGACCGACCGCGCGCGGCTGCGCGGTTAGCCCGATTCCGCGAGCACGCCCTCGCGCTTCTTCACCGCGCGGTAATAGCTCCACCACAGATGCGCCGCCGCACCGCGCAGCGGACGCCAGGGCTCGGCGATCGGCGCCATCTGCTTCTCGGTCGGGCGCGCCTTGAGGCCGAGCCCGATGCGGATGCCCTCCTGCACGGCGAGATCGCCGGCCGGCCAGGCATCGCCATGGCCGAGACAGAACAAGAGGTAGAGGTCGGCCGTCCAGGGGCCGATGCCGGGCAGAGCGATCAGGGTGTGATGTGCCGCGTCGGCATCCTCCTCGGCGAGCACGTCAAGGTTCAGCCGCTGCGCGGCGATCTCGCGGGCGAGATGCTTGAGCGTCTTGATCTTGGCGGCGGAGAGGCCGAGCCGTCCCAGCCGGTCGGTGCGGGCGCGGCGCACGGCGTCGTGATCGAACGGATCGAACGCCGCCGACAACCGTCCCCAGATCGCCGCGGCACTCGCGGTCGACAGTTGCTGCCCGCAGACGATGTGGGCAAGCCCCGCGAAACCCGGCTCGCGCCGCCGCAACGCCGGCATGCCCGCGATCTCCAGCACGGGCTTGAGGCGCGGATCGCGCTTGATCAGCGCGTGAACGGCCTCTTCGAGATCGGACTGGGTTTCGAGGTGGATGGTCATGGTCTTTCAACTCGTCATGCGCGGGCTTGACCCGCGCATCCATCTCCTATCGTAACAGAGTCCTTGGAAGATGGATGGCCGGGTCGAGCCCGGCCATGACGAGATTCATCTGATGACACCACCCGTTTTCCGATTTGCCCCGAGCCCGAACGGCTTCCTGCATCTCGGCCACGCCTATTCCGCGCTGCTCAATTTCGACCGAGCGCGCGAGTCCGGCGGCCGATTGCTGCTGCGGATCGAGGACATCGACGCGACGCGCTGCCGGCCGGACTATGAGACGGCGATCTACGAGGATCTCGCCTGGCTCGGGATTGCCTGGGAGACACCGGTGCGGCGTCAATCCGAACATCTCGCCGATTATCGCGCTGCGCTGGACACGCTTTCTGCGCTCGGTCTCGTCTATCCCGCCTTCGAGAGCCGGGCCGAGATCGCAAGGCTGGTGGCGGCGCGCGAGGCCGACGGGCCGTGGCCGCGCGATCCCGACGGCGCGCCGCTTTATCCGGGCAAGGCCAAATCGCTCCCGGCTGACGAGCGCGCAAAGCTGATTGCCTCGGGCGCGCCCTATGCGCTGCGGCTCGACATGGCGGCCGCCTGCCGCCGCGTTGCCGGCCTGAGCTGGAACGAGCTCGGCGAGGGGCCGGACGGCGAGTCCGGCATGGTCCCGGCGCGGCCGGAGGCCTGGGGCGATGTCGTCCTGGCCCGCAAGGAGACGCCGACCAGCTACCATCTCTCGGTTGTCGTCGACGACGCGCTTCAGGGCGCCAGCGAGATCGTGCGGGGGCAGGACCTGTTTTACGCCACGTCGGTGCACCGCCTGCTCCAGGTCCTGCTCGGCCTGCCCCAGCCGGCATACCGCCATCACCGGCTGATTCGCGATGAAGCGGGTCGGAAGCTGTCGAAATCGACCCGCTCGACGGGTCTGCGCGAATTGCGCACGGCCGGCCTCACGCCTGCCGCGATCTGCCGGCTGGTGGGATTAGGTTAAGTTTCTCTGGGGGTTAGCGAAACGTCGCCGTGACTCCGGGCGTTCCTCCGTGCCATGCTTGGCCAGCGCGGGGTTCGAAGAGGGTACTTCGAAGGGGATTCATGGCGGCGAAGACGCGTCCAGTGCGCACCACCCGGACGTCCAGGCGGCGGCCGCTTCGGAAGCGACCCAAGGCGGCCGGCCGGCTGCGCAAGAGCAGCACCAAGGCGGTCGCGCCGGATGTCGTCCAGGCGGCGCTGGCCGCTTTTGCCCATGAGGTCCGCACCCCCCTCACCGGCATTCTCGCGATCAGCGATCTGCTCGCGACCTCCGATCTCGGCGAGCGGGAGCGGCGCTGGGCCGACACCATCAAGGCAGGCGCCGAGCATCTGGCGAGCCTCGCCACGCTGTTCGTGGATGCTGCCAAAACCGAGAAGGGCGCCAGCACGCCGCGGCAGGACCTGTTCGATCTCAAGGCGCTCGCCCGCACCGCCGGCGATTCGCTGGCCGGCCGCGCCGCGGCCAAAGGTCTCCAGGCCAAGATCGAGATCGCCGACAAGATCCCCGGGCTCGTGGTCGGTGATTCCGTCCGCCTGCGCGCTGCGCTCGAGAACCTGATCGACAACGCCGTGAAATTCACCGACGAGGGCGGAGTGGCCCTCGCGGTCGCGCCGTGGCGTCCGGCCAAAGGTAAAGCAAAGCGCAAAGCAAAGGCCACGGTGGGCGTCGCCTTTGCTGTGTCCGACAGCGGCATCGGCCTGACCATGGCCGAGATCAAGCGGCTGTTCCGCCCGTTCACCCAGGCCAATGTCACCATTGCCGCACGCTTCGGCGGTGCCGGCTTGGGGCTCTCCTCGGTCAAGCAATTGGCGCGTGCGATGGGCGGCGACATCACCGTCGCTCCGCGCCGGGGTGGCGGCGCCACCTTCACATTGACGGTGTCGCTGGACTCGGCGGGACGGGGCAAGACCCGCAAGGCAAAGGACGGCAGCGAGCCCGAGGCGGTGGCTGCGCTTCGCGTTCTCAGCGTCGAGGACAACCCGTTCGGCCGCGTCGTGCTCAACACCATCCTGACCGAGCTCGGCCATCATGCCGAGTTCATCGGGCGTGGCGAGGACGCCGTGAACCGGCTGGAGCAGGGCGCGTTCGACGCGGTGCTGATGGACATGGTGCTGCCGGGCATCGACGGCATCGAGGCTATCAGGCGGATTCGCAGGCTGACGACGCCGCTGGCTCAGATCCCGATCATCGGCGTGTCCGGCCGCAGCGAGGACGAGGCCGCCTCTCGCGAGGCCGGCGCCGACGCCTTCCTGGTCAAGCCTGTGTCTCCGCGGGCTTTAGCGACTGCGCTGCTTGAAGCGACACGCCGTGAGGAAGCCGCGACTTGATGATCGCGGCGTTCAGCTCGCCGCCGTAAACGAAGATCGCGGCGATGAAGTACAGGAACACCAGCGCGATGATCACCGAGGCGAGGCCCGCATACATCGTCACGTAATTGTTGGCAAAGCGCGCGAGATATTGTCCGAACACGATACCTGATATCAGCGACGCCACGATGGTGAAGATGATGCCGGGCAGGATCTGGAAGAAGCTGCGCCGCCCCGCCGGCAGCCAGGCATGCAGGATGATCAGCGCCACCACCAGCGCGCTGATGGTGATGCCGTAGCGCAACCAGGTGAGGATGCTTTCGTTGGATTCCACGAACAATGGAATGTGGCGCCGAGCGGCCTCGATAATGAGAGGACCGAGCACGATCAGGAACGCCATGGCGAGCGCGGTGAAGGCCGCAATGATCGTATAGGCGATTGATTCCAGCCGGAGCCAGTACCAGCTTCGCATCTCCACCACCGCATAGGCGCGGTTGAGCGCGACCCGCAGCGCCTCGACGCCGTTCGAGGCGAAATAAACCGACAGCGCTGCGCCGATGGTCAAAAGGCCGGTCCGGGTGGTGGTCAGCACGTCATGCACCTCGCCCGAAATTGAATCGGCGACTTGCTTGGGCCAGACCTGGAGCATCAGGCTGGCGGCCTGGTCGGCGAGTTCCTTGGAGCCGAAAAAGCCGGCGAGCGCGGTCAGCACGATCAGGAATGGGAACAACGCCATCAGCGTCGACAGCGCGATGTGGCTCGCGATCGCCCAGCCGTCATCGGCGAGGAACGTGTAGAACGCGTCCTCAACGACGCAGTAAATGTAGCGGATGGCTTTCACTTGGCACCTAGATCGCTGCTCTCTCCCTCTGCACGTAGGGAGAGGCCAGGAGAACAAGCAATGGGCGCAAATCGAAAAATCATCGCGCTACCATCTGATATTCTTGGCCCAAAAGCCAGTTCGCGAAGCGCCGCGCCGTCATTCCGGGCTCGATGCGTCGGGCCTCGCTGCGCTCGGTCCCCCGCATCGCCCCGGAATGACGAGCTGGAGATGGCGGACCGGCACACACGGTGTTATCTACCCTCAAATGGCATCTTTCCTGAGTACTTTCATCCTGCCGGCCGCAGCCGGCGCCGTGGCGCTGGTGCTGCTGCTCGGGCTTATCAACATGATGCGCGGCGGCTCGCCCAACACCTCGCAGAAGCTGATGCGCTGGCGCGTGCTGCTTCAGTTCGTGGCGATCATCGTCGCGATGCTCGCGGTCTGGGCAATGGGACGCTGATCATGGTCGTACTTAATCGCATCTACACGAAGACTGGTGACGACGGCACGACGGCGCTCGGAACCGGCGAGCGGCGTCCGAAATACGATCGGCGCATCGAGGCCTATGGCACCGTCGACGAGACCAACGCCGCGATCGGCGTGGCCAGGCTCCACACCAGGGAGACGCCCGAGCTCGACGCGATGCTCGGCCGCATCCAGAACGATCTGTTCGATCTTGGTGCCGATCTCGCGGTGCCGGAGCGGCAAGACAAGGACAAAGGCAAGGCCGAGCGGCTGCGGGTGGTGGCGAGCCAGGTCGAGCGGCTCGAGCGCGACATCGATGCGCTCAACGACAAGCTCGCGCCGCTGACCTCCTTCGTGCTTCCCGGCGGCACGCCGGCCGCGGCCCACCTCCATGTGGCGCGCACGATATGCCGCAGGGCGGAACGCGTGATCGTGGAACTGGCGGCCCAGCCCGGCGAGCCGGTCAGCGCGGCTGGCATCCAATATATGAACCGCCTGTCCGACTTTCTCTTCGTGGCCAGCCGGGCCGTGAACGGCAATGGTGCCGGCGACGTGCTCTGGGTTCCCGGCCAGAACCGCTGACCCATCGCGCTCGGCGCATTTCAGAAGGCCGAAATTAGGCCCGTTCGCGCGTTGACCGGGGCAGATCAGGCCTTTAGGTTCCGCGCCAGTTGATAACCCCCCTCCCAGATTGAGTGAAAGAGGATCGATGAAGGTCTTAGTGCCGGTAAAGCGGGTGGTCGATTACAACGTCAAGGTCCGCGTCAAGGGCGATGGATCGGGCGTTGAACTCGCCAACGTCAAGATGTCCATGAACCCCTTCGACGAAATCGCTGTCGAGGAAGCGCTGCGCCTGAAGGAAGCCGGCAAGGCCACCGAGGTCGTGGTGGTCTCGATCGGACCGGCGCAGGCGTCCGAGACGATCCGCACCGGTCTTGCCATGGGCGCCGATCGCGGCATCCTGGTGAAGGCGGACGGCACCGTCGAGCCGCTCGCCGTCGCCAAGATCCTGAAGAAGGTTGCGGAAGAAGAGCAGCCGGGCCTGATCATTCTCGGCAAGCAGGCGATCGACGACGACTCGAACCAGACCGGCCAGATGCTGGCCGCGCTGCTCGGCTGGTCGCAGGCGACCTTCGCCTCCAAGCTCGAGGTCGAAGGAAGCGACTTCAAGGTTACGCGCGAAGTCGATGGCGGTCTCCAGACCGTGAAGCTGAAGGGGCCGGCGATCGTCACCACCGATCTCCGCCTCAACGAGCCACGCTACGCCTCGCTGCCAAACATCATGAAGGCGAAGAAAAAGCCGATCGCGGAGAAGACCGTCGCCGATTACGGCGTCGACATCGCCGCGCGCCTCGAGGTTCTGAAGACGACTGAGCCCGCGGGCCGCAAGGCCGGCGTCAAGGTCAAGGACGTCACCGAGCTGGTGTCGAAACTCAAGAACGAAGCCGGGGTGCTCTGATGACGACGCTTCTGATTGCCGAACACGACAACGCGTCGCTCAAGGACGCCACCAACAAGGCCTTGACCGCGGCAGCCGCGCTTGGCGCGGATGTCGAAGTGCTGGTTGCCGGCCAGAACGCCAAGGCTGCAGCGGATGCCGCTGCCAAGCTCGCTGGCGTGAAGAAGGTGCTGCTCGCCGACGGCGACCTCTACGCGCACGATCTCGCCGAGCCGCTGGCCGCGCTGGTGGTGTCGCTGGCGTCCGGCTATGACGCCATCGTCGCGCCGGCGACCTCCCGCTTCAAGAACGTGATGCCCCGCATCGCCGCTCTGCTCGACGTCATGCAGGTCTCGGAGATCACCAAGGTGGTCGCGCCCGACACCTATGAGCGTCCGATCTATGCCGGCAACGCCATCCAGACGGTGAAATCGAAGGACGCCAAGAAGGTCATCACGGTCCGCACCTCGACCTTCGCTGCAGCAGGCGAGGGCGGCAGCGCCCCGGTCGAGACCGTGGCGGCGGCCGCCGATCCGGGCCTGTCGACTTTCGTCGGTGAGGAAGTCGCCAAGAGCGATCGTCCCGAGCTGACCTCGGCCAAGATCATCGTCTCCGGTGGTCGCGCCATGCAGAGCCGGGAGAACTTCGCCAAGTACATCGAGCCGCTCGCGGACAAGCTTGGGGCCGGTGTCGGTGCCTCGCGCGCCGCGGTGGACGCCGGCTATGCGCCGAACGACTGGCAGGTCGGACAGACCGGCAAGGTCGTGGCCCCCGAGCTTTACGTCGCGGTCGGCATTTCCGGCGCCATCCAGCATCTGGCCGGCATGAAGGACTCCAAGGTGATCGTTGCGATCAACAAGGACGAGGACGCGCCGATCTTCCAGGTCGCCGATTATGGCCTGGTCGCCGATCTCTACCAGGCGGTTCCGGAGCTAACGGACGAACTCGGCAAGCTCGGCAAGTAAAAGGCATCGAAAACACCGGCCGGAGGTATAAACTCCGGCCGGTGTTGCATTTCTGAGGCGTTTTCTTTGGCGTGGGGCGCGCCTTCGAAGCGATCCAATCTAGGTTTCGAGCCAAGGTTCTGATTAAATCGGTCCTCCCGGCTCGGGGGATAGGCAGGCGCGACATGCGCGCCGTTCCGGTGGATGACATTATGGCGGCAGTGATCAAGAAGGTCGGCGTGATCGGCGCGGGTCAGATGGGCAATGGCATCGCCCATGTTGCGGCGCTCGCCGGCTTCGACGTGGTGCTCAACGACGTTTCGGCCGACCGCCTCAAGTCGGGCATGGCCACTATCAACGGCAATCTGGCGCGCCAGGTCTCCAAGAAGGCCGTCACCGAGGAGGCCAAGACCAAGGCGCTGTCGCGCATCACGCCCGCCGAGAAACTCGACGACCTCGCCGATTGCGACCTCGTCATCGAGACCGCGGTCGAGAAGGAAGAGGTCAAGCGCAAGATCTTCCACGAGCTCTGCGCCGTGTTGAAGCCGGAGGCGATCGTCGCCTCCGATACGTCGTCGATCTCGATCACGCGCCTCGCAGCCGCCACCGACCGCCCGGAACGCTTCATCGGCATTCATTTCATGAATCCGGTGCCGTTGATGGAACTGGTCGAGCTCATCCGCGGCATCGCCACCGACGACGCCACCTTCGAGACCGCCAAGGAATTCGTCGGCAAGCTCGGCAAGCAGGTCGCGGTCTCCGAGGATTTCCCCGCCTTCATCGTCAACCGCATCCTGCTGCCGATGATCAACGAGGCGATCTACACGCTGTATGAAGGCGTCGGCAACGTCGAGGCGATCGACGCGGCGATGAAGCTCGGGGCGCATCATCCGATGGGCCCGCTCGAGCTGGCCGATTTCATCGGCCTCGATACCTGCCTCTCCATCATGCAGGTGCTGCACGAGGGGCTGGCCGATTCCAAGTACCGCCCGTGCCCGCTGCTGGTGAAATACGTCGAGGCCGGCTGGCTCGGCCGCAAGACCCAGCGCGGCTTCTACGATTACCGCGGCGCCAAGCCGGTGCCGACGCGCTGACGCGATCTGTCCTGTGACATTTCATGTCGCGTTAACCTCTCGCGTCTAGGTTACGGCCGGTACGAGGGTTCGCGTAATGGACATGATGGCAATGGTCAGCACCGTGCTGGCCGCACAACAAGGCGCGCTGCAGTCGAATATCGCGGCGACGCTGACCAAGCAGAACGCGGACATGGAGAAATCCACCGTCCTGACGCTGCTCGGCGCCGGCCAGCCCTCGCTCGCCAATGTCGCCCCTGGCGTCGGCGGCAATCTCAACGTGACAGCATAATCCCTCAAAGTGCGGCGGCGGCCTTGCCTGTTGCTGCCCGGATCAGCTTGAGCGCGTCCTCGCTCGCCCATTCCGCCGGTCCCGCGATCGTCGCGATCTCGCAGCCCTGCGGGTCCACCAGCACCGAGGTGGGCATGCCCAGCGCCCGTCCCACGACTTTAAGATCCTGAAAAACCTTGGCTTTGTGGTCGCTGAAATAGCCGAGCCGGCTCAGATTGGCCTCTTTCAGGAAGGTTTTCGGCTTCTCGAGGTCGCGGGTGTCGATGTTGATCGCCACCACCTCGAAATTCGGGCCCGACAGCTTGCCCTGGAGCTCGTCCAGCGCCGGCATCTCCTTGCGACAAGGCACGCACCAGGTCGCCCAGAGGTTCACCAGCAGGGTCTTGCCGCGGAAGTCGGACAGCTTCTTCGGCTTGCCCTCGGAATCCTCGAAGGCAAGGTCGGGCAATCTCAAGGGGGCGCTCGCCATGGTCAGCGCCGCCACCTCGCCATGGGCGAGCGGGGCGATCCTCGAGGCCGTCGCGACCGCCGGCTTGCAGGTCGGATCGCCTGACGGCGCCCGGCTCAGGCCGAACCCGTACAGCGCGGCGAAGCCCGCCACCCCGACGATCGCAACAGTGGCGATGACGAGGGGGATGCGGCGCGTGGCGGAGGGCTTCGGGTCGAGCATATCGTTTGTCATCCGGTCGCAGATATGGCTATCAGGGGCCTCTTAATACGGCTGGCCGCGGCCAGCAAACGTGCGGCAAATCAGGCGTGAGCAGGGGATCATGAGCAACAAGATGTGGGGCGGCCGGTTCTCGGAACGCCCCGACGAGATCATGGAAGAGATCAACGTCTCCATCGACGTCGATCGTCACCTCTTCGCCCAGGACATTGCCGCGTCCAAGGCCCACGCCGCGATGTTGGCCAATCAGGGCATCATCACGGCTTCTGATGCGAAAAATATCGGCAAGGGTCTAGACACAATCCTGTCAGAGATCGGCAAGGGCGGCTTCGAATTCAAGCGCGCGCTCGAGGACATTCATATGAATGTCGAGAGCCGCCTGTCCGAGCTGATCGGCCCCGCCGCCGGAAGGCTGCACACCGCGCGCTCGCGCAACGACCAGGTCGCCACCGACTTCCGTCTGTTCGTCCGCGACGTCATCGACGAGACCGATGCCGCGCTCGCCGCGTTCCAGCAGGCCCTGGTGGACCGCGCGCTGGAGCACGCCGCAACCGTGATGCCCGGCTTCACGCATCTGCAGACGGCGCAACCCGTCACTTTCGGCCATCACCTGCTGGCCTATGTCGAGATGGCCGCGCGTGACCGCGGCCGCTTCCAGGACGCCCGCAAGCGGCTGAACGAATCGCCGCTGGGCGCGGCTGCGCTCGCCGGCACCTCGTTCCCGATCGACCGCCACGCCACCGCGAAGGCGCTTGCCTTCGACCGGCCGATGGCAAACTCGCTCGATGCCGTCTCCGACCGCGACTTCGTGCTGGAGACGCTGTCGGCCGCCTCGATCTGCGCCGTCCACATGTCGCGCTTTGCCGAGGAGATCGTGATCTGGACCTCGCCGCTGGTCGGCATGATCCGGCTCAGCGACAAGTTCACTACGGGATCCTCGATCATGCCGCAGAAGCGCAACCCTGACGCCGCCGAGCTGGTGCGGGCCAAGACCGGCCGCGTCATCGGCGCGCTCAACGGCCTCCTGATCGTCATGAAGGGCCTGCCGCTCGCCTATCAAAAGGACATGCAGGAGGACAAGCAGGGCGCCATGGAGGGATTTGCCGCGCTGTCGCTGGCAATCCGCGCCATGACCGGCATGGTCCGAGATCTCGTTCCGGACGAAGCCAAGATGAAGGCGGCCGCGGGCGAGGGTTACGCCACGGCGACCGACCTTGCCGACTGGCTGGTGCGGACGCTGAAGATGCCGTTCCGCGAGGCCCACCACGTCACGGGCCGCATCGTCGCCAAGGCCGCCGAGGGGGGCGTCGCGCTGCACGAGCTGCCGATCAAGGAAATGCAGGCGATCGAGCCCAAAATCACCAAGGACGTGCTCGGCGTGCTCTCGGTCGAATCGTCGGTGAAGAGCCGCACCAGCTTTGGCGGCACCGCGCCGAAGAACGTGACAGCTCAGGCTAAGGCCTGGGCGAAGCGGCTGGAAAAAGAGCGAAAATTGGGCTGAGGGCAAAATTTCGCTTATGTTTCATGGTCATCCGGCTCTCGCCAGAACGCGCCAATCTCTGTATGGTGCGCCGCGCGTAGTGGGGATTTCGTCGTGACGTCAAAGTTTCGCCCGGCCGGCTCGGGGTGGGCCATCATTGTCTTGAGCCTGACGGCGCTCGCGCTTGCCGGTTGCGGCCGCAAGGGCCCGCTGGATCTGCCGCCGACCGCCTCCAACACGTCCTCGGCCACGGGCGCCGCGCCTGTCGAGCCCGAGACCGCGGCCCAGAAGGCGCCGAGCCTGTTCGAGCCCACCGCGAGCGCGGATGCCGCGCCCGCGGCTGCCAAGGGCCGGAAGAAATCGTTTATTCTCGACCCGCTCCTGGACGAACCTCCCGGCAGGAAATAAGCCGGCACAACCGAGCCTGCGCCATGAATCATTTCGACTATCGCAACGGCGTGCTGCACGCCGAGGCGGTGAACCTGTCCGAGCTGGCCGCCACTGTCGGCACGCCGTTCTATTGCTATTCGACCGCGACGCTGGAGCGGCACTACCGCGTCTTCACCGAGGCCTTTGCCGGCGAGAAGGTGCTGGTTTGCTACGCCATGAAGGCGAACTCCAACCAGTCGGTGCTGCGGACGCTGGCCAAGCTCGGCGCCGGCGCCGACGTGGTTTCGGGCGGCGAGTTGAAGCGCGCCTTGGCGGCCGGCATTCCCGCCAGCAAGATCGTCTTCTCCGGCGTCGGCAAGACCGAGGCGGAGCTGCGCGCGGCGCTGGCCGCCGACATCCTCTGCCTCAATGTCGAATCCGAGCCGGAGCTCGAGCTGCTGTCGCGCCTCGCCACCGAGATGGGCAAGACCGCGCGCATCTCGCTCCGCGTCAATCCCGACGTCGATGCCGGCACGCATGCAAAAATCTCCACCGGCAAGTCCGAGAACAAGTTCGGCATCCCGATCGTGCATGCCCGTGAGGTCTATGCGCGCGCCGCGAAGCTGCCCGGAATCAAGGTGACCGGCACCGACGTGCATATCGGCAGCCAGATCACCGATCTCTCCGGCATGGAGACCGCGTTCCGCATCCTCTCCGAATTCGTGCAGACGCTGCGCGCGGACGGCCACGACATCAGCCACGTCGATTTCGGCGGCGGTCTCGGCATTCCCTACTACATGGACCGCGAGGCGCCGCCGGCGCCCGCCGCCTACGCCGCCATGGTCAAGCGCGTCAGCCACAATCTCGGCTGCACGCTGATGTTCGAGCCGGGCCGCATGATCGTCGGCAATGCCGGCATTCTCGTCGCCAAGGTGATCTATGTGAAGCATGGCGACGGCAAGAACTTCGTCATCATCGACGCCGCCATGAACGACCTGATCCGCCCGACGCTGTACGAGGCGCATCACGACATTCTGGCGGTGACGCAGCCCGCCAAGGGCACCGCCACGATTCTGGCCGATGTCGTCGGCCCGGTCTGCGAGACCGGCGATTATCTCGCCCTCGACCGCACGCTGCCGACGCCCGCGCCCGGCGATCTCCTCGCCATCATGACCGCCGGTGCCTATGGCGCCGTGCAGGCCGGCACCTACAACACCCGGCCGCTGGTGCCCGAGGTGCTGGTGAAGGGTGACCAATACGCCGTGGTGCGCCCGCGCATCGAGGTCGAGCAGCTGATTGCAATGGATACGCCGGCGCCGTGGCTGTGAGGCCGCCACCAAAACCTGAAAAACAACCCCATGCACAGTAGACTGGGGGTTTCGCAATGATGCTTGGTCGTCAGGCAAAACCGCTTGAACTGTCGGGCAAATTCGCCACGACCGCGCTATTTCGCTGAACGTCAGTTGTTTCCGCCTACGATCACACCCGCCTTCTTCTCGATCGGCTTGATCGCCGCGGTGAAATCGGACTCGGCGCCTTCCGCGCTGATGACCGTTTCCCACAACCGCCCAACCGCGTCGGCGACCTCCATCGACAGGCCGAGCTGCTTCATCTCCTCCAGCGCCAGCCGCACGTCCTTCACCATCAATCCCGTGGCGAAGCCGAAGTCGAAGGTGCGCGGCAGCACCGCGCGCGGAAACTTGTCGCGGCTCGCCGTGTTCATGCCAGACCCCGCATTGATGACGTCGATCATCACGGCGGGATCGAGCCCGGCCTTGACGCCCATCACCACGGCTTCCGACGTCGCCACGATCGCGGTGGCCGACAGGAAATTGTTGGCGAGCTTCATGGTCTGCGCCGCGCCGGGCTTCTCGCCGATGAAGAACACCTTTCCGATCACCTCGAGCGCAGGCTTGAGCTGCTCGAACTCGGCTTTCGGACCTGACACCATCACGGCCAGCGTGCCCTTCTCCGCGCCGCCGACGCCGCCGGAGACGGGACAATCGATCTGCACGATGCCGCGCTTTGCGAGCAGGCCGTGAATCTTCGCGGCCATCGCCGAGCCGACCGTTGAGAGATCGACGAAACGCTTGGCGCGCTTGCCCTCGATCACGCCGCCAGCGCCGGTGGCAACGTCGAGGGAAGCCTGCAGCGAGGGCAGGCTCGCCATCACGGTCTCGACCTGGTCGGCGACGTCCTTCGGCGACGACGCGGCAATGGCACCGCGCGCGACCAGATTGCCCGTAACTTCCTTGCGCGTGTCGAATACGACGAGCCTGTGCCCCGCCTCGATCAGCCGCCGCGCCATCGGGAAACCCATGTTTCCGAGCCCGATGAATCCGATGTCCATGGTGTTTCTGCCTCCTCCGCGTCATTGCGAGGAGCGAAGCGACGAAGCAATCCAGTCTTTCTCCGCGGATAGATTCTGGATTGCTTCGCTTCGCTAGCAATGACGGTGCACTACGTTGAATGCTTGTTGTTGGTCTCACGCCTTCCCGTCGATCTCCGCGAACACCTCGCGCGCGATGCGGAAGCTGTCGACCGCAGCGGGCATGCCGCCATAGATCGCGACCTGCATCAGGATCTCGCGGATCTCCTCGCGGGTGACGCCATTGGTCAGCGCGCCCTTCAGATGCGCGCGAAACTCGTGCTGACGGTTGAGGATCGCGATCATGGCGATGTTGAGCATGCTGCGGGTCTTGCGCGGCAGCTCCTCGCGGCCCCACACCGTGCCCCAGCAATATTCGTTGAGCATCTCCTGGAACGGGCGGTTGAAATCGTCGACGTTCTTCAGGGCGTTGTTGACATAGGCCTCGCCCAGCACCGCTTTGCGGACTTCCAGGCCCTTGTCGTGCATCTTCTTGTCCATGGCGTTTCCTTCGTTTCCCTCGAGATTGGCGCGCGGAAATTACGGGGTTGCACCCGGCCAGTCACGTCCTCGTGTTATGCGGGAAAAGGAGGCTCTCCCGTACAGGAACGGATGCCTCAGTGCTGCCGTTGTGATAGGCTCTGCTCTACCGGGCAACCTGGAGAGTTGATTGAACGGCCTCACCCCCGAGCCGTCAGACCCGATCCGCAACAGTGACGCGCTGTCGCGGCTGAAGCTGGCGCAGGCCCTTGATCGGGCGACTTATGCCATCGCGTGGGAGCGTGCCTGGCCCAATGCGGCGCGCCTTCTGACCGTCGTCGGCCTGTTCCTGGTGGTGTCCTGGGCCGGCCTTTGGCTGGCGCTGCCGTTCACGGCCAGGGCCGTCGGCCTCGCCCTTTTCGCCGTGATCGCGGCGGCTGCCCTGTTCCCGCTGATTCGCTTCCGCTGGCCGAGCCGCGAGGAAGCGCTCGCCCGGCTCGACCGTGGCTCCGGCATCCGGCACCGCCCGGCCACCACGCTCACGGACACACTGACCTCGCAGGACCCGGTCGCGCAGGCGCTTTGGCAGGCGCAGCGCGAGCGGACGCTCGCCTCCATCAAGCGCATCCGCGCCGGTGTGCCGCAGCCCCGGCTCGCGCTTCACGACCCCTGGGCGCTGCGTGCCCTCGTCATGGTGATGCTGGTTGCGACCTTCTTTGCCGCGGGTGACGAGCGAGCAATGCGCCTTGGCGCCGCCTTCGACTGGAACGGGGTGCTGGCGCCGGCCAACGTTCGCGTCGACGCCTGGGTCACGCCGCCGCTCTACACCGGCAGGCCGCCGGTGATCCTGTCGGCCGCCAACAAGGAAGCTGCGGCATTGCCCGCCGGCGGCCCGCTCGCCGTTCCCGCCGGCTCGACCTTGATCGTGCGCTCCTCCGGCGGCAACCTGGATGTCGCCGTCTCGGGCGGCCTCAAGGAGGTCGCCCCGACTGAAGCCAGCCCCCAGGGGACCAACGAAAAGCATTTCGCGATTTCGGGCGACGGCACCGCGCATGTCCGGGCGCCCTCCGGCCAGCCGCAATGGGCCTTCGCCGCCACGCCGGATCGTCCGCCGACGATCGCGCTCGCCAAGGATCCGGAGCGCCAGGCGCGCGGCGCGCTCCAGCTCTCCTACAAGATCGAGGACGATTACGGCGTCACCGGCGCCGAGGCCAAATTCGCCCCGCGGTCGACCGATGCCAAAGATGGTGCCAAGGATGGCCCTAAAGATGGTCCGAAGGCCGCTGGCGGCGATGGCGACAGCAGGACGGCGCCGCGGCCGCTGTTCCAGCCGCCGCAATTCCCGCTCGCGCTGCCGAACGCGCGCACCCGCAACGGCGTCGGGCAATCCGTGAAGGATCTCAGCGAGGATCCCTACGCCGGCGCCGAGGTCACGCTGACACTCGCGGCCAAGGACGAGGCCGGCAACGAGGCCACCAGCGAGCCGTTCAACATGCGCCTGCCCGAGCGGCTCTTCACCAAGCCGCTGGCCCGCGCCTTGATCGAGCAGCGCCGCATCCTCGCGCTCGACGCCAACAAGAATTCGGACGTCTATGCCGCGCTCGACGGGCTGATGATCGCGCCCGAGATGTTCACGCCGGAGGCTGGACAATATCTCGGCCTGCACAGCGTGGCCCGGCAGCTCGAAGCGGCGCGCACCGACGATGCCCTGCGCGAGGTCGTGGCGAGCCTGTGGGCGCTTGCGGTGACGATCGAGGACGGCAAGATCTCCGACGTCGAGAAGGCGTTGCGCGCGGCCCAGGAAGCGCTGAAGCAGGCGCTGGAGCGCGGCGCCAGCGACGAAGAGATCAAGAAGCTCACGCAGGATCTGCGTCAGGCGCTGAACGATTTCATGCGCCAGCTTGCCGAGCAGTTCCGAAACAACAATGACCCGCAGCAGCTGGCGCGGCCGCTCGATCCGAACACCAAGGTTCTGCGTCAGCAGGATCTGCAGAACATGATCGACCGGATGGAGCGCCTGTCGCGCTCCGGCGACAAGGATGCGGCCAAGCAGTTGCTCGACCAGCTCCAGCAGATGCTGGAAGGCCTGCAGATGGCGCAGCCGGGGCAGTCCGGCGAGAGCGACATGGAGCAGGCGCTCAATGAGCTTGGCGACATGATCCGCAAGCAGCAGCAATTGCGCGACAAGACGTTCAAGCAGGGCCAGGATTCCCGGCGCGATCGCTCGCGTGGCAAGCAGCAGCAGGGCGATCAGTCCATGTCGGAGCTGCAGCAGGACCAGCAGGGACTGCGCGACCGCCTGAAGAAGCTGCAGGACGAGCTCGCCAAGCGCGGCCTCACCCAGAAGGGGCAGAAGGGTCAGCAAGGCCAGCAGGCACAGAAGGGCCAGAAGGGTCAGCAAGGCGAGCAGGGCCAACCCGGCCAGAACGGTGACCAGGACAGCGACCAGGGCGATGACGGCAGCCTGGATGCGGCCGACGGTGCCATGGGCGATGCCGGATCAAAGCTCGGCGAGGGCAATGCCGACGGCGCCGTGGACTCGCAAGGCAAGGCACTCGACGCCATGCGCAAGGGTGCGCAGAAGATGGCCGAGGCGATGCAGCAGGGTGATGGCGACGGCCAGGGCGACGGCCCCGGCCAGCGCGCCGGCCGTCAACAGAGCGGCGGCAACCAGACCGATCCGCTCGGCCGGCCGCTGCATGGGCGCGAATATGGCGACGATTACACGGTCAAGATTCCCGGCGAGATCGACACCCAGCGTGTCCGCCGCATTCTCGAAGAGCTCCGCCGCCGTCTCGGCGATCCGTCGCGGCCGCAGATCGAGCTCGATTATCTCGAGCGGCTGCTGAAGGAGTTTTGAGGGACGGCTCAGTTCTCGTAGCCCGGATGAGCGCAGCGACATCCGGGGCAGTGTTCCCGCATACCGCTGCGCTGATGCGGGCTGGGATCGCGCCACAGTTTTCGTCATTGTGAGCGCAGCGAAGCAATCCAGAGTCTTTCCGCGACGGCAGTCTGGATTGCTTCGCTGCGCTCGCAATGACGATGTGGGGATACCGCCGACGCTAGCCCTTCTTCGCCGCCAGCGCATCGGCGACCGCCGTGCGGATATCCGCGACCGAGAACGGCTTGGTCACGACGTCGTGCACCAGCGCGTTCAGGTTCGAGGCGCGCTCGCGCTGGTCGGCAAAGCCGGTCATCAGCAAGATGGTCAGGTCGGGGAAATCGCGCGCGACGGAGAGCGCCAGCGCGATGCCGTCCATCACCGGCATCTGGATGTCGGTGAGCAACAGGTCGAAGGCGCCATCCTCGCGGGTCAGGATCTCCAGCGCCTCGGCACCGTCCTGGGCGGTGACGGTCTCGTGGCCGTCCATGGCGATGGCGCGCGCGACCAGCGTGCGCATCGAATCCTCGTCGTCGGCGATCAAGATTTTCGGCATGAGACGAACCTCGGGATAAACGCCCTTGCGAGGGCGATTATACGCTGCCGCCGGCAATGTCGCGCCGGTTGAAGAAACGAACATCGATGTTGCGGCCCTCCGGCGGCGGTGAGGCGAGGCGCGAGCGGAAGAAGGCGCGCTCACCCGGCCGCAGCACGGTCTGCTCAAGTACCGCATTCCAGGCATAGATCTCCGCGCCCTGAGCGTCGCGCACGGCAAAGCGCAGCCGCGGAATGTCGAGCGGCTTCTTGCCCTCGCCGACGATCACGCCCTCGATCACCAGCACCTGCTTACCGTCCACGGTCTCGCTGGAGAGCTTGACGTCCTTGAAGGCGAGACCCCGCAAGTTCACCTCGAGCCCGACCATTTTGTAGAACGCTGCCGTCTGGGGCAGCAGCCGCACCACGTCGCCACGCCAGAGCACCAGTGCCAGCACCAGCGCGCCCATCGCGGCGCAGGCGGTCGGCAGGCCAAGATAGGATTTGCGCGGCACCGCAGCGGCGACCGGGTGGCTTACCCGCGCGCCGCGGCGGGGGAACAGGCTTCGGAACCAGGATTGGTGCTGCGCGCCGACGGCCTCTTCTTCGGCCTGCCGGGCCGCTGCCGACCATTCGTCCTCGGTTTCGTGGGCCTGCTCATCCGGCCAGTCGCTGGCGATCGAGGGGCTGTCGATGACGGGCGCATCAGCGGCGCCGTCGTCCTTGGCATAGGAGTTCCATTGTTCGGCGAGGTCGGACTGGTCGTCGGCTCGGCTGGCCGCGGCCATGGCCGGAACGGACGCCTCCTCGATGGCATCCTCGGCGTGGGCGATCCAGGTCTCCTTGCAGCGGGAGCAGCGGACCGCCCGCCCGTTCGCCCCAAGGCTCGCGAGCTTGATGGCGTAGGATGTCATACAATGGGGGCAGACGATATGCATGGACGAGCCTTGATGCATGAACGAAGGTCTTGGTGAACGAAGGTCTTGGACTGGTCTTGACGATGCCACGATCGCACAGAACCGGGCGCCCTTTATGCTACTGGGCGACCGTTAACGAACCGGAAACCATAACGGCGGCAAAACCCGTTGATCGCGTATGGCGGAGCTCCGCAATGCGGCCTGCGCCCCCTCTCGAACGGAGCTGAGCTTGGTTCGGTTCGAAAATGTCGGTTTGCGTTACGGACTGGGGCCGGAGATCCTGCGCGACCTCAGCTTCCAGATCCCGGCGCATTCCTTCCAGTTCCTCACCGGACCGTCCGGTGCCGGCAAGACGTCCCTGCTGCGCCTGTTGTTCCTGTCGCATCGACCGACGCGGGGCCTCGTCAACCTGTTCGGCCACGACGTCTCGCAGCTCGGGAAGGACGAGATCGCAGACCTGCGCAAGCGCATCGGCATCGTGCTCCAGGATTTCCGCCTGCTCGATCACATGACGACCTATGAGAATGTCGCGCTGCCGTTCCGCGTCATGGGCCGCAGCGAGTCGAGCTACCGGAAGGAGGTGATCGATCTGTTGCGCTGGGTCGGCCTCGGCGACCGCATGGACGCGCTGCCGCCGATCCTGTCGGGTGGCGAGAAGCAGCGCGCGGCGATCGCGCGCGCCGTGATCTCGCGGCCGCAGCTGTTGCTCGCGGACGAGCCGACCGGCAGCGTCGATCCGACGCTCGGCCGCCGCCTGCTGCGACTCTTCATCGAGCTCAACAAATCAGGCACCGCCGTCATCATCGCCACCCACGACATCGGCCTGATGGACCAGTACGAAGCACGGCGGCTGGTGCTGCACCAGGGACGGCTGCACGTCTATGAGTAGGCTGGACGAGCGCGGCGTGCTGGTCGATCTCGGACAGGAGCGTCCGCAGCTTCCGGCCAAGGCGCGCAATATGTCGCCGATCGTGCCGCGCGCCTCGATCCACGGCAGAGCACTGCTCGCGGTCGTCGCCATCATGACGTTCCTGGCCTCGATGGCTACGGGCACGGTGCTGCTGGTCAGTGCCTCCGCCGCCGAATGGCAGTCGGACGTCGCGAGCGAAATCACCATCCAGGTTCGTCCGCAGGCCGGCCGCGATCTCGAGCGCGACACCGTAGCCGTGGCGGAAGCGATGCGCACGCAAGCCGGCATCGTCGAGGTCAAGCCGTTCACCAGGGAGGAGAGCGGCAAGCTGCTCGAGCCCTGGCTCGGTACCGGCCTGTCGATGGACGATCTGCCTGTGCCGCGCATGATCATCGCACGCGTGCAGCCGGGAACGCCGCTCGATCTCGGCGCCTTGCGCGCGCGCGTGACGCAGGTCGCCCCTAGCGCCAGCGTCGACGATCACCGCGCCTGGATCGAGCGCATGCGCATGATGACGAACGCCATCGTGCTGGCGGGCCTCGGCATCCTCGCGCTCGTCATCGTCGCAACCATCATCTCGGTGTCGTTCGCGACCCGCGGTGCCATGGCGGCGAACCGTCCGATCGTCGAGGTGCTGCATTTCGTCGGCGCCGGCGACCGCTACATCGCCAATCACTTCCTGCGTCATTTCCTCAGGCTGGGCCTGGAGGGCGGCGTGATCGGCGGCGGCGCCGCCATGCTGATGTTCGGCTTCTCCGAGTCCATCGCAGGCTGGTTTTCCGGGACCCCCGTCGGCGACCAGTTCGCCGCGCTGCTCGGCACCTTCTCGCTGCGCCCCTCCGGCTACGTCGTGCTCGCGGTTCAGGCCGTCCTGATCGGCGCCATTACCGCGATCGCCTCGCGCCAGACGCTGTTCGCGACATTGAACGACGTCGACTAGGCTTGCTAAACCGGACTCCACTTCGCCTCAAAACGTCATAAAATCAGATCGGGAAGGGATCACCGACATCGCATGACCTCAAGGGCCGACGAACGATCGCCGAAACTGCCGCGCGGCTGGCTGCGCGCGGCAATCGTTTCGACGATCGCGCTCGCCTTCGTCGGCGCGGCCGCGGGCTTCGTTGCATTCCTGTCGCAATTGCGCGGCGCCGAGACGGTGCCGGACCGCAAGGCGGACGGCATCGTGGTGCTGACCGGCGGCTCCTCGCGGGTATCGGACGCGATGGAGCTGCTCGCTGCCGGCTACGGCAGGCGGCTCCTGATTTCCGGCGTGCATCCGACCTCGACGGCGAGCGACATCTCCCGCACCTTGCCGGAGAATCAGTCCTTCATGACCTGCTGCGTCGACCTCGACCGCACCGCGCTCACGACCCGCGGCAACGCGGCGGAGGCGCGGCGCTGGGCCGAGGGGCGCCGATTTACGTCTCTGATCGTGGTCACCTCGAACTATCACATGCCGCGCGCGCTGGTGGAATTCTCGCATGCGATGCCACAGACGACGCTGATCCCGTTCGCGGTGGTCGGTGAAAAATGGCGCGAGGAGCCGTGGTGGATCTCGGGCTCGACGCTGCGGCTGCTCCTGTCCGAATACGTCAAGTACATTGCGGCCGAGCTCAGGGTGCGGCTGGAGGATTTCGGGATTGACCTTTGGCCCGAGATGTCGGAGCAGCCTGCAGGTCAGCAACCGAAGCGGCCCGCCACCGCACAGGCCAATTGATCGGACCATCGATGTTCCTGATTTTCCTGCGATCGCTCGTGTTCAACGTGCTGTTCTACGCCGTGCTGGTCCTTCTCGCGATCGTTGCGCTGCCGACCTTTGCATTGCCGCCGCGCGCCATGCTCACGGTGGCGCAATGGTGGGCCAAGGCGACGCTGGTCCTGATGCGCGTGGTCTGCAACATCAGGGTGGAATTCCGCGGGGTGGAGAAGATCCCGACAGGACCGCTGCTGATCGTGGCCAAGCATCAGTCGTTCTGGGAGACCTTCGTGCTGCCGGGTTTCTTCAACCGGCCGATCTTCATCCTCAAGCGCCAGCTGATGCAGATCCCGGTGTTCGGCCAGTTTCTGGTCAAGACCGGGATGATCGCGATCGACCGCAATGCCGGCGTGAAGGCGCTGCTGGACATGACGCGTCGCGCGCGCGAGGCGGTGCGCAGTGGAAAGCAGCTCGTGATCTTTCCGGAAGGCACGCGCCGCGCGCCCGGCGCTGCGCCCGACTACAAGACCGGCTTCGCGCAGATCTACTCCTCCTGCGGCGTGCCGTGCCTGCCGGTCGCACTCAATTCCGGCCTGTTCTGGCCGCGCCGTACCTTCATGCGCTACCCCGGCACGCTGGTGGTCGAGTTTCTCGAGCCGTTGCCGCCGGGCCTGCCGAAGGACGAATTTCTCGCACGCGTGCAAGCGGCGATCGAGGATGCGACCACTCGCCTCGTCGAAGCGGGGCGGAAGGAGCAGGAGCAGTTGATCGGCTCGGCGCCGAGTTACGCGCCGACGGGCTAAAGCGCAATGAAATGAGGCTTGATCGCGCAACGACGGAGGTGCGCTCCCTCTCCCGCTTGCGGGAGAGGGTGCTTCCGCAATGGGACAGTCTCCAAGAGGAGAAAGCCCTCACCCGGCGCGCGGGACGATGCTTCGCATCGCCCGGACGCGCCGACCTCTCCCGCAAGCGGGAGAGGTGAACGAGCCGCGACAATCGATTCAACCTAAGGCCATTCTGCTTTAGCGGCTTTCGCGATCTTGGTCCCGATCCGCCGCGTGCAGGGAATGCGCATCACCATGCAGCATCAATGCAAGCTGATGCAGCTGCGTGTCGCGAAAGCCTTCGGCCTCGATCGCCTTCACCGTCGCGGTGACGTAGTCGCGGTTGGCGCCGGACTGACCATGGCCCTGGACGACATGGCGATGCTGCTCGGCGAGCGAGAGGCGGCCGGCATATTGCACATGGCCGCGGTCGACGACGTAGGCGAGCGCGGAGACGCGCTGACGCGCGTCGTTCTCCAGCCACACCGAGCGCATCACCTCGCGATAGACCGAGGTGACCTGCTCGCGCGCGCGCAAATATGCAACCACCTCGGCCCGGTTCTTCTCGGCGACGCGGAAAGCGATGCCGCGGCAGGCGCCGCCGCGGTCGAGGCCGAGCACCAGGCCCGGCTTCTCCGGCGTGCCGCGATGCACGAAGGAATAGACGCAGAGCGCGCGGTGCTCGCCGACCAGCCGTGCCGGGACGCGCTCCTCGAAGTCGAAGCCCGGCCGCCACATCAGCGAGCCGTAGCCGAACACCCAGAGGTCGCCCTTGGCTGTGGTGACGGAGGGGAGGGTGATTTCGGACATTTCGGGGACGGCTACCAGAACCCTGCGCCCAAGCGAAGCGATTTCTGCGCCTTTCGTCGCAGGCCGGCTCCGCTTACATTTGCCTGAATCTGGCGTCAAAGGGTCGCCGCATGTCCAATATGACCGTTGCCACTGGCCGCCGCTCCCGCTGGGGCCTTTTCATCGCTCCCGTTCTCGTCCTGGTCCTTGCCGTCGGCTGGACCTGCTTCTGGTTCTATGCGGCCTCGCAGGCCGAAATCACCGCCGACGCCTGGCGGGCGCAGGAAGCCAAGGCCGGCCGCATCTATGATTGTGCCAAGCGCTCGATCGCCGGCTTTCCGTTCCGCTTCGAGGTCCAGTGCTCCGGCGCCAGCGTCGCCCTGGTCTCGCAGAACGCGAGCAAGACGCCGTTCACCGCCAAGCTCGACAACATCCTGGTCGTGGCCCAGGTCTACGACCCCAAGCGCATCATCGCCGAATTCGCAGCGCCCGCGACGCTGATCGACGGCATCACGCAAAACACCTTCACGGTGAATTGGAGCAAGGGCCGCGCCAGTGTGGCGGGCCTGCCGGCGGTGCCCGATCGCGCTTCCATCGTGTTCGACGACCCCAGCCTCAACCGGCTCGATGGCAGCGTCCAGGTGCCGCTTGCGCGCGCCAAGCAGGTGGAGCTGCACGGGCGCCTTGCCGATGGATCAGCGTCGGATCGTCCCGTGATCGAGACCGTGGTCCATGTCGCGCAGGGCAGCATCCAGGGCGTGCATCCGTTGCTCGCCGAGCCGTTCGAGGCGGACACTCGCGCCAAGATCACCGGCCTCTCCGACCTCACGCCCAAACCGTGGCCGCAGCGCTTCCGCGAGATCCAGGCCGCCGGCGGTCACATCGAGATCGTGCAGTCGCGTATTCAGCAGGGCGAGATGATCGCGGTCGCGGCCGGCACGCTCGGCCTGTCGCCCAACGGCCGGCTCGACGGCGAATTGCAGATGACGGTGACCGGCCTCGAGCGCGTGATCCCGGCGCTCGGTATCGAGAAGATGCTGGAGGAGGGCGTGCCGCAGTCAACGCTCGATCGCCTCGCGCCCGGCGTGAAGTCGCAGGACCTCAACAATCTGTTCGGCGCGCTCGACCGCGCCGTCCCCGGCCTCGGCAAGGTCATCAAGCAGAACGCCAATGCCGGCGTTGCCGCCGGCATCAATTCGATCGGCACCGAGAGCACGCTGGAAGGCAAGAAGGCGCGGAGCTTCCCGCTGAAATTCGTCGACGGTGCCGTGCTGCTCGGCCCGGTCAAGGTCGGCCAGATCCCGCCGCTGTATTGAAGACTGTCATTCCGGGGCACGCGAAGCGTGAGCCCGGAATCCATTTCACCCCGTGCGTTGTGGCCCAATGGATTCCGGGTTCGCCCTTCGGGCGCCCCTGAACGACAGGCTCACGGCTTCTTCAGCGCGCCATGCTGCCGGCCGAAATCGGGCGCCGCGGAATCCTGGCCGATCTCGACGATGCCGCGGCGGATGGCGCGGGTGCGGGTGAAGTGGTCGAACAGCGCCTCCCCGTCGCCGCGGCGGATCGCGCGGGTGAGCTTGGCCAGATCCTCGGTGAAGGTGCCGAGCATCTCCAGCACGGCCTCCCTGTTGGCGAGGAACACGTCGCGCCACATCGTCGGATCGGACGCCGCGATGCGGGTGAAATCGCGGAAGCCGCCGGCGGAGAACTTGATCACCTCGGATTCCGTCACCTGCGCCAATTCGTCGGCGGTGCCGACGATGGTGTAGGCGATCAGATGCGGCAGGTGGCTGGTGATGGCGAGCACGAGATCATGATGATCCGGCGTCATCACCTCGACCCTGGCGCCCATCGCCGCCCAGAACGCGCGCAGGTGCTCGGTCGCCGCTGCGTCGGTGCCGTCGGGCGGGGTCAGGATGCACCAGCGGTTGATGAAGAGCTCGGCAAAACCGGAATCCGGCCCCGAGTGCTCGGTGCCCGCGACCGGATGCGCCGGCACGAAATGTATGCCGCTCGGCAGATGCGGGGTCATGTCCCTGACCACCGCGCCCTTGACCGAGCCGACGTCGGAGACGATCGCGCCGGCCTTGAGATGCGGCGCGATCTCCTGCGCCACGGCTCCGCAGGCGCCGACGGGAATGCAGAGGATAACGAGATCGGCATCCTTCACCGCTTCGGCATTCGTCGCCACGACCTGATCGACGATCCCGAGCTCGGCGACGCGTGCACGCGTCTTCTCCGAGCGCGCGGTGGTGACGATTTCGCCGGCCAGCCCCTGGAGCTTCGCAGCGCGCGCGATCGAGCCGCCGATCAGGCCGAAGCCGATCAGCGCGACGCGCTGGAAGTGCGCCTGCGCGCTCATTTGCCGCCCATGAAGTCGCGCAGGCCTTCGACCACGAGGCGGTTGGCCTCCTCGGTGCCGATGGTCATGCGCAGCGCATGCGGCAGGCCGTAGTTCTTCAAGCCGCGCAGCACGAGGCCGCGCTTGGTCAGGAAGGCGTCGGCGTCATCGGCGGTCTTGCCCTTATCGGTCGGGAAATGGATCAGCACGAAATTGGCGACACTCGGCGACACCTTCAGCCCGAGCTTGCCGATCTCCTCGGTGAGCCAGTTGCGCCAGGTTTCGGTGAACTGCTTCGACATCGCCTGATGCGCGGTGTCCTCGATCGCGGCGACCGCGGCATACATCGCCGGCGTCGACACGTTGAAGGGACCGCGGATGCGGTTGACCGCGTCGATGACGTGCTCGGGCCCGAACATCCAGCCGATGCGCAGCGCGGCAAGGCCGTGGATCTTGGAGAAGGTGTGCGTCACCACGGTGTTCTCGGTGGTGGCGACGAGCTCGATTCCCATCTCGTAGTCGTTGCGCGAGACGTAGTCGCAATAGGCGGCGTCCAGCACCAGCAGCACGTGCGAGGGCAGGCCGGCGCGCAGCCGCTTGACCTCGTCGAACGGCAGATAGGTGCCGGTCGGATTGTTGGGGTTGGCGAGCCAGACCAGCTTCGTCTTCGGCGTCACTGCCTTCAGGATGGCGTCGACGTCGGCGGTGAGGTTGGTCTCCTGCGCGACGACGTTCCTGGCGCCGACCGCCATGGTCGCGATCGGGTAGACCAGGAAGCCGTGCGTGGTCGAGATCGCCTCGTCGCCCTGGCTGAGATAGGTGTGCGCGAGCAGATTGAGGATCTCGTCCGAGCCGGCGCCGCAGATGATGCGGTTCGGATCGAGCCCGAACGAGCGGCCGATCGCCTCGCGCAGCACGCGCGAGGTGCCTTCCGGATAGTCCTCCAGATGATCCGCCACGCGCTTGAAGGCCTCAATCGCCTTGGGCGAGGGCCCGAACGGCGTCTCGTTGGCGGAGAGCTTGAACACCTTGCGGCCCGGCTCCGGCACCGGGCTCTTGCCGGGCGTGTAGGGCGCAATATCGAGAATGCCGGGATTCGGCACGGGGCGGGACATCTTCGACTCCGGATAGGCTTGGGCGGTTCGCGACTTACGATTTCGGCCCGGTCGGGGGCACCGTATAGCGCGTTGCGTGGCTGCCGACGAGGGCCACGGAGCGCACCGAGGCCCCCGCCTCGATCAGGGCAGCCCTGATCTTGTCGATGCTGGTCGCGCCGGTAACCGAGACCAGCAGCGCCGCGCCGTCGAAGGCGGTATCGGGCACCGCCACGATCTCGGCGAGCGGCGACAGCGCGCGGGCGACCTCGGCGTTCCATCCCGAGACGCGCACGCTGAAGGTTTCGACCTCCGTTACCAGGGCGCTGTCGGCGACGCGTGAGACCGCGAACACCGGCAATGCGGCCGGATGGTCGGCGCGCTCGACGAATGGCATCCGCGCGATGATCTTCGGTGCGCCGTCCGCTTCCAGCTCCAGCCACCATGGCGTGCGGCTCGAGGTCGCCGAGACCAGCGCCAGGTCGCCCTTGGATCTTGCCACCGCCTCGACCGCGGCCTGCGCGCTGAAATGCGCGACGTAAGGCACTGTGAAGCCGAAATGGAAGCGCGCGGAATCCCGCATCGCCGGCTCGCTCACCGAGACGTCGGCATGCACGGAGAACGGCGCCTGCACATAGGTGAAGGTCGAGATGATGACGCGCCAGATGCTCTCGACCGTGTCGAGCGGCAGGATGCCGCGATGACGCTGCACGATCTCGCGCATCATGGCGGCCTCGCGCGCGGGGCGAAACGCCGAGCCGACCTCCTGGGTCTGCTTCACCTGGATCAGGCGATCGATGATCTCGCCGCGCTGCATGAGGAGGCGATGCATGCCCTCGTCGATCGCGTCGATCTCCTTGCGCAGTTCCTGCAGCGATAGTGGCGCGGGCGGACGTTGGGACATGTCTGGTGGCGATCGTTCCGATGGGGGATGTCCTGATTAGGCAGTCGGGGCGGCGAAAGCAAAGAGAAATGACGTGCTTTGCGGGCGTCGCGGCAGAGGCGAATTGGGCCGATCCGGGCCGCGACTTGACGAAAACCGCCCAAGACGGTAGCTTTTGCCCGTTCCGTGGTCATTTGAGCCGGCCGGCTTGCAGCCACGTTAAAAAACTCGCTAAACAGGCCGGGGACGCTTCCGATCCCGGCCGAACCTATCGTTCAGGCCGGGTTTTTCATGGCCTGATGTCAGCGGCGCGGTCGAGCAGCCCGTCGCAAACGAGGTCGATGTCCGAGATGGGTAGCGTCAAGTCGATACCGAGTCCTGCGATCAGCGCCGACGAGCGGTCGCACGAGGTCGATCATCCGAGCTCGCAGGTCGCGCATTTCGGCACCGAGCAGCCGCTGCGGCTCGATTGCGGTGTGGACCTCACCCCGTTCCAGATCGCCTACCAGACCTATGGCGAGCTCAATGCCGATCGCTCCAACGCGGTGCTGATCTGCCATGCGCTGACCGGCGACCAGCATGTCGCCAATGTGCATCCGGTCACCGGCAAGCCCGGCTGGTGGGAGACGCTGGTTGGCCCCGGCCGCCCCATCGATCCCAAGCACTACTTCATCATCTGTTCCAACGTGATCGGCGGCTGCATGGGCTCGACCGGGCCGGCCTCGATCAATCCCGCCACCGGCAAGGTCTGGGGCCTGGATTTTCCCGTCATCACCATCCCCGACATGGTGCGCGCGCAGGCCATGCTGATCGACCGGCTCGGCATCGACACGCTGTTTGCGGTCGTCGGCGGCTCGATGGGCGGCATGCAGGTGCTGCAATGGACCGCGGCCTATCCGGAGCGCGTGTTCTCCGCGCTGGCGATCGCCTGCGCGACGCGGCACTCGGCGCAGAACATCGCCTTTCACGAGCTCGGCCGCCAGGCCGTGATGGCCGACCCCGACTGGCACGGCGGCGGCTATGCCGATCGCGGCATCCATCCGCATCGCGGGCTCGCGGTGGCGCGGATGGCGGCGCACATCACCTATCTCTCGGACGCCGCGCTGCACCGCAAGTTCGGCCGGCGCATGCAGGACCGCGAGCTGCCGACCTTCTCGTTCGACGCCGATTTCCAGGTCGAATCCTATCTGCGTTACCAGGGCTCCTCTTTCGTGGAGCGCTTCGACGCCAACTCCTATCTCTATCTGACGCGCGCGATGGACTATTTCGACATCGCCGCCGACCATGGTGGCGTGCTGGCCAAGGCCTTCGCCGGCATCAAGACCCGCTTCTGCGTGGTCTCCTTCACCAGCGACTGGCTGTTCCCGACCTCGGAATCGCGCGCGCTGGTGCACGCGCTGAACGCCTCGAGCGCCCGGGTGTCGTTCGCCGAGATCGAGACCGATCGCGGCCACGACGCTTTCCTGCTCGACGTGCCCGAATTCTTCGATATCTCCCGCGCCTTCCTGCAATCGGCAGGCAAGGCCCGCGGACTGAAGGATAGCTAAGATGTCCGTGCAGGAAGTGTTGCCGCTGGACGGCGGTGCGGCCAGGCCGTCCGGAGATTATCGCGCCGATCATCGGCTGGTTGCCGAGATGGTCAAGCCGGGCTCGAAGGTGCTCGACGTCGGCTGTGGCGACGGCGATCTGCTTCAGCTCTTGGAGACCCGCGGCATCGACGGCCGCGGCATCGAATTGTCGCGCGAGGGCGTCAACCGCTGCGTCGCCAAGGGGCTCGCGGTGGTGCAGGGCGATGCCGACACTGATCTCGTCAACTATCCCGACGACGCCTTCGACTACGTGATCCTGTCGCAGACGCTACAGGCGACGCGGCAGCCGAGGGTCGTGCTGGAGAATTTGCTGCGCATCGGCCGCCGCGCCATCGTCTCGTTCCCGAATTTCGGCTTCTGGAAGATGCGGCTCCAGCTCCTGATCGGCGGCCACATGCCGCGCACGGAGAATCTGCCGGCGACCTGGTACGACACCGCCAACATCCATTTCTGCACCATCAAGGATTTCGTCGAGCTCTGCGACGAGATCAACGTCAAGATGGAGCGCTCGGTCGCGCTCGATCTCTACGGCCGCCCGGTGCCGCTGAACCTGCCCTGGTGGGTGTGGAACATGTTCGGCGAGCAGGCGGTGTTCTTGCTGAGCCGCGGCGGGGGGAAGTAATTTCTCTCCGTCATTGCGAGGAGCTCTTGCGACGAAGCAATCCAGAATGCCGCCGCTGAGGGATTCTGGATTGCTTCGCTACGCTCGCAATGACGGAGTACTTGGCGGCGCCTCTACCTCAATGGGGAGCCAGCGACCGCGGATCCCGCACAGGCCAGCGTCCGGCTTCCACCAGCGTCACGAACCGCTCGACGCTCTCGTTGAAGAGCGCGGGCTCCTCCAGGTTGAGCACGTGACCGGACTTTGGAAACATCGCCAGACCCGCCGCGGGGAGGTGCTTCTTCAAGAACAGGCTCGGCCCGACGCACGGCTCGTCCTCGTCGCCGCAGATGATCAGCGCGGGTGTTGCCGCGCCTCTGATCGCGTCCGTCATCGTGTAGATCGAGGGACGGCCGCCCTGGAATCCGCGCATGGTGCGCGCCGATCCCTTGGCATCGTGCCGCGCCAGTGCGGCGTAGAAGTCGGCGTGGCCGCGCGGGTCCTTCACCAGGAAGGGAATCCGGCTCGGCGCCTCGCGCGTCACTTTAGCGACCTCCACCGAGCCTAGCGTCTCGAACTGCTCGGCATTGGCGCGACACTGCTTGCGCCAATCGTCGAGCTTCTCGAGCTCCGAGCCGGAGCCGACGCCGGCCAGCGTCATCGACAGCGCGCGCTGCGGCGCGTTCAACCCGATCTGCAGCGAGGAATAGGCGCCCATCGACAGGCCGACGAGATGCGCGCGCTCGATGCCGAGATGATCGAGCACTGCGAGCGCATCGGTGTAGAAATGCGTGTAGGTGTAGACCTCGCCGTCAGGCACGTCCGACGGCGTGTAGCCGCGCGCCGAATAGGTAATGCAGCGATGGCCACGCGAGAAGTAGCGCATCTGCGGCTCCCAATTGGTGTAATCGGCCGCGAACTCGTGCAGAAAAAATATCGGCGTTCCCTGGCCCGCCTCTTCGAAATAGATGCGAACGTTATCCTTGGTCGTGGCGTGGGGCATTAACCGTTTCCCTCTCTTCAAGCCGCTTTTGCAGGATCGCAGTTAATGCTGTTGTCCGCAATGCGGCAGCATTGAAGCAGTGTCGGCGCAAAATCATCGCAGCTATTCGCAGGCAGCCCGCGTCTTTTTCTCGCCACATCCGGCGGCTTAACGGCCAGACGGATGTCGGCGCTTGCACGGGTCGATTGGAAGTGGGGGTGTCAACGAAGGATGAAGAATGGTTGAGTTGTTTGCGTCCCGCCTGTCGCGCTGTGTTGTCGCGCTGGCGATTTTTCTTGCGGCGGTTGCCGCGTTCGTTTCTCCGGCCTCAGCGCGGCCTCATCATCGTCATAGCGCAGAACGGCACGCTTACGTGCACCACACCAGACATCATCATTACCGGCATCATGCACGCAGCTCGCGCTTCGAGCGCAGCGCGGCGCAGTTGCAGGCGAGCGGATTCGGCAACACTTTTGCCAGCTATGATCCGAACACCAATAGCCCCGGCGTCGCCATGAGCGGCAATGGTGGAACGATCATCACCGGCGGCGGTCGAATGGTCACGCGCGCAAGCCGTCGAGCGGCGCTGAGCGCGAGCGGCGGCATGGCGAGTGAGGCCACGAGCAGTGGTGGCTTCGGCGGCGGCTCCCTGGTGTCGGAAGCGCGCCGTTACGTCGGCGGCAATCCGACCGGGCGCGGAAGCCTGTGGTGCGCGCGCTTCATGAACATGGTGCTGGAAAAGACCGGTCATCGCGGCACCGGCTCGGACATGGCGAACTCCTTCGCCCATTACGGCACGCGCATCTCCGGTCCGCAGGTCGGCGCCATCGCGGTGATGTCGCGCGGCCGCCGCGGCGGCCATGTCGGCATCGTCACCGGCATCGACGCGCAGGGCAATCCGATCATGATCTCCGGCAACAACGGCAACCGCGTCCGCGAAGCCCCGGTCTCGCGCGGCAAGATCTATGCGTATGTGATGCCGAACTGAGGTTCGTCATTGCGAGGAGCTCTTGCGACGAAGTAATCCAGACTGTTTCCGCAGATGCATTCCTGGATTGCTTCGCTGCGCTCGCAATGACGGAGTACGTCGAGACAGCGTTGTCTCACACCAGCTTCGGCTCTTCCACCGCCACTACATCGCCGACGCCGACGTCACCGCCCTCGATCACCTCGGCATAGATGCCGCAGTCCATGTGGCCGAGATGGCGCGAGAGCGTGGGCGGAATTTCGAGATCGCGCCTGGCGGTCTCGGGGTCGACATTGGTGGCCGGGCAGCGGACGATGCGCTTGATCACCTTCAGCCGGGCCTGTCCGATCGCGAGCGTCTGGCCGATGAGGTCGAGCTCCGACCAGGCCGGCCAGCCCTTGACGTAGAGATTGGCGCGGAAGCGCAGCGGATGCACGGCGACGCCGCCGAGCATGGTCTCGATGGCGCGGACGCTGTCGAGATTGATGATGGAGACGACCTTGCGGGCGACGTCGGAGAAGCTGTGGTCGCGGCCGGAAAGAATTTTGGGCGGGCCCTTCAACTCGGGCTGAAAGTTCTCCGTGAAATAGGCCTCGATGGCCGCGCGCCCGGCGGCGGTCTCGAGATCGCCGCTGGCGACGATCTGGCCGTCCTTGCGGATGGTCAGCAAATTGGTTTCGTCGTCGAACCGGCTGTCGAGCGCGGCCAGCCGCTCATTGCGCGCCAGCATCAGGAACTGGATTTTCGGCTTCCATTCGGGCGCCTCGGGGTTGAACCCGCTCGGGCCGTTCTCGATGGCGTAGCGGCGGTCGGCCGGCAGGGTCTGGCCGACCCGTAAAGGGGCGCGCGACAGGCGTTCCGGCGTCAGGCCCTTGACGGGATAGCGGTAGAGGCCGGTGATCTCGGCGGTATCTTTAGCTGTCATGCGGCTACTTAAGGGATTCGGATCGCCATCGCCAAGCCCGCTCATTCACGCACGAAATTGTGAAGTTGCCTCTTTCGCATCCGCAACCTGCTTCCCACATCTGGCTCAGGCCGGCAGCGCCGGCAAAAGACGACCGTTACCGGTTGAGAAACGTCAATGCGGTAATTGGAAACCCAATGAAGATGCCGTTTGGGGTGCCTTAGAGGGCCCCGAGGGCAGGCCGAGGGACAGAAAAGATGAATATCGAGAAGTATACCGAACGCTCCAGGGGCTTCATCCAGTCCGCGCAGTCGCTCGCGATGCGCGAGGGGCACCAGCAGTTCTCAACCCTGCATGTGCTGAAGGTCCTCTTGGACGACAATGAGGGGCTCGCCGCCGGTCTGATCGACCGCGCTGGCGGCAATTCCCGCGCAATCCTGAAGGCGACCGAGGACGCCCTCAACAGGGTGCCGAAGGTCTCCGGCGGCGGCGCCGGGCAGATCTACCTCGCGCCCGAGCTGGCCCGCACTTTCGATGCGGCCGAAAAGGCCGGCGAGAAGGCCGGCGACAGCTTCGTCACGGTCGAGCGGCTTTTGCTCGGGCTCACGCTGGAGAAGACCAGCGAGGCCGGCGCCATCCTCGCCAAGGGCGGCGTCACACCGCAGAACCTCAACGCGGCGATCGAGGCGCTGCGCAAGGGCCGCACGGCCGACTCTGCGACCGCCGAGAATGCCTATGATGCCCTGAAGAAATATGCCCGCGACCTGACCCAGGCCGCGCGCGACGGCAAGCTCGATCCGGTCATCGGCCGCGACGAGGAGATCCGCCGTACCATTCAAGTGCTCTCGCGCAGGACCAAGAACAATCCCGTCCTGATCGGCGAGCCCGGCGTCGGCAAGACCGCCATCGCCGAAGGCCTTGCGCTGCGCATCGTCAACGGCGACGTGCCGGAGAGCCTGAAGGACAAGAAGCTGCTCTCGCTCGACCTCGGCGCATTGATCGCAGGCGCGAAGTACCGCGGCGAGTTCGAGGAGCGGCTGAAGGCCGTGCTGCAGGAGGTGACCGGGAGCGAGGGCACCTTCATCCTGTTCATCGACGAGATGCACACGCTGATCGGCGCCGGCAAGGGCGACGGCGCGATGGACGCCTCCAACCTGCTCAAGCCGGCGCTCGCCCGCGGCGAGCTGCACTGCATCGGCGCGACCACGCTCGATGAGTACCAGAAGCACGTCGAGAAGGATGCTGCGCTGGCGCGGCGTTTCCAGCCAATCTTCGTCAGCGAGCCCTCGGTCGAAGACACCATCTCGATCCTGCGCGGCTTGAAGGACAAGTATGAGCAGCATCACGGCGTGCGGATCACCGATTCCGCGCTTGTTGCGGCGACGACGCTGTCCAACCGCTACATCACCGACCGCTTCCTGCCCGACAAGGCCATCGACCTCATGGACGAGGCGGCGGCGCGGCTGAAGATGCAGGTCGATTCCAAGCCGGAAGAGCTGGATTCGCTCGACCGCGAGATCATTCGGCTCAAGATCGAGCAGGAGGCGCTGAAGAAGGAAAGCGATGTCGGCTCCAAGTCCCGGCTCCAGACCCTGGAGAAGGACCTCGCCGAGCTCGAGGAGAAGTCGGCGGCGCTGACGGCGCGCTGGAGCGCGGAGAAGAACAAGCTTTCCGACGCCCAGAAGCTGAAGGCGGAGCTCGACGGCTTGCGCGTCGAGCTCGCCAACGCGCAGCGGCGCGGCGAATTCCAGAAGGCCGGCGAGCTGGCCTATGGACGGATCCCGCAGCTCGAGAAGCAGCTTGCCGACATCGAAGCCAAGGAGAATTCCGGCGAGATGATGGAGGAGGCGGTCACCGCCAACCACATCGCGCAGGTGGTCTCGCGCTGGACCGGCGTGCCGGTCGACAAGATGCTGGAAGGCGAGAAGGAGAAGCTCCTGAAGATGGAGGAGCAGCTCGGCAAGCGCGTCGTCGGCCAGGCCGAGGCCGTGCGTGCGGTCGCGACCGCCGTGCGCCGCTCGCGCGCCGGCCTGCAGGACCCGAACCGCCCCACCGGCTCGTTCATGTTCTTGGGGCCCACCGGCGTCGGCAAGACCGAGCTGACCAAAGCTCTTGCGGAATACCTGTTCAACGACGAGACCGCGATGGTCCGCCTCGACATGTCCGAATACATGGAGAAGCATTCGGTCTCGCGGCTGATCGGCGCGCCTCCGGGCTATGTCGGCTATGACGAGGGCGGCGCGCTCACCGAAGCGGTGCGGCGCCGGCCCTACCAGGTCGTGCTGTTCGACGAGATCGAGAAGGCGCATCCTGACGTCTTCAACGTCCTGTTGCAGGTGCTCGACGACGGCCGCCTGACCGACGGCCAGGGCCGCACCGTCGACTTCCGCAACACGCTGATCATCATGACCTCCAACCTCGGTTCGGAGTATCTGGTGAACCAGCCGGAGGGCGAGGACACCTCGGCCGTGCGCGAGCAGGTGATGGGAATGGTGCGGGCTCATTTCCGCCCCGAATTCCTGAACCGCGTCGACGAGATCATCCTGTTCCACCGCCTGCAGCGCAGCGAGATGGGCCGCATCGTCGAGATCCAATTCGCGCGGCTGCAGAAGCTCCTGACCGATCGCAAGATCGTGCTGAGCCTCGATGCCGCCGGCCGCGACTGGCTGGCTGCCAAGGGCTGGGATCCCGCCTACGGCGCACGGCCCTTGAAGCGGGTGATCCAGCGCTACCTCCAGGACCCGCTCGCCGAGATGATCCTCGCCGGCGACGTCAGGGACGGCGACAGTGTCGCGATCTCGTCCGAAGGCAACGTCCTGACCTTCAACGGCAAGGCGCCGCAGACCGCGGAGATCGCCCAGTTCGAGGCACCGGTGCCGAAACGGAAGCTGAACTGATGAGATACACGCCCTCCGCGCCAAACGCGCGGGGGGCGTTTTTCAATCCGCTAAGAACGTGTCCACCACGGCCTGATCGCGGTCGTAGACCCAGCATTCGCTCAGCAGGCCCTCACGCACGGCATAGACCAGCAACCGTTCCAGTTCAGCCGTGCGACCGTCCCGGCTGAATGATTCCCGTGCGAGAATGGCGCCGCGCCGCGGCCCGGCCATCACGTCATCGAGGCCGAGAAGTTTTCGGTTGGAGCGGCGTGCGACCTCGGCCAGAGTGGCAAGCGCGGCCGTCTTGCCCTGGTGAGTGCCGGCGAGCGGGTTATGACCGGCATAGTGCAGCACGAATTCATCGTGGTAGCAGGCGGCGATCGCGGCGCGGTCACCGGCCTGCCAGGCGGCCGCGTAGCGCGTGACGGCGGCGCGGATCGCGGCGATTTGTGCGGCGTCATCCGCCAGAACTGTCTCCATCGATATGATCTCCCGGATCCTCGGCAGCGCGGTGCCGGTGCGCTATGATAGGGCATGACCTCGCCACCCGGCTTTCAGGAACTGGCTATCGGCACGCCGCCCAGCGGCGGACCGAAGAAGGCGCGGATGCTCGATTGGGACGCGCGGGTGCTCTATCTCGGGCCGGCCTTCGGGCTGACGCCCCACCGCAATGCTACCGGCGTGCTGGCCGTCGCGCTCGACGGGGCGATAGGCGTAGCTGACCATCCGAAGGCACGCTCACCGTCTTATCGCCAGACCCGCAGCGTGCTGATCATGCCCAACAATCTGCACCATCTGCGCGTCGATGCCGGACGGATGGCCTTCCTCTATGTCGATCCCCTCGGGCGCGATATCGAGGCGCTGCGCTCACGAATGAAGGAGATCGGATCGAGGGCCGCGTTCGACATGATCGACGAGAGGTCGGTGGTTGCGCTGTTTGGCGACATCGCGGATCGACGCCTCGCACCTGAGGACGCGCGGCAAGCAGCCCGCGATATGCTTGGAATCGGATCAAGTGCGCAGCCGGATGCGAGAATTGCCGCCGCCATCAAGCGGATGCGCGAGGAGCCCGGCGGTTCGCACACGCTTGCTGAACTCGGCCGCAAGGCCGGGCTTTCGTCCTCGCGCTTCCTGCATCTGTTCAAGGACGTCACGGGTGTGCCGCTCCGCCGCTACCGCATCTGGTCCCGGATCGGCGCTGCCGCGCGCGGGGTCGCACAAGGCCAATCGCTGACCGAGGCCGCGCATGGCGCCGGTTTTTCCAGCTCCGCGCATTTCAGCACGGCCTTTCGCGACATGTTCGGCATGATGCCGTCGGAATTGTTCGCACGGTTGCGCGCGGAATAACGTCTGCAGCGTGCTGCTGCAGCTGTGCCTCAAAGCCCTCTCCGCCGGCGCGGAGAGGGCTTTCGCCTTTGCGAGGGAGGCCGGGTATCGGAGTGGTGTTGTGTCGTTGAAATGCCACACGCAGCGCGGTTATCCGCTCTGGATGTAAATTGATGTTGAACAACCATAGGCTCCGTTGTCATAATTGCACCTCGGTCGGCGCGGCATTCCCCCGGCGGCCGCGAGCTCGAGGATTTGACGCGAGTCTTTGAGCAACCGACGATTTTAGACTGAGCTCGCAATTTCGAGCTGCGATGACTGAACGCCACAGGCAATTTTTGTTGTGTTTTGCGTGGAGGGGGCGGCGGTGTTGACCGTTAGTTTGCTGGGGGCCAGCCGGGTTGCACGCGGTAACGAGCAGATCTGGTCGGATCTCGGTCCAGCAGGACGGAGATTGGCCGGTTTCCTTTTCACCTTTCCGGACCGCCCGCATCGTCGCGAGCGACTTATCGACCTGTTTTGGCCGGAGCTCGATACGGACAGGGGGCGCCGAGCCGTGAACTCTGCGATCTGGCGCTTGCGAAAGCTGCTCGCGTCAGCTCCGGAGTACAAAGAGGGCTATGGCCTCAGGACCATCGGCTCGGAGACCATTCTCGAGAAGGCGTCTTGGCTTGACGTCGACACCTGGGCCCTGCTTGAGGCGGCACAGGCCGCTCCCACCGGTGTTGAGGCGCACGTGGATCCTTCCTCGATGAAGCAGGTTCTCACCGTCCTGTACCGCTACGAGGGGCCGTTCCTGGACGGCGAAGATGCCGACTGGATATTGGAGGAGCGCGAGCGATTGCATTCCCTTTTTGTGCAATCGGCAATGACCATCGTTCGTCACCTTGGGCTTTGCGGCCATTATCATGACGCGATCCTGCTCGCACGCCACGCGCTGCGCTTCGATCCCTATCGCGAGGAACTGGTCCGTCACCTCCTGACTCTGCTCGCACTCGACGAGAGGCGCATCGACGCCATCAGGTACTACGATCACTGGATCGCCATGATCCAGAAGGAGCTGGGAATTTCTCCACTTCCAGCGACGCGCGCGATCATCGAGGAGATCAGGAATCTGCATAACGCCGATGACGCCCACCATTTGCGCCTACGGCTGATGAGCCGCGACGAGAGGCGGCGTGCAGTAAACTAGAGCGTTCCCGAGCAGAGTGGATACCGGTTCGCGTCAAGAAAACGCGTGAAGCGGGAGCCAGAGCCCCGTTCCGATTCGATCGGAACGAGAAGGGCTCTAAGCGCCGCAGTCCCCGAGCCGTCTGATATCGCAAGCCTGACCACGGCCTGGCCGTGGCCGGGCCCTGCCTTGCCCGACCGCATCGTGATTCTGCCGTGATCGCGGCGCGATCGCTGCGGAATTCTCGCCGTGAGCCGCCGTGACCGGACGGCGACCGTCCCGGAACGATCGCGCCATCCTCCCCAGTTCGTACCATGCGACGCTCGGCCATGAGCTCACAACAGCCGCTCTCGGATCAGGTTTTCATTCTGCGCTTCTGGCGGGAAGCCGCCGGTGGCAGCGGAGGCGGCCGTTGGCGGGTTCTCGTCCGCAACATCAATACGCGGCGGCGCGATGTGGTCGACGACGTGCAGCGCGCTTTCGCAATCGTCGCCGCCAATCTGAACGTGGCGGCGGAGGAACACGAAGAGCAGGCGACGTGGACCGTTGAGCCGCCAACGCCCGAACAGTGAGAGACAAGCCGTGCGCAAGATCGATCACACAACGAGTTGCCAGCTGCCATTCACGCGATGCTTCGACGGTGGGGGTTGCGTGAGTCCTCTTGAGCAATTTGATCGGGGCTCGCCAAGATCCTCGTTTATTTTCTGGGGTGGCGTCGATGCGTAGCGTTTGGGAATTCGTTACGTTCGTGTGTCTGGGGCTGCTGCTGAGCGGCTGCGATACGACCGAGACGCGATACTTCCGGTACGGGATCGGCACGGATCTTTATTCCGAAGACATCGTTGCGACGACACATTACCAGGACATCTATCTGACGGAGCTTTGCCGGCAGACCCTGTCGCTCACTTCGACCAGAGACGGACAATGCGTAAACGTGCAACTGAGTCCGAACGACTGGAACCTGCTCGTGCAGGCAGGACTCAACGATGTCGACCGGCGGTGCGATTCTTATCTCGCCTGGCTTGACGATAGGCGTCGAACCAACACCGCGGTGCTGAAAGAGCTCGGTGATCTCACCGTCGCGAGTCAGGCCATCATGCGCGTGTCCGGCGTGAGCGCTAACCCCATCACGCTCGCAGGCCTTGCCTTCGGGCTCGCCGCCGACACCTTCATCAACGTCAATTCACGCTTGCTTCTCGAAGTCGACAAGACGACCGTGCAGACGTTGGTGCTGAGGCGGCGAAGCGAGTACAGGGTCGAGCTCCAGTCGGTCAGGATTGAGAACAGGCCCGCGGCCATTCATGCGATGCGCTCGTATCTGAATATCTGCACGCCGTTCACGATCGAGACGGACATCAACGCGACGATCATGGTATTTCAGCAGGCCGGTGCCGGCGCGCTTGGCGTCAAGCCTCCCTTGGTAGGTGTTCCGGCGCAGCGCGCGGATCGTCCTATCGTCGTGACCCCCGGGCCGAAGAAGCCGACTACGGCGCTCTCCGAACTCGAGAAAACAATGGGAATGGATCAAGCGAGGAACATCCAGCGCGTTCTATGTGTCGATGATACCGGCGATTTTGGTCCCGAAGGCTCTGCGACGCGACGGGCTCTGATTGATTTCATGGGGGCGTCAGGCCTGCAGAGCAGGAGACCCGGAGTAATCGAGAATGGAGATCAATTGGCGACGCTGACAAAGGCCGTAAAGGACGTCCAGTCGTGCAGGGTTGAGGCACTGGCAAATTCATTCGAAACCGGCATCGTTAGCCGGTTTGGCGAAGACAGCGTTCGTGCGCGCATCAAGCGGGCAATTGAAAGCGTAAACAAGCGCGTCACCGAAAAAATAGCGCTGCCACCAGAGCTGAGTACCCCTTCGAGCAATGCAGCGGTAGGGGAAACCATTCGTTCGTCGATAACCGCGCTTCGGAAAGCCTATTCCGCACTTGGATTGCCGATTGCGTCCGGAAGCGCAATTGACCAGCAGCTATGGCAACAGATCACGAAAGACGGCCTGGTCCAATAACTGAGCGTGGGGACGTTTCCATGGCTAATGAATTTGCCGATCTCAAAGACGAATACTCACGTTTGTTTCAGTCGATGGTGGTGAAAGAGGTTCAAGCCGTCGACACGGCCGTTGCAAGGGTTCTGGGCAACCGGGCCGACTATGAAAAAGTGACGGCGCGCACTGGGGTGCCATGGCCGATCGTCGGGATCATCCATAGTCTGGAAGCTGACTGCAAAATGAATCGCCATTTGCACAACGGCAATCCCTTGAGCGGGCGCACGACTGACGTACCGGCCGGCCGTCCCCCGACGGGATCGCCTCCCTTCACATGGATCGACAGCGCCGTGGATGCACTGACGATGCCGAGGCACAACCTGGACGCGGTAAAGGATTGGCCGATCGAGCGGATTGCGTTCGAATTGGAAAAGTACAACGGGTTTGGCTATCGAACGCAGAATACGGGGATCAATTCGCCGTATCTGTGGTCGTTCACAAATCACTATACCAAGGGCAAATTCATCGCCGATCACGTTTTCGATGCCAACAAAAAGAGTAGCCAGGTAGGCGCAATGGCGCTGCTGAAGAGGCTCATGGACGGCGGCGCTAGCATCGCTGGTGGCGCCGGTCCAAGCGTTGTTGTCGGGGGCGTGTCATCGACTGTCGTGGCGCAGACAAAACCGCTGGAAACCGGTCTGTTCCTCGCTTCCGGGCCGTTCGAGTTGCGGCCCACAGCCACGGCCGCGCCTGCCGACGATCCCGACATCGTCGAGGAGGATCTGCCCTGCCTCAAGATCAGTGAAGTCGGGGTGATGTGGGAGATTGAGGTTCAGTCCGAGCCGAAACGCCGTGGCTTCGCGCGTGGCGGCATATTCAAGCCTATGATTCCCGAACCGGAGGTCGATATCGACGGCTTTGCTCAGATGTGCCTGAACGCTGCGCGGTTCAGCGGTACCAGCGCGCATCATCTGGTGGCTTTTGCGGATACCGAGACCGGTATCAAGAATGTTGCGGCGGTCCAGGGCGACGAAGTCGGTCCTTTCCTGATCAAGGCAGCTGACTGGAATGAACTGATCGCGGACGGGACGACGGGAATGAATGCACGAAGCCGTTTCAAACCGCTGGCCCAACCGTTTATCGCGGCAAAGGCGACCGTGGCCGACACCAAAGTTCTGCAGCCGTCGTTGCCCAACAGGCTTCCGACCTCGGCGGAACTCTATCTTGCGCAGCTGGTTGGTGCGGCCCACGCAGTCAGGATTTTGGCTAATCCTGACGCCTCATTCCAGACTGCCGTGTCCGAAGAGGTCGGAGCAACGGAGCTTGCGATTCTGAGCGCTATCCGGCCTTGGCTCTTCGGCGCTCCGCTTGACGTAAAGTCGGCGCTGATAAAAATCGCGCGCAGGATGGATTTTGGCTACGAGCGGGCGGACAAGCTCTTCCTGCGTGTCGAGCCCGACTTTGATGCCGGTGCTCAGCCGGGGTTCGCCGGCAAGCTCTGCGAGATGGCCGCCAGTGAATGGGACTTTTTCGGCAACAACACGTTCGATCTTGCAGGTGCGACCATCAGGGCGGGCCACAGGGAAGCGGAGCCAGGTTTCTTTGAACGCGTTGGAACATACTGGCGCGTAGTAGGTGACCTCAGCTCCGACGGGCGGACCAATAAGCCATGGTCCGCGGCCTTCATTTCATTTCTCGTGAAAGGTGCTGGTGCAGCGAATAAGTTCCGTGGATCCTCTCAGCATTCTGTCTACATCAGTCAGGGGATTCGTGATTTCGACGGCCGCGCCGACGTGGCCTATTGGTGTCAGCGCCTCAACGCTCACAAGCCGGTCGCAGGCGATATCATCTGTTGGGCACGAGAAGATGGTGTTGATTATGACAATCAAAAAGGCGGCGACTATGATGGCCATTGCGATATTGTGGTCGAAGTCCGGGACAACGAAATTGACGTGATCGGTGGCAACGTCGGCAACTCCGTGACGAAGCGGACGTTCGCTCTCGAAAATGGCTTCGTCAAGGGTGGCCGGTTTCAGGACGCGCTTCTGTTCGCGATCATGGAGAATCGCCTGCCTTAGAGCCGGAGAAGTTTCATTGTCGCGAACGGCTACCGCGAGCGACGCCTGACAACGCCGATTGCAATCGTGTCCGCAGGCAACGTGCTGACCTTGGCGGGCGCAGCAGACAGCGGATATCACCCATTTCGACGCCTCGGCCTCGACGCGTCAGCCTCGAAGCGGAGCTGAACGGGTCGCCGACATTGCCAACCAATATCACCCCTGAAGGGCTCGTCCTTTCCGGGGGAATTGGTTTGGGGCCAGCTGCTAGCTGATTGTCGACACGGAGCCGGGGGACGCGGGGTCTTCCTCTTCCTCCTCCTCCAGCTCCGAAAGTATATCCACCAGCTCGCGCACCCGGCCCTGGGCCAGAGGGCGCAGGTCGTTGATCATCGGCTCGTCGTTGGCGAGCCAGGCCTGGGCCTCAGCGAGCTCCTCGGCGGTCGCGCCGGTTCCGATGATCTGGGCAATGGTGACGTCATCGGCGCGGTCCACGGCCTTGACGACATCGTCGCGTGAGAGGCGCGTCATGGGCGATCCTCCTGCTAGCTTCGGTCAGCCTCTAACCTGGGAACCGACGCGCCGGTTCCCACCGGTCCCGTTGTGCGCGACTCCTACTTCTTCACGACCTTGTAGATCGCGTTCTCGACATCCGAGCTGACGTAGATCGCGCCCGTCGCGCCGACGGCGACGCCGGTCGGGATATGCGTCGGCAACCCGCCGGGCGCGCCGGTCAGGCCGATCGGGAGATTGGCGACGATCTCGGTGACCTTGCCGGTTTCCGGCACGATCTCGATCAGCCGCTTGGCGCCGACTTCGGCGACGATCAGCTTGCCGTCGCTTGTGCGCGCGATGCCTTCCGGCATCTTCAGCTCCTTGGCGATCACGGTCTTTTCGCCGGTGCTGTCGATCTTGGAGATGATTCCAGCAAACGCCTCGGTCACGTAAACCTCGTCGCCGGCCCCGCGGACGAGACCCATCGGACCCTCGAGCGCGCCGATCAGCGTGGTGCGATCCTTGCCGTGCTCGCCGCTCACCTTGACCAGCGACTTGGTGCCGAGCTCGGCCACCAGGATGCTGCCGTCCGCGAGCACGACCGCATCATGCGGCGCCTTGAAGTCGTGCAGCATGTCGCGCGTCGCGCCGGTCTTGCCGTCGATCACCTGCACGGTGCCGGTGAACCAGCTTGAGAGGACCACGTCGTTGCCCTTCGCCGTGGCGCTCATCGGATATTCGAGCGTCGTGCCTGCGGCGTGCATGCGCGCCTTTTCGGTGACCTCGCCGGTTGTCCCGTCAACCGTGCGATAAGCGAACAGGTCGGCGACGTGGATCGTGTCCTTGCCGTTCTCCGAGGTGACGCCGATGCCGCCGGGCAAAGCGAGCTTGCCGATGATGATCTGCTTGGCCTGGCCGGTTGCGGGATCGACCTCCTGGATGCCGTTCTCGGCCATGTTGGAGACGTAGATACGGTCCTTGTCGTCGATGGCGAGATTGTCCAGCGAGGGCTTCAGTTGCGCGACGATGGTCTTGGCGCCCGATTTGGGATCGACTCGGACGAGCTGGCCGAGCGCGGTGTCGACCACAAAGAGGTTGCCCTTGGAATCGAAGTTCACGGCAGCCGGGATCTTGAAGCCGTCGGTGACGACACTCAGCTCGGCCTTGTCGACGTCGACCCTTGCGACCTGGCCCTTGAACCAGAGCGGACCATAGAGCTTGTCGTCGGGACCGAACTCGAAGCCGTTGAGGCCGCCCATCTTCTCCATGATCTGGCGGGGCGGTTTGACGCCCTCGACGTCGATCTCGTAGAGCGCATCGCCGAGGAAGACGGTCGTTGCGTAGAGCCTGCCGTCCTTGCGGAAAGCGAGCGAGTTGATGCCGGGCAGGTCGCTCGCGAGCTTCTTGATCGGCCCGTCGCCCTTGCGCGCATAGAGATCGCCAGCGAGGAAGCCGGTCCAGGCCATGGTGCCGTCGGGCGCGAACGCGATGTCGTCGGCCATCCCGACCGGTGCGGGGACCGCGACCTTGGCGCTGCCGCCGGCAATGTCGACCTCATAGAGCGCAGCGCCCGCGACGCTGCCGGCAAACAAGCGGCCGGCCTTGTCGACACCGAGCCCGTGCACGCCGTGAAACGCCGAGCCCTGCACCAGCCTCGTGACCTCCCAGCCATCGGCCGATGCGCTCGTTGCGGAGAACAGCGCAGCAATCAGGGCTGCGCAGGCGAGCCTGTTTCTCATGGCGTGACCTCCCGTTTTTTTGGAAGTATTCGCCCGTCCTGCGGCTTTGGCAAACGAAACTTGACGTTGCGACGCCCGCGAAGCGGCCTCGCTGCGCAGCGTGCTTGCTTGCAATCCTGTTTGAAAATGCCGGCCTTCTCGGCCGGCTGCCGGCTTACCGGTTGGTGACCTGCAGCGGCCCGCCGGTGGCATCCGATATCCGGGCGATGGCGCCGCCGCGGCCGCTCATCATGCCGTCGAGCCGGTCGCGCTCCTTCTCGAAGCTTGCCAGCATCGGGCCTTCCAGCGAACGGCCGCGCGGCAGCTTCACGCGCATCGGATCGACGAAGCGGCCGTTGACCAGGATTTCGTAATGGACGTGCGGGCCGGTCGACAGGCCGGAGGAGCCGACGAAGCCGATCACCTGGCCCTGCCGCACCTTCTTGCCGACCTCCATGCCCTTGGCGAAGGCCGACATGTGGCCGTAGGCGGTCTCGTAGCCATTGGCGTGCTTGATGCGGATGTACTTGCCGTAGCCGCCCTCGGGGCCGGCCTTCTCGATCATGCCGTTGCCGGAGGCGAAGATCGGCGTGCCGTAGCTGGTGGACCAGTCGACGCCGGTATGCATCTTCACGTAGCCGAGGATCGGGTGGCGGCGGCCGCCGAAGCCAGAGCGCATGATGGCGTTGTTGACGGGCTTTCGGACCAGGAACTTCTTCGCGCTCTTTCCGGTCTCGTCGTAATAGTCGACGAGGCCGTCGTCGGGGCTCTGGTAGCGGTAGTATTTCTTGGTCTCGCCGCCGACGGTGAGCGAGGCGAACAGCACCTCGTTCTTCTCGCTCGACGTCACGCCCTCGTCCTCGCCGGCGTAGAACACGTCGAAGGAATCGCCGGGCTGCACCTTGCGCTGGAAATCGACGTCGTAGGAGTAGATCTTGATCATGTCCTCGATGACGGGCATCGGGACCTTGTTGCGCATCGCGGTCTCATAGATGCTCTGGTAGAGCCGCACGCCGGAGCCGTCATCGTCATCATCGTCGTCGCTGCTGGCGCTCGCCGCAGTATCGGCGACGGTGTTCATGCTGGAGACGTCGACGGCGACGTATTTGCCGAGGTCGGACAGCGCCGCGATCGCTTCCACCATCGTGTCGTTTGCAACCACGACGCGATAGGGCTGCAGGCGGGCGCCGGGGCTTGCGGGCGCCATCAGGATACGGAGCTTCTCGCCTTCCTTCAGGCCGCCGTCGCGGCCGCGCGGTCCGAGCGTCGCGGTGATCGCCTTGATCTCGTCGGCGTTGGCGCCGAGGTCGCGCAGCACGCCGGCGACGCTGTCGCCCTTCTTGACCATGTGGACGCGTTCGCCGTTGGGATTGCCGCCGGTGATCTGCTCCTTGGTCTTGGGCAGCAGCGTGACGTTTTCCGGCACCACGCGCGTCTCGAAGCCGGCATAGGGATCGGACGGCGAGGCCTCGGCGGCGTAGGCGGTTCTGATGTCGGAGGGACCGGTCGCGCCGGAAATGTCGGCGGCCGTGTTGGCGAGCGAGGCGTAGCGCACACCGCCATTGCCGCGCCAATTGGCGGCATCGCGCACCCGCATCAGGATGTCGTCGAGCGCCACCACCGCGGAAATCTTGGCCTTCGGCAGCACCGGCGACAGGTCCTTGGTGACAAAGGATACTTCCGCGTCGGGCTCGACGGCCTCGGGATTGTTGGGATCGTCGGACGCCGTCTTCGGGTCAGAGCCGACATCGGTCAGCAGGCGCTGGGCGTTGAACGGCGGGATCTTCGCCGACAGATCGCTCGTCGTCATCGACAGATTGCCGGCGATCCGCACGAACGGACGTACCCGCATCACGTCACGGTTGCCGACGCGGGCGACCGTCGAGACGCGCATCACGTTGCGCGAGGCGGTGGATTCGCTCGGCGGCGGCAGGCGGTCGCTCTTGTGCAGCGTGGCGGCGCGATCGGCTGCGCCGAATGCTCCGCGCAGCGCGCCTTCGACCCGCTCCGGCACCTTGGCGAACGTCATCTCGCCGTCGAGAGAAGCGAAAACGGCGCCGCCGATCAGGGCTGCGCCGCAGAGTCCGGTCAAAATTGTCCCGCTGAACCACTGCACCGAGACGCGGCGGCGGTCGATCACCGCGGCTTCAGAACCATCAACGGACAGCGGCGGCTCGTGGCCGAGATCGATGATCCCGGTCTCACGCCCGTAAGTGCCGCGTGACGTCCTGTGGTTCAACCCAAGTCCCCCAACTCAACGACCCAAGATGCCCGGTTTCGAACCCGTCCCCGGCTGCCCTCTTGAACGGGGATCGCCGGAACAGGCAAGCCGCACAACTGTCCGCGCCCAGAAAGCCCCATGATAGGGCCGGCCGAAATTACGAACAGTTGGACGGGTAAAGCTCTCTCGATGTCTTTCGAATGCCGAAGGAAGGTCGCGTCATTTGCAAGATCGCCTTCCTCTGACCCCATGAAAATCGCCGGCAGCCCCCACAGGCGTCCCCGCGATTCAAGCTTGTCTCTTATCAGAACGCCGCGGGATTGTGGCTCAAGTACGGCGCCAAATATGGAAAAGTTTCCCGAAACGCCGGGCCGGAAAGGCCCCCGTCAGACTACGGGCTGAGCTCGGGCGGGATGGGGGGACAGAGCCCCATCTAGCGGGGGAGGGCGTCTGGCCGGGGGGCCGTCAGGATCTTGGGACGGCACGCCCCCCAGGGTGACGGGGGTGCGGAGGAGGGGCCCCGGGGAGGCCGCCAGGGAGGCCTCCAAGGCGCCCACCGGAGCCCGCCGGCGGGCAAAACTTTTTTCAGATTTTTTGCCGCGCGGGCTCGTTCGACGCCCCCGACGGCTTTATAAGCGGCTGGAATCGTGGATGTTTTCTCGCTGCTCCACTGTGCGACGATTTGTTGACGATTGGCGTTGACAGGCCGGAAGGTGGGGCCTATAACCCCAACCACTGAGCGCGGCGCCGCCGGGTCACTGACCAAGGCGAGCGAACGCGCCACTGATGCTCCTCACCTCGTTGAGTGACACAACAGCCGACACCAGTCGGTTGGAGTTCATCCATCGTCGGTAAGGGTGTCGGAACCCTTCCTCTCAGGAAGGTTGGGACCTCCAGGGTCCCGGGCTGTTTGACAAGTGAAGATGAAGAAAGAGAAACGTGGACGGCGGAGTCCTTGCGGGTCTCGCTTCCGAGAAGCTTCGGCTTTTCTGATCGAGACCGGACGAAAGACTTCGGCGGTACACGTTTTCAAGGAAACACCATCGTTGCCAGCGATGTGAATCGCGGGCAGCACATCGACTTCGGTCGATAATGGTGGGACCTCGTCAAACGTTGTGATCAGCCGGTTCAAAGTTCAAGTCCAACTTGAGAGTTTGATCCTGGCTCAGAGCGAACGCTGGCGGCAGGCTTAACACATGCAAGTCGAGCGGGCGTAGCAATACGTCAGCGGCAGACGGGTGAGTAACGCGTGGGAACGTACCTTTTGGTTCGGAACAACACAGGGAAACTTGTGCTAATACCGGATAAGCCCTTACGGGGAAAGATTTATCGCCGAAAGATCGGCCCGCGTCTGATTAGCTAGTTGGTGAGGTAATGGCTCACCAAGGCGACGATCAGTAGCTGGTCTGAGAGGATGATCAGCCACATTGGGACTGAGACACGGCCCAAACTCCTACGGGAGGCAGCAGTGGGGAATATTGGACAATGGGGGCAACCCTGATCCAGCCATGCCGCGTGAGTGATGAAGGCCCTAGGGTTGTAAAGCTCTTTTGTGCGGGAAGATAATGACGGTACCGCAAGAATAAGCCCCGGCTAACTTCGTGCCAGCAGCCGCGGTAATACGAAGGGGGCTAGCGTTGCTCGGAATCACTGGGCGTAAAGGGTGCGTAGGCGGGTCTTTAAGTCAGGGGTGAAATCCTGGAGCTCAACTCCAGAACTGCCTTTGATACTGAAGATCTTGAGTCCGGGAGAGGTGAGTGGAACTGCGAGTGTAGAGGTGAAATTCGTAGATATTCGCAAGAACACCAGTGGCGAAGGCGGCTCACTGGCCCGGTACTGACGCTGAGGCACGAAAGCGTGGGGAGCAAACAGGATTAGATACCCTGGTAGTCCACGCCGTAAACGATGAATGCCAGCCGTTAGTGGGTTTACTCACTAGTGGCGCAGCTAACGCTTTAAGCATTCCGCCTGGGGAGTACGGTCGCAAGATTAAAACTCAAAGGAATTGACGGGGGCCCGCACAAGCGGTGGAGCATGTGGTTTAATTCGACGCAACGCGCAGAACCTTACCAGCCCTTGACATGTCCAGGACCGGTCGCAGAGATGTGACCCTCTCTTCGGAGCCTGGAGCACAGGTGCTGCATGGCTGTCGTCAGCTCGTGTCGTGAGATGTTGGGTTAAGTCCCGCAACGAGCGCAACCCCCGTCCTTAGTTGCTACCATTTAGTTGAGCACTCTAAGGAGACTGCCGGTGATAAGCCGCGAGGAAGGTGGGGATGACGTCAAGTCCTCATGGCCCTTACGGGCTGGGCTACACACGTGCTACAATGGCGGTGACAATGGGATGCTAAGGGGCGACCCTTCGCAAATCTCAAAAAGCCGTCTCAGTTCGGATTGGGCTCTGCAACTCGAGCCCATGAAGTTGGAATCGCTAGTAATCGTGGATCAGCACGCCACGGTGAATACGTTCCCGGGCCTTGTACACACCGCCCGTCACACCATGGGAGTTGGTTTTACCTGAAGACGGTGCGCTAACCCGCAAGGGAGGCAGCCGGCCACGGTAGGGTCAGCGACTGGGGTGAAGTCGTAACAAGGTAGCCGTAGGGGAACCTGCGGCTGGATCACCTCCTTTCTAAGGATGATCCTTCAGCGAGCTCACGCTCACTATCGGATCGTTTTAGAAACATCAGTGGCCAACAGATCGCCAGATCGTTGAGCTGCATTGGCGGGATTTCGCCGTCTTCGTTTCTCTTTCTTCGCGGACGAACACGCGCTGGGCCTGCGTCGAGCAGGATCCCACGGTCCCTGACGGGATATGCGTTAGGGGCTTGTAGCTCAGTTGGTTAGAGCGCGCGCTTGATAAGCGTGAGGTCGGAAGTTCAAGTCTTCCCAGGCCCACCAGCCTTCGCGCTTCGCTGCTTCGGCTAGGCAAGCCCTTCGAAACGAAGGCTGCCGCGCCGTAGCCTTGGCGAAGGCGGGCTAATCAAACGAGCATTCGTCTTCTGGTTACGGGGCCATAGCTCAGCTGGGAGAGCGCGTGCTTTGCAAGCATGAGGTCGTCGGTTCGATCCCGTCTGGCTCCACCAGCCTTCGCAGGCTGCGCCTGCTTCGGCTAGGCGAGCCAGCCGGTAGCGAAGGCTGCCACGCCGGAGCCCGACAGGGCGGAGGCGGGCCTGCCTGGACTGAACCCGTAACCATCATCGTCCGCGAAACATCACTTCGCATCCTGCTAGTCTGGATAGACAGCAAGATGCGTGTTTTCTGACATCGTAAAGAGGAGATCGATCCGAGTTGGATCGTGCAGCAGATTGTTGCGCGAATCCTTCATTATCTCCGGATCATTTTCGGCGCTCGCTTTCAGCCGTGAGGTTGAATGCGAGTTGTAAAATGATCCTTTTAGCGAAGCTTGACCGCCTCGCTATCGGAACGATCTTACGAAGCAAGCTGGTCTTTCTAGTCAATGTCCGG
>NZ_JBYGYN010000002.1:34656-672156 GCF_057651995.1 Bradyrhizobium sp. USDA3516 | reverse complement strand
TTGAGCATGTCCTGACCGCCGCCCCACAACAGCCAGGATATGTGCTGACGTGTGTTGAGGCCGAACGGCAGTGATGTGCCGAAGGTGAAGGCCGGGTTCTTGCCCCAATAATAATAGAGCGCCGTGTTGCCCATCTCGACAGTGCCGTTCGAGACGGCGTCGAGCACCTGCAGGCCCGGCACGATTTCACCGGCCGCGAACGGCTGAATCTGGAAGCGGTTGTCGGTGATCTCCGCGACGCGCTTGCAGAAATATTCGCAGCCGCCATAGAGCGTATCGAGAGATTTCGGCCAGCTCGCAGCGAGCCGCCACTTCACCTCGGGCATCGATTGTGCGACGGCCGGCGCGGCAACAGCAGTTGCGGCAAGGCCGAGTCCGCCTGCCGTCAGGAATTTACGACGTTCCATGCGTTTCCCTCCTGTGATGTCGTGTCCTCGACGAGGGATCGCGGTCTTGCTGCCGCTTTCGTCTCCGCCGGTGGCCGACGTTTCTTGGTGTCCGAAATTCAGTATTCCCGGATCGCGGTCAGGATGACCAAAGGGGAACCGCAAATCAAGCGCACTTTGGTTGTGACCGCCAACGCCGATCAATGCTGCGGTGCGAACGCGGCTTCCATGGCCTTGCGCGCTTTCACCGTTTCGCTGCCCGGGTCGAAATCGACATCGCTCCAGCGTATCAAAGTGCCGTGGGCGACGTCGTGCTTAAGCTTGAGGCGATGTGCGAGCCCGATCGGCAGGGCGCCGGCCTTGAGGCTCGCGCCCGCCGGTATCAACCTGCCCCATACCGTGTAGCCGCCTTCGCCGTCGAGCATCTCCCCGGCACGCAAGTTACGTTTGGCCACGGCCGCGACGTCGCCGCGGAAGCCGTCAGGCTGCCCGGTCGGCTCGCCCCGCAGCGCGGCCGACAGCACCGAAATGTTCAGCTCGAGCCCGATCAGATGATACGGCTTGTACATGGCGGCGAAGCGTCCGCTGGAATCGGTCTTCAGGCCATATTGCCGGAAGCAGTCGGCGGCATAGTCGCTCGGAGCCTCCAGCACGACATAGACGCCCCAGCGCAGGTCGCGAAACACCGGCCTGCCGTCGCGCTCGAGCGAGGAGACGACTTCGACGACACCTGATCGCTCCAGCACGCCGCCGCGCGATCGCGGCCGCATGACATGCGGCAGATCGTCGACGCCGCACGGCGGAAACGAAAGGCCCTCCGCGGGCACGTCGAGGCCGCAGGCATTGGCGATCGCGGCCATCTCGATCGCCGATTTGGTGCCGTCGAGGAAGGAGTTGAACATCTGCGGATTCATGCCGGCCGACTGTGCCTCTCCCGCGGTCAGGCCGTAATGCTGCCAGACGCCGTCGGGCGTCACGTCGTGATAGGCGGGCAGGTACTTCGTGCCCTTGCCGGCGGCAACGACGCGAAAGCCGGTGGCGCGGGCCCAATCGACCATCTCCGCCGTCAGTGCCGGCTGGTCGCCATAGGCGAGCGAATAGACCACGCCGGCTTTGCGCGCTTCCTCGGCGAGCAGGGGGCCCGCCAGGACGTCGGCCTCGACATTCACCATCACGATATGCTTGCCCGCCGCGATCGCGGCGCGCGCGTGGCGGATGCCGACGGCGGGATTGCCGGTCGCCTCCACCACCACGTCCATGGCGCCGCCGCCGATGGCGCGCACCCCGTCATCGGTGAACACGGTCGCGGCGATGCGCTCGGCGTCCCAGCCGACGCTGCGGCAGGCCTCGCGCGCGCGGTCGCGGTCGATGTCGACGATGATGGGCACCTCCAGCCCCGGCGTGTGCGGCACCTGTGCGAGGAACATCGAGCCGAACTTGCCGGCGCCGATCAGCGCGACACGAACAGGCTTGCCGGCGGATGCGCGGGCCTGGAGGAGGCGGAAGAGGTTCATGTGGGATGTCCGATCAGTCTCGTGTCCCGGACGCGGTGCAGCGCGTAGCGCTGCGCCGCAGAGCCGGGATCCAGTGTGAGGGAATTCCGCGTAGCATGGGCCCCGGCTCTGCAGCGCACCGCTGAAGAAGCGCTGCGCTGCGTCCGGGGAACGACACGAGGCCTATTCTACTCCGCCGCCTGCCGCGGTGCCCGTGCCAGCCGCAGCAGCGCGTCGTCGTCCACCGTCTTGATCGGCGTGAAATCGCGATGCGCGATGTAATCCGGTCGTGTCGGTGTGCGGATATGGTTCGAGACCGCGTTCAGCGTCAGGTACACGATCTTGCGCGGATAGGGCGTGATGTTGCCGGCCGAGCCGTGCACGAGATTGCCATGGAACATCAACATGCCGCCCGGCTTGCCGGTGGGCGCGACGATGCCGCCCTGCTTGACGAGGCGCGTCACGGTGTCCTCGTCCAGCGTCCATAGCGGATAAGAGGTGGTGGCGAGGTCGTGCGAGGCTTCGAGATCGCCGGCGTTCTGGCTGCGCGGCACCAGCATCAGGGGACCGTTGATCGGCATCACCTCGTCGAGGAAGATCGCGATGTTCATCGCGCGCGGCTCCGGCATGCCGTCGTCGCGCTTCCAGGTGCCGTAATCCTGGTGCCACTGCCAGACATCGCCGGTGAAGGCCGATTTGGCGTTGATCTTGAACTGGTGCATGTAGACCGGCTCGCCGAACAATTGCTCGACCGGCTCGATCATGCGCGGATGCGCGCCGAGGATCGCGAACGCCTCGTTGTAGAGATGCGCGGCAAAGGCCGTGCGCGGCGCGCCGCTCTTCTCGCGCCAGACCTCCGGCCGGTTGGCCTCGTAAATAGCGACCGCCTCGCGCGCGAGCAGGTCGACCTCCTCCTGGGTGAACAATTCGGGCAGGAACAGCCAGCCCTCGCGGTGGAAGAACTCCAATTGCTCCTGAGACAGTTTCATGGATCGTCCTCCTCAGTTTGTTTGTTTTCTCTCTCGTCACGCCGGGCCTGTCCCGGGCATCCACGTTCTTCGGGCGTCGAGCAAAGACGTGGATGGCCGGGTCAAGCCCGGCCATGACGACGCAGGTGCAAACGGCTACGCCGCCTCCTCCGTCGCCCGCAATCTCTCCTCGGTCATCCGTCCCGCCGTCTGCGCATGCGCGAGCGCGGCGCGTTCGGCCGCCTTGGCGTTGCCGCCGAGAATGTGCGCGGCAATATCGGCATGTTCCGCCCAGGCGCTGGCGCGATAATCGAACTCGGAGAGCACTGTGGCCATCGAGCGCCGCATGTGCGGCCATTGCGGCGCCATGGTCTCCTCGATCACGGGATTGCCGGCGAGCTGATAGATCGCGCGGTGAAAATCGACATCGAGCCCGATGAGCTCGGATAGAGTCGTGTTGCGGTCGCTGCGGCGCCCGGCGGCGAGCGCTGCCTCCAGTCGCGCACGTCCCGCCGCGTCGCTGGCCGCGCGCCGAGCGGCCAGCCGGGCCGCCAGCGCATCGATGGCGCCGCGCACCTCGTAGAGCTGGCGGATGCGCGTGGGATCGAGCTGTGTCACTTCAAAGCCGCGGCGGCCGCTCTCGGCGATCAGGCCCTGCCGGTGCAACAGATGCAGCGCATGCGAGACCGGCTGGCGCGACACGCCGAGCCTGTCGGCGAGCTCGTTCTGCCGGATGCGCTGGCCGGGCCGAAGCGTGCGGTCGGAGATCGCCTCCAGCATCCGCGCATAGACTTGGTCGATCAGGTTCGGGAGCGGGTCGAGAGGGATCACGCCGGCAGCTCCAACAGATCGGAAATCGGAATACGGAATTCCGTATTCGAAAATACGCTTGGTGAGGTGAGGGCGTCAAGAGGTGGCTGAGGGGGGCGCGGTGCGCTTTGGTCTGGCCGCCTAGGTCATTGAAATTGCTTGGGCCATCTACTGTGCATGGGGTTGTTTTCGCGACATTGGCTCCGAGGCCTCAATGCTCCAGCACCTCCACGTCGAGCGATGCGATCCGCTCCGCGTCGGCCAGCGCCTCGATTCCGGCAATGCGGTCGCCCCTGAACATCACGCGCAGCGCAATGCGAAGCTGTCCGCCGAGGATGACGGCAGCACCCAGCTCGCCATCGACCAGCGCCGTGCGCGCCGTCCGGGCGCGGCCCTTGTAGAGCTGCGCGACAGCCTCCGCCCCGCGGACCTCCGCCAGCGAGCCGAGCCGCACCGCCGCCTGGTCGGCGCGGAAGACGACGTCGGGATCGAGCACCGCGAGCAGTCCTTCGAAATTGCCTTCGCGCGACGCTTTAAGAAATGCATCGACGATCCTCCGCTGCTGCGCCAGATCCGTCTCGGGCACCGGCGCGCCCTGCACGCGGCGCCGGGCCCGGCTCGCCAGCTGCCGCGAGGCATCGACCGAGCGTCCGACGATCGGCGCGATCTCCTCGAACGGGACGGCGAACATGTCGTGCAGCACGAAGGCGAGCCGCTCTGCGGGCTGCAACGTTTCCAGCACCACCAGCAGCGCCGCGCCGACGGAATCGGCCATCTCCGCCTCGCGCTCGCGGTTGTCGTCGACCGGCTCGGGTACGTGCGGACCCATCGGATCTTCGCGACGCGATTTCCGGGCGCGCAGCATGTCGAGGCAGATGCGCGCGACGACCGTGGTCAGCCAGCCGCGCAAGTTCGCGACGTCGGACATGTCGTGGCGGCTGACCCGCAGCCAGGCCTCCTGCACGGCATCGTCGACCTCAGCGCGCGAGCCCAGCATACGGTAGGCGACCGCACGCAAATGGTCCCTGCTCGCTTCGAACTGCTCAGTCAGAAAATTTTCTTCGGTCATCGGTCACATTCCCTCGTCGCGATCCGTCAAGCCCATGACGAAGCCAATCCGGCCGATGTGACCGGAACCTTCGAAATTCGACAGATGGAGACGCAACATGATGCACGCCCGCATGAACCACCCCGTCAGGGTCCTCCCCGAGGCCATGAACGTCCTTCAGTCCCTCGGCAACCTGACAAAGCAAGGTCTGCCGGAAAAGCTCTTGGAACTGGTGCACCTGCGCGCCAGCCAGATCAATGGCTGCAGCGTCTGCGTCGACATGCACCCGAAGGTCGCCCGCAGGCTGGGCGAGACCGACGAGCGCCTGTTCGCCGTATCCGCCTGGCGCGAGGCGCCCTACTTCACCGACGCCGAGCGCGCCGCGCTGGCCCTGACCGAAGCCGCCACGCGCCTTGCCGATCGCGAGGATCCGGTGCCCGACGCGATCTGGAACGAAGCCGCCAAGCACTTCGACGAGCGAGAGCTCGCCACCCTGATCCTCGCGATCGCGACGATCAACGTGTGGAACCGCCTGAACGCGACGATCAAGATGCCCGTCGGCATGTGGAAGGTGTGAGCTACTTCGCCAGGAACCTGCTCGCCACCTCGCCGAACTCGAGCGGCGCCTGCTCGAACATCCAGTGGCCGGCGTTGGCGATCACCGCCGTCTCGGCGCCCGCGATGTGCGCGGCCAGCACGCGCCACATCACCGACAGGCTGCCGGTGGTGGCGCCGCCGCCGATCAGCAGCGTCGGCGTCCTGATCGCCTGCGCGTCGCTGAGCGTGTAGGGCCGGCGCTGCTCGTTGATCTGGCCGAGGAAGGTGAGCGCGTTGTCGCGGAGTTGCTGCTTGGCCGCGGCCGGCACGCGCCGCCAGGAGCCGTCGCCCTCGATGCCTTCGTAGAAATGCTGCAGCGCGCCTTCGATATCGCCAGCGCGGATCATCTCGACCGATCGCACGGTGCGGGCCGCGAGCGGCGGATGCGCGGGCGTGCCTTCCGGCACCGGCAGGGATGCGTCGAGATCGCCGCCCGGCTCGGCCAGCACCAGCTTGCGCAACAGATCAGGTCGCGCCTGCGCCACGCGGAAGGCAATGTGGCCGCCGCGCGAATGGCCCATCAGGTCGACGGGGCCAGGCCTGACCTGCTCGATGAAGGCGATCGTATCGGCGACGTGCTGCGCCATCCTGTAGTCGTCGCCGACGGCGTCCCAATGCTCGGGAAAGAAATGCCGCAGGCTGACCGCGATCACGCGATGGGATTTCGACAGCGGACCGAGCACCGAATACCAGGTTCGGAAGTCGCCGAGTGTGCCGTGCACGCAGACCAGCGGCGGGCCCTCACCGACCTCGAGATAGGACATGTCGTAACCGTTGACGTGGAAGCTTTGCATGGTCAGCTCGCCAGAAAATCCAGAACCACTTCGGAGAATTTCTGCGGCGCCTGCTCGAACATCGGATGCGTCGCGTTCGGGATGATCGCCGTCTTGGAATAGGGCACATGCGCGGCCAGCGCATGCAGCACTTTCGGCAAGAGGCCCTTGGTCCGCGCGCCCAGGATGAACAGTGTCGGCATCCTGATTGCCTCCGCATCCGCCCGGGAGAACGGCGGGCGTTTGTCGCGGACCTGGCCGATCAGGGTAGTGGCGTTGTCGCGCAGGTTCTGCTTCACCATCGCCGGCAGCCGCGGCCAGGTGCCGGGGCCTTCCAGCGTGTCGACGAAGACGGCAAGGCCGCCGTCGACATCCCCGGCCGCGATCTTCTCGGCCGAGGCCGTGAAGCGCGCCAGCAGCGGCGAGGGGCCGCCGACATAATCCGGATCGAGGCTCGCATCGAGCTCGCCCCCGGGTTCGGCCAGGATCAGCCGGCGCAAGAGATCGGGCCGCTGCTGCGCCACACGGAAGCAGATATGCCCGCCGCGGGAATGGCCCATCAAATCGACCGGCCCGAGGTCGAGCTTGTCGATGAAGGCGATGACGTCGCTGGTGTGCTGCGCGATCGAGTAGGTGTCACCGACCCCATCCCATTTTTCCGGGAAGAAGTGCCGCAGGCTGACGGCGATCACCCGGTGCCGCTGCGTGAGCGGCCCCAGCACGCAGCCCCAGACGCGGAAGTCATTGAGCGATCCATGCACGCAGACCAGAGGCGGACGGCCCCTGTCTTCGCCCACGTCAAGATAGGTCATGTCGTAACCATTGACGTGGAGGCTTTGCATTCCGGGCTCGCGATGGGTTTGAACTCCTGTGCAAGATTCCCGGAAACCGGGTGGATCGCAACTATTTCCAAGCCTAGATTTGGCACGACATCAAAGTGGGGGCCTGCAACGGAAGCAAGCCGGGAACCAAGCCATGACCGACCAGCATTTTGCCCTGTTCGACACCAGGATCGGCCTGTGTGCCATCGCCTGGGGCCCGCGCGGCATCAACGGCACGCAATTGCCGATGGGCGGCGAGCGGAAGATCCGCACCCGCATCAGCCAGCGTCATGCCGACGCCGTCGAGACCGAGCCGACCGCCGAGGTGCAACAGGCGATCGACCGCATGACGAAACTGCTCGCCGGCGAGCCGGATGACCTCGCCGACATTCCGCTCGACCTCGACGGCGTGCCCGATTTCAATCGCAGCGTCTACGACATAGCCCGCGCGATTCCGCCGGGCAAGACCGTCACCTATGGCGACATCGCCAAGCAGCTCGGCGGCGTCCAGCTGTCGCGCGACGTCGGCCAGGCGCTCGGCCGCAACCCGTGCCCGATCGTCGTGCCGTGCCATCGCGTGCTGGCGGCCGGCAACAAGCCAGGCGGTTTCTCGGCCAATGGTGGGGTTGTCACGAAGCTGAAGATGCTCGAGATCGAAGGCGCGCTGGTGAATCACACGCCGAGCCTGTTTGATTGAGGATGCCACCCTCCCCTGGAGGGGGAGGGTCGATCGCGCGCAGCGCGAGCGGGGTGGGGTGATCTCTCCACTCGGGCAGTATCGGATGGGGAGGCACCGTCACCCCACCCCGTCTCGCATCGCTGACGCGCTGCGAGCCGACCCTCCCCCTCCAGGGGAGGGTCAGAAAGAGCGCCTCAGATCTTCGCCGCTGTCTTCGGCCAATACCGATCGCGCAAATGCCGCTTCACCAGCTTGCCGGTCGGCGTGCGCGGCAGCTCGGCCTCGAAATCGATCGAGCGCGGGCATTTGATGGCGGAGAGGCGGCTCTTGCAATAAGCGATCAAATCGGCCTCGAGCGCCTTGCCGGCGCGGCTCATGGCGTGCGGCTGCACCACCGCCTTGACCTCTTCGCCCATCTCCTCGTTCGGCACGCCGAACACCGCGACGTCGGCGACGTCGGGGTGGGTGATGAGCACGTCCTCGGTCTCCTGCGGGTAGATGTTCACCCCGCCGGAAATGATCATGTAGGACTTGCGGTCGGTGAGATAGAGAAAGCCGTCCTTGTCGAGATAGCCGACATCGCCGAGCGTCGACCATCCCCTGGCGTTGTACGCCTTCTTCGTCTTCTCGGGGTCATTGTGATAGGTGAAGGCGGGCGCGTCGGCGAAGTAGACGGTGCCGATTTCGCCGACCGGCAGTTCCTCGTCGTTCTCGTCGAGGATCTTGATCTTGCCCACCACGGCGCGGCCGACGCTGCCGCGGTGCTCCAGCCATTGCTGCGAGTTGCAGACGGTGACGCCGTTGCCTTCCGAGCCGGCGTAATACTCGATCAGGATCGGCCCCCACCATTCGATCATCTTGGCCTTGACGTCGACCGGGCAGGGCGCGGCGGCGTGGATCGCGCCCCTCAGGGTGGAGACGTCGTACTTCGTGCGCACCTCGTCCGGCAGCTTCAGCATGCGCACGAACATGGTCGGCACCAGCTGCGATTGCGTCACCTTGTGTTTTTCGACCAGCTTCAGGAACTCTTCGGCGTCGAACTGCTCCATGATGATGGAGGTGCCGCCGAGCACGATCGCCATCATGTTGAAGCGCAGGGGCGCCGCGTGATAGAGCGGCGCCGGCGACAGATAGGTGCTCTCGGCGTTCATGCCGCACATGTCGGCGCAGAGCACGCGCAGAAGCGGATTTGGTTCGCTGATCGTCTTGCCCTCGAACGCCTTCTTGACGCCCTTGGGCCGTCCGGTGGTGCCGGACGAATACAGCATGTCGTAGCCGGCGACCTCGTCCGCGATCGGCGTGGTCGGCTGCGCGGCGGCTTCCTTGTCGTACGAGCGGAAGCCGGGCAGAGGGTCGTCCATCATGTAGAAGATCGGCTCGCCCGGTGCGCCCTTGATCAGGCCCTTGATCTGATCGACGCATTTCGGCGTCGTGATCACGACCTTGGCGCCGCAGTCCTTGACGATGTAATCGATCTCGTCCTGCTTCAGGTAGCGGCTGATCGCGGTGTAATACAGCCCGCTGCGCTGTGCCGCCCAGCACAGCTCCATGAAGGCGAGGCGGTTCTCCATCAACAGCGCGATGTGGTCACCGGCCTTGAGGCCAAGCGAGCGGAACAGATGCGCGCCCTGGTTCGAGAGCTCGTCGAGCTCGCGATAAGTGATCGCCTTGCCGGTCCCGGCCATCTGGTAGGCGATCTTGTCGGGCGTCGTCTTTGCGTGGATGGAGGGGTGGGTCATGGCTCTGCTTACAAGGCTAGGTGTGACGTTCCCCGGACGCGGCGCAGCGCGCAGCGGTGCGCTGCAGATCCGGGGTCCACTCTGAGGCATGGGTCCCGGCTCTGCGCAGCAGCGTTGCACGCTGCAGCGCGTCCGGGACACGAGAGAAGGCTTACAGCCGCTCCACGATCGTCACGTTGGCCATGCCGCCGCCCTCGCACATGGTCTGCAGGCCGTAGCGCTTGCCGCGCTGGTGCAGGGCGTGGACCAGCGTCGTCATCAGCTTGGTGCCGGAGCCGCCGAGCGGATGGCCGAGCGCGATGGCGCCGCCATTGACGTTGAGACGCTCCGGATCGGCGCCGGTGGTCTTCAGCCACGCCGTCGGCACCGAGGCGAAGGCCTCGTTGACCTCGAACAGGTCGATGTCGCCGATCTTCATGCCCGCCTTCTCCAGCGCGCGCTTGGTGGCGTGCAAGGGAGCATCGAGCATGATCACGGGATCGCCGCCCGTCATGGTCATGTGATGGATGCGGGCGAGCGGCTTGACGCCGAGCTGCTTCAGGCCCTTCTCGTTGACCACCATGACGCCGGAGGCGCCGTCGCAGATCTGGCTGGCGCTGGCCGCGGTCAGCTTGCCGTTCTCGGCGATCAGCTTGACGCCCTTGATGCCATCGAGCGTGACATCGAAGCGGATGCCCTCGTCGATAGTATGGGTGTCCTTGCTGCCGTCGGCGCGCGTGATCTCGAGCGGCACGATCTCCTGCTTGAAGTGACCCGCTTGCGTTGCCGCAATCGCGCGCTGATGGCTGTCGTAGGAATACTGGTCGAGCTCATCCTTGGAGAGGCCGTATTTCTCGGCCATCATCTCCGCGCCGGTGAACTGGCTGAACACGATGTTCGGATACTTCTTCTCGATGCCCGGGCTCTTGTAATTGCCGAAGCCGTTCTTGGCCGGAAGCTGCGACGACAGGCCCATCGGCACCCGCGTCATCGATTCCACGCCGGCCGCGATCACCACATCCATCGCACCCGACATCACCGCCTGCGCGGCGAAGTGCAGCGCCTGCTGCGAGGAGCCGCACTGACGATCAATCGAGGTGCCCGGCACACTCTCCGGAAGCTTCGAGGCCATGATCGCGTTGCGCGCGACATTGTTGGATTGCTCGCCGACCTGCATGACGCAGCCCATGATCACGTCCTCGACCTGGGCCGGGTCGACCTTGGTGCGGTCGACCAGCTCGTCCAGCACCTTCGCGGCGAGATCGGCCGGATGCCAGCCGGCGAGGCGGCCCCCCTTGCGCCCGCCGGCGGTACGCGCGGCGGCGACGATGTAAGCCTCGGCCATGTCGGTCTCTCCCTGAATTCTTGATTGGGTTGGTTGTCGGGGACGGATTTAAGGGGCCGGAGATCGTTTAGTCAATCGATCAATTAACTCTTGTGATGAGGCGCTGCTTGCGCTTATCTGCGCCCGCTCCAGCGGCCAAACAGGGATCTCCGTGGCGACCAGCGTACCGAACAGGCTTCCCAGCGGGAAAAATTCCACGGCAGAGAAATTGCTGGTGGCCGCGAGCGAGCTGATGATCGAACGCTCCTCGATCGAGATCTCGCTCTCCGACATTGCGCAGAAGTCGGGCGCCAATGCCGCGCTGGTCAAGTATCACTTCGGCAACAAGGACGGCCTGTTGCTGGCGCTGCTCGCGCGGGATGCCGCGACCGAGATGACCAACCTCGAATATCTGCTGGCGCAGCCGATCACGTCGACGGGGAAGCTGAAGCTGCACATCGCCGGCATCATCCGCGCCTATCACCGGTTCCCCTACATGAACCGGCTGATCCACTATCTCTTGCACGAAACCAGCGCGAGCTCTGCCGACGAAGTCTCGAAGTTCTTCGTTGCGCCGCTGTTGGACTTCCACCGCCGCCTGCTGGCCGAAGGCGTCAGCCGCGGCGAATTCCGCCCGACCGATCCGGTGCTGTTCTACACCAGCCTGATCGGTGCCTGCGATCATCTGTTCTTCGGCCGGCACGCGATGTCCCGCGCGACCGGCGTCGGCCCGGTCACCGACGACGTCTGCCGGCAATACATCAAACACATGGAAACGCTGATCTGCGGCGGCATCCTCACGCAAGCCGGGGAAGCAGCCGCGGCCGGATAGTCCGGCCGTCACTTCACAAGTCCAGAGAAGAAACGCCTAAGGAAAGGTACACGCGATGCAGTTGAAAGACGTAGCCGTTCTCATCACCGGCGGTGGTTCGGGTCTTGGTGCCGCGACCGCCCGCGCCATGGCGGCCAAGGGCGCCAAGATCGGCGTGATCGATCAGAGCAAGGAAAACGTTGAGAAGGTCGCCGCCGAAGTGAAGGGCGTCGCGCTGCACGCCGACGTCACCAGCGAGGAGCAGATCAAGGCGGCGATCGCCAAAGCCGAAGCCGCACACGGCGTCGCCCGCGTGCTGATGAACTGCGCCGGCATCGGCGGCTCGCAGCGCATCGTCGGCCGCGACGGCGTTTATCCGCTCGAAAAGTTCGCCCGCATCATCAACGTCAACCTGATCGGCACGTTCAACTGCCTGCGCCTGTTCGCCGAACGCCTCGTCACTGCGGAGCCCATCGGCGAAGAGCGCGGCGTCATCATCAACACCGCCTCGGTTGCCGCCTACGAAGGCCAGATCGGGCAGATCGCCTATTCGGCCTCGAAGGGTGGCGTCGTCGGCCTCACGCTGCCGGCTGCGCGCGATCTCGCCAGCCAGAAGATCCGCGTCAACACCATCGCGCCCGGTCTGTTCTTCACGCCGATGCTGATGGGATTGAACGAAGAAGCCCGCAAGAGCCTGGGCGCCCAGGTGCCGCATCCCTCGCGTCTCGGTGACGCCAACGAATACGGCATGCTCGCGGTGCACATCGTCGAAAACCCGATGCTGAACGGCGAGACCATCCGCCTCGACGGCGCGATCAGGATGGCGCCAAGGTAGGTACTTTCTTCCTTCTCCCCTTGTGGGAGAAGGTGGCGCGAAGCGCCGGATGAGGGGTTGTCTCCACAATCTCATCTGTGGAGGCAGACCCTCACCCAAGCGAGTGTGCGGCTAGCGATTTACATGCCCTCTCCCACAAGGGGAGAGGGCGCAGCAATCGGCGCCGCGACCCGCGGCAAGCACGAGGCCCCATGTCCCAACCGCTGCTGATCGAGCATGACGACGGCGTCGACCGGGTGACGCTCAATCGGCCCGAGCACCTCAACGCCCTCGATCCTGCGCTGATCGAAGCGCTCAACGATTATTTCCAGGGCTTGCAACGCAACCGCGACACCCGCGTCGTCGTGCTCAAGGGCGCCGGCAAGAATTTTTGCGCAGGCCTCGATCTCAAAGCCGCGATGGCGCGCCGGGCCGGGCAGCAGGAGCCGCCCGGCGTCACGGAGTCGCTGGATTCGCAGCGGCGCATCGCCGACATCGTGATGCTGATGCGGCGCTGCCCGCAGCCGATCCTGGCGCTGGTGCAGGGCGCGGCCGCCGGCGGGGGCTTTGCGCTGGCGCTGGCCTCAGACATCCGCATCGCGACGCGATCGGCGCGGATGAATTGCGCCTTCATCAAGCTTGGGCTCGGCGGCTGCGACATCGGCACCAGCTATTTTCTGCCGCGCCTCGTCGGCGTCTCCATCGCATCCGAGCTGATCCTTACCGGGCGCTTCATCGGAGCGGAGCGCGCGCTCGCGGTCGGTCTCGTCTCGGAGGTCGTGGATGAGGACAAGCTCGACGACGCGGCCGGGCCTTATGTCGAGGCGATGATGACGGCCTCGCCCGTGGGCCTGCGTCTATCCAAGGAATGTCTCAACATGAGCGTCGATGCCGGCTCGCTGGAAGCCGCGATCGCGATGGAGGATCGCAACCAGGTCCTGTGCAGCCGCTCGGAGGAATTTTCGGAAGGCATCAGGGCCTTCCTTGAGAAGCGAAAGCCTGTCTATATCAGGCGCTGAACGATGAAGATCCGCAAAGGACAGTAATTCCGGGAGACGCAAAATGAGTGGAAGCGCGGCGGCCGTGATGACGAAGCCCGCCTTTCGCAAGGTCCAGTGGCTCGCGCGCGACATCGACGTCGAGCGTCGCGGCGACGGCACGGTGGTGTTGAAGTCGCGCATTCCGCTGCAGCCTTATGAGAAGCACATCCCGGCGTCACTGGCGAGATGGGCGAAGGAAGCACCCGAGCGCATCTGGCTGGCGCAGCGCGGCGGTCCGAACCGCGAATGGCGCAAGGTGTCCTATGGCGAAGCCAAGCGCATCGTGGACGCGCTGACGCAAGGCCTGCTCAATCTCAAGCTGGACGGCCGGCCTGTCGCGATCCTCTCCGGCAATTCGATCGAGCATGCGCTGATGACGCAGGCCGCAATGCAGGCGCGCGTCCCGGCAGCGCCGGTATCGCCGGCCTACTCCCTGATGAGCCACGATCACGTCAAGCTCAAGTACCTGTTCGACCTGATCAAGCCGGCCGTCCTGATGGTGCAGGACGGACCGACCTTCGAGAAGGCGCTGAAGGCGCTCGACCTCCGCGGCGTCACCGTGGTTCACGTCGCGCGCCCCTGCGAGGGCATCAAGAGCGTCAGCTTCGCCGAGCTTGCCGCAACGCCTCTCACGGCGGATGTCGAGGTCTCGATCGCGAAGATCACGCCGCAGACCGTCGGCAAGCTGCTGTTCACGTCGGGCTCGACCGGCATGCCCAAGGCCGTCATCAACACGCAGCAGATGATGTGCGCCAATGCGGCGATGATGATGCAGGTGCGGCCGCGCGATCCGAACGGGCCTGTTGCGACCATGCTGGACTGGATGCCCTGGAACCACACCATGGGCGGCAACGCGGCGTTCCACCCGATCCTGGTCGACGGCGGCACGCTCTATATCGACGATGGAAGGCCGATGCCGGGCCAGTTCGAGGAGACGCTGCGAAATCTGCGCGAGATCTCGCCGACCTATTACGCCAACGTGCCCGCCGGCTATGCCGCGCTCGCAGCCGCCATGGAGAAGGACGACGCGCTCTGCCGCTCGTTCTTCAAGAATCTCTCGGTCATGGCCTATGGCGGCGCGCGACTGCCGGACGATCTCTACGAACGCATGCAGGCCCTCGCAGTGAAGACCACCGGCGAGCGCATCGTGTTCTACACCGGCTGGGGCTCGACCGAGACCGCGCCGACCTCGACCGGCACCTATTGGGACACCGAGCGCGTCGGCCTGATCGGCCTGCCGTTCCCCGGTGTCGAGTTGAAGATGGTGCCGTGCGGCTCGAAGTACGAATTGCGCCTGCGCGGCGTCAACGTCACGCCCGGTTATTTCGGCCAGCCTGAGCTGACCAAGAAGATGTTCGACGAGGAAGGTTTCTATTGCATCGGCGATGCCGGCATCTTCGTCGACGGTTCCGATCCGGTGCAAGGCATCATCTTTGCCGGCCGTGTGGTGGAAGATTTCAAGCTCACAACCGGCACCTTCGTGCATGTCGGCTCGCTGCGGACCGATGCGATCGCAGCCGCCACGCCGGTCGTGCACGACGCGCTGGTCGCGGGGCAGGATCGTCCCTTCATCGGCCTCTTGGCCTGGCCGAACCTGCACGCCTGCCGCCAGCTCGTCGGCAATCCCGATCTGAGTTTTGCCGATGCGGTGAAGCATCCCGAGGTGATCGCCTGCTTCAGGCGCGGCCTGGAAGCCCACAACCGTGAGTGCGAGGGCGCCAGCAGCCGGGTCATCGCGCGCGCGATGCTGATGGTCGAGCCGCCCTCGATCGACGGCAACGAGCTCACCGACAAGGGCTACATCAACCAGCGCGCCGGCCTGGAACGCCGCGCGGCGCTGGTCGAGCGGCTCTATGCGGAGAAGCCGGATGAAGATGTGATCGTGCTGAAATGAATCAACAATCTCTCCACTCGTCGTTCCGGGGCGCGCAAAGCGCGAACCCGGAATCCATCGGGCCGCAAGCACGTGGCGAAATGGATTCCGGGCTCGCGACTTCGTCGCGCCCCGGAATGACAGCAAGAAAAAGGTAGCCCGCCATGAACTTCGACTTCTCCGACGATCAAAAACAGCTCCGCGACCAGGCGCGCAAGTTCCTCGCCGAGAAGTGCTCGCCCAAGGCGGTGCGAGTCGTGCTCGACGGCAAGGCGCCTTACGACAAGGAGCTGTGGAAAGGCCTCGCCGAGATGGGCTTCCTCGGCGTCGCCATTCCGGAGGAGTTCGGCGGCGCCGGCGCCGGCCATCTCGAGCTGTGCGTAATCGCGGAGGAGATGGGCCGGGCCAACGCGCCGGTGCCGTTCTCCTCGACCGTGTACCTCGCCGCCGAAGCGCTGCTGATCGCCGGCAGTGACACTCAGAAGAAGAAATGGCTGCCGGCGATTGCGTCCGGCGAGGCCATCGGCACGCTGGCGCTGTTCGAGGGCAAGGGCAACCCGTCGCCGAAGAACGTCAAGCTGACGGCCGCGAACGGCGTGCTCAACGGCGTCAAGAAGCCGGTCGCCGACGGCGCCATCGCGGATTTTGCGGTGGTCGCCGCGCGCACGGGATCGAGCGGGCGCGACAATGACATCTCGCTGTTCCTGGTCGATCTCAAAGCCGGCGGCGTCGAGGTCAAGAACCTCACCAATCTCGATCCGACCCGCGGACAGGCCGAGATCACCTTCAAGGACGCCAAAGCCGAGCCGCTCGGCGCTGCGGGCGAAGGCTGGAGCATCCTCACTGAGGTGCTCGACCGCGCCGCGGTGCTGTGCGCGTTCGAGCAGGTCGGCGGCGCCGACCGCGCGCTGGAGATGGGCCGCGACTATGCGCTGGACCGCATCGCCTTCGGCCGGCAGATCGGCTCGTTCCAGGCGGTCAAGCACATGCTCGCCGACATGTACGTCTCGGCGACGCTGGCGCGCTCCAACAGCTATTACGGCGCCTGGGCGCTCTCGACCAATTCGGCCGAGCTGCCGGAAGCCGCCGCCGCCGCGCGCATCAGCGCGACGCAGGCGTTCCAGCACTGCGCCAAGAACAACATCCAGGTTCACGGCGGCATGGGCTTCACCTGGGAGTTCGACTGCCACATGTACTACCGCCGCGCCAATGCCATGGCGCTGGGCCTGGGCAGCCTGTCTTATTGGGAAGATCAGTTGATCGACCGGATGCGGAAGAAGAACGCGGCGTGATGGTGTCGTCATTCCGGGGCGGCGCGATAGCGCCGAACCCGGAATCTCGACATGGCTAAGTAACCTCTGGATTCCGGGTTCGATGCTTCGCATCGCCCCGGAATGACGGAAGAGAAGGCAAGACCATGAACTTCGACGACACCCCGCAGGAAGCCGAGTTTCGCGCGACCGCCCGCGCCTGGATCAGCGCGAACGCGCCCAGGCAGTATGAGGAGGAGCTGCGCAAATCCTCGCTCGGCCGCACCGTGCTCAAGAACGCGGATATCCTGCAGGTCGCGAAAGCCTGGCAGAAGAAAAAGGCCGATGCCGGCTGGGCCTGCCTGCACTGGCCGAAGGAATATGGCGGCCGCGGCGCTTCGCCGATCGAGCGCGTGATCTGGCAGCAGGAGGAGGGGCCGTTCGGCCAGCTGTCCCGCATGTTCATCATCGGCCATGGCATGTGCGGGCCGACCATGATGGCGTTCGCGCGCGAGGAGCATAAGCGCACCTATCTGCCGCCGCTCGCCTCCGGCGAGAAGGTCTGGTGCCAGCTGTTCTCCGAGCCCGCCGGCGGCTCGGATGTCGCGGGCTTACGCACGCGCGCCGAGAAGGACGGCGACGACTGGATCATCAACGGCCAGAAGATCTGGACCTCTGGCGCGCATTATTCCGACTACGGCATCCTGCTCACCCGCACCGATCCGACCGTGCCCAAGCACAAGGGCCTCACCATGTTCTTCCTGGACATGAAGAGCCCCGGTGTCGAGGTGCGACCGATCAAGCAGGCGAGCGGTGCCTCGGATTTCAATGAGGTCTATTTCACCAATGTCCGCATCCCTGACCATCAGCGCCTCGGCGAGGTCGGTGACGGCTGGAACGTGTCGCTGACCACGCTGATGAACGAGCGCAGCGCGATCGGCGCAGCCGTCTCGACCGGCTTCCCGGAGCTGTTCGAGTACTGCTCCGGCCTGATGCTCGACGACGGGCCGGCGATCGAGGATCGCGCGGTGCGCTCTAAGCTGGCGAACTGGGCGGTGAAGGCGAGCGGCCTGAAATACACCAGCATGCGCGCGATCTCGGCGCTGTCGAAGGGCGAGCGGCCGGGACCGGAGAACTCCATCGGCAAGTTGGTGGCGGGTTCGATGATCCAGGACGTCGCGACCTACGCGCTGGACTTGCAGGGCGCGGGCGGCGTCGTCAGCGGCGAGGACGGCGAGCTCGCCGGCCGTTTCCAGGCGATGCTGCTGCGCGCGCCCGGCACGCGCGTCGAAGGCGGCACCGACGAGATCATGCGCAACATCATCGCCGAGCGGGTGCTGGGCCTGCCTGGCGATATCAGGGTCGACAAGGACGTGCCGTTCAACAAGATCCCGACCAAGGGAAGAGGCTAGAATCGTAGGGTGGGCAAAGGCGCGGTACGCGCCGTGCCCACGAATTCTATCGAGGGAAAGTGGTGGGCACGCTTCGCTTTGCCCACCCTACGCACCGAACGAGGATTGAGAGGTCCGCCATGAATTTCGACGACACCCCGCAGGAAGCCGCGTTCCGTGAGACCGCGCGCAAATGGATCGAGGCCAATGCGCCGAAGGAGCTGCATGCCGAGCTGTCGAAATCCTCGCTCGGCCGCATCCGCCTCGCCAATCGCGACATCGTCGACGTCGGCAAGGCCTGGCAGAAGAAGAAGTTCGAAGGCAATTGGGCCTGCCTGCACTGGCCGAAGGAGTATGGCGGCCGCGGTGCGACGCCGATAGAGAAGGTGATCTGGCAGCAGGAGGAGGGCGTCTACGGCAAGCTGACGCAGCCGTTCCAGATCGGCGAGGGCATGTGCGGCCCGACCGTGATGGCGTTCGGCAGTGAGGAGGCCAAGCGCCGTTACTTGCCGAAGTTGGCTTCGGGCGAGGAGATCTGGTGCCAGCTGTTCTCCGAGCCGTCGGCCGGCTCCGATGTCGCCGGCCTGCGCACACGCGCGGAGAAGAAGGGCGACAATTGGGTCGTCAACGGTCAGAAGATCTGGACCTCGGGCGCGCATTATTCCGACTACGGTCTATTGATCGCGCGCACCGATCCGAACGTGCCCAAGCACAAGGGCCTCACCATGTTCTTCCTGGACATGAAGAGCCCGGGCGTCGAGGTCAGGCCGATCAAGCAGGCCAACGGCATGCAGGAGTTCAACGAGGTCTATTTCACCGATGTGGTGATCCCCGATAGCCAGCGGCTGGGCGCCGTCGGCGACGGCTGGAACGTCTCGCTGACCACGCTGATGAACGAGCGCATGTCGATCGGCGCGCGGCTCGCGACCGGCGTGCCCGAGATGTTCGAATTTTGCTCCAACCTGATGCTGGAGGATGGCCTCGCCATCGATGATCCCGCCGTGCGCTCGAAGCTCGCGAGCTGGGCGGCCAAGTCGAACGGGCTGAAATATACCAGCTACCGCACGATCTCGGCGCTGTCGAAGGGCGAGCGGCCGGGTCCGGAGAACTCGATCGGCAAGCTGGTCTCGGGCATGATGCTGCAGGACATCGCGACTTACGCCATGGACCTGCAGGGCGCGGCCGGTGTTCTCACCGGCAACGACGAGGAAACCGCGCAGGGTCAATTCCAGCAGATGCTGCTGTCCTCGCCCTCGATGCGCATCGCCGGCGGCACCGACGAGATCCTGCGGAACATCATCGCCGAGCGCGTGCTGGGCCTCCCGGGCGACATCCGCGTCGACAAGGACGTGCCGTACAACAAGATCCCGACCAAGGGACGGTGATCGCGCGCCGCGCTTGTATCCCGGGTGGGCAACGGCGCAAAGCGCCGTGCCCACCCTTGCCTGTTGCTCACTCCACCCCGATCGTCGTCAGGTCCTGGAACCAGTGCTGCGCCTGCACGAACTGCTTGATCTTCGGTGACAGCGCGTGCGGATTGGTGTCGTGGACGACCCACACCAGCGTGGCATCGTCCACGATCAGCGCATGCGCCTGCGCCAGCAATTGGTCCTGCTTGGTGCTGTCGAAAGTCTGCTTGGCCTCGTCGATCAGCGCGTCGACCTTGGGGTTCTTGTAGCCGCCCCAATTGACGCCCACCGGCGCGATCTGGCCGGAATGGAAGAAGCGGACAATGGCGTAGAGCGGATCCGAGGTGACATAGGCGATGTTGTTGGAGGTGATGCCGGCGTTCATCTCGTCGGCGGCGCCCTTGCGCCAATGCGTATAGAGCGTCTCCAGCTCGACCACCTTGAAGTCGATCTCGATGCCGATCTCCTTGAAGCTTTGCTGCAGGAATTCGTTCATCGGCAGCGACAGCATCTGGCCGGTGCCGCCTTGCGCGATGATGAAGGTGGTCTTCAGCGGCTTGGCTTTGGAATAGCCCGCTTCCTCCACCAGCTTCTTGGCGGCGGCGAGATCATATTTCAGCTCGAAGCTGGGCTTGCCGAACCACGGGCTCGACGGGTCGACCTGGCCCTTGGCGGGCTTGGCGAGGCCGTTCATCAGGCCGACGACTTCGTCGCGGTTGATCGCAAGGTTCAGCGCCTTGCGCAGGCGGATGTCGGTCCAGGGCGAGCCCGGCAGCACGCTGAGGTGATAATTCCAGACATGCGGCGTGACGTTGTCGACCAGCTTCATGCCGGCCGCCTTCAGCTGCGGCACGGCATCCGGCGCCGGCGTCTCGATCAGGTCGACCTGGCCGGCGAGCAGCGCATTGGTGCGCGTCAGCGCTTCCGGCATCGGCACCAGCACGATCTTGTCGACCTTCGGAATGCGCTTCTTGTTCCAATAGTCCGGATTCTTGGTGAGCTCGGCGAGCTCGCGCGGCACCAGCTTCGTCAGCTTGAACGGGCCGGTTCCGGAGGGCTGGCTGGCGAACTTGTCCCAGTCCTTGCCCAGCTTTTCATATTGCGCCGGGCTCGAGACCAGGAACCAGAGCATCTGATAGGGGAAGAAGGAATCCACCGTCTTGGTGGTGATCTCCACGGTGAAGTCGTCGATCTTGGCGTAGCTGGCGACGGAGGGGAGGCGGGTCTTCACCTGCGCGCTCTGCCGCTTGTCGAATTGCGGCGCCTTGTCGTTGAGCACCTTGTCGAGATTCCAGATTACCGCATCGGCGTTGAAATCGCTGCCGTCGTGAAACTTCACGCCCTTGCGCAGCGTGAAGCGCCACTTCGTCTTGTCGGCGTCGTCCACCTTCCATTCGGTGGCGAGGCCCGGCACCAGCTTGCCGGGGCGGTCGGCGACGTCCATCTCCCAGGCCACCAGCGGATCGTAGATCGTGTACGCAGTGAACTGATAGGCGCCGGCGCCACGATCTGGCTGGCCGGTGGTGAGTGGAATATCCGCCATCGAGATGCCGTAGCGCACCATTGTTTCGGCGTGCGCCGTGATTGCGGACACCGCCAGTGCAAGCACGGCGAGACAGGTCGATAGACGAATGCGCATGGCCCAAAGCTCCAGGGGGATCTGGGACCAAACCTGCAATCTTGATGCCAGAATAGGCAGCGCGCCAATGTCGCCCGTGCGTCATCACAAGGACTTGTCGTCGCAGGGGCAATTTGCAGAAAAAGTTTTCCCTTGGCATAGCCATTGCATACGATTGCATCAAAATTAATCATCGAAAGCCGGAAAGGGACTGAGGCGATGCTTATCAAGAACAACAAGACACGGGCGGCGCTGATCGCGCTGTTGGCGCTGGGCAGCGCGGCCGCATGGCCGCGGGTGGCGGATGCCGAAACTGTGCTGCGCATCGGCATGACCGCTGCCGATATTCCGCGCACGCTCGGCCAGCCCGATCAGGGTTTTGAGGGCAACCGCTTCACCGGCCTCACCATGTACGATGCGCTGACCAGCTGGGACCTGTCCTCTGCCGACAAGGCGAGCGTGGTGATCCCCGGCCTTGCCACCGAATGGAAGGTCGACGATGCCGACAAGACCAAATGGACGTTCAAGCTGCGTCCCGGTGTCACCTTTCATGACGGCTCGCCCTTCAACGCCGACGCCGTGGTGTGGAATGTCGAGAAGGTGCTGAAGCAGGATGCGCCGCAATTCGACGCCAGCCAGGTCGGCGTCACGGCCTCGCGCATGCCGACGCTGGCCTCCGCGAAGAAGATCGACGACATGACCGTCGAGCTCACCACCAAGGAGCCCGACAGCTTCCTGCCGATCAACCTCACCAATCTGTTCATGGCGAGCCCTGCGAAGTGGCAGTCCTTCTACGACAAGGCCGAAGGCGCCGACGCCAAGGCGAAATCGCAGGCCGCATGGACCGCCTTCGCCAGGAGCGCCTCGGGCACCGGCCCGTGGAAGATGGCGAGCTTCACCCCGCGCGAGCGGCTCGAACTGGTCAAGAACCCGGACTACTGGAACAAGGCGCGCGTGCCCAAGGTCGACAAGATGGTGCTGCTGCCGATGCCGGAAGCCAACGCGCGCACCGCGGCGCTGCTGTCCGGCCAGGTCGATTGGGTCGAGGCGCCGGCACCGGACGCGCTGCCCGAGCTCAAGCAGCGCGGCTTCAAGCTCTATTCCAACGAGCAGCCGCACGTCTGGCCGTGGCAGTTCTCGCGCGTCGAGGGCTCGCCCTGGAACGACATCCGGGTGCGCAAGGCCGCGAACCTCTGCGTCGACCGCGAAGGCCTCAGGGACGGTCTGCTCGCGGGGCTGATGGTGCCGGCGTCCGGCACCTTCGAGCCCGGCCATCCCTGGCGCGGCAATCCCACCTTCCAGATCAAGTACGACAAGGCGGCTGCGCAAAAGCTGATGCAGGAGGCCGGCTACGGTCCCAACAAGAAGCTGACCGTGAAGACGCAGACCTCGGCGTCCGGCTCGGGCCAGATGCAGCCCTTGCCGATGAACGAGTACCTCCAGCAGGCACTGGCCGAATGCTATTTCGATGTGCAGCTCGACGTCATCGAATGGAATACGCTGTTCACCAACTGGCGCCGCGGCGCCAAGGATCCCAGCGCCAACGGCTCGCACGCGACCAACGTCACCTACGCGGCGATGGACCCGTTCTTCGCGCTGGTGCGCTTCCTGCAGTCGGGCATGGCGCCGCCGGTCTCGAACAATTGGGGCTTCATCAACAACCCCAAATTCGACGAGTTGGTGAAGAAGGCGCGTCAGACCTTCGATCCCGCCGCGCGCGACGCCGCACTCGCCGAATTGCACGCAGCCTCCGTCGATGACGCCGCCTTCCTCTACGTCGCCCATGACGTCGGCCCGCGCGCCATGAGCCCGAAGGTGACAGGCGTCGTGCAGCCGAAGAGCTGGTTCATCGACTTCTCGCCGGTGTCGATCGCGCAGTAAGGTGAGCACGCTCTATCGACGCGTCATGCCCGGGCTTGACCCGGGCATCCACGTCTTTCTTCCGTCATTCCGGGGCGATGCGTAGCATCGAACCCGGAATCTCGAGATTCCGGGTTCACCCTTCGGGTGCCCCGGAATGACGGCGCAAGCGGCGCGTGGATGGCCGGGTCAAGCCCGGCCATGACGATCCGCGAAGTCTACGCACTAACCTGAGTAACCAAACGTGCTCGCCTATACCGCCAGACGCATTGTCTACGTCGTCCCGATCGTCATCAGCGTCGCGCTGGTGTGTTTCCTGCTCGTGCACATCACGCCGGGCGATCCGCTGGTCGCCGTGCTGCCGGCCGACGCGTCGCAGGAGCTCGCAGCGCAGCTGCGTTCCGCCTATGGCTTCGACCGGCCGCTGCCGGTGCAGTTCGGGCTTTGGCTGCTGCGTGCCCTTCACGGCGATCTCGGCAATTCCATCGCCACGGGGCGTCCGGTGCTGGCCGAGGTCATGCGCGCGGTCGGCAACACCGTCACGCTCGCGATTGCCGCCGCCATCATCGGCTTCACCATGGGCGTCCTGCTCGGCCTGATCGCCGGCTATTTCCGCGAGACGTGGGTCGACAAGGTCGCGACCTCCTTTGCCATCGCCGGCGTCTCGGTGCCGCATTACTGGCTCGGCATGCTGCTCGTCATCATCTTCTCGGTCCAGCTGAACTGGCTGCCTGCGGTCGGCGCCGGCCCCAGCGGCTCCAACTCCTGGGCCTGGGATTGGGCGCACCTCAAATATCTCGTGCTACCGGCGATCACGACGTCGGTGATCCCGATGGGCATCGTCACCCGCACCGTGCGCGCGCTCACCGGCGACATCCTCTCGCAGGATTTCGTCGAGGCCTTGCGCGCAAAAGGCCTGCACGAGCGCGGCGTGTTCCGCCACGTCATCAAGAACGCCGCGCCCACCGCCCTCGCGGTAATGGGGCTTCAGTTGGGTTATATGCTCGGCGGCTCGATCTTGATCGAGACCGTGTTCTCCTGGCCGGGCTCGGGCTTCCTGCTCAACTCCGCGATCTTCCAGCGCGACTTGCCGCTGCTGCAGGGCACGATCCTGATCCTGGCGCTGTTCTTCGTCTTCCTCAATCTCCTGGTCGACATCGCCCAAGCCGCGATCGACCCGCGCATCAAGCGGGGCTGACGGATGAGATCGAGCCCAGTCATAGCCGCGAATTCGGTGCGCTCCCTCCCCCGCTTGCGGGGGAGGGCCGGGGAGAGCGTGTCTCCGCTTGCGAGAACCCCCAAGAGGAGAGAACCCTCACCCGGCGCTTCGCGACGACCTCTCCCGCGAGCGGGAGAGGTTAAGGGAGCCCGCGGTTCGCACCGACCACACCCATACGCAACGGGAGCCAGCCGATGAGCGAGCTTCCGTTGACCGCCACCGCCGATGCCGCGCTGCAGGCCGCGCCCGCCACCAAGGCGCGCGGTTATTGGGCGACCGTCGGCCGTCGCATCATGCGCGACAAGGTCAGCATGGCCTGCGCGCTGGTGCTGCTGCTGATCTTCCTCTCCGCGATCCTCGCGCCGTGGCTCGGTCTCGAAGACCCCTACAAGGGCTCGATGATCCGCCGGCTCCGCCACATCGGCACCACAGGCTATCCGCTCGGCACCGACGAGCTCGGCCGCGACATGCTGGCGCGGCTGATCTATGGCGGGCGCCTGTCGCTGGTCATAGGCATCCTGCCCGTGATTCTGGCCTTCTGCATCGGCACCTCGCTCGGCGTCATTGCCGGCTATGTCGGCGGCAAGCTCAATACCGCGATTATGCGCACGGTGGACGTGTTCTACGCCTTCCCGTCGGTGCTGCTGGCGATTGCGATCTCCGGCGCGCTCGGCGCCGGCATCCTCAACTCCATCGTGGCGCTCACCATCGTGTTCGTGCCGCAGATCACCCGCGTCGCCGAGAGCGTCACCACCGGCGTGCGCAACATGGACTTCGTCGAGGCCGCGCGTGCCTCCGGCGCAGGCGCCTTCACCATCATGCGCGTGCATATCCTCGGCAATGTGCTCGGCGCGATCTTCGTCTATGCCACCAGCCTGATCTCGGTCTCGATGATCCTGGCGGCCGGTCTGTCCTTCCTCGGCCTCGGCACCAAGCCGCCGGAGCCGGAATGGGGCCTGATGCTGAACACGCTGCGTACTGCGATCTACGTCAATCCCTGGGTCGCAGCCTTGCCGGGCGCAATGATCTTCGCGGTCTCGATCTGCTTCAATCTCCTTTCGGACGGCCTGCGCAGCGCCATGGACATCAGGAACTGAGCCATGAGCGAGAATGCCTCCGTCGAAATGCTGGAGCCGGTCGAGGACCGCGGCGGGCTCGCGCAGCCGCTGCTGCAGGTCAACGGCCTGACCAAGCACTTTCCGGTGCGCGGCGGCCTGTTCGCCGCCAAGCGCACGGTGCGCGCGGTCGACAACGTCTCCTTCTCCGTCGCCAAGGGCGAGACGGTGGGCATCGTCGGGGAATCCGGCTGCGGCAAGTCCACCACCGCGCGGCTCCTGATGCACCTGATGCCGCGCGATGACGGCGACATCATCTATGACGGCATGTCTGTCGGCCAAACGCTGAGCTTGCGCGAGCTGCGCCGCGGCATGCAGATGGTGTTCCAGGATTCCTACGCCTCGCTCAATCCGCGCCTGACCATCGAGGAATCGATCGCCTTCGGTCCCAAGGTCCACGGCATGGCCGATGGCGCGGCTCGCAATCTGGCGCGGGAGCTGCTCGGCAAGGTCGGCCTGCGCCCCGAAAACTTCGCCAACCGCTATCCGCACGAGATCTCGGGCGGCCAACGCCAGCGCGTCAACATCGCCCGCGCGCTGGCGCTGTCGCCGCGGCTGGTGATCCTGGACGAGGCGGTCTCGGCGCTCGACAAATCCGTCGAGGCGCAGGTGCTCAACCTGCTGGCCGATCTCAAGCGCGAATTCGGCCTCACCTATCTCTTCATCAGCCACGACCTCAACGTCGTCCGCTACATCTCGGACCGCGTGCTGGTGATGTATCTCGGCGAGGTGGTTGAGCTCGGCCCGGTCGACCAGGTCTGGGATCGGCCGGCGCATCCCTATACGCGCGCGCTGCTGGCGGCGATGCCGTCCTCCGACCCTGACAGGCGCACCGAGACGCCGCCGATCACGGGCGACCCGCCCAATCCGATCGATCCGCCGCCGGGCTGCCGCTTCCACACCCGTTGCCCGTTTGCGGAGCCGCTCTGCGCAAATGCGACACCAAAGCTCACCGCGCTGGATAAGATGGGCCACGAGGCCGCGTGCTACACGGCGATACCGGGTTCAGGCCACAGCCGCGCCCCCAGGGGAGACACCGTATGACGAGACCGACACCGAAAGAGATCAAGCCGATCGCGCAAATCGCTGGCGTGCCCGTGGACGACGAGATCGCAACCCGCATCTCCAACGCCATCGGCCCGTCGTTCGAGGGCTTCGCCGCCATCGCCGGTACGCTGCCGTTCGACCTCGAGCCGGCCGGCTATGTTCTCGCGCAGGCGCAGAAGGTGTCGAAATGAGCGGCGAACCCGCATTGCTGACGCTCACCGAGATCGCGCGTGCGATCACGGCGAAGCAGGTGTCGTCGCGCGAAGCCACCCGCGCGCTGCTGCAGCGCATCGGGCAATGGCAGCCGCATCTCAATGCCTTCATGTCGATCGAGGCGGAGGCGGCATTGAAGGCGGCGGATGCCGCCGATGCCGAGCTGGCCAAGGGCAACGTCCGTGGTCCGCTGCACGGCGTGCCGCTCGCGCACAAGGACATGTACTACGACGCCGGTCACGTTGCGACCTGCGGCTCGCTGATCCGGCGCGACTTCGTGCCGACGGTCACCTCCACGGCCTTGCAGCGGCTGAAGGACGCCGGCCAGGTCCGGCTCGGCACGCTGCATCTCGCCGAATTCGCCTATGGCCCGACCGGGCACAACGCCCATTACGGGCCGGTGCGCAATCCCTGGAACGTCGCGCACATCACCGGCGGGTCCTCGTCCGGCTCCGGCTCGGCGGTTGCCGCGCGCCTGACCTATGCGGCGCTCGGCTCGGACACTGGCGGCTCGATCCGCATGCCCGCGCATTTCTGTGGCGTCACGGGGCTCAAGACCACGGTCGGCCGCGTCAGCCGCGCCGGCGCAATGCCGCTGTCGCAATCGCTCGACACCGTCGGCCCGCTGGCCCGCACTGCCGAGGATTGCGCGCTATTGCTGGCGCTGATGGCCGGCCCCGATCCCGCCGATTCGACCTGCAGCCACGAGCCGCTCGCGGACTACGTCGCAGCCACCAAGGCTTCGCTGAGGGGTCTCAAGATCGGCGTGCCCGCCTCGTTCTATGTCGACGATCTCGACAGCGAGGTCGCGCGCGTGCTGGACGAGACCATCGCGGTGCTCAAGCGCGAGGGCGCCGACATCGTCAAGGTCGAGCTGCCGGACCAGCGGCAATTGTCCTCGGCCAGCCAGCTCGTGCTCGCCGCGGAAGCTGCCGCCTTCCACAAGCGCTGGTTGATCGAGCGTCCGCAGGACTACGGCCCGCAGGTCTTGATGCGGCTTCAGAACGGCCTTGCCGTTCCCGCCATCACCTACCTCGAGGCGATGCGCTGGCGCGGGCCTGCGCTCGCGGCCCACAATGCCGCGACCGCAGGCGTCGATGCGGTGATCGCGCCGGCGTCCCCGGTGCCGGCACCGACCATCGAGGAGAGCGACGTCGGCGGCGGTCCGAACGCACCGGCCATGGTGCAGCGGCTGACGCTGTTCACCCGCCCGGTGAATTTTCTGGGTCTGCCATCACTGACCATTCCATCGGGGTTCACCACGAACGGCCTTCCTGTCGGCATGCAGCTGATCGGCCGCTCCTTCGACGAAGCCACCCTGCTGACGATCGGCGCCGCGTTCCAGCGCGCCACCGATTATCACGACCGATTGCCGAAGCTGCCGTCATGACAAATCTCGTCGAGATCTCAGGCCTCAACATCCGCTTCACCGGCGAGCGCACGGTCTATGCCGTGAACGATCTCAGCCTCTCGCTCGGCAACAGCGAGGTGCTGGGCCTGCTCGGCGAGTCCGGTTCGGGCAAGAGCGTGACCTTGCGTGCCTTGATGCGGCTATTGCCGAAGAAGCGCACGCAGATTTCGGGCACGGTCAACGTCATGGGACAGGACGTGCTGGCCATGAACGACGAGCAGCTGTCGTCGTTCCGCGGCCAGACCGTCTCGATGATCTTCCAGGAGCCGGCGCTTGCGCTCGATCCGGTCTACACGATCGGCGCGCAGATCGCCGAAAGCGTGGTGCGGCATGAAGGCAAGAGTTTTGCGGAAGGGCGCGCAAGGGCGCTGGAGATGCTCGAGGTCGTGCGCATTCCCTCGGCCAAGCGCCGGCTGGATGCCTATCCGCACGAAATGTCTGGCGGCATGCGCCAGCGCGCCATGATTGCGCTCGCGCTGGCCTGTCGTCCCAAGATCCTGCTGGCGGACGAGCCGACCACGGCGCTCGATGCCACCGTGCAGATCCAGATCCTGCTCTTGCTGCGGGAGCTGCAGCGCGAGTTCGGCATGTCCGTCATCTTTGTCACCCACGACATCGGTGTCGCCATCGAGATCTGCGACCGCGTCGCGGTGATGTATGCCGGCCAGATCGTGGAGCAGGGGACCTTGCGCGACATCGTCCGCTCGCCGGTGCATCCCTATGCCAAGGGCCTGCTCGCCTCCACCATCCACGGCGCCAAGCGGGGCCAGCGGCTGGAGACCATCCCCGGCACGCCGCCGTCGCTGGCCGAGAAGCCGCACAATTGCTCTTTTGCTCCCCGCTGCAAGCTGACCGAGCCGCGCTGCCTGGAGCAATTGCCCGCGAATGTCGAGGTCGGACCGGGCAGGGCGGCGAGGTGCGTCCTGGCGGAGCCGGCCGCCGTGGTGTCATAGTTCGCATGAATTGAGCCGGGCTGAGCTAGCCTCCAGCATTCACACCCCGTTCATTCCGGTTCCCGTTCCATGGCGCCGTTCACGGAGAGGGACCTCACTGATGTACATTTCCAACGAAGGCCTGCTCGTCATCCTGTTCGTCGGTCTCGTCGCCGGCTGGCTGGCCGGCAAGATCGTGCGGGGCGCCGGGTTCGGTCTGATCGGCGACATCGTGATCGGCATCTGCGGTGCGCTGGTGGCGAGCCTGCTGTTTCCAAAGCTCGGCATCCGCCTCGGCACCGGCTTGATCTCCGAGATCGTCTATTCCGCAATCGGCGCCGTCATCCTGCTGCTGGTGGTGCGCCTGGTGCGCGGCGGGGGCCGGCTCTAGCCCCTGCACTCGGCTAAAGAGGAACTTGGGCCGCACTTTTCGCGGAAGCGGCTGAAAGCCTGCAAGAAAAAGCCGCAAGCCTGTGGAATTCCGGGCTTGCGCTGAAGGCTGTCGGGGGTAGATGTGGCCCCTGAGGCCTCGGATTAAATTTGGCCGCGTTGGACGGGCGCGAAAACAGATGTTAATCCGAGCCGGGTACTCCTTGAATCGCCTTTGAAATCAGGGCTTTGCCCGTTAGCCGAAAGAGATCAGACTGATGGCAGCCATCCCTGGCGTCCGCCGTTCAGAGCTCGGTGACGCCTTGCGCGCTTGTCGCACGGCCTTCATCGGCGTCGGCCTGATGAGCTGCATGATCAACCTGCTCTATCTGACCGGGTCGATCTTCATGCTGGAGGTCTATGACCGGGTGCTGCCGAGCCGCAGCATCCCGACCCTGGTTGGCCTGATCATCCTCGCCAGCTTCCTCTACATGGCGCAGGGCGTGCTCGACATGATCCGCAACCGCATCCTGGGGCGGATCGGCACCGCGCTCGACGAGGCCCTCAACAAGCGCGTGTTCGATACCATCGTGCGCCTGCCGCTGCTGGTCGGCAGCCGCAACGAGGGCCTGCAGCCGCTGCGCGATCTCGACAATGTCCGCTCCTTCCTCGGCGGCATGGGCCCGAGCGCGTTCTTCGATCTGCCCTGGTTGCCGCTCTATCTCGCCATATGCTTCGCCTTCCATGTGTTGATCGGCGTCACCGCGCTGGTCGGCGCCATCATCCTGGTCGGGCTGACGCTGGTCACCGAGTTCATGTCCCGCCAGCCGGCGAAGGAGGCGATGGGCCTCGCCGCCCAGCGCAACGATCTCGCCCAGACCAGCCGCCGCAACGCCGAAGTGATGGTGTCGATGGGGATGGCCGGCCGGATGAACCAGCGCTGGAGCGAGGCCAACGAAAAATACCTCGCCGGCAATCAGCGGGCGAGCGACGTCGCCGGCGGTCTCGGCGCGGTCGCAAAGGTGCTGCGGATGATGCTGCAATCGGCCGTGCTCGCGGTCGGCGCCTATCTCGTCATCCACCAGGAGGCGACCGCCGGCATCATCATCGCCGGCTCGATCCTCTCCGCCCGCGCGCTCGCGCCGGTCGATCTTGCCATCGCGCATTGGAAATCCTTCGTCGCGGCGCGCCAGAGCTGGCAGCGCCTGACGCGCCTGCTGGAGCAGATGCCGGCGCAGGCGATGCCGACCCAGTTGCAGGCGCCGACCAGCCGGCTCTCGGTCGAAGGCGTCGCCATGGTGCCGCCCGGCGATCAGCGGCTCGTGGTGCAGGATGTCACCTTCGCGCTGGCCGCCGGCAACGGCCTCGGCGTCATCGGCCCCAGCGGCTCCGGCAAGTCGTCGCTGATCCGCGCGCTGGTCGGGGTCTGGCAGCCGGTGCGCGGCAAGGTGCGGCTCGACGGCGCGGCACTCGATCAATGGACGAGCGACGCGCTCGGCCGCCATATCGGCTATCTGCCGCAGGACGTCGAATTGTTCGGCGGCACCATCGCGCAGAACATCAGCCGGTTCGATCCCGACGCCACCTCCGAGGCGATCATCGCCGCGGCCAAGGAGGCCGGCGTGCACGAGATGATCATCAAGATGCGCGAGGGCTACAACACGCAAGTGGGCGAGCAGGGCGCCGCGCTCTCCGCGGGCCAGGCCCAGCGCGTGGCGCTGGCGCGCGCGCTCTACGGCAACCCCTTCCTGATCGTGCTCGACGAGCCCAATTCCAATCTCGACACCGAAGGCGACGAGGCGCTGACCCGCGCCGTCCGCTCGGCACGCGAGCGCGGTGCCATTGTCGTCGTGGTGGCGCACCGCCCGATCGGCGTCGAGGCGGTCGACCAGATCCTGGTGCTGCGCGACGGCCGCATGCAGGCCTTCGGCCCCAAGGAGCAGGTGCTCGCCCAGGTGCTGCAGCCGCGCGTCACGCCGCCGGCGCCGATCAAGATCGTCAGCGAAGGCGGAGTGGCCAAACCATGAGCACGAAGCCATGAGCACGATGGCGATCGGCGGCCCCAAGGCGGCCGCGAAGACCGTACGCGACTCCATCAGGTTCCACCTGATGCTCGGCCTCGCCATCGTGATGGTCCTGGTCGTCGGTCTCGGCGGCTGGGCCTCGACCGTCCTGATCTCGGGCGCGCTGATCGCGCCGGGCCAGATCGTGGTCGAATCCAACGTCAAGAAGGTGCAGCATCCGACCGGCGGCGTGGTCGGCGAGGTGCGCGCCCGCGACGGCGACCTGGTCAGGTCCGGCGACATCGTCGTCCGGCTCGACGACACCGTCACCAAGGCCAATCTTGCCATCGTCACCAAGAATCTCGATGCGGCACAGGTGCGTGCGGCGCGATTGCAGGCCGAGCAGCGCGGTCTCGACCGAATCGAGTTCCCGCAAAGTCTCATCGAGCGGGCGGGCGATCCCGACGTCAAGGCGCTGCTCGCGGCTGAAACCAAGCTGTTCGAGGTCCGCGTCCACGGCCGCACCGGGCAGAAGGCGCAGCTGCGCGAGCGCATCACGCAGCTCAACGAGGAGATCGCCGGTCTCAGCGCCCAGGAAAAGGCCAAGGACCAGGAGATCGCGCTGGTGCTGAACGAGCTCACCGGCGTGCGCGAGCTCTACGAGAAGCGTCTGGTGCAAATCTCGCGCCTGACCCAGCTCGAGCGCGACTCCGCCCGTCTCAACGGCGAGCGCGCGCAGTACGTCGCCGCGCGCGCCCAGGCCAAGGGCAAGATCACCGAGACCGAGCTCCAGATCATCCAGATCGACAAGGACGTGGTCAGCGAGGTCTCCAAGGACCTGCGCGAGACCAACGACAAGATCGGCGAGCTGATCGAGCGCAAGGTCGCGGCCGAAGACCAGCTCCGCCGCGTCGACATCCGCGCGCCGCAGGATGGCATGGTGCTGCAATCGACGGTGCACACGATCGGCGGCGTCGTCACCGCCGGCGATACCCTGATGCTGATCGTGCCGCAGGCCGACGATCTCCAGGTCGAGGCCAAGGTCAATCCGGTCGACATCGACAAGCTCCAGATCGGCCAGAAGACGCTGCTGCGCCTGTCCGCATTCAACCAGCGCACCACGCCCGAGCTCAACGGCCTTGTCAGCCGCGTCTCTCCCGACGTCACCACCGACCAGCGCACCGGCCAGAGCTACTACACCATCCGCGTCTCGATGCCGCCGGAAGAGATCGCCAGGCTCGGCGACGTCAAGATGATCCCCGGCATGCCGGTGGAAGCCTTCGTCCAGACCGGCGACCGCACCATGCTGTCCTATCTGATGAAGCCGTTCCACGACCAGCTGATGCGGGCGTTCCGCGAGAAGTGACGCGCGACAGCGCGTCGTCTTCAATGACGATTTGGCTGTCAGGTCTCGTAGGGTGGGCAAAGGCGCTATGCGCCGTGCCCACCATTCTTCGTGCGAAGAGATGGTGGGCACGCTTCCGCCTTCGCTCTACGAGCTACGGCGGACAAGTCGCTTTGCCCACCCTACGGCACCGCCTTCTTTGCTATAGTTCGACTCGAGCCCCAGCAACACGGCGGTCGAACCATGCAATCTCCTCCCTCCATCGCCACCCAATCCTTCACCGACGCGGACCTCGCCGTTGCACGCCTCGAGGAAATCTACGAGCGCAACACGAAGTTCCTGCGCGACCGGTTCGAGGCCTATGTTGGCGGCGAAGCGATCACGACGCGGGTTCGCGCCTACTATCCCTTCGTCCGTATCACCACCGCGACGCATGCGCGGCTGGATTCGCGTCTTGCTTACGGCTTCGTCGCCGGACCCGGCGTGCATGAAACCAGCGTGACGCGGCCGGATCTGTTCCGCAGCTATCTCACCGAGCAGATCGGCCTCTTGATCCAGAACCACGGCGTGCCCGTCGAGATCGGCGAGTCAGCCGAGCCGATCCCGATCCACTTCGCCTATCGGCGCGACATCAATATCGAAGCCGCCATCACCACCAGCGAGAATTCGCCCGTCACACGCTCGCTGCGCGATGCGTTCGACGTGCCCGTTCTCGCGACGATGGACGATTCGATCGCCGACGGCACCTTCGAGCTCCAGCCGGGCGCGCCGGAGCCGCTGTCCCTGTTCCGTGCAGCCCGCGTCGATTACTCGCTGCGCCGGCTCTATCACTACACCGGCACCGATCCCGAATATTTCCAGAACTTCGTGATTTTCACCAACTACCAGTTCTATGTCGACGCCTTCGCGCAAGCGTGCCAGCAGCGGCTGCAGTCCGGCGAGGCCGGCCTCGATGCTTTCGTCGGGCCCGGCAACGTCATCATGCAGAGCGGCGGCGCCATCAGCGGCACCGCGCCGGCTCGCGCACCGCAGATGCCGGCCTTCCACCTGGTCGTGTCAGGCTATCGCGGCATCACGTTGATCAACATCGGCACCGGTCCTTCCAATGCGCGCAACGTCACCGACCACGTCGCGGTGCTGCGGCCGCATGCCTGGCTGATGCTCGGCCATTGCGCGGGCCTGCGCAACACGCAGCGCCTCGGCGACTACGTGCTCGCGCACGGCTATGTGCGCGAGGATCACGTGCTCGACCGCGAGCTGCCGCTGTGGGTGCCGATCCCGGCGCTGGCCGAGATGCAGGTCGCGCTCGAGCAGGCGGTCGAGGACGTCACCGGGCTCGAAGGCTTCGAGCTCAAGCGCCTGATGCGCACCGGCACGGTCGCGAGCGTCGACAACCGCAATTGGGAAATTTCCGGGCCCGAGGTGATCCGCCGGCTGTCGCAGTCGCGCGCGGTCGCGCTCGACATGGAATCGGCCGCGATCGCCGCCAACGGCTATCGCTTCCGCGTTCCCTACGGCACGCTGCTGTGCGTCTCCGACAAGCCGCTGCATGGCGAGATCAAGCTCGCGGGCATGGCCAGCGAATTCTACCGCCGCCGCGTCGGTCAGCATCTCGAGATCGGCCTGAAGGCGCTGGAGCGGCTCAAGCAGCAGGAATCGGAACGGCTGCATTCGCGCAAGCTCCGCAGCTTTGCCGAAGTGGCGTTCCAGTAGGACCGAAGCCGCACTTTGCTGCTGACAAGCGCAGCGATTTTCAGCATTGTCCGGCCCGGGGGCTCGACCGGGACGACTTGATGCCGCTCATGCGCCACAAGATCATTGGCCATGATCTGGAAAGGCTGGCCTTTCGCTTCACCATGCTGAACGACGGCGAGGTCGTGCAGTGCCAGATCAGCGACGCCGCGATGGACGAGCTCGCGGGCATGCAGGGCACCGAAAGCAGCGCACGGCAGGCGCAATTCCTGTCGTTGCGCGAGACCATCGAGCGGATCGCGTCCGATCTCTACGACGAAGCGCCTCGGTTTCAGGGGTACGTGGTGCGGATCTTCATGCGGCATTTGGGAGGGTAGGGCGCGATACTCTCTGCCGTCATTCCCAGCGAAGGCGGGGAATCCAGTACGCCGCGGCGTCTCGGTTCGATCACTGCCGTCTCGGAGTTTCGATCACTGCCGTCTAGGAGTACTGAATCGCCCGGTCGAGGCCGGGCGATGACAGTGGTGTTGGTGGCGAGAAGATCCCAATTCGCTGACGAGCCTCACCCCTCGAGCTTCCTCAACAACAGCTTCAGCGCCGTCGCCGCAAAAGCCTGCATGTTGCCGAACCGGTCATCGCTTCCGGTCTCCAGCGTCATCACCTCCACGGCCGGTCCTGCAACCGCCATGCAGCTGTGGCCGGCGGCGTCGCCGTAGCGATTGCCGGTGGGGCCGGCGGCGCCGGTCTCGGACAGGCCCCAGTCGCTGTCGAAGCGCGTTCGCATCTGCTCGGCCAGCAATTGCGCATAGGGCTCGGACGAGGACCGAAAGCCCTTCATTCCTTCGTCCGAAATATCCATCAGGACGCGCCTGGCATCGCGCGTATAGACCACCGCGCCGCCGAGGAAATAGGCGGATGCGCCCGGCACCGCGAGCAGGCTGGCCGCGATCAGGCCGCCGGCGGAGGATTCGGCGACCGCAATGGTCTGTTTGCGCGCGATCAGTCTGGCGGCGACCTGTTCCGCAATGCCGACGAGCTCTTTCATGTCCTAACCCCATTCCTTCGCAACCGAGCTCAGCCTTCCTAGCATATGACAGGACGCTTGGCCGAGTTGCGGGCGGCGGGCAGGCCTGCTTGAATGCTGGGTACAAGAAGAGACATGCGAGGAAACGTGAGAAGGGAGACGTGATGGCGTCCCTGATCGCCGGCGGCATCGATTGCGACGTGCATCCGGCCGTGCCGCATCTGACCAGCCTGCTGCCCTACCTGAACGATTACTGGCGCGATCAGGTGACGACGCGCGGCATGGTCGACCTTGTCTCGCAATCCTATCCGCAGAACTCCCCGATCACCGCGCGGCCGGACTGGCGCCCCGAGACCGGCAAGCCCGGCGAGAGTCTGGCGGACATGCAGCGTCACGTGCTCGATCCCTTCCAGCTCAAGCATGCCATCTGCAATCCGCTCTACGGCGTGCAGATGGTGTTTTCGGAAGACATGCAGGCGGCCTTCTGCCGCGCGCTGAACGATTGGCTCGTGAAGGAATGGCTCGATCGCGACGCGCGGCTGCGCGGCTCCATCGTTATCCCCACGCAAAGCGTCGAGAAAGCGGTGGCCGAGATCGAGCGATGCGCGCACGACAAGCGCTTCGTGCAGGTGCTGATGCTGGTGATGGGCGACACGCCGCTCGGCAAGCGCGCGCTGTGGCCGATCTACGAGGCCGCGGAACGTCTGGAACTTGCGGTCGGCATCCACGCCGGTTCCGCCTATCACAATCCGCCGACCGCCGTGGGCTGGGGGTCCTATCACATCGAGGATTATGTCGGTCAGGCCCAGGCGTTCCAGACCCAGCTCACCAGCCTGATCGTCGAGGGCGTGTTCGCCAAATATCCGCAGCTGAAAATGGTGATGCTGGAGTCGGGCGTGTCCTGGATCGCGCCCTATCTCTGGCGCCTGCACAAGTTCTGGCGCGGGGTACGGATGGAGACGCCGTGGGTCGATCGCGCGCCGCTGGAGATTGTGCGCAGCAACATCCGCTTCTCGTTACAGCCATTTGATGCGCCGCCGGAACCCGAGACATTAATTCGCCTGTTTGATCATATGCAGTCGGATGAATTGGTCCTATTCTCCACGGACTATCCGCACTGGCAGTTCGACGGCCAGGACGCGCTGCCCGAAGGTCTGTCCCCCGATCTCGTGCGCAAGATCATGATCGACAATCCGCATGCAACCTATCCCCGCCTGAAATGAGCCCGCTGCCAAAGGAGGCAAGGCGATGAATATCCAGTTCCGCGAGAACCAAGAAGCTGCTTCCCCACTGACCGTCAAAACCGCAATTGCGGACTGCGACATCCATCCGGCGCGCACGACCCACACCGAACTCTACCCCTACCTCGCCAAACGCTGGCAGCATCATCTCGAGGTTTACGGCGTCCATGCCTATCAGGGCATGATGGAAGGCCCACCCTATCCGAAGGCCCAGCCCAACGCCTCGCGCCGCGATGCTTATCCGCCGGAGGGCGGCCCGCAGGGCTCCTCACTCGCCTTCATGCAGAAGCAGCTGCTCGATCCCAACAACGTGCAGCTGGGCGTGCTCAATCCGCTCAACACCGGGCAGGGCATCCGCAATCACGAGCTCTCGGCCGCGCTGTGCTCGGCCATCAACGATTGGCAGATCGACAAATGGACCTCTAAGGACAAGCGGCTGAAGGCCTCCATCGTCGTCGGCAATGAGGACGGGCCGTCGGCTGCGGCCGAGATCCGCGAGCGTGCCGGGGACAAGAACTTCGTGCAGGTGCTCTTGCTCAGCCGCAATGTCGAGCCGCTCGGCCAGCGCCGCTATTGGCCGATCTACCAAGCTGCGGAAGAGGCCGGCCTTCCTGTCGGCGTGCACGCCTTCGGCTTCGGCGGCAATCCGATCACGCCCTCGGGCTGGCCGTCCTATTACATCGAGGAGATGGTCGGGCATTCGCAGTGCCAGCAATCGGCGCTGGCGAGCCTGGTTTTGGAGGGCGTGTTCGAGCGCTTCCCGAAATTGAAGATGGTGATGATCGAGGCCGGCTTCGGCTGGGCGCCGTCACTGGCATGGCGGCTCGACAAGGCCTGGCAGCGGCTCAGGAGCGAGGTGCCGCATGTAAAACGGCCGCCGTCGGAATATATCCGCGAGCAGGTGTGGTGGACGACGCAGCCGATGGAGGATCCTGAAAGGCGCGAGGATCTGTTCGACGTCATCAAATGGATCGGCTGGGACAAGCTGCTGTTCGCGACCGATTATCCGCATTGGGACTATGACGAGCCGTCGCGCGTGCTGCCGGCCGGCGTCAGCGAGGCCGACCGCGAGGCGTTCTATCTCGGTAATGCGAAGAAGCTGTACGGCGTTTCCTGATGGCAAGATCCTGATGGCAAGACACGTCATCGCGCCGGTCGACGAGCTTCCGCCCGGCACGCGAAAATTCCTGGAGATCGACGGGCGGCCGATCGCGGTCTTCAACATCAAGGGCGAATATTTCGGCCTGATGAACCGCTGCCCGCATCAGGGTGCGGCGCTGTGCGAGGGGCCGTTGATCGGCCTCGCCCAGTCGCGCAATCCCGGCGAGATCGAATATACCAAGCTGGGTGAGATCATCCGCTGCCCCTGGCACGGCTGGGAGTTCGACATCCGCACCGGCCAATCCTATTGCGACCCCCGCCGCTTCCGCGTGAAAGCCTATCCCGCCCATGTCGAGCCGGGCGCCAGCGTAGTGAAGGGACCGTATGTCGCCGAGACGATTCCGGTCAGAATCGAGAGCGACTACGTGGTGGTGGAGCTGTAGGCGCGCCTCTTTACCCTCCCCTGGAGGGGGAGGGTCGATCGCGCGAAGCGCGAGCGGGGTGGGGTGATCTCTCCACTCGGGCACTGTTGGATGTGGGGAGACCGTCACCCCACCCCGCTACGCATTCCGCTTCGCTGCATGCGTAGCGACCCTCCCCCTCCAGGGGAGGGTGAAGGGGGGGCGACACAGTCAGCGCCTTTCCGGAGGAGGTTGCTGATTTCAGCTTTTATTCTGCGCCGCCGCGAGCACCCATTGCCGGAACGCAGCCAGCTTCGGCGCCTCCCGGCGGCCTTCCGGCGCGACCAGGTAAAATCCGGCGTCCGCCGGCAGCGCGATCTTGAAGGGGACCACGAGGCGGCCCTTGGCGATGTCGTCCTGCACGTAGGAGGTCCGTCCCATCGCGACGCCAATGCCGTCGATGGCGGCCTGGATGGTCATGAAGATCATGTCGAAGGTGATGCCCGGATGCCGCGCGATGTCGGCGGGCAGGCCCGCCGCGGTCAGCCACAGCCGCCAATCGTCGCTGTTGGTGTTTGATGTGTGCAGCAGCGGATGGTTGCGCAGGTCCTCGGGCCGGCGCAGCGGCTTGTCGCCGCGCAGCAGCGACGGGCTGCACACCGGAAACAGCTCGTCCGCCATCAGCCAGTCGGCGCGCAGGCCGGGCCATTGGCCGCGGCCATAGCGGATCGCGGCATCGACATTGTCGCGCTGGAAATCGACGAGGCTGGTCGAGGTGGTGATGCGCACGTCGATGCCGGGATGCTGCTCCTGGAAATCGGTCAGCCGCGGCAGCAGCCACTTGGCCGCGAGCGAGGCCAGCGTCGACACCGTCAGCACCTTGTCGTCGTCCTTGCGCAGCAGACGGTCGGTGGCGAGGCGCAAATCGTTGAAGGCGGCGCGGACGCCCGGCAAATAGTCGCGCGCCTCCGGCGTCAGCGCCAGCGCGCGGTTCTGCCGGATGAACAGGCGGATGCCGAGCTCCTCCTCCAGCCTGCGGATCTGATGGCTGATCGCGGTCTGGGTCACGTTCAGCTCGCTGGCCGCGAGCGTGAAGCTGAGATGGCGCGCGGCGGCCTCGAACGCCCGCAATCCGTTCAGGGAGGGCAATCTGGCAGTCATGTGGCAGCAGGATGCATGACGTTATTTCATGCGAAAGGGTACAAATTGTCGTTTGTCGCGGCGCAGCAGAAGGCAGATATTAGCGGTCAATCTAGCTCCAGGAGCTTAAAATGTCCACATTGACCGACAATTCGATGACAAATCATCATGCGCACGGCTTCCTCTACCAGATCGGCGAGGTCCTTCATGTCTGGCACGAGCGCTACCGGACCCGGCGCGAGCTGACGCACTGGACCGCCCGCGACCTCCACGACGTCGGGCTGTCCTGGTCCGACATTGCCTACGAGGCCGAGAAACCCTTCTGGCGGGCCTGACAGGCCGCCAGGCCGGCGCCGCCTGAGCACAGGGGCGCCGGCGGTCCCCTTTCCGCAGGGCATGTGTCATGAGCTCGCTTCGCCTCGAAGACCTCAAGCAATATTCGGACGTGCTGCGCACAAGGCACGGCGAGCGGCTCAATGTCCGCTTCGTCGAGCCGCGCGACACCGATGAGCTGCAGCACTATTTCCGTTCGCTCTCGACCCGCTCCCGCTACAACCGCTTTTTCGGCGCGATCAGCGAATTGCCGAAGGGCCTGTTGCACGATTTCCTCGAGGTCGGCGAGCGCGATCGCTTCACCATCGTGGCGACCATGATGGTCGACGGCTTCGAGACCATCGTGGCCGAAGCCCGCTATGCCTTCCATGCCGAGACCGCGACGCTCGAATTCGGCCTCTCGGTCGATGACCGCTGGCAGGGCCAGGGCATCGCTACCGCGCTCATGAAGAACCTCGAATGCCGCGCGGCCGCGCTTCGAGCCGAGCACATCTACGGCGACACGTTGCGCGCCAACGAGACCATGGTCTCGCTCGCGCGCAAATCCGGCTTCACGTTCGTCAACCATCCTGATGACTGGAAGCTGGTGCGCTTCGACAAGGAGATCAACCTCGCGCCGCAAGACATCCCCTGTGCGAGCTGGCGCCTCGCCGCCCTTTCCCGTCAGGCCGACAGCCCCTCAGCCTCGGCCTGACATGACTGCAGCCCGGCCTGGTTATCCAGAGCCGGGCATTTTTTTGCGCCGCTTACTTCCCCGTAAACACCGCCTTGCGCTTGTCGATGAAGGCCTGCACCGCCTCCTTGTGGTCGGCGGTCGTGGTGAGGCGGACCAGCCGCTCGGCTTCGTGGTCGCGCGCGGTTTCGAAATCGAACAGCAGGGCCTCGTCGAGATTGTCCTTCATGTAGCGCAGCGCGAGGCGCGGGCCTTCGGCAAGCGATTTGGCCAGCGCGAACGCCTCGGCTTGCAGCTTGTCGTCGGGCACGACGCGGTTGACGAGGCCGATCGCTTCGGCGCGCGCGGCATCGACGCGGTCGCCGGTGAACATCAATTCGCGCGCCCGCGCGGTGCCGACGAGGCGCGTCAGCAGCCAGGCGATGCCATAATCGCCTGAGAGCGCGATGCGGGCATAGCCGGTGGCGACGAAGGCGGATTGCGCGGCGATGCGGATGTCGCAGGCCATGGCGATGGCGAGCCCGGCGCCGACCGCAGGGCCGGGGAGCGCGGCAATCGTCGGCTTGCGCACCGACACCAGCGCGCCGGTGAGCAGCCGCTGCCGCTCCTGCAGGTCGGCGACCTTGTCGTCAAAGGACATGTCGAGCTTGGCCTTGTCGCGATGCGCGCCCATGCCCTTGACGTTGCCGCCGGCGCAGAAGGCTTCGCCAGCGCCGGTCAGCAGCAGCGCGCCGACATCGGGATTCTCGCCGCAGCTCCGGATCATCGTGCGCAGCGCCGGCGTCAGCGCGTCCGACAGCGAGTTGCGCGCCTCGGGCCGGTTCAGCGTGATGACGGCGACGCGGTCGCGGATCGTGCAGAGGAGCTCATTGGTGCCGGTGTCGATGGTGGTTTCGCTGTTCATTGTTCCTCCGGGCTCTCGTAGGGTGGGCAAAGCGGAGCGTGCCCACCATTTCCTTTTCGTGTCTGGGGTGGCGGGCACGGCGCTAGGCGCCTTTGCCCACCCTACGGCAGTGTGCCTTCAAAACCGCTCCACCCAGGGCCGCAGCTCGAGCTCCCAGCTCCAGGCGCTGCGCGGCTGCTGCAGCACGTTCCAATAGCTCAGCGCGATCGCATCGGGATCGAGCATCGAATCCGGCTTGTCCGCCGGATCCGTCCGCGCGGCGCTCCTGATGCCGCCGTCGATGACGAAATGCGCGACATGGATGCCCTGCGGCGAGAGTTCGCGCGCCATGCTCTGCGCAAGTCCGCGCAGCGCGAACTTGCCCATGGCGAACGGAGCGGACTGCGCATAGCCCTTGACGCTGGCGGAGGCGCCGGTGAACAGGATCGCGCCGTGCTGGTTCGGCAGCATGCGCTTGGCGGCCTGCTGCGCCACCAGGAAGCCGCCATAGGCGCTGACCGCAATCGCCTGCGCGACGTCGGCGGGCACGAGATCGACGAACGGCCCGCGCGTGCGGCCGGAGGCGTTGTAGACGACGAGGTCGGGCGTGCCGATCTCGCGCTCGACGAGGCCGAACAGCCGCTCTACCTCGTCCGGCTCGGTCGCGTTGCAGGCATAGGCCCTGGCTCCGGTCTCGGTGCAGAGCGCGCCAAGCTTCTCGATCTTGCGTGCGGCGAGCGCGACGCGGATGCCCTGCGCCGCCAGCAGGCGCGCCAGCGATGCGCTGAGGCCTTCGCCGGCACCGACGATGAGGGCGATCCTGTATTTCGGGTGTTCCATGGCGTGATCTCTCGGAAGAAGGGAGCCGTTGATCTATGCATGGTCCGTGCGGACAACCAGCCGGGCGATCACAATTCCGCAGGGCGAATTGCTCCCTCGCGGCGATCATGCCGCCCTGACATTTTGCGGCTTTATCGCTGTCCGCGACTGGAGCATGATCGACATCATCCAAAGCGGCAAGCGCAAAGAATTGCCGTCGGACGGAAACGAAGAGGACGATCATGCCCGGACCGGTCACAGCGCAGCCAGAAGATGTCGCGGCCGCACCCTCCGGCCTGCTGGCGCCCGATACGTCCGGCATGAATTTCTACCGCGCCGATCCCGCGCTCACGGACCTCTTGCGCATTCATCTGCCCGAGAATCTGTTCCGTCACATCGAGCCGCATCTCGACCGCCTCGGTGAGCTCGCCGGCGGCCGTCTCGACGAATGCGCGCGGCTCGCCGACCGCCACACGCCCATCCTGCACCAGCGCGACAAGTTCGGCCGCGACGTGCAGTGGATCGAATATCACCCGGCCTATCGCGAGCTGGAGAACGCCGCGTTCGGCCAGTTCGGCATCCACGCGCTGTCGAACGCCAAGGGCATCATGGGCTGGCCGGACAAATACCCCGTTGTCGCCAAGCACGCCTTCACCTTCCTGTTCAACCAGACCGAATTCGGCATGGGCTGCCCGATCAACGTCACCGACGGCTGCGCCAAGCTCCTGGCGAATTTCGGCAGCGAGGCGCTGAAGGCGAAGTATCTGGACGGCCTGACCTCGACCGACATGAGCAAGCTGACCCAGGGCGGCCAGTTCATGACAGAGAAGGAAGGCGGCTCCGATGTCGGCACGCTGACGACGCGCGCGGTGCAGGAGGGCGACCATTGGCGCCTCACTGGCGAGAAATGGTTCTGCTCGAATGCCGATGCGAAAGTCGTGATGCTGCTGGCACGCCCCGAAGGCGCCGGCCCCGGCACGCGCGGCGTCGGCCTGTTCCTGATGCCGCGCTTCCTCGACGACGGCACGCAGAACCATTACCGGATCGTGCGCCTCAAGGACAAGCTCGGCACGCGCTCGATGGCCTCGGGCGAGATCAAGCTCGAAGGCGCGATCGCCTACGCCGTCGGCAAGCTCGACCGTGGGTTCGTGCAGATGGCCGAGATGGTGAACTCCTCACGGCTCTCCAACGGCGTCAAGTCCACTGCGCTAATGCGCCGCGCCTATCATGACGCGATGACGGTGGCGAAGAGCCGCGTGGTGTTCGGCCAGCGCATCATCGATCTGCCGCTGGGACGGCGGCAGATGCTGAAGATCATGCTGCCGGTGGAGCAGGGTCTGTCGATGAGCTTCCTCACGGCTGATGCCCTCGACCGTGCCGAGGCCGGCAGCCAGGACGCCGCGGCGCTGCTGCGCATTCTCACCCCGACGCTGAAATTCCGCGCCACGCGCGATGCGCGCAAGGTCTGCGGCGATGCGCTCGAGATGCGCGGCGGCATCGGCTATATCGAGGAATTCGCCACCCCCCGCCTGCTGCGCGATGCGCATCTCGGCTCGGTCTGGGAAGGCACCGGCAACATTGTCGCGATCGATGCGCTCCGCCGCGCGGTCGGCCGCCACGGCGCGGAATCCGCGCTCGCGGCCGATCTGCACGCCCGGCTCGGCGACAGCGGCTCGGTGCCGCAGGCCTGGCGCGATCATCTGCGCGGCCTCACCGACCGCGCCGTCGGCTTCGCACGCGAAGTCGCGGGCAAGTCCGAGAACGAGGCCGATGCGCGGCGCGCCACCAGCCTGCTCTATCACGTCGCGAGCTCCGTCGCGCTCGCCTGGGAGGCGCATCGCATCCACGAGATGCGCGGCGATGCGCGCCGGCTGCTGCTGTCGCGCCTCGTGATCGACCATCGCGTAACGCCGAGCGATCCGTTCCGGCTGACGGAAAATGCAGCTCAGGCGAAGATCGCCGAGCTGCTGCTCGGTGATCGCGCCGCCGGCATGAGCGAGGTTGGCGAACTGGTTCTGGCGGCGTAGGCTGCGCGACTGCGATCAAACAAAAAACGCGACAGGGAGTGTTCGATGAAGGCCGCCGTCCTCTATGAAGTCAACCAGCCGCTTGTCATCGAGGACATCAGCCTGCCGAAGCCCGGCCCGCGCGAGGTGCTGATCCGCACCGCGGTTGCCGGGCTCTGCCACTCCGATCTGCATTTCATGGAAGGGCTCTATCCGCATCCGCTGCCTGCGGTCCTCGGGCACGAATCCGCCGGCGTGGTCGAGCAGGTCGGCTCCGACGTCACCTACGTCAAGCCGGGCGACCACGTCGTGACGTGTCTGTCCGTCTTCTGCGGCACCTGCGACAATTGCACCACCGGCCGCACCGTGCTCTGCACCGACGCGACGGTGAAGATGCTGCCGGGCGTCTCCAACCGCATGCAATGGTCGAAGTCGGAGAAGCTGCACCAATTCCTCAATCTCTCCTCCTTTGCCGAGCAGATGCTGGTGCACGAAAACGCCATCGTGAAGATCCGCAAGGACATGCCGCTCGATCTCGCCGCGCTGATCGGCTGCGGCGTCATTACCGGCTATGGCGCGGTGGTGAACACGGCGAAGGTGACCGCGGGCGAGACCGTGGCCGTGATCGGCTGCGGCGGCGTCGGCATGGCCGCGATCAACGGCGCGCAGATCGCCGGCGCCGGCCGCATCATCGCCATCGACACCAATCCCGCAAAACTCCAGCTCGCGACCAAGCTGGGCGCGACGGACATCATCAATCCGGGCGACGGCGATGTCGTGAAGCAGGTCCGCGACCTCACCAATGGCGGCGTGCATCATTCCTTCGAGGTGCTCGGCCGCAAGGAGACCGCCGAGCAGGCTTTTGCGATGCTCGCCTCCGGCGGCACCGCCACCATCGTCGGCATGATCCCGTTCGGCCAGAAGATCGAGCTGCACGGCTTCGACTTCCTGCGCGAGCGCAAGATCCAGGGCTCCTCGATGGGCTCGAACCATTTTCGGGTGGACATGCCGCGCCTGGTCGATTTCTACCTGCGCGGCCGGCTGCATCTGGAGGACTGGATCTCGGCCAAGCTGAAGCTCTCCGAGATCAACGAGGGCTTTGCCAACATGAAAGCGGGCAAGACGCTGCGCAGTGTGATCGTGTTCGACAGTTGATTCCAGAATCGCTGTTTTCGCTCCGTCATTGCGAGGAGCTCGCGACAAAATTGCGAAGCAATTTTGCGCTGATGCGACGAAGCAATCCAGGAGTCTTCGCGGAGATAGTCTGGATTGCTTCGCTTCGCTCGCAATGACGAAGGAATCAATCATCGAACATCTTCGGAGGCACGAAGCCGCCGAACTCCCGCTCGATCAGCTCGGCGAGCTTGAGCGGCGTCCTGTCTTCGAGGAAGGGACCGACGATCTGAGCGCCGACGGGCAGGCCGTCTTTCGACAGGCCGATCGGAACGGCCGTCGCCGGCAGGCCGGGAAGCGTTGCGATGCCCGGCCAAGCGAGCTGGTCGGAATAGGGGTACTCCCTGCCGTCGATGCTGATCGTTCGCAGGCGCTGCTCCGGCGAATGATCGTGCGGAAAAGCCGGCGTCGGCATGATCGGGCAGATCACCGCGTCGAAGCTCCCGAACAACGCCCGCCATTGCGCGCGCAGGGCGGCGCGGGTCCCCGCATCGAGCACCCAGGCACGGTGGCTCGCGGTGATGCCGCGCAGTCGCTCCGCGCCGAGGCTGGTGTCCTCCGGCGAGAGATTACTCGCCCGTGCCTGCGCATCCGCCAGCTCGTCGGGAGGCAGGAACGCGCCGAGGAAGCCCAGCAGCATGCGCATGTAAAGCCGGGACGTCTCCGCGAAGTCCGGCAGCAGCGCGCTCTCTCGTCCGACGGTGACGCCGGTCTTCGCAAGATCGGTTGCGAGCTTGTCGATCGCGCCGCGGACGTCCCGGTCGCTCGGCAGCAGGGGATGGCTGTCGATCACCAGGACGCGAAAATCCCGCAGCGATTGATGCCGCGCGGCCGGCAAATCGAGCTTGTAGGCGATGCCGGAATCGAGCGGATCGGGCCCCGCCATGACGTCGAGCAGCAAGGACAGATCCGCCGCATTGCGCGCCATCGGCCCGATGACGGCGAGGTCCCCCTCGCGCGGAATGGCCGGAAACGGCGGCGGGGTCTCGCCGCGCGCCGCGCAGAGATTGAGGGTCGGCTTGTGCGCGAACACGCCGCAATGAAATGCCGGCACACGCAGGGAGCCGCCGATGTCCGAGCCGGTGGCGAGCGCGCAATAGCCGGCGGCGAGGGCTGCCGCCGATCCTCCGGACGAACCGCCCGGCGTGCGGCCGAGATCGTAGGGATTGTTGGTGGTGCCGTAAATGTCGTTGTAGCTCTGCCAGTCGCCGAGGCCGATCGGCACGTTGGTCTTGCCGAGGATCACGCCGCCAGCCTGCCTGATGCGGGCCACCGCCAGGGCGTCTTCGACGGGCTTGAAATCCTTCTGCGGCACGAATCCCCAGGTCGTCGGCAGGCCGGCGATGTTGAACGATTCCTTGATCGTCGTGGGCAGGCCGAGCAGCGGCTTGCGCTCGCCGCGCGCCAGCGCCGCATCCGCTTCGCGCGCCGCAGCGAGCGCGCGATCGAAGTCGCGCACGCACACCGCGTTGATCCTGCCGTCGTGCCGTTCGATGCGCGCGATCGCCTCCTGCGTGAGCTCGACCGCCGAGACCTTCTTCGCACGCAACGCGGCCGCCAATTCGACCGCACCCTTGAAACTCCATTCCGATCCGGCCACGGCTCTTCTCCCGCTCTGGTTGTTGGAGGATGATCGCAGTCTGGCTGAATCTCGCAACGGCTGTTTGATGGAGATTGTGGTTCCCCGTCAATTCAGGCCATGCCTGCCCTGGCGAGGAACGCGAGCAGCAACCGGCTCACCGCGGCCGGCTGTTCCTGCTGGACCCAATGGCCGGCGCCATCGACGAGATGGCAGCCGAGCATCTTCGTGCACGCGCTGCGCTGCATCGCCTCGAATACGCCGTGTCGCTGATAAGTGCCCCAATCCTGCTTGCCTGAAATGAAGCAGGAGGGCACGTCGATGCTGCGGCCGGCAAACAATTGCATCTCGTTGTTGAGCATGCCCGACGTGCCGTAGCGGTACCATTGCAGCCCGCCCTGAAATCCGGTGCGGCTGTATTCGGCGCTGTAATAGGCAAGGTCGCTGTCCGGCAGCCATTGGTTGGCGGCGATCGCGGCCGGCGAGGGCATCTCCTTCGCGACCGTCTCGGCCATGGTCTCATGCAAGTCCATGACGTAATAGGTCGGCAGCTTCGCCAGCTCCTGCGCCGACCATGCTTGCAGCGGAGAGGGCTTGTTGTCGATCCAGTCCGCGCTCTTGTGATGATAATAGGCACGCAGGAAATCATGCACGCCCTGCGGGGCCTGCTGCATGTCGGCATTGGCTTCGCGTGTCGAATAGTACCATTGATAGTGCTTGCGCGGCCGCGGCAGGGCGGCGAGCTCACGATGCACGGGGTCTCCCACCGCCGGCTTCGCCGGATTGTCGACAGTGCCGAACGGCAGCGGCGGCGGACCGCCGAACGGCGCGCTCATCATCGTCACCGAACGAAACACGTCGGGCCGGATCAAGGCGCACCAGGCTGCGACCGGGCTGCCGAAGTCGTGCCCGACCACATCGACCTGCCTGTAGCCGAACGCCGACACCAGCCCGAGCGCATCGCGTACTAGATTCAAGAGCGAGAACGGCGCGAGAGGGCCATCATAGTCCGCGCTCCATCCCGTGGTGCGCCCATAGCCGCGCTGGTCCGGCGCGATCACGTGGTAGCCGGCTGCGGCAAGCGCCGGCATCACCTTGCGCCAGGAGAAGGCGAGCTCGGGAAAGCCGTGCAGCAAGAGGATACAGGGCCGTCCCTTGGTCTCGAAACCGGCCTCCAGCACATGCATCCGCAAGCCGTTGATGCCATCGACGTAACGCGAGCGGATGCCGGCGGGGAGGGGAATGTCGGGGAGTGCGGTCATGTTGTTTCCTCCTTACCCTCCCCGGGAGGGGGAGGGTCGATCGCGCGAAGCGCGAGCGGGGTGGGGTGATCTCTCAACTCGGGCAGTGTTGAACGTGGAGAGACCTTCACCCCACCTCGGTTCGCATTCCGCTTCGCTGCATGCGAACCGATCCTCCCCCTCCAGGGGAGGATGGGAGTTCGCCGCGCGAGCTCGGCTGAATCACACCGCGATACATTCGAACGCGCTGCCCTTGCGCCTGATCTTCCCGACCGACGGCGAGGGAAAATGCGCAGTGCAGCACAGCGTGTCGGTGTCGCAATAACGTTCCAGGAAGCTGCGGCGCGTTTTCGCGGCTGCGGCCGGATCGACGTCGAACTTGATCGACAGCTCCGGATAGAGCGTCTGCAGCGGCGAGTGGATGAGATCGCCCGAGAACACCGCATCGTCCTTGCCGCGCCCCATCGTGATCGCGATATGGCCCGGCGTGTGACCCGGTGTCGGCAGGATGCGGACGTGGTCGCCGATCGCGTGGTCGTTGCCGACAAGCTCGTGCCTGCCAGCCTCGACCACCGGCAACACGCTGTCGACGAAGGGCGGGACCTCCGTCTTCGCGTTCTGCGCGGACCAGTGATCGAATTCCTGCTTGGCGAACACATAGCGCGCCTTGGGGAAGGTCGGCACCCAGCGGCCGTTCTCAAGCCGCGTATTCCAGCCGACATGGTCGACATGCAGATGCGTGCACATCACGAAGTCGATGTCGTCGACCGAAAATCCCGCGGCGCCGAGGCCGCGCAAATAGGTGTGGTCGGTCTTCATGTTCCATTTCGGCCGCGGCCGCGGCTTGTCGTTGCCGATGCAGCTGTCGACCAGGATGGTGTGGTGCGGCGTCTTCACCACGTAGGACTGGAAGCACAGCAGCAGCACGTCCTCTTCGTCCAGCGCCTTCGCCTCGCGCATCCAGGCGCGGTTCTCGGCCAGCACGTCCGGCGTCAGTCCCGGCAGCATCTCCAGCGCCGGGACGAACGAGGTTTCCTGCTCGATGACGCGATGGATGGTGAGATCGCCGGCCGAGAACTTCAGGCTCATGGACACTCCTTGCGGGTTACGCCGCCGGCGGCACCGAGATCTTGACCGAGGGCCGCTCCAGCATCTTCTGGTGGAAGGCGTCGAGCTTGGGAAAGGCCTTGCGCCAGCCGCAATCGGCGAAGCGGAAGTCGGCATAGCCGAGCACGCAAACGAGGCCGATCTGCGAGATGTCGAACGGGCCGTTCAGCACGTCAGGCATGTTCTCGAAGCGCGCCATGCCGGTCCAGGCCCTGTTCCAGTGGTCGTCCGACCAGGCCTGCCATTGCAGGCCCTGCGGCCGCACCATCTTCTCGTAGCGGCACAGCAGCATGGAATCGAGCATGCCGTTGATCAGCGAGTGATTGGTCTTGGCCTTCCAGCGCCGCGGGCCGTAATCCGGGATCAGGCTGCCGCCGGCGATCTCGTTGAGATATTCGACGATGACGTAGGAGTCCAAAATGACGTCGCCGTCGTTGGTGATCAGCACCGGCAGCTTCTTCAGCGGCGTGATCTTCGAATAGTCCTCGTTGGCCGTGCCCGGCGCGACGCTCGCGGGCACGAGCTCGATCTTGTCGATCAGCCCGAGCTCGATCGCGGCGATGCGCACCTTGCGGGCAAATGGCGAGGCGGGAGAGAAGGTGAGCTTCATGGGGACCATTCCCTGAGTTCGATCTTGTGCGAACGGTGTCTCCTCCGTCATGGCCGGGCTTGACCCGGCCATCCACGCGTTTCCACGCGGTCAGACTGCGAGACGTGGATGCCCGGGACAAGCCCGGGCATGACGACGAGTGGTGTGGCGATCGCGCCTTACGCCGCCACGATCTCCTGGCGCTGCTCGCCGAGGCCTTCGATGCCGAGCGTGACGACGTCGCCGACATTGAGGAAGGTCGGCGGCTTCATGCCGAGGCCGACGCCGGGCGGGGTGCCCGTGGTGATGACGTCGCCGGGCAGGAGCGTCATGAACTGCGAGACATAGGAGATGCACTTGGCCATCGAGAAGATCATGGTCTTGGTCGAGCCGGTCTGGCGGCGCTGGCCGTTGACGTCGAGCCACATCGACAGGTTCTGCACGTCCTTGATCTCGTCCTTGGTGGCGAGCCACGGCCCGAGCGGGCCGAACGTGTCGTGCGACTTGCCCTTGGTCCACTGGCCCAGGCGCTCGATCTGGAAGGCGCGCTCGGAGACGTCGTTGCAGACGCAATAGCCGGCAACGTGGTTCAGCGCGTCGGCTTCCGAGACGTATTTGGCGCGGGTGCCGATGATGGCGGCGATCTCGACCTCCCAGTCGAGCTTGGTCGAGCCGCGCGGCTTCTCGACCGGATCGTTCGGGCCCGACAGCGAGGTGTTGGCCTTCATGAAGATGATCGGCTCGCTCGGGATCTCGGCGCCGGTCTCCTTGGCATGGTCGGAATAGTTGAGGCCGATCGCCACGAATTTCGAGATGCCGGTGACGGGGGCGCCGAACCGCGGCTTGCCGGAGACGGCGGGCAGCGAGGCGGGGTCGAGCGCCGCCAGCTTCTTCAGGGATTCAGGCGAATAGGCCTCGCCGGTTAGGTCCTTCACATGCGCCGACAGGTCGCGCAACTGGCCGGATCTGTCGATCAGGCCGGGCTTTTCCGCCCCCTTCTCGCCATAACGAACAAGCTTCATCTCGTTTCTCCCTGGAGATTGGACCGATCGGTTGAATAGCTTCTTGGAACAGGGCGGCGGGAAATTCAACCGCTCAAAACGTAAGATCACCCCAGCGCCATAAACCTGAACGCGTCGCCGTCGCGCTCGATGTGCCCGGCCGAAAAGTGCCCGCCGATCACCAGCGTCGGCGTGTCGGCGAAGCGACCGAACAGCGCCGCCCTGGTCGTAGCGGATTGCGCCTGGTCGGAATCGGCGGTGGAGGACCAGTCGAGATGCGCCATCTGGCAGGGGTGGTGGGCGACGTCGCCGGTGAGCAGGCCCTGCTCGCCGTCGGACTGGATCAGGACGCTCATATGGCCGGGGCTGTGGCCCGGGGTCGGGATCATGCTGATCTCCTCGCAGAGCCTGTGGTCGCTCGCGATCAGATCGGCCCTGCCGGCATCGACGATCGGCTGCACGGAATCATTGAGCACCGCCGCCTTGTCCGGCTCGGTCGAATGGTCGCGCCAATATTCATATTCGGTCCTGCCGAAAACGTAGCGCGCCTTGGGAAAGGTCGGCACCCATGTGCCGTCGACCAGCCTCGTATTCCAGCCGACATGGTCGACGTGGAGATGCGTGCACAGCACGGTGTCGATGCTCTCGGGCGGAAAGCCGGCCGCAATCATCGTCTCCAGGAACGGCGAGCTGCGGTTGTTCCAGGTCGGCACGCCACGGCCCTGCTTGTCGTTGCCAAGGCCGGTATCGACCACGATGCGCCGCGTCGGCGTCTCCACCACCAGCGAATGGACCGACATTTTCAGCCGGCCTTCGTCTGTGGCGAAATGCGGGACCAGCCAGGACAGCTTCCGGATCTCGTCATTGGTTGCGGCCGGCAGGATGAAGCGGGTCGAGCCGACCGTCTCCATTTCGACGAATTTCGTGATCCTGACCTTACCCACCTTCCACTGCATCCGGCGCCTCCCCCGTATTCTTGCTCTTGCGCTGGAACATGCACATTTTCTGCCATCGCGCGCAATGGATCATCTGAGGCGATGTGGCGTTATCGCGGGGAACTGGATGTTAGCCGAAGAGGACGCCATGCCAGAGCTTGCGATTTCCGCGGAGAAGGTCGCCTTCATCATCGAAAAGGCGCGTGAATTCGACGTCAAGGAGGGGGCTTCTGATCCCGACTCCGGCTCGAACGCGGCCGACGACGATATGATGGATGTCCTCGACGACGATGGCTCCGATCCGGTCGTGCAAGAGCTCGGCAGCTTCATGATCGCCTTGAACGAGGACGAGCAGCTCGATCTCGTCGCGCTGACCTGGCTCGGCCGCGGCGACGGCACGATCGATGAATGGGACGATCTGCGCGCCCGCGCGGTGGAGGCGCGGCGTGAGTATCGCAGCCCGCGCCGCGAAACGGTGCACTATCTGCTCGGCGAGCCCATGCTGGGCGACCTGCTCGCCGACGGGCTCGACGAATTCGGCGTCGACTGGACCGATGAGCGCACCACCGCCGATTCCTCCGCTCCGAGCCAGCAGGATGAGGACGAGCCGACCAAGCAGCGGTGATGATCTTACCTCGCCCCGCTTGCGGGGAGAGGTCGGCGCGAAGCGCCGGGTGAGGGGGACTCTCCGCGAGTCCAGCTCTCACCGTGTTTGCCGAAGCAGCCCCTCACCCCAACCCTCTCCCCGTAAGAACGGGGAGAGGGAGAGGACCAGTTACAGCGTGCCCGGGAAGGCACCACCATCCAGCAGAATGTTCTGTCCGGTGATGAAGCCGGCTTTGGCGCCGCACAGGAAGGCGCAGGCATAGCCGAACTCGTCGGGCTGGCCGAAGCGCCCCGCGGGGTTGAGCTTGGCGCGCTCGGCCAGGATCTGCTGCGGCGTGACGCCACGCTTGTCGGCTTCGCCCTTCGCGGTGCTGGTCAGACGATCGGTCTCGAACGGGCCCGGCAACAGGCCATTGATCGTGACGTTGTTGATGACGGTCTTGCGCGACAGGCCGGCGATGAAGCCGGTGAGACCGGCGCGGGCGCCGTTGGAAAGGCCGAGGATGTCGATCGGCGCCTTCACCGCGGCCGAGGTGATGTTGACGATGCGGCCGAACTTGCGCGCCATCATGCCGTCGACCGTCGCCTTGATCAGCTCGATCGGGGTCAGCATGTTGGCGTCGATCGCCTTGATCCAGTCGTCGCGGGTCCAGTTGCGGAAATCGCCGGGCGGCGGGCCGCCGGCATTGTTGATCAGGATGTCGGGCTCGGGGCAGGCCTTCAGCACCGCCTCGCGGCCCGCCGGCGTCGTGATGTCGCCGACGATCTCGGTGACCGTCACGTCGGGATAGGCCTTGCGGATTTCATCGGCCGTTTTCTTCAGCGCATCAGCACCGCGCGCGGTCAGCGTGACGTGAACGCCCGCCTCGGCCAGCGAGACGGCGCAGGCGCGCCCCAAGCCCTTGCTGGATGCACAGACGATGGCGCGGCGACCTTTGATCCCAAGATCCACTGTTTCACTCCCGTAAATGTCAGGCAGGTTTTGGACGGGTCGCACTCTAGCCAAATGCGGCGCCGCTGATAAGGGACGGGTTCGCACCAAAATGCATGCGCCTCGCGGCCAGCGATGCAAATGCGCCAGATCAGATCCGCCGCTCCTGCTTGAGGCGGTCGATCGCGGCGGCGGCCTCCGGCGGCAGCGACTTGAAGCCCATCTGGCCCACGGTCGAGAACAGCGGCCGCAGATGCGAGTCGGCGAGGAAGGGCGGCTGGCGGTTCGTCGGCACGATCTGGTCGAACACCAGCACCAAGGTGGTGGCGACGAGCCCCACCCTGGCGGCGCCGAGCGCCGCGCCGCCGAGCCGGTCGCCAATGCCGGCCTCGCCGATCGTGTCGTTCAGCGCGATGCGGCCGATATGGCCGAACAGCATTCCGACGACAACGAAGATGGCGAAGAACCAGATCCAGTTCTGCAGCAGCGGCGAGTTCGGATTGCCGGCGATCTCAGGTGCGATCAGCGGCATCAGTGCCACCGCGATCGGCGCGGCGAGCAGATAGGCGAGGATGGTCATCGCGCTGCGCAGCAGCCCGGTCCTGAACCCCAAGCCGACCGCAACGGCCAGCGTGGCATAGACGGCGAGATCGAAACTGTTCATGCGAAAAAGCCCTGCCTCGCCGGAACGAATGAACGCCGAGCCGATCATTCCGGTTTCAGATCGCTAAAATCGTCTGTATTGGTGGCTCCAAAGCTTAAGGGAACCGCGCAAGGAACGCGTCATGTCAGACCTATTCGACGTCAGTAAAGAAACCATCCTCGTCACGGGTGCGAGCCAGGGGCTCGGCCGGCAATTTGCCCGGGTGCTGGCGGCGCATGGTGCGGCCGTCGCGCTGGCTGCACGACAGGTCGACAAATTGAGGAGCCTGGAAGAAGAGATTCGCGGCAAGGGCGGCCGCGCCGCGGCGGTCGCGCTCGACGTCACCGACACCGCCTCGATCGCCAGGGCTGTCGATGCCGTCGAAGCCGCGCTTGGCCCGGTCACGGTGCTGATCAACAATGCCGGCATCGCCATCGAGAAGCTCGCGACCGAGCAGACCGAGGCGGATTGGGACGCGGTGATCGGCGCCAATCTCAAGGGCGCCTATTTCCTCGCAACGGAGGTGGCGCGGCGCATGATCGCGCGCAAGCAGCCGGGCAACATCGTCAACATCGCCTCCGTGCTCGGCACCGGCGTCCTGAAGGCGCTCTCGCCTTACGCGATCTCCAAGGCCGGCATCATCCAGGCGACGAGAGCGATGGCGCTCGAGCTCGCGGGCCAGAACATCCGCATCAACGCGCTCGCGCCCGGCTATATCGATACCGAGATGAACCACGCCTTCTGGTCGACGCCGGCAGGCGAGCGCCTCGCCAAGCGCATCCCGCAACGCCGCGTCGGCGCCGAGTCCGATCTCGACGGCGCGATCCTGCTGCTGGCATCGAATGCCTCGCGCTACATGACGGGCAGCGTGGTGACCGTGGACGGCGGGTTCTTGCTGAGTTGAGCGGTATTCGCCGCCCTATCCACGGGAATCAATTACCGCATCTCCCCTCTGATCATATCCGCCGCCTTCTCCCCGATCATGATGGTCGGCGCATTGGTGTTGCCGCCGATCAGCGTCGGCATGATCGAGGCGTCGACGACGCGCAATCCTCCGACGCCATGCACCTTTAGCGCCGGATCGACCACGGCCATCGGGTCCGTGCCCATCTTGCAGGTGCCGACGGGGTGATAGACGGTGTCGACGCGCGCGCGCAGAATGGCGCGGATGTCGTCATCCGTTCTCACGTCGGATGTGAACATGTCCTTTTTCTGCAACGCCCGCAGCGCCGGCGTTTCCATCAGACGGCGCGTGGTCTTGAACCCCGCGACCATCGCCTCGAGATCCTCCGCCTCGCCCAGGAAGTTCGGGTCGATCATCGGTGCTGCGAGCGGATCGGCGCTCTTCAGCCAAATGCTGCCGCGGCTCTTCGGCCTGAGCAGGCAGAAATGGCATGAGAAGCCCGCCTCCTTGTGCTTCTTGCGGCCATGGTCGTCGAGCATCGCGATGACGAAGTGGAGCTGGATGTCTGGCACGTCGAGATCAGGCCGGGTTTTCAGGAAGCCGCCGCACTCGGCGAAATTGGTGGTCATCACGCCGCGCCGTTCGCGGCGATAGCGCTGGATGCCGCGCAGCAGGGAGGGCAGCCGACTGAGCGAGGCGTGAACGAAGTGCGGATAATCGGAGGCGTAGACGAACACGAAATCCGGATGGTCCTGCAGATTGCGCCCGACGCCCGGCAGGTGATGCACGACGCCGATGCCGTGCGCGGCAAGCGCGTCAGCGTCGCCAATGCCAGACAGCATCAAGAGCTGCGGCGATTGGAAGGCGCCGGCAGCGAGGATCACATCGCGGCGGGCGCGTAGCTGCTTTGTCTGCTTGCCCTGCACATATTCGACGCCGACCGCGCGCCCGTCTTCGAACAGGATCTTCGTTGTCTGCGCCCCCGTCTCGACCCGCAGATTGGCGCGCTTGCCGAGATGAGGAGCCACATAGGCGCGCGCCGCGCTCCAACGCTCGCCGCCCCGCTGAGTCACCTGGTAGCTGCCGAGCCCTTCGTGGTCCTCTTCATTGAAGTCCTCGCGGATGCGGAACTGCGCCTCGCGCGCGGCCTGATGGAAGACGTCATGGATCGGATTGTCCGAGCGCAGCCGGTTGACATGCAGCGGGCCGCCCTTGCCGTGATATTCGCCGTCGAAATCGGCGTTGTCTTCCGACCGCTTGAAATAGGGCAGCACGTCCGCATACGACCAGCCGGCATTGCCGAGCGCGGCCCAATGGTCGTAATCCCATTTGTGGCCGCGGATATAGACCATGGCGTTGATCGCCGAGGACCCGCCGAGGCCCTTGCCGCGCGGCTGATAGCCGATGCGGCCGTTCAGTCCCTTCTGCGGCACGGTATCGAACGCCCAGTTGGCCGCGGCATACGGCAACGCGAGCCCGAATGGCGTCGTGATCCGCCAGGTGTCGTTGCGTCCGCCCGCATCGAGCAGAGCGACGGATGTGCCTGGATTCTCCGACAGCCGCCCCGCAATTGTGCAGCCGCCAGAGCCCGCGCCCACGACGACGAAGTCGAATGTATCGGTCAATGTTGTTTCCCCCCGTTTACCGTCATTCCGGGACGCGCGAAGCGAACCCGGAATGACGCTGCGGCGTTTCAGCCTTAATCTTGTTGCCGCAAGCTGGCCCTTTGTGGAACTTCTGGCAAGACTGCGCGAAACGGTGCGAAAATCCGTCCATCCCCTGTCACAAAGTCGAAAAAAACGTTCCCGCAGCCCTTTCCAAAGGCAGCCCGCCTTGATACATACCCCCCCGCACCCGACGGGTATTGCCCCTGGGGTCGCCTTCCAAGGAAGCCTTTGGGACGCAAGTGGAAAGCCAGCGCGACCAGCGCCGGCCTCAACCGACCGTCCCCAGGATTTGAGCGAAGGTGCGCAAAGGTTTAACGCGGGGTGGAGCAGCCCGGTAGCTCGTCAGGCTCATAACCTGAAGGTCATAGGTTCAAATCCTATCCCCGCAACCAAATTCGGATTGTCCGGATCCGAGACGAAAACGGCCCGCGATAGCGGGCCGTTTTGTTATGAGATCGCCGCGCTACCTCGCCGCGGTCTGCCAGGCGAGCAGCCGCTGCTCGATCAGTGACATCGCAATCGACGTCAAATATCCGGTCGCACCGAGCAGGATGACGCCGGCGAAGAGGTCGGCGGACCGGAACGCGCGTGCCGAGAGCAGGACCCAGTGACCAAGGCCGTCGAGGCCGGCCAGGATCTCGCAGACCACCGAGAGGATCAACGCAACCGTCAGGCTGAGCCGCATGCCCGCGAGGATATCCGGCAATGCCGAGGGCAGGGCGATCTTGGCGATGATTGCGGTGCGCGACATCTGCAGCGAGCGGGCGACCTCATACAGCCGCGGCTCGACTGCGGCAAAGCCGTGAATGGTTGCGAGCATGATCGGCCAGATCGCGCCGAACGCGATCACGAACAGCGCCATGCCCTGCGTCAGCCCGAGCATCGCGATCGCGACCGGGATGATCGCCGAGACCGGCAGGGGCCGCAAGAATTCCAGCGACGGCGCGACATAGGCGCGCATCATCTTGGACGAACCGATCAGCGCGCCGAGCGCAATGCCGGCGATCGAGGCGGCGAACCAGCCATAGGCCATGTGCTCCAGCGTGCCGATCAGCTTGCCCGCGAGATCGCCGCTGGAAAAGCCGCGCACCAGAGCGGCCCAGGCTCTATCAGGACCGGGCAGGAACACCGGCGACACCAGCTTCAGATTGGCGATGAGCTGCCACGCCGCGATGAAGCTGCCTGCGACGAGAACGCTTGCGACACGCCAGAGGATCGCCGCGCGGTTCATGAATTGTCTCCGGCAAGCGCGGCGCGGCCGAACAGGCGGCGCTGGGCGGCGATCAACAGGATGTTCAGCGCGTAGCCGATCACGCCGATCCAGACCAGATAGGCCAGCATCAAATCGGCGCGCAGCGCCTGCTGCGCCAGCATGATGCCGGCACCCAAACCAATCGGGTTGATGGCGATCTCGACGGTGACCGCGACGATCAGGGCGATCCCGGCCGACAGGCGGAAGGCGACAAAGATCCGCGGCAATGCGGCCGGGATCACGATCTTCGCGACCCGTTGCGGCGCGCTCAGCCGCAAGGCCCGCGACACTTCCATCAATCGCGGCTCGATGCTGCGCACCGCGCTGCGCGTCAGGATCAGCATCGGCCAGACGCAGGCGAACGCCACGATCACGATCTCCATGCGGTAGCCGAAGCCGAGCGCGATCAGCGCAATCGGCAGCAGCGCGATCGAGGGAATCGGGCGGATCGCCTCGACCGTCACCTCCATCAGCCGGTCGAGGGGACGCGAAATGCCGAAGGCGATGCCGAGCGCAAGCCCGATGGCGCTGCCGATGGCGAGGCCCGCAAAGGCGGCGAACAGCGTGTCGCGGGTCGCGATCGGAATCGAGAGATCGGCGAGCGCCGTGGCCAGCGCCGCGAGGATTGCGCTCGGCGGCGCCAGGCTGTCGCTTTGCAGATGGGTGAGGCGCGCCCAGAGCTCAAAGGCCAGCATCAGCGCCAGCGGCAGCAGCAAGGGCCTCGTGCGGTCGAGGCTCAATGTTCGGTCGCCTTGATGAAGTCGAACAATTGCCGGCGGAGCCGCAGGAATTCGGGATGCTCGCGGGTGGCGAGCTGGTCGCGCGGACGCGGCAGGTCGACGTCGAGCTCGATCCCGATCCGGCCGGGATGCGGCAAGAGGCCGACGACGCGGTCGCCGAGATAGATCGCCTCGTCGAGATCGTGGGTCACGAAGATCACGGTGGTCTGGCTCGCCTGCGTCAGCGACAGGACCTCGTCCTGCAAGCCCTGCCGCGTCATCGCATCCAGCGCGCCGAACGGCTCGTCCATCAAAAGCGTGGTCGGCTCCTGCGCAAGGCAGCGCGCGATCTGCAGGCGCTGCTGCATGCCCCCCGACATTTCCGTCGGATATTTGTCGGCATGGCCGGGCAATCCGACCTTGCGCAGCAGCGCCTCGATGCGTGCGCCGCGTTCGCGCGCCGGCACGCGCGAGGCTTCCAGCGCCAGCGAGATGTTTCCGGCCGAGGTCCGCCACGGCAACAGCGCCTTGCCGTAATCCTGGAACACGATCGCGACCTCACGCCGCGGCTCGGTGATCTCTTCGCTCTCAAACGTTACCGTGCCGCTCGTGGGCCGATAGAGGCCCGCCGCGAGCCGCAGCGCCGTGGTCTTGCCGCAGCCGGAGGCGCCGACGATGCAGAGGAATTCGCCCGGCCGCACCTGAAGATCGAGATTCTCGATGATGGTCTTGCCGCCGAGCCGCAGCGTCGCGGCGTTGAACGCGATCAGCGGTTTCTGCCGCCGCGCAGCGCGCGCCTCAATGAGTTTGGCAACGACACTCATGATTGCTCCCCGCTTTCAGGCGGATAGACGAAATTGATGGTCGAGTGCAGATGCGCCGCCAACACCGTCTGCGCGGCGGGCAGGTCGCGGGCGAGCACGAGGTCGGCGAGCATCTGGTGACTGCGGATGAACCTTTCCCCGCTGTCGATGGCGCTCATCATCACGCGGCGATAGCGATAGGCCTGGTCGTAGAGGTCGGAATGGGCGGCCAGCATGCGCCGCGAGCCGCAGGCGGCAAGCAGCGCGGTGTGAAAGCCCTTGTGCAGTCGATCGAAATCGGCCGCGCCCTCGCGGAATTGGTTGCCGGTGCGTTCGATATGCCGGCGCATCTGATGCAGCGCGCTGATGATGCCGGCCTCCCAGGCGGCGTCGCCGTGTAGGATCGCGAGCCTGACCGCCTCGATCTCGACCGCGGTCCGCATGCAGGTGATGTCGGCGAGATCTTCTCGACTGACCTCGGCAACGCGAAAGCCGCGCTGGCCGATACCGACGATCAGGCCGCGCGACATCAGTCGCGACAAGCCTTCACGCAGCGGCGTGGCGCCAATATCGTAACGGTGCACGAGGTCGACGATGCCGAGCCGCGATCCCGGCGCGAGATGTCCGGCCAGGATGTCCTGCTCGATGAGGCTTGCCGCGCGCTCGCTCAGGGTGCCGGCTTCCGCCGGCGGGCGTTCGAGAGTGCGCTCGGGAGCGGGCATCGTCGATATCCCCTAGTTCAGCACCAGTTTCGCGGTGTCGAGCTTCGATTGCAGCATCTTCTGCGACGACATCACCTCGATCCACCAGCTGAGGTTTTGCGGCTTGAGGTTCGGCTCGGACTGGTTCGGCGGCGTCGCCTTGACGAGATCGAGCGGCTGCTTGGTGAACTTGGCGATCGAGGCTGAGGCCTTCTCGCGGTCGCTGTTGACGATGACGGCGGCCTCCGCGATGGCCTCGCGGAATTTCTTCACGGTCGCCACATTCTTCTCCGCCCAGTCGCGCGATGCGGCATAGAAGATGATCGGATCTGTACGGCCGAGGTCGGCGCCGTACCGCGCGCCGACCGAGCCGAGCCCCGCATTGCTCATGCGCGTGACGAACGGCTCGGCCGTGAGCACGGCATCGACGCCGCCTGACTTGATGATGTCGGCCATGGTCGGGAAGGTGACTTCGACGAAATTGACGCTTCGGGGATCGACGCCTTTCTCGACCAGCCATTTCACGAAGAGCACGTGCAGGAAGGCGTTCAGGCCGGGCGCGCCGACCTTCTTGCCGACGAAGTCCTTGGGATCCTTGATGGTGATGCCGTTGCGGACGAAGGCGGCGATCGCGGTGTTCGAGGTCGGGTTCATGACCGAGGCGCCGGCGATCGCGACGAGGTCGAGGCCGCCATCGACGGCCTGGAGGAAGACGGTGGAGGTGGGGCCGCCGACCTGAATCGAGTTCGACAGGATCGCCGCCGGGATATTGGAGTTGATGGCGATCGGCGTCATCTCGACCTCCAGCCCGTGCTTTTTGAAGATGCCTTCGTCGACGGCGACCATGGCCGACGCGCAGTCGGTGGTCGCGGTGCAGCCGATCTGGATCTTGGCTTGCGCCAGCGCGGGTGTCGTCAAGCCAGCAGACATCCCGAGCATGAGACCTGCCAACATCGCCCTGATCTGCGTCCGCCTCACTGCGCTCTCCCCGCTTTATATTTTTCGTGCTTGTTTATCGATATTTTATCTGATCATATATTCGAAACGATAACAAGGGGTGTCCAAGGTGAAGCTCGCAACATTCAAATCGGCCGGTCAGGAGAAGATCGGAGCCGTCCACAGCAACGACGGCCAGGTGTTCGACCTCGCGGCCGCGGCCGCACGGGACGGCGGGGCTGACCCGGCCTTCGGCTCGATGCTGGCTCTGATCGACGCCGGGCCCAGAGCGCTGGATCGGGCACGGGCTCTGCTGGACAAGCACGGAAAGGACGCGACGCTGTCGGAGGCGGTCAGCGCCGTCGACATCCTCGCGCCGGTCCCTGAGCCCAGGCAAATGCGCGACGGCATGTCGTTTCCCCTCCACATCCTGCAGGCGCCGCGCGGGCAGCAAAAGCTCGCCGCGCGCGCCAGGGGCGACATGGCGGAATTGGCGCGCATCGACGCCGAGCCGCTCGGCGAGCTGCCCGAGGTCTATCGCAAGCAGCCGATCTTCTACATCACCAACCGCTTCAGCGTCCGCGGCACCAACACCACGGTGAAATGGCCGCGCTACAGCAAGGTGATGGATTACGAGCTCGAATTCGGCATCATCACCAAGAACAAGGGCGCCAACATCACGCCTGCGAAGGCCAAAGATCACATCTTCGGCTACACCATCTTCAACGATTTCTCCGCGCGCGACGCCCAGCGCATCGAGATGGAGGGACGGCTCGGCCCCGCCAAGGGCAAGAGCTTTGACGGCGGCAACGTGATGGGGCCCTGGATCGTGACGCCGGACGAGATCGGCGATCCCTACAAGCTGAAGATGGAAGCGCGCGTCAACGGCGAGACCCGCTCGAAAGGCGTGAGCGAGGGCATGCTGTTTTCCTTCGAGGAGATCATCGCTCACGTCTCCCAGGACGAGACGCTGATGCCCGGTGAATTCATCGGCTCCGGCACGGTCGGCAATGGCTGCGGCCTCGAGCTCGGCTGGTTTCTCGAGCATGGCGATACGGTCGAGCTCGAGGTCGAGAAGATCGGCATTTTGAAGAACCGCGTCGAGCGGCAAGACATCTGAAGTGAAGCCTGACGGCCGCCAAATAAAACAACAACGAGGAAGCGCCATGACGAGCAAGCTGATCGACATCTCCGTCCCCCTGCAGAACGACGTGCCGGCCGACCCGCCCGGCAATCATCCGACGATCCAGTACATCGATCACCAGCAGGGCCTGCCGCGCATGCTGCAGTTCTTCGACGGGCTGAAGGCCGAGGATCTGCCGGACGGTCAGGGCTGGGCGGTTGAGCAGGTCAGTCTCTCCACTCACAACGGCACGCATCTCGACGCGCCCTGGCATTTTCACCCGACCATGAATCGCGGCGAGCGGTCCTGGACCATCGACGAGGTGCCGCTGGAATGGTGCTTTCAGCCCGGCGTGAAGCTCGACTTCCGGCACTTGCCGGACGGCTATGTCGCGACGGCCAAGGACGTCGAGACCGAGCTCAAGCGCATCGGCCACGAGTTGAAGCCGCTCGAGATCGTCGTGGTCAACACCAGCGCCGGCGCCAAATATGGCCGGCAGGACTACGTCACCTCGGGCTGCGGCATGGGCTACGAAGCCACCATGTACCTGCTCGAGCGCGGCGTGCGCCTGACCGGCACCGACGGCTGGAGCTGGGACGCGCCGTTCGTCCACACCGCAAAGAAATACGCCGAGACGAAAGACGCCGGCCTGATCTGGGAAGGCCACAAGGCCGGACGCCATATCGGCTATTGTCATCTCGAGAAGCTGCACAATCTCGAAAAGCTGCCGGCAACCGGCTTCAAGGTGTCATGCTTCCCCGTGAAGATCGAACGCGCCTCGGCAGGCTGGACGCGAGCGGTCGCGATTCTGGAGGGGTAGCTTGTTGTGACCTGTCATGGCTGCCCTTACGAACCGGTAGCGGCTCGCGTTTACGCGTGTAGGCGCATTCTCTATTTGTTATTCAATGGACCGGCCCGCCTGTCGGTGTGGGCATCTTTAAGAGGCCGTGAAGGTGCTTTGTCCTTGAATCTTTTATGCTCCGCCTTGAGAGTTCTCATCATCACCCTGGGATGAGGCTTCTTGGCAACCCACGCCAGACTACATACAATCGCGAATGATGGCCAAGAAACCTCAGTCCGCGAAGCAAACGACAAACGCGAAGCATTCTGCTACGACACGTTCGACCGCTGGTCCTGGATTCGTTTTTGAGGATCAGATCGCGGCATTTCTTTTGGTGAAGATGCTGACAGGCGAGCCAATTCCTGGCCTCGGCGATGCCGCCCTTGGAAGTACGATCCGATCTCAAACTAAATCGCTTGGTTGGCTTATCGACGACCTTCTTGCCATAAGCGCAGCTTCCAAAGCTCAACTCGCCCTATCTTGTAAGAGCAATCGGCAGGTTACCGGCAACGGGTTGCCGGACGACTTTGTTCTGGATGCTTGGCGGCAGTGGAGCGATCGGCGTTTTGAAAATCCGTTTCATCGCGACAAAGACAAGCTAATGCTAGTCACGCGCGGTTCACATCACGTCTTCGAGCCTCTGTGGGCTGATGTTAAGAACTGGTGCTCCCAGCCCGATAATCCCCTTGCCGTTGCACGCATTCGTCAAACTGCCACACATGCGAAGCTGTTGGACAAGGCCAAGGCAGCAATCCTAACGATTGAGAATAGTGTCTCGGACGAGGACGTTGCTGAGCTATTTGCGAGATTGGAGGTATTCCCAACAGACTTTCATCTACCGAACTCACAGAGCCGCGATAATGCGATTGCGCAGTGCCGCAGGCTGCTTGTGAGCGGGGCGCAGGCTGAGGCAGTCGACCTTTGGGACGCGCTTGTTAGCGAGGCAGAAACAGCACGTACGACGCATGGTATGATCAAGCTGGAGACGCTTTGGTCAAAGCTGGCCCAGCGCTTCAAGCTCAAATCGCATCCGAATTATGAGCGCGCCTGGAAAGCACTCGATGCGATCACGGCCGACGTCACGGCGGAAATTTCTACTGGATTGCCGACCGGACTGACGATTGACCGAGCGGCCGACGCAGACACCTTTGCGACTCTTTTCGCTGGGAAGGAGCTGCTCGTTCTCTTCGGCGAGTCAGGAAGCGGAAAATCCGCTCTGGTAAAGGCTACTCTCACGGCACGCTTCCCTGATTGGCGCCAAGTTTGGCTCAAGCCTGACGATTTGGCGACCGCCCTCTCCGCTGCCAAGCGTCAACCAGCCGGTCTCGACTACCCTCTGGAAGAGATACTAAAGTTCAGTTCCACGGCCAAGAATGTCCTTGTCCTGGACGCGGCCGAACGTCTTCCAGACGAGGTCATCTCAAGGGCCAACGCCCTGATCGCGAGCCTGATCGCGCATAACGGTGAGGAAGCTTCCCAGTGGCATATTGTTGTGGTTGGCCAAAGTGACAGCTGGTCCCAGGGGCGATTGCAAAGGATCGGCAGCACCGCGTCGGCTGAATACTGGGAACTAAAACTGCTCGCGCAAGATGATGTCCAGCGCGCCCTCCTTTCGTCGCCGCAGCTGCGGTGGGCAGCATCTCATAGCGAGATTGTCTATGCTCTCACCAACCCACGCACGCTCGCCTGGGTGTTGGAGGCGGCGCCCCGCTTCGCACAAAACAATGTGTCCTCGCTAGCCTCGCATGTCGCCATTGCGGACCACCTCTGGCAGTACTGGACCGATGGGAAGGAGACGCTCCAGCGTACCCTTGTGGACCTTGCTGTGCGGGAAGCCAATTTTGAACACAGCTTTGAGATCAGCAAGTTGGAGCCAGGCCACGCTGAAGCCATTGAAAAGAGGCCTTCTCAGCTACCGCTGCGCAAGAACAAGTACAACCGCTTCGAGTTCGAACACGATTTGGCGTCCGATTGGATTCGTTTTCAGCGGTTAAAGGAGGTGGCCACCGACACAAGCCAGTGGATCGCCTACGCTGGAAATCCCCTGTGGCTTTCAGCTCTTCGCATGCTAGGCGGGTTCTTACTTCGTGATCACCCGCGCGGAAGCCGCTCGTCTTGGGACGCAGCTTTTGAAGCGGTAGCAGGCCAGCCCGAGAGTACGACAGCAGCCGATCTCCTGCTCGATGCGCTTTGCCTCGATCCCGAGGCTGAAGTGTTTTTGCGAGAACGCACCGATTTGCTCTTACGGGAGAACGGTAAGCTTCTTCATCGGCTGTTGCGACGCTTTCAGCACGCCGCGACCGTACCAGGCGGCCCCTCGAAGCTACTCGGCGATGTCATATTCGCAGATGCGTCATTCGGACTGTATTTGGAAGCCCAATTTAGGACGCCCATTGCGCTGAGATGGGTCGCGATAGCGCGATTTCTTCACACCCATCAGGATCGTATCGCCGCTCTATGCTCACCGACCGTCGCGAGCGCTTGCAGCAGATGGCTATCAGCTTTTCCGCCGACCTTCGGCGGTTCACCATTTCCGTTGCGTCGCGAGTTCGCGGAACTCGCCTTGGCCACCGCACGCGCCGTGCAGCTGCAGCAAGCGAAAGGCACCATATTCGCAGACGATTCGGTCAAGGACATCTATGCGGCCGCCTTGGCTGCGGCACCCGATCTTCCTGACGAGGTTGCGCAATGGGCGTTGGAAATGGCGAAACGCCGTCCACTTGATGCCACTTTGGCGTCACAAGTCGCCGAACACAGGCGCCAGAAGGATATCGACCACCAACAGCGGCTCAAAACTGATGAGGCCTATCGGTCAGAGCACGAAAGACGGCGCCGCGCGTCTGGTCCTTCATACATACCTTCCGGCCGCAAACTGCCGCCCTGGCCCCTAGGCCCCCACGGGCGCATCGACCATCATTTCCGAGAGGCCTGCGCGATCGGAGCCGCGCTGCTTCCAGTCATGAAGGCACGCCCAGCTGAGGCTGCGGAGCTTCTGCTCGCTGTGCTTATCGAAGGCAATCCGGAAGAGAGCTACAGCCGCACACGCTTTTGGGACGATGTTGGTTTGGCGCACGACCGGACCGCATATCCAACCGGCTTTTGGAAAAGCCCCTTCTTTTCATTTCTGATGATTGATCCCATCGGGCTTGAAACCCTGCTCAAGCTGGTAGACTTCTGCACAGAGCGTTGGGTCCATGAGGTAAGGAGAAGTTCAGACGGTATCGTTCCGATCATCAGCCTCTCCTTGGAAGACGGTGCAAAACGCGACTACCTTGGCGCGAGGCGCGTTTTTGAGTGGTGTCTGGCTAGTGCCCGCTCTGCTGGTCAACTCAATTCTGCCCTTGCAGCTCTTGAACGTTGGTTGGCCGGCAAAATCGAGGCCGGCGAGGATGTTGGGTCGCTGGTTCGAACTATCCTGCTCGGCACCAATTCCGTTGGCGTACTGGGAGTGCTGGTTAACATCGGCAAACTCAAACCGGACCTGTTTCTTGGTCCCTTGAAGCCGATCACCGCAAACACCCATCTTTACCGTTGGGATGAGGCGATCACTGCCGCTCTCGGTGATTATTTCGACGGTATGCAACTCTCTACTCAAGGCGATATCGTCTTCAATCTCGCGAGAGACTGGCATTTTGCTCCACATCACAGAGTCACTATGCTGAGTGTGGTATCGGATCTTGCAAATGCTGACCCTGCCTTTGCCGATTACCTTCGCTCCGCGATCGCCATTTGGCCGGCTCCGGACGACGAAAAAGCAGCGATCGAGCAACGTATGCGTGCAGCTCAGCTGGACAGCGCCAATTATGAAGCCAAAGTCGACGCCGAAAGCGGTGTTACCAAATACGAACTTAGATACCCGCCGTCCCTCGTCGCGGAGGTACGGGCGTTTCAAACGGGGCATGTCTATGCCGCGCAGATTTTGCTCCTTCCGAACCAATGCCTCAAAGTCCTCAATCAACCTAAGCAGCTTGAAGCGAACGAAGCTAAGGCCCTTGCATCTCTGTTGGATGATACTGCGAGTGAAGCCGGCCTGGAGGACGAATTCAAGGAGCGAGCCAAAATAGCGGTCGCCTGCACGCTGAGCGCGCGAGCCATCGACTGGCTCCAGAACAATGAGGGCAAAAACGCCGAGGTCCAGCGAATCATTGACGATGTGCTCGCAGCTATCGGTGATGGCGCGGAGTCACTTCGGGGAGCCGCCTTCACAACCAAAGACCATCTGAGTTTCATTGCGTACGCCGTCTTTGAAAAGTGGCTCCGCAATCCAGGAAAGGAAAGCGACGCAGCTGTCCTGAAGCTTATGACGAGCGGAGATCGCGCGGCGCAAGCTGTTCTGTTTGGTCTCGGCTATCGCTATCACGAACAATTGGCCGAACGTTGGCAACGCCTTCTCAAGATCGCGGTATTGTGGGCCGGGCTTTCGATTTTGAGACCGCGATTTGACGAAGAAACTGTCGGTTGGGATAGATGGCTGAAACGCTTCAGAACTTGGCCCCTGAGCGATGCTTCACTAGCAATTGCAGATGCCAGTCCGGTATCTGTTGCCAAGCGGATTGAGCGGCTTGAACGAGCGCGATGGCGCCGAGAGTCCAACGGCAAACGTCAAGTTATCTACTCCCACATCCCACCTGAGCAGCGACGCTCCGATGGTCTCGACTGGTCACTCCTTGAATCGGCCTTTGCGTGGCTGACATCCTCAAGCTCGCAACCTGCTAGCGCGGGAGATCTTAGCGAGGATGAAAGGCTACTTCTGTCGCTGTGGTCTTATGAAGTATGGCGCCGCCATCAGCCCAAAGGAGACTGCGAAGACGAGCCTGCCCCAAACCAGCTTGGCTACCGATTGTTGGAAGAGCTAGCCAAGAAGTCACTTGCCGCGCCCGCGCAAGATGCACATCAGTTCTGGCAACCCGTCCTCGCACTTGGCGCACCAGCTCGCTATAGCGTAGGGCATTTCCTGAGCTGCTGGTTCACGCTGGCTTCTACGGCCGATCCAAACGTCTTCGCCGTTCGGTGGCGCCAAATGATCGAGTACGCCTTGGCCGCTCCCACCTGGGGGGACGGCAATCCTTGGTACTACGGCCAACGTCTCCTTGCACAGGTCCTCGGGTGTCGTGCAGCGAGAACGCTCGATACAAATCCAATCTATCAAACAGTCGTCGCCGGGTTCAAAGATCTCTTCGAGGCCTGGGCGAATGGTCATTTAAGGAGAGACGACAGCAACGTTGTCGCGCTTTGTTCTTTCCTTGCCTCGTCCACCGGGAAAGCCTTGCGCCTCCCTGGCCTAACATGGGTTCATTCCGCTCTTACGGGCGACGATCCAGTCTACATAACCTGGCGCTCTTCGGCACTCACAGCGCTCACGGATTTGCTGGACGTGAGCCTTGCCGAAGATCTCTCGGCGCTTTCGGCAGATGCAGGCGCGCGCTCAACGTTTCTTGCTTTGGTCGACCTGCTGGTCGCAAGGCAAGCCACTGCCGCCTTGGCTCTTCAGGAGCGAGCGCGGCGGCTGCTGCGCCCCGATAGATAGTCCACGTTTCTCGCAACGCGTTGTAGGGTTCGGCTTGGTTCTCGCGCAATCAACTCTCAGCACGCTTGGCGCAGCGTCGCCAACTTAAGCACTAACTTTCCTACAGTAGTCGTTGTTCGGCTGCTGTTTTCCAAGTATCGTAGCCGCCAACCAATGGCGATGCACCTTTCCATGGTGACACCAAAGATCACCACCCTGAACAGACTCGGTTGCAAGCAGAGCGCGATACCCTTGGGGGAAGTCTTGGCGCCCATCGTCTATTTTTTGGACTATTGCGTATGTCTTAAACTGTTGCCAGAACGCGATCTCATAGATTGCAGTCTGCGGATCACCTTCAACAGGAGCCCGGTGGATTTCTAAACCGGGCTCGCGCTTAAATTCCTTCCCAGCCCGCCGAATTATCTCTGCAGCAATTTCCGCTCCAGAACCATCAAGATAGGCATCGATCTGGTAGGGACGCTCAATGAACTTGCCGTCTTCGCGGTAAACCAACCCACGCACGATCTTCTCAGTTATCGCGTCCAAGCTCGCTCTTGGTATTTGGACCGCAAGCTGTTCATCCTTGGCTCTGCCCCACCGTTCGGCGAGTCCAGGTATCAGTTGGTCCTCTGGAATCTGTTCACCCTTGAACGTCTCGCCGAGGATTTTTCGACCGCGCGCCGCCCGGGCTGCGGCGTCCCTTTCATCCTGACCGGCCTTTGTGTCCATCGCCCTCAATGCTTTATCGACAAGCCCTTGTGAAGCCGGGTGCTTAGTGTCGAGGACAAGTGCAAAACGGGTCAGCAAGTCGTCTTCTAGCTTGCTGTAACGCTGATTGCACTTGAGACAGCAGGGAAACTGCCACTTCTCAAGAGTCTCTGGCGTTGTGTCCGGGTACCAGGCTCTTGGAAACATATGATCCGACGTCAGCTCGACACCGCTCTCCAGGCAATGCACGCATCTCCCGATAGTTGGTTTCCTCGCCATTGGCTCTAATCTCAGATGCATTGGATGGAGGTGGATGACGGTGACAGCACCGGGCTGCACCGACCCCTACTGTCCATCGGCCAGTGACGAAGAAAACAAAAGTCGACCGCGCAACTCGCTCGCCGCCGGAAAGCGCAGCCGGAACCCGCCCTGTCCGACCTCCTGCGATGATGCCACTATGCTCCTGTTTTGCCCGACGAAGCAAATCGCGGGAGACGTCATTTCCGAATGGGCGGCAACGATCGCGGCCAAGTCTCAGCGGCTCGCCTGGGCGAGCCGGACGGGCGAGTCAAACCACGATCCCTCGGCTTTTTGGCGCGGGAAATCCGGTCCGACCCGCACCCAATCCCGCTCCCCACCTAACCCATTGATTTTGCAATCACCGTCTACTGTGCATGGGGTTGTTTTCGCGTTTTTTATTTGCGCGCGTGCAATTTGACGTCGCTGACAGCGCCGACTACGTTCCGCGAAACGCGAAAGCTCGCAGCCAAGTGCCGAGCAGAAATTCCACGGGGAAGAAATGACCGGCGACATTGCAGCCACCATCGCGAAAGCGCGCGAGCATTCCATCGGCGATCTCCTGCGCCGCTCCGCCGGCCGCGAGCCGAACAAGCTCGCGGTGAGCTGCGGCGATGTCAGCTGGAGCTTTGCCGAGATGGACGCGATCTGCAACCGGCTCGGCCGCGGCCTGCTCGGCCTCGGCGTCGGGAAGGGCGACCGCCTCGCCGTGCTCTCGCGCAACTCGCACGCCTTCGCCGCGCTGCGCTTCGCGGCTGCGCGGATCGGCGCGGTGCTGGTGCCGATCAACTTCATGCTCAATCCGGACGAGATCAATTTCATCCTGAAGAGCTCCGGCGCGAAGCTGCTCGCGACCGGTCCCGATTTCGTCGGGCCGGCACGCGCGGCGAGCGCGAAGGATTGCGCGGTCGAGAAGATGATCTGGCTGCCGGGCGAGGATCCGGCCGTGCCGCCTGCCGACCTCGCCAGCTTCGACGATCTCCTGCATCCCGACGGCTCGTTCCTGGACGCCTCGGTCGATAGCCGCGATCTCGCGCAGATCGTCTATACCTCCGGCACGGAATCGCTGCCCAAGGGCGCGATGCTGACTCATGAAGCTGTGATGTGGCAGTATGTCAGCTGCATCATCGACGGCGGCATGAGCGTGGAGGACAAGGTCCTGCACGCTTTGCCGCTCTATCATTGCGCCCAGCTGGATGTGTTCCTGGGCCCGCAGGTGTATCTCGGCGCCTCCGGCGTGATCACCGGCAAGCCGACGGCCGACAACATCCTGGCGCTGATCCAGGCGCACGGGATCACCTCGTTCTTCGCGCCGCCGACGATCTGGATCGCGATGCTGCGCTCGCCGAATTTCGACAAGACCGATCTGTCGACGTTGCAGAAGGGCTATTACGGCGCCTCGATCATGCCGGTGGAGGTGCTGCTCGAATTGCAGCGCCGGCTGCCTGCCGTGAAGTTCTGGAATTTCTACGGCCAGACCGAGATCGCGCCGCTCGCGACCGTGCTGCGGCCGGAGGACCAGCTCCGCAAGGCCGGCTCCGCCGGCAAGCCCGTGCTCAATGTCGAGACGCGCGTCGTCAACACGGCAATGGAGGACGTCGAGGTCGGCGAAGTCGGCGAGATCGTGCATCGCTCGCCGCATCTGCTCTCCGGCTATTACAACGATCCGGTCAAGACCGCGGCGGCATTTGCCGGCGGCTGGTTTCATTCCGGCGATCTCGCCACCGTCGACGAGGAAGGCCACATCACCGTGGTCGACCGTGTCAAGGACATGATCAAGACCGGCGGCGAGAACGTCGCCAGCCGGGAGGTCGAGGAGATGGTCTATCGCATTCCGGAGGTCTCGGAGGTCGCGGTGGTCGGCCTGCCCGATCCGCGCTGGATCGAGGCGGTGACCGCCATCGTCGTGGTCAAGAGCGGGGCAAAGCTCGACGAAGACACCGTCATCAGGCATTGCGCCGGCCAGATGGCCCATTTCAAGGTGCCCAAGCGCGTGATCTTCGTGGACGCCCTGCCGAAGAATCCGAGCGGCAAGCTGCTCAAGCGCGAGCTGCGCCAGCGCTTCGTCGGCGGCGAGACGCTCGACAAGGCGGTGCAGAGAGCTTTGGGACGTAGCAGGCGCCGTGCGGGCGCCGCTGCGGCGGAACTCGCTTATTCGGTCTCGCCGGCCAGTTTCCTGACATCGTCGGGCGTTGCTCCGAAACGGCGGCGAAACGCGCGATGGAAGTAGGAGACGTCGTGAAAGCCAGCGAGGTGCGCGATCTCGATGATCTTGCGGCCGCGCATCGCAGGATTTCGCAGCAGCCGCTCGGCGCGCAGCAATCTTTGCTCCAGCACGAAGCCGCTATAGGTGATGCCGGCGCGCTCGAACAGCAATTGGATGCTGCGCGGGCTGATCCGGTGCGCGGCCGCGAGGTCGGACAGCGACAATGCGGGGCTGTCCAGCTGCGCCAGGATGTCGGACTTGAGCGCTTCGAAGCGCGCCGCCGCGAGGCCGCGCAACTGAGCCTCCTCGGCGGCATCGCCGCGCGCGCCGAGCATCAGGACGGCGAGGTCGAACAGGTGCTGCGAGACCGCGTCGAGCTCCGCCGGCGCGAGCTTGTCCGCGTGCGCATGCGCGAGATCGTAATATCGCAGGAACATCGACGTGATCGGGCTGGCGCCGGAGATCGACCGCGCAATCAGGTCCTCGGCGTTCGGGCACGCGCGCAGCAGGGCTTTGCGCGGCAGCAGCGCGGTCTGGAAGTTGCCGTGGGCCATCTGTGTGACTCGCGCCCCCCTGATCGACGGATCTCCGATCGTGAGGTCGCCGGCGGCGATGTTCAGCGCGCGCCTGGCCATGGTCCCGCTCAGGGCCGAATTCGGTGACGTGACGACCACCAATTCGTCGTTGGTGCCCATGGACACGAAGCTCATCGGCGTACCGTGGGAAGCGGACAGCCTCACGCGCGGAAGGATGGCGGGCCTGATGGTCCGGTGCACTGGACCGTCTCCGATGGGGACGAAATCGGTCCCCATCACCTGCCGGCAGAACTGCTCGCGCCAGCCCTCATAGGCCGGTCCCGTCGGATCGCCGCTGAATGAGAGCTGAGGCTGGATCATCGGTCGGCGGTAAACGTCCGTGCGCTGTTGCAGCGGTATTCTGGTTGGCGCGCCGCGCTGCGGCAACGAGAAAAACCGGGATTGCGCGAAAATCCACTCGCACCTACGCGCTGAGCCAGCGACCGGGTGCCGCAGCTCGGCATTCCGCGCGGCTGAGCCTCAATATTTCTTCACCGCCGCACCGAAGGCCAGCCACAGCGCGATCGACGCCAGGCCAAAGCCGCCGAGCAGCAGGAAGGTCGGCCCATAGCCGATCCATTGCGCGATCCAGCCGCCGAGGGCGGGACTGAGGCTCGCGCCGACGCCCTGCACGGTGATCACGGCGCCCTGGCCGAGATTGATACGGCCGGTGCCATTGAGCGAGCGCGCGACCATGCCGGGGACGGCGACCGTTTGCAGCCCGGTGCCGATGCCGTCGAGCACCTGCATCGGGACGACGCCCCACCATCCGGTGACGAAGAAGGCGAGCACGCCCCGGACCGGCAAGAACATGAAAGACACCAGGATCACCGGCCAGTAATTGCGCTTGCTCGCGGCCTTCATCGCGATCAGCGAGGTCACGATCATGACGCCTTGTGCGATCACCACGGTCGTTGCGACGAAGCTCGGGCCGTTGGCCTGTCCCTCGGCGACCGCGGCAAGCCCGTACAGCGGCACGATCGCGGCATTGCCGAGGTGGAACAGCGCGAGGGCGAGAGCCAGCACGAGCAGCGCCTTGTGCTTCAGCAGTATCGTCATCGCATCCGGCGGCGCCTTGGAATCGTCCTCCTTGCTGCCGCGCGCGGCGCGGTCGTCGATCGCCCGGGCTGGAATCATCATGACGCAGGCGATGGCGATGGCGCCGAACAGAGCCGCCAGCGCGAACACGGCGACATAGCCGAACTTGTAGCCGAGATAGCCTGACAATGCGGCGCCGACCATGTTGCCGGCGTGGTTGTAGGCCTGGTTGCGGCCGTTGAGCGCATTGAAGCCCTTCTGCTTGGCGATGCCGAGCGTGATGCCCGTGACCGCCGGCACGATTGCGGCGCTCGCCAGCGATTGCGCGACTTGCGAGAACGTCACCGCCCAGAAGTTTTGCGAGATCAGGATGATCGCGGATGCCGAGACCACGCAGATGCCGGGAATGACCACCCACAGCCGCTTGTTGCGGCTGGAATCGATGAAGCCGCCGATCGGCGTGGTGATCAGCATGCCCGCGACATTGCCGATGGTCATGGCGGTACCGATCAGGCCGCTGGCCCAGCCACGCTCCTGGAGGAATACTCCGACGAACGGCCCGATGCCCGATTGCATGTCGGCCATGAAGAAGTTCAGCGCGAACAGGGGCCAGATGCGGGACGTTGAAGGGCGCGATGTCATCGAGACGCTGAACTTGATACTGCCGATCGAATCGGATCTCGCATGAGGCGGACTCGGCGGGCGCTGCGGGTGCCCGGGGCGGACCAGAACTTAACCTGCTCTCATCGCGTTGGTTCCGGTTGCTCTTGCGATCCGGCAAGGACAACGTCATGTCTTGCAAGAATGGACTCGTGATGGATCACCGCAATGGCCCTCTGGACCTGCGCAACCTGCGGCGCTCAATTCCCGGATAGCGAAAATCCTCCTGCGGCCTGTCCGATCTGCGAGGACGAGCGCCAGTTCGTCGGCTGGGACGGTCAAGCCTTCTTCACGCGCGAGGAGCTCGCGCGCAAGTACCGACTGGTGGGGCGCGACGATCTCGGCCTGACCGGGATCGGGATGGAGCCGAGCTTTGCCATCGGGCAGCGGGCACTGCTGCTGCCTGACGGCGACGGCTGCGTGATGTGGGATTGCATTCCACTCGCGACCGACGAGGCCATCCAGCACGTCGCAGCACTCGGCGGCCTCAAGGCCATTGCGATCTCGCATCCGCATTATTATGGCGCGGCCGCCGACTGGAGCGACAGGTTCGGTGGCGTGCCGGTCTATCTGCATGCCGACGATCGCGCCTTTGTCACGCGGCCTCATCCGGCGATCGTGCACTGGACCGGTGAAAGCCATCGCCTCTCCGACGACGTGCTGCTGCTGCGCACCGGCGGCCACTTCGACGGCGCCACCGTGCTGCATTATGCGGCTGGTGCGGACGGCAAGGGCGCACTGCTCACGGGGGATATCGTGCAGGTGGCGATGGACCGGCGCTTCGTCAGCTTCATGTATTCCTATCCGAACTACATACCGCTCAATGCCGCCGCGGTGCGGCGGATCGCATCGGCCGTCGAGCCGTTCGCCTTCGACCGGATTTACGGCGCCTGGTGGGGCCGCAATATCGCCAGCGGCGCCAAGGCGGCGTTTGCTGCGTCGGTCGCGCGCTATCTCGCGGCCATCGCTTGAGCCGACTTGCGAACCGGATTTATCTTGCCGGCCTCAAATAATTGTACTAAAAGTACACTATATGAAGGGCGACGTCCGGCGAAAGCCGGCATGATCGATGCATTGCGGACGCCGATAGGGCCTCCGTGAGCGGGAGCTGAGGGCATGACGGCGCAGCGCGATGACGAGATCTTCGAGGCCGGCGACGTCGCGCTCCAATCCGGGTCGGTGTTTCCCGCGCTGAAGCTCGCCTACAAGACCTACGGCACGCTGAGCCCGGCCAAAGACAACGTCATCCTCTATCCGACCTCGTTCAGTGCCCAGCACACCGACATTGAATGGCTGATCGGTCCCGACGGCGTGCTCGATCCCAACAGTTACTTCATCATCATCCCGAACCTGTTCGGCAACGGCCTGTCGTCTTCGCCCTCCAACACGCCCGCGCCCTTCCCCGACGTGACCTATCACGATGCCGTCGCGGTGCAGCACCGGCTGCTCACCGAACGCTTCGGCATCTCGAAGCTTGCGCTGGTCTATGGCTGGTCGATGGGCGGCATGCAGGCCTATCACTGGGCGGCGCTGCATCCCGACATGGTCGAGCGCGCCGCGGTCGTCTGCGGCAGCGCCCGCTGCGCACCCTATAATTACGTCTTCCTCGAAAGCGTGAAGGCCGCGCTCACGGCCGATCCCGCCTTCCGCGATGATCGTTTCCTCGAAAAACCCGTCGCCGGCTACCGCGCCATGGGGCGCGTCTATGCCGGCTGGGCGATGTCGCACGGCTTCTATCGCGACGAGCTTTGGCGCGAGGCCGGCTTCACCTCGCTCGAGGATTATCTCACCCGTGCCTGGGATGCGACCTTCGCGCGGCGCGATGCCAACGATCTCCTGGCGCAGATCGGCATCTGGCAGCGTGGCGACGTCAGCCGGTGTGCGGCATTCGCCGGCGATCTCGATCGCGCGCTGGCGGCGATCAAGGCACACATGCTGCTGATGCCGGGTGCGACCGACCGCTATTTCGACGTGCACGACAACGAGGACGAGCTCGGCAAGCTCGTCAACGCGAGATCGGCGGTGCTGCATCCGATCCCATCGCTGCATGGCCATCGCGCCGGCAACCCCATCAACAATCCGCGCGACCAGGCCTTCATCAAGGCGGAGGTCGCCGAGCTTCTCCGCAAGTAGGACAGGCAACCGATCATGAGTGACGCAACCGTTCCAGATACCGGCCATCGCCTGAAGCTGCTGACGCCGGCCATGCTGCGCGAATTGTCGGTTCGCTCCGACCTCAGGGGCGCCGCGCAGAGCCTCGGCCATTACGCCGTGATTGTGCTGGTGGGCGCGCTGATCTGGATAGTTTCGTCGAGCTGGGGCGCGTTCTGGGCGCTGCCGCTGATGGTGGTGCAGGGCTATGTCGTCGCCTTCCTGTTCATGGCGGTACACGAGACCGCGCACAAGACGGCGTTCAGGAGCCGGCGCCTCAATCTCGGCGTCGGCTATCTCTCGGCGTTCATCATCGCCCTGCCTTACGAATATTACTGCCTGTTTCACTGGGACCATCATCGCTACACGCAGGACCCGGAACGGGATCCCGAGCTGATCGTTGGCGTGAAGCCGACGTCCGACACCCAGCTTGCGCTCGCCTATAGCGGCCTGCTCCAGGTCGCCGGCCGCCTGCGGCTGATGCTCGGCCACGCGATCACCGGCAAGGTCGTCGTGCCATGGATTCCCGAGAGCAAGCGCAGCACCATCGTTGCCGAGGCGCGCGCCTATGTCGCGCTCTACGCCCTGCTGCTGGCGCTGTCGCTGTGGTTCTCGTCAGCGCTGCTGCTCTGGGTCTGGATCGTGCCGCTCGTGATCGGGCAATTCTTCCTGCGGCCCTATCTCTACGCCGAACATACCGGTTGCGACCGCACCCGCAGCGCCTTTCACAACACTCGCACGACTTACACCGGCGCGATCGTCAAATGGTTCGCGTGGAACATGCCCTATCACGTCGAGCACCACGCTTATCCCTCGATCCCCTTTCACGCCCTGCCGAAGCTGAACGCGATCGTCGACGGCGAGATCGTCCATCGCGGCCGCGGCTACATCAGAACGACGCGCGAGACCTGGGCCTGGTTTCGCCGGCAGCGGCAGGCCGGCTAGCTCAACGCAAAACTCCGGCCGCGATGCGACCGGAGCTTTGTCGTGACATCGAGATATCAGTAGATCCCGTAGGCGCAGACGTTCACGACGCGCACGCGCAGGCCGTGACGGGTCCGGACCAGGCGCTCCTGGTAGCAATTGCTGACGCCGGTGTTGAGGTAGATGCCGCCAAAGCCCCAGCCGGGACCCCAGTGATGATGACCGTGATGGTGATGGAAACCGCCGGCCGAAGCGGCGGTGGGGGCGAGCGCGGCGACACCGAGCGAGCCGGCAGCGATCAGACCAAGAGCAAGTTTACGAAACATCTTCATTCTCCATTCGGCGCTAGGGCCATTGTTGCGTCCCTGCATTTCGGTCGAGACGAGACGCGATCGCGTTCATGGCAAGCGGGAAGAATCGTGTTTCAGGAATGTTTCGTCGGCTGCGGCAGAATGTGCCGCGATCAGGCTTTCCGCGCCGCGCGATAGCGCGCGGCCATCGCCTGCGTCAGCTCGGCCATCTTGTCGCGGAGGTCGGCAGGCTCCAGCACTTCGGCTTCCGGACCAAGCCGCAGCAATTCGGCCGCGGCGTGCCACGACGTCTTTCCCACCGGCACGCGCGCGATGCGCCAGCCGTCTGCATCGGTTGTCTCCTCGAGCTGCGTGCGTGCCTTGACATAGGGTTGGCTGAGCGCGTCGAGCAGCTTCACGCCGAACGGCGACAGCCGGACAATCGCGACATTGGGATGCATCTCCGCTTCGAGACGAAGTGTCGCGGCCTGCCAATAGGCGGCGAGATCGAAACCGGCGGGACAATCGAAGCGGTCGCCGAGGGCTGTGCAGTCGAGCACGCGTGCGACCCGATAGGTGCGCACGCTGCCGTCGACTTCTCCTGCGAGATACCAGCTGCCGCCCTTCAGCACGAGGCCGAGCGGCGCGACGCGGCGCTGCTTCTCGGCACGCCAGCTTTGGTATCGAATCCTGATCGAGGTCCCGCGCAGCACGGCGCCGGCGATGGTGCGCAGGTGCTTCGGGTCTTCCGCTTCGCCGAACCAGCCGGGCGCGTCCAGGTGAAAACGCTCCTGCATCCGCCCGGCGTCCTCGCGCAAATTCGGAGGCAGCGCCGCCATCAGCTTGTTCTGGGCCGCGATCATCGCGGCATCGAGCCCGAGCGCGGCGGCCGGGCCCGGCAATCCCGCCAGGAACAACGCCCCCGCTTCGCTCTGCGACAGCCCGTTGAGCCGAACGCGATAACCGTCGAGCAGGCGATAGCCGCCTTCCGCGCCACGGTCGGCGTAAACGGGAACGCCGGACGCCGCGAGCGCGTCGATGTCGCGATAGATTGTGCGCACCGACACTTCGCAGGCCTCCGCGAGCTCGGGCGCGGTGACCTGTCCCCTGGCCTGGAGGGTGGTGAGGATCGACAGCATCCGGCTCGCGCGCATGATCCTTTAGACCATACCTGACACAAGATGTCAGGTATGGTCCGCTACAACCGCCATCGCCAGCCGGCCAGATGGAGACCGCCATGACCGATCCGAACCGCATCACCCTGTTCTATTCGCCGCAGACGCGCGCCACCGGCACGCGGGTGCTGCTGGAGGAGCTGGGGGCTCCTTACGATCTCCATGTCCTCAACATGAAGGCCGGCGATCAGCGCAAGCCCGCTTATCTCGCCATCAACCCGCTCGGAAAGGTGCCGGCGATTGGCCACGGCGAGGCGCTGGTCACCGAGCAGGTCGCGATCACCATCTATCTGGCCGACCTGTTCCCGCAGGCCGGCCTTACGCCCGCCTTGAACGATCCGCTGCGAGGGCCTTATCTGCGCTGGATCGCCTATTACGGATCGTCGTTCGAGCCGGCCATGATCGACAAGTTCATGCAGCGTGAGCCGGCGCCAGTCACGCAATCGCCCTATGCCGATTACGATACGATGCTGGGTGCGCTCGAGGCCCAGCTGGCAAAAGGACCCTATCTGCTTGGCGACCGCATGACGGCGGCCGACGTATTGTGGGGCGTCGCCTTCAGCTGGACCATGATGTTCGGCATCGTGCCGAAGAAGGATGTCTTCGTCCGCTATGCCGAACGCATGACCGCGCGGCCGGCGTTCCAGCGCATCAATGCGGCAGATGCGGAAATGGCGGCGCAGCATGCCGCTGCGGCGGGTGGATGAGAGGGGCGCCTCAATACCTCGGCGCTCTCTTCTCGGCGAACGCCTTGATGCCTTCCTTGATCTCGTCGCCGCGCATGCTGTCGCGGTGGCGCCGGTCGGCGGCGCCTTCGTCGAGTTCGCCGCGGGCGAACTCGTTGATCGCGCGCTTCATGCCGCGCATCGCCTGCGGCGCGTTGCCGGCGAGAATCGCAGCGAGCGTGTCGACCTCCTCGTCCAGGAATTCCACCGGCACCATCGCGGTGAGATAGCCGATGCGCAGCATCTCCGGCGCGCTGATCCTCGTGGCGGTCAGGAACAGCTTCTTCGCATTATCGACGCCAAGGCGGGTCACGTAGCGTTTGATGCCGCTCGGGTAGTAATGCAGCCCAAGGCGCGCCGCCGGCATGAACATTTCCGCCGTATCGACGCCGATGCGGAAATCGCAGGCGAGGGCGAGGTCGGTCGAGCCGCCATAGACGCCGCCATTGAGCCGGCAGATCGTGGGAACGCCGAGATCCTCGAGCCGGTTGACCACCGCCTCGAAGGCCGAGCCCGCGCTCTGCTGCTCGCTGGCGCTGACCGCGCGTTCCGCCACCGAATTGAGATCGTAGCCGGCGGAGAAGGCGCGCCCGGTGCCGGTGAGCACCAGCACGCGAATCTCGGGATCGGCCTCGATCCGGTCGAACAGGCTCGTCAGCTCGTCGAGATCCTCCGCCTGCAGTCGGTTGAGATGCTTCGGCCGGTTGAGGCGGATGGTGGCGCGGGCGCCGATGATTTCGAGCACGGGGCTGGATGCTGCCTCGGCTGTGTCCGACATTCTGGTCTCCATTGTCCGCGCTAAAGTGCCCGCCCGAGCGGAGGCCGTCAACGACGGGCGCGCAGTAGCGTCATGGGTGCCGTTGCACCATTTCCGTCGGTCGGTACCGCCGTTACTCGAGGACCTACCTGAAATGTGGCGGCTCGTCGTAGCCGCGGCGGCTGCTGAAGAACAGCAGCACCATCAACCCGACGCCGACGATGACGGAAAACCCCGCGCCCAGCGCCAGTGCCACATAGCCTTCCGTCGGGATCGGCTCACCTTCGACCGCCATTGCGGAATAGGCGAAGTAGCCGGCCGCCGCCAGCATTCCCAGAAGGAGGATGATGAGGAGTGCACGCATGCCGCGTTCTCCGGTTGCAACCGGAAATCAACGGTTGCGGATGGGCAGGGTTCCAGGAGGTTGGCTGGCGATCGGACGGGGAGCATGCCTCACCCTCGTGCCTCGGACGCAGCGCAGCACGGAGTGATGCGCTGCAGAGCCGGGGCCCATCGAGCAGCAGAAACTGCGACTCCTGGGTCCCGGCTCAGCGCCGCAACGCCCCAAGCGCGTTCACGCGCGTCTTCAACGCGCTATGGGCATTGCGGCTTGTCCGGCACACGAGCGTGGTGGGTGCCTGATCCGGCGGCGTCAGGCGCTCTGGGCGGTCTTCACCACCACGACATTGCTGTCGTCCGGCGGGGCCGGGCCGGCATCGCGTATCGTCTTGTCGGCTTCGCCGGCATGACGTTTCAGATAGTCGCGGCGCATGCCGATCTCGTCACGGACGAATTCGTAGCCGAGCTTGAAAGTGTCGAGGCCGTCAGTGCTGATCGTGCCGTCTCTGAGGCCAATGACGGCCCCTCGTAAAATGCCTTCCAACTCGTCCTGGAGACATTCGAGCTGATCCAGCGAGTGGGCGTGCTCGATCCGCTCGCCGATATCGAGGATGGCGGTGGAGAGCTCGCTGGCCTTCTCCGGCGCGATGCGGGTGATCTTGGTGTAGATCGCGGCGAAGATCGAGCCGATGATGCTGAGCGCGGCGACGGCCAGATACATCAAGTCGCTGTACTTATCCATGAACGACTTGGTGTCGTCGTTGATGTAGTCGGCGGCGCCCCGATGCGCGATCACGAAGGCGTCCTTCTCCACCGAGGCCGGCTCGATCCTGGTGGCAAAGCCGTTGTCGAGCCCGAGCGCCGACTTGTTCTCGTAGACGATGCGGGCGAGCTCGCCGGCCGTGGTCGGGGACATCCGGGATTGCGCGACCAGCAGCCATTCGAGACCGATCGTGTCGAGATCGTCGTCGGGAATCTGCGGGGATGTCGACACCGAGCCGGCTGTCACGGTCTCGTCGGAAATGCCGGGAAATTTGCGCGCCAGCGTCTTGGTCTCTTCGATGGCGTTCAGCGTGAAGCCGCCACGCTTGGCGGCCTGCTCATAGGATTTGTCCCGGATCGCCTTCGAGGCGTGGACGATTGCGATCACCGCGCTGAAGCCGTTTGCCGGGGCGAACAGCTTGTCGAGCGTCGCGCCCTGCGGCGCCATCTGGATCTTAGCAGCCTCAGGGCCATCGGGGACGTCGAGGATGTTGCGGACGAAGGCGAGCGAGGATTCGTGCTCGGCGACGACCGCGACCTTCTTCTTCTTCAATTCGGCCAGCGACTTGATCTTCTTGTTGCCGGGACCGAGCAGGAGCACGAGATCGTGCTCGAGAATCGCGAGCGTGCGCGCCCGCAGCGGCACCTTGGCATCGGTGCGCAGCACGGCGAGGTCGGCCTGCCTGCGGTCGAACTGCGCGAGCGCCTTGGCATTGTCGGCGTTGTTGACGATGTTGATCCGGAAGCGCGATGCGTTGCTCTTCAGGAGGGCGGCGAGCTTGGCCGCGAACAGCGCCTCGTCGCTGTTCGGGCCGCCGACGGCAAAGGTGAGCGTCTCCGAATTGTGCACCAGCGTGCGGCCGGCCCAGACGGTGGCGAGCGACAGCAGCAGGGTCAGCACGACGTAGAGGAGAACCTGCTGCTGGTTGGTCTTGATCACCTTGGGGCGCCGGGGCGGCGGCACGGTCGGCGATGCGCTGGGGCCTTCAGTACTCATGGCAGCACTCTGGCCTTATCGTTTGGCTGGCGGCGGCGCATGGCTTGGAAGCGCGGCGGGCCCGGTAATTCGTAAGCGCCTGAAAAAAGAACGATATTCCCGATCGCCGATGATAGCGCGAAGGCAGCGGAATGCAAATTTCGAGCCGAAGGTAACCTTACCCGATCTGTCCGCGGCGATTGGTCATCCTATCACCAGTTAGCCACACTTGGCGATTTTCCGGTTCCACCCGGCTGCATTCCGCCGCGGGAGATGTCATAAATTGCGCGTCCCGGCCATTTGACCGGTCCAAGAAGAAGTTGCGCTGAACGCTCCAATTCTTCTCGTCACGTCAATGAGGGCGTCAGCTTTGTCGTTTCCACCCATGTCATCGGCGATTCCGGTTGAAGCGCTCATTGGCTGGATGTTGCTGCTCACCTTCAAGCACGTCATCGCCGATTTCGTCCTTCAAACCGCCTGGATGGCGCACGGCAAGGACCAGAAGCACGGCTGGGCCCTGCCGCTCCTGGTGCACTGCCTGGTCCACCTTGCCGTCGGGCTGCCGCTGATCGTGATCGTGGCGCCGCGATTCTGGTTCGTGGCCTTCATCGACTTCCTGATCCACATCACGATCGACCGCGCCAAGGGATACGTCTCCGCCAATTTCGGCGTCGACCTCACCCATCCCTGGTTCTGGACCCTGATCGGCGTCGACCAGGCGCTGCATCACCTGACCGGCTTCGGCCTCGCGATCTTCATGGCGGCGAACTGACGGCGCCTTTGAGCCTCCGGGGAGAGGCAATTGCCATCAGCACCCGGCCATGACGCCGTGAAAAGCCTTTGAAAACCCCTCCAAGGCGTCCCTCCGATTCACGGACCACGCGCAACCACCCCGGGCGACTACCGGGCGGCGTGGTTAACCTTTCGTTAGAGAATTGCGCTGCATCTTCCTCACACGAGGGAGAACTGCAATGTTTTCAAGCCGCGACGCCTTTGAAAGCGATTTCTGCCCGGTCCGCGACGAGCTCCTTGGCGAGATGTATCGCGCCAGCGAGAGTGGCCTGCCGAGGCTGGTTGAGAGTGTTTCCCCTGACGTGCGCGCCAGGCTGGCACTGTTCTGCTATCGCCGCAGCCATCTGCACTCGCTGGCGGTCGCGATCGCCGCGAGCTGCAGTGAGCGCGACCTGATCGAGAATGGCGGCCGCGTCGGCTCCACGCTCTTCGCGCTGTCGCGCGAAGGCATCGCGAAAGCTTCAACGTCGCTTTCGAGTGGGCGCAAGCCGATCACGCTGTCGACCAAGCCGCTCTCGGTGCTCGCACCGCTCGATGACGAGCTCGACGACGAGATCGGCGAAGCCGTCCCCGCCTAAGCCATATCGATAACGGGCAAGCCGAACTTCCGCCGCGCCATCGCGCATTCGGCGTCACCAGGCATGCAGGTGCGGCACACCTCCGGCCGCACGTCGTAGATGCCGCAGGCCGTCGTCTTTCCGATCTCGCCTTGCAATGCCGCGCAGCGATCGCCCTCGCAGCGCATGCCCGATTGCCGGTCGTTGACGAGCGCCTCCGGGATCAGCGCAAGTTCCTCGTCGCTCTCGATCGAGAAGCGCGGCCAGTTCTGCGAATAGCCGCAACAGGCACCGCAGCCCTGGCAACAGCTCGACAGCTCGGTCTCGTCCATCGTCCTCACGTGTCCTTCGGCGGACCCCAGACCAGGCTCTGCCGCCATCTCGCGCGCAGCACGTCGCGCCTTTCAGGATATTTCTCGTCGAGATAGGTCGCCTCGACCACGCGGTCGGTGCGGAAGCTGCGGAAGTCGCCGCGCAGCTCGCACCAAGCCGCCAGCAGGCGCACCGCTTCGAGATAGCCCACCGAGATCGGCCAGATCATGCGCTCGCTGGGGCGGCCCTGTTCGTCGCGGTAGCGCAGCATGATCTTCTTGCCTTCGTGGATCTGGGTGCGGGTGCGCGCCATGTCCAGGCGGTCCGGTTCCCGGTTCCAGCTCGGACGCGCCCGGCTCGCCGGCTCCAGCACGAAGGGGCGCAGGCGCTCCGGCACCGTGTCGGCGATCTTGGCCATCAAGTCTTCGGCCGCGCGCGCCAGCGCGGAATCGGCGTGGCCCGCGACCCATTGCGCGCCAAGCACGGCCGCCTCGATCTCGTCGGGTGTCAGCATCAGGGGCGGCAGGTCGAAACCCTTTTCCAGGATGTAACCCATGCCGGCTTCGCCGCGGATCGGCACGCGCTGGCCGATCAGGGTTGCGATGTCGCGATAGATGGTGCGCTTCGAAGTCTCCAGCTCGGCCGCGATCGCGTCCGCCGTCAGCGGCTTCCGCGTGCGCCTCAGCACCTGGATGATTTGAAACAGCCGGTCGGCGCGTCTCATGACAGGTCTCTTGTCGCTGCTTTTGTCTCGGTGGTGTTTTCAGAAGGTGGCGCGCGGCTGCTGACAGGATGTTGGCAGCAGGGGAGTTCTATACCGCGACAACACATCGACTGAAGAGGATTTGTCCATGATCATTCCAACCCATTTCGGCCAGGCCGGCCCGTTGTGGCGGAGCTGGCCTTTCCAGGTCCAGGCTTTCCAGGCGAAGGCATGGCAGGCTCGGGCATTCAGCCGCCTCGTCTCGCTTGATGCCGCGACAATCGCCGATCTCCGCCTTGCGCTCGCGAGCGCCGCGACGCGCTCGCTGGTCCATGCCGCGGATGCGCTGGTCCGCCACGTGATGGGCCGCGCCTGGCGCGGCGCCCGCTTCGCAGAAGATATCACGGCTGCTGCCACCATGGTGGCAGCAGCCGGCCGCTAGGTTCCTTCACTCGTTCGACAGGTTCAGGAGAGCTTGCATGATCACGCTTTACGGCTTTGGCGCCGGCTTCGGCCTGCCGGAAATCAGCCCCTTCGTCACCAAGACCGAGGTGCAGCTCAAGATGGCGGGACTGCCGTACCGGAAAGAGCGGGCGATGCCGCCGGCTTCGCCCAAGGGACAACTGCCCTTTATCGACGACGGCGGCGAGGCGGTGGCCGATTCCACCTTCATCCGGGCCCATATCGAGCGCCGCTACGGCTTCGATTTCGACGCCGGCCTCTCCCTGGCTGAGCGCGCGCAGGCCTGGGCGTTCGAACGCATGATCGAGCACCACGTCTATTGGGCGCTGGTCGGCGCGCGCTGGGTCGATCCGGTCAATTTCGCCAAGGGGCCCGCGCATTTCTTCGACGGCGCGCCGGAGCACAATCGCGAGAAGCTGCGCGAGGATGCGCAGTTCCGCGTCGCCGAGAACTACCTGCTCTCCGGACTCGGCCGCCATGCGCCGGATGACGACGTCGATCTTGCCGTGCGTTCGCTGTTCGCGCTGTCGGTGCAGCTCGGCGACAAAGCCTACCTGATGGGCAACCGGCCCTGCGGCGTCGACGCGACGGCCTTTGGCGCGCTGGCCGGAATCCTGACGCCGTTCTTCGAATCCGTCTTGCGCGAGCGCACGGAGGGATTTCCCAACCTCACCGCCTATGTCGACCGCATGATGGACGATTATTATCCCGAGTTCGCCTGGACGCCGCTACGGCAGGCGGCGTGAGGCATATTGCTTCCAAGGGCTCGGTGTAACCTCTCCCGCTTTGCTCGCGGGAAAGGTCGGCGCGAAGCGCCGGGTGAGGGCTTTCTCCTCTGGGGGGTGTCTCTGCTCGCCTCGGACAGTCCCGACGCGGAGGCACCCTCTCCCCAACCCTCTCCCGCAAGCGGGAGAGGGAGCGCACCGGAGCCGCAGCTCACTCCATTCACCAAACGAAAAGAGCCGGCCCATGGGGCCGGCTCTCGTCGTCTCGAACTTTCGCGATGTCTACTTCACCAGCGTGTATTTGCCGTCCTTCACCGTGAGCAGGATGCGCGCGCGCTCGTCGACGCCGTAGCGGTCCTTTTCGGTGAAGTTGTAGACGCCCTGGCTCGCCGCCAGCTCCTTCTCCGTCAGCAGCGCCTGGCGGATGGCCTCGCGGAACTCCGGCGTGCCAGGCTTGGCCGTCTTCAATGCCACCGGAATGACGCGCTTGAGGATCTCGAACGCATCGAAGGAATGGCCGGCGAACTGGCTGCGGCTGTTCGGGCCGTACTTGGCTTCATAGGCCGAGTTGAGCGCGAGACCCGGCTTCTTGGTCAGCGCGCTGTCCGGCTGTTCCTCGGGGGCCATGACGGGACCGGAGGCCATCAGCACGCCTTCGGCCGCTTTGCCGGCGATGCGGACGAAGTCCATGCTGGCCGCGCCGTGGGTCTGGTAGATCAGGCCCTTGTAGCCGCGCTCGCGCAGCTCGGTCTGAGGCAGCGCGGCCGCGGTGCCGGAGGCGCCGACCAGGATGGCGTCGGGATTGGCGGCGACGAGCTTCAGCACCTGGCCGGTCACCGAGGTGTCGGGACGAGCGAAACGCTCCTCGTCGACGATGGTCATCCCCATCGGCACGGCCTGGGCCTTGAGGTCGTTGAACCAGAGATCACCGTAGGAATCGGAATAGCCGATGTAACCGAGCGTCTTCACGCCTTTGGACTTCATGTGGTCGTACAGCACCTTGCCGACGATCGGGATCGGCTGCGGCATCGCTACCGACCACTTCATGCGCTCCGGTGTGATCGGGAACGGCGCCAGACCAAAGTGCGGGATACCGGCTTCATTGGCGACGTTGGAGACCGCGATGGTCGGCGGCGTCAGCGCCGAGCCCATGATGATGTCGGCCTTGGATTCGGTGACGAAGCGGCGGGCGTTGGTGGTGGCGGTGGTGGGATCGCCGCCGTCGTCGAGCACGATCACCTTCAGCGGCACGCCGCCGATCTCCTTCGGCACGAATTCCAGCGCGTTGCGCTCGGGAATGCCGAGGGCCGCACCCGGGCCGGTCGTCGTGGTGGTGATGCCGATGGTGACTTCGCTGGTCTGGGCCAGCGCGGGCAACGCCGGTAAGGCCAGCGCGGCCGCAGTGATGGCAGCGGTCAAATAAAAGCGTTTCATCTATTATTCCTCCCTTGACGTGTTCATTTGAAAGCAGAAATCGCGGGGTAATTCAGCCCCGTCTTTTGGTGATGCGGCGATTTAGCTCCGGACTTAACTCCCCGTGAATTTGGTTACCATTTCCGCCGGGAATGGTGCGGATTTCAGCTTGTCGTGGTTAGCAGGATCGCGGCCGACCAGGACGCGGGTCTCGAAACCCTCGATCGCGAGCGCCTCGCCCTTGTAGACGTTGTGCTTCACCTCGAAGCTCGAGCGCTTGATGCTCTCGATTCTGGTCTCGATGGTGATCCAGTCGCCATAGGTCGAGGGGATGTAGAACTTGGCCCGCGTGTCGACCATGGGGATGCCCACCAGGCCGTACTTGCGGACCAGGTCCTGCTTGGAGAAGCCGGCGGCTTCGAACAGGGTCGAGGTCGAATCGTCGAACATCGCGAAATAGCGCGGGTAGTAGACGATGTTCGCGGGGTCGCAATCGCCCCACTGGATCTGGACCTCGCGCCGGTTCACGAACATCTGGCTCGCCCTATTCTGCGAATTTACTTGGGCGCCATGCGCAGCGAGCCGTCGAGGCGAACCACCTCGCCGTTCAGGTAGGCATTCTCGACCATGTGCAGCGCGAGCGCGGCGAACTCGTCGGCCTGGCCGAGCCGGCGCGGGAAGGGGATGGCGGCGGCGAGCGAGTCCTGGGCCTCCTGCGGCAGGTTGGCCAGCAGCGGGGTCAGGAACAGGCCGGGCGCGATCGTCAGCACGCGGACGCCGAACTGCGCCAGCTCGCGCGCGATCGGCAGCGTCATGCCGACGATGCCGCCCTTGGAGGCCGAATAGGCGGATTGGCCGATCTGGCCGTCATAGGCGGCAACGGACGCGGTGTTGATGATGACGCCGCGCTCGCCCGTCGCCTGCGGCTCCAGCTTGGACATTTCGGTGGCGGCGAGGCGCAGCATGTTGAAGGTGCCGATCAGGTTGACCTTGATCACCTTGTCGAAATCGGAAAGCGCCATCGGGCCGTCGCGGCCGACCACGCGCTTGGCCACGCCGATGCCGGCGCAATTGACCAGCACGCGCGCCGGGCCGTGGGCCTTGGTCGCCTGCGCGATCGCGGCTTCAGCGGAGGCGGCATCGGAGACATCGCAGGTGACGGCAACGCCCTTGATCTCCGCCGCGACCGTTTCGGCCAGCTTGGTGTTGAGGTCGCACACCGCGACCTTGGCGCCCTGTGCGGCCAGCTTTCTCGCGGTGGCCGCGCCCAGTCCCGATGCGCCGCCGGTGACGATTGCGGCCTGATCCTTCAACAACATGGCGTTCTCCTTTGGCGATCTTTTTTCTAGGCGACCGATATCACACGGTTCGACGGATTGGCAGCGTAGAGCTCCTCGATCAGCTCGCCGCGATGCTCCAGCACCGCGCGCTGGTTGATCGAGCCCTTGTCGGTGACTTCGCCCTTGTCGATCGAGAGCGGCGTGTCCATCAGGATCGCACGCGTGATCCGCGTCGAGGATCCGGTGGCTTGGCCGAGGAAACGGGTCAGGCGCTCGCGGAACGCCTCGCGCACCAGGCGGTCGCGTGTCGCGACGACGAGATCGTCGGGCGGCAGTGTCGGGTTGATCAGCCGGCAGCCGTCGAGGTCGAGCACGACGAGCGCGGAGACCTCGTCGCGATTGATGCCGGCGATGACGACGTCGCGCACCAGGGGCGCGCAGGCCGCGGTGAGGCGCGCGCGTAAGGGGCCGACGCTGACCCAGGTGCCGCTCGCGAGCTTGAAGTCCTCGCTGACGCGGCCGTCGAAATCGAAGCCGGCGTTGAGATCATCGGGATCGGTGGGCTTGAGGGCGTCACCCATCTTGTAAAATCCTTCCTCGTCGAAGGATTTTGCGGTGATGTCGGGTTGGCGCCAGTAGCCGGGCATCACGTTCGGCCCCTTGGCGCGTACTTCCAGCTTGCCGTTGTTCGGCACCAGCTTGGCGTCGTTGCCGGAGACGGGCAGGCCGACATGGCCGGAGCGGCTGGTGCGCGGATTGACCGACATGAAGAACGGCGCGGTCTCGGTCGCGCCGAGACCGGTCAGCATCGGCACGCGATAGCCCTTCTCCTTCGCCGCGAGCTCGTCGAGGCTGTCCCAGACGAACGGCGACAGCGCCGCGCCGGAGAAGAACATCGCATGCAGCCGGTCGAAGAACTTGGCGCGCAGGCCCTGGTCGTCGCGCAAATAGGGCAGCAGCGATTCATAGCCCTTGGGGACGTTGAAATAGACCGTCGGCGAAATCTCCCGGAGATTGCGCACGGTCTCCTCGATGCCGCCAGGCACCGGCTTGCCGGCGTCCAGATACATCGAGCCGCCGTTGTAGAGCGTCAGGCCGATGTTGTGATTGCCGCCGAAGGTGTGGTTCCACGGCAGCCAATCGATGATGACCGGCGGCTCGTCCTTCAGGAAGGCGAGCGTCTCGCGCAGCATCACCTGGTTGGCGCAGATCATGCGCTGGGTGTTGACGACGGCCTTGGGATTGCCGGTCGAGCCCGAGGTCAGCAGGAATTTTGCGATCGTGTCGGGGCCGATCCTGCCATGGACCTCGTCGAGATCGCCACGGATCGGCGTCGCCATCAGATCGGCGAGCAGGGTGACGTCGCGGCCCGGCACCTGCCCGTAGGACGCGGCGATCTCGGTGCCGAGCGAGACGTTGGCGGCGAGCGCATCGGCGAACTTGTCGGCATCGTCGGCGAAGACGAGGCCCGGCGTCAACAGCTTCATCAGATAGGACAGCTTGCCGTAATCCTTCGACACCAGCGAATAGGCCGGCGACACCGGGCAGAACGGAACGCCGGCATAGAACGCGCCGAAGGCGAAGAGCGCGTGGTCGATCGAATTGCCGGAGAGGATGACGACCGGCCGTTCTGCAGACAGGCCGCGCTGGATCAACGCCGAGGCGATGTGCCGGCTCGCGGTGAGCAGCTCGGCATAGGTGATCTTGCGCCAGCCGCGACCGCCTTCGCGCTCGGCCATGAAGACGCGGTCCGGCGTCGTCGTGGCCCAATGATGCAGGCGGTCGGTGATGCGGACGGGATAGTCGCCGAGCGGCTGCTTTGGCCGCAGGTAGATCGTGCCGTCGTCGCGCCGCTCGATGTTGACGACGGGATCGCCGAACGAGATGGGCCGCAGCGGGAAATTACTCGCGCCGCGCTCCATGCCGGAAGAGGACGGCTGGGCGCTCATGACTTGACGCTCATGATTTGGGCTTCACCTTCGCGGTCTTGTGCTCGAGGAATTCGCGGATCCGCCGCTTGGCCTCCTTGTCGCTCTGCGCGACGGTGGCCATCAGCGACTCCATCAGCAGGCCGGTCTGTGGATTGGCCTCCGCGATCATCGGCAGCGCCTGGAGCACGGCGAAATTCGTCAGCGGGGCGTTGGACGCCACCTTGGTCGCGAGCTCCAGCGCCTTGCCGAGCCCGTTGCCGGCCTCCGTCAGATATTGCGCGAAGCCGTAGGACGCGCCTTCGGTGGCGCTGTAGACGCGCCCCGTCAGCATCATGTCCATCATCCGGGCGACGCCGATCAGCCGCGGCAGCCGCACCGAGCCGCCGCCGCCGACGAAGATGCCGCGCTGCCCCTCCGGCAGCGCGAAATAGGTCGAGGGCTCGGCGACCCGAATATGGGCCGCGCAGGCCAGCTCCAGCCCGCCGCCGATCACGGCGCCCCTGAGTGCCGCGATCACGGGCACGCGGCTATACTGGATGCGGTCGAACACCCGGTGCCACATCTGGGAATGCAGGAGCCCGCCGGTGGCGTCATGCTCGGTCAGCTCGGAGAGGTCGAGGCCACTGGAGAAATGGTCGCCGATGCCGTGGATGACGACCGCGCCGATATCCTCGGGCAGCTTCGCAAAACACTCGCCGATTTCCAGGATGATGCCGTCATTGAGCGCATTGCGCTTGGCCGGCCGGTTCAGACCCACGGTCAGGACCCGGTCCGCCCGCTCGATCCGGAGTAGCCCGGAGGCGCCCGCGTTTGCGGTCTCGGCGTTTCCCTGTGTCATTTGCGTCCTTCTCAGAATAGTTATGTTGTATAACGAATTTTGGGGGAGTCAAGGTGGGACGCAGCCGGGTGAGCGTGGCCCGCTCCTCTCCGCGAGGGACCAAGGCGAGCGAGAGAGCGGTGCAGGCCTAGTCTTGCGTCACAAACTTCGCGAACGCATCGGCGTAATCCGGATGCCAGCGCGACAATGGCGGGCGGTTCTCGACGATGTCGCCGGCCGCCCAGAGCATGCGCTTCTCGTCGAGCGGGCGCGGCACGTCATTGTCCGGGCAGAGAATGTAGAAATCGCCGGCCTCCAGCCGCGCCAGCATGAAATCGACCGTCTGCTCCGGCGTCCAGGCGCCGGCCGGCTTCTCGGTGCGTCCCTTCGCGGTCAGGCCGGTGAAGACGAAGCCCGGGATCAAGAGGTGCGCAGTGATGCGGCAGTCCTTCGTGTTGCGCAACTCGTGCTGGAGCGCCTCGGTGAACGCTTTCACGCCGGCCTTCGAGACGTTGTAGGCGGGATCGCCCGGCGGCGTGGTGATGCCCTGCTTGGAGCCGGTGTTGATGATGAGGCCGCGCCTGCCACGGGCGATCATGTTTGGCGCGAAGATGCGCGAGCCGTTGATGATGCCCCACATGTTGACGGCGATGATGCGCTGCCAATTGTCCGGCGCGTCGAACAAGGTGCTGCCAGGCTGAATGCCGGCATTGTTCATGAGGACGTCGGTGCCGCCGAACCGCTCGTGGACGGCGCGCTCGAGTTCCATCACGCTCTCGATCTTGCTGACATCGACGGCCGACGTCATGACGTTCGCGGCAGACGTGATGGATGACAGTTTTGTTGCAGCTTCTGCCAGGCGTGTCTCGTCGACATCCGCGATACACACCTTCATTCCAGCGCGCGCAAATGCCGCGGCGGCGGCGAATCCGATGCCGGCTGCGCCGCCCGTGATCACGGCAACATTGTCCTTGACGATGGCTGGATGTGACATCGAGCGTCTCCGTGGAAAGCCTTCAGAGCTATAGCATGGCAGCCGTGCGACCCTGCACAAGTCGGCATGGGAGGTCTTCGTTCCGCGCTGCCTTTACGCCTATCAGGCGCGGCTGTATCCTCGACAGAGCGATCCCGCCCAGATCGAACCAATCAATCACCTGACAGGGAGTGCAGCCATGGCTGTGTCGCAGGCTATTCCGATCACGCGCCATCCGTTCGCCAACGGGTCCTACAAGCAGATGCTGATCGACGGCAAGTGGGTCGATGCAGCTTCGGGCAAGCGCTTCGAGACCCGCAATCCCGCCACCGGCGAGCTGCTCGCAACCGTCGCCGAAGGCGACAAGGAAGACATCGATCGTGCGGTCGCGGCCGCGCGCCGCGCCTTCGAAGGTCCGTGGAGCAAGGTCAAGCCGTTCGAGCGGCAGAACCTGCTTCTCAGGCTCGCCGACCTCGTCGAGAAGAATTTCGACGAATTGTCGCAACTAGACACGCTCGACATGGGCGCGCCGCTGAGCCGGACCCGTGCCTACCGCCTGCGCGCCGTCGGCATGCTGCGCTATTACGCCGGCCAGACCACCGCGATTCACGGCGAGACCATCGAGAACTCGCTGCCCGGCGAGATCTTCTCCTACACACTGAAGGAGCCGGTCGGCGTCGTCGGCGCCATCATTCCCTGGAACGGGCCGCTGACCGCGACGATCTGGAAGATCGGCCCGGCGATCGCGACCGGCTGTACCGTGGTGCTCAAGCCTGCCGAAGAAGCGCCGCTGACCTCGCTGCGCATTGCCGAGCTCGCGCTGGAAGCGGGCGTGCCGCCCGGTGTCATCAACGTCGTTCCCGGCTATGGCGAGACCGCGGGCGCTGCGCTCGCCTCGCACCACGATGTCGACAAGGTCGCCTTCACCGGCTCGCATGTCACGGGCCAGTCGATCATCCGTGCATCGGCCGGAAACCTCAAGCGCGTCTCGCTCGAGCTCGGCGGCAAGTCGCCGGACATCGTGTTCGCCGATGCCGATCTCGACGCCGCCGTGCCCGGCGCGGCGATGGCGGTGTTCGCCAATTCGGGGCAGATCTGCAGCGCCGGCACGCGCTTGTTCGTCGAGCAGTCGATCTACGACGAGTTCGTCGGCCGCGTCGCCGAGTTCGGCAAGAAGCTGCAGGTCGGCAACGGCCTCGATCCCAACGTGCAGATCGGCCCGCTGGTCTCAGAGCAGCAGCTCGAGCGGGTCACCGGCTATCTCGACATCGGCCAGAAGGAAGGCGCGAAGGCGCTCGCCGGCGGCGGCCGCGTCACCGAAGGCGCATTGTCCAAGGGTTTCTTCGTCTCGCCGACGGTGTTCGCGGGCGTCCAGGACAACATGCGCATCGCGCAGGAGGAGATTTTCGGTCCCGTCATCTCCGCAATCGCGTTCAAGGACACGGACGAGCTCGTCAAGCGCGCCAACAACACCACGTTCGGCCTCGGCTCCGGCCTGTGGACGCGCGACGTCAGCAAGGCCCATGCGGTGGCGAAGTCGCTGCGCGCCGGCTCGGTGTGGGTGAACTGCTACCAAGCGATGGACCCGGCCGTGCCGTTCGGCGGCTACAAGATGAGCGGCTACGGCCGCGAATCCGGCAAGCAGCACGTCGAGGAATATCTCAACGTGAAGGCCGTCTGGATCAAGACGGCCTAATGTTCCTCCTGCGTTTCGCGGGGAGGAATTTCCTTCGTGGGGGCGGCGCCTTCTCCAGGTGTCGCCCCCGCTCTATGATCGTCATCTTACCAAGCTCCAGTTGAGGCCAGCATGAAATTCGAAGCGTTGTTTCGGCCGTTGCAGGTCGGTCCCTACAAGCTCGCGCATCGCGTTGCGATGGCGCCGTTGACGCGCATGCGGGCCGAGCGCGACACTTTCGCGCCGCGGCCGCTCAATGCCGAATATTATGGCCAGCGCGCGACGAAGGGCGGCCTGATCATCGCCGAAGCCTCGCCGGTGCTCTCGCACGGCCGCGGCAACCCGGCGACGCCCGGCATCTATTCGGAGGCGCAGATCGCGGGCTGGCGCAAGGTGACGGATGCCGTGCACGCCAAGGGCGGCATCATCTTCCTCCAGCTCTGGCATGTCGGCCGCGTCTCTCATTCCTCCTTCCACGGCGGCGAGCTGCCGGTTTCGGCCTCGGCAATTCCGATCAAGGCCGAGGGCATGAAGGCAATGACGGCCGACGGCAAGATCGCCGACTACGAGACGCCGCGCGCGCTTGAGACCGAGGAGGTGAAGGGCATCGTCGAGGCGTTCCGGCAGGGTGCCAAGAACGCGCTCGCCGCCGGCTTCGACGGCGTCGAGATCCACGGCGCCAACGGTTATCTGCTCGAGCAATTCCTGCAATCGCGCAGCAACCAGCGCACCGATCAATATGGCGGCGGAATCGAGAACCGCGCGCGCCTTCTGCTCGAGGTCACGCAGGCCGCGATCGACGTCTGGGGCGCGAACCGCGTCGCTGTCCGGCTATCGCCGCACGGCATCGCCAATGATTCCGGCGAGCCGGATCCGATGCCGCTCTACACCCACGTGGTGAAGGCGCTCGACAAGCTAGGTCTCGCCTATCTGCATCTCATCGAGCCGCGCTCGAGCGGCGCCGGCCGCGCCGATGTCCATTGGGAAAACGTGCCGTCGGCGATGGTGCTGTTCCGCCCGCTCTACAGCGGCGTCTTGATGACGGCAGGTGGCTTTACCGGCGAGACCGCGAATGCGGCGATCGCGGAAGGCCACGCCGACATCATCGCCTTCGGCCGCATCTTCATCTCCAATCCGGATCTGCCGCGTCGTCTTGAGCACGGCTACCCGATCACGCCGTACAACCGCGCGACCTTCTACGGCGGCGAGGAGAAGGGGTACACGGATTATCCGGTGTATGACGAGCTGACGCCGGCCTGATCTGTCATTCCGGGGCGACGCGAAGCGTCGAGCCCGGAATCCATCGGGCCGCATACTCGGAGGTGAGATGGATTCCGGGTTCGATGCTTCGCATCGCCCCGGAATGACGACATTGATTTGTTGCGCGACCGCCACCACAATTTCCGTCATTGCGAGCGCAGCGAAGCAATCCAGAATCTTTCCGCGGAGACGGCCCTGGATTGCTTCGCTGCGCTCGCAATGACGACGGAGAGACGTCCATGGCCAAAGCCGCAGCCGCCGCAGGGATCGCCACCGGCCAATGCCTCTGCGGCAAGGTCGCCTTCGAGATCGACGTGCCTGCGCGCTGGGCCTGGCACGATCATTCCGCCGGCAGCCGGCGCGCCCATGGCGCGGCCTATGCCACCTATGTCGGAAGCTGGAAGAAGCGCTTCCGCATCACCTCCGGCAAGACCGCGCTGACCCGCTACGAGGACAAGTCGACGAAGACCGTGCGCAGCTTCTGCTCGCATTGCGGCACGCCGATCATGTACGAACGGCCGCGCGGGCCGCACATGATCAACATCCCGCGGGCGCTCTTCAACGAGCGTACCGGCCGCCAGCCGCTCTACCATATCGCCATCGAGGAGCTGCAGGAATGGGCCTATGCCGGTGAGCCCTTGGTGCCGCTGAAGGGCTTTCCCGGCGTCGTCTGGCAGCGCTCGAAAAAGAAGAAGCGCGCTGGCGGTGAGGACCCGTTCGAGCTGGGGCGGGAGGAGATGTAGCCCGCCGCACGCTCCGCGCTCGTGTCCCGGACGCGCTGCAGCGTGAAACGCTGCTGCGCAGAGCCGGGACCCATCTATCGGCGAGCTCGGCGCGATCTGGGTCCCGGCTCTGCGTCGCAACGTTGCACGTTGCGCCGCGTCCGGGACACGAGACCGCCCGCGCAACGCAGCCATGACCGCGCTTCCTTGCGCGTCGGCCGACATCTCGGCCATCATGCTTTCCGTCCTTGCGGCAATTGTCCGCTCCTGGAGGAAACATGAAGAACAAGATCACCGGCCGCTCCGCCTTTCTCGCGTTGCTCAAGGACGAGGGTATCACGCACCTGTTCGGCAACCCCGGTACCACCGAGCTGCCGATCATGCATGCGCTGAAGGACCATCCCGATCTCACCTATGTGATGGCGATGCAGGAGAGCCTGGTGGTCGCGATCGCCGACGGCTACAGCCGCGCTTCGGGCAAGCTCGTCGCCTGCAACGTGCACGTCGCGCCCGGCCTCGGCAATGCGATGGGCTCGCTCTACAACGCCCAGTTCACGGGCACGCCGATGATCCTGACCGCAGGCCAGCAGGAACAGGGCCACGGCCTGATGGAGCCGGTGCTCTATGGTCCGCTGGTGCGCATGGCCGAGCCGCTGGTGAAATGGGCGGTCGAGGTGACGCGGCTGGAGGACCTGCCCCGCATCGTGCGCCGCGCCGCCAAGGTGGCGATGACGCCGCCGACCGGGCCGGTGTTCATCTCGCTGCCCGGCGACATCCTCAACAGCGAAGCCGGCATCGATCTCGGCCGCTCCACCCGCATCGATGCGCGCACGAAACCATCGGACGAGGCGCTGAAAGCCTTCGCTGCACGCCTGCTCAAGGCCGAGCGTCCCGTGATCGTGACCATGGACGAGGTGGTCAAGAGCGATGCGCTGAAAGAGGCCGCTGAACTCGCCGAGCTGCTCGGCGCTGCGGCCTATCAGTCCTCGACGCCGTACGGCTCGCACTTTCTGTCCGAGAGCCCGAGCTTCGTCGGCACGCTCGCGCGCGTGCAGAAGGTCGCCCGCGATACGCTCACGCCATACGATCTCTTGATTGCGCTCGGCGGCGATCCCTTGCGGATGTCGGTCTATAGCGAGGTTGATGCGCTGCCTGAGGGCCTCGGCATCGTGCAGGTCGGCCTCCTCGATTGGGAGATCGCCAAGAATTACGGGGCCGAGATCGCGCTGAAGGCGGATCTGAAGGAAACGCTGCGCGCGCTGATCCCGGTGCTCAAGGAGATGGGCGGGGCGGCCCTCGCGAGCCGCGCCAAGCAGCGTCTCGCAGAGCTCGCGCCGAAGAACTGGACCGCGCGCCGCGCCGCTTTGGTCGAGCAGATCGGCAATAGCGCGGGTCGCACACCGATCGATCCGGACTTTCTCGTGCTGCAAATGATCGAGGCGATGCCTGCCAACGCCATTCTCGTCGACGAAGGTCTCACCTCCAGCCGGCAGATTACGGCCCTGCATCCGCATCGTGACCGCTACGGCTATCACGGCCTCGCCTCCGGCGGCATCGGCTGGGGCCTGCCGGCCTCGGTCGGGGCCAGCATTGCCAATCCCGATCGCCCCGTGGTGTGCTTCTCCGGCGACGGCAGCGCGATGTACTCGATCCAGTCACTCTGGACTGCCGCTCACCACAAGCTGCCGCTCAACGTCGTCATCGCCAACAACGGCGGCTATCGCATCATCAAGCAGCGCCTGCTCGCCTTTCACGGCGACGACAATTACGTCGGCATGGATTTCGTCGATCCTCCCGTCGATTTCGCCGGCATCGCCAAGGCGCTCGGCTGTGAGGCGATCAAGGTCAGCGATGTCAGTGAGCTGAAGGCGACGCTGGCGTCGGCGTTTGGTCGGCCTGGGACGAAGCTGATCGAGGTGATGGTGGACGGGAAGGTGTAGGGCGGGCTTTGTCCGCCGTCATTGCGAGGAGCGCAGCGACGAAGCAATCCAGATTGTCTCCGCGGAGGGATGCTGGATTGCTTCGCTGCGCTCGTAATGACGAGGGGAGGCAGCTACCCCGTCTTCCCCACGCGGTACCCCGCCGCCGGATGCGGCGCACCTAACCGCGCACGCCCCCCACCGAACAGCTTCTCCCGCAACGTGCCCTTGGCGTACTCGCTCTTGTATCGCCCGCGCCGGGTCAGCTCCGGCACCAGCATGTCGGCGATGTCCTCGAAATCACCGGGCGAGATCGCGAACGCGACGTTGAGGCCATCGACATCCGTCGCCTCGAACCATCCTTCGATCTTGTCTGCGACCATCTCGGGCGTCCCGACCACGACCGGGCCGGCGCCGCCGATGCCGACATGCTCGATCACGTCGCGCACGGTCCAGACGCGGTCGGGGTCGGCGCGGGTGACGTTGTCCATCGCGCTGCGACCGGCATCGTTCTGGACGTGGCGCACCTGCTGGTCGAGGTCGTAGCCGGAGAAGTCGACGCCGGTCCATCCCGACATCAGCGCCAGCGCGCCTTCGGGGCTGATGTGGCGGCGATAGTCGGCGTATTTTTCCTTCGCCTCGGCTTCTGTCCGCCCGAGGATGATCGTCATCATCGAGAACATCAGGATTTCGGCCGGGTTGCGGCCGAGTGCGGCAGCCTCCTGCCGGATCGCGGAGACGCGCGGCGCGATCACCTTTGCCGAGGGCCCCGACATGAACACGCATTCGGCATGCCTGGCCGCGAATTGCCGGCCGCGCGGTGAAGTGCCGGCCTGGTACAGCACCGGCGTGCGCTGCGGCGATGGCTCGCTGAGGTGAATGGTGTTGTTGATGCGAAAGTTGGCGCCCTCGTGGTTGACGCGATGAACTTTTGCCGGGTCGGTGAAGATGCCGCGCTTGCGGTCGCGCAGCACGGCGTCGTCCTCCCAGCTGCCTTCCCAGAGCTTGTAGACGACCTCCATATATTCGTCGGCGATGTCGTAGCGGTCGTCATGACCGGTCTGCTTGTCCCTGCCGGCGCCGCGCGCGGCGCTGTCGAGATAGCCGGTGACGACGTTCCAGCCGACCCGCCCTTCGGTGAGATGGTCCAGCGTCGACATCCGCCGTGCGAACGGGTAGGGCGGCTCGAACGACAGATTGCTGGTGACGCCGAAGCCGAGATTTTGCGTCACCGCCGCCATCGCCGACAGCAGCAGCAGCGGCTCGTTCGACGGCGTCTGCGCTGCATTGCGCAAGGCTGCGTCAGGGCTGTTGCCATAGACGTCATAGACCCCGAGCACGTCGGCCAGGAACAATCCATCGAAACGGCCGCGCTCCAGCGTCTTGGCCAAGTCGATCCAGTAGGGCAGGCGGTTATAGTCGGCGGTGCGGTCGCGCGGATGGGTCCACAGGCCCGGTGATTGGTGTGCGACGCAATTCATCGCAAAGGCATTGAGCCTGATCTCTTTGGCCATGCTGGTCCCTCGGCGCTCTGTACTGCGCGCTCTTCGAATGATAGATGTGCGCCCCAACTTGGCGAAGTTCTTGCATATAATTGGCCCTTGGCAAGGGCCAAGAATAGAAGGCTTGCGCTTGGCAAGGCCAAAGTCAGCGTCGCAACTGCGCTTGGCAAGCCGGTTTCAAGGAAGCAAGAACGAAAATCCCAAGAACACAAGAAGAGAACCACAAGAACTATCCAAGTCCCCGCCACTTTCGAAGGCAAACCCGTCTCAGGTAAGGTCCTTCGTCTCACATCTCGAAAAGCAAGCATGACCAGAGCCGACGCCATCGCCCGCGCCCGTGAGGATTTCAAGTCCGGTGCGTTCCTCGCTGAACTCGATCGCCGCGTCGCCTACAAGACCGAGAGCCAGAACCCGCAGCGCGGCCCCGAGCTGCGAGCCTATCTGGAGCAGGAGATGCAGCCGGCTTTCGCCGCGCTCGATTTTTCCAGCCGCATCGTCGAATCCCCGAGCGGCAAGGCGCCGTTCCTGTTCGCCGAGCATCACGAGAGCGCCTCGCTGCCGACCGTGCTGGTCTACGGCCATGGCGACGTCGTCGACGGCATGGAAGGCGAATGGCGTGACGGCCGCGATCCCTGGCGCACCACGGCCTCGGGCGCGCGCCTTTATGGTCGCGGCACCGCCGACAACAAGGGCCAGCACAGCATCAACATGGCCGCGCTGCGTGCAGTGCGCGAGGCGCGCGGCGGCAAGCTCGGCTTCAATGCCAAGTTCATCATCGAGATGGGCGAGGAGATCGGCTCGCCCGATCTCGGCAAGGTCTGCGATCTCCATCGCGACGCGCTCAAGGCCGACCTGTTCATGGCCTCGGACGGGCCGCGCCTTTCGGCCGATCGGCCGACGCTCTTTCTCGGCTGCCGGGGCGGCATCCGCATCCATCTCGACGTGAACTTGCGCGACGGCGGTCACCATTCCGGCAATTGGGGCGGCGTGCTCGCCAACCCCGCGACCATCCTGGTCAATGCGATCTCGACCCTGGTCGACGGCCGCGGCCGTCTTCAGCTCGACGCCTTGAAGCCGCCGCGGCTGACCAACCAGATCCGCGCCTATCTCGCCGACGTCGAGGTGGTGCCGACTGCGGACGAGCCGGCGCTGGCCGAGAACTGGGGCGAGGAGGGTCTTTCGGCCGCTGAACGGCTCTACGCCTGGAACACGCTGGAAGTGCTGGCGATGTCCTCGGGCAATATCGAGAAGCCGGCCAACGCGATTCCGGGCCAGGCCAATGCCGTGCTGCAACTGCGTTTCGTGGTCGGGACGAAGGTTGAGGGGCTGATCGACGCTGTCCGCGCGCATCTGGTCGGACGTGGTTTTCCGATGGTCGAGGTGCGCGCGGCGCAGAGTTTTGCTGCATCGCGCACCGATTTCGACAGCCCGTGGATCAAATGGGCGTCGGCTTCGGTACAGGAGACCACCGGCAAGGCGCCGGCCGTGCTGCCGAATTTCGGCGGTTCGCTGCCCAATGACGTGTTTTCCGAGATCCTGGGACTGCCGACGATCTGGGTGCCGCACTCCTATCCCGGCTGCTCCCAGCATGCGCCCAATGAGCACATCCTGCTGCCATTGACCGAAGAGGCCTTGACGGTGATGGCCGGGCTGTTCTGGGATCTCGGCGAGTTTCCAAAGCCACTGGCAGGCCCGTTAACCTGAGCCCATAATCCAGCCGAAAGTTACATTCTAATCCGGCCCGATTTGTGCTTGCATCCGGGCCGCATCATCCGAAAGGGGAAGAAAAACGTGAAACATTTCCGTCACATCGGGCTCGCGCTCGCCGCGACCTTCGTCGTCAGCCAAGCCGGGGCCCAGGAGCTGACCGGCACGCTGAAGAACATCAAGGACACCGGCGCGATCACGCTCGGCTTCCGCGATTCCTCGATCCCGTTCTCCTATCTCGACGACAACCAGAAGCCCGTCGGGTTCGCGATGGACATCTGCTACAAGATCGTCGAGGCCGTGAAGAAGGAGCTCAAGCTCGACAAGCTCGAGGTCAAGCTCAACCCGGTGACCTCGGCGACGCGTATCCCGCTGATGGCCAACGGCACCATCGACCTCGAATGCGGCTCGACCACCAACAATGCCGAGCGCCAGAAGCAGGTCGCCTTCACCAACACTCACTTCCTGACCGCGAGCCGCTACGTCTTCAAGAAATCGAGCGGCCTGAAGTCGATCGACGACCTCAAGGGCAAGACCGTGGTCTCGACCGCCGGCACCACCAACATCAAGCAGCTTACTGAGGCCAACGTCGCCAAGGGCCTCGGCGCCAACATCATCCCGGCCAAGGACCACGCCGAGGCCTTCCTGATGGTCGAGACCGACCGTGCGGTCGCCTTCGTCATGGACGACATCCTGCTCGCGAGCCTCGTCGCCGGCTCGAAGAACCCGGACGACTACGCCGTCTCCAAGGACGCGTTCTCCAAGCCCGAGCCCTATGGCATCATGCTGCGCAAGGACGATCCCGCCTTCAAGAAAGTGGTGGATGCGGCGACCGCCGCGCTCTACACCTCGGGCGAGGCCGAGAAGATCTACAGCAAGTGGTTCACCCAGAAGATCCCGCCGAAGGGCCTGAACCTCAACACGCCGATCTCGGCCGAGCTGAAGAACGAGTTCGCCAAGCCGACGGACTCGCCGAACCCGGACGACTACAAGTAAGCTAAAACCTCGATCTTTCGATCGGGATCATGTCCGGCCACTCTTGACACCGGAGTGGCCGGACATTTGCATAGGCGCTCAAGACGCCCAATGACGGGCGCGTTCGCGCGGGGGACACGTGAACTACAACTGGAACTGGGGAATCTTCTTCCAGCCGAACCCGATGGGGACCGGCACCTATCTCGACATGCTGCTGTCGGGGCTGGCGCTGACCCTCAAGACCGCGGCGCTGGCCTGGGTGATCGCGCTCATCACGGGCTCGATCGTCGGCGTCATGCGCACGCTGCCGTCGAAGGGCGCCAATTGGTTCGGCTTCGCCTACGTCGAGTTCTTCCGCAACATGCCGCTTCTGGTGCAGCTCTTCCTGTGGTTCTTCGTGCTGCCGGAACTGCTGCCAAAAGGTGCGGGCACCTGGCTGAAGCAACTGCCGAACGCGCCGTTCTGGACAGCTGCGATCGGGGTCGGCTTCTTCATGTCGGCGCGCGTGGCCGTGCAGCTGCAGGCCGGCATCTCCTCGCTGCCGCGCGGGCAGAAGATGGCGGCGACTGCGCTCGGCCTCACCACCGTGCAGGGTTATCGCTACGTGCTGCTGCCGATGGCCTTCCGTATCATCCTGCCGCCGCTGACGTCCGAATTCCTCAACACCATCAAGAACACCGCCGTCGCCATCACCATCGGCCTGCTCGAGCTGACCGGACAGGCGCGCTCGATGCAGGAATTCTCGTTCCAGGTGTTCGAGGCCTTCACCGCCGCGACCATCCTCTATCTCCTCGTCAACGCCGTCGTCGTGACCGCGATGCGCTTCCTCGAGCGCTGGGTCGCGATCCCCGGCTACATCACGGGGAAATAAGCGATGTTCGGCAATCTCGATTTCGACGTCATCCGCCGCGCGCTGCCCTATCTGTTCTTCGAGGGCATGACCTTCACGCTGACGCTGACCTTCCTCGCAGCTCTCGGCGGCCTCATCTTCGGTACGGCGCTCGCCTTGATGCGCCTGTCCGGCTTCAAGATTCTCGGGCGCATCGCCGGCATCTATGTCGACTTCATGCGCTCGCTGCCGCTGGTGCTGGTGATCTTCTGGTTCTACTTCCTGGTGCCCTATATCGGGCAGTGGGTGACCGGCGCCTCGCGTCCGATCAGCGTCGGCGCCTTCGCATCCTCGCTGATCACGTTCATCATGTTCGAGGCCGCGTATTTCTCCGAGATCATGCGCGCCGGCATCCAGTCGATCTCGCGCGGCCAGCCGGCCGCGGCCAGCGCGCTGGGGCTGACCTACGCGCAGACCATGCGCTACGTCGTGCTGCCGCAGGCCTTCCGCAACATGCTGCCGGTACTGATCACGCAGACCATCGTGCTGTTCCAGGACACCTCGCTGGTCTACGTTCTGTCGATCACCGACTTCCTCGGCGCGGCGAGCAAGGTGGCGCAGCGCGACGGCCGCCTGGTCGAGATGTATCTGTTCGCTGCGGTCGTCTACTTCACCATCTCCTGTATCGCGTCCTACGGCGTCCGCCGCCTGCAGGCGCGCATCGCCATCATTCGATAGAGCGTGTCGATCATGATCGAAATCAGCCATGTCAACAAATGGTACAGCCCCACCTTCCAGGTGCTGACCGACTGCACCACCAATGTCACCAAGGGCGAGGTGGTCGTGGTCTGCGGCCCCTCGGGCTCGGGCAAGTCGACGCTGATCAAATGCGTCAATGCGCTGGAGCCGTTCCAGAGCGGCGACATCCTGGTCGACGGCACCAAGGTCAACGATCCCAAGACCAATCTGCCGAAGCTGCGCTCGCGCGTCGGCATGGTGTTCCAGCATTTCGAGCTGTTCCCGCACCTCAAGATCATCGACAATCTGTGCCTGGCGCAGGAGAAGGTGCTGGGCAGGGGGCATGACAAGGCGCAGGCCAAGGCCGTGCAGCTGCTCGAGCGCGTCGGCTTGAAGGAGCAGGCGCAGAAATTCCCGGCGCAGCTGTCCGGCGGCCAGCAGCAGCGCGTCGCCATCGCGCGCGCGCTCGCGATGGATCCGATCGTGATGCTGTTCGACGAGCCGACCTCGGCGCTCGATCCGGAAATGGTCAGCGAGGTGCTCGACGTCATGGTCGACCTCGCCCGCGAGGGCATGACCATGATGGTCGTGACCCACGAGATGGGTTTTGCCCGCAAGGTCGCCAACCGCGTCATCTTCATGGACCGCGGCGAGATCGTTGAGGACGCAGCGAAGGACGATTTCTTCGGCAAGCCCCGCAGCGACCGCGCGCAGAAGTTCTTGTCGAAGATTCTGTCGCATTAACCGGTCATCCCGGGGCGCGCATAGCGCGAACCCGGGATTGCGATGGTGGCTATGGATTCCGGGCTCATTCGCCGCGCGAATGCCCCGGAATGACGAAACGAGGGTGATCGGCACCCCCAACTGGCGTATAAGCGCGGCAAATCCCTTCCCTCCCCAGGAGACCTGCCTTGGACTCGATCGCCTACGTCAACGGCTCATTCGTCCCGCTCTCGGAAGCCAAGATCTCGGTGCTCGATCGCGGCTTCCTGTTCGCCGACGGCATCTACGAGGTCTCGGCCGTGCTCGACGGCAAGCTGGTCGACAACGCCTCGCATCTGGCGCGGCTGGAACGGTCCGTCGGCGAGATCAAGTTGAAGCTGCCGGAGACCATCGAGCGCATCACCGAGCTGCAGAAGGAGCTGATCGCGCGCAACAAGCTCGTGAACGGCCTCGTCTATCTCCAGGTGACGCGCGGCGCCGACAAGGGGCGCGACTTCCCGTTTCCCAAGGCCGACGTCAAGTCGAGCCTGGTGATGTTCACGTCCGAGAAGGACATCATCAACGCCGCGGTGGCCAAGACCGGCATCAAGGTCATCACGGTGCCCGACATCCGCTGGGAGCGCCGCGATATCAAGAGCGTGGCGCTGCTGGCGCAGGTGCTGGCGAAGCAGGCCGCGGCCGAAGCCGGCGCCGGCGAAGCCTGGATGCTGCAGGATGGCTACGTCACCGAGGGCGGCTCGTCCACGGCGTTCATCCTGACCAAGGACGACGTCATCGTTACCCGCAAGAATTCCAACGCCATCCTGCCCGGTTGCACCCGCAAGGCCGTGATTGCGCTTGCCGAGGAGCGCCAGCTTCGCGTCGAGGAACGCTCGTTCACGGTCGCCGAAGCGCTCGCCGCCAAGGAAGCCTTCATCACCAGCGCATCCTCCTTCGTGCAGCCGGTGGTCGCCCTCGACGGCAAGACGATCGGCGACGGCAAGCCCGGCCCGATGACGATGCGCCTTCGCGAGATCTACGTGGAGTTCGCCAAGGCGACGGCGGTGTAGCTGTCATTGCCGGGCTTGACCCGGCAATCCATCAAGAATCAGAAGTTCTTTGGACCGATGCGCGGGTCAAGCCCGCGCATGACGATCTGCATTTGTGTCGACGTGGCTGCCTACGCCGCCGACGCCTTCACCTTCACCGGATGCACGGCGCGGAATGCGATCGCGATCCTGTTCCAGGCATTGATGGCACCGATCAGCATGGTCAGGTTCACCGTCTCCTCCTCGGAGAACTGCGCGCGAACCTGTTCGTAAGTCTCGTCGGGCGCGTGCGTCTCGGCGATCAGCGTCACCGCTTCGGTCCAGGCCAGCGCGGCGCGCTCGCGGTCGGAATAGAGCGGGGATTCGCGCCAGGCGTTAAGCAGGTAGATGCGCTGCTCGGTCTCGCCGCGCTTGCGGGCGTCCTCGGTGTGCATGTTGATGCAGAAGGCGCAGCCGTTGATCTGCGAGGCCCGGATCTTGACCAGCTCGATCAGCGATTTCTCCAGGCCCGTCGACTGGATCTGCTGCTCAAGCGCCATCAGCGCTTTGATCGTATCGGGCGCGGCCTGGTAGTAGTTCATGCGGGGCTTCATGGTCGTTCTCCTTTTCTTTGGTTGGGTCAGTGGGCTCCGCCGGCCGAGACTTGGCCGGGCTTCTTCAGAAAGAATACGGCGACGAGGGCAACGATCAGCGCCATGCCGAGCAGGTAGAACGTGTCGCTGAAGGCGAAGATGAAGGCCTGCTTCTGTACGGTATGGCCGATCGCGACATAGGCGCGATGCGCGGCGTCCGCGCGGTCGAGAACGCCGTGATTGACGAAATACTGCGTGAGCTGCTCGAGCCGCGTGCGCGTGGCCTCCTCGAACACAGAGACCGACTGCATCAGCACGTTGGAGTGATATTGCTCGCGCTTGGACAGCACGGTTTGCAGCAGCGCGATGCCGACGGCGCCGCCGAGATTGCGCATCATGTTGAACAGGCCGGAGGCCGAGCCCGCATTCTCCGCTTCGATGCCTGCCGTCGCCACCGCCGACAACGGGGCCATCACCAGCGCCTGGCCAATGGCGCGCACGACATTGGGCCACAGCAGCTGGTCGGCGGCATAGTCGTTGGTCATGTAAATGTTCATGAAGTTTGATGCTGCGAACAGAACGAAGCCGACGCCGATGATGATCCGCGCATCGAGCTTCTGCATCAGGTGCGGCACCAGCGGGATCAGAACGAGTTGCGGCAGCCCGGTCCAGGCCAGCACCATGCCGATCTGCTCGGCATTGTAGCCCTGGATGCGCGCCAGATATTGCGGCAGGATGAACACGGAGCCGTACAGTGCAATGCCGAGCAGGAAGTTCGCGAGCATGCCGAAGCCGAAATTGCGGCGCACGAGCAGGCGCAGATTGAGCAGCGGCTTCTTCACCGTGAGCTCGATGATCAGGAATGCCGTCAGCGCAACAGTGGCGATGATCGAGAACTTGACGATGAACGGCGAGCCGAACCAGTCGTCCTTGTTGCCTTCCTCCAGCACGGTCTGGAGCGCGGACAGGCCGATTGCCATGGTGATGATGCCGGCCCAGTCGCCCTCGCGAAGCAGCGCCAGCTTCATCGGCTTGGGCTCGAGCGCGTACCAGAGCATGCCGACCATGATCGCGCCGGGAACCAGGTTGACGTAGAAGATGTATTGCCAGCCGAAATTCTCGGTGAGATAGCCGCCGATGGTCGGGCCGATCGCCGGCGCGAAAGTCGCCGACAGCGCGAACAGCGCAAGGCCGACCGGCTGCTTGGCGCGCGGCAGCAGCATGATGATCAGCGTGAAGGCCATCGGGATCAGCACGCCGCCGGTGAAGCCCTGGATGGCGCGCAGCACGATCATCTGCGACAGATCCTGCGCCAGCGCGCAGGCCGCGGACAGAACCAGGAACAGGATCGCGTTGGTGAGGAGATAGATGCGGATCGAGAACACCTGCGCCAGCCAGCCGGACAGCGGGATCACCACGATCTCGGCGATCAGGTAGGAGGTCGAGATCCAGCCGCCGTCGTCGATGCCGGCGCCGATCGCGCCCTGAATGTCCGCGAGCGAGGCGTTGACGATCTGGATGTTCAGAACCGCCATGAAGGCGCCGAGCGTGGCGCCGATTACCGCAATCCAGGTCTTTGTGGACACCGCCGGCGCGGCGGGTGCAGCGGGAGCTGGGAGGCCGGCAGCGGCGTCGACTGTCGGTTGGAGCGTGCTCATGGCTTCAACCCCCATTCGCGCGGGACGTATTGCCGGCGAGACGTTTTGCGCTGTCGCGCTCGGCCAGCACCGCCTGTTTGGTATCGACGGTCGGCACTGCGGACATGCCGGGCCGCAGCAAGCCGGTGAGGCTGTGGTCGTCGAGTACGATCTTCACCGGAACGCGCTGCACGATCTTGGTGAAGTTGCCGGTTGCGTTGTCGGGCGGCAGCAGCGCGAATTCGAGCCCGCTCGCCGGCGACAGGCTGTCGACATGGCCGCGCAGGGTGGTGTTGCGGAAGCTGTCGACGTGCAGCTCGACCGGCTGTCCCGGCCGCACATGCGTGAGCTGGGTCTCCTTGAAATTGGCGACGACGTAGACGGCGTCGAGCGGCACCACCGCCATCAATTGCGTGCCGGCCTGCACGTATTGGCCGACACGCAAGCTGCGGGCGCCGACCGTGCCGTCCACCGGCGCGGTGATCTCGGTATAGGACAGGTTCAGCGCCGCCTGCTGCGCGACCGCGCGGGCGCGTTCGAGCTGGGCGGTGGCCTGAGCGCGCTGGGTGGTGAGCACGTCGACCTTGCGCTGCGCCGCGACGAGGCCGGACTTGGCATGCTGCAATTGCGCACTGCTGGCGCGCAGCGCCGCGTCGGTCTGCTGAGCGCGCTGGATCGTGCCGGAGCCCGACTTCATGAGGTCGTCGTAGCGGGCGCGCTCCTCCTGCGCGAATTTCAGATTGGCTTCTGCAGCGGCGACGTCGGCGGTGCTCTGTTCGATGATCGGCTGCTGCAGTTCGAGCTGGGCGTCGATGTTGCGGACCGAGGCTTCGCCGGCAGCGACGTCGGCTTTCGCCTGGTCGAGCGCCGCCTTGAAATCGCGGTCGTCGATCTTGGCCAGCAACTGGCCCGCCCGAACCTTCTCATTGTCGCCGACCAGCACCTTGGCGATGTAGCCGGAGACCTTCGGCGCGACGATCGTGGAGTCCGCCTTCACATAGGCGTCGTCGGTCGATTCGAGGTAGCGGCCGTTGGTCCAGTAATCGTGTCCGTAGTAGGCCATGGTCGCAGTGCCTGCGAGCAGCGCGAGCACCAAGGCCGTGCGCCGGACCCTGTTCCGGGCCGGGACAGCGGGCGGCGCCTTGGCGTAATCGCGCGTGATTTCAGTCGCTTGCTGGAAGGTCTCGGTGCGGGGCATTTCGGACATTGCAGTCTCCTGTCGGCTCGCTGAGACTATCGGTCTTGCTGGTCCGGATGATAATCGGCTAGATTTTGGAAGGATTATCCCTTCAGGGTGGATAATCTGGGCGGTCACCCTGGTTGGTGATGTCTCCCGGGCGCGCGGCAACGCCAGCGCGATTGCCGCGCGATTGCTGCTGAGGCGGCACATCCCAGTGCAAGGAAAGCCATGGATCGACTGACCAGCCTCGAAGTGTTCAGCCGGGTGGTCGAGTCCGGCGGGTTCTCCGCAGCAGCCCGCAAGCTCAACATGTCGACCACCATGGTGAGCAATCACGTGCAGGCATTGGAAGACCGGCTCGGGGTGCGGCTGCTTCACCGCACCACGCGCAAGGTCAATCTGACCGAGATCGGCAAGGCCTATTACGACCGTTGCGTCCAGATTCTCGCCGACATCGAACAGGCCGACGACATCGCGAGCGAATTGCAGTCGGTGCCGCGCGGCACGCTGCGCATTCACGTCGCCACGCACATGGTGCCGTTCGTCGCGCCGATTGCGGCCAAACTGCTGTCGACCTATCCGGAACTCAAGATCGATCTGCGCATGGGCGAGGCCGAGGTCGACCTCATCGAGGAAGGCTATGACGTTGCCCTCCGCATGACACAGCCACCCGATTCGAGCCTGATCGTGCGCAGCCTTGCCACCTGGCGCCACGTGCTGTGCTGCTCCCACGATTACATCGAGAAGCACGGCCGGGTGCAGAAGCTCGACGAGCTCACCGGGCACAATTGTGGTCGGCACTTGAACTATCCGTTCGGCGACGAATGGCGCTTCCTCGATCGCAAGGGCACGCCAGCCTCGGTGCGCGTCTCCGGCAGCTTCGTCACCAATAGCGGAGAAGCGCTGCGCAAGGTCGCGCTGGAGGGCGCCGCAATCTGCCTGATGGCGGGGTTCCTCATTCAGGATGATCTCGAAGCCGGCCGCCTCGTGCGCCTGTTGCCGGAATATCGGACGGTCGAGCTCTCCATGAATGCGGTCTATCCGCACCGTCATCATCTGTCGGCGAAGGTGAGAACCTTCATCGACCTGCTCGTGCACCACAGCGCCGAGCAGCAGAAGCTGATCAACCCGTATTCATGAGACCTTTCACCGGCGGCTCCACGCGCCGCAGAAAGCGTGTTGACATCGCCGAGTTGTCTGCGACAAAGCCAGTCAACGTTCGCTCGCGTGAGAGCTTCGCTAGGGATTGGCGGCATCTCCTGTGATGGAGCTGAAAGGCTTGGTCTGGACCGACTGCCGCTCTAGGGAGGCTTCGATGACCATTGCCAGAATGGGATGGATTGCGACTTTGCTGCTCGGCCTCGTGGTGGGGGGCGGCGTGCAGCCTTCTCCTGCTGCGGCCGACGATGCGTGGCCGGTCAAGAGCAAGTTGATCGGCAAGGACGGCGGCAAGTCGGAGGATGTCAGCGGCATCGCCTGCACGACCGCTGACGGGTTTCCCCGTTCGTGCCTCGTTATCGACGACAATCTCCAGGGCGCTCAATTCATCGAACTAACCGACGGCAAGCTCGTCGCCGGCAGCCCCGTGAAGTTGATCGACAACACGTTCAATGGCAAGGCGCTCGAACTCGATGGCGAGGGCGTCGCCTTCTCCAAAGGGTACTATTACGTCATCGGCTCGCACGGCCATCCGCGGGACAAGGACCACAAGCTCGGCCGCAAGAAAGATGCCGAGAAGATTGGCGCGAAGATCGCCGCAAGCAGCCAGATCGTTCGGTTCCGCACGACGGGGGTGGATGGCAATGCGTCCGGCCTCGAGCGCACGGCACAATTGCGAGAGGTCATCGCGGCCGAACCCGCGCTTCTCGAGTTCATGGATATAAGGCTGGAGAAGAACGGCCTGACCATCGAGGGCGTGGCGATCAAGGACGACCGGACGCTGCTCGCGGGATTCCGGGGCCCCGTGCTGAACGGCAAATGCGCCGTCGTTCTGTCGGTGGACGTGGCTGCCCTGTTCGGTAAAGGCAAGAGCACGGACCACCGCCTGCATCGGCTCCCGCTTGGCAATGGTCGCGGCGTGCGCGATCTCGCAGCCTTCGGGGACCGCATTCTCGTCCTGGCAGGTCCGGCAGCGGACGGTCCCGGCTCCTACGCCGTCTACGCCTGGGATGGCGGATCAGACACCGTCGAGCTGTTGAAGGACTTGCCGTTTGACCCGAAGCGCAAGCCGGAGGGGCTCCTGCCGCTGGACAAGACGGCAACCGGATTACGGGTCCTGATCCTGTTCGATGGCGACAAGGAAGGTGCGCCCACCCCGATCGACATACCGGGATCGGGCCCGCAATCTTCATCCTGTCCCGCCGGCTAGGAGACCCCGCGCCTCGCACCGTTTCTCTATAAGGTCGGTGGCGGCAAGCGCCCGAACACGGCCTCGAGCGCCATGCCGATCGCGAGCAGGCGGCGATCGCTGCCGGCGGGGCCGTCGAGCTCGAGCCCGATCGGCAATCTGCTGCTGGCGCCGAGCGCGACCGGGATCTGGATTCCCGGAATACCGGCATTGCTGCCGGGATCGGTGTTTTGGATGAACAGCGCGAAATTTTCCAGGCTGCTGGAGTCCGGATTGGAGGCGATCGCGACGCGCGGCGTCGTCGGAAAAGCGATGGCGTCGAGCCTGTTGCGCGAAAACGTATCGCTGTAGAGCGCCTGAAGCGCGGGCCGCGCAGTCTTGATCGCGGCATCATAGATTGGCCTGGCATCGACCGGCGTGCCGTCGGGACCCGGCAGCTTGCGCGGAATGACGAGGCCATCATAGGTGCCTTTCACGTCGGGGCTGGAGATTTCGTTCGCCAGCGCCTCGATGGTCAGGCCCGTACCGGTGTGCTTCAGATACGAGACCATGTCGTCATAGGCTTCATACAGCGCGATCGGAAAGCCGACCCCTCCGTTGAGTTCGGCGAGCTGCGGCATCTCGACCTCGACGATCCCGATGCCGTGTGCCTTCATCTGCGCGATAGCAGCCTGGAAGGCGGCTTCGGTATCGGCATCGAGATTGGTCAACATCGTCTTCACGATGCCGATCCGAACCTGCTTCAAGTCGGCCGCCGCGACCGCATCGTCACCCGCGATGACGCGATCGAGTAGTTCGACATCGGCCATGGTCGCAGCCATCGGGCCTGCGGTATCGCGGGTGTGCGAGATCGGCGCGATGCCGTCTTGCGGGTAGCGGCCGACCGTCGGGCGCAGCGAGGCGCATCCGTTCAGGGCAGCAGGCACCCGCACCGATCCGCCGGTATCGGTGCCGAGTCCGCCGGCGACGATCCGCGCGCCGATCGCCGCGCCCGTGCCTGACGAGGAGCCGCCGGCGATCAAATTGCGATCATAGGCGTTGCGCACGCCGTACTCGGCGCCGGTCTTGAACGCGGTGTTGTAGCCGGAGATGCCGAAGGCGAGCTCGTGCATGCTGGTCTTGCCGATGATGACCGCTCCGGCATCGCGCAGCTTTGTCACGACAGGCGCGTCGGTCTTCGGAATGTAATCCTTCAGCGCCGGTGTGCCGGCGCTACAGGGCAGTCCCGCGACCTCGATATTGTCCTTGATCACGATGGGTACGCCGCCGAGCGGCCTTGTCTTGTCGCCTGCCGCGTCGAACGCCGCCGCGGCCTTCAAGGCGCCGGCTTCGTCCAGGGTGACAAAGGCATTGAGTTCGGCGTTGGCCTTGGCGCGGGCCAGGGCTTCCCGGGTGAGTGCGGTGCTCGTGAACGTCCCGGCGGTGAGCCCGGCCGCGGCCTCGGTCAGTGTCAACTGGTCGAAATCCATGATGCATCACCCGATTGCAGGAGGCCATCAGAGCGCCCCTTGGGGAGCAGAGGCTGAAGCGTCCGCGGCGCCGCGTCAACCGGTGGCGTGCATCCTTGCCGGCGTTGGCGTGTCCAGTTCGGCGAGCAGCCGCTCGACGTCGGCCTTCACCTTCACAACCGCGATGTCCTTCACCGGGCCATAGCCGCGGATATCCATCGGGGCTTTGGCGATCGCCACGAGATTTGGCAGATGCGCCGCATCGAGCTCGCCCAGCATCCGCTCGATCAGGCTTTCATACCAGGAGATCAGTTCACGCTCGGCGCGCCGTTCCGCGGTGTAGCCGAACGGATCGAACGGCGTTCCGCGCAACCCTTTTAAGTGAGCGAGCATGGCCAGAGGCACCTGAATCCATTGGCCGAAGGCGCGTTTGCGCGGACGCCCCCGTGCATCGCGCCGCGACTTCAGGAACGGCGGGGCGAGGTGGTACTGAACGCTGAAGCCGTCCTCGAACTCGCGCTTCAATTCGTCGAGGAAGCCGCTTCGCATGTGCAGCCGCGCCACCTCGTACTCGTCCTTGTAGGCCATCAGCTTGAACAGGCCGCGCGCGACCGCCTCGGTCAGCGCCTCACTGTTCAGCTTGGCCTCGGCATTGCGGACCTTTCCGACCATCGCCCGGTAGCGCGCCGCGTAGGCTTCGTTCTGATGGGCGGTGAGGAACTCGGCGCGCCGGGCGATGATCCGGTCGAGCGTCTCGACCTCAGGCGCTTCGCTCGCCTTCGGCAGAAAATCCGGATCGGCAGCGGCGATCCGGCCCCAGGCAAAGGCCTGCTTGTTGCGCTCGACCGCGACGCCGTTGAGCTCGATCGCGCGGAGCAGCGCCTGCAGCGAAACGGGGACGAGACCGTGCTGCCAGGCAAAGCCCAGCATGATGATGTTGGCGTAGACGGCATCGCCGAGCAGGCGCTCGGCCAGCGCATTGGCATCGATCGTTTCGAGATTGTGCTCGCCGATGACCTGACCGATTGCGCGCAGGCGGCTTGATCCAGCCAGATCGGCGTCGCGGAAGCGGACCACGTCGCCGGTCGGCATTTCCGCGGTGTTGACGGCGGCACGGGTGCCGCGGCGATAGGTGCCGGACGCCTTCGGCGAGGAGCTGACGACGACGTCGCAGCCGATCAGCGCATCGGCTGCGCCCTGATCGATGCGGACCTGGTGCAGCGCCTCGGGGCTCGCGGCCAGGCGAATGTAGCTCAGCACGGGTCCGAATTTCTGCGCAAAGCCGGTGAAGTCGAGCACGGAGACGCCGCGGCGTTGCAGATGCGCGGCCATGCCGATCAGCGCGCCGACGGTGATCACGCCGGTGCCGCCGACGCCTGTTACCAAGAGGTCGTAGGGCCGCTCGAGTGTTGCGGGCGCGGGCAGGGGGAGCGTTGCGGCGCGGCCGGCCGCATCAATCCGGCTCGCGCTCTTCTTCCGCCGCGTCGCGCCTTCGACGGTGACAAAGCTCGGACAGAAGCCGTTGAGGCAGGAAAAATCCTTGTTGCAGGCCGACAGATTGATCTGCCGCTTGCGGCCGAACGGAGTCTCCTTCGGCTCGACACTGAGGCAGTTGGATTCGACCGAGCAGTCGCCGCAACCTTCGCAGACGAGATCGTTGATATAGGCGAACCGCTTGGGGTCGGCCATCTGCCCGCGCTTGCGCCGGCGCCGCTTCTCGGTGGCGCAGGTCTGCTGATAGATCAGCACCGAGACGCCGGGGATCTCACGCAGCTCGCGCTGCACGGCATCGATCTCCTCACGCGGATGGATGGTCACGCCGGATGGCAGGTCGGCCGGCGAGAATTGCGCGGGATCGTCCGACACCAGGGCGATGCGCGCAACACCCTCGGCGCGGACGCTGTGGGCGATGGCATGGACGCTGACGGGCCCGTCGACCGGCTGACCACCGGTCATGGCGACCGCGTCGTTGAACAGGATCTTGTAGGTGATGTTGGCCTTGGCCGCGATCGCCTGCCGGATCGCCATCGAGCCAGAATGGTAGTAGGTGCCTTCGCCGAGATTCTGGAACACGTGCTTGTGCCCAGTGAAGCGTGATGAGGCTGCCCAGTTCACGCCCTCGCCGCCCATCTGGATCAGCGAGGAGGTCTCGCGGTCCATCCAGCTCGCCATGAAGTGACAGCCGATGCCGGCGAGCGCCTTCGATCCCTCCGGCACTTTGGTCGAGGTGTTGTGCGGACATCCCGAGCAGAAATAGGGCGTGCGGGTCGCGCCGCTGACATTGATCGTGCGCGCGGCTTCCGGCATCAGGGCGGCCGCGCGCGCGGCGAGATTGAGTCCCGGAAACATCGGGTCGAGCCGGCGCGCCAGCACGCTCGCGAGCGCGCGGGGCGACAATTCGCCGATCCAGGAGATCAGCCGTGCGCCGGTTTCGTCGTGCTTGCCGACCATGCGCTCGGGCTTGCTGCCGGGATAATCGTAAAAATACTCCTTGAACTGGCTCTCGATGATGCCGCGCTTCTCCTCGACCACCAGGATCTCGCGCTTGCCCTTCACGAACTCCATCGCGTCATGCAGCGCCAGCGGCCAGACCATGCCGACCTTGTAGACGTCGATGCCGATGCGGCGGCAGGCCGCTTCATCGAGGCCCATTAGCCGCAACGCCTCCATCAAATCGAGATGCGCCTTGCCGGTGGTGACGATGCCGTAGGTGGCGCCAGGGATATCGTAGATGTGGCGATCGATGGGATTGGCTTTGGCGAAGGCGTAGACCGCGTGCTTCTTGGCTTCCAGCCGCTCCTCGATCTGCGGGCCCGGCAAATCGGGCCAGCGATAGTGCAGGCCGCCGGGCGGCGGCGTGAAGTCGGGCGTGCGGAAGACGCGCGGCGGGCGCAGCGCGACGGATGCGCCTGATTCCACGATCTCCGAGATCGCCTTGAAGCCGACCCACATGCCGGAGAAGCGGCTCAGCGCGTAGCCATATTCGCCGAACGCCAGATATTCGCCGACGTCGGCCGGATGCAGCGTCGGCATGAACCAGCTCATGAAGGCGACGTCGGACTGGTGCGGCATCGAGGAGGAGACGCAGCCATGGTCGTCGCCGGCGACCACCAGCACGCCGCCATGCGGCGAGGAGCCATAGGCATTGCCGTGCTTGAGCGCATCGCCCGAACGATCGACGCCTGGCCCCTTGCCGTACCAGAGCCCGAACACGCCATCGACCTCGCGGTCGCCTTGCGTCTCGACCTGCTGCGATCCCAGCACGGCTGTCGCCGCGAGATCCTCGTTCACGGCAGGGAGGAATTCGATGCGGTCCTGCTTGAGCCGCTGCTGGATGCGCCAGAGCTCGAGGTCGATGCCGCCGAGCGGCGAGCCGCGATAGCCGGAGATGAAGCCCGCGGTGTTGAGCCCGGCCACACGGTCTCGTCGCGCCTGGTCGAGCGCGATGCGGACGATGGCCTGCGTGCCCGTGAGGAAGACGCGGCCGTCCTCGCGCTCGTAGCGGTCGGAGAGTTCGTACGTGTCGAGTGACGGAATGGCGTCCATGGCGGACCTCGCGAGGCATCCTGCCCAGTGGCGGAAGGTTATGCCCGGGACGCTGGTAGGTCTTACCTATTTATCCCTTTTGCCGGTGATAGTCGGTAGGATTTTGCATGTGGGTGTTCAATCTGGTAGACCTTCTCGAACTGGAGCCCCCATGATCGAAGAGCAGGACACCCGCATTCTCGCCCATCTCCAGAAAGATGGCCGCGCCACCAACCAGCAACTCGCCGACGAGGTCGGCATGTCCACCTCGGCCTGCTGGCGGCGGGTGCGGGCGCTGGAGGAAAGCGGCGTCATCCAGGGCTATGCGGCGCTGGTCGCGCGCGAGCGGGCGGGCTTTGCGATGTCCGCCATCCTTCACGTCTCGCTGGAGCGGCACGATGCGAAGTTCGTCGATGAATTCGTCGCAAGGGTCACCAGGCGCCGCGAGGTGCTGGAGTGCTTTGCGACCACCGGGGACGCCGATTATCACCTCCGCGTCGTCGTCCAGGACATGGCGGCCTACAACCGCTTCCTCGACGAGTTCATGTTCCGCATCCCCGGCATCCGCTACGTCCGCAGCAACGTGGTGCTGAAGGAGATCAAGACCAGCGTGGCGCTGCCGTTTTGAAGGAGGTGCTACGGCACCGCGATATCAACCTCCCATAAACCAACACAGGGCTGCAAATCGGTAAACGGAGCATGTCTTTCGTCGGCGGTACGGCCTCGCATCGGTATTCCGGTCCGTTTTGTTGCGCTCGTTCGCAGCTCGTTCACTTTGATGGACAGTTTGCGCCGCGCAATAACGAGCACTTAGGCGGTCGCCGCGCATAAAGGCTCCGGGATAAACAGGCAGAAATGCCCGGGAGCTGAGATCGTGCCGACGACACTCGCGCGCACCTTTGCGGCGTTGAGCGCCATCAATGAAGCGATCCTTTACGCGAGATCGCCGGAGGAGCTGTACCAGAAGGTCTGCGACGCCGGGTTCTCGAGCGGGGATTTTCTGGCCGTTGCCGTGTTCCTGGTCGAGCCGGACGGCCGAAGGCTGCGCTTCGCGGCCGGCTGTGGCGACGACATTGCGCGGCTGCGCTCGATCGTGATCACGACGGAAGCCGGCACGCCCGAGGGATCCGGCGTCGGCGGCGAAGCGTTTCGCGATCAGAAGCTGTGCGTCAGCAACGATTACCTGAACGATCCGCGCTCGCTGGCCTGGCGTGAGGGCGCCGCCCAGGCCCACATCGGTGCGGCTGCGGCGCTGCCGCTGCTCTGCAACGGCAAGAGCGTCGGCGTCTTGTACGTGACGCGGAGCGAAGCCAACTCTCTGAACGAACAGATGGTGTCGCTGTTCGAACGCATGTCGGCGAACATTTCCTACGCGCTGGACAATTTCGCGCGCGAGACCGCGCGCCAGACCAGCGAGCGGGCGACCCGGCGGCTCAACCGTATGTTCGGCGCCATCAGCGCCACCAACGAAGCCATCCTGCGCGCCAAGACCGAGCAGGAGCTGTACCAGCTGGTGTGCGACGCCTCTGTCCACAGCGGCAAGTCGCTGGCGACCATCGTGCTGCTTCGCGAGCCGGACTCGCATTGGATGAAGCCCGTCGCCGCCACCGGGCAGAACCTCGATCTCGTCACCCAGGCACGCTATTCGGTCGATCCGGAGAATCCGTACGGCAAGGGCATCTCGGGCGAGGTGTTCCGGACGCAGAAAGCCATGGTCGAGGACGATCTCCCCAGCCGCACCAGGGGCACGCCGTGGGAGCAGGCCAACGTCAACACCGGCGTCGCCGCCTGCGTGGTCGCGCCGTTGATCAGGAACGGCGAGAGCGTCGGCGTGCTGCTGTTCTTCATCAGCCGGTCCTGGGCCAAGGACGAGGAGATTGTCGCGCTGCTGCTGCGCATGGCCGAGAACGTCTCGTTCGCGATCGAAAATTTCGGCCGCGAGACCGAGAGGTCCCGTATCGCCGCCGAAGAAGAGTGCTTGGCGCGCATGTATGCGGCGCTCAGCGCCACCAACGAGGCGATCCTGCGGGCACGGTCGCGGGCCGAGCTGTTTGACCTCGTCTGCGAGGCGACCGCAACGGGAGCAAAGTTCACCTCGGCCACCGTCGCGCTGGTGGACGATCGGACCGGGCTGCTGCGCGTCGTCGCCTGCTACGGGCCGAATGCGGATCAGGTTCGCAACTTCACGTTCTCCACCTCCGACCAGGTGCCCGAAGGGCGCGGCTTGACCGGCACCGCGTTTCGCACCCGCCAGCCCGCCGTCAGCAACGACGTGCTCGCCGACGACCGCATTGCGCCCTGGCAGGCCAGCGCCCGCCGCAACGGCATCGCATCCTCCGCGGCCTTGCCGCTGTTCAACGGCGAGCGGGTCGAGGGCGTCTTTCTGTTCAACTCCCCGGAGCGCGGCACCTTCACGCCGGAGCTCGTCGAGCTGCTGCGCAAGCTTCAGGCCAACGTCGCCTTCGCGCTCGAAAGCTTCGATCGCGCCGACGAGAAGGCGCGTGCGGACAAGCAGCGCGATCGCCTGAGCGGCATGTTCGAGGCGCTGAGCGCGACCAACGAAGCCATCATGCGCGCCAAGACGCGCGAGGAGCTGTTCGAAGCGGCCTGCCAGGCGGCCGTGCTCGGCGACCTGTTCGCCTCGGCGACGATCGGCATCGTCGACGACGAGCACGAGCTCGTTCGCGTCGTCGCGGTCAAGGGGCGTCTGCAGGATCGCATGATCGGGCGGACCTGCAGCATTTCGGCCGGCCATCCCGAGGGCGACGGCATCATCGGCACCTCGCTGCGGACGCGTCAGCCCAGTGTCATCAACGACTACCTGCACGATCCGCGCTCAGTATACTGGCGCACGAAGGCCGTTGAGGATGGAACGCTGGCTGCGGCGAGCTTCCCGCTTCTGAGAGCAGGACGGGAGCCGGTCGGCATTCTGCTCTTTCTCGCACCGGAAGAGAATACGTTCACGCCCGATCTGGTCGAGCTGCTCGGGCGCCTCGCGGAGAACGTCTCCTTCGCACTCGACAATTTCGAGCGCGCCGAGGAAAAGGACCGCACCGAAGCGCAGAAGGAGCGCCTGACGCGCATGTTCGCGGCGCTCAGCGCGACCAACGAGGCGATCATGCGTGCGAAGTCGCGGGCCGAGTTGTTCGACCTCGTCTGCCTCGCGGCATCGAACGGCGCCAAGTTCACCTCGACCACGATCGCGCTGGCAAGGGCCGATAGCGATCAGCTGGAAATCGTGGCGAGCGCGGGCCCGTCAGCCGACACCACCCGTAACGTGCGGCTCTCCGTCGATCCGGAGCGGCCCGAAGGGCGCGGCATGAGCGGCACGGCGTTCCGCACGCGCCGGCCCTGCATCAGCAACGACTATCTCAACGACGACCGCGTCCGTGTCTTCCACGCGATCGTGCGCAGCGACGGCGCGCGCTCGGGCGCGGCGTTTCCGCTGATCGCGCACGATCAGGCGGTCGGCGTCATGATCTACATGTCGACGGAGCCCGGCACCTTCACGCCCGAATTTGTCGAGCTGTTGCAGCGCCTCGCTGACAACGTCTCCTTCGCGATGGAGAATTTCGATCGCGCCGACGAGAAGAACAAGGCCGACGAGCGCATCGAGTATCTCGCCTCGCACGACAGCCTGACCGACCTGCCGAACCGCGAGACCTTCAACGGGCTCTTGCGCGAGGCGATCGATGCGGCGCAACGCCACGATCACCGCTTTGCGGTGCTGTTCATCGACCTCGACCGCTTCAAGGTCATCAACGATTCGCTGGGTCACGAGGCCGGCGACCTGCTCCTGCTCGAAGTGGCGAGCCGCCTGCGCGGCGCCCTGCGGGCGGGCGACGTCGTCGCGCGCCTCGGCGGCGACGAGTTCGTGGTGATCCTCGACCAGTGCGGCGAGATCGAGGACGTCCAGCGCATCGCGACCGAGCTGCTCGCCGCGCTCGCCGAGCCCATGCAGCTGGCCGGCCACGAGTGCCACTCCACCGCGTCGATCGGCATCGCGATGTATCCGGCCAACGGCTCCGACGCGCAGACGCTGACCAAGAACGCCGACATGGCGATGTACCTCGCCAAGGAGGACGGCAAGAACGGCTATCGCTTCTTCTCCAACGAGGTGAAGACGCAGTCGATCGAGCGGCTGTCGCTGGAGAGCGCGCTGCGCCGCGCGCTGGAGCGCGAGCAGTTCTCGCTCAACTATCAGCCCAAGGTCGACATGGCGACGGGTCAGATCACGGGCGTCGAGGCGCTGCTGCGCTGGACGCATCCCGATCTCGGCAACGTCTCGCCAGCACAGTTCATTCCGCTCGCCGAGGAAACCGGGCTGATCGTGCCGATCGGCCGCTGGGTGCTGAAGGAGGCCTGCGCGCAGGCCATGGACTGGCAGCGCCGCGGCCTGCTGCCGCTGTCGATGGCGGTCAACCTGTCGCCGCGGCAGTTTGCCGACGAGCATCTGTTGCAGGACGTCGACGAGGCGCTGGCGGCCTCCCGCATGTCGCCGGTGCTGCTCCAGCTCGAGGTCACCGAGAGCATGATGATGCGCAATGTCGGCCGCGCGCTCAAGGTGCTCGACTCCATCCAGAGCCGCGGCATCCGTCTCGCCATCGACGATTTCGGCACCGGCTATTCGTCGATGTCGCTGATGAAGCACTTCCCGATCGACACCATCAAGATCGACCGCTCCTTCGTGCGCGACCTGCCGCAGGATTCGGAGGATCAGGCCATCGCGCAGGCGATCATCAGCATGGGCAAGGCCCTCGGCATGACCGTCGTCGCCGAAGGCGTCGAGAATGCCGAGCAGGAGGCGTTCCTGCGCGCCCATGGTTGCGACGAGATGCAGGGCTTCCTCATCTCCAAGCCGCTGCCGGCGCGACAGATGGGCGAGCTGCTGCGGCCCATGGTGCTGCCCGTCGCGCCGCCGCTGCAGCCGGAAGTGGCCGGCGAAGACGCACCCTCAGGGCTGAAACGCGCTGTCGTCTGACGGCTGCGGGTGCAGCTCGCGGACGTCGTCTTTCTTGATCTCCGACTTGCGCGGAAAATCATCCGGCCAGGTCAGCGAGGTTTGCTCGGCGAACAGCATGAGAAGCGCCTGCGCACCTTCGGCAAAGCTTGAGCCGTCGCCGAGGCCGAGCTCGCAACACCATTTGTGTCGCATCGGCTCGTGCGTGTCGCGCACCGCCATCGCGGGTCCCCACCACCACGCCGGTGCCGGCGAGCGCTCGTCCTCGGGTACGGCGTGCCAGAGGACGAGCTCGTCCATCACGCGCTCGAATTGCAGGCTTGCGGCCTGATGCATTCGCTCCGTGCTCCTTGGGCCGCGCCTGAAAATAGGCCGATGCGCGGACTCGATGGGGGCCTTGGCTGTGAAGAATCGGCTCGCGCTATTGGCTGAGCCAGGCGTGCCGCTTCCGTCAGCGGCGCTATGAGTAACATGCGGCGGCCGGGACATTCGCCGGCGCCGGCTGTGATCATCTCTTTAGCCCCTCAGCGGCCCCGTCGGCAAGCTGCAATACGGGCGTCTATTGTGTTCTGCGCGGATGCGCCTTCTGGTGCCAGGCCCAGGCGGTGCGGACGATTGTCGGCAGGTCGGAGTGACGCGGCGCGAAGTTCAGCACCTTTCTCGCGGCAGAGGGATCGGCGACCAGAAAGGTGGGATCGCCGGCGCGGCGCGGCTTGACCGCGTGCGGCACCTCGCGTCCGGTCTCCTGCCTGATGGCATCGAGGATCTCGCGCACGGAAAAGCCGGAGCCGGTGCCGAGATTGAAGCTGCCGCCGGCATGGCCTTGCTCCAGAAGGCTCAAGGCCGCGACATGCGCCGCCGCAAGGTCCGTGACGTGGATATAGTCGCGGATCGCGGTGCCGTCGGGCGTGTCGTAATCGTCGCCGAACACCGCGAACTCGACATGGCCCTGAAGCGCCATCATCGCGCGGGGAATGAGGTGGGTTTCGTTGTCGCGCAGCTCGCCGATGCCACCGGCCGGATCGGCGCCGCTGGCGTTGAAATAGCGCAGGCAGAACGCGCCGAATCCATAGGCCGTGCGGTAATCGGCGAGCATGCGCTCGATCATCAATTTCGATGCGCCGTAAGGATTGATCGGCGCGCAAGGAAAGTCCTCCGGCAGCGCCTTGGAATCGGCGTTGCCGTAGACGGCGCCGGTCGAGGAGAACACGATGCGATGGCAGCCCGCGTTGCGCATCGCCTGCAGCAGCGACAGCGTGCCCTGGACGTTGTTGATGTAATATTTCTGCGGGTCGGTCATGGATTCCCCGACGAGGCTCGCCGCCGCGAAATGCATCACCGCCGTGATCTCGTGGTCGGCGAAGGCGCGCGCCAGCGCCGCGCCGTCGAGCAGATCGCCCGTGACCAGCGGGCCGGACACGAAGCTGCGATGACCCGTCGAGAGATTGTCATAGACGACGGGCTGATAGCCGGCGGCGGTCAATGCACGGCAGGCATGCGAGCCAATATAGCCCGCGCCCCCGGTGACGAGGACGGTCGGTCGGTCGGTCATGTCGTATTCTGCTCTTCTCTTAGCGGAGGGGGCGGTTGCGGCTGAAGAGAAGATAGAGCGCGCGGGGGTTGGTGGTCAAATAGCGCCAGAGCAGCCGGCGCGGCTCGAGCAAAGTGCGCCAGGCCCATTCGAGCCCGATCTTCTGCATCCATTGCGGCGCGCGGGAACGACTGCCTGACAAGAAGTTGAACAATCCGCCGGATGTCTTGATCACGCCAACATTGGTCAGATGCGGCGTGAATTCCCTCACGAATGCCTGTTCGTTGGGCACACCGAGCGCGACCCACAGATAATCCGGTGCCAGGGCGTTGATCTCCTCCACCTTGGCCCGCAGCGCCTCGCCGCGCAGATAGCCGTGGCTGTGCCCGACGATCTTGAGACGTGGATACATCTTCTGGACATTCGCGACCGCCGCGGCGTTCTCCGGCTCGCTTGCGCCGAACATGTAGAAGGTGCGGCCGGCAGCTTCGGCCTTGCGCGCAACGACGTGGAACAGGTCGGTGGTCGCGACGCGCTCCGGCAGCGGGAACCAGGACTGCAGCTTCGAAGCGGCGACCAGCGGCTGACCGTCGGCGTTGATCAGATCGGCAGCACGGAACAGGTGCTCGGTCTGCGGCTCGGTGGAGCAGCGCGCCAGCACCTCGCCATTGGCCGAGGTCAGGAACAGCGGACGGCCGATGCGATGGTCGGGATTCGTGGCCTCGATCATGAAATCGGCGGTGGCTTCCAGGTCGATCGCGGCCATGCGAAGGCCGCCGACGGTGATTCTCGGCACCTCGGCAGTTGCTGCCCGTCCGTCGAGGTTGACGCGGCGCTCAAGCATATTGTCTGCCTCGCTGGCGCGCTTGCATTGCAGGGGTGAGCTCGTCGAGCACGACGCCGACGAGCTTGCGCTCGGCCGGGCCGAGCGCGGTCAAGATCTCTTCCAGGCTGTCGTTGACGTCGAGGCTGGTCGGCAGCACGGCCACCAGCGAGTCGACGTTCTCGAGCAGCTTGCGTCCCCCGGTCGCGAGCGGCACGGCCGGGCCGTCGAGGATCACGAGATCATAGCCGCCGGCGGAACGGGCCTGCGCAATCGCCTTGCGGATGGCATCGGCGGCCTTGCCGGCGTCGCCTTCGGCGGCCGGCAGCACCGAGATGCCGTTGACCGTCTTGATCTCGCGCGCGTCCTTGCTGCCGATCGAAAGCCAGCCGAGCCTGCTCGGCTCGCTCTTGCCGGGACGGATGACCCTGTTCGAGAGCGAGCGCATCTGATGGTCGGCGTCGATCATCAGCACGCGGGCGCCGTCGCGTGCGGCCGCCAGCGCGAAGTTCAGCGCGGCCACGCTGCGGCCGCTGGTCTTGCCGGTGCCGACGAGCGCGAGTACCGGCATCGCCTTGCCGCCGGCGCGCCGCGTCAGTGCGGCGCGCATGTCGCGCCAGGCGTTGAGCAAGCTCGTCATGGGAAAGCCGGGGCGCAGCGTCGGCCAACCCAGCCGCGTGAGATCGACGCCGCCGCCGGTGGGAAGTATGGCGCCGAGCGTATGGATGACGTCGGCCTCCTGGAAGCGTGCGATCAGCGGCTTCTCGATCGTTGGCTGCTCGACCATCGAAGGTTGCAGCGGGGGCGCGACAAGCTCCGGCATCGACGGCGCAGCTTCAGGAGTGCGCGGGGCCTGCCGCGGCTGGGCAATCTCCGCAGCCGGCGCGAGCTCCGGTGCTCGGGACGCCTGTGGCGCCGGCAAGCGCTCACGCCGGGCGGGTGTCGGCGTCGCAGGTGCGCCAGCGAACAGCAGCTCTGCCGCAACGAACCAGCTCGATGCCGCAATCGCCCCGAAGATGAAGCCGATCATGGCGAACAGGCTCATGGCGGGCGGGAACGAGCGTCGCTGCGGCACTGTCGCCTCGCCGATGACGCGGGCGGCCGAGGTGTTCAGGCTCTCCTGCTCCTCGGTTTCGCGGGAGCGCTTGAGAAAGGACTGATAGACGTCGCGGCTGGCATCGGCCTCGCGCTCGAGCTCGCGCAGGCGCACGGCGGCCTGGCTGAGCTGGACGCTCTGCCGCTTCTGGGCTTCCAGGGCGCGGTTGAGCGAGGCCTCGAAATCGCGGGCGCGCGTCAGATCGTTCTTGGCGGATTGCGCGAAGCGGTCGATCTCCTCGTTGATGGTGCGCTTGAGATCCTCGACCTGCTTCTCGGTCTGGCGCAGCGCCGGATGGCGCGGGCCGAGCTCACCGGCCTGCTCCGCATATTTCTTCCGGGCGTCGGCATATTGTGCGCGCAAATTCGCAATGGTCGGCGATTGCAGCGCCTCCGGAATCGCACCGGCATCGGCGGCGGTGCGGCGGGTCGCCTCGATCTGGTCGAGCCGCGCCTGCGCATCCATCGTCGCCGCGCGGGCTGCGGAAAGCCGCTGGTTGCTGGCGGAGAGCTGCTGATCGCTGATCAGCGCATCTTGGGTGCCGACGAAATTGTTCTGGGCCTTGTAGGTGGCGAGCGCGGTCTCAGCGTTACGCAGCCGGTCGCGCAGCTCCTTCAGGCGGCTGGAGAGATCGCTGGTGGCGCGCCGTGCCGCCGAAGCCTGCGAGTTGCGGGATTCGGCGAGATAGGCATTGGTCAGCGTGTTGGCGAGCATCGCCGCTTTCGCGGGATCCGTCGACCAGACCTCGACGTCGACGATGAAGCTCTTCTCGGTCTTGCGGACGGCGATGTGCCTGTTCAGTGCCTCGAGCGCCGCAAGCTGCACCTCCTTCTTCTCCGCAGCGGAGGGCGCGCGGGGCTGCAGGCCGATCAGGCCGAGCAGCGACGACATCAGGCTCCCAGCCTCACCGCCTCCGAATTCCGGATCCTTGTCGAGACCGGCCTGCTCGATCACCTGGAGCAGCACGCTGTTGGAGGTGATCAGGCGTGCCTGGCTCTCTACCACCATGGCCATGCCGGAGATGTCCTGGGCCCGTGGCGTGAGCTCGCGGTCGACGAGCTGAAGCTCGCGCGGGTCGACATAGAGCTGGGCGGTGGCGGTATAGCGAGGCGTCACGCTCTTGCCGATGGTGACGGCAAGCGTCGCGCCGAGCAGGGCGGCCGCGGCGATCGCGACCTTCCGGCGCCAGAGCAGATTGGCGAGCTCCAGCACGTTGAAGCCGGCCTGAGGCTTGCGTTGCGAGACCTCCGGTCCGGCTCGATCGATCGGCTGGTTATAATCAAGCATGATCCCCAGCTTTCATTCCAAGTGCCGCGGGCTGAGGGGTTACTCTTCGCTTTACGCCACGCACCCGGGATATAGGTGCCCAATCAACGCAACAGGGAAAATTAACCATACTCATTGAGGGACTATTCACCGAAATGGCAAACAAAGCGTTTAAGCGCATGCCATCCCTCGGCGCGTCCCAGTGACGCTCGCGATACGCGCTCCTTCCAGGAATTAACGGTTCGTTACCGCGCGCAGCCTGGCCGCGAGCCGCAGCTCGTCCGGTGATGGGCCGCGCCCGTGCCATCGCCGTCACTTCCTCCGCAGGATGACGTGATAGTCGCCGCGGCGGACGTCGGTGCCGCGCGGCAGCACGGCGTTGAGCATCGCGGCACCGGCGTCGACCAGGGCCGCAAACAGCGGCTTGCGCCGGCGCATCTCGGGATAGCGCGGACTTTCGACCTCACGACGATAGATCATCTCGAGGCCGTTGGCGGCCGCGAATGCTTCCAGCCGGGGCAGCGTCACCAGGGGATGGAAGAATGTCGGGAACGGTGGCTCGCCGGGCAGGCCGGCGTCCTTGATGCCGCGAATATGCCGGTAGAACCAGACGTGGAACCAGTGCGGCGAATATTTGGTGACGAACCCGGAGAGCGAGCGCGGATTGGGTGCGCCGATCAGGATCATCCCGCCGCGCTTGAGCGCATCGCGGAAGTTCAGGAGCGCGGCGTCGACGTTGGGCAGATGCTCGATCACGTTGTAGCAGATCACGAGATCGAAGGTCTCGCGGTTGAAGCTGTAGGTCTGGACGTCGCCGAGGATCGCCTCGTCGGCGTAGGTGTTGTTGCGGACCTGGTCTTCGTCGATGTCGACGACAGTGACCTTGCTGCGGCTCAGCAAGTCCGGTGGCAGAACGCTGCACGAGCCGCCGCCCGCCTCATAGATAGCGAGCCGTCCCTGCGGCAGCTCGCGAGACAGCACGTCGTGGACGGCGAGCAGGCTGTCGCGGGCTTCGCCGGGGGCGAGATCATGGAGCGCCTCGGCATATGGCGCAGCCGCGGGAATCTGGATCGCCGTGGCTGTCGCGAAATCGATCGTGGCTGGCTTGTTCATATTTTCTGACCGCGCTTGTTCTATTCAAATTTACAGGAAAAAATGCGCCTGCCCGAAGAGCAAATCCGATGCCGCACCGTCTCACCGGTCGCAGTGCTTACGGCCCGGTTAATGCGCATGTGCATTAACTACGGTATTGTTCATGTTGGGGCGTTGTCGGCGCATGGACCGCCAATTGCAGCATGACGTCCGGCGAACTTGATGGCCATGTACCGCGCGGCAACCGTCCATTTTGAGACGCATCTGCCCGCGGCGATGTGCCGTCGTGGGACGCGCGATCGAAGCAGGGCTTTTTCAATACATCTCGGACATCTAGACCCCATGACATTGATCCCGACAGAGCTGTCTGCGTCGCGCATCTCGGATGCCGTGCGTGATCCCAACCGGGAGATCGTGGCGAGCTCTCGAATCATCGACCTGTCGGTCGGCATCGTCGTCTGTGTTCCCTGCTTCCGTCGTCCGCAACACCTGCGCCTGACGCTGGAATCGCTGGCGAACCAGCGCACCCCGCGTTCCTTTGCCGTCGTCATGGTCGAGAACGATGCCGTGCGGCGCGAAAGCGCGCCGGTTGCCGCGGAGTTTCTGGCCGATGGAAGGCTCCAGGGCATCTGCCTCATCGAGAAGCGACAGGGAAATTGCCAGGCGATCAATGCTGCCTTCGAGACGGCGCAGCAGCTGTTTCCCGCCGCGACCCGTTTCCTGATGATCGACGACGACGAGATCGCATCGAGCGACTGGCTCGAGCTGATGGTCCGAACCGCGGAGGCGACCGGCGCCGACGTAGTCGGCGGGCCGGTGCTGCCGGTCTTCGACGACGACAGCAAGCCCTGGCTTTCGCGTCATCCCGCCTTCTGTCCGGCCTATGACTACAGCGGTGCGGTGCCGCTGATCTACGGCTGCGGCAATTGCCTGATCACGCGTGCCGCCTTCGAGCGGTTCGACCGTCCCACGTTCGACCTGCGTTTCAATTTTCTCGGCGGCGGCGATTGCGATTTTTTCGTACGGTGCCGTGACGCCGGCATGCGGTTCCACTGGACGGCGGAGGCCGTCATCACCGAGACCGTGCCGCGTAGCCGCACCAGCCTTGGCTGGATCGCAAAGCGCGGCCTGCGCATCGGCGCGATCAATTATCGTGTGCAGTACAAGGCCGCCCCGAGCGCAGCAGCGCGGGCGCGGGTGTTCGCGCAGATGTTGGGGCGCTTGCCGCTGTCGCTGCTCCGCGCCGCCGCCTTGTTGCCGTCGTCGAAAGCCGTCGTCGCGATGCATCCCGTGATGGTTGCGTTTGGCGCCGCCCTGGCGGCCCTCGGCCTCGAGCCGAAGCCTTACGAGGCCTCGAAGATCGCGTCCTGACGCGGCGGGAACTAGATGCCGAAGCGGGCGAGGGCGACCCGGATGACCGAGCGTGGCAGCGACTTGAGCGACCGCCGGCCGATCATCGCGAGATAAGCGAATGCTTGGCGATACCTGCCGAATCGGACTGCCTGCATCGCCGAATAGGTGACGAGGTGAATCTCGGCGGCGAGGCGCAGCCCGGCCGTCATGCGCTCGGGCAGTCGCGCCAGGATCAACCCGTCATCGAACACCCGCGCAATGGCCGGGAAGAAGTCCTTTGGCGTCCGGACCGCAGCGTTCATGGTGTTGGCGGTGTGCAGACGATAATCGAGCAGCAGCTCCGGCGCGAACTCGAACTCGCCGATCGCGGCGAGGCGGCACCAGCAATGCCAGTCCTCGCAATATTTGAGGGACGTATCGAAGCCGCCGATGGCACGGAAAGCCTCCGCGCGTGCGAGCGCTATGCCGCCATTGACGATGAAATTGCCGGCGGCGAGCCGCGTCAGCACGTCTCCGGACGGCTTCCGGCGCCCCTTCAAGAGGCCGCGCCGGCCGATCTGGCGGCCTTCGCTGTCGATGGTGTTGTAATCGCCGTAGACGAGAACGGCGCGCGGCGCGTCGCGCGCCGCAGCCAGCAGCGCCGCCACTGCGCCGGGACGCAGGCGGTCGTCGGCGTCGAGGAAGAGCAGCCACTCGCCGCTTGCCTGTCGCGCGCCGAGATTGCGTGCGGCCGATACGCCCGCGGAATCGTTGTGGAACAAGCGCAGCCGCGGGTCACGCATGCCGCGGACGATCGTAACGGTTTCGTCGTCCGAGCCGTCGTCCACGACGATGATTTCGGTCACCTCGCGCTGCGCCAGTGCGCTGGCGAGCGTTTCGCCGACATAGGCCGCAACGTTCTTGGCGGGAATGACGACCGATACCGATGTGCTCGAGCCGACCTGAAGCGGCGAGCGCGCGGGCACCGCCGCGCGGGAGGCGGCTGGCAGTTCGAGAACCTCTTCGGCGGTGATCACGCGACGGCTCGCCTTTAATGATCTGTTAACGAGGACCCCATGTGCCGCGCTGGTAATGCTGACGACCACCAGGCCCGGCGTCCGCCGATGATACTCGCATTGCGCTCGAACCGTTGCCGAGATGGCTCGCCTGCCGCCGGTTTCGTAGAATAACGTTAAGCCGCTGGCATTAAGCCTGTGGCAAATTTGGAAGAGTGCGGCGGCCTGCCCCGTGCGAGAATGCGCATTGGACTGCCGCGGATGGAATCCTGTGCCCGCAAACACGTTCGAACACGATCCCGATGCGATGATCCTGAACCTCTTCTACGAGGACAAGGACGATCGCTGGTTTCCCGGCGACCGGCATCTGCGGCGCATCGCCCGCCGGCTGCTGCTCGGCGAGCCGCGCATGAGCGGCCAGCTGCGCGTGTTTCTCAATCTCTGTGCGGGGCTCGACCGGCTCGGCATCCGCTACCGCGTCAACGATTACGGCTACATCGCGCAACATCCCGACGAGCTCGCCTGCATCATCGGCCGCACTTTCCTGCTCGACAAGTTCGCATGGAAGAACCCGATCCTGCTCGGCGTTGCCGCCCACAATCATCCGCTCGACGACCCTGACTTGTTCAAGCGTCTGCCGGTGAAGAAGGTCGTGGTGCCCGGTCCCTGGTACGTCGATATGTACCGGCCATATTGGCCCGATACCGAGGCCTGGCCTGTCGGCATCGACACGAATCTCTGGGCGCCATCGGCTCCAGCGCAAAAGACCGTCGATGTCCTGATCTACGACAAGATCCACTGGGACCGCGAGCACTACGCGCCGGAGATGATCGAGCCCGTGCGCGCCCGACTCATCAAGGAAGGCCGCTCGTTCACGGAGCTGCGCTACGGCAGCTACAAGGAAGCCGATTTTCAGGCAGCGCTCGCGCGTTCGCGCGCGATGGTCTTCCTGTGCCAGAGCGAGAGCCAGGGCATTGCCTATCAACAGGCCTTGTCCTGCGGCGTGCCGGTGTTTGCCTGGGATCCGGGCGGGCCATGGCGCGACCCCGATTATTATCCGCACCGCGTGCAGTTCGCGCCGGTGTCGTCGGTGCCGTACTGGGACGAACGCTGCGGCCTCAAGTTCACCGACATCGCAGGCTTCGAGGCGGGCTGGGACAAGTTCTGGGCCGGATGCACCGCGGGCGAGTTCGATCCGCGCGGCTACATCCTGGACAATCTCACGCTGGAGCAACGGGCGCTGCAATATTACGAGATCGCGCGGAGCATGGTGGGGCCGCCCGCGGCGTCGCAGACCTCCGCAAGGCCCGTTGACGTAGCCCCGGAAGGGCTGAGCCGAGACCCGAAGCCTCGCCGGCGTCACCAAATGTCTTGAGCCATGGACCGCAGCGCCGCCGACATGACAGACGTCGAGGCCCAATCGTTCAGCCATCTCCTGCGTGATCGCCTTGCAGGGCTCGATGCCGTGCAGGTGGCGCGCTGCCTCGTCGCGGTCGCGGCGCTGCTGCTGGTGCTGGTGACGCTCGACCCGTTCCCGGACCTGCGCAATCCCGACGTCACCATGATCGTCGGCGGACGAATGGCGCTGACCTATATTGCCTGGGGCCTCCTGGCTGCGGTCGCATTGTTGTGTGTCGCTGCCACCGATGCGCCCGCGCTGAAGAGCCTGATGACGCCGCTGCATCTCTGCCTGCTGGGCTGGCTGGCGATCAACATCGTCTTCTCCGAGAGCCGCGGCGTTTCGATGCAGCGATTCGTGCTCGCGGCCAGCGTGACGTCGCTCGCAATCGTGTTGCCGTTGCTGCCGCCGACGCGGCGCAGCTTCAATTCTTGCCTCGGTGCCGCCGCACTCGTGCTGCTCGCGCTGTGCTATCTCGGCGTCTTCCTCGCGCCGCAATATGCGATCCACACCGCGCTCGACGTCACCGAGCCGCAGCTCGCCGGCGATTGGCGCGGTAGCTTCGGCCACAAGAACATCGCCTCGGCCGTGATGACCATCCTGGTCTATGTCGGCATCTACCTCTCCGCCGTGGGCTCGTTCGTGATGGGGCCTGTGATCGCCGTGCTGGCCGGCACGTTCCTGATCTTCACCGGCGGCAAGACGTCGTCGGTGCTGTGCCTTGCGATCTACGCCCTCGCATCACTGGTCTATGTCACTCCAAGTTTGTGGCTGAAGCGGCTCATCTGCTTCGTGCCGCTAATTGCGATGAACCTGTTGACCGTCGGCAGTGTCGTCAGCCCGGCGCTGGCGACGATGACGCGGCTGCTTCCGCTCGATCCGACCTTCACCGGACGTTCCGCGATCTGGGACTTCGCGCTCGCGGCTCTCGCGGAGAAGCCGATCATCGGCCACGGCTATTCTGCGTTCTGGGACGACGCGAGCGCGCGGGCCACCGCCCAGGGGGCAGAATGGGCGACATCGGCGGCGCACAGCCACAATAGCTACCTCGATCTCGCGGTCACGATCGGTCTGCCCGGGCTGCTGCTGGTGATCGCAGTCTTCGTGCTCGCCCCGCTTGGCAATTTCCAGGCGGCGCAGGCTCACAGCCGCAGTGGCGCACTGGCCAAGCTGTTTCTGACCGTGTGGCTGTTCGGCCTGTACTACGGTGCCACCGAGACCTTCCTGCTCGAACGCCAGAATCCGATCTGGTTCATGTTCGCGCTGGCCGTCGCCGGCCTGCACTTCCTGGCAAGGTTCCAATGCATCGAGCAGACCGAGCCGAAACGCGGACAGCTTGTCGCAGGTGGCAATGATGGTGCGATCGGTTAACGGGCCGTCAGCTGTGCTCGGCAATAAGCATCGGCTATCTGGAGCCTTTCAGCAATCGTATGCCCCACCGATGACCTTCCTCAGCGTCGAGCAGCCCGATGACCTTGTGCCCAGCGCGTCGGCCATCGCGGTCGATTTCCTGCGTGACTGGCGGCACGCGGCCTCACGCCTGAACGCCGGGCACCGCACCGCTTTCCAGCATGCTGACTGGCTCGGCGCCTGGTACGAGGCGTTTCACGACGTCGCTCCGCTGATCGCCGTGATCTCCGATGCTGCCACCGGCAAGGACATCGCAATCGTGCCGATGATCAGCCATGTCAGGCGCGGCATCCGCATCGTCGAGTTCGCGGATCTCGGCGTTTCCGACAACAACGCACCGATCCTGGCGTTCGATGCCGCCTTGGACGCGGCGGCGAGGGACGCGATCAACACGGCGCTGATCGGCGCGTTGCGCGCGCTGCCGGACCGTCTCGATCTACTTCGCCTGAAGAAGATGCCGGCAGAGGTCGGCGGCAAGCCGAACCCGCTGGCATCGCTCGGCCGGTTCGGATCCTCTTCGCTCAACGGCAATCTCGTGTTGATGGGCGACGACTATGATGCCCATCAGTCCGCGATCAAGCGCCTGCAGATGCCGCGCTGCTGGCGGGTCTTCAGCCGTCATGCCGGTGCGCGGTTCGAGATCGCCGCGGATGTCGCGCGTGCGCACGAACTGCTCGACGTGATGGATGTCCAGCAGCAGGCACGCATGCAAAAGCTCGGCTCGCGGTTCGTTCTCAACGACGAGACCCATGCGCGGTTCTATCGCGAGGTCGTCCGAGAGGGCCTCGCCGAAGGTTATGCCATGGTCTCGGCGCTGGTGTGCGACGAAGGCGTTGTCGCCACCGCGCTCGGCGTCAAGCATGGCGCGACCTATGTCCTGCTGCGCATCAGCCATGCCGGTGATCAATGGTCGAGCTGCTCGCCGGGTCTGCTCGTCATCGAGCGCACCATGGCCGCGCTGCATGCACTGGGCGTGCGCCGTTTCGACCTCAGCGTCGGCAATCAGGAGTACAAGCGGCGCCTCGGCGCCGGGAGGGTGCCGCTGACCGACGTCAGCGTCGCGCTGTCATGGCGCGGCCTGCCCTTCGCCTGGCGCGATCACGCCGCGCAGGGTCTGCACCGTCACCCCAGGCTGGCTGCCTTGGCAGCGCGGGCGATGGGCAAGGGCGCGCGGTGACGGGCGCCGCCTGTTTCGCCATCACCTCGGAAGGCCGGCGCGGAAGGCGTCCAGCAACGCGCGTCCTTGCGGCCAGTCGCCGAGCCCGCTCGCGGCATTGATGTGGCCGAGCGCGCCCGGCACGATCAGGCCGGACTGCCAGTCCTGGGCCCGCCGCGCTGTCACCTCGAGCGCTCCGTAGGGATCATTCGTGCTCGCGATGACCAGCGCAGGAAAGCGCAACGCGCGGCCGGGGACCGGCTTGAACGCCACGGCTTCCGCGGGAAAATGGCCGCCATCCGGATCGGGCACGGCGACCAAAAAGGCGCCCGCAATCGCAGAAGGGAAGCGCGCGGCCCAGTGCGCCACCAATAGGCAGGCGAGGCTGTGTGCGACCAGGACGGGCGGCCTGACGCAGCGCGCGACCGCGTGCTCCAGGGCTTGCTCCCAGTCGTCGAGCTCCGGCTGGTCCCAGCTTGCCGGCTGGAATCGCGCAAAGCGCGCATCAGCGCGCTCCCAGAGCGTCTGCCAGTGGGTATCTCCGGAGCCGCCGAGCCCGGGCAATGTGATGATGTCGTGCATGAACGTCTCGTGATATCTGAGGTGACGCCGCAGTGTGACCGATCGCGGTCCTGCATCACATGGCAAGTCATCGGCGGAATCGACCATCTGCCGATGATCTCAAGGTGGAACGGAGGATTGAGTTGGATCGCTTCGGGAGCATCGATGCCACGGATTTGAAGATCCTCGAGGCGCTGCAGGCCAACGCGCGCGTGCCGCTGTCCGAGCTCGGCCGTTCCGTCGGGCTGTCCCAGCCGGCCGTGTCCGAACGCGTCAAGCGGCTCGAGGAAGCCGGCATCATCGAGGGCTACGGCGCCCGCATCAACCCGCGCGCCCTCGGGCTCGGCCTGATGGCGCTGGTGCGCCTGCGCACCTCGCACGAGCACATCAAGACCTGCCTCAAGCGGTTCAGCGAGATCCCTCACATCGTCGAAGTCCATCGCGTCACGGGCGATGACTGTTTCGTGCTCAAGGTGCTCGTTCCGGCGCCGGAGGATCTCGAGACCATCGTGGATCGCATTGCCGGTTTTGGCGCTGTGACGACCTCGCTGGTGCTGCGGAGCGAACCCGTGCGGCCGATCGGCAAGGACCTCGTCAGGAGGAAAACAGAACGCAGTTGAGGCGTGGCCACGTCGCCGCGCCATCGCAAAGGCCTACGATTGCGCACGCCTTCCGATAATCGTCCTCGTTGTGTTATCGTCGCTTCCGTTCCCCGGAGGCGACATGGAAGACCGTTCGGCAAAATATCGTGCATTCTATGCGCAGTTGATTTGCGCGGCGGCCAAGGCTGCGGACCCTCGCCTCGAGCAGGCCTTTCGGACCGTCAGGCGCGAACCGTTCGCCGGGCCCGGGCCGTGGTCGATCTGTTTCGGCGGTCATCCCTATGTGGTCACGCCTGACGATGACCCCGCCTTCCTCTATCAGAACGCGCTGTTGGCGCTGGACCCGGCGCGCGGTCTCAACATCGGCATGCCCGGTGCGCACGCTGTTTGGCTCAACGGGTGCGCCGTGAAGGAAGGCGAGACCGTGGTCCAGATCGGCGCCGGCAGCGGCTATTACACCGCGATTCTCGCGCATCTCGTCGGTCCGGGCGGTCGCGTTCACGCCTATGAGATTGACGAGCGCCTGGCGCGACTTGCGCGCGACAATCTGCAGGACATCGCGCATGTGGACGTGCGCGGACGCTCGGGCATCGCTTCCGATCTGCCGGCGGCCGACGTGATCTATGTCTGCGCGGGCGCGGCGCAGCCGGCGGCGGAATGGCTCGATGCGCTGCGGCCCGGCGGGCGGCTGGTGTTTCCGCTCGCGCCCGAAGGCATGCTCGGCGGCATGTTGATGATCACCCGGCCGGATGACGGTGCGATCTGGCCGGCGAAATTCCTCAGCCGCGCCCAGTTCATCGGCTGCGCGGGATTGCAGGATGCCGAGGCCGGCCGGCGATTGGGCGAGGCGTTCGCGAAAGGTTGGGAAGGGGTGCAGTCGCTGCGGAGAGAGGGCACCCCCGACGAGACATGCTGGTTTGCCGGTGAGGGCTGGTGGCTTTCGACGGCGCCCGCACCTGTGCCGACGGAGCCGGTTCGGCATTGAAGCGGCATTCCCGACTGAGAACGCCGCCCCTGACCGCATCAGCCATGCAGCTTTTTGGCGGTCTCCGCGATCTGGCGGCCCTGATAGCGCGCGCCGGCGAGCTCGTTGGCGCTGGGCTGGCGGCTGCCGTCGCCGCCGGTGATCGTGGTGGCCCCGTAGGGCGCACCGCCCGTGACCTCGTCGAGCTTCATCTGGCCGGCAAAGCCATAGTTCATGCCGACCACCACCATGCCGAAATGCAGCAAGTTGGTGATGATCGAGAACAGCGTGGTCTCCTGGCCGCCGTGCTGGGTCGCGGTGGCGGTGAAGGCGCCGCCGACCTTGCCGTGCAGCGCGCCCTTGGCCCAGAGGCCGCCGGCCTGGTCGAGGAAATTCGCCATCTGCGAGGCCATGCGGCCGAAGCGGGTGCCGGTGCCGACGATGATTGCGTCGTATTCGGCGAGGTCCTCGATTTTGGCGACCGGCGCGGCCTGGTCGAGCTTGTAATAGGAGGCTTTCGCGACCTCGGCCGGCACCAGTTCGGGCACGCGCTTGATGTCGACGGTCGCGCCGGCTTCGCGCGCGCCTTCGGCGACGGCATTGGCCATCGCCTCGATGTGGCCATAGGCGGAATAATAGAGGACGAGAACTTTGGTCATGATGGTCTCCGTTGGGGATGAAGCGAGTTCTTCTGTTCGGTGTCGTTGCCGGGCTTGACCCGGCAACCCATCGTTCTTTGAAGAGCTCCTTGCGAAGGCGATGGATGCCCGGCTCAAGGCCGGGCATGACGAGTTCACGTGGATGCAGCTTATGCCGCGTCGACGAGCACGAGCTCGGAATCTTCCAGCGCCGTGATCTTCAGCCTGGCCTCGTCGCGGATCGCGGCGCCGTCGCGGGCATTGACGCGGACGCCGTTGATTTCGACGGCGCCTGCCGCCGGCACCAGATAGAGATGCCGCGATGTCTGCGGCTCATACTCCGCGCTCTCGCCCGCCTTCAGTGTGGTGGCGAGCACCCGGGCATCGGCGCGGATCGGCAGTGCGTCCGTGTCGCCGGCAAAGCCGCTGGCGATGGTGACGAGCCTGCCGGAGCGGTCCGCCTTCGGAAACGGCTTCGAGCCCCAGGTCGGCTGTCCGCCGCGCATCGTCGGCTCGATCCAGATCTGGAAGATCCGCGTCCTGGTCGGCTCGAGATTGTACTCGGAATGGCGGATGCCGCTGCCGGCACTCATCACCTGCACGTCGCCCGCTTCGGTGCGGCCCTCGTTGCCGAGGCTGTCCTGATGGGTGATCGCGCCCTCGCGCACATAGGTGATGATTTCCATGTTGGCGTGGGGATGTGCGGGAAAGCCGGTGTTCGGCGCGATCTCGTCATCATTCCACACCCGCAAGGCGCCGTGGCCCATGTTGCTCGGGTCGTAATGGCTCGCGAAGGAGAAATGATGTTTTGCTTTGAGCCAGCCGTGGTCTGCGCCGCCGAGCTTATTGAAGGGTCTGAGTTCGATCATCTTCGTGATTCCTTGGTTGGACGAGCGGCGCCTTGATCAGGCGCCGAACCCGCCATCGACGTTGAGCACGGTGCCGGTGACGAAGGATGCTTGTGGGCTTGCGAGGAACACGATTCCGGCCGCGACTTCCTCGGGTCGGCCGAAGCGCTGCAGGGCGTGCTCTTTGCGCTGCGTCTCGGCGAACTCGCCGCCGTCCTTTGGATTCATGTCGGTGTCGATCGAGCCGGGCTGCACCACGTTCACGGTGATGCCGCGCGGCCCGAGGTCACGCGCTGCACCTTTGGTGTAGCCGACGACGGCCGCCTTGGTGGCGACGTAGTCGGCAAGGCCCGGGAACGAGGCGCGGTCAGCGAGCATCGACCCGACGGTGACGATGCGACCGCCGTCGCCCATTAATTGCGAGGCGGCGCGAATCGCCGCGATCACGCCATGCACGTTGATGGCGTCCTGGCGGGCAAACGCGTCCGCGTCGGCCTTGGGGTCGTCGATCGCGCCGCCGGCGGCGACGCCGGCATTGTTGACGAGGATGTCGAGACGGCCGAATTCCGCGGCGACGTCGTTGACGAGCTGTGTCACGTCCTTCGCGGACGCCTGGTCGGCCTTGAACGCACGCGCCTTGACGCCCTTCGCCTTCAATTCGGCGACGACGGCCTCCGCCTTGTCGGGCGAGGCGACGTAGCTGACGGCGACGTCCGCGCCTTCATCGGCGAGTGCGCGGGCAGCGGCCGCACCGATGCCGCGCGAACCGCCGGTGACGAGGGCAACCTTGCCGGAGAGCTTCTTGGTCATTGGATTTCTCCATGTCCTGAATGTCTGATGACCCTTGGATAAGCCTTCGCCTGTGGTATAGAAATAGAAACTGTTGAAACGCATTGTTTCCTTAAATGCCCCACCAGGACCGGCTGCCATGGCAAAACTCCCGGACTTCGAAGCGCTCGCGATCTTCGCCAAGGTCGTGGAGCTGCGATCATTTGCGGGGGCTGCGAGCGAGCTCGGGATGTCCAAGGCCACGGTGTCCAAGGCGGTCACGCGGCTCGAGGAGCGGCTCGGCGCCCGGCTGTTCAACCGCACCTCGCGCCGGCTCGCGCTGACCGATGCCGGCCACAAGCTGGCCGAACGCGCGACGCGCCTCTTGGCCGACGGCGAGGCCGCCGAGAACGAGGCGTTGGCGCAGTCGGTGGCGCCGCGCGGCCTGGTGCGGCTCGCCGTCCCCATGACGTTCGGCATCAAGGCCGTGGCGCCGCTGCTGCCGGAATTTTTCGAGACCTATCCGGAAGTCTCGGTCGACCTGCATTTGAGCGATGCGACCGTCGACCTGATCGGCGAAGGTTTCGACATGGCGGTGCGGATCGCGCGGCTGCCGGACTCGTCGCTGATCGCGCGGCGGCTCTTCACCATGCCGCGCTACACGGTCGCCGCGCCGTCCTACCTCAAGCGACATGGCCGGCCGACCCATCCGATGCATCTCGCCGCGCACAAATGCTTCGCTTACGCCTATCTCTCCACGCCCAACGCCTGGCACTACACCAATTCGGCCGGCGAGCAGGCCAGCGTGCGTCCGGGCGGCCAGCTTCGCGTCAACAACGGTGAAGCCGTGATGCCGGCGTTGATCGCGGGCCTCGGCATCGCCGAGCTGCCGGAGTTCATCGTCGGTGAGGCGATCGCGTCGGGCGAGGTCGAAGTCATCCTGAAGGACTGGAAGCAGGCCGAAGGCGCCGTGCACCTCGTGACCCCGCCCGGCGGCCCCCGCCCCGCGCGCGTCGAAGCACTCGCCGACTTCCTCGCAGCCAAGCTGCCGGGCACGTGCAAGCGGCGACCGCGCGGGAAAAGCAAAGCGTCGTAGGAGCGCGCGCGGCTTCAACGCTCTCCGTCATTGCGAGCGCAGCGAAGCAATCCAGAATGTCTCCCCGGAGGGATTCTGGATTGCTTCGTCGCAAGGGCTCCTCGCAATGACGGTGTTTGACTACGACACCTTCACGCCATGGATCGCGACAATGCGCAGGCTCGGCTTCAGCGCCCCATCCAATTGCGCCTTCAGCTCGTGAACGCGCGGGTCGCTCGACCGCGCCGCGCACACGCCATATTGATGGACGGATCGCGCCAGTGCGCGCCGCGCTTCCGGCGTTCGCGTCAATTCGGGCGTCGAAAGCCGCAACACGATCGCTGCCAGATTCACCAGCATCTCGTCCAGGGCGACGTCGATGGTTCCAAGATTGCGCATCACCTCACTCCCTGAAGGCCAACGGCGGCTCCGCGTCGGCGTTCCTCGCCACCCCAGACGTGGCTAACGCTTGGTAAACGACTTGTCCTTGCCCGTCGCCGCGTTAGGCTGGCCGCGAAACAAGAAAATCAAGGGAGGGACCTCCATGGATCGACGCGACCTGTTGCGCGCCGCTGCGGCATTGCCGCTGCTGCGGACTGCTTGGCCGGACCAGGCCTTCGCGCAAGCCTACCCCTCGCGCACCATCACCATGATCGTGCCGTTCCCGGCCGGCGGACAGGCCGATCTCGCGGCGCGACCGGTCGCGATGGCGTTGGAGCGAATTCTCGGCAAGCCCGTGATCGTCGACAACCGGGCGGGAGGCGGCGGCGGATCGGTCGGCAATGCCGCGGCCGCGCGTGCCGAGCCCGATGGTTACACGCTGCTGATGACGCTGTCCTCGCTCGCGGTGTTGCCCGAGGCCGACCGGCTGTTCGACCGACCCGTCGCCTATGAGGTCTCGCAGTTCATGCCGATCGCGCGCGTGCTCGCCGATCCGACGCTGCTCGCGGTGCCGGCCTCGGCGCCGTGGAAAACCGCGCAGGATTTTGTCGAGGATGCATCGAGGCGCCCGGGACAGATCGCCTATGGCTCGTCCGGGCCATACGGCACGCTGCATGTGGCCATGGAGATGTTCGCGAACAGCGCAGGCATCAAGCTGCTGCACGTGCCGTTCCGCGGGGCAGGCCCCGCGCTGACTGCGATCCTCGGCGGCACCGTGCAGGCGATCGCCGCCGCACCCGGCACGCTGAAGCCGCAGGTCGACGACGGCAGGCTGCGCGTGCTCGGCAATTGCGGTGCGCAGCGGATCGCCAGCTTCCCCGACCTGCCGACCTTCCAGGAGCTCGGCTACAAGGATGTCGAGTTTTACATCTGGGCCGGGCTGTTCGCGCGGAGCGCTCTTCCTGCGCCGATCGCGACCCGTCTGCGCGAGGCGATGGCGCAGGTGATGACGAGCCCTGATGTCCTCAAGGCGTTCGAGACCTCGGGCAGCCTCGTCGCCTATCAGGACGCGCCGGCCTTCTCTGAGTTCGTCGCGACCGACAGCAAGCGGCTGATCGCGGCGGTGAAGAAGATCGGCAAGGTGGAGTAGGGCGGTTCAGAATTCGCTGCGGACCAGGCCGCGCAGCGTGTGACGGTCGTATCCCGGCGCGAACGCTCCCTCGTACGAGGCCTTGAACGACGTCGCGGTCGTCAGGTCCCACCGGATTTCGGCGCCGGCGAGCGCCACCGTGCGCGCGCGTTCGACGCCGGTGATCGCGAACGGAATGCCGGGCGCGCCTTCCAGAGCCGCCGTCGTGGTTGCGGCGCTGCCGGTAAACTCATGCCGAACGGCGATGGTCGCGCCGAACTGTGCCGGATGGCCGTTCGGCATCATCATGCGCTGGCTGCCGCGCAGGCCGACCGTGCCATAGCCGAGGTCGAAACTGCCGCCTCGCACCAGCTGATTCACGCCCGGCGCACCGGCCTCTGACAGACTTCCCTGGCGCGTCGTGTACCAGTCGGCCTTGGCAAAGGGCTCGGCGACGAGGCCCCATCCTGTCTGGAAGGGCCGCGAGATGCCCAGCGAAGCGGCAAAGGTGTTTGCGCGCGAGGCGGCAGTTGCCGTCTCGCCGAGGAACGCGATCGTGCGTGAGGAGTCGAGCGCCGCAAAGGAATAGCTGATCGCCGATGCGAGATTGAAGCCGCCGGCTTCGCCGCGTGCGTAGACGCCGGCATGCCCGGCATTGGCTTCGATGCGGTCGGCGCGGCCCGCCATGCGCAGCTGGCCGGTCGATGCGCCGACCGCGAGGCCTGCTGCGAAGCCCGGCATGTGCCAGAGGTCGGCGCCGAGCGCGGCGCCGGCGACGGTTGTGCTGGTTCCGAAGGCAATGTCGCTCGCGGCCACCTTGTCCCAATTGCCATAGCCGCCAAACCAGACGCTCTGCATCGGTGCCGCGGGGCGACGATTCAGCGCCTTGCCAATCGGGTCCGTGGGCTCCGGCGCATAGGTGGACGCGGTCATCCGAACGGTCTCGCCGCGCGACTGCGTCCCGGCATTCCACATGAAGCTCTGGAACATATCGGCCTGATCCGCGACGAAGCGGCGTCCGTCGGCGTGGATTTGACCGGCGAGATCGTCGAGGCCGGCCTTGATGCCCGGCGTATTGAGCGCGGCGAGCGTGTTGATCGCAGCGGCCAGCGGTCCCGATGCGCCGCCGAGCTGTGCCTGGTCGAGTGCGCCGGCCACCGCGGCCTGATTCGGCGACAGCCCCGACAAGGTTCCGAAGCCGCCGATCTGCTGCAGCAGGAAGTAGACGTTGTTGGCATCGTAGCTGAGTTGCCCCGTGACCAGCGGGCTGCCGGAGCTCGTGAGCGCCGCGAACGTGCCGCTGACGCCGCCCGCCGCCGTGAGGATGGTGTACTGCGTGTTGGCGATGAAGCCTGCCCCGAGCGGCACGATCTGCACCGTGCCGCCGTTGAGCGTCGCGGTGCCCGTTGCCGCGATTCTGTCGGACTGGCCGGCGGGATTGATCTCGACCTGGAAGGTCGAGCCGGCGTTGAAGACGGCGTTGCCATTGACGTTGAGCGTCCCGATTGAGTTGCCGGGTGCTACCATGCCGCCATTGTTGACGGCGATGCCGCCGACGGTGCCGGTGCCGCCGAGATAGCCGCCATTGATCGAGACGACCGAGGGTAATGTGCCGTTCACGACCAGGCCGCCAGCATCGACGGTGGTCACGCCGTTGAAGGCGGTGGTGCCTGTCAGCGTCCACACCGAGGAGCCGGTCTTGGCCAGCTGCTCGAATTCGTCATATTGCAGGCCGGCGCCAACGGTCCCAAGGTCGAAGATCCCGTTCCCCGTGCCTGCGAAGCTCAGGGTATCGATACCGGTTCCGCCGCGGACATTCCCGGTGACCGTTGATCCGGGGCCGAGACCGAGCACGTCGTCGCCGCCGGACAGATCGATCGCTCCGCTGCCGCCTCCCGAGATGGTCCCGCCGTTGAAAACGGTGTCGGTGCCTGAAGATCCCTGGATGGCGATGAAGAAGCCGCCGGAGATCGTGCCGGCGTTGATGAGGGTGTTGCCGCCAGCAATGAATTGCACGCCGGTATGTCCGCCGTCGATCAATCCGCCCTGATGGACATTGATGACGTTCGCGGTCGACGTTCCCATGATTCGCAGCCCGGTCGTGGTGCCTCCGTTACCGACCACGGTCCCGCCCACGTTGACGGCATTGCCGTTCGAATTGTCGATGACGATGGCCGCCTCGGCGTTGCCGGTCCCTTCCGCAACGCCGCCGGCGGCGATGGTGACGGTGTTGTTATTCGATCCGTTGGAGAGGAGCACCGCGCCGCCGTAGGTGGATGTCGTGGATTGATTGTTGAAACTCACGCTGGAATTCGACGTGCCGTCGAACACGATTGCGGGAACGACGGCGCCCGGCAGCAGCGAGGTCATGGTGCCGTCACCGACATTCACCGTGACGTTGCTGCCACCGGTGGCGTTGATATGGTCGGTGTTGCCGAGGCCGGTGCAGGTCGCGACATCGCCCGAATTGAGCGCGCCTATCGTGCCGGTGCCGACCACGGTGCAGGCGGCGCGCGCCGGGCCGGACGTCAGGACCGGGAAGGCCAGCACGAGGGGCGCCAGCGCGGTGGTGACCAGCAGCTTGTGGCGAAAGATTGCGGCCGTGGCGGCGTTTTGCGCACGGACCGGTTTTGCAGTCGGCATCGACGTTCCCCTCATTGCAGCACATTGCTAGCGGGAGCGCCGTCATCCTTCTTGGCGTGAGGCGAAATGCCTTATGGCGAAAGGCGCAAGGCACCGGTTTGCCTCGGCCCTGTTGCTGGGGCGCCACGGACCAAAGCGTCAGCGGGAGCTGCCATGGTTCCTGGCCAATTTTCACATTTTGTTGTTGGTCCAGAACCGGCTCCCGCCTCATTGATTGATGAACATCGAGGAGAATCGGGAAGGATCGGACATGCGGACAGAGCGGATTGCGCTGGGTGTCGTGCTCGCGATCGGCGGCATCGTCGCGCCGGGCGCAGCATTCGCCCAAGAATATCGCGGGACCATGGAGCAGCAGATGGCCTGCACGCCGGATGTCTGGCGCCTGTGCAGCGATCAGGTTCCCGATGTGAACCGCATTGTGGCCTGTTTGCAGCAGAACACGCCGCAGCTTTCGAGCGGCTGCCGTGCGGTGTTCCAATCCAGCAACCAGGTGCCGCCGCAGCAGGTGCCGCGCAACCGCGCCGCGCCGCCACCGCGATACAACAATGCGCTGCCGCCACCTCCGCCGGCGCAACCGCGTCCCTATGACGATAACGACGATTAGGCTCTGCCGAGCGCGCGATCCGGAATAATGCGTGGCGGCCGGCACGAGGGTGCGGTCGCGCCGCCTCGTTCAGCGCTCCGTCCTGCTGTCTGATTCGGGGCGCTGTCCAAGCACCATCCGCAACACCACACTGAACAGAATGGCCGCGACCGGCCAATGAAACCAGATCCTGTCGCTGGTGAACAGATTGATCAGGATTAGGAAGGCCGAGACCGTGAGGGCCGCGGCAACCGGGCGGGGCAGCCTCGTGAGCCAATCCGAGACGACATTCGTCGCCGAAGACGGCGCGCGCCGGTCGTCCAATCGCGGAGCCCGCGCTCTCTCTGAGGGCGCTGCCCGTTCCTCGATCGGGACGCTCCCTGGCTCGGCGGCTTGACCGCCCAAGGTCAACCGATAGCTGGTCAGGGGAGCAATGTTCTTCAGCGGACGCTGGCCGAGGCAGTCGAAGCCAACGGATAATTTGTTGTGCACCTGATCGTAGACGGAGCTCGAGATCACGACGCCGCCGGGCTCGGCGAGTTCTTGCAGCCGCGAAGCGATATTGACGCCATCGCCGTAGATGTCGGTGCCGTCCACCATCACGTCGCCGAGGTTGATGCCGATGCGAAACTGCATCGGGCTCGCCGGGGGCGCGTTCGAGGCCTGACTGGAGATTTCCTGCTGGATCTCGACCGCGCATTGCACGGCCTCGACGACGCTGGCGAACTCGGCGATCACGGCATCGCCCCAGGTGTTCACGATGCGGCCGTCATGGCGCTCGACCAACCGAGCAATGGCCGTGCGGTAGCGGCGGAGCGTCTCCAACGTTCCGGTCTCGTCCGCTTCCATCAGGCGAGAATAGCCGTACACGTCAGCGCACAGCACGGTGGTCAGTCGTCGCTTTACCTTGTCGTCGGTCATCGCCGCCATGCTAGCCTGCCTGACCGGCAATGCAACCAGCCACCGTATCCGGTGCCGCCGTTACGGCCTGTGCTCGCAGACATCGACCCATTCCGCCGCGGTCAGCTCGGCCAGCCGCTCCGGCGTGATGCGCACCGCGCTGTGGGTCGAGCCGGCGGCCGGCACCACGACGTCGAACGCCCTCAGCGATACGTCGCAATAGATCGGCAGCGGCGACTTCAGGCCGAAAGGGCAGACGCCACCGACCTCGTGTCCGGTGATGTCGGCGACTTCCTCCAGACCCAGCATCTTCGGCTTGCCGCCGAACTGCGCCTTGACTTTCTTGTTGTCCATGCGCGAGGTGCCGGCCGCGACGATCAGGATCACGCGCTCGCCGATCCGCAAGGACAGCGTCTTGGCGATCCGGCCGGGCTCGACGCCATAGGCTTCGGCCGCCAGCGCCACGGTCGCGGAGCTGATCGGGGATTCGATGACGGAGATGTCGGGGGCATTCTCGGCGAAGAAGGCGCGAACGGATTCCAGGCTCATTCCGGGCAGCTCATTCCAATCTCATAGGCGGGCGACCTCTTAAGCGATTCCTGGCAGCTCGGAGAGCGCGCGGACGCGGTGGTCCGGCGCGAAGCCGAGCTCATCCATCTGGGTACGGATCGCCCTGAACATGGTGAGCGGTGCCACGAGTTCGGTCTCGACGCAAGCCAGCGCCATGGCTTCCGGCGTCACCCGCTCGATCCAGGCGACCTTCAGCCCGAACGATTTCGCCCCGGCGGCGTCCCAGGGATTGGAGGAGACGAACAGAACCTCACCAGGCGCGGTGCCGAGCACCTCGCCGATCAGCTCGTAGGCCTGCGGGCTCGGCTTGAAGATCTTCTTCGCGTCGACGCTGATGGTGGCATCGAGCAGGGCATCGAGGCCGGAATTGCGCACCAGCGCATTGAGCATGTCCGGGCTGCCGTTGGAGAGGATGGCGAGCTTGCGCGGTCTTAAGGCCACAAGCGTTTCCGCCACATCCGGATAGAGATCGAGATGCAGATACTTTTCGATCACGCGCTCGAACGTCTCGCTCTCGTAGGCCAGCCCGAGCACACGCAGCGTATAGGCGAGGGAATCGCGGGTGACCGCGTCAAAATCCTGGTAAGCTTGCATCAGCGAGCGCAGCCAGGTGTATTCGAGCTGCTTGATGCGCCAGACCTGCGTGATGATCTCGCCATAGCCCGGAAACGCATCCTCGGTGATTTCAGCAACCGACTGGATGTCGTAGAGGGTGCCGTAGGCGTCGAAGACGACGGCTTTGATGCTCATGGATCGGTTCCTCGGGATCGGTGCGGGAACAGAATTGCCGGGAGTGTATCTCATCCATGTCGGCTTGCCGACTCAAAGCGAGCTACTCCGATCGAGCCATAAACGGCCCTAGACCTTTCGCACATAGCGCCAAAGCACGTCGGCGATCTCGCTCCGCCGCTGGGCTTTCGCCGTGGGCGAGGACATGTCCCAGGCGAACTGCGCCTCAAAAGTGTGGCGGTTGGCGACCGAGAAGAAGCTCAATGCGTTCAGCGTCATGTGCAGCTCGATTGGATCGATGCCGGCACGAATCGCGCCGCTTGCGACGCCACGCGCGAGCAATTTTGCGATCTGGCTGATGCTCGGCTGTGTCATCTCCTTCAGCCTCTGGCTGACGCCGACATGCCGCCCGCGATGGATGTTCTCGATCGAGACGAGACGAACAAATTCCGGATTCGCTTGGTGGAAATCGAAGGTGAATTCAGCAAGCCTGCGGATCGCGGCCTCCGGCTCCAGCGCTTCGAGATGAAGGTCCTCCTCGGCGGCGCGCATCTTGGCGTAGGCCATTTCGAGCACCGCGGTGAACAAATCTTCCTTGGAGTTGAAGTAGTAGAAGATCAGCCGCTTGGTGACGTTGGCGCGCGCGGCGATGGCGTCGGTATTGCCGCCGGACAGGCCGTTCTCGGCAAATTCCGCGAAGGCGATATCGAGGATCTCCTGCCGCGTTCGTTCGCGGTCGCGCCGCTTGATCGGCGCGGGTCTTGCGGCCCGCGCGGGCTGCTTTTTCACGCTGGGCATCTGGCCGTTCGGTCCCTCATAGCGGCCGCAAGCCGCCTCCTCCCTTAATAGACCATTCGGAAGCTCTTGACATCAATTATCCCGTTGGGTAATTAGTAATTAACCCATAGATTAATTAGCGGCGACAATGATCCGGCTTGGCCTTGCCCATCTCACCGCATTGCAGCTCGCGCCGGCGGCGCTGGTCGTGGAAGCCGCGCGTGCCGGCTTTGCCGCAGTCGGATTGCGGTACATCCCCGCCACCCCCGATGGGCCCGCCTATCCGACAGCCGTCGGCACCGAGGCCCACCGTGCGCTCAAACATGTGCTGGCCGGCGAAGGCATGCGGGTCAGCGAGATCGAGATCATCCAGCTCACGCCCGACATCGACATCGCCGCGTTCGCCGGCCGTCTCGAGGCCGGTGCCGATCTCGGCGCCGCGTCCGTCATTGCCTCGGGCGACGACCCGGTTCAGCCGCGGCTCACCGCTCGTTTCGCAGAACTCTGTCAGCTCGCCGCATCCTTCGGACTGCGTGTCGATCTCGAATTCATGCGGTGGCGCACGGTCGGCAATTTGCAGCAGGCTGCAGCCATCGTTCGCGGCGCAAGCCAGACGAACGGCGCAATCCTGGTCGATGCATTGCACCTTGCGCGTTCGGGCGGCCAGGCCGCCGATCTGACGTCGCTTCCGGACCAATGGCTGCGCAATGCGCAACTCTGCGACGCCAGCGCAAAGCCGCCTGCGACGGAGCACGCGATCATCGCCGAGGCCCGAGAGGGACGGCTGCCGCCGGGCGAGGGCGCTCTGCCGCTCGGCGCGCTCGTCGACGCGCTTCCCGCCGACGCCGCGCTCAGTGTCGAAATGCCGACGCCGACGCCGGATGCGAGGGAGCGGATCACAACGGCCTTCAGCGCAACGAGGAACCTGCTCGAAGGACGACCTCGCGGCACAAGGCGTCGCGGCTGTCAGGGCTGGGCCTGACCTACGGGAACGCATGGCATGACGAAAATCAGGATTGGCGTGATCGGCGCCGGATTGATCGGGCGCAAGCATCTGCGCAAGCTCGCCGAGCACAACGACTACGAACTGGTCGGCATTGCCGACGTGAACGCCGAACAGGTCGCAGCCGAGCAGCCGGGCGCGCGCGTCTTCAAGAATTATCGCGAGCTGCTTGCCGACGCGCGACCCGAGGCCGTGATCATCGCCTCGCCCAATCAGCTCCATGCCGAGAACGGCATCGCCTGCGCCCGCGCCGGCATCCATATCCTGATCGAAAAACCGGTTACCGATACGCTGCAGACCGCCGCCAGCCTGATCGCGGAAATCCGCAAGACCGGCGTCAAATCGCTGGTCGGGCATCACCGCCGCCATCATATGCAGGTGAAGACGCTGAAGGCGTTGCTGGCCGAGGGCCGCATCGGCGACGTCGTCGGCGTCTCGGCCATCTGGGCCACGCACAAGCCGGCGGCCTATTTCGAGATCGCGCCCTGGCGGTCGCAGGCCGGCGGCGGGCCTATCCTGATCAACCTGATCCACGAGATCGATTTCCTGCGCTTCACGCTCGGCGAGATCATTGCCGTGGAAGCCATCGCGGCCAATCGCCAGCGCGGCTTCGCGGTGGAGGACACCGCCGTTGCGCTGATCGCGTTCGAAAGCGGTGCTCTCGGCACGTTCTTCCTCAGCGACTGCGCGGTGACGCCATGGACGACCGAGCAGGGTCTCGGCGAGGCGCCCGAGTTCCCCTTCAGCGGACAGAGCAGCTACCGCCTGATGGGTCGGCGCGGTGCGATAGAGTTTCCGAGCCTCGTTCAGTGGACGCAGGAGGGCGGCGCGCAGGACTGGAACGGGCCGATCCAGGCCCAGGCCAACCACGCCGCCTCGATCGACCCGTACGTCGCCCAGCTCGATCATTTTCGCGACGTCATTCGCGGGGTCGCGCCTTCGCTGCAGCCGGTCGAGGACGGTGCACGCAGCCTTCTTGCGACGCTCGCGATCGCCGAGGCCGCAACTGCCGGACGGCGCATCGATTTGCGCGAACGCTATGCGGCGCTCGCGACGGGACAAGCCGCAGGCCTCGCTCGGGGGGCGACATAGAGACGCTTTCACAAACGTCGACCAGACGTGATCGGGCCAAGCCACACCAAGAGGGCGCCCGGAGGGAGGAGCCAAATGAACTACCGGTTCGATTTCGGGCCCGTATTCGACGGTCTGCCGGAACTGCTCTGGGGCTGTGCCGGCACGCTCGCGCTGGCGCTGTCGGGTATGTCGCTGGCGCTCGTCATCGGCATCGGCGGCGTCCTGCTGCGCGATTCCCGGCTGTCCCCGCTGCGCTGGCTCGTCATCTCGTTCGTCGAGGCCATCCGGAACACGCCCTTCCTCGGCCAGATCTACTTCATCTTCTTTGCGTTGCCGATGGTGGGCATTCGCCTCGATCCGACCATGACCGCGATCATCGCGCTCGGCATCAACGGCGGGGCTTATGCGATCGAGATCATCCGCGGCGGCGTGCAGTCGATCAACAAGGGACAGATCGAGGCGGGACTGGCGCTCGGTCTCAGCCGGTCGCTGATCTTTCGCCTGATCGTCCTGAAGCCGGCCTTGCGCGCGATCTACCCGTCGCTGACCAGTCAATTCATCATGCTGACCCTGACGACGAGCATCGCCTCCGCGATCTCGGCCTATGAGCTGACCTCGGTCGGACAGGCCATCGAGACCAACACATTCCGCAGCTTCGAGGTCTACGGCGTCGTCACGCTGCTCTATCTCGCGATGTCCTGGATGCTGATGCAGATGTTCGCGCGGATCAATGCACGCTTCCTGCTCTATCCCGTGAAGTGAGCAGCAACCATGGACAACAATCAGCTCCTGTTCCTGCTCAGCGGCCTCAAATGGACGCTTGCGCTGTCTGCGATCGGCTTCGTGCTCGGATCGGTCGCAGGTCTTGCCGTCGCGCTGGCGCGCACCTCGCCATGGCGCTGGCTTGAACGGGCCGCCGCCGCCTATATCGCCCTGTTCCAGGGCACGCCGCTCTTGATGCAGCTCTTCGTCGTCTATTACGGTCTGGCGCTCGCCGGGCTTAAGCTCGATCCCTGGGCCTCCGTTTCGATCGGCTTCACCCTGCATGCCGGCGCCTTCCTCGGCGAAATCTGGCGCGGCTCGATCGAAGCCGTGCCGCGTGGCCAGATCGAGGCCGCGAAGGCGCTCAGCCTCAACTACATCGACCGGATGAGAGACGTCGTGCTGCCGCAGGCCATCCGCATCTCCCTGCCCGCGACGATCGGCTTCCTGGTGCAGTTGATCAAGGGCACCTCGCTTGCCGCAATTATCGGCTTCACCGAGCTGATGCGCGCGGGGACCATCGTCTCGAACCAGAACTTCAAGCCGCTGCTCGTGCTCGGTCTGGTCTGCGCCCTCTACTTCGCGCTGTGCTGGCCGCTTTCGCTGTACGGCACGTGGCTGGAGCGGCGGCTCGCGACCGCATCACGCTGAAAATATCAACACAGGAGAGGAGGAAGACATGACTAACAGCACGACAACGCTAGTTCACCGCCGCCGCTTGCTGGCACTCGGCGCAGGTGCGATCGCCGCGCCCCTGGTGCTGTCGCGGGCCGCCTATGCGGTGACACCGGTGGAGATCAAGGCGCGCGGCAAGGTGCTGATCGGCATTCAGGGCGACAATCCGCCCTGGGGTTTCGTCAATCCGGCCGGCAAGCAGGAAGGGCTCGATGCCGACCTCTCCGAACTGTTCGCGAGGGAGCTCGGCGTGCAGGCCGAGTTCACGCCATTGGCCGTTGCTAATCGTATTCCGGCGCTGACCTCCGGGCGCGTCGACATCCTGTTCGCGACCATGGCGATGCTGCCTGAGCGCGCCAAGGCGGTGCAATTCTCGAAGCCCTATGGCGCCAACATCATTACCTTCATTGCGCCGAAGGAGATGGAGATCAAATCACCCGCCGACATGGGCAAATACGTCATCGGGGTCGCGCGCGGCAGCGTGCAGGACACCGACGTCACCAAGGCCGCGCCTCCCGGCACCACCATCCGCCGCTTCGACGGTGACGCGCCGACGATGCAGGCCCTGCTGTCCGGTCAGGTGCAGGCGGTCGGCGGCAATATCTTCTATGTTCCGCGTCTCAACGAATCCAGGCCGGGCGCCTACGAGAACAAGCTGGAATTCACGAAACTCTACAACGGCGCCTGCACGCGGCTCGGCGAAAAGGACATCAACGCCTTCGTCAACGGCTTTATCGACAGGATCATCGCCAGCGGCGAATGGGGAAAGATCTATCCGAAGTGGATGAACAACCCGCTGCCGGACTTCCCCGACAGCATCCCCGGCATCCCCTTCACCGCCAGTTGATGGAGAGCGCCATGCCGGTCGCGGCCAATGCAGACCCGATGATTGCCATGCGCGGCGTCAACAAATGGTACGGCACCTACCAGGTGCTGACCGACATCCATCTGGAGGTTCGTGCCGGCGAGAAGATCGTGCTGTGCGGGCCGTCCGGATCGGGCAAATCCACCCTGATCCGCTGCATCAATGCGCTCGAGACCTGTCAGAAGGGCGAAATCGTCGTCGATGGCGTCCAGCTCGGCGCGCAAGGCGGGGCGATCGACGCGGTCCGCCGCGAGGTCGGCATGGTGTTCCAGCAATTCAACCTGTTTCCACACATGACGGTGCTTGAGAATTGCACGCTGGCACCGGTCCGGTCGCGCGGCGTACCGCGCGCGCAGGCCGAGGAGACCGCCCGGCGGCTGCTCGAGCGTGTGAAAATCTTCGATCAGGGGGACAAGTACCCGGCGCAACTGTCGGGCGGCCAGCAGCAGCGCGCGGCGATTGCGCGTGCGCTCTGCCTGGAGCCGAAAGTCATGCTGTTCGATGAGCCGACGTCGGCGCTCGACCCGGAAATGGTCAAGGAGGTGCTCGACACCATGATTGGGCTGGCAACCGACGGCATGACGATGATCTGCGTCACTCATGAAATGGGATTCGCCCGCCAGGTTGCCGACCGCGTGATCTTCATGGCCGAGGGCCGGATCATCGAAGAGGCGTACCCGGAGACCTTCTTCAGAGCCCCGCAGCACGAGCGCACGAGGAAGTTTCTGGGCGAGATACTGCCGCATCATTGATGAGCGGCGTCTCGTCCTCGTGCTCGGCCACCAGTCTTTGTCGAAGTCGATTGATGGCGGAAGGCTGCCACTGCAACCATGACCGTCGGTTCCCGGACCCCAGGCGGCATCGGAGTGCCACCTCCAAGTGCCAGCGCAGCCACCGCTATTTACGGCGAAACGCGTCCAGCAATCCCTCAATGATCTTGCGACCGAGGACGCGGGTTTTCTTGGGGTCGGGCGAGGTTGGAAGCTTGATCGACAGCTCGCAAATGACCGCATCAAGCATATGTCCGAGCAGATCGATATCGTCGAAGACCAGCTCACCTTCGCGCTTGAGCGCCCTCAGCGTCGCCTTCAGAAGCGCCATCGGGTACTGCTCTTCGATCTCTGCGAAGCGGGCATTGCCGAGGACGACCGGCGCTTCTTGAACGACAATTCGCGCGTAAGCAGGCTCGATCGAAACATCCAGATAGGCGTCGATGCCGGTGTAGAGCCGCTCCCAAATTTTCGACTTCCGTTTGGAAATCTCCTGCACGCGTGCAGCGGCGTTCGATTGAAGCGAAACGACGACCGCGTCGAACAGAGCCTTCTTGTCCTCGAAGTGATGATAGAAGGCGCCGCGCGTCACTCTCGCGGCTCTTGAAATCGCCTCGATGCCCGCGGCCTGGTAGCCCTCACGGGCGAATATTTCCCGCCCCGCAGCAAGCAGCGCTTGCCGCGTTGCTTCCGCATATTCCTCACGGCGCGTTCGTTGATCATGAGCAGCTTTGTTCATGCCACTTGCATACCGCTTGACATGAAACATGCAAATTGAATATGACATACTCGTAGTATGTTAAATGCTTTTGGTATGTCAGGCGGGAGGAGTTGCCGTGAATGGAGACCGGATGTTCGAGCTGGCCCAGGGTCTGGCTGCGGCCAAGAGCAGGCAGGACGTTGCCGCTGCACTTACCTTTCTCGACGAGGACATGGTGCTCGAAGGACCCGCGTTCGGCACCCGTGCAAGGGGACTTGCGGAAAGCGAGGCGGCGCTGGCGCGGTTCTTCAAGTCCTTCCCGGATTACAACGTCGTGCTGTCCGGCTGCGCCAACGACGCCGAGACGCTGGTCTGCTGGGGAGAGGTGCGCATGACCATGACGGGAGACCGTTTTGGCGTCACCCCAAGCGGAAAGCGCGCGAAGCTTCCGGTCTTTATCCGCTTCACCTTCCGCAATGACCTGATCGCAAGCGAGTACTTCTTCTTCGATCTCTCGGCCCTGTGCGCGCAGTCGGGGGTCTCGACCGATCAGGTCCGCCGGAAGCTCTTCGGCGAAGTTCTCTAGGTCTTATCAGTCGGCATCACACATTTACGCAATGGAGAATGGCACCATGGACCGGCGCATAAAACCTGTTGCCAATATCGAGACGGTGCCGCTGTTCGACATCGTCGTTGATCTCAATCCACGTCTTTCGTTTGGTGAGACGCCGGTTGGCCGGCGGGTGCTGTTCGGCGCCGCCGGCGGATCGTTCGCCGGAGAGCGCGTGCGCGGTGAGGTTCTTGATGGCGGTGGCGACTGGGCCCTGTTCCGCCCCAACGGAGGGATGGCGCTCGACGTGCGTCTGACCTTGCGCACTGACGACAACGAACTGATCTACATGACCTATGGCGGACGCTGGATCACGCCACCAGAACTGAAGGCCGACATGGCCGATCCGGCCAAGCGCTACGCGGTCGATCCCTCACGCTATTATTTCCGGACGCAACCGTTGTTCGAAACAGGTTCGTCCTCCTATGCCTGGATGAACGACATCGTGTGCGTCGGAACTGGATATCTCGTCGAGGGCGCGGTGGCCTACAAGATCTTTCAGGTTGTCTGACGTGACAGCATGCGAGAGCTCGAGATCCGCTTCTCCCGACTTCAATTTGTCGCAGAGGCTCGTGGCGGAGGGAATCGGGACCTGCTTTCTGCTGATGGCCGTGGTCGGCTCGGGCATTCTCGGGGTCCGGCTGGCAAGCGGCAACACGGCTGTCGCGCTCATTGCCAATGCACTCGCGACGGCTGCGGCCCTCTATGCGCTGATCGAATGGTTGGGCCCTGTGTCCGGGGCTCATTTCAATCCCCTGGTGACCGCTGCGCTCGTCATCAGAGGCGATTTGCCGCTTCGAACGGGGGCTTCATACGTTCCTGTTCAACTCGTCGGCGCCTTGGTGGGAGTGGGTGTGGCGAATGCAATGTTTGCAACGCCGGTCTTTTCCGTCTCGGTCAACGACCGAAGCGGCTTTTCCAATTTGTTGAGCGAGTTCGTCGCGACATTCGGACTGCTGGGAGCGGTATGGGTTTGCTCACGGCTTCGTCCGGCATCCATCGCTGGCGTCGTCGCCGCTTACATCGGCGGCGCCTTCTGGTTCACAGCCACCGACTTTGCCAATCCAGCGGTGACCATCGCACGCGCCTTTACCGACTCAATCGCAGGCATCAGGCCCCAGGATGTTCTCGGCTTCATCGCAGCGGAGGTCATTGGCGCGGGTGCCGCGATCGTCGTCTTTCGCTGGCTGCTGCCTGCACGCTGGGTTCATAGGGCGGCTTCGCACGTCTATTCGCCGGAATATTCAACGCCTGCTCATAGCCTGAGGCGGACTCAGGGCGAGTTACACGAACGCGCAGCAGTCCTGGCGGAGCAAACCTCACGCGAGTGCAGCGGAAGCTAACCAGTCGACTGACGTTCCCGCCGCGGCCAGGTCGCTCTTTCGGCAAACACCCGGCTGACCTCCGCCATGTGCTCGGTGCCCCACGTGCAGAGCGGCACGAGGGCCTGGGCGAGGCTGTGGCCCAAGGGTGTGAGACTGTAGTCCACCCGCGGCGGCACCTCCTTGTAGTCGGTCCGCTTCACCAGGCCATCGGCCTCCAGCTCCTTGAGCTGCTGGATCAGCACCTTGTCGCTGACGTCGCGGATGGCGCGCCGGAGCTCGCCGTAACGGGTCGGTCCGTCCTGGGCGACGAAGTACAGGATCAGCGGCTTCCACTTGCCCGAGACGACCCGCAGGGTCGCGTCGAGGCCGCAGGTGAAGCCGGGCAGATTTGGCGTGCAGCTCTGGACCGGTGTGGGCGCCTCTTCAGGCGGCAAAGTCGTGTCTGACATTTTTGGGCACTTACCAAAAGGTGCATACTTGTCGATAGGTGGGTACGCCGCCAGCTCAGTGCAACCTCAATGAAGGGAGCACATCATGAGCAGACTACAAGGAAAGACGGCAGTGGTGACCGGCGGCGGCACCGGCATCGGGTTTGGCGCGGCGAAACGGTTCGTCGACGAAGGCGCGTTCGTCTACATTTTCGGGCGGCGGCAGGAGCCGCTCGACGCCGCACTGGCGAAGCTCGGGTCATCGGCACGCGCGGTCAGGGGCTCGGTGACGGATCTGGCCGACCTCGATCGGCTCTATGAGACGGTCAGGAAAGAACGCGGCGGGCTCGACATTCTGTTCGCCAACGCCGGCACCGGGCTATTTGCACCGCTCGGCGAGATTACGGTCGAGCATTACGATCATATCTTCGACGTCAATGTGAAGGGTCTGGTCTTCACCGTGCAAAAGGCGCTGCCGCTGATGACGAAGGGAGCGTCGATCATTCTCACGGGCTCGAGCACGGGGGTGATGGGGACGCCGCAATTCAGCATCTACAGCGCGACCAAGGCCGCGATCCGCAATCTGGCGCGGAGCTGGGCGCTCGACCTGCGCGGCACCGGCATCCGCGTCAATGTGCTGTCACCCGGCCCGACCAAGACCGAGCTGGCACTGGAGATCGTCGGCGAGGAAGCGTTCGATGCGCTCGGCAGCACGACCCCCATCGGACGTGTCGGCGACCCCAGCGAGACCGGGGCAGTGGCCGCGTTCCTGGCCTCCTCGGACAGCAGCTACATGACCGGTGGCGAGGTCTTCGTCGACGGCGGCTTGGCGCAGGTCTGAGCCGCGCACGTGAGGCTGAGGGCTTCGACCGCTGATCGAAGCCCTCAATGCTCTGATTCAAATGGTTGGTGCGACAGGCGTCAGCGTCCTCTCTCGGCGTCTGTCGGAGCCTTGACCCAGATCAAAGGTCGGACGGTGCGAAAAAATAGCCTTCTGGGGCCTCGCATGCCTGACACAAACCCGTCCCGGACCGATGCCCGCTCCAGCGCGCCCGATGCTCTTGCGAATGCGAAATCGGGTCTCGGGGCCGCGCGTCGGCGCACTGCTCCGGCTCCTCGGATTTGTGCTGTTCTGGACCGCTTCCGGGCAAGCTCAAGCCCTCGAAAGAGTGTCTCTGCAGCTCAAATGGCTGCACCAGTTCCAGTTCGCCGGCTACTACGTTGCTCTGGAGAGGGGCTTCTATCGGGATGCCGGGCTTGACGTCGAGATCAGGCCGGGCGGCCCCGGCATCGATGCGACGATCGACGTCGGCTCGGGCAAGGCCGATTTCGGTGTGTGCATGACGGGCGTTCTGCTGCCCCAGCCGGGCCTTGCAAAACTCACCGTGCTGGGCGTGATCTTCCAGCACTCCGCCGCCAACATCCTCGTCCCCAGCCGCGCGCGCATCAACGCCCCTTCGGAACTCACCGGCCACCGCCTGATGGATGCATCGGGCAGCGAAGACCTTGCCGCCATGCTGAAGCAGCAAGGTGTGGACTATTGGGCGCTGCCGCGCGTCGATCACACCGGCAACCCGCTCGACCTGGTCACGGGCAAGGCGGACGCGATGGTGTCCTATGTCACGAACGAGCCGTTTGTGCTCGAGCAGAACGGCGTCCCATATCGGTCGTTCACGCCGAGGACTTTTGGCTTCGACTTCTACGGCGACAATCTTTGCACCACGGAAGAGCTGCTGCGTCGCAAGCCGGAGATGGTCCAAGCGTTTCTCGCCGCGAGCTTGAGGGGTTGGGAGCACGCTCTCGCCGACAAGCAGGAGGCGGTCGAGCTGATCCTGCGCAAGTATCCGGTGATCAAGTCACGCGAAGCCCTGATGTTCGAGGCCGTGCGGACCGAAGCCTTGATCCAGCCGGGATTGATCAAGCTCGGCAGCCAGACGGCCGAGCGGTGGCGGGCCATTGCAAAGATCTATCAAGATCTCGGCCTGCTTCCAAAAGGCAAATTGCCGCCTCCGCCTTTTCACGAGCCGTTCTCCGACAAGCTCGACCGCTGGCTGAAGCTGTTCGGGATCGCCATGATCCCGATACTGGCAGTCGCCGTGACGCTCGGCGCATATCGGCGCTTTTACCGGACAGATTCGAGACAGTTGCGATTGAGCCTGGTGATGGCCGGGCTGTTCGTTTGCCTCAGCATCCCCATCCTCATCTTCATTCTCGGCTTCAATCATCAGAAGAACAGCGAAGCGATCGTGTCGCTGCTGAAGGAGCAGATCGACAGATCGCGCTTCGCCACCATCGAGAGCATCGAAAACCTGATGCGTGGCGTCAATGGAATGCTCGGCCTGCTCGCCGAAGCAGCGGCGGCCCAGCCCTCGTTCTTCAGGACGGAGGACAGTCGCGATGCGCTCTATCGTGTTCTCACCTCGTCGAGCCAGATTGACGCCGCCTATGTCAGCTTCGAGGACGGCTATCATCGCGTCGTGACGCGAGTCGACGCCGATCGAAAGCGATCCGACAAGCAAATTCCCGTAAGCGCCAATTGGCATTCGAGCTTTGTCGACCCTTTCTCCCGGGGGGGCGATCGCAAACGCTACCGCACCTTCTATGACACCTGGCCGCACGCCATCGCCTCCTATGACACGCCATCCTCCCTCAACGTGCGAGCGCTTCCCGGCTACGGCGCTGCGCGCGAGTCCAGGGCGCTCTACGTCACCGCACCGTCGATCAATCCCGATACCGGCTATCCCATCATTTCGGCGCGCTATCCGATCTACCGCGGCGACGGCGAGTTTCTCGGCTGCGCATCCGTCAACATCACCTTCGACGTCCTGTCGCGCTATCTCGCCAAGCAGCGGCCGAGCGCGAACAGCATGACGATCATCGCGGATCCCAATGACGGCAAGGTGGTGGCTTCCTCGGAGCGCGAGAAGGTGATCAACCTTGCGACGGGCACACTGCAGATCGCGACGCTGGCGAATATCGACGATGCCGACGTCCGCGAAGCTTACCGTCTGCACATCGAAACCAACCGGGATGATTTCGTATTCACCTCGCGGCGGGACGGCCGCGAGATCAGCGCCTCGTTCGCCCGGTTTCCCGAGAGCTTCGGCAGCCCCTGGCAATCGGTCATCCTGACGCCGACGGATGATTTCGTTGGGCAGTTGCGCGAGACGAACCAGAAGATCGTCTTCACGATCGTCCTGTTGACGGCGGTCGAGTTGATGCTCATTTTTCTACTGGCGCGGCGGTTGACCCGTCCGCTGGAGAAGGTCACGCGCGAATTGGAGGCGATCGAGGATCTCTCCTTCGAGAAGCGGAATGCAACCTCCTCCAGGATCAAGGAGATCGCCCAGCTGCAGAGCGCGGCAACGCTGCTGCGCAGCTCACTGCAGTCCTTCTCGTCCTTCGTTCCGGTCGAGGTGGTTAAGGGATTGGTCAAGTCCGGTGTCCCCCTCGCGCTCGGCGTAGAACGACGCTGCCTGACGATATTCTTCTCCGACATCGAGAACTTCTCGACTCTCGCGGAGCAAAAGGACTCGGACGTGCTGCTGCAGCAGATGTCCGCCTATTTCGACGTCGTGTCCCGCGCGATCGGCGAAGAATCAGGCACCGTGGACAAGTTCATCGGCGACGGCGTGATGGCATTCTGGGGCGCCCCCGCCGTGATCGCCGAGCCGGCCTTGAGCGCTTGCCGTGGCGCGCTCCGCTCCTTGCGCCGGATCGAAGGCCTCAACGCAGGCTGGGTCGCGCAGGGGCTCTCGCCCTTCCGTGTCCGGATCGGCCTGAATACCGACGAGGTCTTGGTGGGAAATGTCGGATCGACCGAACGCTTCAGCTATACGGCGATGGGCGATGGCGTGAATGTCGCCTCACGGCTGGAAGGGCTCAACAAGCAGTTCGGCACCAACATCTGCGTGAGCGCGAGTGTCGTGCGTGCAGCCGGTGAAGCCGTCCTCGTGCGGCCGCTTCGTCAAGTGACCGTCAAGGGACGCGAGCGACGCTTCATGATCTACGAATTGCTCGGCATCGCGGGAGCCGACGATCCCGACCTGAGCGCACCGATGGACGCCGCCGAACGGATCCAGTTGACCTCGCAGGCATCCGCGTTGTTCGAGGCTGGCAAGCTCGGCGATGCCCTGACCGCCTATCAAGCGCTACTTAGCCGATTTCCTGACGATCCTGTTGCCAAGGCGATGCTTTCGGCGCCCGAACTGCTTGCCCAGCCCCGGAGCGCTCGGGGAATGCCGAAGACGCAGTATGGAATCAACAATGCGCGATAATCGTCGACGATCTGTCGGTCCATGTTTGCGCATGAGAGCTTCGTTGGTCCGAAGCTCTCGAGGCTGCGGCGATGATGGCTCGCTCAGATCCCGAGCAGCTTCCGCGCGTTCGCCTTCAGCACCTTCGGACGGATCTCGTCGCGGATCTCGATCTTGGCGAAGTCCGACAGCCAGCGGTCTGGCGTGATCACCGGCCAGTCCGAGCCGAACAGCATCTTGTCCTGCAGGATCGAGTTGATGTAGCGCACCAGGATCGGCGGGAAGTATTTCGGCGACCAGCCCGAGAGGTCGATGTAGACGTTCGGCTTGTGGGTCGCGACCGAGAGCGCCTCTTCCTGCCAGGGGAAGGAGGGGTGGGCGAGGATGATCTTGAGGTCGGGGAAATCGGCCGCGACGTCGTCCATGTACATCGGGTTGGAATATTTCAGCCGCATGCCCATGCCGCCGGGCATGCCGGAGCCGACGCCGGTCTGGCCGGTGTGGAACAGCGCGATCGCGCCGCCATTGTTGATCTCTTCATAGAGCGGATAGGCCATGCGGTCGTTGGCGTAGAAGCCCTGCATGGTCGGATGGAATTTGAAGCCGCGCACACCGTATTCCTCGATCAGCTTGCGCGCCTCGCGGGCCCCGAGCTTGCCCTTGTGCGGGTCGATCGAGACGAAGGGGATGAGCACGTCGAGATGCTCGGAGGCGATCTCCAGCATCTCCTCGTTCTTGTAGCGGCGGAAGCCGGTCTCGCGCTCGGCATCGACAGGGAAGATCACCGCGGCGATGTTCTTGGAACGGTAATAGGCCGCGGTCTCCGGCACGGTCGGCGGATGCTTGTGCGGCGACTTGAAATATTCCGCCATTTGCGCCTGGAAATCGTCATAGCCGTCGTCGGGATGGGTGCCGCAGGGCTCCTCGGCATGGGTGTGGATGTCGATCGCGACGACTTTGTCGATATCAGGCAGCTTCAGCTTCGGCATGGGTGTCCTCCCGACGGGTTGCCGAATTGATTATAGGATATAACGAATTTGGCAAGGCGCCTTGGAGACCCCTTGAAGTCATTGCGAGAAAATCGGGCCGATCCGGCCGCTTCTACTGTGCATGGGGTTGTTTTCACGGTTTTGCTTGGTGCCTCCGGGCAGTTAACATTGACATGACCTCCTGCCATGCCTTAAGAACCGCTCCGTCCCGGGCGGCCGGTCCGCCAGCGGGAAAAATCTCATTTTGCCACATTCGCGCGTGCCGAAACGGTAGTGCCGAACACGGCCTTTCGAACGTTCAGGATTCTGCCATGAAGGTCCGTAACTCGCTGAAATCGCTGCGCGGTCGTCATCGCGCCAACCGCCTGGTCCGCCGCAAGGGCCGGGTCTATGTGATCAACAAAGTGCAGCGCCGCTTCAAGGCGCGCCAGGGCTGATCTGAGCGGCCGATCCCGCCGGGCGCCCTTGCGCGCCCCGCAAGACCACGGTCTCACACGAGTTTGACGCCGCCTTTGCTTTGCAAGGGCGGCTTTGCGCGTTTAGACTTTCACCATGGCAGTGAGATTCCGTTTCGCGCGCACCCTGTGTCTGACCCTCGTGCTGGGAACCGCCGGCCTTGCGCCGGCCGCCCTGGCCCAGCAGGTCGAGCCGCCCGGCAAGCAGAAGAAGCTGCCTGAGGCCCCGTCGAAGCTGCCCAAGGTCGACCGCAGCAAGAATCTCGATTTCCTGTTCGGCGCGCTGAAGGCCGCCCCCGACGAGGCCAGCGCCAAGCATGTCGAGGCGCGGATCTGGGCGATCTGGCTGCAGACCCCGAGCGACACCGCCGCGCTCATGATGTCTCGCGCCAAGACCGCGGTCGATGCGAAGAAGATCGACGTCGCAATCAAGCTCCTGGATTCGGTCATCAAGCTCAGGCCCGATTACATCGAGGCCTGGAACCGGCGTGCGACGCTCTATTACATGCAGAATGATTATGGCCGCTCGCTCGCGGACATTCAGCAAGTGCTGATCCGCGAGCCGCGCCATTTCGGCGCGCTCGCCGGCCTCGGCATGATCATGCAGGAGGTCGGGGACGAGAAGCGCGCGCTCGATGCCTACCGCAAGGCGCTCGCCCTCAATCCGCACCTCGAAAAGATTCCCGACCAGGTCAAGACGCTGACCGAGAAGGTCGAAGGCCGCGATATTTAGCCTCAAACTCGATCATGTCTTGAGTGAACGCGGCGGCTTCGGATTAACCACGCTCGCAAGGCGCGGCATCGTGAGCACTATTGCCGGCGCGGCCGCAGGCCTACCTGCATGGCAGGAGCGAAAGCCATGAAGCGTTTGATCTTTGCGGGGTGCCTGCTGCTGGCGTCGGGGACGGTGAGCCTCGCCGACGGCCTGTTCTGGGTGGTTGGCAACCGCGCCACCGGTAAGTGCGCCATCGTGACCAGCAATCCGGTCATCATTGGCGACATCTGGTTCGGCGACGGTCCCTACAAGTCCAGGGCCGATGCCAAGCTTGCCCGCTCGACGATTCGCGTCTGTCCCCCGGTCACGCCCGAGGAAGAAAAGCAGGAGGACGGGACGAACTAGCCGGCCTTCAATGCAGGACGCTGCTGCCGCGCTCGACCAAGCCGCGGTCGGCGGCTGCGGCGTAGGCCTTTGCCAGCTCGGTCTCGAGATGCTCGTTGATCAGGAGCAGCGCCCGCACGGCACCGCGCAGGTCGCCGTTGCAGCTCGCGACGATTTCGTCGATTGCAGTATCGTTCGATCTGAAGCTCATCGAAATTCTCCGGTTCAAACCAGGACAATTCTGCCGGTCTTTCCCGCATCCCCTGACGTTGCGAGGACGATCGGCGCCCACCCGCGCCTAGATGGCGGAACCGACCATGGCGATTATATGGAGGCCGCGATGACGCCCGCATGAAGCTGGTCCGAAGCTTGCGCGCGGCTTATAATGGCCCTGATTTCATTGGGTTTTTTCGATCGGCAATTATGCACATATCCACAGCCCCTGCATTTTCGGTGGAAGCGCGGATCGACGGCGGCGAAACTGCCGGCCGAGCAGACCCGTAACTGCCCCGTGCCCAGGATCACCCGGATTCTCTCCATGTTCGTGATGACAGTCGTGACGGCGCTGGTCCTGCTGGCGCTGCTCACGCAGGCCGGGGTCGTCGCCGTGCAGCGGGCCTTTCCGCCGCAGGGGCGCATGATCGAGGTCGATGGCGCCACGCTTCACGTCGTCGAGATCGGCCCGCGCGAGGCTGGCCCGCCGATCGTGATGCTGCACGGCGCGAGCTCAAACCTCGAAGCGATGCGGCGGCCGCTCGGCGATCTCCTCGCCCGGGATCATCGCGTGATTCTGATCGATCGGCCCGGCCATGGCTGGAGCACGCGCGCCAGCCGCCGGGATTCGACGCCGCAGGTTCAGGCGCGCATGATCGACGAGGCGCTCGGCAAGCTCGGAATCGATCGTGCGGTCTTCGTGGTGCATTCCTGGAGCGGCGCCCTCGGCGCGCGGATCGCGCTCTATCACCCGCGCCGCGTGGCGGGTCTGGTGATGCTCGCGCCCGTCACGCATCCCTGGAGCGGCGGTGTCGGGCGCTACAACGAGATCATCGCAACGCCCGTGATCGGGCCGCTGCTCGCCTATACTATCACGCTGCCGCTCGGCTATTTCATCACCGAAGCCGGGGCCCGCAACGTGTTCCTGCCGCAGACGATGCCGGATGGTTTCGTGCAGGACTCCGCGACGCCGCTCCTGCTGCGCCCGCGCGAGTTCATCGCCAATGCCTATGATCTGGTGACGCTGAAGGAGTCGGTCGCCGCGCAAGTCGCGCGCTATGGCGAGATCACGGCGCCGGTCACGATCATCGCCGGCGAGCCCGACAAGACGGTGAGGACCGCCATCCACGCGCGTCCGTTCGCCGCGGCGGTGTCGAATGCAAAGCTGATCGTGCTGCCCGATCTCGGCCACATGGTGCAGAACGCCGTGCCGGATCTCGTCAAGGCGGAGATCGAGATGATGATTGGAAACATCGCCCCGGCGCAGGCGGTCGCCGACTAAGGCGTTTTCAAGCGACGTAGAGACCGGCTCGCGTGAAGAAAACGCGGCAAAGTAAGAATGCCAGAGCTTCGATTCTGGTCCAATCAAAACCGAAGCTCTCGCGGCCGCCTCGTATGTGCTTACTGCTTGATCTTCCCGTCCTTGTCGTATTGGGCAAGGAAGGCCCAGAGATTGTTGATCTCGGTCTCGTTCTTGATGCCGGCAAACGCCATCTTGGTGCCGGGGATCTTGGCCTTGGGGTCCTTGATGTATTCCTTGAACGTGGCCTCGTCCCAGGTGATGCCCGAATTCTTATTGGCGTCCGTGTAGCTATAGCCTTCAGCCGTGCCCGACTTGCGGCCGTTGAGGCCGTTGAGCTCGGGGCCGACCTTGTTCTTGGCGCCTTCTCCGATCGCGTGGCAGGCCAAGCACTTGTTGAACGATGTCTTGCCGGCCGCGACGTCCTGCGCCATCGCGGCGGGTGCGGTGGCAATGACGGTGAGGATCGTCAGCGCGCCGAAAGTCAGTTTTGTCATAAGTGTGCTCTTCGTCTCTTCCCGGGTCAGATGGAGGGTCGTGGTTTTGGCAGGTCCGATGCAAGGGGACAAGCCGCGAAACTTTGACAGGTTTCCTGCTAGCAGACTTGCCCCAGAGAGAACTTGCGCTGCAACAAAGCAATGCGACCTTCGGAGGACCTACCCAAGGGCGACGAGACATGCTTGATTGCCGAGATAATTCCATCCATCGGACGAAGGCTTCTCAAAATGGCCATCATGATGCCCGCAAGCGACCAGGCCGTGCTGGCGCGTCGCAGCGAAATCGTCGCCGCCTTGCGCGCAATCGTGCCTGGCGAGGGCGTGATCGACAGCCTCGCCGAGATGCGGGCCTATGAATCCGACGGGCTGACCGCCTATCGGCAGCCGCCGATGGTCGTGGTGCTGCCCGACACGACCGAGCAGGTCTCGCTCGTCCTGAAATATTGTGCCGCGCAGAACATCAAGGTGGTGCCGCGCGGCTCCGGCACCTCGCTGTCCGGCGGCGCGCTGCCGCTCGAGGACGGCGTGCTGCTCGGCCTCGGCAAGTTCAAGCGCATCCGCGAGATCGACTTCGACAACCGCGTCGTGGTCACCGAGCCCGGCGTCACCAACCTCGCAATCAGCCAGGCGGTCGCCCATGCGGGCTTCTATTACGCGCCCGATCCGTCCTCGCAGATCGCCTGCTCGATCGGCGGCAACGTGGCGGAGAATTCCGGTGGCGTGCACTGCCTGAAATACGGCATGACCACCAACAACGTGCTCGGCTGCGAGATCGTGCTGATGAGCGGCGAGATCCTGCGCATCGGCGGCAAGGGGTGCGAGAATCCCGGCTACGACCTGATGGGCGTCATCACCGGTTCCGAGGGCCTGCTCGGCGTCATCACGGAGATCACGGTGCGCATTCTGCAGAAGCCGGAGACGGCGCGCGCGCTGATGGTGGGTTTTGCCGAGGTCGAAGCGGCCGGCGAATGCGTGGCCCGCATCATCGGCGCCGGCATCATTCCCGGCGGCATGGAGATGATGGACAAGCCCGCGATCCACGCCGCGGAGGCCTTCGTCCATGCCGGCTATCCGCTCGATGTCGAAGCGCTGCTCATCATCGAGCTCGACGGGCCCAAGATCGAGGTCGACGAGCTGATCACGCGCGTCGAGAGCATCGCGAGAGGCTGCGGCTCGGTGACGCTGCAGATCTCCAATTCCGAGGCCGAGCGCAACCTGTTCTGGGCCGGCCGCAAGGCCGCGTTCCCGGCCGTCGGCCGCATCTCGCCCGATTATCTCTGCATGGACGGCACCATCCCGCGCGGCGCGCTGCCGAAGGCGCTGGCGCGCATCCGCGATCTCTCGGAAAAGTACCAGCTCGGCTGCGCCAACGTGTTCCACGCCGGCGACGGCAATCTGCACCCCCTGATCCTCTACGATGCCAACAAGCCCGGCGAGATCGAGCGCGCCGAAGCCTTCGGCGCCGATATCCTGCGCGCCTGCGTCGAGTTCGGCGGCGTGCTCACCGGCGAGCACGGCGTCGGCATCGAGAAACGCGACCTCATGCCCGACATGTTCAGCGAGATCGACCTCAACCAGCAGCAGCGCCTGAAATGCGCCTTCGATGCCCAGGGACTGCTCAATCCCGGTAAAGTCTTTCCGACCCTGCACCGCTGCGCCGAACTCGGCCGCATGCACGTCCACGCGGGCAAGCTGGCGTTCCCGGATTTGCCGCGGTTCTAGGCTCCGCGGCGACGGGTGCGGGTCGCCTACTGCGCCAGCGCCAGGATGCCGCCGGCAAATACGTGCCAGGCCGCCGTTTCGCTGACCGGCCAGTTGAGCACCTTGACCGCCAGAAGCGCGAGCGTGCCGGTGATATACACCGGATGCACGCGCCCTTCGGTGCGCCAGTCGCGCACCATGGCGACGACGAGCAGAAGGGAGGCGACCACGGCCGGCGCGATCGTCACGGGCACCGGCGGCGGGCCGGGCGGTCCTGATGGTGCAAGGAAGGTCAGGAACCAGCGCGCGATCGCGGCGTCGAGGATCGAGACCGCCGCAAGCAGCATCAGGCGCTTGTGAACCTCGAGCCTGCGCGTGTTCATGATGGCGAGCACGAACACCACGGCAAAGAATGCGATGCCGCTCAGCGGCACGATCGAGAAGGCGATTCCTGCATCGGCCTGTCCGAGCGCCGCGGCGTTCCTCATCGAGGTCACGGACGCGAAGAAGCCAAAAATGACCATCGCGGTCGCAAGCGAGACGCCGACGATGCCGAACGAGCGGTGATTGACCACACGGCCGGAGGCTGCCAGCCAGGTCTGGAGCACGAAATACAGCGACCAGGTGAAGAACAAGAGTCCGTGAAAATGGATCACCGGGCTTGCGGACAATGTCCGGTGAGCGAGCGGCACCCAATAGGTCGGTGCGAAGCCGAGAAAGGCAGTGGCAGCGCAGGCGAGCGCCATATGGAGATAAAAATATCGTGCAGGCGACGCATCACGCGCGCGTACACGACGGTCGTCGATCAGGGTCGTCATCAGGAGTGAGTCCGGGGAGGCGGGGTTTGGTTCAAGCTGCGGGACGCTGTGTGTGACTCGGCGCACATTGCAGAGCGCCCAAACTCTCGTCCGGGACGACAGCGGAGAGGCATCATCCGCCCGCGCTCAATTCTGCGCGATCGAGCTCCTCCTCGAGCCGATGAAACGCATCGTCGCCGATCACCTCGGTGGTGCGCAGATCGAAGATCGCCTTGCGCGCGGCCTCGATGGCGCGACGGCGCAGGGGATCGGCGGGCAGTTCGCCGTTGCTGATGCCGCCGTTCGGATCGGTCTCGGCCTGCATCAGGATGGCGCGATATTCGAGCCGCAGGATTTCCGCCTCCTCCGACGGATCGCTCTCGATCGCATCGAGCGCGGCGCGATAGGCCACGGCGCGGCCGCGGGCGACCTCGATGCCGACGGGATCGTCGTCCTCGAGGTTGAAGGCGAGGATCAGCGGCCGCAGCGTCAGGCCCTGGATCACCAGCGTCCCCAGCACCACCGCGAAGGCGATGAAGACGATGAAGTCGCGATAGGGGAAGTTCTCCGGCAGGGCAAAGGCGGTGGCGAGCGTGACGAGGCCGCGCATGCCGCACCAGGAGATGATGAGCCCGCCCTTGGGCGAGGCCACCTGCTTCGGATCCTTGGGATGATAGAGCCCGCGCGCGATCAGAGCCCGCAGCGTCGTGCGATAGAACGTCACCCAGAACAGGCGCACCAGAATCACCGTGAGCAGGATCCAGGCGGCGGCCACGCAATATTCCCAGCGGACCTCCGCATCCAGCCGCGTCCAGATCGGACGCATCTGCATGCCGATCAGCATGAAGGCGAGCACGTTGAGCACGAACACCATCGTCTCCCACACCGCATAGGACGGCACCCGCAGCCGTGCCGGCATGCGCGCGGGCGCGGTGCGCGCCAGGGTGATGGCGTAGACGACGATGATGAGGATGCCGGAGAGGCCGAGATGCTCGGCGGCGATCCAGACCATGAAGGTGGTGGCGAATTGCACGATGATCGCGCTCGGCGCCTCCGTTATGCGCTCCATGATGGGCGAGATCAGGCGGGCTGCGAGGAGGCCAGCGACGACGCTGCCGACCAGCGCCAGCGCCATGGTCGGCGCGACCTGGCTCCAGGTCAGATGCTCGGTCGCGACCGCGCCGACCGCGATGCGATAGATCAGCAGCGCGCTCGCATCGTTGAGCAGGCTTTCGCCCTCCAACACCTTGACCATGCGGTGTGGCAGCTTGACCTGGCTCAGGATCGCAACCGCAGCGGCCGCATCCGGCGGCGCCACGATGGCGCCGAGCGCGATCGCGGCGGCCCAGGGCATGTCGGGCATCAGCCGGTGCGCGACATAGGCGACGGCCGCCGTGGTCAGGCCGACCGCGGCGACGACCAGGGTCGAGACCGGAACCCAGTTCTTGCGAAGGTCGCGCAGCGACGTGTCGAAGGCGGCATCGAGCAGGACCGGTGCGACAAAAAGGGCAAGGGCGAGGTCCGGCTCCAGCGTCCAGGACGGGCTCGACGGCACGAAGGCGATCAGCGCGCCGCCGATGGCGAGAAAGGTCGGGTAGGGGACCTTGATCCGCCGCGCCAGCGCCGATAAGCCGACGGCGCCGAGCAGCAGCACAATGATCCATTCGAATGTCGACACGATGATCCCCGAAGCCGATTTCAGCGGCGCCACAAGCTAGCACCAATCCGGCCGTATGGTGGATAGTGCGGCTTCAAGGCAAGAGCTTAACCAAGAGCTTAACATCGACGACAAGGCTTCGACTGCAACGCATGCGTTTTCTCATTCAGCTGATCGGCGCCGGACTGCTCTACGCGCTCTCGCTCGCTCCGGCCGATGCCGCGACTGGCGGCGAGCCGGTGGCCGTGACGCAGGCCGATGTCGCGCCTTGCCTCGCGGCGGCCGCAGCCGATGACATGGACAAGGCGGCCACGGCCTGCGCCGAAGTGATCGACAACGAGAAAACGGCGAAGGGCGATCTGATCAAGGCTCTGATCGCGCGCGGTGCGCTCTATGCGCGGCACGACCAAGTCGACCGCGCCATCGCCGATGACAGCCGTGCTCTTCTGCTCGATCCCGGCCTCGCGGACATCTTCAATGCGCGCGGTGAGCTCTGGCTGAAGAAGGGTGACAAGCCGAAGGCGGTGCAGGATTTCGGCGCAGCGCTCAGGATCGATCCGAACCACGAGAAGGCCAAGGCCAATCACAAGGCAATGGCGCGCGAGATCGAGCGGATCGGCGCGCAGATGGCGCTCGCCGGCAAGCCCAGCTTCAATTGCGCGCGAGCGCGTCGGGCAGTGAAAAGGGCGATCTGCGGCAATCGCGAACTCGCCGATCTCGATCGCGAGGTCTTCGCCTCCAATGCCCGTGCGATCCGCGAGGCGCGCAATGCGGCCGAGGCCAAAGCGCTCCAGCGCGAGCAGGATGCGTTCATCGCCCGCCGCAATGCGGAATTCGGGCGGCCGGGCTACGACCTGAAGAAGGCGCTGCAGGAACGCCTGCAGCGGCTCAACGGCGTGGACGGGTATTGAGCTCTGCGCCCCCCAAACAGCCCCCTATTGAACCCATCCCCTGCGAGCCGCGACAATGGTGAGAACCCGACGTCACGGAGCCCTATGTCATGTGCGGCACTCGAGCCTCCGCGCAAGCGCTTTCGCCTGCCAAGATCTCTCTTCGCGCCCTCTTCCTCGGCGCGGCGATGAGCATAGCCTTCATCGCTCCGGCCGTTGCCGGAGCTGATTGCGTTCCGGGCAGCAAGGCTGCTCCCGCAGACCTGGTCTCCGCGTGCAGCGCTATCATCGACCAGACGGCAAACCCGGTATCGGAGCGCTCCTTGGCGCTGGTCGCTCGCGCCGAAGCCAATGCGCGAACCTCCGGGGGCCTGTCGCAAGCGCTGCGCGATCTCGACCGCGCCATCGCGCTCGACGGCAAGAACGCTCATGCCTGGCGCGTGCGCGGCGACCTCTTGCGCACGGCCGGCGGCGACCTCAATCGCGCCGCGGCGGACCTGACCAGGGCGATCGAGCTCGATCCGCAGGATGCGGAAGCATACCAGCTGCGCGGCGTCGTCTACACCAACCAGCATCGCTTCGACCGCGCCATTGCAGATTACGACCAGGCCATCAAGCTGAAGGCGGATTTCGCCCAGGCCTGGTCCGACCGCGGCGCAACCTTCTATCTGCGTGGCGACTACGCCAAGGCCGTGGCCGACCTCAGCGAGGCGCTACGCCTCGATCCGAACCGGCCGCGCAGTTACACCACCCGCGGCGCCGCCTACAAGAAGCTCGGCGAGTTCGACAAGGCGATCGCGGACGACAGCGAGGCGATCCGGCTCGATCCGAAGGTGCCGGAGTATTTCGACAACCGCGGTCTCACCTACGCCGCCATGAAGGAGTACGACAAGGCGATCGCCGATTACGATCAGGCGATCCGCCTCGAGCAGCGGGTCAACTTCCTGACCAACCGCGGCGATTCGTACCAGCTCAAGGGCGAACTCGGTGCTGCGCTGTCGGACTACAACGACGCACTGAAACTCGATCCGAATTTCGCCAAGACCTACAACAACCGCGCCGTGCTCTACAAGAAGATGGGCGAGCGCAAGAAGGCGCTGGCCGACTACGAGGCGACGTTGCGGCTCGATCCCGCCAATGAAAACGCGTTCAACGGCCGCCGCGCGATGATCGCCGAAATCGCGAAATTCGGCGGCGAGCCTGCCCGCGTGCTGAACGCCGCTCCGAGCGACCCGTCGTTCGATTGCGCCACCGCAACGCGCGAAGTCGAAAAAGTGATCTGCGCCGATCCGCAGCTCGGCGTGCTCGATCGGCAGATCGCCGAGGCCTACGAGCGTGTGTTGAAATCCGCGAGCAAGCGCTCCGCGAACAGTCTGCGCAAGTCCCAGCGCGAATTCCTGGCCACGCGCGATGCGAGTTTCCGTCGTCCCGGCTATGACCTGAAGAAGGTCATGCAGGATCGCTTGCAGAGGCTGAATGCGATGGACAGCTGAGAGGCGAAGGAACTGAAGCCTTGCGGCTGGCTCCGTAACCTCTCCCGCATGCGGGAGAGGTCGACGCGCTCGGAGAGCGCGGCGGGTGAGGGCTCTCTCCTCTTGGGGACCTCATGAATCTTGCACAATCCCAATGCGGAGACACCCCCACCCCAACCCTTCCCCGCAAGCAAGCGGGAGAGGGAGCCGACTGCCGATGCCGCGCATGCTTCACACCTCTCCGCCAAAACCCATCCTTTTCAGCTTGAACCGCGGCCCGTTCCCGGGAAAATAGCTCCAAACAAGGCCGGCAATTGATCCTGGTCATGGCGGGGCGCCTGTCCTGCCACAAGGGTCGGAGCCAGGCGAATAAAGGGAACGGGAGCGCGGGAATGAATATCCAGGGCAAAAGCCGTTATCACGAGGTCCATGCGCGCTCGCTGGCCGATCCCGAGGGCTTCTGGGCCGAGGCGGCGAAGGAGATCGACTGGATCGAGCCTGCGACGAAGATCTTCGATCCCTCGCAAGGAACCTACGGCCGCTGGTTCGCCGGCGGCGTCGTCAACACCTGTTACAACGCCCTCGACCGCCACGTCGAACGCGGCCGCGCCGACCAGGTCGCGCTGATCCATGATTCGCCGCTGACGGGTTCGGTCACCAGGCTCACTTATGCCGAACTGCTGAACGAGGTCCAGGCGCTCGCCGCAATCATGCAGGATTTCGGCGTCGGCAAAGGCGACCGTGTCATCCTCTATATGCCGATGGTGCCGGAGGCGGTGGTCGCGATGCTCGCCTGCGCGCGGCTCGGTGCGGTGCACTCGGTGGTGTTCGGCGGCTTTGCCGCGAAGGAGCTCGCCACCCGTATCGACGATGCGCAGCCCAAGCTGATCCTGTCCGCCAGTTGCGGCATCGAGCCCGGCCGTATCGTGCAGTACAAGCCGCTGCTCGACGAGGCGATCAGGCTCGCCGGCAGCAAGCCGAAGGCCTGCATCGTGCTGCAGCGTCCGCAGCTCACCTGCGAGATGACGCCGAGCCGCGATTACGACTGGGGCAGCCTGCGCCGCAAGGCGCTGAACGACGGCAAGAGGGCTCCTTGCGTGCCTGTCGCCGCCACCGATCCGCTCTACATCCTCTATACCTCGGGCACCACAGGCGTGCCGAAGGGCGTCGTGCGCGACAATGGCGGGCATCTCGTCGCCGTGAAATGGTCGATGTTCAACCTCTACGGCGTCAAGCCGGGCGAGGTCTGGTGGTGCGGCTCCGACATCGGCTGGGTGGTCGGCCACAGCTACATCGTCTATGGCCCGCTGCTGCACGGCGCGACCACGATCATGTACGAGGGCAAGCCGGTCGGCACGCCCGACGCCGGCGCGTTCTGGCGCGTGATCTCCGAGCACAAGGCGGTCGCCTTCTTCACCGCACCGACGGCCTTCCGCGCCATCCGGAAGGACGACCCGGAGGGGAAATTCATCCGGCATTACGACCTCTCGAAATTCCGCACCCTGTTCCTCGCCGGCGAGCGTGCCGATCCGCCCACCGTGGAATGGGCCGAGCAGCAGCTGAAGGTGCCGGTGATCGACCATTGGTGGCAGACCGAGACCGGCTGGTGCATCGCCGGCAATCCGGTCGGCCTCGGCATGCTGCCGGTCAAGCATGGCTCGCCGACGGTGCCGATGCCGGGCTACCAGGTCGATGTCGTCGATGAAGCGGCAAAGCCGGTCGGCCCCAACACCATGGGCTCGATCGTCATCAAGCTGCCGATGCCGCCGGGCTGCCTGCCGACGCTGTGGAATCAGGACGCGCGCTTCAAGGAAGCGTATTTGAGCGAATTCCCCGGCTATTACAAAACCTCCGACGCCGGCTACAAGGACGAGGACGGCTATGTCTTCGTGATGGGCCGCACCGACGACATCATCAACGTCGCCGGCCATCGCCTCTCCACCGGCGGCATGGAGGAGATCCTGGCTTCGCATCCCGATGTCGCCGAATGCGCCGTGCTCGGCGTCAAGGACGCGATCAAGGGCGAGGTGCCCTGCGGCTTCCTGGTGCTGAAGGCGGGCGTGAAGCGCCCGCCCGCCGAGATCGAGAAGGAGATCATCGCGCTGGTGCGCGACAAGCTCGGCCCGGTCGCCGCGTTCAAGCTTGCCATCACCGTCGGCCGCCTCCCCAAGACGCGCTCCGGAAAGATCCTGCGCGGCACCATCAAGAAGATCGCCGACGGCGAATCCTGGACCATGCCGGCCACGATCGAGGATCCCAAGGCGCTCGACGAGATCGGCGAGGCGCTGAGGGGACGGGTGTGAATTTGCCCTGCTGTTATGGCCGGGCTTGACCCGGGCATCCATCAATGAGCAAGCACTTGCCATGATTTCGATGGATTGCCGGGTCAAGCCCGGCAATGACGAATGAGACAGGACGATCAAATGTCAGCCAAACTCGCGTATGGGGCAATCTCTCTGCTCGCCATCGCTCTCGCGGCCTGCTCGGCGCGCTACCAGAATCCGGTGGCGGTGGGCGGTGACGACGATGACGCGGTCTGCCAGAGCCGGGGCTATGCGCAGGGCTCGCCGGAATACGTAGCCTGCCGCAAGGACCGCGACGTCCAGCGCAACGCGGCCACCGCGCGCGCCGACCGCCGCCAGCGTGATCTCGGCGAGTACATGCTGAACAACCCCGTGCGGCCGTGATGTGAGCGGCGGCACCATGTTGCCGCGTCGCCCGCTTCGCATTCGCGCTTTCCGTGACACATCTGCAACGCTGAGGCCAAATCGCGTCGCGATAGTCCTGGTTTGATCGGCATCAAATCCTTCACCATCCTCTTTCTGCTCTGACGCTGATGTCGCGCAACGACGCGTGGACATGGTTGAAGGGGATTGAAAATGGATGGAACGATAAGAAACCTGGCGCGGGTCGCGACGCTCGGCGCGATGCTCGTGGGCACTCTTGCATCAGTGCAGGCGGCGGATCTGCCGGTCTACAAGAAGGCGCCGCCGCTGGTGGAGGCGTTCAATCCGTGGATGGTTCGCCTGCGGGTGCTCGGCGTATTGCCGGATGCGGGCGGGAGTACCGTCAATGTGGCGGGCGTGCCGTCGCTGTCGTCGCCGAATTCGGGCCTGTCGATCAGCGACCAGGTCGTGCCCGAGCTCGACATCAGCTATTTTTTCACCAAGAACATCGCGGCCGAATTGATCCTGGGCGTGACCAGGCATTCGATCAGCGGCACCGGCTCGCTCGCGAATCTGCCGATCGGCAAGACCACGCTGCTGCCGCCGACGCTGACGCTGCAATATCACTTCGACCAGTTCGGCGCGTTCAAGCCGTATGTCGGCGCGGGCGTGAACTACACCGTGTTCTTCAACAATTCCGCCGCCAACGTGCCGGCCGCCATCGTCGGACCGCCCGCGATCGTCGCCACCACGACGAACCTGCACGTCAGCAATGCCTGGGGCGGCGCCGTCCAGTTCGGCTTCGACTACATGATCGACCGGCACTGGGGTCTCAACGTCGACGTCAAGAAGCTCTGGCTGCGCCCGGACTACAGCGCGACCGTCTCCGGCCTGCCGGTCACCGGCACCGCGCATATCGATCCATGGCTGGTCGGCGCGGGCGTGACCTACAAGTTCTGAGGCGCCCGCGGCGTCCGTCTCGACGCCCACGATCTCACACGAAAAACGCGGCAGGTTTCCCTGCCGCGATTTTTCGTGCGGTCGATCGTCGAAGGAGGAATTACTCCTCCTCGTGCTCCTGCTTCTTGCCGCCGAGCGTCTTCAGCTTGGCGAACACGGCGTCGACGTTGAGGTCGTCGCTGGACTTCTCCGCGGGTTCGTACTCGTCCTTGCGGGTGGTCTCGGAGGCCGGCAGCAGGGTGGCGCCGCCATAGGCTGCGTCGATCGGCTTCTCCTTCGCCGCGCGCTGCACCTCGAAATCGAGCTCGATCTGCGAGCACAGGCCGAGCGTGACCGGGTCGATCGGGGTCAGCGCCGACGTGTTCCAATGGGTACGGTCGCGGACGCTCGCGATCGTGCTCTTGGTGGTGCCGACCAGGCGCATGATCTGGGCGTCCTTGAGCTCCGCATGGTTGCGCAGCAGCCAGAGGATGGCGCTCGGGCGCTCATGGCGGCGCGAGACCGGGGTATAACGCGGGCCCTTGCGCTTGGGCTGGGGCGGCAGCACCACCTTGCTCTCCTGGAGGCGGAGCCGGTAGTCCGGATTCTTCTCGCCCTTCTCGATCTCCTCGCGGGTCAGCTGGCCATTGGAGAGAGGATCCATGCCCTTGATGCCCTGGGCCGCGTCGCCGTCGGCGATTGCGCGCACCTCGAGGGGGTGCATCTTGGTGAAATCGGCGACCTGATCGAAGGTCAGCGCGGTGTTGTCGAGCAGCCAAACGGCGGTCGCCTTGGGCATCAGAGGTGCGTTGCTCATGGCAAATCTCCTTTGTGCTTCGCCCACCCCTCTGGAGGCGAAACCGGTGGTCATCAGCGATGACAGGGAATTCGCGCTATATAAGCCCGTCAGGGGTAGCCATGCAATGGTTCTGCTATAGATAGTGCCTTGACAGCGCCCGAAAGGGGGCCCAATTCCCTTTGAACCGCTGTAAGGTTCAAGCCGACAGTTTTAAGCCCAATTCCCATCATCGACCGCCCCGGCAGAATGCGATCGGGTGATTCGGTCCCGAGATCGCTCAATGTCAGCCAAACCAGACCTCAAGATCGTGCTTTGTTCTCCCCGCGGCTTCTGCGCCGGGGTGGTCCGGGCGATCGACACCGTGGAACGGGCGCTCGATAAGTATGGCGCCCCCGTCTATGTTCGCCACGAGATTGTGCACAACAAGTACGTCGTCGATGGGTTGAAGAAGAAGGGCGCCATCTTCGTCGAGGAGCTCGCCGAAATCCCGGAAAATACCACCGCCCCGGTGGTATTCTCGGCCCATGGCGTGCCGAAGTCGGTTCCGGCCGACGCCCAGTCCCGCAACCTGTTCTCGCTGGATGCGACCTGCCCGCTGGTGACCAAGGTGCATCGCGAGGCCGCGATCCACTTCAAGCGCGGCCGCGAGATCTTCCTGATCGGCCACTCCCACCATCCCGAGGTGGTCGGCACGCTCGGCCAGCTGCCGCCCGGCGCCGTGACCCTGATCGAGACCGCCGAGGACGCCAAGACCATCACGCCGAAGGACCCCAACAACCTCGCCTTCGTGACCCAGACCACGCTGTCGATCGACGACACCGCGGAGATCGTCGCGCTGCTCAAGGAGCGCTTCCCGAACATCAACGGGCCGCACAAGGAAGACATCTGCTACGCCACCACCAACCGGCAGCTCGCGGTGAAGAAGGTGGCGCCGGTGGTGGATGCGCTCATCGTCGTCGGTGCCCCCAATTCGTCGAACTCGCAGCGCCTGCGCGAGGTCGCCGAGCGCGAGGGCTGCAGGATCGCGGTGCTGGCGCAGCGCGCCACCGACATCGACTGGGGCAAGTTCGGCAACATCGAGAGCCTCGGCATCACCGCGGGCGCGTCCGCGCCGGAGGTGATCGTCGAGGAGATCATGGACGCCTTCGCCGAGCGCTACACGCTGCACGTGGAGACGGTCTCGGCCGCGGAAGAGAACGAGTTCTTCCCGTTGCCGCGTCAGGTGCGCCCCGAAGCCGCCGCCGAGTAGACCTTTATGGCGGTCTACACCGACGTCGCCGCCGACGAGCTTGCGGATTTCCTGAAGCAATACGATCTCGGCGAATTGCTCTCCTACAAGGGCATCGCCGAGGGCGTCGAAAATTCCAACTTCCTGCTGCACACGAGCAAAGGCTCGTTCATCCTCACGCTGTACGAAAAACGCGTGGCGAAGAACGATCTGCCGTTCTTCCTCGGACTGATGACGCACCTCGCCGGGCACGGCGTCAATTGTCCGCTGCCCGTGCGGGGACGCGACGGCGAGGCGTTGCGCGAGCTCGCAGGCCGGCCCGCCGCGATCATCACCTTTCTCGAAGGCATCTGGCCGCGCAAGCCGAACGCGACGCATTGCGCCGGGGTCGGCGAGGGGCTGGCCCGGATGCATCTGGCCGGTGCCAATTTCGCGCTCCGGCGCGCCAATGCACTCTCGGTCGCCGGTTGGCGGCCGCTGTTCGATGCGGCTTCGAATCGTGCGGACGAGGTGCAGCCGGGGCTGCGCGCTTTCCTGGCCGTCGAGCTCGATTATCTCTCGAGCGGGGTCTGGCCGAGCAACCTGCCCGAAGGCGTGATCCATGCCGACCTCTTCAACGACAACGTTTTTTTCCTCGGCGACAAGCTCTCGGGGATCATCGACTTCACCTTCGCCTGCAACGACATGCTGGCCTATGACGTCGCGATCTGCCTCAACGCCTGGTGCTTCGAGCCGGATCATTCCTTCAACGTCACCAAGGCGCGTGGCTTCCTCAACGCCTATGGCCGCGTACGCAAGCTGAGCGAGGCCGAAGAGGCCGCGCTGCCGCTCTTGGCGCGCGGCGCCGCGATCCGCTTCCTGCTGACGCGGCTGGTCGACTGGCTCAACGTGCCGCCGGGCGCGCTGGTCAAGCCGAAGGATCCGCTGGAATATGTCCGCAAGCTGCGCTTCCACCAAAGCGTGACGAGTGTGCGCGATTACGGCTTGACGCCGTCGGGGTTGATGGCGTGAGCGAGCGCCCCGTTGTCACGATCTATACCGACGGCGCCTGCTCGGGAAATCCCGGGCCGGGCGGCTGGGGCGCGATCCTGAGGTTCGGCGACAAGGAGAAAGAGCTCAACGGCGGCCAGCCGCACACCACCAACAACCAGATGGAATTGATGGCGGCGATCTCGGCGCTCGAAGCGCTGAAGCGGCCGTGCACGGTCGATCTCTACACCGACAGCCAATATGTCCGGCAAGGCATCACCGGCTGGATCTTCGGCTGGAAGCGCAACGGCTGGCGTACCGCCGACAAGAAGCCGGTGAAGAATGTCGAGCTATGGCAGCGCCTCGACGCCGCGTTGAAGCAGCACGAGGTCCGCTGGCACTGGGTCAAGGGCCACGCCGGCCACCCCGAGAACGAACGTGCGGATCAGCTGGCACGGGACGGGATCGTGAAGGCACGGCTGCAGCAGCGGGTGGCGGAGTAGCCGACGCGCTGTCCGCGTTGCTCGGTCTCGTAGGGTGGGCAAAGCGAAGCGTGCCCACGTCTTCTTCTCATCATGGAGAGGTGGTGGGCACGGCGCTTGCGCGCCTTTGCCCACCCTACGGCACTTTCGCCGCGGTGAAGGCTTACAGCTGCCCCAGCAGCGTATCGCCGCCGGAGACCTCGACCTTGCCGGGCATCGCCTCGAGGTTCAGCTTCTTGACCACGCCGTCCTCGACCAGCATCGAATAGCGCTTGGAGCGGATGCCGAGGCCGTTGGCGGAGGCGTCCAGCTCCATGCCGATCGCCTTGGTGAAGTCGGCATTGCCGTCGGCGAGGAAGACGGCCTCGTCGCGCTGGTCGGTGTCGCGCTTCCAGGCGTTCATGACGAATGCGTCGTTGACGGAGACGATGGCGATGGTGTCGACGCCCTTGTCCTTCATGGCATAGGCGTTGAGGAAGATGCTCGGCAGATGCATCTTGTGGCAGGTGCCGGTATAGGCGCCGGGCACCGCGAACAGCGCCACCTTCTTGCCCTTGAAGATATCGTCGGTGGTCTTCACCTGCGGGCCTTCCGCCGTCATCACGCGGAATTTCGCCTCGGGCAGCTTGTCGCCAGTCTGGATCGCCATCGTCAGTCTCCCTGAATATCGATCCCGCTTTCTAGACCGGTGCGCCGGCTTGCACAATATTGCGTGCGGGGAAAGCGGCGAAGGCAGCGGCCATTCACCTCGATGTCATCAGCCGGAAAAGCCGCCACTGTCGAGAAAGGCCTGCTCTTCCTCCGTGGTCGAACGCCCGAGCACGCGGTTGCGGTGAGGGAAACGGCCGAACCGGCGGATGATGTCGGCGTGCTCCCGGGCGTATTTCAGGTTCTCGGCATTGTCAGCCTTGTTGGCGTTGCCGGCATTTTGAAACAGCGCGACGCAATGCTCCTGGTCGGGCAAGTGCTCGGAATGCATGAACGGCAGATAGAGGAATTCGACCAGCACGGGATCGATCCTGCGATCGACGCCGCGATCGATGGCCCGGCGGGCGACGTCGCGTGCCAGCGCATCGCTTGAAAACGTCCGGGGATCGCCGCGAAACATGTTGCGGGGGAACTGATCGAGCACGATGACGAGCGCGAGCGCGCCGTCGTCGCTGGTCTCCCATGATGCAAGCTCGCCGGAGGCCGCCTTCTGCCACAGGGCGAGAAAGCGGCGTCGGACCTCCGCGTCGAAAGCGGCGTCGCGCTTGTACCAGCGCTCGCGGCCGGCCTCGCGCCAGAAGGCGAGAATGCCTGACGGCGTCATGTCCCCGGCGTCTGCCATGAGCCAGAAGCGGCCTTACGCCGCCTCCGCCTTCTTCTCGTCGCGGAGCTGCCGGCGCAGGATCTTGCCGACATTGGTCTTGGGCAGGTCGGCGCGGAATTCGATGTGCTTGGGCACCTTGTAGCCGGTGAGCTGCTCGTGACAGAACTTTATCACCGCCTCTGCGGTGAGGTTGGGGTCCTTCTTCACCACGAAAGCCTTCACCGCTTCACCCGACTTGGAATCGGGAATGCCGATCACGGCACATTCGAGCACGCCCGGATGGCTCGCGATCACTTCCTCGACCTCATTCGGATAAACGTTGAAGCCGGAGACCAGGATCATGTCCTTCTTGCGGTCGACGATCTTGGTGTAGCCCCTCTCGTCCATGATGCCGATGTCGCCCGTGCGGAAAAAGCCGTCCGCAGTCATCACCTTCGCGGTCTCTTCCGGCCTGTTCCAGTAGCCCGACATCACCTGCGGGCCCTTGGCGCAGATCTCGCCGGCCTGGCCGAGCGGCACCTCGTTGCCGTCGTCGTCGCGGATCGAGATGTAAGTCGACGGCACCGGGATGCCGATTGTGCCGGTGAACTCGGTGGCGGTCGCGGGATTGCAAGTGAGCGTCGGCGAGGTCTCCGACAGGCCATAGCCCTCGGCGATGAAGCAGCCGGTGATCGCCTGCCATTGGTCGGCGACGGGCCGCTGCACCGCCATGCCGCCGCCGTTGGAGATCTTCAGCTTGGAGAAGTCGAGCTTCTTGAAATCGGGATGGTGCATCAGCCCGTTGTAGAGCGTGTTGACGGCCGGGAAGCTGTTGACCTGGTATTTCGCCAGCTCCTTGATGAAGCCGGGAATGTCGCGCGGATTGGGGATCAGGAGATTGCAGCCGCCGGCGCGTACCGCGAGCAGGTAGCAGGCCGTCAGCGCGAAGATGTGATAGAGCGGCAGTGCGCAGACGATCATGAGCTGATCGACATGAGGCGGTGCGGCCATCGCCGGCTGGAGCCAGGCGTCGTTCTGCAGGACGTTGGCAACGATGTTGCGGTGGAGCAGCGTGGCGCCCTTCGAGACGCCGGTAGTGCCGCCGGTATATTGCAGGAAGGCGACGTCACCGGGCGACAGCTTCGGCTTGTTGAACGCCATGCCGCGTCCGGCGGACAGCGCATCGTTGAAGGAGACCGAGCCCGGCAACGACCAGGCCGGTACCATCTTCTTGACGCGGCGGACGACGAGGTTGACGATCACGCCCTTGAAGCCGAGCAGGTCGCCCATGCTGGCGACGATGACATGCTTCACCGCGGTCTTCCCGATCACCTGCTCGACGGTGTGGGCAAAGTTCTCCAGCACGATGATGGCTTCGGCGCCGGAATCCTTGAGTTGGTGCTCGAGCTCACGCGGGGTGTAGAGCGGGTTGACGTTGACGACCGCAAAGCCGGCCCGCAGCACCGCGGCGGTCGCGACAGGATATTGCAATACGTTCGGCATCATGAGGGCGACGCGGGCGCCGCGCTGCAGGCCGCGGCTCTGCAAATAAGCCGCGAGCGCGACCGACATCTGGTCGAGGTCGCGATAGCTGATCGACTTGTCCATGCAGATGAACGCCTTGCGGTCGGCGAACTTGGTGAAGCTCTCCTCCAGCAGGTCGACCAGCGATGCGTATTGCGTCGGCTCGATATCGGCAGGCACGCCGGGCGGATATTGCTTGAGCCAGATGCGCTCCATGGAAGACTCCCCTCATTGACCAAGGCCCGTTGTTCTCGGGCTTGCCTCGTTGCCGCCAGTATCCAGCTTGCCGGAACGGGTGGCAAGCCGTCGTGGCTTAGGGCAAAGGTCGGGGCGTCGCTACTGGAATCGTCGCAATATGGCGCTGCCGCAGGTGCGAAGCGCGGGTGCGATCAGCTCCGAAGGGACGTCAGCTGTTGTTGGCCGGCTTGGCAGGGGGCTTGGCGGCCGCGGGCTTGGTCGCAGCGGGGGTGGTCGCCGCGGGGTTGGTCGCTGCCTTGGGCTTGGCAGGTTTGAGGGCCTGGTCGCCCGCTGCCGCCGGCCTTTCGGCAGGTTTCGCCGCGTCGGGCTTGGCTGCGGCATGCTTGGGTCCGGCCGGCTTAGCTGCGGCCGGTTTGGCTGCGGTCTTGCCGTCGCTCTTGCCATCAGCCTGCTTGGTGTCGGGCTTCGTGGCCGCTGTCTTAGCCTCCTTGGGCTTATCGGCTGGCTTGTCGGCAGCGTCCGGCTTGTTGGCGACGCGCGACTTCTTGCCACGCGGTTTGGACGCTGCCGTCTGCTGGTCGGCATCGGCCGCGACAGCTGCAATCAGCGCGGTGCCGGTGCGGGTCGGGCCGGTATAGACCAGCACAGGCTCCGCGGCCGCCGGCGCCGAGGCCATCAGCTCGGAGGCCTTCATCATGGGTGGCTGGAGGCCGGCGGTGAAGAAGGTGAACTGGGCTTCGCCGCCGGTGGCCGAGGCCGACCCGGACGTGGCGCCATTGGCCGCGATCAGGGCACCGTCGTCGTCGCTGGCCGGACGCTTGCGGTGAGGCCCGCACATCTCGTCGCGCAGGTTCGGCGGCGTGGCGTCGACCGGCACGAGATTGTCGACGGTGCCGAGCGAGGGGCGCAGCCAAGTGAGATTGTCCTGAGCGAAGCCGCGCTCCAGCAGCTGCGCTGCCTTGACCGCGCGCGCGGTGCCGGAGTTCGCACCGAGCACCACCGCGATCAGCCGGCGCCCGTTGCGCGTGGCCGAGGCGACGAGGTTGTAGCCGGAGGCGCAGATGAAGCCGGTCTTGAACCCGTCGGCGCCGGGATAGCGGCCGATCAGCTTGTTGAAATTGCCGGTGACGCGCTTGCCGAAGCGGATCGCCGGGATGTGCACGAAGTACTCGTATTCCGGCAGGTCGCGCAGGAACGAGCGCGCCAAGATGCCGAGGTCGCGCGCCGAGGTGATCTGGCCTTCGGCGGGCAGGCCGTTCGGATTGACATAGCTCGTCTGCGTCATGCCGAGCTTCCTCGCGGTGTCGTTCATCACGGCGGAGAAGCCGTCGACCGAGCCGCCGACGCCTTCGGCGAGCACCACGGCCATGTCGTTCGCCGACTTGACCATCATCATCTTCAGCGCGTTGTCGACGGTGACCTGGGTTCCCGGGCGGAACCCCATCTTCGAGGGCGATTGAGAGGCAGCGGTCGGCGACACCGTGAGCAGCGTGTCGAGCGTCAGCCTGCCGTCCTTGACCGCCTTCAGTGTCACATAGGCGGTCATGATCTTGGTGACGGAAGCCGGGTACCAGGGAATGGTCGCGTTTTCGGCCTGCAACACCTTGCCGCTGTCGGCCTCGATCAGCAGGAGCGCTTCGGCACGCGCCGTGCTCGGCGCAAGCAACGCGGCACAGGCGAGCATCGCAGCGAACAGGTTGAACAGGGATTTGCGAAGCAGCGGGCGAAGGGCGTGCACTATCCGATTCCGGTCCTTGGAGATCCGGCGATACGGCCGGTTCTCGTGATCTGATTGTCGGTTCTGAAATCCAGCGCCGCCGCTTGCGGCGTCGCAAACCTATACCGGCTGGTGCGTCGAGAATAGGGGATCGGCGCGGTATTCCGCAACGAAGTAGGCCGAATTTCGACGGTCCTCTCGGGACTTGCCAGAGCATGATCCGGAAAAGTGTGCAGCGGTTTTCCGAAAAGATCATGCTCAAACAATAACCTAAAGCGCGATGACGATTCATTCCAATCGCATCGCGCTTTAGGGGGATTTGGCAGCTGTCGCGGCAGCCTCGGCGGCCGTCACGCTGGCCCGTGCGTTCTCCTGCACCATGAACTGGGCCTTGGCCATCTCGGCAAAATGGCCGCCTTTGGCCACGAGTTCATCGAAAGTTCCGGTTTCGATCACCCGTCCATTCTCGAACACCAGGATCCGCGTGGCGTTGCGGATGGTGGAGAGGCGATGGGCGATCACGAAGGTGGTGCGGCCCTTCATCACTTCATCGAGAGCGGCGTTCACCTTGACCTCGGTGACGGCGTCCAGCGCGGAGGTCGCCTCGTCCAGAATCAGGATCGGCGGGTCCTTCAGCAGGGCGCGGGCGATCGAGAGCCGCTGCCGTTCGCCGCCGGAGAGCATGCGGCCGCGCTCGCCGGCATTGGTCTCGAAGCCGCCGCTGCGCTCGATGAATTCGAGCGCCTGCGCGCGCTCCGCCGCCTTGCGCATCTCGGCCTCAGTCGCATCCGGCTTGCCGACGCGCAAGTTCTCCGCGATCGAGCGGTTGAACAGCAGCGCTTCCTGGAACACGACGCCGATGTTCCGCCGCAGTGAGGTCAGCGTGACGCCGCGCACGTCCATGCCGTCGATCTTGATGACGCCGGATTGCGGATCGAAGGCGCGGTGCAGGAGTGCAATCGCGGTGGACTTGCCGGCCCCGGTCGGGCCGACCAGCGCAATGGTCTGGCCCGGCAGCGCGGTGAAGGTGAGGTCCTCGATCGCCGGACGCTTGCCGTCATAGGAGAACGTGACGTCGTTGAACTCGACGAGGCCCGACAGCCTGCCGGCATCGATAGCGTCGGGCCGGTCGTGCACCGCTGGCACGGCGTCGAGCACATTGAAGAACTCGCGCAGCCGCGGAGCTTCCATGAACACGTTGTTGATGAAGCTGACAACCTGCTCGAGCTTCTGGATCAGCAGCGTCGCGAAGCTCACGAACATCACGATCTCGCCGACCGAGGTCAGGCCCTGGTCGTGCAGCGCGATGCCGAGGGTGAAGATCGCGAGCACCGTGATGGTGGTGGAGGCGCGCGTGATCACCGTGACCAACGCCCACCACGACAGCACCGGCATCTGCGCGGCCAGCAACTCGTCGGCGACCGAGCGCAGCCCTTTCACCTCGGATTCGACGCGCACGAAGCTCTGCACCAGCGCGACGTTGCCGAGCGCGTCCGAAGCTCGCGCGGAGAGCTCGCTGTAGTGCTCCTCGACCGCCATCTGCATGCCGAAGGTCCTGCGCACCACGAAGGTGGTCAGGCCTGTGAAGACGATGCAGAGCACGAACAAGAGGATCGCCAGCCGCCAGTTCAGGTAGAGCGACAACGGCAGCAGTACCAGGACCGAAAGGATCGCGGCAAAATGCTCGCGGAAAAAGCCGAGCCACAGCCGCCACAGCGCGTCCGTGCCGTTGAGCATGACCTTCATCAGCCGGCCGGAATGGGTGCCGGAGTGGAAGGTCAAGGGCAGCTGCAGGATGTGCTCGAAATAGTCGGTCAGCACCGCCTGGCGCTGGCGATGCGAGAGCCGGTCGGCCTGCAAGGCCACCAGCGCGCTGCAGACGATGGTGAACAGTCCGAACGCGACCCAGGCGACAAGGAACGGCCAGGCCGAGTTCGAGCCGGCCACGGTCTTGCCCGAGAGCACGTCGACGATCCGGCCGAACAGCACGGGCTCGGCGAACTGCGATCCCGCCAGCAGGAGGTTGGCGACCGCGAGCAGCCAGCCCAGCCGCGCCTCCTTGCCGAGCAGCTCGAGAACGCGGGTGTAGAGACGGAGGATGGACATGCGGGCGGGGGACTCGGTGACGACGGAGCCGACATTCTAAGCAGGGACCGCCGCGAGATACAGCGCAAGCTTTCAGTTTTGCTCAGTTGATCAGCCGCTCCGCCAGCGGCGGCAGGAACTGGTCGTCGAAGACGTCGCGTGCCGTCGGCCGTTTGCGGAATTTGAAGTCCCGCGCGATCTGATCGATCGAACGTTCCAGGCGCGCCGGCTCGACGCCGCCGAGGCCGTTGCGCTTGACCTCGTCGGTCAGGATATTGTCGGCAAGGACCGCGTGCAGGCGCTTCAGCTCCAAATTGCGGTCGCCGTCCTCGATGCGGCTCGCGGCCTCCTCCGCCGCACGCGTCGGCTCCCTGGCCGCCGCGGTGATGCCCGCGATCAAGGCGCGGACGAAGCCTTTCAGGGCATCCGGCTTCGCTGTGGCGAAGGCGGTGTTGGCGACCACGGCAAAGCCGTAGGACTCACAGCCGTAGTCCGCATAGCGCAGCACGACGAGATCGGCTTCGGGCACGCCGCGATCGCGCAGATTCACCGCCGAGAGATAGCTGAAGCCGGCGACGGCATCGACCTGTCCTGCGGACAGGATCGGCTCGCGCACCGCGGCACTGATCTTGTGGAATTTCACGTGCGATGCGTTGATGCCGTTCTGCTGCGCCAGCGCGGGCCACAGCCGCATCGACAGATCGCCGTCGGCAACGCCGACGGTCTTGCCGTCGAGGTCGGGCAGGAGACGGATGCCGCGGCTTTTGCGCGCGATGATCGCGTAAGGCGCGCGGTCGAACAGCACGAACACCGCCTTGACTGGCGCCGCGTCGTCCTTGTCACGAAAGCGTATCAGCTCGTTGATGTCGACGAGCGCGAGCTCGCTGTCGCCTTTGGCGAGCCGTGCGAGCGCCGCCTGCGATCCGCTCGCGCTGTTGAAGGACACGTTGAGATGCTCGGCGCCGAACCTGCCGTCCTTCGCCGCAAGGAAGAACGGCGCCATGCTTGCATCGATGGGACGATCGAAGGTGAAGTGGATGGCGGTCGAGGGCGTGCCGCTCCCGGCCGCAATGGCCTCGCGCACGGTCGGTACGGCGAACGAGATTGCAAGGGCCAACAGGCACTGAAGGGCGATCGTCCTGAATCCCGACATCGGTCGCGCCGGCCTCGCATTGTTATGGTTTCGTGACGCTTGCAGCGCCGGCCCGCGATGAGCGTGCGCGCGCCAACATGAACGGCGGATGAGCGGGCTTGCGGCATCGTTACGCAACCCCGTTCAGCTTGTGTTGGGGTTGGGGAACCTACTTACGTGGCGAGTGTTTGACAGACATCAGCCTGTCGTCAGGCACAATCCGAGGTCCCAAGGAGGGTCCAGATCATGTTTGACAGCTTCTCGAAGTTCGTCGGCCGCAAGGCCGTTCTGGCCACGGCCGCCGTGGTGGCCCTGACTGCCGCTGCACCCAGCGCCTCTTACGCGGGCGGGCGTCATTGGCATGGCGGTGGCGGTGGCGGTGCCGCCGCTGCAGCGATGTTCGGCCTGGCCGCGACGGGCCTTGCGATCGCAGCCAGCCGCAATGCCTACGCCTATGATCCGGGTCCGGTTTACTATTACGAGGGCGGCCCGGCCTATTACAGCGGCCCCGGCTATGGTTCCTATTATTACGACTCGGGCAACCGCTACACCTATGGCGGCTACAAGAACCCCTGCGCCCACGGCTATTCCGGTTACAGCTGCTATTGACCGATTGGCCATACGTCATCGGCGAACAGGCCGTCGCGCTTGCCGCGGCGGCTTGTTTTTTGCTTATATTGCCGCGTGTTAACACGCCGGCCATTTGTTTCGAGTAGTTTTGAGTACCATGAGTGATTCGCTTGAGCGGCTATATCTGGCTGTGCTCGCGGCCAAAGACCTTGATCCGGCAACATCGCGCACGGCCCGGCTGTTTCAGCGTGGGCCCTCAAAAATGGCAAAGAAACTGGCCGAAGAAGCCATCGAGGTCGTCATCGATGCGGTCAATGGCGATAGCGAGGCCGTGATCCGGGAAAGCGCCGACCTGCTCTACAATCTCACCGTGCTGTGGGCTTCGGCCGGAGTACGCCCCGAGGACGTCTGGCGGGAAATGACGCGGCGGGAGGACATGCTCGGTATTGCCGAGAAACTGCCGAAGACGCCGGCGAAATTGCCCAAAGTCGCGTCACCGCGCATGGCCTCGCGGCGGCCTATTGTCGCGCTTGACGGCCGCGCCGCGCGCAAGCGCCACTAGAAACGTCACAAATCGCTCAAAAACTGGCGATGGACAAATTCGTCCCATGGTGCTTCATCGCGGCGCCATGCTGAAACGTATCTACGACTGGTGCATCGACGCCGCCCACAAGCCCTACGCGCTCTGGATCATGGGCATCGTCTCCTTCGCCGAAAGCTCCTTCTTTCCGGTCCCGCCGGATGTGATGCTGATTCCGATGTCGCTGGCGCGTCCGCAGCGCGCCTGGCTCTACGCCGCGGTCTGCACCGTGACCTCGGTCCTCGGCGGCGTCGTCGGCTACGCCATCGGCGCGCTGCTGTTCGACTCGGTCGGCCAGTGGCTGATCCAGGTCTACGGCCTCGCCGACAAGGTCGATGCCTTCCGCGCCTCCTATGCGGAATGGGGTGCCGTCATCATCCTGCTCAAGGGACTGACGCCGATCCCCTACAAGCTCGTCACCATCACCTCGGGCTTTGCCGGCTACAACATCATCCTGTTCATCCTGTGCTCGATCGTCGCGCGCGGCGGACGCTTCTTCGTCGTCGCGATCCTGCTCAACCGCTATGGCGACTGGATCCGGGTCAGGATCGAGCGGCATCTCGGATTGTGGGTCGCGCTCGGCGCGATCGTGCTGGTGCTCGGCTTCGTCATCGCCATCAAGCTGATCTAGAGCCGCGGCGCTTTGCCGCCGCGCCGGCTTCGGCTACGGTTGTCGTCATGATGGTTCGATCCGGTAATCCGGCGGCACGGCATGGGACGCTGATGTCGGCAGCACTGCTGCTGCTGCTCGCTGCCGGAGGGACGGCCCGGCCGCAATCCGCCCCGCCGGCGCTCGGCCTTCAGCAGCAGGGGGCGCAGGCCGGCCCGTCGCCATCGACGCCCGCTCCCTCGGCGCCGCCGGCGCGCGAGGAAAATCCCGGGCTGATCAACGAAATGGGCAAGCTGTTCGACAAGCTGCCTTCGATCCTGCCGCCGATCAAAAGCCCCAGTGAAACCATGGACGACCTGTCGCGGCTGGCCAAGCCCTCGACCATGGTGTCAGGGCGCGTGATCTGCCCGGTCTCTGCGAACGGCGCGCCCGACTGCAAGCAGGCGGCCGACCAGCTCTGCCAGGGCAAGGGCTACAAGGAGGGCAAGAGCCTGAGCGCCGACTCCGCGGAAAAATGCTCGGCCAAGGTCCTGATCCCGGGCCGGCAACGTAAGCCGGACGACTGCCGCACCGACACTTTCGTGACCAGCGCGCTGTGCCAGAACTGAAGGCCGGCGCGCGAGAACCAAGGAGCGCCCATGAGCCGCACGGAGCAGGACTTCCTCGGACAGCGTGAAATCGCCGACGACATCTATTACGGCGTCCAGACGATCCGGGGGAAGGAGAACTTCCACATCACCGGCATTCCGATGAACCAGGAGCCTTACTTCGTGAAGGCGCTTGGTTACGTCAAGAAGGCCGCCGCGATGGCCAATCGCGACCTCGGCGCGATCGATGCCAAGGTCGCGGACGCCATCATCCTGGGCTGCGACCGCGTCATCGCGGGCGACATGATGGATCAGTTCGTCACCGATTTCATCCAGGGCGGCGCCGGCACGTCGACCAACATGAACGCCAACGAGGTGATCGCAAACCTCGCGCTGGAATCGCTCGGCTTTGCCAAGGGTGACTACCAGCACGTCAGTCCGAACGATCATGTCAATTACGGCCAGTCCACCAACGACACCTACCCGACGGCCTTTCGGCTCGCCCTGATCCTGCGGCTCGAGAGCTACATGACGGCGCTACGCCAGCTCCAGGAAGCCTTCTTCGCCAAGGGGCGCGAGTTCGACCGGGTGCTGAAGATGGGCCGCACGCATCTGCAGGACGCGGTGCCGATGTCGCTCGGCGCCGAATTCCGGGGCTGGGGCACCACGATCGGCGAGGAGGTCGACCGCATCTCGGAAGCGCGCGCGCTGCTGCGCGAGATCAATCTCGGCGCCACCGCGATCGGCACCTCCGTCACGGCGGCGGTCGGTTATCCCAAGCTCGCCGTCCGGCACCTCAGCGCGCTCACCGGCGTCGATTTCATCCTCGCCGGCGATCTCGTCGAGGCGACCTCCGACACCGGCGCCTATGTGCAGCTCTCCGGCGTGCTGAAGCGCACGGCCAGCAAGCTGACGAAAATCTGCAACGACATCCGCCTGCTTGCCTCCGGTCCGCGCGCCGGCTTCAACGAGATCAACCTGCCGCAGCTTCAGCCGGGCTCCTCGATCATGCCCGGCAAGGTCAATCCGGTCATTCCCGAAGTCGTGAACCAGACCAGCTTCCTCGTCATCGGCCTCGATACCACGGTGACGCTGGCGGCAAGCGCCGGCCAGCTCCAGCTCAACGTGATGGAGCCGGTTATCTCGTTCGCGCTGTTCTTCTCGATCCGCACCATGGAGCGCGCGGTCAACAGCCTGCGCGAGAATTGCGTCGTCGGCATCACCGCCAACGAGGAGCACACTCGCAACATGGTGCTGAACTCGCTCGGCATCGTCACGGTGCTGAAGCCGCTGCTCGGCTACAAGCAATGCGCCGAGATCGCGCGCGAAGGCTACAAGAGCGGCAAGTCGCTGCACCAGATCGTCGTGGTCGAGCGCAAGCTGCTGACGCAGGAGAAGTGGGACGAGATGTTCTCGTTCGAGCGGCTGATCAATCCGGATTTGATCGGGTAGGGGCAGTCATCCGCCGCTCTCGCCTCGTCATTGCGAGGAGCTCTGCGACGAAGCAATCCAGACCATCTCCGCGGATACATTTCTGGATTGCTTCGCTTCGCTCGCAATGACGGGCGGATAGACCTGGGAGCGCGAATTCCGCTGCTTGGAATTGCGGCAGCCGCTCCGCTGCGGCGCCAAAACGCAATACTTGACAGTGGAAAGATTGCCTTGTTGGTATGACGGCCAACCTTCGATTTGACCGCCAACAAAGGATCGTTTCGCAATGTCCATGCCTGCCTTGTTCAAGGGGCGTCTGTCGATCCCCGTGATCGGCTCGCCGCTCTTCATCATCTCGGTGCCCGATCTCGTGATCGCGCAGTGCAAGGCAGGTGTGGTCGGCTCGTTTCCGGCGCTGAATGCGCGGCCGCCGGAGCTGCTGGACGAATGGCTGGCGCGGATCACCGAAGAGCTCGCGGCCTATGACCGCGCCCATCCCGACAGGCCGTCGGCGCCGTTTGCGGTGAACCAGATCGTGCACAAGTCGAACAACCGGCTCGACCACGACATGCAGCTCTGCGCCAAGTACAAGGTGCCGATGATCATCTCCTCGCTTGGCGCCCGCGAGGAGCTGAACCAGGCCGTGCACGGCTGGGGTGGCATCGTCTTCCACGACGTGATCAACCAGAAATTCGCGCACAAGGCGATCGAGAAGGGCGCCGACGGCCTGATCCTGGTCGCGGCCGGCGCCGGCGGCCACGCCGGCACCATCTCGCCGCTGGCCTTCGTGGCCGAGACGCGAAAATGGTTCGACGGTCCAATCGCGCTGTCGGGTGCGATCGGCAACGGCAAGGCGATCCGCGCCGCGCGCATCCTGGGGGCCGACTTCGCCTATATCGGTTCGGCCTTCATCGCGACCAAGGAGGCCAATGCGGTCGAGAAGTACAAGGAGATGATCGCGGGCTCCAGCGCCGACGACATCGTCTATTCCAACCTCTTCACCGGCGTGCACGGCAATTATCTGAAGCCCTCGATCCTGGCCGCGGGCATGGACCCCGACAATCTGCCGACGTCCGATCCCTCCAAGATGAACTTCGGCACCGACGCCTCCGGCGAGCGCGCCAAGCCGAAGGCCTGGAAGGAGATCTGGGGAAGCGGCCAGGGCATCGGCAGCATCGACAAGGTCGTGCCGGCGGCCGAGCTGATCGCGCGCTTCAAGAAGGAATACGACGAAGCAGTCGATCCGCCGTTGTGATCGCTCTTAAATCGAGTGCAGCATGACCGCCATCTACCGTGTCGACGGCAACAACGTCGTCACCAGCCCCGATGCGGCCGGCCCCTGGGACCGGCGCATGCAGCATGGCTCGGCACCGGCGTCGCTGGTGACGTGGGCGGCTGAGCGCATCCCGACGCCAGCGCCGATGGATGTCGCGCGCGTGACCATCGACCTGATGCGCCCGGTGCCGGTGGCACCGCTCACGATCGCGACCGAGGTCTTGCGCGAGGGCCGCAAGATCCAGCTCTGCGGGATCAAGCTGCTCGCCGACGGCGTGCAGGTGGTCGGCGCCACCGTGCTCAAGATCAGGCGCCAGGCCCTGACGCTGCCGGACGCGGTCGGGGAGCTGCCGGTCACGTTGCCCTCGCCGGAGGATTCATTGGTCGAGGACGGTCATGCCGCCACCAGCCCGTTCGTGCGATCGGTGTCGATGCGCGCCGCGCGCGGCCGCTTCGGCCAGGCCGGCGCCGGCGCGATCTGGTTTCGCGTCGACCATCCGCTGATCGAAGGCGAGGCGGTCTCGCAGGCGATGCGCGCCGTGGTCGCCGCCGACTTCTCCAACGGCACCGCCTCGACGCTCGACTTCCGCGCCTGGACCTACATCAACGCCGACCTCACCGTGAGCTTTGCGCGCCAGCCGGTCGGCGAGTGGATTTTGCTCGACGGCGATTCCTGGATCGGCCCCGACGGCACGGGCCTTGCGATGTCACGCCTCGCCGACCGCCAGGGCTATTTCGGCCGCGCGGTGCAGAGCTTGGTGATCGAGAAGCGGTGAGGAACCTCACCCCACCATCCGGTCCCGCCCGCTCCAGAAGCCCGCGCGCAGCACCTTCTTGTCGACCTTGCCGACGCCGGTCATCGGCAGTTGCTTGACGAATTGGATCTGCTTGGGCGCGTGCGCCGAGCCCTTCCGCGTCTTCACCAGGTTGATCAGCTCGTCCGGATCGGGCTTCGTCCCTTCGCGCGGGACGACGATGGCGGTGACGGCTTCGCCCCATTTCTCGTCGGGGATGCCGACGACCGCGACCATGGCGACGTCGGCATGTTGCGACAGCACGTCCTCGACCTCGCGAGGGAAGATGTTGAAGCCGCCGGTGACGATCATGTCCTTCTTGCGGTCGAGGATGAACATGTAGCCGCGCTCGTCCTGACGCGCGATGTCGCCGGTGTGGACCCAGCCGTTCTTCAGCGTCTCGGCGGTGATGTCTGGCCGTTTCCAGTACTCCGCCATCACATGCGGCGCGCGCACGCAGATCTCGCCGGCCTCGCCCGTCTTCACCTCCTGATCGTTGTCGTCGAGGATCTTGACCTCGCAGGCCGCGATCGGGAAGCCGCAGGACAGGAACAGTTCCGGCCGCTTGGGATCGTGGTCGGCCTTGCGCAGCACCGAGACGGGATAGCATTCGGTCTGTCCGTAGAGCTGCGAGAACACAGGGCCGATGCGTTCGATGCCCTCCAGCAGCCGGCTCGGCGACATCGCGGAGGCGCCATAGAGCACGAGCTCGAGCGAGGAGAGGTCGGTCTTGCCGAGCATGGGCTGATCGAGCAGCACATAGATCATGGTCGGTACGAACAGCGTGAAGTTGATGCGCTCGCGCGCGATCGTTGACAGCACGGCTTCGGGATCGAAGCCTTTCAGCATGTGCACGGTGCCGCCGCGCATCAAGGTCGGCAGCACCTTCGTGCCCGCGACATGGCTGATCGGCGCGACCGTGAGGTAGCGCGCAGCCTCGGGGATCTCGAAGTCGGCGAGGATCGCGCCGGCGGCGCCGGCATTCTCGCGGTGATAGCGCAGTGCGCCCTTGGATTTTCCGGTGGTGCCGCCGGTGTAGTTCAGTGTGGCGAGATCGTCGGAGCCGGCGAGGCACTGTGCGCTGGCGTGCCCCGCACTCTCGACCGCGGCCAGCAGATCGACGCCGTAGCCGGCCGGTCCCATGGTGAAGACCGCTTGAGCCGGCCGGCCTTCGCGGCGAGCTCGCCGCCGCGGTCGCGGAAGGCGGCCGCATCCACCACCAGCAACTCGGCCTCGGAATCCTCGAGCTGAAACAGCTGGTCCTCCAGCGATCCCAGAGGATGCAGCCAGGTGATGCAGAGCCGGGCCAATTGGGCGGCGACGCCGGCGCACCAGCTGTTGGCGCGGTTCGCGGTGAGGAAGGCGACGCGGGCGCCGGGCTGCAAGCCGAGCCGCATGAACACGTCCTGGATGCGGCCGATCAGGTCGATGGCGCCGCGATAGCTCAGCGATCCCCCGGGCCAGGCGAAAGCGATGCGATCGGGATAGCGCGACAGCGCCCGTAGCGTCTGCGCACAAGCCGGCGATGATGCGTGGAGCGGATCAGGCATATGTTTCCTCGTTGCTTTGTCACCGGCTTGTGGCGTGCCAATGTTGCTGACGACGCTAGCACAGAGGCCGCGGGAGGAAACCACAAAGCCCGCGCGAGGGAGGCATGCATGCCATCGGATCGACTGCAACGCTTCCGCGATCGACTCGCCCTGCCGCTGATCGCGGCGCCGATGTTTCTGGTATCGGGCGTCGAGCTCATGGTCGCAGCCTGCGGCAACGGGGTGATCGGCAGCTTCCCCACCGCGAATTGCCGTGGTGCGGAACAGCTTGATGAATGGCTGACCCAGATCGAGTCGCGCTTGCGACGGCACGAAGATCAGGCCGGCCGCAGGGCCGCGCCGCTTTGTCCGAACCTGATCGTGCACCGCTCCAACGCGCGGCTGGAGCAGGATCTCGCCGTGCTGCTGCGGCACAAGCCGGAGATCGTCATCACGTCGGTCGGCTCGCCGACGCCAGTCTTGAAGCCGCTGCACGACGCCGGTGCGCTGGTGCTGGCGGACGTCGCCTCGATCCGCCATGCCGAACGCGCCGCGGAGGCGGGGGCGGACGGGCTGGTCCTGCTCACCGCCGGTGCCGGCGGCCAGACCGGCTGGCTCAACCCGTTCGCCTTCGTCCGCGCGGTCCGTGCATTCTACGACGGCATCATCGTGCTCGCGGGCGGCATCAGCGACGGCCGCGCGCTGCATGCCGCCGAAGTGCTCGGCTGCGATCTCGCCTATATGGGCACGAAGTTCATCGCGACGCGTGAGAGCATAGCGGACGAGCGTCACAAGCAGATGCTGGTCGAGAGCAGCGCCGACGACATCTTGCTCACCACCGCGTTCACGGGCTTGCAGACCAGCATGCTGAGGCCGTCGATCGCGGCCGCCGGGCTCGATCCCGACGATCTGCCAACGCGCGGCGCAATCGATATCGCCAGCGATATCGACGTCGCCGCCCGCGAAAGCCGCCCCAAGCGCTGGCGCGACATCTGGAGCGCCGGCCACTCGGTATCGGGGGTGACCGACGTGCTCGCGGTCGAGGATCTCGTTGCGCAGACCATCGCGGAATATCGCGAGGCGGGCGGGCGGTAGCGTCGTCGCCTCTCCACAGTGCATCGGGCACGGTTAATCCCGTATGCCTCCGGCCCACCACACTTAACGGCAGATTAACCATCGCCAGCCAAGAATCCCCCTCATGGCCGCCAATCAGGACGAGAGGGACAGGCGATGGACTTCAATTATCTCAACGGCAAAACGGCTGCGACCATGGACGAGATCCGCGTCCGCGTCGCCCATGCGCTGGCCCGCCACCCGCTGTGCCGCAACGTCCGTTTCGACGTCGTCAGCGTCCCCCGGACCCGCCGCGGCGGCAATTGGACGGTGACGCTGCAATCGGTCGAGCCGCGCGCGGTCTGGGAAGCCTCGGAGATCGTCGCCGACATCCAGGATGCCTATGACCTGGCGGCAGCGGCCTGATTTCCTTGACAATTTTCGGGTGTGTCGCCGTTGGCACATTGATTGTCGCAGCGAAGGCACACTCAAGCCATAATTCGTGCCCTTTTTCCCGGCAACGTTAACAAAGTCGTGAAGCGGTCGCTCCCGGAGAGACGTTTGTCCAAAGCCATCACCATCGTCGCGTTGACCTGTTTCCTCGTCCTCGGCGCCGCCACCACCGCCATCCTCGGCCGCGACAGCGTTCCCAGCGTCAGCGCCGAAATGATCGCCGAGACGCCCCCCGCCAAGCCGCTCGCCACCAACCGCGCCACCAAGGCCGACCGTCTGGTTCCGACGCTCGCGCTGGCCTCGGCCGCATTCGAGCCGGTCCAGGTCGCCGCCGACAAGCTGGCGCAGGCACCGGTCCTGGCCGAGCCGCTGCGTCAGGCCTTCGCCGCCGCCACGCCATCCGATTTCCCGATGCCGAAGCCGAGCGCGCACGAGGCGCCCGCCGCGACCGAGGTTCCGGCCATCGAGGTTCCGGCCAAGCCGAAAGTCGTCGCCAAGCCGCAGCCGCAAAAATCCTATTCGCTGCTGTCCGACGGGCAGATCGCGGGCATCAGGGATCGCCTGAAACTCTCCTCGTCCCAGGAATATTACTGGCCTTCGGTCGAGACCGCGCTGCGCAACGTCGCCCGCAAGATCCAGGCGAACAAGCTCTCGAATCCGAATGCGCCGCCCAGCGCGCAGATCGATCCGAATTGCGACGAGGTGCAGCAGCTGAAGTCGGCCGCGATGCCGCTGTTGTTCCAGCTTCGCGACGACCAGAAGGAAGAAGTGCGCAAGCTCGCCCGTCTCATCGGGCTCGAGAAGGTCGCGCAGCAGATCTGACGCACGCGGTTCCTCGTCGAGGAGCTGCGGCTTATCAGGAACATCTCGCAATCCCCGCGCGTTGCCCGCTCCGAAAGGGAGTGGATGAATGCGCGCCTCGACAGCCTATTTTGTCGGTGCAGGAACCATCATCGCGGCCATCACCATTGGTCTCGGTGGCGGCATCGTGGCCGGCAACATCATGAATCCGGTTGCGTCCAAGCAGGGGCCGGACACCAGCAAGATGGCGCAGCGCGCGGCAACTTCCGTGCCGGCGAGCACCAACGCTCCCTCCGAGCGCGTGAACTATCTCACCGGCTCGCAAGCCTTTGGCGCAATGATCGCTGCGCCTGCGCAGGCCGAAGCAAAGCCTGAAGCGGCAAAACCCGACACCCAAACCACGCCCGCGGATGCCGCACCGGCGCCGCAACCCTCGCAAGCCGCTGCAGTCGAGCCGCCCAAGGAGCCACCCAAGCCCGCCGCTGCGCCACAGGCCGCAAAGCCTGCCGAGCAGCAGGCCTCGACCGAGCCGTCGTCCTCATTGAACAACGCCTATGCCAAGGCGAGGGATTCCGATCTGAAGCGCGCCGCGTCCGAACGGCGCCGGGCCGAGCGTCGCGAACGGTGGGCCGAGCGCCGAAAATATTACGAGTCCCGCGAGCCGCGCGGCATGCGCGACCGCACCGATTGGGACGACGTCGCCCGGAACATCCGCGAGGATTCCGATGCGCGCGATTACGCGGGCCGGCCGCGCGGCGGCTTCCCGCAGATCAAGCTGTTCGGTCCTGACGACGAGTAGCACTTGGCGTGGGGATCAAGCGGAGCGATCGCGCCAGCGACGGTTACGCCAATCCGGCGCGCCGCAGCCCTTCGAGATAGTGCGCACGATCGTCCTGCCGCAACATCGGCAGCTCGCGCGTGATCCAGGCAAGCGAGACCTCGGGCTGGACGCGGCGCAGGCCTTCCAGGGCGGATGCCGCGAGGGCGGGCTCGCCGAGCATGCCGGCGGCGGCCGTCAGCACGCGGTGGGCGCCGACGAAATCCCCGCGCTGGCGCATCGATTCCCGAGCCATCTGCACGGCGCCGGCATAGTCGCGGCCGACGAACCGGGCATAGGCCGCAACACCGCAATAGATCGCCGCGAGCGGATCGCGCGGGCTCAGCCGCAGCGCGCGGCGGGCGGCGGCATCGCCGTCCTGCCATCGCCCGGCATAGCATAGCGTCACGCCGTGGAAGGCATGCGCCATCGCGAAATTCGGATTGAGCCGCAAGGCCAACTCGAATTCAGCCAGCGCGTCGTCGAAGCGACGGCGGAACAGGTAGGTGTAAGCAAGGCCGTGATGTGCCCAGGCATCCTCACGATCGGCCTCCACCGCTGCGAGCGCCGCACGCTCGGCGACCGGCATAGTGGCTGCCATGTCGGCCCAGCCCATATGCGCGCCGAAGATATGGCTGGTCGCGAGCAGGCCGAGCGCCTTGCCATAGGCGGGATCGACCGCGACGGCTTCTTCCAGCAGCTTTTGCGCGGCGGCATTGTCCTCGCGGGTGATGCGCCAATAATGCGACAGCGCTCGCATCACGAGGTCCCATGCATCCAGGCTGCCCGGTGGCTTCTGCTGGGCCCGGAAGCTTTCGGCGGCATAGAGCTGCGGCTCAATGGCGGCGACGATCGCTTCCGTGATCTCGTCCTGCACGGCGAAGATGTCGGCGAGCTCGCGGTCGTAGCGTTCGGCCCAGAGATGGCTGCCGGTTGAGACGTCGTTGAGCTGGGCCGAGATGCGCACCCGTTCGCCGCTCCGCCGCACGCTGCCCTCGACCACGTAGCGCACCCCGAGCTCCCGCGCGACCTCGCGGATGTGAACGGCTCGGCCCTTGTAGACGAAGGAGGAGTTGCGCGCGATGACGAAGAACCAGCGCAGCTTCGACAGCGCCGTGATGATGTCCTCGCTGATACCGTCGGAGAAATAATCCTGCTCGACCTCGCCGCTCATATTGGTGAAGGGCAGCACGGCGATCGCGGGCCGCTCCGGCAGCGCGAAGGTTGACTGGGACGGGGCGATCCGGACCGGCTCCGGCGCGACCGCGCCGATCTGTGCCTGGACGTCGCCGACGAAGCGAAAACCCTTGCGGGTGATGGTGCGGATCAGCGACTGGCTCGCGCCATCGTCGCCGATCGCCTTGCGCGCGGCGTTGATCCGGCTGGTCAGGGTGGATTCGGAGACGCTGCGCCCGTGCCAGATCTTGTCGATCAGCTCGTCCTTGCTGACGACCCGGTCGCGGTTCTGCATGAGGAGGACGACGAGGTCGAAAACCTGCGGCTCCACGGCAATAGGAACCTGCTCGCGGCTCAGCTCGCGCCGGTCGGTATCGAGAAGGTGGTCCCGGAACAGAAACTGCACGTCGAAAACTCGGGCCTCATTGCGAAATCGGGCAAACAAACAAAATGAAATTTGGGTCGAAAGATCGTGTGTCGGCCGAAGGGAGCGTTTGGTTCATCGCAATCGCGTGATGGCAGCCATGTGGTTTTGCGAGGGAAATACATCCGCAGCTAGAATGTTACGGTCGGGAGCCGCCGAGATCTCGCGCCGCAATCAACCCGCCATGTTGAGGTGCGAGACGCAGGCTGTGAAGCAGCCTCCGAGGCTCCGCTTCGCTCTGGCACTCCCGATGACGGGCGATGGCGCGCGCTTGCCGGGCAGGACGAATGTGTGGCGAAACTGCGAATGTCCATTGCCGAGCAGCGCGGCCTGCGTAAGCTGTCGCCCACACAAACACTAATCATAAAGAATCTCCCATGCCTGCTTTCCCCGCCGCCACCACTGTGCTCGACTCCCTGCTGTTTCGCGACGCCTTCGGCACGCCTGAGATGCGCGAGGTGTTCTCGGACGTCGCGACGGTCGCACGCTATGCCGAGGTCGAGGTGGCGCTGGCGAAGGCGGAGGCGAAGTGCGGTGTGATCCCGCAGGAGGCGGCCGCAGCGATCGCGGCGCGGACCGACGTTGCCGCGCTGGATTTCGATCTGCTCAGGCAGGAGACCGATGTCGTCGGCTACCCGATCCTGCCTTTGGTGCACCAAATGGTGAAGCAATGCGGCGACGCCGGCCGCTACGTGCATTGGGGCGCCACCACGCAGGACATCATGGACACCGCCGTGGTGCTGCAACTGCGCGCCGCGCTCGAGATCGTCGAACGCGACATCGCCGAGCTGCGCAAGATCCTCGCCGATCTGTCGAAGCGCCATCGCGACACTGCGATGGCGGGTCGCACCCATCTGCAGCAGGCGCTGCCGGTGACCTTCGGCTACAAGACCGCGATCTGGCTCGCGATGTTCGACCGCCACGCCGAGCGGCTGGCGCAGCTGAAGCCGCGCGTGCTGGTCGGCCAGTTCGCCGGTGCGGCCGGTACGCTGGCTTCGCTCGGTGACAAGGGGTTCGAGGTGCAGGAGGCGCTCTGTGCCGAGCTGAAGCTCGGCGTCCCCGCCTCGACTTGGCACGTCGCGCGCGACGGCTTTGCCGAAGCCGTGAACTTCCTTGCTCTCGTCACCGGCTCTCTCGGCAAGATCGCGCTCGACATCATGATCATGGCCTCGACCGAGTTCGCCGAAGTCTACGAGCCCTTCGTCAAGGGGCGCGGCGCCTCCTCGACCATGCCGCAGAAGCGCAACCCGATCTCCTCGGAGCTGATGCTTGCGGCCTCCAAGGCGGTGCGCCAGCACGCCGGCCTGATGCTCGACGCCATGGTGCAGGATTTCGAGCGTGCCACGGGCCCCTGGCACGCGGAATGGATAGCGATTCCCGAGAGCTTCGTGCTGGCCGCCGGCGCGCTGCACCAGGCGAAGTTCGCGCTCGCGGGCCTCATCGTGGACGAGGCGAAGATGAACGACAATCTCGCCATCAGCCGCGGCCTGATCGTGGCCGAAGCGGTCATGATGGGCCTCGCCCCGCAGATCGGCCGGCAGGAGGCGCACGACGTCGTCTACGACGCCTGCCGTCAGGCCAACGAGAAGGGAATGAGCCTTGCAGACGCGCTATCCGCAGATTCACGGATATTGAGCCGTATCGATCGTGCCACAATCGAGGCGCTCACTTCACCGAAAAATTACCTCGGGCTTGCGCCCGCCATGGTCGACCGGGTGCTGGCATCGGCAACGCGTTGAAAACCAAAATGCGTGAAACTGCGTATCTTTCCAAGGCCGCAAGACGCTCGCATACTTGTGTCTCGCGATGCTAGACTTAAATTGAGCGAGCGACTTTCGGCAGAGGGCCCGGCATGACTGATCAACGCAATACTTCCACCCCCATTGATCCGGCGAAGCTCGACCGGCTGGCCGAGGTGGCGGTGAAGGTGGGCCTGGGCTTGCGGCCGGGACAGGATCTGCTTCTGACGGCGCCCGCGATTGCGCTGCCGCTGGTACGGCGGATCGCCGTGCATGCCTACAAGGCCGGCGCCGGCCTCGTGACGCCGATCTTGTCTGACGAGGAGATGACGCTGGCGCGCTACCGCCACGGCCACGACAACAGTTTCGATCGTGCCGCCGGCTGGCTCTACGAGGGCATGGCCAAGGCGTTCTCCGACAACACCGCACGGCTCGCCATTGTCGGCGACAACCCAATGTTGCTGTCCGGCGAGGATCCTTCCAAGGTGGCGCGCGCCAGCAAGGCCAATTCGATGGCCTATCAGCCTGCGCTGGAGAAGATCGTCAATTTCGACACCAACTGGAATATTATCGCCTATCCGAGCCCGTCCTGGGCCAAGCAGGTGTTCCCGAACGATCCGGAAGACGTCGCGATCGGCAAGCTCGCGGATGCGATTTTCGCCGCGTCCCGGGTCGATCGCGAGGACGCGATCAGCAATTGGGCGAGCCACAATGCGGTGCTGCGCGAGCGCACCAACTGGCTCAACGGCCAGCGCTTCCGCGCGCTGCAATACTCGGGTCCCGGCACCGACCTCACCATCGGCCTTGCCGACGGCCACGAATGGGAAGGCGGCGCCTCGCTGTCCAAGAACGGCATCAGCTGCAACGCCAATATCCCGACCGAAGAGGTCTTCACCACGCCGCATTGCCGCCGCGTCTACGGCCACGTCGTGAGCTCGAAGCCGCTATCCTACCAGGGCACGCTGATCGACAACATCGCGGTGCGCTTCGAGGACGGCAAGATCGTCGACGCCAAGGCCTCACGGGGCGCCGAGGTGCTGAACAAGGTGCTCGATACCGACGAGGGCGCGCGGCGCCTCGGCGAAGTGGCCTTGGTGCCGCATTCCTCGCCGATCTCGCAAAGCGGGCTGTTGTTCTACAACACGCTGTTCGACGAGAACGCGGCCTCGCACATCGCGCTCGGCCAGTGCTATTCGAAATGCTTCGTCAACGGTGCCCAGCTCTCGCCGCAGCAGATCGCGGCGCAAGGCGGCAATCAGAGCCTGATCCATATTGATTGGATGATCGGCTCGGCCGAGACCGACATCGACGGCATCTTGGCCGACGGCAGCAAGGTGCCCGTCTTCCGCAAGGGCGAATGGGCGAAGTCGTAATCTAGATTTTGGTCCAATATGCAGCCCAGGACGTGGTCAACCTCTCCCCGCTGGGGAGAGGTGAACGTCTTCGCGACAATCTTCCCCCTCACGCCGCGGCGTTGCGCAGGGTCGGGCTATTGTCGATGCTGAAGCGGTTGAACAGCGTCGTGAACGGGCAGCCGTCGGTGGCCCGCACGATCGCGTCGGACGCCGCCACCGCCTCGTAGAGCGCGCCAACCGGATCGCCCTCCTCCGCCAGCGCGAGCGCGCCGCGGATCTGTTCGCGGGCCTCGCTGACGTCATCCTCGTCTTGGAGCCTTGCTTCCAGCGCATCCGCCGCGCGGCGCATCTCTGCAAGGTCGCCGCCCCCGGAGAATTTGAGGATGTCGCGCCAGTAGGGACGGGCAACGACAAGCTGGATCAATGCATCGAAACTTTCCGCGATGATGCTCGCGCGGCCCTCCGACGAGACATAGAGCACATTCTGCGACGGCAGCAGCACGAACGCGCTGCCGGAGCCGTCACTACCGATCTGCTGCGGGCTTTCGATGCCGTCGATGGTGAACCAGGGCTCCTCGTCCGGTTCGAAGGAGACGTCGAGACTGCGGAGCCTGGCGACGACCTCGCTGTTGGCTGTCAGAATCTCCGGCGTGAGGGGCATCGGTGCGGCTCCTTCCCAAGTCTTCGCGCACTTTGTCGCACCCCGGACAAGCTAGGTTCATGTGTGCGAATTCGCAGAGGAAATCGTGACGTTAACCGTATCGCACCCGCAACTCGGGGCTGATTGTCGAGTGCCATGTAAGAAAGAATTAAAAGCAGCCTACTAGCGTCCCAACTTCTTTCGAAGCAATCCGGGCCGAGACCCGGCCATTCATATTTATATCTTCTGGGGAAGCAGATGTCGCGCACATTGATTGAAATCGGTAGTTGCAATGTGGACCTCGAGCTGCGGCCGATCGAACCGTCCTGGATCATCGAGGGCAATCCGGTATCCCGCTCCCGCGTCCTGTCGACCAGCGCCGACGGCACCGCGCAGACGATCATCTGGCACTGCACCGAAGGCCGCTTCAACTGGTACTACGACATCGACGAGACGATCATGATCATGGAAGGATCGATCGTGCTCGAGAGCGACGGCATGCCGCCCAAGCGCTACGGCCCCGGCGACGTCATTTTCTTCCGCGACGGCGCGCATGCCAAATGGCATGTCGAAGGCCACGTCAAGAAGATCGCCTTCTGCCGCAAGACCAATCCGGTGATCATCGGTTTCCTGATCCGCGTCGTCAACAAGCTGAAGAAGATGTTCGCCTCCACCGGCGAGCGCCGTCCGGCCTCGCTGATGGGCGCCGGCTAAGCGGACACCAGGGTTTCAAGAACGCTTCCCAGCGACCACGACGAAGAGGGGTCGGGATCAAGGTCCCGGCCCCTCTTTTCATCATGACGGCAGCTCGAGCCGGTAGACGTCGATCGCGGTCTGCGAGAACAACGCCGTCTTGTCGGCCTCGCTCAGCTTTGAGGCGATACGCTTGAAGGCGTTGAAGATCACCTGATAGCTGCACTGGCCCTTGTCCGGTGGGAAATTGCTCTCGAACATCGCGCGCTTCGCGCCGAACGCCTCGATGCAGGTCTCGACATAGGGCTGCCAGGCCGCGGCAAGCTCCCCGGATGTCGGCGGCCTCTCGCGCAAATGGAAGTCGTAACCAAGCAGGCACATCGCGAGACCACCGAGCTTCACCACCACGTTCTCGCATGTCGCGATCTCCCGGATCGAGGCGCGCCATTGCGCAAACACCTCCTCGCGCCGGCCCGCGAAACGGCCGGTTCCGACCGGGCCGCCGCAATGGTCGAGCACGATCCTGGTGTCGGGGAAGGCGCGCGCCAGCGCCGTGAGCTCGCCGATCTGCGGATGGAGCAGCCAGGCATCGAAGCTGAGTTTGAGGGGCGCGAGGCAGGCAAAGCCCTTGCGGAAGGTCGGATCCTGCAACAATCCCTTCGGTCTGTTCGCATACATGCCGGCGACGACAGGATCTTCGTCCCAGGCCGAGGAATGCCTGATGCCGCGAAAGCGGCCGTTGCCTGCGGCGATCTCGGCTTCCAGCACGCCCTTTGCGGCGTCGCCGAGCAGCAGATTGGCATGGCTGACGATGCCGGCGCAGATCGCGGCTTTGCCGTAAGCACCGCTCGCGCTCATCGCGGCGACGCCGTTGGCGAACTCGACTTCGCCGACGGGCCGGAATGCTTCCGGCCCATGCGCCCGGTACATCGAACGGCAATCGACATAGACGGTGGCGATGACGTTGTGACCGGAGGCGATATCGGCGGCCATCTCCTCGATCAAATAGCGGTGCCCGCGATTCCACAGATGGTGATGGGGATCGACGATCGGTCGCAAGGGATCGATGATCTCCTCCCGATGCAGCGCGAGCCAGTCCTCACGCGGATCGACGAACAGCCCGCTCGTATTGGCGGGCGCACCGCTTGCTGCCATCGGCCTTCGCTCCCTGATGTTTTGTGTCGGGAGCCTAGCACCTCATTTCCGCATGCAGCAGCGCGCCTTGCGCAACCGCACCCATCATCGCGAGCAATACGGTATGCTCGTCAGCCCGTCCGCCGTCTCGCTCTCACTTCAACCATCAACCGCCAGTCCGCTGCCGTGGCCGGCCTGACCTCCCCACGCCAGAGGAAGGAGTCGCCGGTGATCTCGGTAAAGCTCCAGCGCGTCAGTTCGCCGGATTCGGTCGTGCCTTCCTGCACGATGTCCTCGCCACGGGGACGGCCGATCTGCTGCCGGAACACGCGGCGGCCCGGATCGAACCAGGAAATCCGCCATGCATCCATGGCCGGATCGTAGACGCGCAGCGTCGTGCCGTACCAATTGCCGGCGATCGGAAAGGCGGCGCTGCCCGCCGGCCGGGGAATGATCCAGACGTCCTGCACGGCACGGCCTTCCAGGACCCAGCCGAAATGGATCTCGCCCGGCGCGGTGTGGCTCGTTCCGTCCGGTCCAAAGGCGGTGATCTCGGCGTCCCAGTCGCCAACGAAACGGCCGTAGAGCCGGAGCGCAGCTGCGTGCTCGGGATGCGGTGCGCTGGCGTGAAGAAGTCTCGCAAAGTCGTTCATGTTGCTCTCCTGCTGCGGACGATTCAGCACGGATGAGTCCTGGGCGACTTGGAGAAAATTGCCGTCGATCGTCAGGTCTTGCGCAGCGACAGATGTCTCATCGGACGGTCGGCCTTCGCGTGCGTCGACCGATTCCTCGAGCTCTCAGCACGCCAGATGGCGACAACGGCGACAATGACGAGACCCGCGCCCAGCAGCATCATGCGAGAGAACGGCTCTCCGAGCACGAGGGTGCCGAGCAGCACCGCGATGACCGGATTGACGAAAGTGTAGGTCGAGACCAGGGAGGTCGAGACATTCTCGAGCAGCCAATTATAGGCCACGAATCCGATCACGCTGCCGGAGACGATCAGCCAAGTCGCTGCTGCAACGGACGTCATCGAGACCTCGCTCGGTCTAAAACTCTCCAGTTCGCCCGTCAGCCAGCTGATCGCGAACAACACGGCGCCCCCGATCGATAGCTGCATGCCCGACAGCGCGACAGCGGATGCTTGATGCGACATGCCGCGCGACAGCACGGTGCCGATCGACCACGACAGCGCCGCAGCGAGCAGCCAGACGATCGGAAGCATGCTGATGCCGGCCTGCTCGGCGTTCTGCCATGCCACGAGCCCGACGCCGACGAAGCCCGGCACGAGCGCGAGCAGCGCGATCGGCCGCGGGCGCTGATCGCCCGGAAAGAGCGTGTCCGCCAGCAGGATCCAGAATGGAATCGTGGCGAGCACGACGGCGGCCACGCCGGAGGGAACCGATTGTTGTGCGAAGGCGAGAACGCCGTGGCAGCCGACGAAGAAAAGCAGCCCGCACAGGCCCGCCTGCAACCAAGTCTGCCTCGACGCGCTCGCGACATGCCGGCCGCTGAAGGCGAGCAAGATGAGGCCGCCGCAGAACGATCGAACCGCCATCAGCAGAAACGGCGGTATCGATTGCAAGCCCAGCGTGATGGCAAAATACGTGGAACCCCACAGGAGATAGATGGCCGCAAACGAGCCGATGATCAGGAACCGTCTGCTCATGATTGCTCCGACTGAGGTGGGTCTTGGAGCAACCAAGTCGCTGGCGGGTGATGCGTTCCGGTTCTGCTCAGACCCCGTCGAGGATGATCACCGTGGGCTTCGCCGGCAGCGTATCCCGCGACATCCGGAACGAGCGCTCGATGCGCCGGTCGATCTCGAACTGCTGGCCGATCCGGCGCATGAAGTCGTCGAGCGGGGTGGCGAAGCGGTGCATCGGCAGCACCACCGAGGCGCGCAAGCGCTTGGTGATGTCCGAGATGCCTTCGAGCGTCATGGTATAGGTGCCGTCGATCGGCACCATCACGATGTCGAGCCGTCCGATCTGGGCGAAATGACTGTCGTCGAGCTTGTGATGGAGGTGGCCGAGATGGCCGATGCAGAGGCCGGCCGCCTCGAAGATGAAGATGGAATTGCCGTCGCGGATCATGTCGCTGCCGGCATCGTCGCCGTAATAGCGGCGGATGTCGGTCGTGACGTTCCGGATGAAGGTGTCGCTGATGCGCTGTGAGATGATCGCCGGCTTGCCGTCCTCGCTCCAGCCATGCAGCACGTTGGGAATGCGCTTGTCCGGAAAGAGAGTGTAATGGGTGCTGTGGGCGCGGTTCATGGTGACGACGTCGGGCAGCCGGCCGACCTGATAGGCGCCGCTATAATCGGTGGCGATACGCAAGCCGGCGGGCGTGTCGATGAAATAAGTGGAGTGACCGGCATAGGTGATCTCGACCTCGGCCGCAGCTGCCGCCTGCCTGAAGGCCACCGGCATCACCCGCGGCGCCGCATTGGCCATCGCAAGGCATTCGCTGCGCTGCGGCTGCTGGGCGAGAGCAGGGGTTAGGAATGCGCCGAACAGCGCGATAGCCGCCAAAACCAGTCGCCGCATGGATCCGTCCCCGATGACTTCACGGCGAAGTCTAGCGTGCAATGCGGAGCCTCGCCAATGGGGTGTGATCAACAGCGCGTCAGTGTCGCACCTATTGCTCGCGCTTCGGGCTGAACTTCCAGGTGACCGCGACGAGGCCTGCGGTGATCAGGCCGCTGATGAGGCCGGCCAGGGGCAGGGCGAGCAGCAGTGCGGCACTGGCAGCCCAGCCGATCGAGGAGAAGGCCTCGGCGAAGGTCGCCAGCCGCGAGGACGTCTGGCGGCGTCGGAATTGGCTGCGCCTGGCCTGCACCCGGAACCAGAGCTGGATCGCGGTCGCTGAGGCCGCGCTGATGATGATCGCACCCGCGCTGATCGCGGCCTGGGAGGGCGAGGCAAAGGCCAGCGCCGCGAGCAGCGGAGTGAAGATCGCGGCGATCGTGATCAGCACCACCTCGATCTTGGCACGGATGATGCCGTACGGCATCAAGGGCGCGGTCGCGACCAGGTCGGGCGCGTCCTCGCCCGAGATCGTCAGCCAGGCGAGCCCGCCGGCGAGCTGTCCGGCCGCCATCACGATGACGGGTGTGATCAGCGTCAGCGCCGTGGAGCTGTCGGCAAAATTGCGCCAGAGCAGCAGCGCCGGCGGCACCAGATAGAGCAGTTGCATCAAGGTCTGCGAGATCAGCCATGGATCGCGCCACAGCAGCATGAATTCCTTGCGGCGCAGCGCCTGTTGGCGCGATCCGCCGCGGAACGCGCGTTCCTTGGCACGGACGCGGCCGGACGTGGCGTAGGCCGCCGCATCGATCGCGGTGTCGGCAAAGCGGTGCGAGAAGATCGCCATCACGCCGCCGAGCATGACCAGCGCGAGCGCGAGAAGCAGCGCCAGCGCCTCGTTGTCGCCCATCGTTGCCCGCGCCGGCCCCCACCAGATGCTGTCGACGTCGGGCGCGTAGGCGGCAAGGCTCCCCGAGGTCAGGATGGTGAAGCGCGACAGCGTGCCGTAGGACATGATCGCCGCGACCTGAAGCGCGATCACGAAGCCCGCGCCGATGATGGCGGCAAGGATCTGGGCGATCAGCCGCGTCCGCGCCGGACCGATCAGCCGGAACAGGAGAATGGTGACGGCGATCGCGATCGCCGCCGCCGACAGGCCCATCGCAATGACGACGCCGAAGGCTGCGAGCCAGCGCGCCCCGCCGCCGATCACCAGAGCGTCGATGAAGGGCGTCGAGAACAGCAGCGCCAGCACGGTGACGGTCAGCGCGATCGCGGCGATGCGGACTGAGAACAGATTGGCGAGCCGCGCCGGCGAGGACATGATCAGGTCGAGATCGGCGCGGGCATAGAATACCCGCGTCACGGATTCGATCGCCTGCGACAGCATCAAGGTCCAGGCGAGAAAGATCGTCGCCGAAATGACGATCAGCGAAGACTTGTCGAGCGGCAGCTGCAGGTCGGCGAAACGGCCGATCACCGCCCAGGCCGGCAGGTGGAGCAGCGCGGCGAAGCACAAGAGGCCGATCATTGCCGCGCGCGCCCGTTTGCGCCGCCCGCCCGTCATCATGGCGAGCCATTCGCGCCAGGCGAGCCTCAGCTCGTGGCGGGCAAACCAGGACAGCGCGGTGGCCGAGCTCATGCCGCTTCCTGAAGCGTCACCAGCGCGATGAAGAGATCTTCCAGGCTGGTGTCGGCATGGCCGTTCTGCTGGCGCAGCTCGGTAAGCGTGCCCTCCGCGACGAGTCGGCCCGAGGCGATCACGCCGATGCGGTCGGCCATGCGCTCGGCGACCTCGAGGATATGCGTGGTCATGATGACGGTGCAGCCGGCGCGGACACGCGCGCTGAGGAGGCCCTTCACATGGCGGGCGGAAACCGCATCGAGCCCCGTCAGCGGCTCATCGAGGATGATGAGGCGGGGATCGTGCACCAGCGCCCCTGCGAGAGCGACCTTCTGGCGCATGCCCTTGGAAAAGCCCTCGCAGCGCTCGTAGCGGTGCGCCTCGAGCCCGAGCGAATCGAGCAGTTCCTCGGCGGCCTGTTGCGCGATCGACGGCGCGATGCCCCAGAGGCCGGCGACGAATTCGAGATATTCGAGCGGGGTGAGCTTGTCGTAGATCATGGGCTCGTCGGAGACCCAGGCCATCACCTGCTTGGCGGCGACGGGGTCTTGGAGGGCATCGATGCCGAAGATCGAGACGGCGCCGGCATCCGGCCTGAGCAGGCCCGCAACCATGCGTAAAGTGGTGGTCTTGCCGGCGCCATTGGGGCCGACCAGCGCGTAGAATTCGCCGGCGTGAATGGTGAGATCGAGGCTGTCGACCGCCAGACGGTCAAAACGCTTCGTTAACCCCAGGACTTCCAGGGCCGAGTTGTCCGGCTTCATAACGGCCACACCATCCGGTTTGCATCGCCCGCGACCATGACCCGAAGATGTTTCGGCACCGTGAATCGCACTGCGGCAAATTCCGCCAACCGGATTGGACTAAAGGCAAGGCATCCCGACAAGTCACCGTTTGTTGACAGCGCGCGGGCGTTCAGGCTGAATTGATTCCGGACAAATGGCGCGAACGCGGCGAAACGACTGCGTAGCGACTGGACACAAGATGCGGCAAGGCGGCCTCGAAGAACGCCGGTTGCATCGGGGAGGACGCGCGTCAATGCTGGATTTCGTTCAGCAGCTGGTCAGCGGTGTTGCGCTCGGCTGCGTCTACGGCCTGATCGCGCTCGGCTTCGTGCTCGTCTACAAGGCCACCGAAGTCGTCAATTTTGCCCAAGGCGATCTGATGATGCTGGGCGGCTTCTTCGCCTTCACCTTCATCGGCATGATGGGCCTGAACTACTGGCTCGGCTTCGCCGGTGCCGTCGCTGCCATGGCGCTGTTCGGCATGCTGGCCGAGCGCGTGGTGGTGCGGCCGATCCTCGGCTATCCCCAGTTCTCCATTATCATGGTCACGATCGGTCTCGGCTATTTCCTGCGCTCGGTCGCCGGCATGATCTGGGGCACCGACGACCTGAAGATCGAGACGCCGTTCAGCCAGGGCGTGCTGCGCATGGGTTCGCTGGTGCTCGCCTACGACAAGCTCTCGGTGATCGCAGCGACGATGATCCTGTGCACGCTGCTCTGGCTGTTCTTCAACAAGACCACGCTCGGCACCGCGATGCGCGCCAGCTCCGAGAACATGCTGGCAGCCTATTACATGGGCATTCCGGTCAAGCGGGTGGTGTCGGTCGTCTGGGCGATCAGCGCGGCGGTTGCGACCTGCGCCGGCGTGCTGCTGGCGCCGATCACCTTCATCCATTCCAATGTCGGCCTCGTGCTCGGCCTGAAGGCATTTCCCGCCGCCGTGCTCGGCGGTTTCGGCTCGATCCCGGGCGCCGTGGTCGGCGGCGTCCTGATCGGTGTGATCGAGAGCATGGCCGGCTTTTACCTGCCCGAGGGCTGGAAGGACGTCGCGCCCTACCTCGTGCTGCTGACCGTGCTGCTACTGAAGCCCGAAGGCCTGTTCGGCCTCCACGTCCGCAAGAAGGTCTGAACGTCATGCGCTTCCTGTTCAAGACCGACTACGAGGACGACATCAAGCTGTTCCCGCATTCGGGCTACGTCGTCACCTACGGCGTCCTGCTCGCGCTGCTGCTGATCGCTCCCCACGTGCTCTCTAGCTATCTGATGAGCCAGCTCGTCTTCGTCTGCATCTATGCGATCGTCGGCGTGGCGCTGCTGATTCTGACCGGCTTCACCGGCCAGGCCTCGCTCGGGCACGCGGCGTTCCTCGCGATCGGCGCCTACACGGCGGCGTACTTGCAGAAGTACAACGTGCCGTTCCCCGTTTACTTCCTCGCCGCCGGGCTGTTGACCGGCATCATCGGGGCGATGGTCGGCTTTCCGGCGCTGCGCCTCACCGGCATCTATCTCGTCATCGCCACCATCTCGTTTGCCCTGATCGTGGAGGAAATCCTGGCGCGGTGGGAGAGCGTGACCCACGGCAACGAGGGCATGCGGGTCAAGACGCTGTCGCTGCTCGGCATCGCCGTGCCGCGTGACAGCCCGACCTTCTATTACCTCTGCCTTGCCGTGCTGGTGCTGACCATCGTCGGCACGCTCAATCTGCTGCGTTCGCCGACCGGCCGCGCCTTCGTTGCGATCCGCGATTCCGAGACGGCGGCGCGCAGCATGGGCGTCAATGTCGCGCTGTACAAGGTGAAGTCGTTCGCGATCTCGGCTGCGATCACCGGCTTTGCCGGCGTCCTCTTCGCGCACAAACTCTCCTTCATCTCGCCGGAGATGTTCACGCTTCAGCTCTCGATCGAGTTCATCATCGTGATCCTGATCGGCGGCACCTTCAGCCTGCACGGCGCCGTGCTCGGCGCAATCTTCATCGTGATGATCGATCCGTTCCTCACCTATCTGAAGGACGACATGCCCGGCATCATCGCTGGCATTGCTGCGGCGTTCGGGGCCGGCACGGCGACTGCGGGCAACATCGAGGCGAAGGTCGCGGCCTTCGCCTCGCTCAACGGGCTGAAGGGCGCGATCTACGGCATCATCATCGTGCTGTTCGTGCTGTTCGAACCGCTCGGGCTCTACGGCCGTTGGCTCAAGATCAAGCTCTTCTTCCAGCTGTTCCCGCTCTACAAGCGCGCCACCTTCAAGCGGCAGAAGATCTACGTGAAGTCGGAGCGCAACCGATGAGCTATTTCCGCGCCGAGAACCTGTCGCTGCATTTCGGCGGCCTCAAGGCGGTCGATGCGGTCTCGTTCGCGGTGGAGAAGGGCGAGATCCTCTCGATCATCGGGCCGAACGGCGCCGGCAAGAGCTCGATCTTCAACCTGATCTCGCGGATCTACCGGCCGACCTCGGGCCGCATCTTCTTCGAGGACCAAGACATCACCGAGCAGCCGCCCTACGACATCGCCAAGCTCGGCATCGCCCGCACCTTCCAGAACATCGAGCTGTTCGAGAACGCGACCGTGCTGTCGAATCTTCTGGTCGGCCGCCATCGTCATTCGACCACGCAGCTCTGGCAGGAGCTCTTGTTCCTGCCGAGCGTGCGGGCCAACGAGAAGGTGCACCGCCGCCGGGTCGAGCAGGTCATCGAATTCCTCGACCTCGAACCCTATCGCGACAAGCTGATCTCGGGCCTGCCCTACGGCGTGCGCAAGGTGATCGAGCTGGCGCGCGCGCTGTGCTCGGAGCCGAAGCTGATCCTGCTGGACGAGCCGTCCTCGGGTCTCAATGTGGAGGAGACCGGCGACATGTCGTTCTGGATTCGAGACATGAGGACCGAGCTGGGCATCACGGTGCTGATGGTCGAGCACGACATGTCGCTGGTCAACCGGGTCTCCGATCGCGTCATCGCACTGAACTATGGAAGGGTGCTGGCGATGGGCTCGCCCGCCGAAGTGCAGCAGCACCCCGACGTCGTCGCCGCGTATCTGGGAGCCTGAGCCGATGAATGCCGCCGCGCCCCGGGATATCATCCTCAAGCTCTCCAACATCGAGAGCTATTACGGGCCGATCATGGCGATCCGCGGCATCTCGCTGGAGGTGCCGCGCGGCCGCATCGTCACGCTGCTCGGAGCCAACGGGGCCGGCAAGACCACCGTGCTGAAGACCATCTCCGGCATTCTCGATCCGCAGAAGGGCGCGATCGAGTTCATGGGCAAGCCGATCCAGCGCATGGAGGCCGACCGGATCGTGCGGCTCGGCCTCAGCCATGTGCCGGAAGGGCGCGAGGTGTTCCCGTTCCTTTCGGTACGCGAGAATCTGATGATGGGTGCCTATCCGCGCAAGGATCGGGACGGCGTCGCGGAGGATATGGAGCGCGTCTACGGCTATTTCCCGCGCCTGAAGGAGCGCATCAACCAGCCGGCGGGCCAGCTCTCCGGCGGCGAGCAGCAGATGCTCGCGATCGGGCGCGCGCTGATGAACCGGCCGACGCTGCTCTTGCTCGACGAGCCCTCGCTCGGCCTGTCGCCGCTGCTGGTGAAGGAGATCTTCACCATCATCCGCCGGGTCAATGAGGAGCAGGGCATGTCGATCCTCCTGGTCGAGCAGAACGCCAAGGTGGCGCTGGAAACCGCCCATTACGGCTATGTGCTGGAGATCGGCCGTATCGTGATGAACGATACCTGCGACCGCTTGATGCATTCCCAGGACATCCAGGAATTCTACCTTGGCGCCAAGGAAGTCGGCGCGCGCGGCGAGCGGCGCTGGAAAAAGAAGAAGACGTGGCGGTAAGGACGAGCTGGCAGTAAGATGAGCTTGCCCAACGTGAAGCAAAGACCGGCCGGCAAGGCAGGCAGCGGAGGGAGGGCGACAAGGAGGAGAGGCGCATGGCCGGACCGGCGGTGCTGACGGTCGCTGATACGATCGCGAAGAGCTTCTTGCGCGCCGCCGAGACGCGGGGCGACAGGCCGGCGATTCGCGAGAAGAAGTTCGGTATCTGGCAGCCGACCAGCTGGCGAGAATGGCTGGAGATCTCCAAGGAGGTCGCCTACGCGCTCCGCGCCGTCGGCTTCATGCCCGGCGACGTCGCCTCCATCGTCGCCAATGCCGTGCCCGAATGGGTTTACGCCGACATGGGCATATTGTGCGCCGGCGGCGTCTCTAGCGGAATCTATCCGACCGATTCTTCGTCCCAGGTCGAATATCTCGTCAACGACTCCGCCACGAAGGTGATCTTCGCCGAGGACGAGGAGCAGCTCGACAAGATTCTCACCTGCCGCGCGCGGTGCCCGAGCTTGCAGAAGATCATCGTGTTCGACATGGAGGGCCTCAGCGGTTTCTCCGACGACATGGTGATGTCGCTCGACGAGTTTCGCGCCCTCGGCCGCAACCACATGGTCGGCCGCGAGGCGCTGTGGCAGGAGATGATCAACAGTCGCAGCGCCGGCGATCTCGCGATCCTCGTCTATACGTCCGGCACCACCGGTCCGCCCAAGGGCGCGATGCACGCCAATCGCAGCGTCACCCACCAGATGCGGCACGCCAACGACTTCATTCCCGCGCGAGAGGACGAGGACCGGCTGGTCTTCCTGCCGCTCTGCCACGTCGCTGAGCGCATCGGCGGCTACTACATCTCGGTCGCGCTCGGCTCGGTGATGAACTTTGCCGAAAGCACGGAAACCGTGCCGGACAACCTGCGCGAGGTGCAGCCGACCGCCTTTCTGGCGGTGCCGCGCGTCTGGGAGAAGTTCTATTCCGCCATCACCATCGCACTGAAGGATGCGACGCCGCTGCAGCAATGGGTGTATCGCAGCGCCATCGGCATCGGCTACCGCATGGTCGATTGCCGGCTCGAGGGCAGGGCGGTGCCGCTAGGCTTGCGCATCGCCAACCGCATCGCCTATCTGGTCGCGTTCCGCAACATCCGCCGCATGATCGGGCTCGACCGCTGCCGCATCGCGTTCACCGGCGCAGCCCCGATCGCACCGGAGTTGATCCGCTGGTATCTGGCGCTCGGCATCGACATGCACGAGGTCTACGGCCAGACCGAGAATTGCGGGGTCGCAACCATGATGCCCGCGGACAGGATCAAGCTCGGCTCGGTCGGCACCGCGGTGCCCTGGGGCGAAGTCGCGCTGTCGCCCGACGGCGAGATCCTGATCAAGGGCGACTTCCTGTTCATGGGCTACCTGAACCAGCCGGAGAAGACCGCGGAGACGATCGATTCCCGCGGCTGGCTGCACACCGGCGACGTCGGCACCATCGACAATGAGGGCTTCGTCCGCATCACCGACCGGATGAAGGACATCATCATTACCTCCGGCGGCAAGAACATCACGCCGTCCGAGATCGAGAATCAGCTCAAGTTTTCGCCGTACATCTCGGACGCGGTCGTGATCGGCGACAAGCGGCCCTATCTCACCTGCCTCGTGATGATCGACCAGGAGAATGTCGAGAAGTTCGCCCAGGATCACGACATCCCCTTCACCAATTATGCCAGCCTGTGCCGGGCGAAGGAGATCCAGGACCTGATCGGGCGCGAGATCGAACACGTCAACGGCAATTTTGCCCGCGTCGAGACAATCAAGAGGTTCTACCTGATCGAGCGCCAGCTCACGCCCGAGGACGAGGAGCTGACGCCGACCATGAAGCTGAAACGCGGCTTCGTGAACAAGCGCTATGCCGCCGAAATCGAGGCGATGTATCGCGAGCGTGCGGTGGCGTGAGGCGCCTGGCCGGGAGCCAGGCGACGCCGAAATCAGCGAGGGAGCGATGGCCACGCCCTTCGCGCAACACTGGCCAGGGAGAGGAGACGTCAATGTCGAAATCGTTCAAGGCGTTCGGCCTTGCGGTGAGCGCAGTCGTGCTCACGTATCTGCCGGCTGCGGCGCAAACCAAGGTCACCAACGAGGGCATCTCGGCAACCGAGATCGTCATCGGCACACATCAGGATCTGTCGGGTCCGATCAAAGGGTGGGGCGTTCCGGTTGCGAACGGCATGAAGATGGCGGCGGAAGAGATCAATGCGTCCGGAGGGATTCACGGACGCAAGATCCGGCTGGTCGTCGAAGACAGCGGCTATGATCCGAAAAAGGCCGTGCTGGCCTCGCAGAAGCTGATCGAGCGCGACAAGATCTTCGCGATGGTGGGGCCGATGGGATCGCCGACGGTGCTCGCCGCGCAAGACATCCTGTTCGATGCCGGTGTCCTGCAGCTCTTCCCGCTGACGGCGGCCGAGTTCACCTTCAAGTTCGATCCGGCCAAGCCGCAGGAGCGTTTGAAGTTCAACAATCTGCTTCCCTACGTCGAGAGCACGCGGGCTGCGGTGAAATACATGATCGAGTGGAAGGGCTTCAAGAAGCCCTGCATCATGCATCAGGACGACGAGTACGGTAAGAACGTGCTCGATGGCTTCAATCAGCAGCTCACCGCCATGAAGGCGCAGCCAGCCTCGATCACGAGCTACAAGCGCGGCGCCTCCGATTTCAGCGCGCAGATCGCCAAGATGAAGTCGGATGGCTGCGACCTCGTCGTGCTCGGCACCGTGCTGCGCGAGACCATCGGGGCGATGACAGAAGCCAAGAAGCTCGGCTGGGACGTCACCTTCCTCGGGGCCACCCCCACGAACGTGATGGAGGTTCCTGCGCTGGGCAAGGAGGCGGTCGAAGGGCTCTATGCCGCCAGCGGCTTCGAGATTCCTTATGAGGACACCGCCAAGGGCAAGGTGAAGGATTGGCTCGTCAACTACAAGAAGATGTTCAACGCCGACGCCAACACGCAGGCCATCATCGGCTACAATGCCATGATGACGTTTGCGTTCTACGCGAACAAGGCAGGCAAGGATCTCACCGGGCAGAAGATGCTCGATGCGCTCGAGTCGGGCGAGAAATTCCTCGACATCTTCAACTCGCCCCCCACCAAGTTCTCCAAGACCGACCACCTCGCCAACACCATCACCCAGGTGCAGCAGGTCAAGGGCGGCCGCTGGGTGCTGGTGAAGGACAATCTGATGTTCTGATGCTTGCGTCGGCCTCTCCCGCTTGCGGGAGAGGCCGACGCACTCGCAGAGCGCGGCGGGTGAGGGCTCTCGCCACGCAGGGAAACTTTCCGCAATCCCGACGCGGAAACACCCTCTCCCCGGCCCTCCCCCGCAAGCGGGGAGGGAGTCCAGTGCCGATGTCGCCGCACCGTGCGCACTATACGCGACTGCCCTGCCATGAAGGGCGAGGGTCAAAACCCTACGATCCCCCGCCCGCCGCGCCCGCGTTCACCGGGGCGAGCTCGTCTTCCCGGCAGCGCCAGCCGTCGGCGGCTTTGACGAAGGCGAAGGTTCGCTGGATCCTCAGTCGGCGCGTGACGTTGAAAACGTCGGCTGAGCGCGCCTTGTTGCCGGCCCCCTGCTGCGGCCGACCCGTCGTGGCGTCCCAGCATGTGCCGGTGCAGATGGAGGCGACCTTGCTGCACACGGTGAAGGGAGCGAGCACGGCCATCTCGATTTCGCCCGTGACCTGCGCCTCCTGGTCGGTCACCTGGCTGTCGAGCGCATAGACGCGGTTGATGCGCAGGAAGTTGCCGCACGAATTGGCCGCATGAATCCGCGCGGCGCAGAAATCGACGGCGTCGGTGTCGGGGATGCGGGCCGCGACCTGCCGGCCGAACACCTTCTTGGGATCGCCTTTCGCGGCGCGGATCTCGTCGGTCTTGCGCTTCAAATGTTCGGCGAGACAGTCCTCCGCGGATTCCAGCTCCTGCAGCGGCACGTTCTCCTTGCCGACCAGATTGCATTTGCGGTCGCGCTCGCGCGTCCACCGTCCATATTCGGCGAAGGCAAAGCGTGCCGCGGTCGGGTCCAATTTGCCGATCAGGCCGAGCACCTGGCCATTGAGCTCGGTTTCGACAAGCGTCAGCGAAGGGTCTGCGCAGATCACCGCGCCCGCAGCGGTGTTGGCCGCTAGACAGTCGAAATCCGGATCGCGAACGATCGCGGCGCGCTCCTCGGTGACCTTGAGCAGGCACGCCTTGACCGCCTCGAATTGGTCGGGGCGGATCGCGGTCTGGCCGACGATGCCGCAACTGAGGTTGCGTTGGCGGACCCAGATCGCATTCTCCTCGATCGCGGGCAGACGATCCGGCAGGCGGGCGAGCCGCGCCTCGATCGCGATGCTCAGCTTCTCGGCGGCGGCGGCAAGCGCGGCATCACCGCAGAACAATTGATTGCCGGGATCGCGAATCTGCTGGCAGTTGTTTCTGGCAAACAGTGGCAGCTTGTCGGCGATCGCGCGGTCAGATTGCGCGGACGCGGGCACCGTCGGCAATGCCAGCAGCGCAAGCACAGACAGCACGATGAATCGCATTCCAGGTCGCCCCCGCACGGAAAGCGCCATGCTAGCGTCTGGTCTTGCGCGGTGAAATGGGTTTGTGGGGACGAGCAGTGGAAGGTCTGTAGCCCGGATGGAGCGCAAGCCTAATCCGGGGCCGGTGCGAGTGGCAAGAATCCATCCCGATTCTAACGCGCCTCGGCGGCCGCCATCGAGACCTGCACCGGCTCGTCGACATATTTCAGCACGGCCGCCTGGTGGAGCACGAACAATGGCTGATAGCTCCGCGCCGCGTCGTCCCTGACCATCGCCATGCGGCGATTGTCCAGCATCAGCCATTGGCCGTCGAGCTTTGCCGTGGCAATTGCGTGCGCCTCGCCGGCCCTGACGTCGCGCACCACGACGATGCGGAGGTCTTCAGAAGCAATTCCCGCCAGCTGCAGCGCGGCCAGCTTGGCGATGGCATAGTCCTCGCAATCGCCGGCGCCGCGCGCGAAGGTCGAAAGCGGCGAGCTCCAGACGTCGTCGGTACCGTCATCGGCGGCATGAATGGCGAGATTGATGGCGCGGTTGACCTCGCCGAGCCGAGCGCGGCCGTCGCGGGCGCGGGCCTGGTCGACGATGGCGAGCAGCTCGAGCGCTGCGGGGGAAGCGCAATTGTCACGGTCGCCATCGCACAGCGCGAGCTGCACCATGTCGTCGTCGAGCTTGTCCTTCAGCGCGGACCATCGCTGCTGCAGGCCACCGGACGAGATGGCGAAGGCGAACACGCCGAACGGTTCGGCGGATTTGCGCACGAGGACGCCGGCGCCGGGCGACAGCAGCGTGCCGGCGCGAAGCTCGGCGGCCGATCCGAGCAGGATCAAGCCGCACATGACAAGGATTGCGCGCCAGGCGCGCGAGCGAGCAGCGGTCTCCATCTGACATCCCCTTCCCGGGCTTCACGAGATCCCCCTCGATCTCGACGTGCCGGGCTTTGTTGCTTTCGCGGAGATAGTGCGAGACGGGCGGTTTTGTTCTGCTTAACGCGCCCGGCAGAGGTTCCAAAACCGGGTGACAGGCTGAACCGGACGCGCCCGAATTGCGTAAAATTTTACGATTCGGGGGATAGGGAGGGCCTGAATGCCGCGAAATGGAACCAATTGCAGGCAGAAGTTGCGATGGCCGCCGATTCTGGCGCCTATGGATAACGGCCCGCTATTTCACGGGTTCTGTTAGGTAGGTCACAGAATTAACTCCGTATTTGCCGCAGGATGTCGCAGGGCATCGCGAATGAAAGATGACGCAAGTATCAGCTCTACGAGTTTTACTTGACAGGACTTGGGGTGAGGGGAAATGCGCGCATCTAAGCCTATTTCGACTTGGGAATTCTTGGAATATGACTTCCGCTCCTCTGGGAAGGCGCTGCGCCGCGCCGGCTCTCATGGCCAAGTGACGCGAAATCACACAAGCAATAGATGGTTTCGCTAAGGACTTGGTAATGCTAAGCAAGCTTAGGCGGTCGATACTTACTTAAATTTTAACCCTTTTTACGGTGCCCAGTTGAATTACGCTGGCAAATTTGACGCCGCGACGTCTTTGGACGGCCAGGGTTCCAGCTCGCCCGCCTTCCATGTCGATGGCTTTACCGCCAAGCCCTTCATTGCCAAGGCGCACGGCCATGTGCCTGACGGCGCGTTCGTCGTTCCCGACCCCAATCTGATCTTCAACGGCGAGTTCAAGCGTGCCGGGCTCGACCTCGTGCTGTCCCACGACGGTCACGAATTCGTCGTTCACGATTATTTCAGGGGCGACAAGCGCGCCGCGCTCGCTTCGCCCGACGGCGCCCACCTTAGCGGCGACGTCGTCAACGCCCTCACCGGCCATGTCCAGATTGCCCAGGCCGCGCCCGGTGCTGGTGCGGGCCAGGTCATCGGTCACGTCACCAAGCTCGTGGGCAGCGCGACCGCGATCCGCAACGGCGTCTCGGTCATCCTGAACAATGGCGACAACGTCGAGAAGGGCGACGTGGTCTCGACCGGCTCCGATTCGACGCTCGGCATCACCTTCATTGACGGCACCGTGTTCGGCCTGTCCTCCAACGCGCGGATGGTGCTGAACGAGATGGTCTACGACCCCAACGGGTCGAACAATTCCTCGCTGCTCAGCCTGGTCGCGGGCACCATCACCTTCGTCGCCGGCGAAACCGCCAAGCGCGGCGACATGAAGGTCGACACGCCGGTCGCCACCATGGGCATCCGCGGCACGGCGGTGCTGACCCAGATCAACTTCGTCGTTCCGGCCGGCGGCGGCGATCCGCAGCCGCAGGCGAGCTTCCAGGTGCTGGTCGAGCCGAACGGCACGACCGGCTCCTACATCCTGTTCGACAAGGTCACGCTGCTGCCGATCGCGACGGTCAACCAGGCCGGCCAGATGATCCAGATCAGCGGCGGCAACGTCTCGATCACCAATGCACTGATGTCGCCGGAGGTGCAGAAGCTGATCACGGACGTGTTCACGCTGAAGTTCACCGACAACAACACCAACACCAAGCTAACCACGAACTACACCGATACGATCACGCCGTTCGGCTATGAGGTGTTGCTCAAGTCGTCGTCCGGCGCCACCGCTACCGCGACATTCGTCAATCTCAATCCGCCACCGCAGGAAAGCCCCAACACGCCGACGCCGACGGCCGGCCGCATTCCCGGCCAGCCGATCGCGCAAAGCTTCGACCTCGGCGACAACGTGAAGACGGCGTTCGCGCTGACCGAACGGGCGGACACGACCGGCGATACGCGCGCCGACACGATTTCCGGCGTGATCAGATTCCTTGATCAAAACCTCGGCGACCTGCCGACGGTGAGTGTGAGCCTCGCCGAGGCGCCGAACTACGTCTACAAGAACGCCGGCCAGCAGGACGTCACCGGCTCGCTCACCGCGCTGCAGAAGCAGGACATCGCGGCGACGCAGATCCAGATCAGCGTCGTCCCCGACCCCGGCAACAACAACAACGGCTCGGCGACCTGGACCTACACGATTCCCGACAAGGTCTTCGACTTCCTCGCGGCCGGCGAAACCTTGACGCTAACCTACATGGTCCGCGTCGACACCAATTTCTCGGTGAGCCCGGAGTCCAGGTTCATCCCGATCACCATCACGATCACGGGAACGAACGACAAGCCGGTGATTACCACCAGCGTTCCCGTCATCATTTTCGAAGGCGGCACCAGCGTGCCGGGTGGCCCGCTCACCAGCGACGTTCCGACCTCGGGCACGCTGAACTTCGACGACGTCGATCTCACCGACCAGCATACGGTCTCGGTGGCGCTGACCAGCGCGACCCTGCCCGTCGGCACCGTTCCGCCCGGTCCGCTCGCGGCATTCCAGAGCGCGATGTCGGTCGCGATCGCTGCGGGCGCCGACAGCACCGGTGACGGTACCGGCACCATCAATTGGTCGCTGGCCGATCTTCCGGTCTATCTCGCCGACTTCATCCCGAAAGGCACGGTGTTGACGCTGGTCTACACCGTGACGCTCACGGACTCGAAAGGCGGGACTGCCCAACAGACGATCACCGTCACGATCACGGGCACCGATGCGCCCGCCGTGGTCTGGATCGCGACCGAGAGACCCGGCGCTCCCTCCGGCGGCTTCTGGAAGGACGCGGCGAACTGGGCCACCGGCACGGTTCCGACGAGCAACGACGACGTCATCGTCATCACCGATCAGCTCCACGGCCTGACCCCGTCCTATCCGGTGACGATCGATACGGCCGCCTATGCCAAGTCGCTGACGCTCGACGACTACGACACGGCGCCGGGCCACAAAGTGCCGGAGGTGATCAACAAGAGCACCTTGACGATCGGCGGCAAGCTCACCCTGAACGCCGACGCGAAGTTCACCAATTCGCTCGGAAGCCATGCTATCGTCGGCGGCGCGATCGGCGTCGAAACGATCACCAGGACATCCGGCCAGGTCGTCGTCAACACCAGCACGATCACGAACGCGGGCACGCTCACCCTGCAAGCGGGCGGCACGATCGACACGCTGACCGCCATCGCCAATTCCGGCCTGATCGACCTGACCGGCGGCACGCTGGTGCTGAAGAGCGACGTCGCCAATACCGGCGGTACCGTGCAGGTGGAGGCCGGCGCGACGCTGATCGTCGATGACATGACGGTCGACGGCGGCACCGTCGCCATTCTGGGCACGCTCGAGCTCGACGGCACCAGTCTGATCGAGAACGGTGCCCTGAACAATTCCGGCCTCGTCGCTGTCGAGGGCACGGCCGAGCTTGCCCGCGAGACCGTCTCCAACACCGCAACCGGCGCGATCAGGGTGCTGGCAAACGGCTGGTTGACGGTCGACCAAGACTCGACGGTCACGAATGCCGGCCAAATCACCATCGATGCCGGCGGTAGGCTGACGGTGAACGACGCGACGATCACCGGCGCAGGCGCGGTGACCGGCAACGGCGAGATCGAGCTGACCGGCAGTGCCGTGCTGAGCGGCGGCGTCCTGACGAACAATGCGGCCTTCGAGGTCAGCGGCATCGGTAACGCCCTGCACGGCGAAACGATCACGAACGCCGCCACCGGTACGATCGAGGTGCTGACGAATGGCGCGCTGACCGTCGACCAGGGCTCGACCGTCGCCAATGCCGGCAACATCATCGTCGATGCCGCCGGAAAGTTGACCGTCAATGATGCGTCGATCGACGGTGCCGGCACGGTGACCGGCAACGGCGAAATCGACCTCACCGGCAATGCCGTACTGAGCGGCGGCACGCTGAACAACAATGCAACGCTCAAGGTCAGCAGCACCGGCAATGCGCTCGAGAACGAGACCGTCACCAATGCCGGTACCATCGAGGTGGCGGCAGCTGGTGCGCTCGCGATCAGTCAGGGTACGACGATCGACAATTCGGTTGGTACCGTCATCGTCGATGCCAATGCCGCGCTGACGCTGAACGATGCCACCATCACCGGCGGCGCTATCACGGGCGCCGGCACGATCGACGTCACCGGGAACGCGATGATCGACGGCCATGCCGTGCTGAGCACCAGCGCCGTTACCGTCGAAGCTGGCACAACACTGACGCTCGATAACGTCACGGTTGACGGCACGACGATCTCGGACAACGGCAGCCTTACGCTGGAGGGCACCGTGAAGCTCACGGGTGGCGCCGTGATCCAGGGTGGGTCGAGCGCCTTCGCCCCGGGAGGTGGCTCCGTCACCGCACGATACGATTGGGGGCAGCTCGGCACCGCCTACACCGTGCTCGGCAGCCCGCTCCAGGTGGTGGCGACGAACGGTACCGGCGGCACGGTCAGCTCCGCTGGCGGCATCTTCGAGCTCCGCGATCAGAGCAGTGGTTGGTTCGGTAATTTCGCGGCCGGAACCCACCTTCTGTGGGATCGCGGTGCGGGACCCGACATCACGGTCCAATTCGCGAGCCCGGTCTATTCGGCGGGAGCGCAGATCCAGTCCAACTACTACGGTGGCTTCACGGCAGAGATCATCGCTTACGACTTGACCGGCAACGCGATCGGTTCGGTCAGTAAGAACGGCGTCAGCACCAGCAGTGCCGACAATTCGGCGATCTTCATTGAGCTGACCGGCAGCAGCGCCGATATCGCCAAGGTCAAACTTCACCTGACCGGCGCGACATCTTCTCCGAACGATTTCGCCATTGGCCCCGTGACATTCGTCGAGGAAGCCGGCGGCAGCAGCGGTCAGATCCTCAACAACGGCACCCTGGAGGTCTCGGGTCCTGCGACCCTGCTCAACGACGTCGTGACCAATCACGGTACGGTGACCGTCGACAATGGTCAGACGCTGACGCTGTCAGGTACCGAGATCAGCGGCGGTACGATCGGCGGCACCGGAACGATCGAGGTCATCGGCAATAGCGCGATCGACGGTGGTGCGACGCTGAACACCAGCTTCGTCACGATCCAGAGCGGCGCGACGCTGGCGCTTGACGATGTGATCGTGTCCGGCACGTCGATCGCCGATAGCGGCATTTTGAAGGTCAACCTTGGTAAGAAGCTGACGCTGAACGGCGCGAGCGTCACCGGCGGCCAGCTCAACGTGCTCGGCACGCTGGCTTCGTCCGGCGCCAGCAGCGTCACCAATGCGTCCATCACCAACAGCGGCCTGATCGAGGCCATCGGCGGCGTCCTGACGCTCGCCGCCACGACCTCGGCCGCCATTGCCAATGCCGGCACCCTCCGCGCCAACGGCGCCCAGCTCGACATCGACTACCAGGCCGTCACCAACACCGGCACGCTGGCCGCGATCAACGGCGGCGCGCTGAAGCTGACCGCACTGACGGTGACCAACACCGGCGGCACCGTGTCGGTCGCATCGGGCTCGACGCTCGATCTCTCGGGGGCGGCCATCGACGGTGGCACGGTGACGATCGCGGGCACGCTGGAATCCACCGGCACGAGCGCGGTCCAAGGCGCCGACCTCAACAACACCGGCACGATCACCGTCACCAGCGGCACGCTGACGATCGATCCCGGCCTGCTTCATGCCATCACCAATCAGGGACGGATCGAGGCGGTGGCCGGCGGCTCGCTGAAGCTGATGACGGCCGCCATCGCCAACGCCGGCGGCACGATCGCGGTCGACGGCGCCTCGAAGCTCTATCTGACCGACGTCTCGATCAATGGCGGCAGCCTGACCAATGCCGGCAATCTCTACAGCGTTTCCGGCAGCAACACGATCACAGGCGCTGTGACCAACACCGGCACGATCGAAGTCCAGGCCGGTACGCTGAACCTCGCTGGCGGCATCACCGGTGTCGGGACGCTGGTTGTCGAGGACGGCGCGACGCTCGAACTGGGCGGCGCGGATGCGCAGACCGTCACCTTCGCCGGAGGCGCCAATACGCTCCGGCTCGATGCCACGAGCCATGATTTCACAGGCACTATCTCGGGGCAGGCCTCGACCGGCGGCACCTTCACCGTCACCGGTGATGGAGATATCAATTCGTCGCTGGGCGACGCGCTCGACTTCACCGCATCTGGCGGAACCGGCGGCAATCGCGCCAACGTCGTTCTAACGCCCACCGGCGCTCTGACCGGCGCGGCCAACGGGCTTGTCGTCACCCAGAATGGCGCCGGCGACATCTCGCTGACGGCGACCAAGGACATCAAGGGAGGCGCCGGCAACGGCATCACGTTGCGCCACACTGCGACCGGCTCCGGCGACATCACCGTCAACAATCTCACCGGCAAGGCAATCGGCACCGGCGCGAATTCAGTCGGCGTTCTCGTCGAGAACTTGAATGCCGCCAATGACGGCGACATCTCGATCACCCAGCTCGGCGGCGCCGCAGGCGGCGCGTTTGGCATCGATGCAGGAACGCTGGGCAACGGCGATATCGACATCGACGCCGGCGGCTCGATCAGCGGCTCCGTCTACGGCATCCGGACGCGCAGCTATGGCAGCGGCAACCAGACCGTCACGACGGAAATCGGCAGCATCGTGACTTCCGGCAGCTCGGGCGTCGTCGCCGTCAATCGTGCGACGTCGATCAGCGCAGCGGCCGACAGCACCATCACGATCACCAGCTACGGCACGATCAATTCCGGCAGCAGCCCGAACCTGGCCGGCAATGCTCCGGCCGGCATCGAAGCCGGCTACACCGGCGCCACCACCGGCACCTCCGCCAACGCCGGCGTCAACGGCACAGTGGTCGTCAACAACCATGCCAACATCACCGCTGCGGCCGGTTACGGCATCAACGCCTTTAATTACGGGAATGGCGACGTTACGGTGAACAGCTTCGCCGGGACGACGATCTCGGTGTCGGGCCCGCAAAGTGTCGGTATCAACGCCGCAGCGCTGAGCAGCGGCCCCGGTGACGTCACGGTCACGCTCGGCGAGAACGTCACGATCTCGGGTGCGGCGAGCTACGGCATCAGGGCCTTCAGCCTCAATGCCGGCGACATCAGCGTCACCCTGGCGACCGGCGACAGCATCACCTCCGGCAGCTCCGGCATCGTCGCTGTCAATTTCGCCACGGCGATCGCTGCCGGCGTGGGGAGCACGATCTCCGTCGAGGCGCATGGCACGATCCATTCCGGCGTCACGCTCAACAACGACGGCACCGCGCCGGGCGCGATCATCGCCGGCTACAAGCCCGGCGGGAACGGCACCTTCTCGAACGCGGTGAATGGCGACGTCATCGTCACCAGCGACGCACACATCACCGCGGATGCGGGCTACGGCATCGAGGCATTCACCTGGGGTGTCGGCGACGTCACGGTCACGACCGGCCAGACTTCGAACATCAACGCCGCAGGCATCGCGATCGGCGCATTCGATCACGGCGGCGGCGACGTCAGCGTCACCAACAATGGTTCTGCCACCGGTTCGGTCGGCGTGGCTGCCCTCGCCACCGGCGCCGGCGACGTCACCATCGTCAATCATGGGGATATCGCCAGCACGAGCCTCGCCGGCATCAGTGTCACGCAGAACGGGGCCGGCGCGACCGGCTCGACGCACGTCACCAATTTCGGCTCGATCTCGGCTCCCACCGGTCACGCGGCAATCTACATCCAGGAGAACGCGACCGGCACGGCGACGATCGACAATTTCGGCACGATCGGTCCTGCGCTCGCATCCAGCGTGACCTCGACGACCTATGCGATCGTCGAGACCGGCGGCGCTATCACGATCAACAACTCTGGCGAGATCAACGGCAACGTCTCGGTCGCCACGGCGACCTTCAACAACAATGCGGGCGGCATCTGGACCGTCTCCGGCACCAGCGTGTTCGGCAGCCTGTCGTCGATCGTCAACAACGGCGATATCGACCTGCTCAATGGCGCCTCGATATCCGGGAGCGGCCTGAGCATTGCGAATGACCATGAGATCGACAGCTGGGGTACGGCGACGATCTCGGGCGCCATCACCAATGCTGGCACGATCGAGGTCAATGACGGGACCTTGACGCTGTTCGGCTCGCTGTCCGGCACGGGGTCGGTGACCGTCGATGCCGGTGCGCTCTTGAAGCTCGAGGGCACTGTTACGCAAACGGTCACGCTGGCCGGCGATGGCGCCGCGCTTCGGATCGACACGTCGTCCTTCGGCGGATCGATCGCGGGGCTGTCCACGGGCGATACGATCGACCTGTCCACGATCAAGTACGGTCTCGGCACCAGTGCGGTCTATGTCGCCAATGCCGATCCGGCGACCGGAGGCGTGCTGACGGTGACGGACGCCGATGGCAACCACATCGATCTGACACTGACCGGTGCCGACTACAGCAACGCTCATTTTGCCGGCAGCAGCGACGGCCATGGCGGCACCCTGATCACGTTCAGCGCGGGCGACGATACACCGGTCTTCACCGCGGCGGAGGCCTCGCCGGGCGTGAGCTTCTCCGAACTCGAGAACACCACCGGCTCCCCCGCGTCCAACCCGACGCCCGCCGCGACCGGCACGATCCACTTCACCGACATCGACCTGACCGACCGCCCGACGGCGACGATCACCAGCCAGACCGCGACGTGGCTCGATAGCGACCATACGACGCAGCTGACGCTGTCCTCGGCCGATATCCTCGCGCTCGAGCAGGCGCTGACGCTTCAGCAACCGGGCAACAAGAACAATGGCGCGATCGGCTGGAGTTATTCCATCGCCGATGGCGCCCTCGATTTCCTCGGCGCGGGCCAGACCGCAGCCGTGGTGTCGACCATCACTCTCGATGACCACAAGGGCGGGACCGACACCGCCGAGGTCACCGTCACGATCACCGGCACGAACGACGCACCGACGCTGGCTGGCGCGCAGCTCGGCGCGGTCAACGAAGATGCGGTCGCATCCGCCGGGTCCAGCGTCGGCGCGCTCTTTGCCGCCGGCTTCCACGATGCCGACGCCGGCGCCGGCTTCAAGGGCGTCGTGATCAACGCCTCCCACGCCACGGCGGATCAGGGCGTGTGGCAGTACGAAGTTGCCGGGGGCGACCAGTGGATTGATATCTCCGGTGTCGGCGACACCGCCGCGCTCGTCCTCGCCACCGACACGCTGATCCGCTTCGTGCCGGCTGCGGATTACAGCGGCGTGCCGGGCGGCCTCGACGTACATGCCCTGGACAATACCTATGGCGGCGACGTCACGACGCCCGTTCTGATTGACATCACCTCGCCGGCGATCGGCTCCAGCGTATCGGCTCAGGCGACGACGCTCGTCACAGAAGTGACCCCGGTGGCCGATACGCCGGCGTTCAACATCGACCATACGCCGATCGCTGATGCAGGAGAGTTCCTGGTCAACACCACCACCGCGAACGACCAGACCTACAGCGCGGTCGGTGCGCTCTCGGACGGAGGCTACGTCATCGCCTGGATGTCGCAGGGACAGGACGGCGACGGCACCGGGATCTACGCGCAACACTTTGCCAGCTCCGGCGCGAGGGTCGGCGGCGAGTTCCGGGTCAACGCGGCGACCGCGGGCGATCAGTCCGGCCCCTATGTGGTCGGGCTCGTGGGCGGCGGGTTCGTCGTGAGCTGGACCTCCGGGGCAAACAATCAAGCGACTATCCGCTTGCAGCGCTATGATGCCTCGGGTTCGACCGCAGGCGGCGAAATCTCCCTCGGCGGCTACGGCGAGAACGCGACGCTTGCCGCTTTGTCGAATGGCGGCTTCGTCGTCACCTACGTCTCGTCCGACAGCAGCACGTCAGGCACGTACGGGATTGTCTACGATGCCGGTGGGACGGCGACGTCCGGGCCCTTCTTGATCAACACCACGACTGCCAGCCAGCAGCAGGGCGATTCCGTCGCCGGGACCGCCGACGGCGGCTTCGTGGCGTCATGGCATTCCTATGGTCAGGACACGCCGGACAGCTGGGGCGTGTACTTCCAGCGCTTCGACGCGCAAGGCAACAAGCTTGGCGGCGAGGTGCAGGTCAACACCAATATCGCCGGCGATCAGTATGGCGGCGAACTCACCGTCCTGAAGGACGGGTCGATCGTCGTATCCTACACCGACGCGAACACGCTCGTGCTGAGGCACTTCAGTTCGACCGGTATGCCGATCGGCAGTGAAGTGAGCATCCAGGATGCGACCACAAACACGCTGCAGGCGCTGCCGGACGGTGGCTTCCTCGTGACCTATCAGGGCCATGACGCTCCCGGGAGCCTCGGCCTTCTGGGCCAGCGCTTCGATGCATCGCTCCACTCGGTCGGTTCGTCTTTCGTCATCAACCAGACCACCGATGGCGATCAGCTATTCCTCGCCGATCGCTCCAACCCGACCGCCGTGACGGCCGATGGCAAGTTCGTCTCGGCCTGGTACTCTCCAGGGGTCGGTGGCAACGACGTCGAAGCGCGCGTGTTCGCGCTGCCCGGGTTTGGCTCGGTGAACCCGATCAAGCTGCCGGCCATCAGCGCGGCGGCTGCCGACACCGACGGGTCGGAAGCGCTTCTCATCAAGCTCGCCGGCTATCCGGCCGGTGCAACCTTCTCGATCGGTCATGCCGGAACCGGCGCTGATGCCGGCCTCTGGCTGATCGGTGCCGCGGAAATCGCATCGCTGGTGACGTCGGGACTGACGATGACCGCCCCGGCCGGGTACCACGGCGAGTTCAATCTGCATGTCAGCGTGACCGTGACAGATGCGGCAAATGGCCTGAACGGCCCGTTGACCGACACGAAGACTGTGACGAGCGACGTGGCGGTCAAGATCGGCGGCGGGCTGACGATCGACACCACCGGCTTCCACGTCGAGCATATTGCCGAGAACGGCAACGACATCGTTACCGATCTTGTCGTCATCGACACCGATCCAGGCGCAGGTGCGGATACGTTCAGCGTCACCTTGTCGACCGCGCATCCGGATGTCAGCAGCGTCAGCGTCTATCCGGTGTCCGGTTCGCTCGAGCAGATCAACACGGCCCTCGCCAGCGGCGCGGGCATCGTCTACGATCCGATCGGCGCCAGCAACGATGAGAGCCCCGAGCCGCCCGCGACGGACCAGATCACGCTGACCGTTGCCGACTTGGCCGGCCACTATGACACCGTCAATTTCATCTTCGTCGAGGGAGCCGATGGTCAGGGCATCACCTTGCAAGGCACCGCCGGCAAGGACGTCATTTTCGCGACCGAGCAGAGCGATACGCTGATCGGCGGTGGCGCCAAGGACCAGTTCGTGTTCGCCCCGACGTCGTCGCAGCCCGCGGTTCAGCACACCGTGACCGATTTCGAGACGGGCCTGGACAAGATCGACCTGCGGCAGTTCGGCAGTATCACAACGTGGGCGCAGGTTTCGTCGCTTGCAGAGCAGCAGGGTGCCGATACCCTGCTCAATCTCGACAGTAACGACAAGATCCTCCTGAAAAACGTTGTTGCCAACAACCTCCACGCGAGCGATTTCATCCTTCATGTGAGCTAGAGGCAATGCCCCTCTGGGGCAAGCGGCTGTCATTCCGCTTTGATCCGGGCAAAAAATCCCTATCCTTTGCGGCCGGCACGACGGGCATTCCCGTCATGGCGATCCAAGACCAGACCCGACGCGGTGGGCAGGAAGTCCGATCGAAATGAAACGTCTGAAGATCCTGCGGCGGTGGTTTGCGCGGAAGCTCGGCTTTGCGCGGCTGATGTGCCTTGCGCTGCTGGTTCTGTTCGCCGGCGCGCGGCTCTGGGATCCGCCGCCGATCCAGGAATTGCGGCTGCGCACCTTCGACATGTTCCAGCTGATCGATCCACGCGACAAGACGGCACGGCCGGTAACCATCGTCGACATCGACGACAAGAGTCTCGCCAAGCTCGGGCAATGGCCCTGGCCGCGAACGCGGATTGCCGATCTGATCGAAAACCTCACAAACAATGGCGCGGTAGCGATCGGCTTCGACGTGGTGTTCTCGGAGCCCGACCGGCTCAATCCGGATCTGGTCGCGGGCCAGATGCGCTACCTCGACGATGCCACCCGTGCCAAGCTGCGCGAGCTGCCGACCAACGACCAGATCCTCGCCGAGGCGATCAAGCGCTCGCGCGTGGTGCTGGGCGAGACGGGTCTGCCCGACGTCCTGGCCGAACTCGACAAGTCACTTCCGCTCACGGGCGTAGCGACGGTCGGCGAGGAGGGCGCCGAACGCTTCCTGTTCGAATTTCCGGGCCTGCTGCGCAACGTGCCCGTGATCGAAAGGGCGGCCGCCGGCCGCGGCCTGTTCTCGATCAGAAAGGAGCGCGACGGATTCATCCGCCGCGTGCCCATGGTCATGCGTGCCCAAGGCAACATCATGCCATCGCTCAGCCTCGAGATTCTGCGCGTGGTCACGGGCACGCCGACGCTGCTGATCAGGACCGACAAGACCGGCGTGCGGGCCGTGCGCCTCAAGGGCCTCGAGATCCCCACGGACAAGAACGGGCAGTTCTGGGTGCACTACGCCCGCCGTGATCCCTCGATCTACGTCTCCGCGGCCGACGTGCTCGACAACAGCGTGTCGCCGAGCAAGTTCGCCGGCAAGCTGGTGCTGGTCGGGACCTCCGCGGCCGGGCTCAACGACATCAAGACGACGCCGGTATCCGCGACCATGCCGGGTGTCGAGATCCATGCCCAGGTGCTGGAGAGCGTGCTCAGCCGAGCCGCGATCTCGCAGCCGAACTACGCACTCGGAATCGAGCTGATCGCGGCGCTGCTGATCGGCCTGCTCATCATCATCTTCACGCCGAATCTCGGTCCCGTCCGCCTGGTGCTTGCGGGTGCGGCGTTCGCCGCCATCCTGGTCGGCGTGTCCTGGTTTTTCTACACGCAGCACCGCCAGCTCATCGACTTCACCTATCCGCTGTTGTCGACCACCGCGGTCTATCTGACGCTGATCTTCGCCAGCTTCGTGCGCGAGCAGCGCCAGCGCGTGCAGATCCGCGGGCAATTCGCGCAATATATGTCGCCGGTGCTGGTCGAGCAGCTGGCGCAGTCGCCGGAAAAGCTCGTGCTCGGCGGCGAGGAGCGCGAGATGACCATCATGTTCTCCGATGTGCGCGGCTTCACCACGATCTCGGAGAGCTACAAGCACGATCCGCAAGGGCTGATCGCGCTGATGAACCGCTTCCTGACGCCGCTGACCGACGTCATCATCGAGCGCAAGGGCTATATCGACAAGTACATGGGCGACGCCATCATGGCGTTCTGGAACGCGCCGCTCGACGATCCCCAGCACGAGATCAACGCCTGCGAAGCCGCGATCCAGATGCTGGAGCAGATCGACGAGGTCAACAAGGAGCGCGAGCAGGAGGCCGCCGACGGCGGCCACGTCTACATCCCGCTCAATGTCGGCATCGGTCTCAACACCGGCATCGGCGTGGTCGGCAACATGGGCTCCGACCTGAAGAAGAACTATTCGGTGCTCGGCGACAGCGTGAACCTGGCCTCGCGCCTGGAGGGCCAGTCCAAGGCATACGGATTCCCGATCATCGTGGGATCGCGCACGGCGCTCGCCGCCAAGGAGAAGTTCGCGATCCTCGAGCTCGACTTCATCATGGTCAAGGGCAAGACCGAGCCGGAAGTGATCTACGCCATCGCCGGCCGCGAGGACGTGATGCATTCGGCCGCGTTCCAGCGCCTGCGCAACATCACCATCGAAATGCTCGGCTGCTATCGCAGCCGCGACTGGCAGGGCGCAATGGATGCCATCGAACGCGGCCGCAAAAGCGAGGACGCCGACACGCTGGAGAAGCTGTTCAGGCTTTACGAGGCGCGGATCAAGGATTTCCAGATCGATCCGCCGCCGGAGGGCTGGACCGGCGCCTATGCCCTGCTGACCAAATAGGCGTCACGGTCACCCCTCGTGCTGGGTGGGCAAAACACAGCATGCCTACCATATGCAGGTGCATCGAGGTAAGGATGGCGGTGGGACGGCGCTTGGCGCCTCTACCAACCAGAAGAAAAAGGCAAGCTGAGTGATGGACGCACAAGTGAGACAGAACGACCGCATCGGGGTGCTCGAAGAGCTCCTCAACGAGCGCTACTCCGTTCGCGCATTCCTCCCCAAGGAGGTCGATCGCGCCACCATCGAGCATGTGCTGGCGACCGCGCAGCGCACGGCATCCTGGTGCAACAGCCAGCCCTGGCAGGTCATCATCGCCAGCGGCGAGGCCAAGGAGCGCTTTCGCAAGGCGATCTACGCGGAGGCCTCGAAGGGCCTCGGCGATGACTACGACTTCACGCCACCGCGCGAATATCTCGGGGTCTATCTCGATCGCCGCCGCGAGAGCGGCTTCCAGCTCTACAACACGCTCGGCATCGCCCGCGGCGACAAGGCGGCCTACGCCAAGCAGGCGCTGGAGAACTACAATTTCTTCGGCGCACCGCATGTCGCCATCATCCACACCAACGAGCCGCTCGGCATCTACGGTGCGATCGATTGCGGCGCCTACGTCTCCAACTTCATGCTGGCGGCGCAGGCGCTCGAGCTCGGCACCATTCCGCAGGCCGCGCTGGCGCGGCACTCCGGCCTGATCCGCCGCCACTTCGATCTGCCCGATGACCGCCGCGTCGTCTGCGGCATCTCGTTCGGCTATGCGGACCATGCGCACAAGGTCAACAGCTACCGCACCTCGCGGGCGAGCGTGGCCGAGACGGTGACCTTCGTGGATGCATGATCACGTGCCGCGGACCCGACGCCATCGGCGTCGGGCTCGCGCAAAGACGGCCGTGGAAGCGGCCGTCTTCATCCCGTTCCGGTGCGATTGACGCCGGCGGTCAGCCGCCGCTGCCGCCGATCACGGCCCGCACGGTCTCGTCGGGTCCGAAATCCTCGGCGCCGTCGACATAGAGCAACGCGGCGAGCTTCGAGCGGGCGCGGTTCACGCGGCTCTTGATGGTGCCGACCGCGCAGCCGCAGATCGAGGCGGCGTCCTCATAGGAGAAGCCGGACGCGCCGACCAGGATCAAGGCTTCACGCTGATCCTGCGGAAGCTTGTCGAGCGCGGTGCGAAACTCCTCGAATTCGAGGTGCGCGTTCTGTGAAGGCTGGGTCTTCAGCGTCTTGGCGTAATTGCCCTCGGCATCTTCGACCTCGCGCCGCCGCTTGCGATAGTCGGACCGGAACAGGTTGCGCAGGATCGTGAACAGCCAGGCCGGCAGATTGGAGCCGGGCTGGAACGAGTCGATATTGGCGAGCGCGCGCAGCAGGGTCTCCTGGACCAAATCGTCGGCGCGGTCCGCATTGCCGCTGAGCGAGATGGCGAAGGCGCGCAGACTAGGCACGGCTGCCAAGATGTCGTTACGCAGGGAGTCCGTGAGAGGCATCAATCCCTCCCATTGTTGTTGTCGTTGGATCCGCCCTCATTTTCCACCTGGGGTGACGCTCCCGGCGCATCAAGCTTCTTGATCAGTTCTGCGAACCGATCCGGAACCCCCTGCCGCACGACATCATCGTACATGGCGCGCAACTGGTGCCCGATCCGGGATTGAATCTCCGGAGTCAGGCCTCCCTTGCCGGGGGTCGTGCTTCTGCTGGCTTGAGACTTGAGATCTTTCATGACCTGTTCCACGTTTCCCCGAGTTAAGTGACTGTAAAATCGAGAAGTTTTCTCAACCGGGAGCCGTTCCCTGGATAGGCACAATTCCAGCTGCGCCAAAAAGTTCCCAGTTAGGCGGAACTTTTGTTGACGTCAGGCGTAGACAGCCCAGCAGGGGAACCTGGGCCCCCCGCGTGATGCCTGACCTCAGGATTGGACCTCAAGGTTGGCCCGAAGACGAATGGAGTGGGGATGTCCCGTTCACAGGTAGTTGCTGAACACTTGCCGTTGTTGCGCCGGTACGCGCGGGCTCTGACAGGCAGCCAGGCCTCCGGTGACGCCTATGTCGCCGCCATGCTGGAAGCCATGCTGGGCGATCCGTCGGTGCTCGACGAGAGCCACGGGCCCCGGGCCGGCCTGTTCCGGCTGTTCACCCAGATCTGGAATTCGGTTTCCCTCAACGACGATGCCGAGGTGACCACCCTGCCAATGCCGCCGGAACGGCGGTTGTCGAACATCACCCCGCTGCCGCGCCAAGCCTTCCTGCTGCTCTCGCTCGAGGGCTTTTCGGAAGAGGAAGTCGCCTTCGTTCTCGGCACCGATGTCGCCGAGACGCGCCGTCTTGCGGACGCAGCGGGACGCGAGATGGCCGCCGAGATCGCCACCGACGTGCTGATCATCGAGGACGAGACCTTCATCGCCATGGACCTCGAGAGCCTGGTGAAAAATCTCGGTCACAACGTGGTCGGCGTCGCGCGCACCCATGCCGATGCAGTGGCGCTGGCCAAGAACAAGCGGCCCGGCCTGATACTTGCCGATATCCAGCTTGCCGATGGTTCGTCGGGCCTGGACGCGGTCAACGAGCTGCTGCGCACGTTCGAGGTGCCGGTGGTGTTCATCACCGCCTATCCGGAGCGCTTCCTCACCGGCGAGCGTCCCGAGCCGGCGTTCCTGATCTCGAAGCCGTTCCAGCCCGCGATGGTCTCGGCGGTGGCGAGCCAGGCTCTGTTCTTCCAGCGCAACTCGCGCAACCGCACGCCCAAAGCGCCGGCGGCGTGACAAGCCGCTGCGGCTTGCCCAACAGCGAATCTGGTCCGGCGTGCCCAAGGCACGCCGGATTTTTCATGCCGCCGCCCCGCTTGACTGGCGCTGAATTCGCCGCCCATAGCTGAAGCAGCTGTGCGTACGACCACGCCAATCGGAGACGTGCCCATGGACCAGCAACTCTTCGACCGCCTCGCCATCCGCGACCTCGTCGAGAACTGGGCGGTGTGGCGCGACGCCGGCGACTGGGAGCGCTTTGCCACCGTCTGGCACGAAGAGGGCTGGATGTCGGCCACCTGGTTTCAGGGGCCGGCGCGGGACTTCATCCGCGTCAGCCAGGAAGGTTTTGCGAGGGGCGTGCGCATCCTGCATTTCCTCGGCGGCACCAGCATCGAGCTTTCCGGCGAGCGGGCCATTGCCCAGACCAAGATGACGATCTCGCAGCGCGCCCTCGTGCACGACGTGCTCTGTGACGTCGTTTGCACCGGGCGCTTTTACGATTTCCTGGAGAAGCGACAGGGCCGTTGGGGCATCGTCCGCCGCCAGCCGATCTACGAGAAGGATCGGATCGACCCCGTCGATCCCGCCGCGATGCTCCGGCTCGACCAGCAGGCGCTCGCCGCGCTTCCCGAAGGCTACCGCCACCTCGCCTACATGCAGGAGCTGATCGGCTACAAGGTCAAGCGCGACATGCCCGGGCTGATCGGCGCCGAGGTGGAGAAGCTGTATGGCGAGGGGCGGACATGGCTGGCAGGGATGATTTCTTGACGCTTCGAGCCATAGGAGGGCGCTGTTGCGTTGACCGCTACGGACGTCCCTTCGCCGGCAAACTCACAACGCAGCCGCTTGGTGCAGGGATGCCGCAAAACGGAGCTGCGCGATCCTTTCCAGATCTGCGAGCGTGACGCGGTAGTCGCCGATCTCGATCCTGCGACCAACGTTTTGCGCCACCATCGCCACCTGGTCCATCAGATAGGCTGCGACGGCGAGGCGGTCGCCTGGAGCGGCGATGACCGCAACTTTCCAATAGGCCCGCGGTACGCGAAAAGTGTCGCGCGCGATCAGGCCGTGCTCGAACTCGACGTCGCCGCGGAAGGCTTCATCGTCGTCGGAGAAAACCGGTCCGCTGAAGCCTGTCAGCCGGCCTTGCGATTGCGCCATTCCGCGCTCCCACTGCTCCAACGCGCGTCACCAATCCTGATTGAGCCGCTGGTGCTGTGGCACGACATTGGGCCAGTAGAACGCCTGTCGCGCCGAGATCGAGGCCGCGCGCGGCTCGCCCCAGCAGCCCGTCGAACGGGCCATGAGATGGCCGCGGTCGTAAGGGCTCTGTCGCAACAACGGCAAATTCATCTGCAACGACGGAGGAAGCAGCGGATCGGGCGACCATTTATCCGCGCCGCGCGGCTCGTCGACGAATTGGCTTCCGTCGCAATTGTAAGCCACGTAATGCGCGAGCCGACGCGCCGGATTCATCACGACAGTGAAGTGCAGATAGCGCAACACCGCCACCGCGCCATTCACGCCCGGTAGAGAGATCGGGCGCGTCTTGCCGAGGAAATCCGGATCGAAGCCCGGACGAACCGTATCGATACGCGAGGGTGGGACGAGACGTGCCAGCCGGCGCAGCAGCGCTTCTACCTCGGTGCGGTCCGTCTCGCCTTTCCAGCGCGAAAGATCGGTCGCTTGCACGGCGGCGAACTCGGTCGGGAATGTGCCTTCGTCGAGGAGGATGGGCACCAGCGCGCCTTTGTTCAGGCCGACGCGCGCCTCATGACAAACCCACTCGCTAGCGGTTGACGTCTGTGACCACAGCACGACGACGGCTCGGCAGTTCGCCAATTCACCGTCGAGCTCGGGACGCCACGGCATGCCGGGCTCGATGCCGCGGTCCCACCAAACGGTCCAGCCCTGCTCTTCAAGAAGGTCCACGATCGGCCGGGCGCGCGGCCGATCGACGTGAGTGTAGCTCAAGAAAATGTCAGCCATGCCGCCTGATCCTGTCGCGCGTGACATCCCTGCGGTTCAGCCGGCAATCACCGGGCGCAACTGCTCGTCTCTGCTTTGATTGGCAACGGGAAGCTGCTTCATGAATTTCTTGCTTCGCCTCAGCCAAGGCGCCAGCGTCTGCCGCACACCATCTCGTGATTTTTCTGCATTCCAGCGCGATGCAAGGGACGATGGCGAGGGCGTTCTGACCTTCTCGGCCGACAATCTTGACCACTATACTTTAGGGTGTGTCTCGTGCAAGGTAGTTGTCATGAAGCGACGATTTTGAAGGTCCGATCGAATTTGAGACTGCGGCACATTTCCGTAGCCGTCGCAGATACGAATTGTTGTGAGCCATCGAATTGCTGCAGCCGGCATCGCCGGCCGCCTTTGCCGCCTGGGAGGGTCGGATGCCCAAGACTCGGATGCCCAAGACCAAGCAACAACATTTGGACGCGACGAACGGACCAAAGCGGATACTGGCGCTCGACGGCGGTGGTATCCGCGGCATCCTGACCCTGGAATATCTCGACGTCATGGAGAGCGAGCTCAGGAAACGATACGGCGATCCGAAATTCCTGCTCTGCGACTATTTTGATCTCGTCGGCGGAACCTCGACCGGGTCGATCATCGCGGCCGGTCTGGCCTGCGGATTGACGGTGGAGGAACTCAAGAAGCTCTACAACGGCATCGGGACGGATGTTTTCCAGACCGAGTTCTGGCGGCGTGGGTTGTTGGCGCCGAAATTCAAATCAGAGCCACTCCAGAATGCGCTCGATTTGCAGCTCGGAGCCGATACCACGCTCGACAGCGACCGTATCCGCACCGGCCTGATGATCATGACGAAGCGCCTCGACACCGGCAGCCCCTGGCCGCTGCACAATCATCCCGCCGCTCGATATGCTGCACAGGACGGCAAGTTGCACTTGACCAAGGTGGTCCGTGCGAGCACGGCGGCGCCGACCTATTTCCGGCCTCAGGAAATCGACATCTCGTCGCGTGACGGAAAGATCACCGCCGGTGCATTCGTCGATGGCGGCGTCAGCCCCTTCAACGACCCGTCGCTGCAACTGCTGATGCTGGCGGCGCTGGACGGCCACGGCTTCCGCTGGAAGACCGGCAAGGACAAGCTGTTGCTGATCTCGGTCGGCACGGGCGTGTTCAAGAAGACTTTCACGACAGAACAGATCACGGGGATGGTCGCGGCCGAGCAGGGACTGCGCTCACTGCAATCGCTCATGGATGATTGCGGGCGCCTCAATCAAGGAATGCTGCAGTGGCTGACCGACTGTCTCACACCCTGGACAATTGATCGCGCGGTGGGCGATTTGAGGCTCGACAGCCAGGGCGGCCCGCAACTCGCCACCTATGCACGATACAATGTGCTGCTCGAGCAGGACTGGTTGAAAACCACGGTGAAGCTCGACTTGACGCCTGAAGCGCTCGAGAACGTCGCGGCGATGGATGATCCCAACAATCTCGATGAGCTTGCCAGGATTGGACGACTTGCCGCGAAGGTGCAGGTCAAGCCGGAGCACTTCCCGGCCGGCTTCGACGTGCACGAGCGGGTGGTGCACTGACGCAGGGCTTCTGTCATCGATCCGGGGATTTCACTCATGGACCTCGCGCGCGCATTCATCGTTCGTCCCTTCAGCATGCAGGACGGGATCGATTTTAATCAGGTGGAGCGGGTGCTGATCGCACCGGCGCTCGTGCAGGCCGGGATCGAGGGCCGCACGACGCTCGAAATTACGGAGCAGGGCAATATTCGCGAGGATATGTTCCGCCTGCTCGTGCTCTCGGATCTGGTGATCGCCGACGTCTCCATCCACAACGCCAACGTCTTCTACGAGCTCGGTATCAGGCACGGTTTACGCGATCGGCATACGCTCCTGATCCGCGCCAAGGGGACGAAGGACAAGTATCCCTTCGATCTTCAGACCGACCGCTACCTTGAATACGATCCGGCGGATCCTGCTGCTGCGTTCCCCAGCTTTCTCGTTTCGCTTAGGGCGACGCTTGCCGACACCAAAAAGGACAGCCCGGTCTTTCGGTTGCTGCCTCGTCTGACGCCGCATGACCGGGCCGCGCTCATGGTCGTCCCGTTCGATTTCCAGGAAGACGTCGGGATCGCGCAAAAGGCGGCGCGCGCCGGCGACCTGCGCCTGCTCGCTCAGGAGGTCCGTGGCTTCGAGTGGGGGAGCGCGGGGTTGCGGATCATTGGCGACGCGCAATTCCGGATCAAGGCTTTTGCCGGCGCCAAGGAGACCTTCGAACTGCTTCGGCGCCTGGACGAAAATGATTTTCAGGCCAACTATCGCCTGGGCACGATCTATCAAAAACTCGCAGCAACGGCCCCTGGCCCCGATGCGAAGCTCGACTGCATCACGCGTTCGGAAAACGCAATCAATCGCGTGCTCGCCCGCACGATGCCGCCGAATGACGGCGACGAAACGCCCAAGGAATCGGCGGAGCGGCGGTCTCACCGCGCCGAAGGACACTCGCTGCTGGGCAGCAACGCCAAGACACGATGGATCGACGATTGGCAGGGCGCAGCGGATGCAGACGCGCAACGCCGCGCCGCGCTCCGTTCGCCACATCTCACGTCCTCCATCGAGCACTATCTCCATGGCTTCGCCGAAGATCTGGGTAGCTTCTACGCCGGGATCAACGCGCTTGCGATGCTGACGATCCAGATCAGTCTCGCAAAGGCCGTCCCCGATGTCTGGGCTGAAGGTTTCGACGACGGGGATGCGGCAATCGCGGATCTCAAGTCCAGCGAACGCCGTGCCGGTCGTCTTGCCGCGGCGCTACAACTCGTAGTTGGAAACGATAGCAAGGTGATGCGAAAAGGGGAGAAGTTCGACATCTGGAAGGAGATCAGCCGCGCCGACTTGTCGTTCTTGACAGCCGACAGGCCGGCGCAAGTCGGGGCTGCCTATCGAAAGGCTCTGGCAAATGCGGGCCCGTTCGAAACGGACGCGGCGCGGCGCAATCTTCAGTTGTTTCGCCAGCTCGGGGTGCTCCCGGCAAACGTCGAAGCCGCGCTGAACGAGATGAACCTGGCCGCTCCGGATCAACCAGCAGCGCTGCCGGTGCGGGTTGTCCTGTTCACGGGCCATATGCTTGACGCGCCCGGCCGGGAGAACGCCAAGGCGCGTTTTCCCAACACGCCGGAGGCTGAGGCCGAGGCGCGCAAGATGATCGAAGAGGCGGTCAAGAAGGAAGTGAGCGAAAGCGGTGGGGTCGCGTTCGGCATTGCCGGCGGGGCATGCGGCAGCGACATTCTGTTTCATGAGGTCTGCAACGAGCTCAACATCCCCACGCGGCTTTTGCTGGCATTGCCGGAAGCTCAATTCCAGGCTGAGTCGGTCAACCGCGGCGGTTTGGATTGGGTGATGCGATACCAGCAACTTTGCCGGCGCGTGACGCCTCGCGTGCTTGCCGAGTCCAAGGATCTGCCGCGCTGGCTCTCCGGCAAGAAGGATTACGATATTTGGCAGCGGAACAATCTGTGGATGATGTTTAACGCACTTGCGACGCAAGCGCGTAACCTCACGCTGATTGCGCTCTACAATCGTGAGAGGGACCCCGATGGCCCCGGGGGCACGGCACATCTCGTCAAGGTCGCGGCGGACTGGGGTTTCAAGACCGTCGAGCTCGACGCGCGACAGCTCCTCAGGGCCAGCGGCTCGTGAGTGGAGGGAACATCTCGTTCCATGAGACAAAGCGGACGGCCGTCCCCTAGATAAAAGTAAGGCGCGACTGGCATCACCACAGTCGCGCCCTACGTCGCCGGCTTATGGGGCAGGGGGGAATAGCCGGCTGCTGAGACGACTCCTGGGCGCGATAGTCGTTCCACGAATGGCGAAATATTTTGCCGTCTGCTGCATTTTTCGCACACGGTTAAGTGATCGTAGCTGTCGAGAACCCCCGATCCTGCGGCGGCGTTGTTCCCGTGCCCGCCATGGGGCGAGGGATCGACAGCCATGTCACAGATTCAAAAGGTTCTTTTGAGCGCAATTGCGGTCGTCGCCACCCTCGGTGCCGTGCAGCTGGCCTCTGGGCATGACCTCGCTGACCGCTGGCAGGCGGTCGCCGACATCCCCAGCCAGGGTTCCAGGGTCGCGGTGGGCCACAACGTCAACCGCACCGCCAAGGCAGACCGGCTTGCCGAGATCAAGCCGGCAGCTGTTCCCACCCGCACCGTCTCGATGCGGTTGAATGACCTCGCCGACACGTCGGTTCTGCTGCGGGTGCCGGCGGTGATCGAGACCGGCAATGCCAAGACCCCGGTCCTGCTCCAGAACCCGAAGAAGCCTCGCAACAAGCCGACGATCGCCTGTGAGCCGATGGTCAGCTCGCTGACCGAGGTCGCAAGGCTACTCCAGCCCGGCCGCTGCGTGACCTGACCGCCCCGCCAGGGAGCGGCGGCCTGGCGGACTCCAGGCTTCACATCCTCTTGATCCGCCATTGCCTCGCGCTATATCCGGGTTCCCTCCCTTTTATTTGACCGGGTAAGCGCATGACGACGTCAGATACGGCTGTGCATACGCAGCCTTTCCAGGCCGAAGTTTCCGAACTGCTGCACCTGATGGTGCACTCCGTTTATTCGGAAACCGACATCTTCCTCCGCGAGCTCATCTCCAACGCCTCCGATGCCTGCGACAAGCTGCGCTACGAGGCTATCGCCAGTCCCGCCCTGCTGGGCGAAGGCGACGCGCTCAAGATCCGCATCATCCCTAACAAGACGGCCAAGACGCTCACGATCGCCGACAATGGCATCGGTATGGAGCGGCAGGAACTGATCGACCACCTCGGCACCATCGCCCGCTCCGGCACCAAGGCGTTCGTGTCCAAGCTGAAAGAGGCCAAGGACGGGCTCGGCCTGATCGGCCAGTTCGGCGTCGGTTTTTATTCCGCCTTCATGGTTGCCGAGAAGATCGTCGTGATCAGCCGCCGTGCCGGCGAGAGCGATGTCTGGACCTGGACGTCCTCCGGCGGCTCCGGCTTCGAGATCGCCCGTGCCAGCGACGAGGAAGCGGCGCGCGTGGCGCGCGGCACCGAGATCGTCCTGCACCTGAAGGACGATGCCAAGAAATATCTCGAGGCCTACGAGATCGAGCGCATCGTCACTTCCTATTCCGACAACATCCTGTTTCCGATCGAGCTGGTGCCCGAAGAAGGCGAGCCGCGCCAGATCAATTCGGCGAGCGCGTTGTGGCAGCGCTCCAAGTCGGAGCTGACGGCCGACGATTACAAGAAAGCCTATCAGCAGATCGCCTCTGCCTTCGACGATCCCGCAATGACGCTGCACTACCGCGCGGAAGGACGCTACTCATACGCTGTGCTGCTGTTCGCGCCCTCGACCAAGCCGTTCGACCTGTTCGAGCCGAACCGCAAGGGCCGCGTGAAGCTCTACGTCCGGCGCGTCTTCATCACCGACGATGCCGACCTCTTGCCGGGCTATCTGCGCTTCGTCCGCGGCGTGGTCGACAGCGAGGATCTTCCGCTCAACATTTCGCGCGAGATGCTCCAGAACAATCCGCAGCTGGCGCAGATCCGCAAAGCCGTGGCGACGCGGGTGGTGTCTGAGCTCGAAAGCCTCGCCGACAAGGACCCGGAGAATTTTGCCAAGATCTGGGACGCCTTCGGCGCGGTGCTGAAGGAAGGCATCTACGAGGATTTCGAGCGGCGCGAAAAGCTGCTGTCGCTGTCGCGTTTCACCACCACGTCGGGCGAGAAGCGGTCGCTGAAGCAGGTCATCGCCGATTTCAAGCCGAACCAGACCGAGATCTATTATCTCGTCGGCGACAGCATCGAGCGGCTGAAATCCAATCCGCGACTGGAAGCTGCGACCGCGCGCGGCATCGAGGTGCTGCTGCTGTCTGATCCCGTCGATGCGTTCTGGACTTCGATGCCCTCGGATTTCGAGGGCAAGCCGCTGAAGTCGCTGAGCCAGGGCGATCTCAATCTCGATTTGATCCCGCGCATCGACGACAAGGACGAGCCGAAGACGGACGAGCCGGCTGCGGACGAAGCGGCCACCATCGCCGTGATCAAGGCCGCGCTCGGCGAGCGCGTCAGCGACGTCAAGGCCTCGACGCGCCTCACCAGCTCGGCCTCCTGCCTCGTCGCCGACAGCCAGGGCCCGAGCCGCGAGCTCGAGCGCATCTTGTCGCAGCAGAACCGCGGCATGAAGACCAAGGTGATCCTCGAGATCAATTTGCGCCATCCGCTGGTCACCGCAGTCACCAAGGCGCAGGCTGGCTCGACAGTCGTCGACGATCTCAGCCTGCTCCTGCTCGAGCAGGCGCAGATCCTGGACGGCGAATTGCCGGAAGACCCGGCGGCGTTCGCGGCGCGGCTGAACCGGCTGGTGTTGCAGGGGCTCGGCGGCTAGCGCTGCTTCGCAGCATTGTTTGGACAATGCTTGATCGCTCGGCGCGCATCGCTTCTGGCGCTGCGCGTCCCACTCACCTTGACGTCATCGGGCCCCGGGAACAGTCGCGGACCGCGAGATGTTGTGTCATATGAAGCGACGTCACTAGTTCGAGGATTTCCCATGCGCTTGTCATTCCTCACTCTTACCGCGATCTTCACGCTGCTGGGCGCAGTGGATGCCAGCGCGCAGCGATACGATCCGGCCTATCCCGTCTGCATGCACCGCTACGTCGGTGGCGGCCCTGGTGGCGGAGGCAGTGACTATTTCGACTGCTCGTTCACCTCGTTGGAGCAGTGCCGCGCCACGGCGTCGGGCCTTGCCGCGACTTGCGACGTCAATCCCTATTACGCCTTCAACGAGTCGCCGCCGCCGCGCCGCCGTCCCAGGAAGGTGCACTGAGGCGAGCGGGCCAAAGCCCGGGACTTCTGCATTCATCACTCTTTCGACCTGATGACGCCCGTCGGCGCGCTGCCGGTGGGTGCGACCTTGGCTGCGCTGCTGACGACGTTTAATCGCGCGCTAATCGCCCTTTACCTTGTCTCTTAACGCCCGGGTCAGGGCGCGCGGGCTAAACTGTCGGACACCCGCAGACCGCCCGAAAGAGTGAACAATATGACCACCGGCGTCATCGAGCAGCCGAAAGCCGCGCGCGCACCGTCGGCTTCCAAGATCTGGTTGAGGGCGATCGAGCTCACCGCGCGGATCGAAACGCTGCCGGGCCGCCTGTTCGCCGACGTCGTCGACGATTGGGCGCAGCGCCAGCCGAACCGCGTCGCTCTGGTGGCGGACGAGGCAAGCCTCGATTACGAAGGCCTGTCGAAGAGGGTCAATCGCTACGCCCGCTGGGCGCGCTCGGTCGGCCTTGCCAAGGGCGATACCGTTGCGCTGATCATGCCGAACGGCATCGACTATGTCGCGGCCTGGCTCGGCATCAGCCGCGTCGGCGGCGTGGTCGCACTGATCAACACCAAGCTCGTCGGGCAATCGCTCGCGCACTGCCTCGATGTCGCAATGCCCTCGCATGTCATCGTTGCGCATGAGCTGACGGGGATGCTGGACAGCGCGGCGCCTCATCTGAAGACGGCGGCAAAAGTCTGGACGCATGGCGATAGCCGCAGCGAACGTGCGATCGACGTCGCGCTTGCCGTTCTCGACGACGGCCCGCTATCGCCGGAGGAGCATGGCGAGGTCACCATCGACGACCGTGCGCTGCTGATCTACACCTCCGGCACCACTGGCCTGCCGAAAGCGGCCAGCATCAGCCACCGTCGCATCCTGAATTGGGGGTTCTGGTTCGCCGGCCTCACCGGCGCGACGCCGCAGGATCGGCTCTACGATTGTCTGCCGCTGTTCCATTCGGTCGGCGGCATCGTCGCGCCGTGCAGCATGTTGGCCGCCGGCGGCTCGATGGTGATCGCCGAGAAATTCTCAGCCTCGCATTTCTGGTCCGACATTGTCCGGCACGATTGCACGCTGTTTCAATATATCGGCGAGCTCTGCCGCTATCTGCTCAAGGCCGCGCCCTCGGAATACGAGAACCGGCACCGCCTGCGGCTCGCCTGCGGCAACGGGCTGCGCGGCGATATCTGGGAGGATTTCCAGGCGCGTTTCGCCATTCCACGCATCCTCGAATTCTACGCCGCGACCGAAGGCAATTTCTCCCTGTTCAACGTCGAGGGACAGCCGGGCGCGATCGGCCGTATCCCGCCGCTGCTCGCGCACCGCTTTCCTGCGAGCCTGGTCAAGCTCGACCCTGATAGCGGCGCGCCGCTGCGCAATGCCGAAGGCTTTTGCATCGCCTGCAGCCGCGGTGAGGCCGGCGAAGCCATCGGCCGCATCGGCACCGCGGACGAGGGCGGTGGGCGTTTCGAGGGCTACACCGATGCTGGTGAGACCGAGAAGAAGATTCTGCGCGACGTCTTCGTCAAAGGCGATGCCTGGTTCCGCACCGGCGATCTGATGCGGATGGACGACAAGGGATTCTTCCATTTCGTTGACCGTATCGGCGACACGTTCCGCTGGAAGGGCGAGAATGTCGCGACCTCGGAGGTGAACGATGCCGTGCGCGATTTCACCGGCGTCGTCGATGCCACCACCTATGGCGTCGGCATTCCCGGCGCCGACGGCCGGGCCGGGATGAGCGCGATTGTCGTGAACGAGGGGTTTGACATCGCCGCGCTGCCCGCCCATCTCGCGCAGCGCCTGCCGGGCTATGCCCGGCCTCTCTTCATCCGCATCTCGCGCGAGCTCGACGCCACCGAGACCTTCAAGCAGAAGAAGGGCGAGCTCGCCCGCGAGGGATTTGACCCGGCCGCGGTCTCCGATCCGCTGTTCATGCTCGACCCGACATCCGGCGCGTACGTTGCGTTGGACGCGGCGACGTATGCGGCCATCTCGGGCGGTACGATCAGGCTGTAGGGCAACCAAAATCGAGAGATAGGTCCAATTTTATCTGAATTGTCCAAGAAGCCATTTACTTCTGTCGGGTAAACAGACCGCCATGGGGAGGCGGTCATCAAGAGCCGCCGCAACAAATAGATCGATAACAAAAGCGAGCCAGCCATGTCGGTAAGGTCAAAGGTCATTGAAGCGATCCAGCAGATCGCCAAGGAGCAGCACGTCACGCTTCCCGCCCTCTCGGACGATCTGTCCCTGCACGAGACGGGCTTCGACTCGCTCGCCTTCGCAATCCTGGTCGCCCGCCTCGAGGACGAGACCGGCGTCGATCCCTTCACCATTTCCGAGGACGCCGCGTTCCCCGCCACTGTGGGCGATTTCGTGCGGGCCTACGAAAATGTCCCCGCGTGAGATCTTCGCGCTTCGCGACCATCTCGGCGCGGAGCTGAAGGGCCGCACCATTTCCGATGCGCATGATGTCGTGTCGCTGACGGGCATCCTGTCGCACACTGTTCTGGGCGGCCGGCTGCACGAGCTGTCCGGCCGCGCCGTGCTGCTTAAGGTGTCGGACCAGCTCCGGTCCGGCCTTGCCATGATCGAGCTCGACGGCATCGCCCGTCGCATGCTGCTGTGTCCGCCCGATCTCAACCCGGCGCATCTCGACACCTTGATCGCGGATGCCGGGATCGATGCCGTCGTGACCGACGAGCCCGACCGCTGGGCGGCGTCCGGCGTGCGGCTGGTCGTCACCGCGCAATTGCCGCTTCAAGCCACAGCGCCCGCCAGGACCGAGCGCGGCACCGAATGGCTGATGCTCACGTCGGGCACCTCGGGCGTGCCAAAGATCGCCGGCCATACGCTGGAAGCGCTGACCGGGGCGATCGTCGCCGAAGGCCCATCGCGCGGACCTGCGCCGGTCTGGGCGACCTTCTACGACATCCGCCGCTATGGCGGCCTGCAAATCTTTCTCCGCGCCATCCTCTCCGGCGGCTCGTTGGTGCTGTCCGATCCCCATGAGGCGCTCGCCGATCACGTCGCGCGGCTGAAGGCGCGCGGTGTCTCGCATATCTCCGGCACGCCCTCGCACTGGCGCAAGCTCCTGATGAGCGGCTCGGCCGCGCAGTTCGCCCCGGCTTACGTCCGTCTCTCCGGCGAGATCGCCGACCAGGCCGTGCTCGACGGCCTGAAGGCGGCATTCCCCAATGCGTCCGTCGGCCATGCCTATGCCTCGACCGAGGCCGGCGTCGGCTTCGCCGTCAATGACGGGCTGGAAGGCTTTCCGGCCGACTATCTCGGCAACCGCAACGGCGTCGAGATGAAGGTCGTCGACGGCTCGCTGCGCATCCGCTCGACGCGCACGGCCCACGCCTATGTCGGCCGCAACGCCTCCGCGCTCACCGACGACGACGGCTTTGTCGACAGCGGCGACATCGTCGAGCTGCGCGGCAACCGCTATTATTTCGTCGGCCGTCGCGGCGGCATCATCAACATCGGCGGGCTGAAGGTCCACCCCGAGGAGATCGAGGCGGTGATCAACCGCCATCCGGACGTGCGGATGGCGCGCGCGAAGTCGCGCAAGAGCCCGATTACCGGCGGCATCGTCGTCGCGGACGTGATCCTCGCCGAGGGCACCGATCCGGCGCGCGCGAAAGAGATCCGCGACCAGATCCTGGATCTGTGCCGTGCCCAGCTCGCATCCCACAAGGTGCCGGCGGTGCTCCGTTTCGTCGAGACGCTCGACGTCACCCCGGCCGGAAAACTGGCGCGCACCGATGCATAACGTCCTCGTCACCGGCGGCAGCCGCGGCATCGGGCTTGCGATCGGCAAGCGTCTTGCCGCTGCCGGCTTCAACGTCATCGCTGCGGCGCGGCGCGAAAGCGACGAGCTCAAGGCGGCCATCGCTGCCACCGACGGGCGCCTGCATTTCCGCGCCTGCGATCTTGCCGTGATCGATGCAATCCCGGCTTTCGCAAAGCTCGTGCGCGACGAATTCGGCCCGATCTACGGCCTCGTCAACAATGCCGGTCTCGGCACCGAAGGCCTGCTCGCCACCATGCACAATTCCGAGATCGAGGCGCTGGTGCAGCTCAATGTGCTGTCGCCGATCATCCTCACCAAATATGTGGCTCGGCAAATGATGGCCGATGGCGCCGGCCGCATCATCAACATCTCCTCGATCATCGCCACGACGGGCTATAACGGTCTATCCGTCTATGGCGCGACCAAGGCGGCCGCGACCGGTTTCACCCGCTCGCTGGCCCGTGAGGTCGGCAAGCTCGGCATTACGGTGAATGCGATCGCGCCCGGCTTCATCGACACCGAGCTGACACACAATCTCTCCGAGGAAGGCCGCAAGCGCATTGCCGGCCGCAGCGCCCTGCGCCGGCTACCGGAGACGGACGACGTCGCGCGCATGGTTGAATACCTTCTGGGCGACGGCGGCCGCAACGTCACCGGCACCGTGTTCACCATCGACGCCGGGAATACGGCGTAGGCGGAACCCGGCTTGCCGCAATTGCGTTGATCGGGCGCAATGACAGCCAGCCGGATTGGTCCTAAGATGCCCCGCAACCGATTGAGTTACGACAATCGATCTGCCCTAATTGAAGGGGAGCACTCGATGGCCATTTCAAGCATGACCGCCTCGAGTCGGAACGTCACGGAGTCCGTGCGCGTGCAGCCGGACGAGGTTCGCTGCCCGCCGATGTCGCATCAGAATTCCGGCGATCACGGCCACGAGGCGTATCCGCAGCAGTTCGTTCGTTTGATCGGCTGCCACGACGTCCCTGCATCCCGGCTGCGCAAGCGCCAGGACGAGAAGCTGCATTAGCTATTTACGGCCCGTGCTTCGGCAGGTCGATTCGTTCATGTGAAAATTCCGGCGGCCCTTCGGTGAGACGGCGGATGCGGCGCTCGCGCTCGTCTGGCGGTAATGCAGGATCGAGCAGTGACTCGATTTCATGCACTGCGATCTCTTCGATCCTGGTGGCATCCGATGCGACCGGCTGCGTCGGTGCAGAGACCGGCAGCGCCATCTTCAAACCCAGCTCGATCAGCTTGCAGATCGCATCGGAGCGGGTCAGGCGGTGAGCTTCAGCCCAGGCATCGACGGCCTCCGTCAATCGTTCCGGCATCTTCACCGCGCTGATCGGGTCGAGGCCCGTGCGCCGGCGGACCGGAGAGGCGGAGTCCTTGCTGCTGAAGTTGGACACCTCGATTTTCCTATGCAACCTCTTGGAGCCGCCCGACGATAGCCGCTCTCCCCCGACGGTCGTTTGATGCCGATCAATGATCACGCCGCGGCATTGCAAGTCGGTCGCATCTTGTTGTCCGGGCCGGTTTCGGCCAATGATCGAAAGGGGGCGCGAGCCAGCGAACCCGGATCGATCCTGCCACGTATTTTGTTTCGTAGTCCAACCTCCGGCATCCCGATGAGCTCAGGCCAGTCCTTCTATGGCGGCATTCCCGTCTTCCGAGGCTTCACCAGCCTGATGGATCCTGCGCTCTATGCGCCGCTGCCGGACGACTGGAGCATCGGTGTTGCCGATATCGTCGATTCCACCAAGGCGATCGCGGCGCAGCGCTACAAGGCGGTGAACATGGCCGGCGCCGCCGTGATCGCGGCGGTGACCAATGCGCTGGAGGGGCGGGAATTTCCCTTCGTGTTCGGCGGCGACGGCGCCAGCTTCGCGGTGGCGCCCGACGATCTCGCGCTTGCCCGCCAGGCGCTGGCTGCGACCGCGACCTGGGTGCGCGAAGACCTCGATCTGACCATGCGCGTCGCCTTGGTGCCGGTCAGCGTCATTCGCGCACACGGCCTCGACGTGCGCGTCGCCCGGTTCGGGCCGTCGGCCAACCTGTCCTATGCGATGTTTTCGGGCGGCGGGCTCGCCTGGGCCGACGCCGCGATGAAGCGCGGCGAGTTTGCGGTCGAGGAGGCGCCCGCCGGCACGCAGCCGGATCTCTCGGGCCTGTCGTGTCGTTTCGAGGTGATGCCGGCGGCGCGCGGCCTGATCCTGTCGGTGTTGGTGATGCCGGCGCGCGGCGTCGATCCGCCGGCCTTCCGCAAGGTGATCGAGGACATCATCCATCTCGTCGAGCGCAGCCCGGACGGCGGCCGCCCGGTGCCGCCGCAGGGGCCGCCGCTGAAATGGCCGCCGCAGGGCGTGGAATTCGAGGCCCGCACCAGGCGCGGGGGTTCGCTGCTCGCGCGCAGGGCCAGCGTGCTGGCCTATACGCTGTTCGCCTATCTCATCATGCGCTTCGACATCAAGATCGGCGGTTTCGTGCCCAGTCGCTACAAGCGCCAGGTGGTCGAGAACTCGGACTTCCGCAAATATGACGACGGCCTGCGCATGATCCTGGACTGCACGCCGCAGCTCGAGCGCGCGTTGAGCGATCGTCTCAAAGCCGCCGCGCGCGAGGGCATCGTGCGCTACGGCCTCTACCAGCAGGATGCTGCGATGATGACCTGCTTCGCGCCGTCGGCGGTGCGCAGCGATCACGTCCATTTCATCGACGGCGCGCGCGGCGGCTATGCCTCGGCCGCGACGGCGTTGAAGGCGATGATGTCGTGACAGGTTCTCGTGCCCCGGACGCAGCGCTGCACTAGTGATGCGCTGCTGAGCCGGGCCCAGATCTCGGCGTCGTATGGTGTTGCTGTCTGGGTCCCGGCTCTGCGCAGCGTCACTGCGTGCCGCAGCGCGTCCGGGACACGAAAGTCAGAAGCTTACCGCCCCGCGCGCGTCCAGGTCTCGCCGCCGCAGAGCGCGCCGACGCAGCCTTCGACCCGCAGCGCGTCCGCGCCGGTCAGGCTGACGTTGCTCGCATAGGTGCTGCCGTCGTCGGCATTGTAGATCTGGCCCGACCATCTGTTCGGTCCGGCCGGCTCCATGCCGCTGAACAACGGCAGGCCGATCATCGGACGCCTGGCGAGGGCTGGATTGGGATTCTTGCTGTCGGTGGCGGGCTGGCCGGTCGCGCTGTCCATGGGCTCGCGCAGCCAGACGATGTGGCCGCAGATGCCGCCGCCGCACTTGCTGATCTTGACGCGCGCATCGCCCGCCTGGGTGAGCCAGGTCCCTTCGGCGCTCTGCGCATAGGCGGAAGGCGCGCCGATCAGCGCAGCCAGAATGACGGTGAGAGCGGCGAATCTGAATGTCATGGAGAGGAGCCCTAGAATGGAGGCGTCTCCATAGCAGCAAATCGATCGCGTGCAACGCTCGATGGAATCACATTTCCGAGCTTAGCTGTCCGCGCTTATTTACCTGTGATCATTTGCCCCAGCGCGCGAAAGCGACCGAGGCGGCGGTCGAGAGCCCGAACACGACCATGGCGCCGCCGACCAGCGCGAACAGGGTCCAAGCCGGAGCCTGCGCGGTCATTAGTCCGATGCCGCCGATCGCGACGATCAGAAGCCGTGCCGTGGAGGCGAGCACGGGACCGCCGACGCGTGCGGCGCCTTGCGAGGAGAAGTAAAGCGACACGCCCATACCGAAGAACACGAAGGCCGGACCTGCCCAGTGGAAATAGCTGTGCGCGGCGGCGGTGACGCCGGGATCGCGCGTGAAGAGCCCCACCCACAGCGACGGCGCGAGTGCAACAATGAGGCCGATCAGCCCCACCGTGAGTCCTGAGGCCGCGGCCGCCGTCCAGGCCACGCGCCGCGCGCGCTTCACATGTCCGGCGCCGATCGCCATGCCAACCATCGGCACCGAGGCGATGCCGAAGGCGAAGGTGATCGGGATCAGCAGAAATTCCAGCCGCGAGCCGATGCCGTAGCCGGCCAGCATCTCGGTGCCGAAGGTCGCGAGGATCTTGGTGAAGATCAGAATGGTGAGCACGGTCTGCAGCGGCGACAGGCAGGCGACCGCGCCCACTTTAAGAATGTCGAGGAACATCGCGCGCTCGAAATGGAAGGCGCGGAGATCGAGCGGCAGCCGGCTGCGGCCGGACAGGAGATACCAGAGCAAGAACAGCGCGGCGCAACTGAACGCGATCAGTTGGCCGCTCGCCACGCCCGGCATGTCGAATTGCGGCACGCCGAACAGGCCGAGCCCCAGCGTGCCGCCGAGCACGATCTGCAGCACGCTCGCCCCGATCAGAATCATCGAAGGCAGGCGCATGTCGCCGGTACCGCGGATCACCGAGGCCAGCGTGTTGACGAGCCAGATCGCGACCGCGCCGGAGAACAGCACCTGCGAATAGCCGCTGGCCTCCTCGAGCACGCGCTCGCGTCCGCCGAGCAGCGCGAAGAAGGAGCGGCCGAAGGCAAGCATCATCACCGTGAAGAGCAGCCCGCCGCAAAGGCCGATGATGGCGGCATGCAGCGCCAGCGTCGCGGCGCGGTCGCGATCCCCAGCGCCCAGCGCGCGGCTGATCGCAGAGGAGACGCCGCCGCCCATCGCGCCGGCGCTCATCATCTGCGTCAGCATCGCGAACGGAAACACCAGCGCGATCGCGGCGAGCGGGATGGTGCCGAGCCGGCCAATATAGGAGGTCTCGGCCACCGCGACCAGCGTGCTGCCGACCATCGCGATCATGTTGGGGATCGCGAGCCGCAGCAGCGTCGGCAGGATCGGCGCGGTCAGGAGGCTGGTGATGGGGGAGGCGACCGGCGCAACCGGCGGGACGGCATCTAAAGGGGCGTCGATCGACATGTTCACCGGGCGGAAAATCAAATGATGATCGACATACTATAAGAGAATGAGGCGGCCGGCGCAGCCCTGGCTCACGCAGGGCTCACCACGGCAGGCCGCATAGGTCGATGGTGCCCAGCGTCGGCGCGCGCACGATGTGGAAGACATAGGGCGCCATGTAGGTGAACCGGATCCGCCCCTCCGGCTGCTCGCAATAGACCTCGCCTTTGAACGGCAGCCAGCTCCGGGCCTCGTAGAACGCGAAATTGTGCGGCTCGCAGAACAGTAGGGCGAACCGAACCGCCTCGTTGGCGCGCATGGTATGCACCGCCGCGTCGATCGCCACGGTCGCATAGCCATTGCCGCGCTGGTCCTCGCGCGTGGAGACGCCGCCGATGCCGCCGATATGAACCTTCTGTCCATTCCAGGTGACGGTGCGGAAGTAGATGCCGACATGGCAGACGAGACCATCCTCGGGCGTCTCGACCAGCACACGGAGATCGGCATTGGCCCATTTGACATGAGCCCAGGGCTTGCCTGCGACCAATTGCGGTGCCCAGACCGCCTGAAGTAGCGGCTCGGCCATCGGCCACGAGGCGTCGCCATTCAATATGTCGATCTCGATGCTCATGGCGTCGTCCTCCCATAGCTCCGCGTCGTGGCGCGTTTGTTCTGTCTTAAGCGCCTCAAAGGCAATGATATTTTACGGCGAACCGCAGGTCTGATCGACGCGGCCGGTTGCGGGGAATTTGTGCATTCAGGCAGGACGCGCCAAGTCACGCCTTTTCGCAAATTCTGAGGTATTTAATGGCGGCGGAACCTTCTATAAGGGGTGACCGTTAGAACTCGTTCCCCACCAGTTGCGGACAAGAAGCCATGACCTTTACGCTGCCCCCACTTCCTTACGCCTATGACGCCCTCGGCCAGTACATGTCGAAGGAGACGCTGGAATATCACCACGACAAGCATCATCAGGCCTACGTCACCAACGGCAACAACGCGCTCAAGGGGACCGAATGGGAAGGCAAGTCCCTTGAAGAGATCGTCAAGGGCTCGTTCGGCAAGAACCCCGCGGTGTTCAACAACGCCGGCCAGCACTATAACCACATCCACTTCTGGAGCTGGATGAAGCCCAATGGCGGTGGCACCAAGCTGCCGGGCAAGCTCGAGAAGAAGATCAACGAGGACCTCGGCGGCTTCGACAAGTTCAAGACCGACTTCCAGGCGGCCGGCGTCGGCCAGTTCGGCTCCGGCTGGTGCTGGCTCCAGGTCAAGAACGGCAAGCTCGAGATCTCCAAGACCCCGAACGGCGAGAATCCGCTGGTGCACGGCGCCACCCCGATTCTCGGCTGCGACGTCTGGGAGCACTCCTACTACATCGACTATCGCAATCGCCGTCCCGACTATCTCAAGGCGTTCGTCGAGAACCTCGTGAACTGGGAATACGTGGAGTCCCTGTTCGAGAAGGCGTGACGATGTCATTCCGGGGCGCGCGAAGCGCGAGCCCGGAATCCATTTGTCCGCTCGGGTTGACGCCTGATGGATTCCGGGCTCGGCGCTGACGCGCTGCCCCGGAATGACGAATTCGAAAAGGCGGTCGCACCAAGCGGCCGCCTTTTTGCTGTGCGGAATTGCCCTGCGCGGCGCGCGCATGGGTCTGTCGTCACACCGTTTGCATCGGGGGAACACCGCCCTTAATCAGGACGGGCATCACCCGTCGAGCGACCCAGCCCGTTGTCAGAACCTTCCCCGAACCATCCGGCGCCCGGCGGCGACGCGGACTCCGAGCCGCGGCCGGGCCGGGTCCGCAAGCCGATCGGCTGGTCGACCATCATCATCGCAGCTCTGGTGGCGCTGAGTGCGGCACTGGTCTGGCGGCGGGACGGCACTGACGGTGTTCTGGACATCCTCACCCACGATCTCTCGCTGTTCTCGGGTATCCTGCCGCGCGTGCTCGCCGGCTGCCTGTTAGGGGCCTTCATCTCGGAAATCCTGCCGCACGAAAAAGTCTCGCGCTCGCTCGGGCCGAAATCCGGCCTGATGGGCCTGCTGATCGGCACGGCGTTCGGCGCAATTCTGCCCGGCGGTCCCTTCACCGCCTATCCGGTGGCGAGCGCGCTGCTCGCGGTCGGCGCCGATTTCGGTGCCACCATCGCCATGGTCGTGAGCTGGACGCTGATCGGCTATGGCCGGGCGGTCGCCTGGGAAATCCCGATCATGGGCACCGATTTCACGCTGTGGCGGATCGTGATCTCGCTGCCGCTGCCGGTGCTCGCCGGCGCCCTCGGCCGCTTCGTCTATGTCAGGCTCTATCCGAAGCCGCTCGCGAAGGACGACGAGAATTGAGCTCAGCGCTCCTGATCGACATCCTGTTGTGGGGCTCGGTGCTCGGCGTCGGGCTGATCGCCTTCCGTCGTGGGCGCCCGGTGTTCGTGGCTTCCTTGCGCGAAGGCACGATGGATTTCGTCAACATCGTGCCGCGGATTGCGCTTGGCGTGATCGGCTCCGGCTACATCGCCGCCATCATCCCGCAAGAGGTGATCACCGGCTGGCTCGGCCCGGATAGCGGCTGGCTCGGGGTTGCCACCGCCGTGGTCGCCGGCGCGGCCACGCCCGGGGGGCCCGTGGTCGGCTTCTCCATCGGCGCGGTGGCGCTGAAGTCGGGCGGCGGGGTGCCGCAGGTGGTCGCCTATGTCGTCGCCTGGGCGCTGTTCGCGTTCCAGCGGGTGATCCTGTGGGAGATCCCCTTCATGCCGGCCCGCTTCGTCTGGTTCCGCTGCGCCGTCTCGGTGCCGTTTCCGTTCGTGGCGGCGGCCATCGCCATGGTGATCGGCAAGCCCTGAAGGGCCGTCATTCCGGGGCGGCGAAGCCGAACCCGGAATCTCGAGATTCCGGGTTCGATTCTGCGCATCGCCCCGGAATGACGTTAGCCCACGGCCGTGGACAGGCGTAATGTTATAATATAACGTCCCTAAATGGCTCCCGCCGCGTCCCACGCCCACCAACACGACCATGGCCACTCCCACGGCCAAGGGCATTCGCACGGGCACGATCACGCCCATGGCCATGTCCACGATGGGGCCTCGCCGCATCCGGCCCAGGCCGCGCCCTGGTCGATCCTACGCATGACCGTTGCGGGCCGCCTCGCGGCCGCGTTCGCGGTCTGTGCCGTGCTGTGGGGAATCGTCTTGCTGGCGATGAGGTGACGATGGCGGCGCTGCATTTCCACAATCTCACGCTCGGCTATGACCGGCACCCCGCCGTGCATCATCTCAGCGGCGAGGTCGCGCCGGGCGCGCTGGTCGCGGTGATCGGCCCGAACGGCGCCGGCAAGTCGACCCTGTTGCGCGGTATCGTCGGCATCCTGAGGCCGCTCGACGGGACGATCCATCTCGGCGGGCTTGACGCCCGCGACATCGCTTACCTGCCGCAGAGCGCGGAGATCGACCGCAGCTTCCCGATCTCGGTGTTCGATTTCGTCGGCACCGGGCTGTGGCGTGGCACGGGCCTGTTCGGCGGTATCGGCAAGGCCGCGCGCGACAAGATTCTCCGCGCGATCGGAGCCGTGGGCCTCAATGGTTTCGAGAACCGCCCGATCGGCACGCTCTCCGGCGGCCAGATGCAGCGCGTGCTGTTCGCCCGGGTGCTGCTTCAGGACGCGAAGCTGATCGTGCTCGACGAGCCCTTCAACGCCATCGACAGCAAGACCACCACCGATCTGCTCGCGCTGGTGAGGCGCTGGCACGGCGAGGGCCGCACCGTGCTGGCCGCGCTGCACGACATGGAGATGGTGCGCAATCATTTCACCGAAACGCTGGTGCTGGCGCGCGGACCGGTCGCGTGGGGACCGACGGCGGAGGTGCTGACGCCGGAAAATCTGCTGGTCGCGATGCGGATGTGCGAAGCCTTCGACGACAGCGCGGCGGCCTGTGCGGCCGATGATATCAGCTCGCGGGCGGCCTGATATCCGATGCTTTATGACGCGCTGATCGGTCCGTTCACCGAATTCGAATTCATGCGGCGGGCGCTCGCCGCGGTGATCGCATTGGCGCTGGCCGGCGCGCCGATCGGCGTGTTCCTGATGCTGCGGCGGATGAGCCTCGTCGGTGACGCCATGGCGCATGCGATCCTGCCTGGCGCCGCCGTCGGTTTCCTGCTCTCTGGCCTCAATCTATTCGCGATGACCGCTGGCGGCCTGATCGCCGGCTTTGCCGTCGCGATCCTCGCTGGCGTCGTCGCACGCTCGACCGGGCTGAAGGAAGACGCCTCGCTCGCCACCTTCTATCTCGCTTCGCTTGCCCTCGGCGTCACCATCGTCTCGATCAAGGGCACCAACATCGATCTCCTGCACGTGCTGTTCGGCAACATCCTCGCAATGGACGATCAGACCCTGCTGGTGGTCGCCTTCAACGCCACGGTGACGCTGCTGGTGCTCGCGGTGATCTACCGCCCGCTGGTGATCGAGAGCGTCGATCCCCTGTTCCTGCGCACCGTGAGCCGCGCCGGCGGCCCCGCCCATCTCGCCTTCCTCGCGCTAGTCGTCATCAACCTCGTCAACGGCTTTCAGGCGCTGGGCACGCTGCTGGCGGTGGGCCTGATGATCCTGCCTGCGGGCATCGCAAGGTTCTGGTCGCGCGATCTCACCGCGATGATCTGCATCGCCGTCATCGCTGCCGCAGTGTCGGGGTATGCAGGCCTCGTGCTGTCATTCCAGACCCGCGTGCCATCCGGCCCCGCGATCATCCTGGTGGCGACGGTGCTCTACATCGCCTCCGTCCTGTTCGGCCGCGTCGGCGGCATCGTCCGGCAGCTGTTTCCGGGCCGGCATCTGGAAGCATGACCATGCGGCTCATCCTGGTCTTTGCATTGTTGCTGATCGCCTCGCCGCTGCGGGCCGCGGAGCGGCTCGACGTCGTCGCGAGCTTCTCGATCCTCGGCGATTTCGTCCGCAATGTCGGTGGTGACCGCATCAACTTGACGACGCTGGTCGGCCCCGACGGCGACGTCCACGTCTATACGCCGGCCCCTAGCGATGCGAAGCGGGTCGCGGCGGCGAAGCTCGTCATCGTCAACGGGCTCGGGCTGGAGGGCTGGCTGCCGCGCCTCGTGCAATCCGCAGGGAGCAAGGCCAAGGTGATCACCGCGACCGCCGGCATCGCGCCGCTGAAGCTGGGCGCGGCCGCTGATCCCCACGCCTGGCAGTCCATCCCGAACGCCAGGATCTACGTCACCGACATTGCGAGCGCGCTCGCCGCGGCCGCTCCTGACGATGCGGAGTTCTTCCGCGCCCAGTCCAAGGCCTATCTGGAAAAGCTCGAAACGCTGGACCGCGAGGTCCGCGACGCCGTCGCAAAAATCCCGCCGGAGCGGCGCAAGGTGATCTCCACCCACGATGCCTTCGGCTATTTTTCCGCCGAGTACGGTATCCGGTTCATCGCACCCCTGGGCGTCTCCACGGAAACCGAGCCGAGCGCGCGCGATATCGCCGCCATCATCGGCCAGATCAAGGCCGCGAGGATCCCGGCCGTGTTCCTTGAAAATATCAGCGACGATCGCCTGATCCGGCGGATCGCCGCCGAGACCGGCGCCAGGGTCGGTGGCACCCTGGTTTCGGACGGTTTGACCGGCGAAAAGGGCCCTGCACCCACTTACATTGACATGGTCAGGCACAATATAAAGGCCCTGACCAGCGCGCTTGACCATTAGGGCAGGGGCCACCCCGCCTCGCGTCGCGCGAAAAAGCCTTGAAGTCCGGAGTTGTTATGTCTGACGCGACCTCCCAGAAGATTCCCGTGACCGTGCTGACCGGCTATCTCGGCGCCGGCAAGACCACGCTGCTCAACCGCATCCTGTCGGAGAACCACGGCAAGAAATACGCCGTCATCGTCAACGAATTCGGCGAGATCGGCATCGACAACGACCTCATCATCGGCGCCGATGAGGAAGTGTTCGAGATGAACAACGGCTGCATCTGCTGCACCGTGCGCGGCGACCTCGTCCGCATCATGGACGGCCTGATGAAGCGCAAGGGCAAGTTCGACGCCATCATCGTCGAGACCACCGGTCTTGCCGATCCCGCGCCGGTCGCGCAGACCTTCTTCGTCGACGAGGACGTGCAGAAAAACGCCCGGCTCGATGCGGTCGTGACGGTCGCCGACGCCAAATGGCTGTCCGACCGTTTGAAGGATGCACCCGAGGCCAAGAACCAGATCGCCTTTGCCGACGTCATCGTTCTGAACAAGACCGACCTCGTCAACAAGGGCGAGCTCGCCGAGGTCGAGGCCCGTATCCGCGGCATCAATCCTTATGCGAAGCTGCATCGCACCGAGCGCTGCGCAGTGGCGCTGGCCGACGTGCTCGACCGCGGAGCGTTCGATCTCGACCGTATCCTCGACATCGAGCCGGCTTTCCTGGAGGCCGACGATCATGACCACGACCATGATCATCACCATCATCACGGCCACGACCATCATCACCATGATCACGGCCACGGCCTGAAGCACTATCACGACGAGGAGATGCAGTCGCTCTCGCTCAAGACCGACAAGCCGCTCGATCCCAACGTGTTCATGCCCTGGCTGCAGAACCTGGTGCAGGTCGAGGGCGGCAAGATCCTGCGCTCCAAGGGCATCCTCGCCTTCCACGACGACGACGACCGCTACGTCTTCCAGGGCGTCCACATGATGCTGGAGGGCAACCACCAGCGGAAGTGGAAGGAGGGCGAGCCGCGCGAGAGCCGCCTTGTCTTCATCGGTCGCGAATTGCCCGAAGAGGCGATCCGCAAGGGCTTCGAGAGCTGCATCGTCTCGTGATGAAAGAGTTTACGCCGGCGCCCGAGTCCGCTTCGATCGCTTCCGTCACCGACCGCGTCAAGCCTGTTGCGCTCGGCATGGCCGTGACCGCGGTGCATTTCCTCAAGGAGCGCGCCGCCTTCGTCGGCGGCGAGGAGAACGTCGCGTTCGTTGATGCCAAGTGCGAGATCACCATGGTCGCCGTGCATAGCGGCGGCATTCTCTCGACCGCCTCAGACGGCAAGCGCCTCGTCATGGGCGGCGACGACGGCAAGGTCGTCTCGCTCGATGCCAAGGGCGAGGTGACGCTGCTCGCCACCGATCCCAAGCGGCGCTGGATCGATGCGGTGGCGTTGCACGCCGACGGCGCCTTCGCCTGGTCCGCCGGCAAGACCGCGACCGTCAAGAGCGGCAAGGCCGAGGAGAAGTCGCTCGACGTGCCCTCGACCGTCGGCGGTCTCGCCTTCGCGCCGAAGGGCCTGCGGCTCGCGATCGCGCATTACAACGGCGTGACGCTGTGGTTTCCCAACATGGCGGGATCGTCCGAATTCCTGCCCTGGGCCGGCTCGCATCACGCGGTCACCTTCAGCCCCGATAACAAATTTCTGGTCACCGCGATGCACGAGCCAGCGCTGCACGGCTGGCGGCTCGCCGACAACAGGCACATGCGCATGACCGGCTATCCCGGCCGCGTCCGCTCGATGTCGTGGAGCGCGGGCGGCAAGGGGCTGGCGACCTCGGGCGCCGACACGGTGATCATCTGGCCGTTCGGAAGCAAGGATGGTCCGATGGGCAAGGAGCCCGCGATGCTCGCCCCGCTGCAGGCGCGCGTCTCCGCGGTCGCCTGTCATCCCAAGAACGACATCCTCGCCGCCGGTTACAGCGATGGTACGGTGCTGATGGTCCGGCTGGAGGATGGCGCGGAGATCCTGGTCCGCCGCAACGGCACGCCGCCCGTGGCCGCGCTCGCCTGGAACGCCAAAGGCACGCTGCTGGCTTTTGCCGACGAAAATGGGGACGGCGGTCTGCTTGAGCTTTAATCTGTCATGGTTCCCGCCGTATAGGGAACCATGCGATTTCTGACGACCTTCCAGCTTGCCGACTTTGGCGACACCCTGGTCAGCCTGATCACGGCCTTCGTGCTGGGCACGCTGATCGGTGCCGAACGGCAATACCGCCAGCGCACCGCGGGGCTGCGCACCAACGTGCTGGTCGCAGTGGGCGCCGCCGCCTTCGTCGATCTTGCCATGCATCTGGACGGTGCCGAGGGTGCGGTCCGCGTGATCGCCTATGTCGTCTCCGGCATCGGCTTTCTCGGCGCCGGCGTCATCATGAAGCAGGGCATGGACGTGCGCGGGCTCAACACCGCGGCGACGCTGTGGGCCTCGGCTGCCGTCGGCTCCTGCGCCGGCGGCGACATGGTCGCGCAGGCGGTCGCGCTGACCGTGTTCGTCATCGCCGGCAATACCATGCTGCGCCCGCTGGTCAACGCCATCAACCGCATCCCGCTGAACGAGAAGGCGCTGGAGGCGACCTACTATTTCAAGCTCGCGGTTGCGGCCGACGCTCTTCCGGATATGCGCGACCGGCTCGTCGAGAAGCTCGAGGCGGCGAAATATTCGGTGGCCGACATTGAGGTCGCCGAGATCAGCGAAGGCATTCTGGAGATCGCTGCCAGGCTGGTTGCGACCGCGGTCGACCCGAACGAGCTGAACGCGGTGGCGACCGATCTGCAGCATCTGCCGGGCGTGCGGCATGCGACCTGGGAAGTCAGCACGACGGAGTAGCGCGGCGTTTTGGCGCGTGCCGGTGGGTTCCGCGCGTTCGCGGTTCCGGAACCGGCGCGCCCCAGTTTCGTTGATCCCGTAGACAAAGGCGGTGATCGACATGCCCGGCCGAGATGACAAGCGTAGACTGAAGCTCAACCTGACCATCGCTGGTGCACTGTTCGCAGCCGGCTTTGCGGTTTCGGTGATGTCGCTGGCGCAAATCCGCGCCGAAAGCCGCATGCAGCTGGCGCAGGCGACGCCCCCGCTCCAGGGCACACCGTCCGATGAACAGAGCAAGGTGCCTGCGGAGGCGAAGCCCGGCGGTGATCGCCCCACCACGCCGGCCCCCGAGCCGGCACGGCCGGATCCGCAGACTCAGGGCGCGGCTGGTGCGGCCAAACCGGCGCTGCCGCCGGCCCCGGCCGAGAAGATCGCGCCGCCGATCAAGGAGAAGTAGGTCTCTTCGTCATTCCGGGGCGCGCGAAGCGCGAACCCGGAATCCATTGATCTGCAGAGGCTGCCGCCCGATGGGGCTCGCGCCAAGTGGCGGGCCCCGGAATGACGGGCGGAGAGAGCCCCTCACCGCACCAGAATATTCCGGAACTGCCAGGGATCGCTGCTGTCGATATCCTCCGGGAACAGTCCCGGACGATCCGTCAGCGGCGTCCAGTCGGTATAAAAGCCCTTCACCGGGCCGAGATAGGGCAGCTGAATTTCGAGCAGGCGCTCGAAGTCCATCTCGTCGGCTTCGACGATGCCCTCGTTCGGATTCTCCAGCGCCCACACCATGCCGCCGAGCACGGCGGAGGTCACCTGCAGGGCGGTGGCGTTCTGGTAGGGCGCGAGCTCACGGGTCTCTTCGATGGAGAGCTGCGAACCGAACCAGTACGCATTCTTGTCGTGGCCGAACAGCAGCACGCCGAGCTCGTCGATGCCGTCGACGATCTCGTCCTCTTCAAGAATGTGGTGCTTCTCCTGCATCTTGCCGGCGCGGCCGAACAGCTCGTGCAGCGATAGCACCGCGTCGTCGGCCGGATGATAGGCGTAATGGCAGGTCGGCCGATAGATGGCGTTGCCCGAGGCGTCGCGCACCGTGAAGTAATCGGCGATCGAGATCGACTCGTTGTGGGTGACGAGGAAGCCATATTGCGCGCCGCGGGTCGGGCACCAGGTGCGCACGCGCGTATTGGCGCCGGGCTGCATCAGATAGATCGCGGCGCCGCAGCCGGCCTCATGGGTGTGCGCATTCTCCGGCATCCATTTCTCATGGGTGCCCCAGCCGAGCTCGGATGGCTGCATGCCTTCCGACAGGAAGCCTTCCACCGACCAGGTGTTGACGAAGACGTCGGGCTCCTTCGGCCTCTTCGAGCGCTGGGTGTCGCGCTCGGCGATGTGGATGCCCTTGATGCCGGCCTGCCGCATCAAATCCGCCCATTCGCCCTTGGTCTTCGGCCTGGGGGCGTTGAGCTTGAGATCGGCGGCGACATTGAGCAGCGCCTGCTTGACGAAGAAGGAGACCATGCCGGGATTGGCGCCGCAGCAGGAGACGGCCGTGGTCGAGCCCTTGGGCCGCGCCTTCTTGGCCGCCAGCGTCACCTCGCGCAGCGCATAGTTGGAGCGCGCTTCCGGACCCTTAGAGGAATCGAAATAGAAGCCGAGCCAGGGCTCGTTGACGGTGTCGATGTAGAGCGCGCCGAGCTCGTTGCAGAGCTCCATGATGTCGGTCGAGCCGGTATCGACCGAGAGATTGACGCAGAAGCCCTGGCCGCCGCCCTCGGTGAGCAGCGGGGTCAGCACCTCGCGGTAATTGTCCTTGGTCAGGCCCTTCTGGATGAAGCGGACATTGTGCTTCTCGCAAAGCGCCTTGCGGCCCTCGTCCTTGGGATCGAGCACGGTGATGCGCGACTTGTCGTAGTCGAGATGCCGCTCGATCAAGGGCAGCGTGCCCTTGCCGATGGAGCCGAAGCCGACCATGACGATGGGGCCGGTGATCTTCGCGTAGATCTGCGAGGGAGGGCTCATGGGATGGATTCTCCGGAAAGTGCTGGCAGTGAGGAATGGACCAGATGCTGCGGCGCCTATCAGATGCTGCGGCGCTTTTTAGACGCCGCGGCGCTTGGCGGTGACTTCGATCTCGACCTTCATCTCGGGCTTGGCGAGGGCCGAGACGACCAGCAAGGTCGCCGCCGGCCTGATGTCGCCGAGGACCTCGCCGCAGACGGCGAAATGGGCATCGATGGTGCTGGCGTCGGTCACGTAATAGGTCGCACGGACGATATCGGCCATCTCGAATCCGCCCTCCTTCAGGGCGGCGGCGATGGTCTTGAAGCAGTTGCGTGACTGGCTCGTGACATCGTCCGGCATCGTCATCGTGGTGTAGTCATAGCCGGTGGTTCCCGCGACGAAGGCGAACTCGCCGTCGATGACGGCACGGCTGTAGCCGACGGTCTTCTCGAGCGGGGAGCCGGTGGAGATCAGGCGACGGGACATGGTCGTGGGCCTCGACTGAAGGGGGTGTTTCGCGGGGTTAAAGGGCGTTTCGGCGGCGTGCGCAACCCCAAAGGACGGGCCTTGCGCAGGCGCGGCCGGGCGTTGCCGCTCGATGCGGCTTCGGTCGTCGCTACGCCAGCGATCCCTCAGGCCGCGTGGGCCTCAAGCGCGCGAACCGACCTCCGTTTGAGCAGGGCCGCGCCGGTCGGGACGATCATCCCGGCGGCGCCATCGAGCGCGCCCTTGGTGAACTCGATCGCCAGCAGCCTGTCGCGCTCGAACGGACCCGGCAGCGACAGCTCGGCGGTCTTCTCAGTCGAGAAGCCGAAGCGGGCGTAATAGGGGGCATCGCCGAGCAGGATCACGGCGTCATGCCCGCGCGCCCGGGCGGCGGCCAGCGCTTGATGCATCAGCGCGGCGCCGATCCCGAGCTCGCGGCAGGCAGGGTCGACCGCCAGCGGTCCGAGGACCAGAGCGGGCCTGCCTCCGGCGCTGACATGCCACAGCCGCACGGTTCCCACGAGTTTGCCCTCGCGCATCGCCGACAGGGCGAGGCCTGTCGCGGGCGAGCGTCCGTCACGCAGGCGCTGGCAGGTGCGGCCGTGGCGGGTCTCGCCAAAGCAGGCATCGAGCAGCGCTTCACGCGTCGCGACGTCGGTAGCACGTTCCGCGCGGATCACGAACGGAGCGGCTTTCGAGGTGAGGGCAGCTTGCGGCTTCCGAGGAGCAGTCATGGCACGTCAGTCCCCGCTTGAACCGGCGTGCGCGAAGCACGCCTGTCCAAGACGTCGTCAGATCGAAATGTCAGGGAGGAGCCGGCGGACCGGCTCCCGGGTTCGTCAGGCCTCAGACCAAGAGGCGGATCAGATGTGATACGTCCGCAGCGGCGGGATGCCGTTGAACGCCACCGACGAGTAGGTCGATGTATACGCCCCGGTGCCTTCGATCAGAACCTTGTCGCCGATCTCGAGCGTGACCGGAAGCGGATACGGGTTCTTCTCGTACAGCACGTCGGCGCTGTCGCAGGTGGGCCCAGCGAGCACGCACGGGGTCATGTCCGCGCCGTCGTGACGGGTGCGGATGGCGTAGCGGATCGACTCGTCCATCGTCTCGGCGAGACCGCCGAACTTGCCGATGTCGAGGTAAACCCAGCGCACCTCGTCCTCGTCGCTCTTCTTCGAGATCAGCACGACCTCGGATTCGATGATGCCGGCGTTGCCCACCATGCCGCGGCCCGGCTCGATGATGGTCTCCGGGATCTGGTTGCCGAAGTGCTTGCGCAGCGCGCGGAAGATCGAGCGGCCGTAGGTCACCACCGGCGGCACGTCCTTCAGGTACTTGGTCGGGAAGCCGCCGCCCATGTTGACCATGGACAGGTTGATGCCGCGCTCGGCGCAGTCGCGGAACACCTGCGAGGCCATCGCCAGCGCACGGTCCCACGCCTTCACCTTGCGCTGCTGCGAGCCGACATGGAAGGAGATGCCGCACGGTTCCAGGCCCAGGCGCTTGGCGAGGTCGAGCACCTCGACCGCCATTTCCGGGTCGCAGCCGAACTTGCGCGACAGCGGCCACTCGGCGCCGGCGCAGTCATAGAGGATGCGGCAGAACACCTTCGCACCGGGGGCGGCGCGGGCGACCTTCTCCACCTCGGCGGCGCAATCGACCGCGAACAGGCGAATGCCGAGCGCGAAGGCACGTGCGATGTCGCGCTCCTTCTTGATCGTGTTGCCGAAGGAGATGCGGTCGGGCGTCGCACCCGCGGCCAGCGCCATCTCGATCTCGGCGACCGTGGCGGTGTCGAAGCAGGAGCCCATGGAGGCGAGCAGCGCCAGCACTTCCGGCGCCGGGTTTGCCTTGACGGCATAGAACACGCGGCTGTCGGGCAGCGCCTTGGCGAAGCTCTGGTAATTGTCGCGCACGACTTCGAGGTCGACGACGAGGCACGGCTCGGTGTCGAGGCCTTCGTTGCGGCGGTTGCGCAGGAATTCCTGGATACGTTCGGTCATGGCACTCTCCAACGGTCCCAGCGACGGGAGCCGTATCAACATGACGTCTGATGAGAGTGCTTCGGCCGCATCGCGCGATGGAGGCGCGCTGAAGCCAAAAACCTCAAACCAGACTGTGCTGCCGTGGATTGGTTGGGAGAGTTTCCCGCCCGCTCACCTGGCAATGAAGGACAAGCCTTTTCAGTAGCCCGCGCCGGCGTTGGACTGCCGGTAGAGACCAAAAAAGCCCGATCCGTCGTTGCTTTAAGTCGCGTCCCCCGTTGAGAGCGGGGTGCGCCGGTTCGCCTCCGGCTGCCAGTCACGGTTGCAAAGAGCGAAGTCACCTTCGACATGGCATCCCTTTGAGAGAGATGCTGGGCGCTCCGGGTTTGCTTCGGTCGCTCGACTTTTCAGTCTCGACCTCCGCACTTCCGAAGAGCCCCTCGGCTTCTTCGCCCCTTGGCGGCTGTCCGGCCTCTTGTCCGGATACCTACCGACTGACACACGACCACAGGCACGTGCGAAATTGGGCAAGTCCGCACATAAGTGTTTTGACTCGGCTTCGCAAGAATTTTTTTAGGCTGCGGACAGAATTGCCTAACATCTGCTTGCGCAGTGTGGCGCGAGCGACGCGGAAGATGAACGCGCGTTAAGTTTTCGCTGGCCGTGCGCGTGCTGCCGGCGCGTAAGAAGCGTCAGCCGCGCTTGGTGAAGGGCTCGATGCGCTGAGCGCCGCGGATGAAGGCGGTCATGACGAGCACGCCGAGTGCGAACAGCACGGCCTGCAGGATATGGGCGCCCTGGTCGCCGAGCCCGAACAGGATCGCGAGCGCCCAGCCGCCGGCAAAGGCCGCGCCGAACACCTCCGCGCCGATCAGGATGGCGGCGCTGATGACGGTGATGACGCTGGACCAGACGATCTGGCGGGACGATGAAGAGGGCGCGTTCATGGGTTCAGGAGATCCTGGCTTCGAGGGCCGCAATCTCCCCGAAAAGGCGGCCGGGAGCAAGGGCAAACGGCCCAAAAAAGCCCCACGCGTGCTATAGCTGGCCGCAGCAATCGAGCCACGAAATCCGGGACTTGTGATGTCAGAACCCCGCCAAACTACGGACGCCGAGACCAATCCGCTGCTGAAGGCCTGGGTGACGCCGTTCGCGACCCCACCCTTCGACGAAATCAAGCCGGAGCATTTTCTGCCGGCCTTCGAGCAAGCCTTCGCCGACCATTCCGCCGAGATCGCGGCGATCACCAACGATCCCGCGGCGCCCGACTTCGCCAACACGATCACGGCGCTGGAGCGTTCGGGCAAGCTCTTGAGCAAGGTCGCGGCGGTCTTCTATGACCTCGTCTCGGCGCATTCCAACCCGGCCATCCTGGAGATCGACAAGGAGGTCTCCCTGCGGATGGCGCGGCACTGGAATCCGATCATGATGAACGCCGTGCTGTTCGGCCGCATTGCCCATCTGCAGGAGAACCGCGTGGGTCTCGGTCTCACAGCCGAGCAGCTGCGCCTCTTGGAGCGCACCTACACCCGCTTCCACCGCGCCGGCGCCGGCCTCTCCGAGGAGGCCAAGACGCGGATGGCCGAGATCAACGAGCGGCTGGCCCAGCTCGGCACCGGCTTCAGCCACCATCTGCTCGGCGACGAGCAGGACTGGTTCCTGGAGCTCGGCGAGGCCGACCGCCAGGGTCTGCCGGAGAGCTTCGTCGCCAGCGCCAAGGCTGCGGCGGAAGAGCGCGGTATGGCCGGCAAGGCGATCGTCACGCTGTCGCGCTCCTCGGTCGAGACGTTCCTGAAGAGCTCCGCCCGGCGTGACCTTCGCGAGAAGGTCTACAAGGCCTTCATCGCGCGCGGCGACAACGGCAACGCCAATGACAATAATGCGACCATTGTCGAGATCCTGAAGCTGCGCGAGGAGAGTGCCAGGCTCCTGGGCTATCCGACCTACGCCGCCTACCGGCTCGAGGATTCCATGGCCAAGACGCCGGAGGCGGTGCGCGGCCTGTTGGAGCGGGTCTGGAAGCCGGCCCGCGCCCGCGCGCTTGCCGACCGCGACGAGATGCAGGCACTGATCACGGAGGAGGGCGGCAATTTCAAGCTCGCCCCCTGGGACTGGCGCTTCTACGCCGAGAAGCTCCGCCTTCAGCGTGCCAATTTCGACGATTCCGCGATCAAGCCATATCTCGGCCTCGACAACATGATCGCCGCCGCCTTCGACTGCGCCACCCGCCTGTTCGGCGTCACCTTCGAGGAGCGCAAGGACGTTCCGGTCTGGCATCCCGACGTCCGGGTCTGGGAGATGAAGGACAGGGACGGCAAGCACAAGGCGCTGTTCTATGGCGACTACTTCGCCCGGCCGTCGAAGCGCTCCGGCGCCTGGATGACCTCGCTGCGCGACCAGCAGAAGCTCGACGGCGACGTCGCGCCGCTGGTTCTCAACATCTGCAATTTCGCCAAAGGCGCCGGCGGCGAGCCCGCGCTGCTCTCGCCCGACGATGCCCGCACCCTGTTCCACGAGTTCGGTCACGGCCTGCACGGCATGCTCTCCAACGTGACCTATCCCTCGCTGTCGGGCACGTCAGTTTTCACCGACTTCGTCGAGCTGCCGTCGCAGCTCTACGAGCACTGGCAGGAGCGCCCTGAGGTGCTGCAGAAGTTCGCCCGCCACTACCAGACCGGCGAGCCGCTGCCGGACGACCTGCTGCGACGCTTCCTTGCGGCGCGAAAGTTCAACCAGGGTTTTGCCACGGTCGAGTTCGTCTCGTCCGCGCTGGTTGACCTGGAATTTCACACCCAGCCGGCTGCCGCCGCGCAGGATGTCCGAGCCTTCGAGCGACGCGAGCTGGAGAAGATCGGCATGCCCGAGGAGATCGCACTGCGTCACCGGCCCACGCAATTCGGCCACATCTTCACCGGCGACCACTACGCCGCCGGCTATTACAGCTACATGTGGTCGGAGGTGATGGACGCCGACGCCTTCGGCGCGTTCGAGGAGGCCGGCGACATCTTCGATCCGGCGGTCGCCAAGCGTCTGCACGACGACATCTATTCGTCGGGCGGATCTGTCGATCCGGAAGCCGCCTATGAGGCCTTCCGCGGCCGTCCGCCCGAGCCGGACGCGCTGCTCCGCCGCCGCGGCCTGCTCGACAACGCCAGGGCGGCCTGATGAGCATGCGCGCGCTGTTCGGATGCCTGCTCGCTGCCGCGACGACGCTCGCGGCGGGGGCAGCGAGCGCGCATCCGCATGTCTGGATCACCGCGACCAGCGAGCTGCTTTACGCTGCGGACGGCACTGTTACCGGCATCCGTCACGCCTGGACTTTTGACGACGCATTCTCGGCCAATGCTGTTCAGGGGCTTCGGCGAGAGTCTACGGGCGCCTATGCCCGCGAGGAGCTGGCGCCGCTGGCGCAGACCCAAGTCGAGGCACTGAAGGATAACACCTACTTCACTTTCTTGAGGGCAAGCGAGACTTTCTTCCAGGTAAGCGAGAGGCTTTCGTTTGCAGAGCCGGTCGATTACTTCTTCGATTACGAGGACGACCACCTCACTCTGCATTTCACGCTGCCGCTGCAAACGCCTGTGAAGGCGAAGTATGTTCGTCTGGCTATTTTTGATCGTTCCTTTTTCATCGATTTTCGATTGGTAAAGGAGCATCCGCTCAAACTCGTCGGTGCGCCCAGCGGTTGCGAGGTCTGGCTGCGGCGGGCCGTTGGCAACGAACAAGACCGCAAGCTGGTGCAGGATGCGAGCGAGGATACCTTCAAGGAGGGTGGTGCGAACGTCGCTGTCGGCCTGTTGTTCCTCGTCCCGATGGAGGTGGAGTGCCCATGATCCTGGCGGTTTGGATATCTTCGAGGCGCCGCCTGTTCGGATTGCTGCTGGCCGCCGGCTTGTCGCTGGCCGCAGATGCAGCGAGCGCGCATCCGCATGTCTGGATCACCGCGACCAGCGAGTTGCTCTACGCGGCCGACGGCAGCATCACCGGCGTCCGCCACGCCTGGACCTTCGACGACATGTTCTCGGCCTATGCGGTGCAGGGGCTCGAGAGCAAGACCAAGGGCGACTATACGCGCGAGGAGCTCAAGCCGCTGGCGCAGACCAATGTCGAGTCGCTCAAGGAATACGCTTACTTCACCTTTGCGCGAGCCGACGGCAAGAAGGAGCGATTCCAGGAGCCGGTCGATTATTTCCTCGACTACAAGGACGCGGTGCTGACCCTGCATTTCACCTTGCCGCTGAAGAGCCCGGTCAAGCCCAGGCAACTGGTGCTCGAAGTGTTCGATCGTTCCTTCTTCATCGACTTCCAGATGGCCAAGGACAGTCCGGTCAAGCTGGTCGGTGCGCCCGCGGGCTGCCAGATGAAGCTGGAGCGGCCGAACGACGGCACCGCGAGCGCCCAGAAGCTGAACGAGCAGACTTTCCTGAACGGCGAGAACTCGAATTTCGGCATGATGTTCGCCAACAAGATCACGGTGGATTGCCCTTGAAGCCGCAACTCTCTCCGCTCACGCGCGGGCTGCTCGCCACTGCCGCTGTGCTGCTGGTCGTGGCTGTGACGGATGCTGCGCTTCATGATCTCCTCGCGCAAAACCCGTTCGGCGCGCCGCGACCGGCGCGGGCGGCCGAGCCCGAGGCAAGCGGCCTCATTGGCTGGTTGCTCGCCAAGCAGTCGGAATTCTATCGCCAGATGTCGGCAACCATCAGGGCTGCGAAGTCCGATGGGTCGGCGGTGTGGACGCTGCTGTTCATCTCGTTCGCCTATGGCGTCTTCCACGCCGCCGGTCCCGGCCACGGCAAGGCGGTGATCGCCTCCTATCTGGTCGCCAACCGCGAGACCGCACGGCGCGGCATCGCGCTGTCCTTTGCTTCGGCCCTGATGCAGTCCCTGGTCGCGATCCTCATCGTCGGCATCTCGGCCTGGGTGCTGAATGCGACCGCCAAGACCATGTGCAAGGCCGAAGGGGTGATCGAGATTGCGAGCTACGCCCTGATCGCGCTGTTCGGCCTGCGCCTGGTCTGGGTCAAGGGCCGCACCTTCATCGGCGCACTCCAGGCCGCCCAGCCGGTGCCGGCGATGGCGGGCGTGCCGCACGACCACGATCACCACCAGCATGATGCGCACGCTCATCATCACCACGATCACGGCCATCAGCACCACCATGGCCACGGCCACGCTCACCACGGGCACGACCACGTCCATGACGAGCATTGCGGCCATTCCCACGGGCCCGCGCCAAGCGAGCTCGCCGGCCCCGGTGGCTGGCGGCGCGGCTTCGCTGCGATCCTGACCGTCGGCATCCGGCCCTGCTCGGGCGCGATCCTGGTCCTGGTGTTCGCACTCGCGCAGGGTCTGTTCTGGGCCGGTATCGCCGCGACCTTCCTGATGGGATTGGGCACCGCCATTACGGTCGCGGCCATCGCGGTCGTCGCCGTCTCCGCCAAGAACATCGCCGCCCGCCTCAGCGCCGGCCGCGACGGCGGTGGCGCGTTGTTCATGCGCGGCATCGAGTTCGGCGCCGCGGGCCTGGTCCTGCTGTTCGGCGTCGGCCTCCTGTTCGGCTACATCGCCGCCGAACGGACCACGTGTTTCTAGGGGCATCTGCACTCGCGGTGCTAATTGAGAAAGACGGTTGCGCGCCTTGCTCCGTCATTGCGAGCGCAGCGAAGCAATCCAGAAATCTCTCCGCAGCGGCAAGTCTGGATTGCTTCGTCGCAAGGGCTCCTCGCAATGACGGGCCTGATATACTCGGTCGGGGGATTTAAGATGTCGCGCGAAAACTTCTGGTTCTTTCATCCGTTCCGGGTGCGCTATTCCGAGATCGACGGCCAGGGCGTCGTCTTCAACGCGCACTACCTGACCTATTTCGACACCACCATCACCGAATATTTCCGCGCGCTCGGCTTCGACCAATATGCAGATGCGCAGGCGAGCGGCATCGATTTTCACGTCGTCAAATCGCTGATCGAGTACAAGGCGCCTGTCAGGTTCGACTGGGAGCTCGAGGTCGGCGCGCGCGTGGCGCGGATCGGCAATTCGAGCCTCGTCTTCGAGCTCGCCATCTTCCTGAAAGGTGGCGCGGATGCGCTGGTGACCGGCGAAATCGTGTGGGTCTACACCAATCAGGAAACCCATCGCCCGGTCACGATCCCGGCATCGATACGGGCGCTGATCGCCACGCGGGAGCGTCATCTGGCGACGTGAGGCCGCTCACACCGGCAGGAACCGTTTCAAAGCGGGCATGAAGAAGATCCCGAGATTGATCGCAAAGCCGATGCTCCAGAGGATCGAGCGCAGCGTCGGGCGGTTGCCGAGATAGGTCAGCACATAGGCGATCCGCACGATCAGGAACAGCGCCGCGAGTTCGTCGATCAGTCGCTGCGGCGCTTCCCTGTATTCGGCGAGCAGCACCGCGAACGCAAAGAACGGAAACGTCTCGATGCCGTTCTGGTGCGCGCCGAGCGCGCGTTGCGACAGGGCGTCGTCATAGAAGGCGGGATCGCGCGGCCGCGAATTGTCGAAGCGGCGAAACCTGATCCATTTGACCGAGACGATCGTAGACAGATAGAGCAGCAGCGCCCCGAAGACACACCATTCCGCGAGCGTCATCGTCCCCTCCCCCTTGGGTGCGACCCTAGCGAACCCCGGCTCATCTTGACAAGTTCGGACCAACGCGCGACCCAACCAGCCATGAACAGCGTCGTCCCCCTCGAGACCGCGAAGCCGGCCACCCGATCCGCCCTGCCGCGTGTCGGCGTGCTTCTGGTCAATCTCGGAACGCCCGATACCGCCGATGCCCCGGGCGTGCGGGTCTATCTCAAGGAGTTCCTCAGCGACGCCCGCGTCATCGAGGACCAGGGCCTGATCTGGAAGCTGGTGCTGAACGGGATCATCCTGCGCAGCCGTCCCCGCACCAAGGCGCGCGACTACCAGAAGATCTGGAACAATGAGCGGAACGAGTCGCCGCTGAAAACCATCACCCGCTCGCAAAGCGACAAGCTCGCGGCCGCCTTGTCGGACCGCGACAATGTCGTTGTCGATTGGGCGATGCGCTACGGCAATCCCTCGATCAAGTCGGGCATCGACGCGCTGGTCGCGAAAGGTTGCGAGCGTATCCTGGCCGTGCCGCTCTATCCGCAATATTCGGCTTCGACCTCGGCGACGGTCTGCGACGAGGTGTTCCGCGTGCTGGCGCAGCTGCGCAGCCAGCCGACGCTGCGGGTGACGCCGCCCTATTACGAGGACGAAGCCTATATCGAGGCGCTCGCCGTCTCGATCCAGACGCATCTGGCGACGCTGTCGTTCGAGCCGGAACTGATCGTGGCGTCCTTCCACGGCATGCCGAAATCCTATGTCGACAAGGGCGATCCCTATCAGCAGCACTGCATCGCGACGACCGAGGCGCTGCGCCGCCGGCTCGGCATGGACCAGACCAAGCTGCTGCTGACCTTCCAGTCGCGCTTCGGCAACGACGAGTGGCTGCAGCCCTATACCGACAAGACCATGGAGCGGCTCGCCAAGGAAGGCGTGCGCCGCATCGCGGTGGTGACGCCGGGCTTTTCCGCCGACTGCCTGGAGACGCTGGAGGAGATCGCGCAGGAGAACGCCGAGATCTTCAAGCACAATGGCGGCGAGCAGTTTTCCGCGATCCCCTGCCTCAACGACAGCGGACCGGGCATGGACGTGATCCGCACCCTGGTGCTGCGCGAGCTCCAGGGCTGGATCTGATGGGCGTCCCATGAACCGCCGCCGGTGCCTGGCGCTTCTTGGGATGCTCGCGGCGCTGCCGGCCCCGGCCCTGGCGCAGCAGCCGAACGCGACACGGCGGCTCGGCGTGCTCTCGGTCACGGCTGCTGATGATGCGATCGGCCAGACGCGCAGCATGGCCCTGGTCGAATCGCTCGCCGGCCAAGGCTGGAAGGAGCGCGACAATCTCGAGATCGATTGGCGCAGCGCCGGCGGCGACCGCGCCCGCATCGCGCAGCTCGCCGACGAGCTGATCGCGCTCAAGCCCGACATCTTGCTTGCGGTCGGCACACCCTCGGTCGAAGAGCTGCGCCGGCGCACCACGACGATCCCGATCGTGTTCGCGGTCGTCACCGATCCCGTCAGCCAGGGCTTTGTCGAAAACCTCGCGCATCCCGGCGGCAACCTCACCGGTTTCACCGATTACGACGGTCCGCTGGCCGGCAAATGGCTGGAGATGCTGACGCAGGTGACGCCGAAGGTGTCCCGCGTTGCGGTCGTCTTCAATCCCGCCACCGCGCCGTTCGCGCCCCTGATGCTGCGCACCATCGAGGACGCCGGTCGCTCGCTCCATATGACGGTGGAGCAAGCGCCGGTGCATGACGAGGCCTCGATCGCGGCGCTGGCTTCCAGGCAAGACGGCGCCATCCTGGTCCTGCCGGACTTCTTCACCATGGCTAACCGCGCGCAACTGCTCTCGGCGATCGCACAGGCGCGCGTGCCCGCGGTGTTCTGGAGCCGGACCTTCGTCGACGAAGGGGGGCTGATGTCCTACAGCACCGACAGCGTCGAGCAGCTCCGCCGCGCCGCGGGCTACATCGATCGCATCCTCAAGGGCGCGCAGGCGGCCGACCTGCCGGTCCAGAACCCCACCAGGTTTGAGCTCGCGCTCAACCTGAAGGCGGCGAGAGCGCTCGGCGTCACGCTTTCCCCCGGCCTGCTTGCAATTGCGAACGACGTGATCGAATGAGCCCGCCCGTGACGGGACGCCTCGCCCGCATCGGGCTTTAGGTCTGCGCCCGCGCGATTCAAGAGCCTGTCGCAAATACATATCGCGACCGCTCCCTTGCTGTGCGTCTTGTGTGGAATTGCGCCGATACCGACGTGAATTGCGACCGCTGAACCGGTAGGATCGTGATCCCGACCAATGACAGCGCCGGAAAGGGCATTCTCCTGATTTCTTTTCCCGGCTTGGAGGAGATATGAGCGGTTTCGATATTTTCGCGATTGTTCTGGTGTTGCTCGTCATCGTCACGCTGGTCGCCGGCGTGAAGACGGTGCCGCAGGGCTATGACTGGACCATCGAGCGGTTCGGCAAATACACCCAGACGCTGAGCCCCGGGCTCAATTTGATCGTGCCCTATTTCGATCGCGTCGGGCGCAAGATCAACATGATGGAGCAGGTGATCGACATTCCCGAGCAGGAGGTGATCACCAAGGACAACGCCACCGTGACGGTGGACGGCGTCGCCTTCTATCAGGTGTTCGATGCCGCCAAGGCGAGCTATGAGGTCGCCAACCTCACCCAGGCGATCACGGTCCTGACCATGACCAACATCCGCTCGGTGATGGGTTCGATGGACCTCGACCAGGTGCTGTCGCACCGCGACGAGATCAACGAGCGCCTGCTCCGCGTGGTCGACGCCGCGGTCTCGCCCTGGGGCGTCAAGGTCAACCGCATCGAGATCAAGGACATCGTGCCGCCCGCCGACCTCGTCGAAGCCATGGGCCGGCAGATGAAGGCCGAGCGGGTCAAGCGCGCCGACATCCTCGCGGCCGAAGGCCAGCGCCAGTCCGAGATCCTGCGCGCCGAGGGCGCCAAGCAGGGCCAGATCCTCCAGGCGGAAGGCCGCCGCGAGGCCGCCTTCCGCGATGCCGAGGCGCGCGAGCGATCGGCGGAAGCCGAGGCCAAGGCCACGCAAATGGTCAGCGAGGCCATCGCCAAGGGCGATGTCGCTGCGCTAAACTATTTTATCGCCGACAAGTACATCAAGGCATTCGGGCAACTGGCCGACTCGCCGAACCAGAAGGTCATCATGCTTCCGGTCGAAGCGATGAGCATGCTGGGCTCGCTCGCCGGCATCGGCGAAATTGCGAAGGCCACGTTCGGCGAAGGCGCGGCGACCGCCGCCCGCCGCGGCGGCTCGGTACCGACGACTGGCAGCACGCCGCCGGCGGTGCCGCCGCGGCAGGGATAGTGACGGGCGCATGACCTTCCGATGAGAACTTGCGCCAATTGAGAGAGGTCGTGTCATGACCGACATGTTCGTATCGCTCGGCAACTGGAACTGGCTGATCCTCGGCTTCATCCTGATGGCGCTGGAGGTGCTGGCGCCGGGCATCTTCCTGTTCTGGCTCGGGCTCGCTGCGCTGCTGGTCGGGCTGATCTCGTTCGCTGTTGCCATTTCCTGGCAGATCCAGCTCGTGATGTTCGCGATCTTTGCCGCCGCGGCCGTGCCGATCTGGCGCCGTCTCGCCAAGCCGAAGCCGAACGCCAGCGCCAGCCCGTTCCTCAACAAGCGCAGCGAAGCGCTGCTCGGCCGTGAGTTCACGCTGGAGAAGCCGATCATCGACGGCACCGGCACCGTGCGCATCGGCGACACGGTGTGGCGCGTGGCTGGGCCCGATACGCCGGCAGGCACGCGGGTGAAAGTGGTGCAGGTGGACGGCGCGAACCTGACCGTGGCGGCGGCGTAGCTGCTTCTTCACCTCTCCCCGCTTGCGGGGAGAGGTCGGATTGCATCGCAGATGCAGTCCGGGTGAGGGGGTACAGGTCCCTCGAGAATCTCAAGCGTGGAGAGAGGCCCCTCACCCCGACCCTCTCCCCGCAAGAACGGGGAGAGGGAGAGCGCCGTCTCACCTCCTCCATCGCTCCGCAAACCTGTGCAGCGGCATGAACGTCTCGCACAATTCCCGGCCCAGCGGTGTCAGACCGTAACCTCCGCCGTCGCCCAGCTCCACGAAGCCCGCCTCGCGCAGCTCGGTCAGCCGGGCCTGCAGCACCGTGGGCGAGGCCTCGTCGCAGGCGCAGCGCAGGGCGCGCGAGGTGAGGGGCTCTCCGCGCAACTCCCATAATATCCGCAAGGCCCAGCGCCGGCCGAGCAGGTCGAGCAAAGCCATGATCGGCCGCCCGGTGCGCGAGCCACGGACGCTGCGTGTCGTCGATCCCGCCTGTTTCGCCATCGTCGCCTCTTGCGCTGTGCTACAAATAATGTAGCGTATTGCTATGATAAATGTAGCAGAGGAGCCGGCCCATGTCTGCCGCGATGTCCCAGGCCTCACCGCGCATCGCGCCGCTCTCGCCGCCTTATCCCCCGGAGATCCAGGCGCAATTCGACCGCATCATGCGCGGTGCGCCGCCGCTGGTGCTGTTCCGGGTGATCGCGGGCCATGGGCGCGCCTGGGACAAGTTTCGCAGCGGCGGCCTGCTCGATCCGGGCCCGCTCTCGCTGCGCCAGCGTGAGATCGTCATCGACCGCACCTGTGCGCTGAACGGATGCGAATACGAATGGGGCGTGCATGTCGCGATCTTCGCCGGGCCGGCGAAGCTCACCGCGGAGGAGGTGCGTGCGACGGCGCTGGGTGATGCGAATTCGGCCCTTTGGTCGCCGGCCGAGCAGGCGCTGATCGCAGCCGTGGACGCGCTGCATCATCGCGCGACGTTGAGCGACGACGAATTCGCCGCGCTCTCCGCGCATCACGACGAGGCGCAGATCCTGGAGATCATGCTGCTGTGCGGCTTCTATCGCACGGTGTCGTATCTGGCGAACGGGCTGCGCTTGCCGCTGGAGCAGAACGCGGCGCGGTTTCCGGAATAGGTCTCTCCGCCGTCATTGCGAGGAGCGTCTCATCCTCACCGTCATTCCCGGGCGCGCGAAGCGCGAGCCCGGAATCCCTCGGGCAGCGACTTCGGGGTGAAATGGATCCCGGGCTCATCGCTGCGCGATGCCCCGGGATGACAGGTCAGGCCACGCCCGCGCGCAGCAGATCGTGCAGGTGCACGATCCCCACCACCTTGTTCGCTTCGGTCACCAGCAGCGTGGTGATCTTCCGCGTGTTCAGCACCTCGATCATCTCGGTCGCGAGCATCGAGGGCGGCACGGTCTTGGGCTGCTTGGTCATGATCTCGTCGACAGTCACCGTCAGCAGATCGGGTCGCATGTGGCGGCGCAGATCGCCGTCGGTGATGATGCCGACGGCCTCGCCCGCATCGTTGACGATGCAGACGCACCCCAAACCCTTGGCCGACATCTCGACCACGGCTTCCGACATCTCGGTACCGAGCGGCTTGAGCGGAATCTCGGCGCCCGTGCGCATGTAGTCGCGGACGAATTTCAGCATCGCGCCCAGCTTGCCGCCGGGGTGGAAATGCGCGAACTCCAGCGCCGTGAAGCCGCGCCCTTCGAGCAGCGCGATCGCAAGCGCGTCGCCGATCGCGGCCTGCATCAGCGTCGAGGTGGTCGGCGCCAGATTGTGCGGGCAGGCCTCGCGCGCCTTCGGCAGCTCGATCACGAGATCGGCGGCCTGTCCCAGCGAGGACGACGCGTTCGACGTCACCGCGATCATCGGGATCGCAAAGCGCGCCGAATAGTTCACGAGGTTCTTCATCTCCGGCTGCTCGCCGGACCAGGACAGCGCCATGATGACGTCGTCGGGCGTGATCATGCCGAGGTCGCCATGGCCGGCTTCGGCGGCGTGCACGAAGAAGGCGGGCGTGCCGGTCGAGGCCAGGGTCGCGGCGATCTTGCGGCCCATATGGCCTGATTTGCCGAGCCCGGTGACGATGACGCGGCCCTTGGCGTTGCGGATCAGCTCGACCGCCTTGGCGAAGGGCTCGCCCAGCGGCCCGCGCAGCGCGGCGGCGAGCGCATTGATGCCGCCGCTTTCCGTCTCCAGGGTGCGGAGCGCAGATTCGACGCTATCGGGAATGGAGCCGGATGATTGGGTCATCAGCGGTTTCGAGCTCGGCATGGTCGGGTCCAGGGAGGAGGGGCGTTCGCCTATTGGCGCCTGCTTAGCACGCCCCGATCAGCGAGGCGACGCGCCGGCCTCCGCCCTCAACGGGTCATTAACCATAATTGTTTTAACTCCATTAACGATGGTTCCCGCCAGCCGGTGGGGACGATCGAGAAAGTATTTGATTTCGTTGGGGTAATTCCATCGTGGGGTCGTCTCCAGGCAGGGGCCGGAGCAAGGTCGCGCATTTCCTGCGCGCCGCTTTGCCGTGCCTTGTGCCAGGACTTGCGCTGACCGGCCTCGCAAGTGGCCCGGCGGCGGCCCAGGGCCTGACGCCCGACCTGTTCAATCCCAACCGCGGCGGCTTCGCCTCGCCTGACACGCTGCCGACCCGCCGTACCGCCGGCGTGCCCCAGGCGCCCTCCGACACATTGCCGAAACTGCCTGATCCCAACGCCGACCCGCGCCAGCGTCCGCAGACGCCGGCGAGCTCGCGTGTCGGTCAGGTCCCGACCTATGGCCTGCCGGCCGCCACCGGCGCGAGTGGCTCCGGCTACGACTCGCTCAATCGCAAGCGCCAGCAGCCCAAGCTTTATCCGGGCCAGCCGAAGCCGAAGCGCGCCGGTCCCGGCTCGCCGCCGCCCGCAACGCCGGCCACGACGCTCGGCCCGCCGCGCATCGCGCCGCCGCCGTCCGAGACCGCGCACAAGGTGCCGGTGCCGGCGGCGATGGCGGGCAATGTGCCCGGCCAGCCGCTGCGCCGCCGGCTCAGGGCCGATGACGATCCGTTCGGCGCGGTCGGCGATTATGCGGGCAGCTTCCTGATCAAGGGCGGGCTCGAGCTCTCCGCCGGCTATGACAGCAATCCGACGCGCCTCAATAGGCCGGTCGGCTCGCCCGCCTATGTCATCGCACCGGATCTGCTCGTGGTGTCGGATTGGGAGCGCCACGCGCTGGTCGCCGATCTGCGCGGCTCGTTCTCGGGCTACACCAACGACATGCCGGCGACGATCAACGGCTTCGCCTCGCCATCGCCGGTCGAGGCCAACCGTCCCGATTTCAACGGCCATGTCGATGGCCGGCTCGACGTCACCCGCGATTTCAAGCTGACCTCGCAGCTGCGCCTGCGGCTCGCCACCGACAATCCCGGCAGCCCCAACGTGCAGGCCGGCCTGCAGAGATATCCGGTCTACGCCGCCTACGGCACGACGCTCGGCTTCGACCAGACCTTCAACCGTTTCCAGGTTGCCGCCGGCGCCACGATCGATCGCACCGCCTACACCGATTCCAAGCTCACCGACGGCTCGAGCTTCAGCAACGACGACCGCAACTTCAACCAATATGGCGGCGTCGGCCGCTTCTCCTACGACCTCAAGCCGGGCCTGAAGCCCTTCGTCGAGATCCAGGGCGACAGGCGCGTGCACGACCAGGCCTCCGACCGCAACGGCTATTTCCGCGATTCCAACGGCGGCTATGCCAAGGTCGGCTCGTCCTTCGAGTTCTCGCGCATCCTCACCGGCGAGATATCGGTCGGCTATTCCGCGCGCAGCTACACCGATCCGCGCCTCAGCCAGCTCGCGGGCTTCCTCACCACGGGCTCGCTGATCTGGAGCGCCAGCGGCCTCACCACGGTGAAGTTCTTCACCGACACGCAGATCTCGGAGACCACGGTCCCCGGCTCCTCCGGCGTGCTGGTCCGCACCTACTCCGCCGAAGTCGACCACGACTTCCGCCGCTGGCTCACGGCGGTCGGCAAGTTCACCTACGGCACGCTCGACTACCAGGGCCAGAACCGCAACGACAAGACCTACTCGTTCGAAAGCAATCTGATCTACAAGCTCAACCGCAACATCTGGGTGAAGGGCACGCTGCGCCACGACATCCTGGATTCGAGCCTGGCGGGATCGAGCTCGCAGGGCACGGTGGTGTTGCTGGGGGTGAGGCTGCAGAATTGAGAGAGCCTGCTGCCGAGCGCATCTCTCTCTATCGTCATTCCGGGGCGCGCGAAGCGCGAACCCGGAATCTATCTATCCACCAACCCTGAGGCCCGATGGATTCCGGGTTCGCGCCAAGTGGCGCGCCCCGGAATGACCAGCTCAACTACCGCGGCAGATCCGTCTTCCCCATCAGGAACGTGTCGATCGACCGGGCGCACAGCCGGCCCTCGCGGATCGCCCAGACCACCAGCGACTGGCCGCGGCGCATGTCGCCGGCGGTGAACACGTTCGGGCGCGAGGTCTGGTAGTCGAGCGTGTTGGCCTTGACGTTGCCGCGGGGATCGAGCTCGACGGCGAGCAGCTTCAGGAGGCCCTCGTGCACGGGGTGGACGAAACCCATCGCGAGCAGGACGAGCTCGGCCTCTAACTCGAACTCGGTGCCGGCAATCGGCTTGAACTTGTCGTCGACGCGCACGCAGTGCAGCTTCTTGACCTTTCCGTTTTCGCCGGAAAACTTCTGGGTCAGCACCGCGTATTCGCGCACGGCGCCTTCGGCCTGGCTCGAGGACGTCCGCATCTTCAGCGGCCAGTTCGGCCAGGTCAGGCCCTTGTTCTCTCGCTCAGGCGGCGCGGGCATGATCTCGAGCTGGGTCACCGAGAGCGCGCCCTGGCGCAGCGAGGTGCCGATGCAGTCAGATCCAGTGTCGCCGCCGCCGATGACGACGACATGCTTGCCACCGGCCAGGATCTCCTGGACGCTGCCGAGCGGCTCCTCGGAGACGCGGCGGTTCTGCTGCGGCAGGAAGTCCATGGCGTAGTGGATGCCGGTGAGCTCCCGGCCGGGGATCGGCAGGTCGCGCGGGGCCTCGGCGCCGCCGGTCAGCGCCACGGCGTCGTATTCGTTCAGCATCTCGCGCGGATCGACGTTGCCGTCGGCCCCGACATGGCTGTTGTAGTGGAAGGTGACGCCTTCGGCTTCCATCTGCGCCACACGGCGGTCGATGATGCCCTTCTCCATCTTGAAGTCGGGGATGCCGTAGCGGAGCAGGCCGCCGGCCTTGGCGAACTTCTCGTAGACGTGGACGTCGTGGCCGGCGCGCGCCAGCTGCTGCGCGCAGGCCATGCCGGCCGGACCCGAGCCGATCACCGCGACCTTCTTGCCGGTCTTATGCGGCGCGATCTCGGGAGGCAGCCAACCATTGTCCCAGGCGCGGTCGACGATCGCGCATTCGATCGTCTTGATGGTGACGGGGTTGTCGTCGATGTTGAGCGTGCAGGACGCCTCGCACGGTGCCGGGCAGATGCGCCCCGTGAACTCCGGGAAATTGTTGGTCGAGTGCAGGTTGCGCGAGGCCTCTTCCCAATTGTCCTGATAGACGAGGTCGTTCCAGTCGGGGATCTGGTTGTTGACCGGGCAGCCCGGCGTGCCCGGCGCGACCGAGCCGGTGCCGTGGCAATAGGGAATGCCGCAGTTCATGCAGCGCGCGGCCTGGTCGCGCACCTCCTTCTCGGAGAGCGGAACGACGAATTCCTTGTAATGCTTCACGCGCTCGGCGACCGGGGTGTACTTGCGGTCGTGCCGTTCGATTTCCAGAAAACCCGTGATCTTGCCCATTAAACCCGAAGTCCCTGCCGCTTAAGTTCTTTGTTGCTTACCCACCGTCATTGCGAGGAGCTCTTGCGACGAAGCAATCCAGTCTGCATCAAGGAAGAAAGTCTGGATTGCTTCGCTTCGCTCGCAATGACGGGGTGTGATGCCTTACGCCCCGATCGCGATTTTCGGCTCGGCGTCCGCGTTGGCTGCCATTTCGCGCAGTGCGCGCCGGTACTCGACCGGCATCACCTTGCGGAATTTGGGCAGCCAGTCCTTCCAATTGGCGAGGATGTCGGCGGCGCGCTTGGAGCCGGTCGCCTTGGCGTGGCGCGAGATCAGGACGTGCAGCCGCTCGACGTCGGAGGCGAGCAGGTTCTTGAACACGTCGACCCGGCCATGCGCCTCGAGGTCGCCGGCATGGTGATAGGTGCCGGCGTTGATCAGCTCCTCCGACAGCACCGGCTCGAGCTCGACCATGCTGAGGTTGCACAGCTTGTCGAAGGAGCCATCCTCGTCGAGCACATAGGCGATGCCGCCGGACATGCCGGCCGCGAAGTTGCGCCCGGTCTTGCCGAGCACGACCACGATGCCGCCGGTCATGTATTCGCAGCAATGATCGCCCGCGCCCTCGACCACGGCGACCGCGCCCGAATTACGCACGGCAAAACGCTCGCCGGCGATGCCGCGGAAGTAGCACTCGCCCTCGATCGCGCCGTACATCACGGTGTTGCCGACGATGATGCTCTCTTCCGGCACGATGGCCGAATTCCTCGGCGGCTTGACGATGATCTTGCCGCCCGACAGGCCCTTGCCGACATAGTCGTTGCCTTCACCTTCGAGCTCGAAGGTGACGCCGTGGGCGAGCCAGGCGCCGAAGGCCTGACCTGCGGTGCCCTTGAGGCTGACATGGATGGTATCGTGCGGCAGGCCGGCATGGCCGTAGATCTTGGCGACCGCGCCTGAGAGCATCGCGCCTGCGGAGCGGTTGGTGCTGTTGATGGCGGCCTCGATCTTCACCGGCGCGCCGCGGTCGAGCGCCGCCTGCGCCTTCTCGATCAGCGTGCGGTCGAGCACCGCCTCCAGATGATGGTTCTGGCGCTCGGAATGATAGATCTTCTGGCCCTTCTCTTCCTTCTGCTTGACGAACAGCTTGGAGAAGTCGAGCCCCTTGGCCTTCCAATGCGCGACCAGCTTGGTCTGGTCGAGCAGCTGCACCTGGCCGACCATCTCGTTGAAGGTGCGGAAACCGAGCGAAGCCATGATCTCGCGGACTTCCTCCGCGACGAAGAAGAAGTAGTTGATCACGTGCTCGGGCTGGCCGGTGAAGCGCTTGCGCAGGACGGGGTCCTGGGTCGCGACGCCGACCGGGCAGGTGTTGAGGTGGCACTTGCGCATCATGATGCAGCCGGCCGCAATCAGCGGCGCGGTGGCGAAGCCGAACTCGTCGGCGCCCAGCAGCGCGCCGATCACGACGTCACGGCCGGTGCGGAAGCCGCCGTCGACCTGGACCACGATGCGGCTGCGCAGTCGTTCGCGCACCAGGGTCTGGTGGGTTTCGGCGAGGCCGATTTCCCATGGCGAGCCCGCATGCTTGATTGAGGTCAGGGGCGAAGCACCCGTGCCGCCCTCGAAACCCGCGATCGTGACATGGTCGGCGCGCGCCTTGGCAACGCCCGCGGCCACGGTGCCGACGCCGATCTCGGAGACCAGCTTGACCGAAACGTCGCCCGTCGGGTTGACGTTCTTGAGGTCGTAGATCAGCTGCGCCAGGTCCTCGATCGAGTAGATGTCGTGGTGCGGCGGCGGCGAGATCAGGCCGACGCCCGGCGTCGAGTGCCGGACTCTCGCGATGGTCGCGTCGACCTTGTGGCCGGGCAGCTGGCCGCCTTCGCCGGGCTTGGCACCCTGCGCCATCTTGATCTGCATCATGTCGGAGTTGACGAGATACTCCGTTGTGACGCCGAAGCGGCCCGAGGCGACCTGCTTGATCGCCGAACGCATCGAATCGCCGTTCGGCATCGGCTTGAAGCGGTCGGCTTCCTCGCCGCCTTCGCCGGTGTTCGACTTGCCGCCGATCCGGTTCATGGCGATCGCGAGCGTGGTGTGCGCCTCGCGCGAGATAGAGCCGAAGCTCATCGCGCCGGTGGCGAAGCGCTTGACGATCTCCTTGGCCGGCTCGACCTGGTCGAGCGGCACGGGCTTGCGCTTCTCTTCCTCCGCGCCCTTGATCCGGAACAGGCCGCGCAGCGTCAGCAGGCGCTCCGACTGCTCGTTCAGGATCTTGGCGAAGGCGCGGTAGCGCTCCTGCGAATTGCCGCGCGCGGCATGCTGGAGAAGCGACACGGACTCGGCGGTCCAGGCATGGTCCTCGCCGCGGCTGCGGTAGGCATATTCGCCGCCGACATCGAGCGCGGTCTTGTAGACCTGCGCCTCGCCGAACGCGTCGGCATGGCGGCGCACGGCTTCTTCGGCGATCTCGGCGAGGCCGACGCCTTCGACGCGGGTATGCGTGCCGGCGAAGAACTTCGACACGAACTCGGCCTTGAGGCCGACGGCGTCGAAGATCTGGGCGCCGCAATAGGACTGGTAGGTCGAGATGCCCATCTTGGACATCACCTTGAGCAGGCCCTTGCCGATCGACTTGATGTAGCGCTTGACGATCTCATAGTCGTCGAGCGAGCCGGGCAGGCGGTCCTTCATCGCGGTGATGGTCTCGAACGCGAGGTAGGGATTGATCGCTTCGGCGCCGTAGCCGGCAAGGCAGGCGAAGTGATGCACTTCGCGCGGCTCGCCGGATTCGACGACGAGGCCGACCGAGGTGCGCAGTCCGGTGCGGATCAGGTGATGATGCACGGCGGCGCAGGCCAAAAGCGAGGGGATCGGCACGCGGTCGGCGCCGACCATGCGGTCGGACAGGATGATGATGTTGACGCCCTCGCGCACGGCGCTTTCGGCGCGCGCGCAGAGTTCGTCCAGCACCTGCTCCATGCCGGCCGCGCCGAGGCCGGCGTGGAAGGTGGTGTCCAGCGTGCGCGACTTGAAGTGCGACTCCGCCACCTCCGAGATCGAGCGGATCTTCTCCAGGTCCGCGTCGGTCAGGATCGGCTGGCGCACCTCGAGGCGCTTGGTCGTGGCCATGCCCTGCAGGTCGAACAGGTTCGGCCGCGGCCCGATGATCGAGACGAGGCTCATCACCAGCTCCTCGCGGATCGGGTCGATCGGCGGGTTGGTGACCTGCGCGAAGTTCTGCTTGAAATAGGTGAACAGCGGCTTGGCCTTGTCCGACAGCGCCGAGATCGGCGTGTCGTTGCCCATCGAGCCCGCGGCTTCCTCGCCCGTGGCCGCCATCGGCGTCATCAGGATGGTGATGTCTTCCTGGCTGTAGCCGAACGCCTGCTGGCGATCGAGCAGCGACAGGTTGGAGCGCACGCCGGTGGTCGGCACCTTCGGCAAGTCTTCGAGCACGATCTGGGTCCGCTCCAGCCACTCCTTGTAGGGATGGCTGGCGGCGAGCGAAGCCTTGATCTCGTCGTCCGGGATCAGGCGGCCCTGCTCGAGGTCGACCAGCAGCATCTTGCCGGGCTGCAGCCGCCACTTGGTGATGATCTGGTCCTCGGGGATCGTCAGCACGCCCATCTCGGACGCCATGACGATGCGATCGTCCTTGGTGACGAGATAGCGCGCCGGCCGGAGGCCGTTGCGGTCGAGGGTGGCACCGATCTGGCGGCCGTCGGTGAAGGCGATCGCGGCGGGGCCGTCCCAAGGCTCCATCAGCGCGGCATGATATTCGTAGAAAGCGCGGCGCTTCTCGTCCATCAAGGGATTGCCGGCCCACGCCTCCGGAATCATCATCATCACGGCGTGCGGCAGCGAGTAGCCGCCCTGCACCAGGAATTCGAGTGCGTTGTCGAAGCAGGCGGTGTCCGACTGTCCTTCATAGGAGATCGGCCAGAGCCGGTTGATCTCCTTGCCGTAGAGCTCGGAGCTGACCGAGGCCTGGCGCGCCGCCATCCAGTTGACGTTGCCGCGCAGCGTGTTGATCTCGCCGTTGTGCGCGATCATGCGGTAGGGATGCGCCAGCGACCAGGCCGGGAAGGTGTTGGTCGAAAAGCGCTGATGCACGAGCGCGAGTGCGCTCTCGAAGTCAGCCTCGTGCAGATCGGGATAGTACTTGCCGAGCTGGTCGGCCAGGAACATGCCCTTGTAGATCACGGTGCGGCAGGACATCGAGCACGGGTAATAGCCGGCGAGGCCGCGGTCGCGGCGCTGGTAGATCGCCTGCGAGATCGACTTGCGCAGGATGTAGAGCCGGCGTTCGAATTCGTCCTCGGTCTTGCCGGTGCCGTTGCGGCCGATGAACACCTGCATGCAGGCGGGCTCGGTCGGCTTCACGGTGACACCGAGCGAGGAATTGTCGGTCGGCACGTCGCGCCAGCCGAGCAGGGTCAGACCCTCTTCCTTGATCTGGTCGGCGACGATGCTCTTGATGACGTTGCGCCAGGCGGTGTCGCGCGGCATGAACAGCGCGCCGATGGCGTATTCGCCGGGCTGAGGCAGCGCAAAGCCAAGCTCTGCAGCCTTGCGGCTGAAGAAGGCATGCGGGATCTGCACCAGGATGCCGGCGCCGTCACCGGCGCGCGGGTCGGCGCCGACGGCGCCGCGATGCTCGAGGTTGCAGAGGATGCTCAGCGCGTCCGAGACGATCTCGTGCGACTTCTTGCCCTTGATGTTGGCGATGAAGCCGACGCCGCAAGAGTCCTTTTCCAGGCTCGGATCGTACAGGCCTTCGGCCTCGGGGCGAGAATTGTGCTCTTGAATCGGTGAGGTGATCCGATCGGTCGTTTTCGAGGCGACCGTCGCCGACAGCTCTTCTGCCACGATGTTTGCGCGCTCGAATTGCGACCCGTTCATTGTTCCTATCCTCTCCATGCGGCAAGCTGCCTCACCGCCATCTTCGGCGCACCTTGGGCGTTCCGCGGCACCCGCCTCTGGGTCACCGCTCGTCCGTTGCGAGCCGCATTTTCTTAAATTCAGGCCTCCGCGTTCTTCGTCCCCGAGAACGGCTTGGCCTGTTGCCTTCTTGGTGCTCGAGAGCACCGACTTTCGTTGCAATCCCTATGCCGGAACCGCAAGCAAAATTGAGACAGTCTTCCTGTCCTAACCATCACCTTGCCAAATTTTTGTCTAGCACACAAGCGCGCGGAAGTCCCGATTCCGCAGAAGTCAATCAATCGCTTTCCAAAAGTTGCGCAGCCCCGGTTTTGAGGCAAACACGCCCTGATCCGGCCCCGCCGGCGCCGAAATCCCAAATGAAGCTTCGGATCAACCGTTCGGAAGGCGCGCCACGCCGCGAGAAGCGAAAGAGGGCGGCCACCGGAGGGCCTGACAGGAGCGTCTCGATCATGAAGTTTTTCACAGGAAGTGTGGTCGCCGCCATGCTGGCGCTGGCTGCCGGTGCGGTCCATGCCCAGGTTCCCGCAAGCGGTATCGCCAGAGGGGCCGTCATCGCGGTGTCGGATTTCGACGGGCCCTACGCGCCGCCGGAGGCCGCTCCGCCGCCGCGCTACGGTTACGGCCACTACGAGGAGCGCGGCCCGGCGCCGGCCCTGTTGCCGCCGACCGAGGTTTACGCCGTGCTGCGCGAAAACGGCTTCTCGCCGCTCGGCATTCCACGCCTGCGCGGCAGCGTCTACACCATCGCCGTGATCGACAGCCGAGGTGGCGATGGCCGGCTGGTGATCGACGCCCGCGACGGTCGGATTGTCCGCTTCATGCCCGCCACTGAGGCCTATGGGATGGCGCCGTCCTATGATGAACGTGCAGTCGCGCCGTATGGGCCGCAAACCGCGCTGCCGCCGACCGTGATCCGCAGCGGCCCGCCGCGCCCGCCGGCGTCGATCCCGCATGTGGCAAGCCGCGCCGTGCCGCTGCCGAAGGCCGCCCCGCGGCGCGCCGAGACGCCGGTCGTCGTTGCCAGGCCGGCAGAGCCGACGCCGCAGGCCCCGGCAGCGCAGACCCAGCCGGCGCAGCAGGCCGCCGTCGTGCAAGCCAAGCCGGCCGACGCCGCCCCGCAAGCAACCGCGCCGACGATCGGTCAGGCCAAGCCGGCCCCGACCATCCTGCCGACGCAGGAGATGCCGGCCGCGCAGGGGCTGGACTAAAGCGACGCGAGTTTGACGCGACAGTGCCTATCACACCCTCGCTGTCGTACCCGCCCCCGTGCGCAATTGCGCACTAGGCGGGGACGACATCGGGAGAGAGTTCGCCAAAACAAAGGGCGCCTGAGACCTCAGGCGCCTTTTGCATTCACAGCAATCACTTCAGCTCCGAGGATATCCCGCCGCTTTCAGGATCAGGTTCGCCACCTCCTTCGGATGCGACACCAGGGAGAGGTGGCCGGCATCGAGCTCGATCGTGGTGGCGTTCATGCGCTTGGCGAGGAAGCGCTCGAAATCGGGGTTGATGGTGTAGTCGTTCTTCGACACCGCGTACCAGCTCGGCTTGGAGTGCCACGCCGCTTCCGTGGTTCGGCCGGCGAAGATCGAGGCCGCCGTCGGCCATTGCACGGCGTAGAGCTCCTTGGCCTGCTCCGGCTTCACGCCGTTGGCGAAGTACTTCAGGAAGGCCTCTTCCGAGAGCTTGGTGTTGCCGTCTCGCTCGACGATGCCGGCACGCGCGGGCCCGGCCGGAAACTGCTTCGACAGCGCCACGAAATCCTCGTTCGCATCGGGCGCCCGTGCGGCGACGTAGACGAGGCCGGTGACCTTCGGGTCGGTGCCGACCTGGCTGATCACGGTGCCGCCCCAGGAATGCGCGACCAGCACCGTCGGCCCGTCCTGCTCGGCCAGCGCCTGCTTCGTCGCTTCAACGGAATCGCTGAGCGATGACAGCGGATTCTGCACGGCGGTGACATGCAGGCCTGCAGCCTGCAGGATCGGGATCACCTCCGACCAGCTCGAGCCGTCGGCCCAGGCGCCGTGCACCAGAACGACGTTCTTCGCCTTCACCGTCTGCGGTGTCTGGGCATGAGCGAGGTTGAGGGGGGCCGCCAACAGGCTCGCGGCGACGAAAAGGCTGCGCCAAAGTGACATGATCTTTCTCCATCTTGTTTTGGGGTCGATGCCCAAAGGACGGAGCGGAAAACCGCAGCGTTACGCCCTCACCGTTCTGTGATGCAGTGCAAAATGAAAAAAGCGCCCCGGGGGCACCGGGGCGCTTTCGCAACTGGAAGTCGCTGGGTCTGATCGCTTGGCTCAGGCGGCCTGCGCGGCGGAGTTCTCGATCACCTGCGCCTTGGCGCCGGCGTTGATCGCGATCTGGCGCGGCTTCTTGGCCTCGGGAATTTCGCGGACGAGGTCGACGTGAAGCAGCCCGTTCTCGAGCGAGGCGTCCTTCACCTGCACGAAGTCGGCGAGCTGGAAGGCGCGCTCGAAGGCACGCGCGGCGATACCGCGATAGAGCACTTCGGATTTCGAGTTCTCGTTCGCGACCTTCTCGCCCTTGATCGTCAGCGTGTTTTCCTTCGCGACGATGGAGAGCTCATCCTTGGCAAAGCCTGAGACCGCAACGGTGATGCGGTAGGCGTTCTCGCCGGTGCGCTCGATGTTGTAGGGGGGATAGCCGGGGCTGCCGTCCGAGCTGGCCTGGTCGAGCAGGTTGAAGAGGCGGTCGAAGCCGACGGTGGAACGATAGAACGGGGTGAGGTCGTAGCTACGCATGATCAAGTCCTCCATTGAGCGACTGTTGGTAACCCGCCCGCCAATCGGGCCGGGCTTTAGTCTGTGTGCAGCCTGATGTTCCGGTTCCGAAACACTGGTAGCGGCCTGCACGAAGGTGATATGGGTGGAACGAGACGGCGTTCAAGAGGGCGGGATCGGCGCCTTTTCGGCGCTTTGGCCCCTTGATTTGCAGCACTTGATTTGAAGGACTTGCCGCCCAAGCACGCCCAAATGACGCTGGTCTCGATTCCCGCCAATCCGGTCCCCGAAAACGTCGTCAGCGGCACCATCAAGACCCCTGATGGCGTCGAGCTGCGCTTTGCGCGCTGGGCGCCGCCGGCGAACCGCAAGGGGACGGTATGCGTCTTTACCGGGCGCAGCGAGCAGATCGAGAAATATTTCGAGACCGTGCGCGACCTGCGCGACCGCGGCTTTGCGGTGGCGATGATCGACTGGCGCGGGCAGGGCCATTCGTCGCGCCGGCTGCGCGATCCGCGCAAGGGCTATGTGCGCGACTTCGCCGATTTCGAGATCGACGTCGAGACCTTCGTGCAGCAGGTGGTGCTGCCGGATTGCCCGCCGCCCTTCTTCGCGCTCGCCCATTCCATGGGCGGCACGGTGCTGCTGCGGCTGGCCCATGCCGGCAAGCGCTGGTTCGACCGCATGGTGCTGTCCGCGCCGATGATCGATCTGCCCGGGCGCACCACCTCGCTGCCGGTGCGTGCGCTGCTCAAGACGATGCGCCTGTTCGGGCAGGGCGGCCGCTACGTTCCCGGCGGCAGCGATCGCCTCACCGGGCTCGAACCTTTCATCAACAATCCCCTGACCAGCGATCCCGTCCGCTATGCGCGCAATGCCGCGATCCTGGAGGAAGACCCGACGCTCGGACTGGCCTCGCCGACGGTCGCCTGGGCCGACACCGCCTTCCGCGCGATGCACACCTTCAAGCGCGTGGACTACCCCTCCCAGATTCGCCAGCCGATCCTGATGCTGGCGGCCTCCAACGATACGGTGGTCTCGACCGCGGCGATCGAGGAATTCGCCTATCATTTGCGCGCCGGCTCCCATCTCGTGATCGCCGGCGCCAAGCACGAGATCCTCCAGGAGCAGGACCGCTACCGCGCCCAGTTCTGGGCCGCCTTCGACGCCTTCGTGCCGGGCACGCCGCTGTTCAAGTGAGATACATCCGCGAAGGCGGTGCGCTCCCTCGCCCCGTTCTTACGGGGAGAGGGTTGGGGTGAGGGGCCTGTCTCCGCGCGTGAGATCGTCGAGAGACCTGTACCCCTCACCCGAATTCGATCTGCGATCGAATTCGACCTCTCCCCGCAAGCGGGGAGAGGTGAAAAGCGGCTTACAGCGTCTTCAGATACTCGATCAGGTCGTAGCGTTCGGCGTCGTCCTTGAACATGCGGCCGATGACGCCGGGGCGTTTCGGGTCGCCGTCCTTGCGCTCGAAGGAATGGCCGAGCACGCTGTTGCCCTGGATCGGCTTGCCGTCGGAGCCGGTCGCGGAGAACTCCGTTTCACCGGTCTTGCAGCGCTCGTCGGCGGCGACTGCGAAACCGACGGTGTCTGGGTCGTAGTCGCGGCGGCCCATGCAGAATTTTTGCGGGCGCTCGTTCTGCGGCTTCAGCAGCCAGTACAGCGAAGGCACCGAGCCGTTGTGCAGGTAAGGGGCGGTGGCCCAGATGCCGTTCAGGGGCCGCGCGCGATAGCGCGGATCGGGTGCCGGATTGAGACAGTTCTTGCGCGCCATATTCCAGATCTGCGCCCGTTCGGCCTCCGGGATCTTCTCGTCGTCCATCCATTTGCGGGCGACGAGATCGACAACCGTCATGAGCCCGAGCGCATAGACCATCTCGTTGGGCGATTTGCTGGCGGTCGGGATCTCACACTGCCACCATGCCTGCAGGTCGGCCGTGTTGACCTTCAGAAAGCCGGGCACGTCGACGGTCCGCTTGCTGAGAACGAGGGACTGCTCGGGATCGGTCTTGATCTCGTCGAGCGGGATCGTCACCGCATTCAGCACCTTGCTGTCGCCGCTCGGCTCCCAGCGCTTCGACGACCAGAAGGCCGGGGTATTGATGTCAGGCAGATGGCATCCGGAGCACATCTCCGCGTAGATGGCGCGGCCGCGCTCGACCCGATCGGGCTTCAGCTTCCAGGCATCGCCCAGGATGTGCGAGGGCCATTTCGGTGCGAGCAGGCCGCCGAACTTCGGACCATCAGCCGCCTTGAATGGATCGGGGCCTCTCAGCATGTCCTCGATCCAGCCGAGCGTCCTGATGTTCACCGAGGAGCGCCACAGCCTGTCCTGCGGATAGGCATCGGACAAATTGAGCAGCGCCGTCACGCCGAGGGCTTCGCCGGCGTTGCGGATCAGCGGCTGCTCGATCGAGGCGTCGTACTGGGCGAACTTGAACCAGGGCACCGTCCAGATCGCGGGGTAGCTCACCGGAGCGTCCTGGGCGTGCAAATTCTTCTCGAATCCCTTGACCCCGCTCATTGCAAGGTCCTGCGAAAACACCTGGTTGCCGATGCGGTTGAGGGCATCGAGCCGGCCGAACCCTTCCTCGGTGTCCTGCTGCTGCTTGCCGTCCCAGGTCGTCTTGGCCTCGATCGTCTTCTCGTAGGTCTTGGCCCAGTCGATCAGGAAGCTGCCGATCGTGCTCAGCTTCTGCTTGAGCGCAGCGCGGTCCGCCTTGCTGGCGTCGGGGCCGAGCACGCGATCGGCAAAACGCTGGAAGCGGAACGGGACGTACAGCGTATAGGCGATCGACAGGCCGGTCGCGAGCTCGAGCTTCTTCAGGTCGGTCATCGCCGGTCCGCCGTCGAAGCGGACGTCGATGCCCTGATAATGGATCTGGCCGGTATGACAGGCGGCGCAGGTCAGCCCGATCATGTCGTCCTCGCGGCGGCTCGTCGCGGGATCGACGACGCCGGTCATGCGCGCGAAGCCGACCGGCAGGCCGTCGACGTTCTCCGCTGGTGTCCAGCGCGTCGACCAGTCCGACGCTTGCGTGGTCTCGTAGACATTGGCGTAGCCGAAGCGGCGCAGCGTCGCCGTGTCGACCTGGACCGATTGCGGGCTCGGGATGAAGCCGAAGCGTTCGAGATAGGCACTGTCCTTGATCAGGCCCGGCTTCGAGAACAGGTGGAGCCGCGGCTGCTCCAGCGCCACGAACCACTCATAGGGCACCGGGAACGTCGCGGTGCCCTGGCTGGCGTGATGGAACCAGTGCCGGTCTTTTAGCGACCAGTTTTGCTCGAGCCAGTAGGCAGCCTTGGTTTCGGGCAACGCGGGCAGGGGTGGCGGCAGCAGATTCACCAGCACGCCCTTCTGGGGCAGCATGGCGCGAACCTGATTGGGGAATTCGGCGACGGCCACCAGGAGGGCGAGGCCGAGGCCGATGACGAACGCCGTGAGCGCGACCGCCCAGCGAAAGCGGAGCTGGCAGGACGACAGCAGCGGCTGCGACACGATCCGCTGGTTGATGCGGTCGGGGAATTGTCGCTGTTCGAACAGGGTGCGCACGTCGGCCACGCTGAGATAGCGCTCTTCGCCCTGCTTGCCCTTGCCGATGATCTTCAAAAGGATCGGCCATTCGAACTTCATCAGCAGCGGGTAATACCAGCGTGCGGCGCTGCCGGCGCGCTGGAGGTTGTCGCGCATGAAGGTCTTGATTTCCGCGGCGTTGAGGCCGGGCTCGTCGCTGCCGGTGTTCGGGTCGGTGTAGGTTCGGCCGAAGCTCGCGAGCCGCGCGATCTCGTCCTCGTCGACCTTGCCGTCGACGCCGAGGATGCGCGAGCCGGCACCGCGCTTGTCCAGCGGCCCGCCGCGTAGCGCGTCGAGCTGCGCCCCCGACCAGATGCTCTTCAGAATATGCTTGATGCCGTTGGCGATCATGGCAACGCCGCGGACCTGGATGCGGGCCGAGACCTTCTTCAGCCCCGTCTCGCCGCTCGCATTGGCGATGGTCTGCGACAGCGTGTTGAGCGGGACGGTGCCGCCCTCGACGAAGCCTTCTCCGACGAGGCCGCGGAGGAACGGGCAGGGATTGTTCGGCGAGACTGGAATCGAGGGATCGAGGGGCGGCTTCGAAGCGGGGTGATGCATGGCCCAAATCCTGAAAGCAGCGAATCTTGAAAAGGCAGGCGCGCTGTTAGAGCGCGGAAAGTCCTAACAAACCGACAGCACGATATACTACTTCAGCGTGTGACGAGTGTGGCCCATTTCACTGTCGTGTCAACACGAGCAGGCGGTTGCACCGGAACCGCGTCGGGCCTGCGGCCCTTTCGTTCAGGACTCGGCCGCCCGTTTCACATCGCTCTGCACCAGCGTCAGCTTGCCGAGCGGCACGCCGGCCTTCAGCAGCCCCTCGCGATAATGCGCGATGTCCTCGGGCCGCTTCCAGTGGAAGTTGCGCAAGTGCCTGTCGACGTTCAGCGTTGGATAATTTGCCATCAGCACGCGGGCGGCTTCGCTGGCCTCGTCGCTTCGCCCGAGCTGCGCCAGCGCCGCCGCGCGGATCGCCAGCGCCTGCATGTGATTCGGGTTGATGTAGAGCTGCTCGCGCGCCCATGACAGCGTCGCGTCATATTGGCGCAGAAGGTAATGACTGAACGCGTTCAGCGCCGCCCATTGGTAGCGCGGGTCGCTGTTGTCGCGTTGCGCGGCCATCGAGAACAGCTCGATCGCCTCGCGGTGCTCGCCGATCATGAAATGGCAGATGCCGAGCACGCCACGCGCGCCATTGTCGTAAGGGTTTAGCGCGACCGCGCGCTTGGCGGCGTCCATTGCCGCCTCGTGATGACCCTCCAGCGCGTGCGCCCAGGTCAGAATCGAGAACGCGAAGGAGGAGCGCGGATCGAGCCGAACGCTGGTTTCGGCGAGGCTCATCGCCTCGGCCCACATCTCGCGCGTGCCCTTGACCCAGCCGAACTGAATGCTCTGGATCTGGATCGTGGCGAGATAGGCGTGCGCAATCGACAGCTTGGGATCGAGCCCGATGGCCTCGCGGAACAGCTCGACGGCAACGGCCAGATCCTCCTTGGTTTGCCGATAGTAATGGGACAGTCCCTTGAGGAAGCGGTCCCAGGCGGTGACGTCGGTCGAGAGCCGCGCCGGCGCCGAGGCCTCGGCACGGACGATCTCGGTGGCAATGGCGGCGGACAGGTTGGTCGTGATCTCGTCCTGCATCGCGAACAAATCGCCGATGTCGCGGTCGTAGCGGCCGGTCCAGAGCTGCTCGCCGGTCTCCGGCGCGATCAATTCGGCGGTGACGCGGATCTTGGCGCCGGCGCGTCGCACCGAACCCTGGATCAGATAGGTGGCGTCGATCTCGCGCGCGATCAGCCGGGTGCCGATGTTCCTGCCCTTGAAGGCGAAGGTCGAGTTGCGGCTCAGCACCCGATAGAAGGATTGCAGCGACAGCGCATGGATCAGATCCTCGGTGAGGCCGTCGGAGAAATATTCATCCTGGGCGTCGCTGAGATTGGCGAAAGGCAGCACGCCGACGATCGCAGTACGGTACTGCTGCGACAGCGCCGAGGCCTCGCGGAGCTCGGGAGCAAGCGCGGGTGCACCTTCGGGCGTCCAGGTAAAGACCCCGATCGCATCCTTGATGTTCTTGAAGCGATGGTTGCCGGCATCGGTCAGCGGCACGGTGAGATGCTTGCTCGCCTCCCGATAGGCCTTGGCCGAGATCGCGAAGCCCCCGGGGCTCGCCACCGATTCCAGGCGGACGGCAATGTTGACGTCGTCGCCGAAGACCTCGTCCTCGTCGGCGATGACGTCGCCCATGTGGATGCCGAGCCGGAACTGCATGGCGCGGTCGGCCGGCAGATGGCGATTGCGTTCGGCCATCAGCGTCTGCATCGCGATCGCCGCCTCGGCGGCGCCGACGATCGAGGCGAATTCGAGCAGGAAGCCGTCGCCGGTGTTCTTCACGACGCGGCCGCCGTGATTGAGGATGATGGGATGGATCGCGGCGCGATGGGCCTTGAAGGCGGCATGGGTGCCGGCCTCGTCGCTGCCCATCATGCGCGAATAGCCGGCGACATCGGCGCAGACGATGGCGGCCAGACGTCTTTCCATATCCGCGAAGCTCCAAGGGGACTTGGTAAGGAATCTGGGACCGGCCACAGCGTGGCGGTTGCCCCGAATCCCGCATTTCAAGAACCCCGCCTTTATAGAGCAGATGCGCCGCGGCGGAAGCATGATCCGCATTGCAAATTCGAGGTGAATCCTGCGCAATCCCGGCGGTGGACGGGGACGGGCGAACCCCTTAAGCGGAACCAGGACCGCCAGGACGGCAGGGGAGGCACCTTCATGCTGGGCATTCACGAGATCGGGCTTTTCATCCTCTCGGGCGTGCTGCTCAACATCACGCCCGGGCCGGATTCGGTCTATGTGATCGGCCGCAGCATGCAGATGGGCTGGCGGGGCGGCGCCGCTGCCGCCTTGGGCATCAGTTGCGGCTGCTTCGTTCATGTCGCGGGCGCGGCGATCGGGCTTTCGGCTCTGCTGATGGCCTCGTCCACGGCCTTCTCGATCCTGAAGCTGGTCGGCGCGGCCTATCTCGTCGTCACCGGCCTCCAGATGCTGTGGTCGCGCCCGGCGCTGGCTGCAAGCATCGACCAGCCGGAGCGGAGTTCGCTGCGCCGGGTCTTCCTCCAGGGCGTCTTCACCAACGCACTCAATCCCAAGGTCGCGCTGTTCTTCCTGGCCTTCCTGCCGCAATTCGTCGCAGCCGATGCGCCGCACAAGCCGCTCGCCTTCCTGACCCTCGGCCTGATCTTCATCTTCACGGGGACGCTGTGGTGCCTGGTGCTCGCCGCGTTCGCCGCCAGGGCCGCGCACCGGCTGCGTCAGTCCGAGGGGGCGATTGCCTGGGTCAACCGCGCGCTCGGCGGCCTCTTCGTCTATCTCGGCATCCGTGTCGCCATGCTGGAGACGCGGTAGTTCCTTCTTGTGAATGAGAAGCGGTCCGATCGAGGCTGCGCTCGGGAGATTGCGATGATCCGTGGAAGCTGTCTGTGTGGCGCCGTGCGGTTCGAGATCGAGAAGGTGCGCGCGCTAACGCATTGCCATTGCGTCAATTGCCGCAAGCTCAGCGGCGCGGCCTTCGCCACCTACGCCCATGTCGATGCCGACAAGTTTCGCTTCGTGGTGGGCGAGGACATGACGGCATCTTACGAATCCTCGCCGGGCAGCATCCGCTACCGCTGCGGGACCTGCGGCTGCCCGACGCCGGGCAAGGCGAGCTATCTCCCGACCGTCAGCATTCCCGCCGGCCTGCTCGATGACGACCCGGAAGTGCGGCCTCGTCTGCACGTTTTCACCTCCTCGCGTGCGCCGTGGTGGACAATCCAGGACGATCTGCCCCAGCACGAAAAATGGGTGCCGGGGTTCGAGCCGAAATCGTAGGGGTCAGAAGAACTCCTTCGCCAGCGCGCTGCCGGCCAGATACAGGCCGAGCAGGATCATCGCGATCAGGAACCAGCGGCGAAACGCCTCCGCCGGCATCCGCGCCCGCACCGATTGGCCGATGAACATGCCGGCAAAGGCCATGGCGAGCCCCACCGCGCCCGGCACGACATTGGCGGGCGTGAGCAGTCCGACAGCGGTCAGGTTGAAGGCGAGGGCCAGCGTCGCGGTGGTGAAGAACACCCCGAGCGCCTGGACCAGCTCGTCCTTCTCCATGCCGATCGCCTGCATGAACGGCATCGACGGGATCACCTGCACGCCTGTCGAGGCCGAGATCACGCCGGTGATGATTCCGACCACGCCGCCGACCCATTTCTCGTTCTCGGGCGCGACGCGGAAGTGGAACTTGTTCAGGCCGATCACGGCATAGATGACGAGCAGGGCGCCGAGCACGATCGTGCCGTAGCGCGCATGTGGCCCGGTCAGCGCGCCGGCATTGAGCCAGCAGCCGACCACGGTGCCGATCATCAGCGGCCACAGCCGCCGCAGGATGTCGCGCAAGTGCGGGCCGACGAAGGTCTGCCAGATGTTGGTGACGATGGCGGGAACGATGACGATGGCAATGGCGCGGCTCGGCGCCATGCTGACCGCCAGCAGGCCCATCGACACCGTCGGCAAGCCGAGCCCGACCACGCCCTTGACGAATCCGGCGAGCAGGAACACGGCGGCGATGAGGATGAGCAGCGGGTCGATCATGTCTGCACATTGACCGATACCACGATCAGGCACAATCTGGAGGTTACGGAGGGAGCCTTCGGCAGCAACGAAGGCTGGAGCATGATCCGGAAAAGTGCGAAGCGGTTTTCCGACAAGATCATGCTCCAACAATAAAGAAGAGACATCGCATGCGCTTCGACCTGGTCGATCTCCAGCTCTTCATTGCTGTCGCCGACCAGCGCAGCATCACCCGCGGCGCGGAGCGGTCACATCTCGCCCTGGCCTCGGCCAGTGCGCGGATCAAGGGGCTCGAGGATGCGCTCGGCGTCGCGCTGCTCAAGCGCGGGCGCCGCGGCGTCGAGCTGACCGCGGCCGGCGAGAGCCTGCTCGATCATGCCAGGCTCGTGATCCATCAGATCGACGCCATGCGCGGCGATCTCGCCGGCTTTGCCAGCGGCGTGCGCGCCAGCGTGCATTTCCTCGCCAACACGTCGGGCCTGTCGGAGCATCTGCCGAAGGCGCTCGCCGGTTTCCTGCGCGAGCATCGCGACGTCGCCGTCGACATCGAGGAGCGCGAGAGCACGGATATCGCGGCGGCCATCACCGCGGGCGCCGCCGATCTCGGCTTCGCCGCCGAGCACGCGCTGCCCGAGCATATCGAGCGCTTTGTCTTCAGCGAGGATCGCCTGACGCTGGTGACGTCGAAGCGCGGCCCGTTCGCCGGCCGCCGCCAGATCGACTTTCAGGAGGCGGGAGCTTGCGACTTCGTCGGCCTCACCAGCGCCACCGCGCTCCAGATGCACATCTCGAAGCACGCCGCGCGGCTCGGCATGCGGCCGCATTTCCGAGCGCGCCTGCGCGACTTCGACGCGATCTGCCAGATGGTCGCCGCCGATGTCGGCGTGGCGCTGGTGCCCGAAGCCGCCGCCCGCCGCTGCGCCAAGACCATGCCGCTCGCCATGGTCCGCCTGCGCGATGCCTTCGCCAACCGCCGCCTCGTGATCTGCGCGCGCAGCTTCAAAGTCCTGCCGAAGCCGGCCAAGATGCTGGTGGAGCATTTGCGCGCAGAGGCGGCGTGAGGGGACGCCGCACCTGCCTCTTGGAGGGTTCACGCGCGGGCGCCGAGCGGTTCCTCTTGAGATTGCGTCGGCTTGAGCGGATTTCGGGAGCCGACGCGTCGAGGCGAAGAATCCGCGCGATGGCCACAATTGGCAGCATGAAGCGCGACACTTTTCTGGTTCAGGAATTGCCTCTGTCGCCGTTACGCTTTAAATGTCCTGCAACTCGCCTCGCCGAAAACGGGTGCCACCCGGCGCTCGCGAGAGCCGATGTGGATTGTAACCGACGGGACCCGCCTTACGGACTCGAGGGCTGCTCTCATTGGATCGAAAGACAAGTAATCCGGCCGTGAGCAAGCTTCCCGCGCGAGGGATGATGCCGCCCGCGCGAGCTGCGGCGAGCGACCGGATGGAAACGACGATGACCGACGACAAGAGCAAATTGCTGAGATCGCTGACGATCGATCGCAGCGCCGGCAAGGCGAAGCGATCGGGTAGCCGCTGGCTGCCAATCTCGGCAGCGATCGTCGCCTGTGTGGTCGCATTCGCCGCCTTTGCCGCTTTCGAATTTCGCAGGGGAGACTCACTGAAGGAGACCGCTTCCCATATCCCAGCGACTCCGCAACTTGACACGCCGCAGCCCGAACGAACGACCGCGAATTACAAGGCGGCGGGCAGCCTGGCGGCCTCCGGCTATGTGGTGGCGCGCCGCAAGGCAACCGTGGCCGCCGAGATCACCGGAAAGGTGGTCGAGGTCTTCATCGACGAAGGCATGACGGTGAACGAAGGTCAAATCGTCGCGCGCCTCGATAGCGTGCTTGCCGAAAGAGATTTTGAACTGGCCCGTTCGCGGGTCGAGACGGCAGATGCCGCGGTGGCCGCGATCTCGGCGGACTTGGAGGATGCGAACCGGATCATGTCGCGGGTGCAAACACTCTCGCAAAAGAATTTCGCCACCGAGGCCGATCTCACCAAGGCGCAGGCCCGGGTCGGCGTACTCAGCGCGCAATTGCGCCAGGCCAAGTCGCAGTTCGAGACCGCCAGAATCGATGCCAAACGCAGTGGCTCGGTGCTTGACAAGCATCAAATTCGTGCGCCATTCGCCGGCGTCGTCATCGACCGCAGCGCGCAGCCGGGCGAGATGATTTCTCCGATGTCGGTCGGCGGCTATACACGCACCGGTATCTGCACCATCGTCGACATGGATTCGATCGAAATCGAAGTCGACGTCAACGAGGCATTCATCGGCCGGGTCGTCCCCGGCGGCGCCGTGAGCGCGATTCTGGATGCGTATCCGGACTGGACAATTCCTGCCTCGGTGATCGCGATCGTGCCGACGGCGAACCGCGAAAAGGCCACGGTGAAGGTCCGCATCCGCTTCGACAAGAAAGACCCGCGCATTCTGCCCGACATGGCGGTCAAGGTGAATTTCCTCGCGGACGCCAAGAGCAAGGGCGCCGCGGAAGCGGCCGCGAACTAGCCACAAGCCGGATTCCTTGAGAGGGAGACAAGCGTGACTGCCGAGCATCCGATGATCCGCCTGACCGGCGTAGTCAAGCGTTTCACTAAGGGAAAGGAGACGATCTCGATCTTCGATCATCTCGACCTCGCGATTCCCCGCGGTGATTTCATTGCCGTCATGGGACCGTCCGGTTCGGGCAAGACCACGCTGCTCAACCTGTTAGGCGGCATCGACCGCGCAGACGCCGGCGAGATCGCGGTTGCCGACCAGCGCATCGATGGTCTTTCAGAGGGCGAGCTCGCCGCATGGCGCGCCGCCAATATCGGCTTCATCTTCCAGTTCTACAATCTGATGCCGATGCTGACCGCGGCGCAGAACGTGGAGCTGCCTCTGCTGCTCACCAGGTTGGGACGCAAAGAGCGCGCCGAGCGCGTTCACACCGCGCTTTCCGTGGTCGGCCTCGCCGACCGCACCAAGCACCGCCCTCGCGAAATGTCGGGCGGCCAGCAGCAGCGCGTGGCGATTGCGCGCGCCATTGTCTCCGACCCGAACCTCTTGTTGTGCGACGAACCAACCGGCGATCTTGACCGGCAGTCCGCCGACGAGATCCTTTCGATCCTGCAACTGCTCAATGCCGAACTCGGCAAGACCATCGTCATGGTCACGCACGATCCGGCCGCGGCAGGCTATGCCAAGCGTGTGCTGCATCTCGACAAGGGCCGTTTCGTCGAACGGGAGCTTGCCGCGTGAACGACTTCGACCTGGTCCGGAAAAACCTGTTCCGCCGCAAATTGCGCGCCAGCCTGATGATCGTGTCGATCCTAATCGCCTTCATGATCTTCGGCGTGCTCGCCGGATTCTACCGCGCCTTCACCCTCGGCGAGGACCGCGCCGCCGCGGACCGGATGATCACCGTCAACAAGATCAACTTCACGCAGCCGATGCCGATCGCCTACTTCAATCGCGTGCGCGCGGTGGAAGGGGTACGGCAGGTGACCTTCGCCAACTGGTTCGGCGGCTATTATCAGGACCCGAAGAACTTCATCATGTCGCTCGCGATCGAGCCGAACACCTATTTCGACGTCTATCGCAGTGAATTCGAGGTTCCGCCCGAACAGCTTCAGGCCTTCATGCGTGACCGCGGCAGCGCGGTGGTCGGCGAAAAACTGGCGCAGAAATGGGGCTGGAAGATCGGCGACCGCATTCCCATTCAGAGCAACATCTTCAGCCAGAAGAGCGGCGGCCACACCTGGGACCTCACGATTGCCGGCATCGTCAAGGGCAAGGTCGAGCACGTCGACACCAACTTCCTGCTGTTCCAATACTCCTATTTCGACGAGACCCGCAGTTTCGGCAAGGACACCATCGGCTGGATGATCCTTCAGACCACCTCGCCCGAAAACAACGATCGCGTGGCAAAAGCAATCGACGCGATGTTCGCCAATTCCACCGCCGAGACCTCGACCGATACCGAAAAGGCGTTCGGGCAGGCGTTCGTGGCGCAGTTCGGCAACATCGCGCTGATCGTGTTGCTGGTGGTTGGCGCCGCCTTCATCACCATCCTGATGATCGTCGGCAATACGATGGCGCTGTCGATCCGGGAGCGCACGCGCGAGATCGGCGTACTGAAGACACTCGGCTTTTCGGGTCCGCGCATCCTTGCGATGGTGCTGGGCGAGTCCGTGATGCTGGCGCTGCTGGGCGGCATTCCCGGACTGGCGATCGCAGCGTTGATCGCGATGGCGCTCCGCAACAGCCTCGTCAACGTCGCGCCCGCCTTTTCGGTTTCGCCGACCATCGCGTTGCAGGGATTGGCATTGATGATCGCGCTTGGACTGATCACCGGAATCATTCCGGCGCTCAGCGCCATGCGGCTCAATATTGCAACCGCGCTCGGACGGGGATAGGCATGCGTTCGCTTTGGCTTCAAGTCGCGGCGGTCACCGCCATCAATCTCAGGAGCATTGGACAGCGGCGCTGGCTCTCCCTATCGACCGTGATTGCGATCGCCCTGGTGGTGATCGTCCTCCTCGCCTTCCTGGCGATGGCCAACGGCTTCCAGCGCACCATCGCCAGCGCCGGCGCCGATGATATCGCCATCGTGCTGCGGGCCGGCTCGCAGGCCGAGATCAACAGCACGGTGAGCCGCGATCAGGTGCGGCTGATCGAGGACGGTCCAGGCATCGCACGCGGCAGCGATGGCAAGCCCCTGATCTCGCCGGAACTCTATCTCGTGGTCGACGGCATCAAGCGTTCGACCAAGACCAAGGCGAACCTGCCGCTGCGCGGAATCGGCGAACAGGGCAGCACGCTGCGCAAGGACATCACCATCACCTCAGGCCGCATGTTCAATCGCGGCAGCAATGAGGTGGTGGTAGGCAAGGCATTGCAGCGCCAATTCGAGGGATTTGACATCGGCTCTACCGTGTCGTTCGGCGCCACGCGCTGGAACGTCGTCGGCGTGTTCGACGCGGGCGGCAGCGTGTTCGAATCCGAGATCTGGGCTGATCTCAACGTGGTGCAGAGCCTGTTCAACCGCAACAACATCGTCCAGACCGTGCGCGCGCGCCTCACCGGGCCGGCCGCGCTCAACGAACTCAAGAGCTACAGCGACAACGATCCGCGGCTGAAGCTCGATGTCAAATCCGAAGCGGCCTATTTCGCCGAGCAGGCCTCGCAGACCTCCGACCTCATTCAGAAGCTCGGCTGGCCGCTAGCGATCGCGATGGCGCTGGGCGCGGTTGCCGGCGCGCTTAACACGATGTATTCGTCGGTCGCGGCCCGCGCGACAGAAATCGCAACGCTGCGCGCCATCGGCTTCGGCGGCTTCCCCGCCTTCGTCGGAACGCTCGCCGAGTCGCTTTTGCTCGCGGTTGTCGGCGGCCTGCTCGGCACTACCGTCACGTATCTGATTTTCGACGGCGTCACGGCCTCGACCCTCGGCGGAAACTTCACGCAGGTGGTGTTCGACTTCAAGCTCAGTCCCTGGCTGATCGTGGAGGGCGTCGCCCTTGCGTTGATCGTGGGTTTGATCGGTGGATTGTTTCCGGCGGTCCGGGCCGCTCGATTGCCGATCATCGAAGGCTTATATGCACGCTGAGCTGACTGCGGATTGCTTGTGGATGCGCGCCCATCGCCTCCTCGAGGTCGATCGGTGGCCGCTTCGGATCGATCTGGTCTCTCTCCGGAATTACCTGCCAGGGCTTGTCGGTCTGCCGGTGACTCGGCAGGTCGTTCTGCTGTCGCGGATCGTCGAGCGGCGTCTTCGGAGCGAGGCTCACTTTAATATCACGTGTCCAGGAGGCTCGCTCGCGCCTGCTATTGGTTGAGCAGCTTCAACGCTTCCTCGTGCACCCGCGCGTCACCGGCGGCGATGATGCGGCCGCCGCCCTGGGCCGGCTTGCCTTCCCAGGTGGTGACGACGCCGCCGGCGCCGGTCACGATCGGGATCAGCGCCGCGATGTCGTAGGGCTTCAGCTCGGTCTCGACCACGAGGTCGACGTGGCCGGCGGCCAGCATGCAATAGGAGTAGCAGTCGCCGCCATAGCGCGACAGCCGCGCGCCCCGCTCGATGCGGCCGAAGATGGCGCGGTCGCGCTCGTTCATCAGCAGGGGGCTCGTGGTGTAGGTGGTGGCCTCGGACAGCGAAGCGCAGCGGCGGACCTGGAGCCGGCGCTCGCCCGACGGCCCTTTGTAATCGGCCGAACCGTTATCGCCGGAAAAGCGCTCGCCGATGAACGGCTGGTGCATCATGCCGAACACCGGCGTGCCCTTGTGCAGCAGCGCGATCAGCGTGCCCCAGATCGGAAAGCCGCCGATGAAGGATTTGGTGCCGTCGATGGGGTCGAGCACCCAGACGTAATCGGCGTCCTCGCGCTCGTTGCCGAATTCCTCCCCGACGATGCCGTGCTGGGGGAAGTTGGCCTTGATCAGCCGCCGCATCACCGCCTCGGCGGCGCGGTCGGCCTCCGTGACGGGGTCGAAATCCTTGGTCTTGCTCTTGTCGTCGATCGACAGCGAGGTGCGGAAGAACGGCAGGATGGTTTCGCCGGAGGCGGTGGCGAGCCGACCGATGAAGGCGGAGAAGTCGATCACCGTCACAGGCGAAATCCTCGAAACGAAAGTTGGATGAGCTTGCTCCTGCCTAGCTCAATTCGCCTGCCGCGGGCAGCGCTGTCTTGCTGTTGCTCCCTGGTATTTTGGATGCCGCAGGCGCTGCCCCCATCCCAATCATCTGCTGGACAAATATCGATCACGGAGTTGAAAACTTAGTTCCGAGGTTGCCTTGTTCGTATGCAAATGACTATCAACCCATTGAATTTCCTTATCAAAGAAACTGAATCTGGGTTTCCATAGAAGCAACTGAGCCATGTGCGATTTGCATGGGAAACCGCGCAAAATCCCTTGCACTTTGTGCGTCGCGGTCGCATATTGTTGCGGTGCGGTAGCGCTTTGCGTTACCGCTGCCCTCCTTGGGCGTTTCCTCCCTAGACTTGGGCCGCTTGCGTCATTCGCGAGCGGCCCTTTTTTCTTGGCCCCGCCGATTTCATTTCAGGCGCGCAAGCTTGCGAAGCGAAAACGCACTCGCGCGCAAAGCCTCGTCGATTTGAAGGAGAAGCTGCGCCCTATTCGGCCGCGGCCTGGAACGGGCCGAGGTCGGCGAACGGAATCGTGGTCGCCAGCACGTCCGCGAGAACGCCGAAATCGGCGGCCACTTGCGCAAAGCGCGCGCTGCGCTCGCGCCGCCGCTCGTCCATGTAGATCGCGCGGTTGAGCTCGAGCTGCACGGCGTGCAGGCCGCTCGCGGGATTGCCGTAATGCTCGGTGATGAAGCCGCCGGCATAGGGCTTGTTGCGGCCGATCGAATAGCCGAGCCCGCTCATGGTCTCCTCGACGCGATCGGGCAGTAGCGGCGTGCAGCTGGTGCCGTAGCGATCGCCGATCACGACGTCGGGCCGGCGCGGCTCGTCCCTGCTGACGCCGACCGACGGCATCGAGTGGCAATCGACCAGCACCACCGTGCCGAACATCTGGTGCACCTTGTTGATCAGCCGGCGCAGCGCGCGATGGTAGGGCTTGTACAGCGTCTCGATCCGCCCCAGCGCATCCTCGACCAGGAGGCGGTCGCGGTAGATCTCCTGGCCGTCGCCGACCACGCGCGGAATGGTGCCGAGGCCGCCGGCGACCCGCATCGAGCGGGTGTTGGCGAAGCTCGGCAGCCGGCCGGTGAACATGCGCGGGTCGAGCTCATAGGGCTCGCGGTTGACGTCGACATAGGAGCGGGGAAAGTTGACCCGCACCGTCGGAAAGCCGCGCGCGCTCAGATGGCCGATCAGCTCGTCCATGAACGAGTCTTCCGACCGTCGCAGCGTGGGCAGGTCGATCCGCGACGCCGCCAGGAATTCCTCAGGATAGGTCGAGCCCGAATGCGGCGAGTTGAAAATGACGGGCGCGCGCCATTCGGCAGGCTCGAAGATCTCGAAGGCTGGCGACATGTCGCCGTCAAAGCGGGTCATCTTCTCAGGCTTCGTCCCTTCGTGCCGCAAGGATTCGGACAACATCCGGACAAGCTCCGGGTCCAATGATTCGGCCGATCACCCGGCTCTTATGTGTCGTCATTGTCCGGAATCGCAACCATTCTGCCAAGCGAAAAGATGTGATGGCCCCTTGGAACACGTCTTAACCGTGCGAGCAGCGGGATGGGGACGCGCCGGTCCGGCTCGATTGATCTGGAGTTCGTTCCGGTCCACAAAGAGCCGGCAGCGGGGCCGGCGCAGGGTTAAGATTTTCACCCCAAATTTACCCTCTGTCGGGCTTAGTGACCTCTGCTGATATCTTCTGGGGATTCGACGTTTCCTGCCATGCCAAAGATCCTGCTCGCCGAAGACGACAACGACATGCGCCGTTTCCTGGTCAAGGCGCTGGAAAACGCCGGTTTTCAGGTCTCGTCCCACGACAACGGCATGGCCGCCTATCAGCGGCTGCGGGAAGAGCCGTTCGAGATGCTGCTGACCGACATCGTCATGCCGGAAATGGACGGCATCGAGCTCGCCCGCCGGGCCTCGGAACTCGACCCCGACATCAAGATCATGTTCATCACCGGCTTTGCTGCGGTCGCCCTGAACTCGGATTCGGATGCCCCCAAGAACGCCAAGGTGCTGTCCAAGCCGGTTCACTTGCGCGAATTGGTCAGCGAAGTGAACAAGATGCTGGCGGCCTGATTCGCCCCCCTTCCGTCCTTGCGCCGGCTCCCCTGAGCCGTTATAGGGACCCCACCCGACACAAGTGGACTTTTAGGGCACGTAGCTCAGCGGGAGAGCACTACCTTGACATGGTAGGGGTCACAGGTTCGATCCCTGTCGTGCCCACCATCCTTCGCTCGCGAAGCGAGTGAAGGATGCCGCGCCGTAGCCCGCCGGGCGCAGGCGGGCTGTTGCCGCGAGCTACGGCTCGGCAAGCCACCATCTCGATGCGAAGCGTGTCCGGCGTAGCTCGAAGGGCGAAGACGGACTGGTGCGGCATCGCCCGTTCGGCTCTGCCGCCCCGCCCAATCTCACGGTCCCGGGGTCACAAGCGCCGAGATGATCGTGCCGTCGCGGTCCAGCATGATCTGCCAGTGCGATGCGCCGCCCTGATGCCAGACGGAATAGACGTCCTGCCCTTGCGGCCCCACGCCGAGGAATTCGATCGATTCGATCGGGCCCAGCTCGGCAAGGCCTGGTTGCAAGAGCGGCAATTGCTTGCGGGTGGCGTCGGCCAGCTCCGCACTCATCTGTGCATAGTCAGGTTTGCCGGCGGCGACGCCCGCGATGAGGCGGCGAAGCGCGGCCTCTGTCCCCGGATTGGCGGAGCGGCTCTTCATGCGATCTTCAATCGCACGCTGCAGCTCCTGCGCCGCGCCCTGGTCGATGCGTTGCATGGTGTGGGCGTTGCCATGCTGGTTCAGCACCACGGCGGTCGGAACGCCGTTCGCGCCGAGCATGAAGCGAAGCCTCGCCCCGATCTCCCTCGCCACGAACTCCGTTTCGCTCACGGCATGACATCGGGCCGCGGCCTGTCCGCTCAGTCGCGCCGAAAGCTGGTCGTCGCCGCGGCTGACGGTGAACACGGCGTTGTGGAATTGATACGTGCCGGCGTAGCGGTCCAGCACATCGGGCGAAAGCTGGATCACCTGCTCTTCGATACCGTCAGTCACGCTCCTGTCCTGGCCGCGGCCCGCGGATCGGATTTTGGCTGCCAGCACATTCCAGTCGGGCAAGCCCAGGATCTTCGCGATGAGCTCCAGGCTCTCACTGACCTTGAGCGAGACGGATCGGGTGCTGAGGGCGTCGCGGAGCGACTGCGCCATGGCCTTGGCGTCGCGGAAATCGCGCATACTCTGTTCCTTTGCATTGTGAACGGAGAATGTCAGGGCTTGCGTTACTGACCCGTTCGCGTGAGCAAAGGAAGCGGGCGGCGGTCCGATACACTTCACCATACCCCGAAGGGCGCAAGCGGCCGGCGGTATCAACCTTCCAAAATTCTGCTTGAGAGCGTCGTGCTTGTCAACCGACGTCGCTGGCGCCGGGACAAGGATCACGCATCACTCTTCCGTTGATGCTGCAGCAGCAAGTCCTTCAGCCCGGTCGGATAGAGCCTCGTCCCGCCGTCCACGTCGAGATCGGCAAGGTCGAACCAGCGTGCGACGATTCGCTCTCCGTTGTCCTCGCGGAAGTCGATGCGCTCCTGGCCGGCGAAGGCGCCATCCGGAAACGCGACCTCCGCGATGAACATCACCTCGTGCCCGGTCGATCCCTCGTGCACAAAGATGTTCTCCATCACCAATGGCTCACCAATGATGCTGACGTCGATGCCGAGCTCTTCGTTGAATTCCCGCACCAAGGCCGCGCGCCAGCTCTCGCCGAACTCGATCTCGCCGCCGAGCGGGCGCCCCCCCTTGATCCGTCCCGCGTCGTCGCGCACCTCAGCCGCCAGCAGCCGCCCGCTGCGCCAGTGCAGGCCGATCGCGACGACGCGGATATGGGGGTGAGGGCGCCATGTGGTCATGGTGGATGTTATAGTCCGCGCCGTCTTCGGCATGCAAAAGCGTCGCAGCCTTGCTCCGCGACTCCCCGCCTGCCATTGTCCGTCATCCAGTGGATGTAACGATAGGCAGGTTATCGAGATGAGCGGCGTCAACAAGCCCGGCGGCAATTACCTGCCGGTCATCATCCATGGTGGAATTGCCTATGTCAGCGGTCAGCTGCCCCGTCGCGGCGAGGACCTGCTGGTTGCGGGCAAGGTCGGCGCTGGCGTCGATCTCGCGGCCGCGCAGGAGGCTGCCGGCCTCTGCGCCGATCTCTGCATTGCGGCCGTCAACCACGCAACGGGCGGCGAGGACAAAATCGTCCAGGTCCTGCAAGTCGTGGGATATGTCGCCTCGGCGCCTGGATTTACCCAGCAGTCGCAGGTCATGAACGGTGCCTCCGACCGGCTGATCGAACGCCTCGGCGATCGCGGCCGTCACACGCGGACGTCCGTCGGCGTCGCCGAGCTGCCACGGGGAGCGCCGGTCGAGCTGAGCATGATTGCCGCCGTTCGGCCGTAGGCTCGTCGATTCCTGATCGACGCGGCGACAGGCGGCCTCATGTCACGAGATATTTGGCGACCGCCGCCTCGTCCCACGCAATCCCGTTGCCCGGCTCCTCGCTCGGCAGCGCAAAGCCGTCCTTGATCTGCAGCCGGCTCGCCAGCACCGCATCGGCCCAGTCGACATATTCCAGCCAATGCGCGGTCGGCGTCACGCAGAGCAGATGCGCGCTGACTTCCGAGAACAGGTGCGATGACATCTCGATGCCGGCAGCATGGGCGAGCGAAGCGGCGCGGAGCCAGCCGGTGACGCCGCCGATGCGCTGCACGTCAGGCATCACGTAATCGCAAGCCTCCGCCGAGAGCGCGGCCTGCATGGAAAACGCGCTGTCGAAATTCTCGCCGATCTGGACCGGCGTGCGCAGCGCATCGGCAATGCGGGCGCACCCGGCATGATCGTCGTGGCGGATCGGCTCCTCGATCCAGGCAAGGCCCTCGTCGTCGAGCATCTCGCCGCGGCGGATCGCTTCGGTGACCGTCAGGGCCTGGTTGTAGTCGCACATCAGCGTGACCTCGTCGCCGACGGCCTTGCGCACCGCGCGCACGACGGCGAGATCCTCGCGCGCATCGGGGCGGCCGACGCGGATCTTTGCGGCGTGAAACCCCTCGGCCAGCAGCTTGTGCGCCTCATCAACGGCGGCGCCCGCCGGCATGATGCCGAGGCCCTTTGAATTGTAGGCCTTGACCGGCTTCAGCGTGCCGCCGAGCAGACGGGCCAGCGGCAGGCCGCGCGTGCGCGCCAGCGCGTCCCATGCCGCCATGTCGATGCCGGATTGCGCCAGCCGCTGCAGGCCGGCGAGGCCCAGCAGCGTGAAGCGCTGGCTCAGCTTGCGCTCGATCTCGAACGGCAGCAGCTCGTCGCCGGCGACGAGGTCCGACATTTCCGTGACCATCGCCGTCAGCGGCTTCAGGGCCGATGGCGTGAGCGAGAACAGATAGGAATGGCCCACTGCGCCCTGATCAGTCTCGCAGTCGATCAGCACCAGCGGCGCATTGGCGACCGCCCCGGTCGCGGTCTGGAGCGGCAGGCTCATCGGCACGATCACGGGGCGTGCGACAAAGCGCTTGATGCGGATGGTCTCGGTCATGGCTCTCTCCCGGCGGCGCGGATGCAGGTCGCGCCGATCTTAAGCATCCGTGATCAAACGAAAAGGCTGCTCTGCCGACCCACCATAAAATGGGGTTGCGCCGGCCGGCAATTCTTGGCTCTGTGCCGCCGCATGCTTTGCCGCGGATTCCAAAAGGGTTTGCGGCAAAATCGCACACAACGGAGCCATGACGTGAAACAAGAGATCTCCGAAGAACAGCGCAAAAGCGGCGTCCTCACGGGTGCCGCGATCGTCTTCCTCCTGCTCGCTTTGCCGGTCGCGGTGTGGCTGGACCTCACCGAGCTCAGCAAGACGGCGCTGCGGCGCCAGGCGATCGATCTCAACTCGGTGATCACGAGCGTGCGCAGCTACTACGCCTCCAACGTGGTCGGGCGCGTGCTCGCCAACCCCACCGGCAGCACCAGGGTCGTACACAATTACGAATCAGTTCCCGGCGCGATCCCGATCCCCGCAACGCTGTCGCTGGAGCTCGGCCGCGTGATCGGCGCTCAGCAGGAGAACATCACCTACCGCTTCGTCTCGGACTTCCCGTTCCAGAACCGCGCCGCGCATCAGCTCGACAAGTTCGAGAAGGACGCGCTGGAGGCGCTGCGCCGGGATCCCGAGCAGAAGATCGTGGAGACCGAGACCTCGCTGTTCAACGACAAGGTTCGTCTCGTTGCCCCCGTCACGATGGGCCCGGCCTGCGTCAGCTGCCACAACAGCCACCCCGAGAGCCCGAAGAAGGACTGGAAGGTAGGGGATGTCCGCGGCATCCAGGAGGTGATCATCGCCCAGCCGATCGCCGCCAACATCTTCTCGTTCAAGTTCCTGCTGGCCTATTTCCTGATCGCCGCCGGCAGCGGATTGTCGTTCCTCTCGCTGCAGCGCCGCCAGGCGCGCCGCATCAGGAACATGAACAAGGAGCTCGAATCCGCCAACGACTTCCTGGCCTCGCTGTCGATGAAGATCTCGCGCTACATCCCGCCGCAGGTCTACAAGAGCATCTTCTCGGGCCAGAAGGACGTCACCATCCACACCGAGCGCAAGAAGCTCACCATCTTCTTCTCCGACATCCAGAATTTCACGGCGACCGCGGAGCGGCTGCAGCCGGAGCAGCTGACCCAGCTCCTCAACGAATATTTCACCGAGATGTCGGCGATCGCCCACGACTATGGCGGCACCATCGACAAGTTCATCGGCGACGCCATGCTGATCTTCTTCGGCGACCCCGAGACCAAGGGCGACCGCGCCGATGCGCAGGCCTGCCTGCAGATGGCCTGGCGCATGCAGCAGCGCCTTGCCGAGCTCAATGCGAAATGGCGCGCCTCCGGCATCGAGCAGCCGTTCCGCTCGCGCATGGGCATCAATTCGGGCTATTGCAATGTCGGCAATTTCGGCAGCGCGGACCGCATGGATTACACCATCATCGGTGCGGAGGCGAACCTCGCCGCGCGCCTGCAATCGATCGCCGAGCCCGGCGGCATCGTCTTGAGCTACGAGACCTTCGCCCTCGTCAGCGACATCGTCCGTGCCCACGCGCTGCCGGCGATCACGATGAAGGGGATCAGCCGCGAGGTCATTCCCTATTCGGTGGATGCACTGAACGACACTGCCGCGGAGAACAGCGGCATCATCACCGAGCGCGCCCCGGGTCTCGAGCTCTATCTCGACCCCGCCGTGGTGAAATCAGGCGACGCCGCGCGCGTCCGCTCGCTGCTGGAGAACGCGCTGGCCTCGCTGAAGCCGGCGTGAGGGTTTTCTGACCCTCCCCTGGAGGGGGAGGGTCGATCGCGCGCAGCGCGAGCGGGGTGGGGTGATCTCTCAACACGGGCAGAGCATGTATGGAGAGACCGTCACCCCACCCCGTCTCACATTTCGCTGCGCTCAATGCGAGCCGACCCTCCCCCTCCAGGGAGGGTAAGAGTCACCTCACCTTGCCGCGCCTTCCGTGAACGCCGTCTCGATCACGTCCCCAAACGGCTGCCACGACCGCCCGTCGAACTGCACCAGCCGCATCTGCCTGATCGGCAGATAGCGATTGGGCGAGGTGTTCATCCTGATGTTGGGCAATGCGACCGAAGGCTGATAGTCCGTGAGCGAGGCCGCCTGGCGCATGATGTTGTCGCGCGAAAAATCGTCGCCGCATTGCTTCAGCACCTGGGTCAGCGCCTCGGCCGCGGCGTAGCCATAGACGGCTGCACTGTTGTTGGTGCTTTCGACCCGATGGTATTTGTCCATGAAGGCGAACCAGTCCTTCATGCCGGGATCGTTCTTCCAGGCGGGATCGCTCGGATCCTTCAAGAAGGCCGACGAAATCACGCCGGCAGAGTTCTCCAGCCCCGCCGGGGCCATCGCATTGGCGATCGAGGCGGAGGCATCGTTGACGATGAAGACCGGGCGCCAATTCAGGGACGCTGCCAGCTTGATCACCTTGGATGCGGTCGAGGGCACGCCGAGGAAGACGAAGATATCGGCGCCGGCGCGCTTGAGGATCGAGACGTGCCCGTCGAGATGCTCGTCGGCCAGATCGAAGGCGATGTCGACGAGGACGTGACGGTTGAGATCGCCGAGGCCTTCCTGAATTCCCTTGTAGAGCATGCGCCCGAACTGGTCGTTCTGCCAGAGCACGACGATTTTCTTCCTGGGGTAATAGGCTTGGATGTAGTTGGCGTAGATGCGCCCCTCCGACCGGAACGACGGCTGCCAGCCCATGGTCCAGGGAAACGCGCTCGGCTGGCTCAGCTCCTCGTCGCCGGAGGCGACGAACAGCTGCGGGATCTTCTTCTCGTTCAGGTACCAGCGCGTGGCGAGATTGCCGGGCGTGCCGAACGAGCCGAACATCAGGTGCACGCCGTCCTTCTCGACCAGCTTGCGCGTCAGTTCCAGCGCTGTCGCCGGATCGGAATTGTCGTCGCGGGTGATGAAGCGGATCTTGCGGCCGTTGATGCCGCCGCGCGCGTTGACCATGTCGAAATAGGCCGCTTCCGCCTGGCCGATCGCGCCGAATTCCGACAGCGGTCCCGAATACGGCATGACATTGCCGATGCGGATTTCCTGGTCGCTTGCAGGTTGATCCGCGTGCTGCTGCTGCGACATCGCGCCGAGCGATGCGACGGCAATCACGGAAACGAACAGCATCCTGCCGATGACGCGCATGTTCGACGCCTTGTGGTTGGCCCCCAACGAGGTCGGCTCAATCCCCACCAAGGCTGCTTGATCTAGATCAAGTGTTTGGCAAAGCTGTGGCTCGATGGCGCGCGTCGACGCGGAGGAGCCGGCGGTGCGAAGCGGCAGGCTCACTGACGTGCCGGTATGGCGTTCGCGCGTGGCGCCGCTCCGGTCGGTTCAACGACCTAGTCCGTCGGGGGGATTGGACTTTCGGAGTTCGATCGACGGCGCGGCGGACTTACGCACTCGCCATCACTGTTTTGCTCTGACATGACCGTCGCCGTTGGCCAGAAAATCGAATGATCTTCGGGGTCGGCGATAATCCGGAGGCGATCGTCGCATAGAAGTCCTTCGGGGCCATCAACTCGACGTCGCAGGGGAGCACATCTTCATTGAAAGCCGCTTCGCTCAAGCGCAGGGCGTTGGCCACGCCGTGATCATCCGGAAGGCTGAGCTGGAAACGTCGCTTGGCTTGACCGAATCGGCCGGCTTCCTTGAGAGGAGACATGATCGAGAGTTCCGTGATTGCAAGCGGGCTATGTTGCCGTCCAGCCGCCATCCATCGCGAGGTTGGCGCCCGTGATCTGAGCGGCGTCGTCGCTGCACAGGAATAGCGCGAGCGCAGCGACCTGCTCCACGGTGACGAACTCCTTGGTCGGCTGCGCGGCGAGCAGGACGTCGTTGATGACTTCATCCCTCCGCATGCGCCGGGCCGCCATCGTGTTCGGGATCTGCTTTTCCACGAGCGGCGTCCAGACGTAGCCGGGGCTGATGCAATTGCAGGTGATCTTCGAACGCGCGAGCTCCAGCGCCACCGTCTTGGTGAGGCCCGCGATGCCGTGCTTGGCGGCGACATAGGCCGACTTGAAGGGCGAGGCGACCAGGGAATGCGCCGAGGCCGTGGTGATGATGCGGCCCCAGCCGCGCTTCTTCATGCCTGGTACCGCCGCGCGGATGGCACGGAAGGCGGCGGACAGATTGATGGCGATGATCGCATCCCACGTCTCGGTGGGAAAGTCTTCGATCGGCGCGACATGCTGGATCCCGGCATTGTTGACCAGGACGTCGACGCTGCCGAAGCTCACCTCGGCGAGGGCGATGAGCCCGGCGATCTCACTCGGCTTCATCATGTCCGCAGGCGAGTAGATCGCCTTGACGGCGAAGTCGCGTGCGATCGCGGCGCGCGCCGCCTCGACGTCTGCGGGCGCTCCCATGCCGTTGATCACGACGTTCGCGCCCGCGCTGGCGAACGCCCGCGCGCAGGCGAGGCCGATGCCGCTGGTAGAGCCCGTGACGACAGCCGTCTTACCTTTCAGAATTCCCATCTCGTACAATTCCTCGTAAAACGCGAACCATGGACCCCTGCGCTGCCGCTCGCGACGCGCTCAATATTAGAAGACCAGAGCCTTCTCACCGGCGCGAATTGAGCCGCGGGCCGGCTGTTGCAGATAATCATGCACAACCGCCCCGAGACCGAGCGTGAGGTCGGCGCGGATGTGGATGGCTGAGACGATCTCCAGAACCGGCAGCTCGGCAACCGGCGCCAAGGCGTGTGGTGTGAGGGCCAAGGCCGCCGGTCCGGTCCAGGCCCCCTTCAACACGATGTCCTCGAGATGGTACCGAACGAGCTCGCAGATGCGCGGGCTGCCGTCGACGTGCGGGATGATCTTGAGCAGGAAGTTCGGTTCGTTGAGTGCAGCCATGACCTTCGCCAGATCGGCCTCGCGGTGCTTGTAGCCCATCGTCCCCGTGGCGACCCGCACGGGGCCGTAATCCAGCGTACCGATCAGCGTGTCGATCTCGGTCTGCAAGGTCGGTTGCGCAAGCTTCTTCGGAAAGCCCCAGAGCTCGCGTCCGCCTGCGATAGGTCCTTCGTCGTTGAGGAACATGCAATGGGTGTAACCGCCCTTGCGTCCGCGGAACGAGACGGGAACGACCTGGCCGCTTTCGGTGTAATCGCCAAAGCCGTTGGAATCGGGCATGCGGATGAATTCGTATTTGACGAGCGCTTCTCGCTCGTCGACCTCGAGCGGCTCCGGAACGACGGCCCTTAGCTTGGCCGGATCGGTGCGATAGGTGATGATCAGGTATTCGCGGTCGACGAACCGGTACGGCCCGGGCGGATAGGCCGGGTTGGTCAGCGGCATGGCGAAGGCCCGTTGCTTCACGTCAGTCTCGCGCATTTGCGTTCTCTCCAGGCGATGAGATCGGGCCTATTCGCGGCCGTCATGTTCGAGATCGAAGGTGAAGACCCCGTCGGGGCTCGAAGGGCGCGCGAGCACCTCGGGATGGCGCAGCGTGCGCAGGGCGTCGTGGTAGCCGGCGCGCCAATGCTCCTGCATGGATAGCCGCGAGAACTCGTAGTCTTTGGAGTGTCCCTCGTGGTTGCGCGCGCGATAGATGAGATGGACGATGTTGTAGACGTTGCGGGAGACCGCCGTGCTGAGCAGCTTCACGTCCTCGTGCTGGCTGAGATCGTCGGGCAGCCGGCCGAGCAGATCCGTGAGCGCGCGCCGCAGGCGCTGCACATGCTTGAACTGGTTGGTGCTGGCGCGCGTACGACTCGAATACTGGATTTCCTTGTGCCGTGTGATCACTTCGGCCATGTTGGCGGGAAGTTGGCCGCGCGCGCTCCAGAGGTCGACCTGAAACGCCAGGATGTCCTGCGGGGCATCCGATTCGATCACCCATTGCAGCGGGGTGTTGGAAACGAGACCGCCGTCCCAATAATGCTCGCCCTCGATCTCCACCGCCGGAAAGCCCGGCGGCAGGGCGCCGCTCGCCATGATGTGCTCGGGCTGGATGGTGTGGGTCGTATTGTCGAAATAGACGAAATTACCGGTTCTGACGTTGACCGCACCGGCGCTGAAGCGCGTCGGTCCGCTGTTGAGCCGGTCGAAATCGACCAGCCGCTCCAGCGTGGTCTTGAGCGCGCGCGTGTCATAGATGCTGGTCGCATCGCTGGCGCCACCTGGCTGCAGCCAGGGCAGAACGGGACGGGCTGAGAAGAATCCGGTCGCGCCACACGTGGCCGCCAGACCGGCGCTCATCTGGTTGATGAGGTTGCGCGTGCCGTCGCTCTTCGTCCAATCGCCGAAAGGCGACCAATCCCAGGGTGCCGTCGAGGTGACCTGAGTCCAGAATTCGCGCAGCCGATCGACCCGCGACTCCGGCGGGTTGCCGGCGATGATCGCGGCATTGATCGCGCCGATCGAGATGCCGGCGACCCAATCGGGGTGAATGCTGGCTTCGGCGAGGGCTTCGTAGACGCCCGCCTGGTAGGCGCCGAGCGCACCGCCTCCTTGGAGGAGCAGGGCGATGCAGTCGAAGGGAAGCTGCCGCTGTGCGGGTGAGAGCTGCGGTCGAGGCTGGAAGTTCATGCTGGTTGGGCTCTTTGAATGGTGATAGCTATGGCTTGTTAGTGGCGGCTCGATTCCTGCTTTGCGACTTTGGGCGGCTCGAGCATCACTTCTTTCAAATGGTCGCCGCTGGCGACCACGATCACGAAATTGAGCTTGCCGTCCTGACGCATCAGTCCACCGGCCAACGCGCTGCCGCTTGTCGCTCTCTCGGCGATCTGCACGGCATCCGACAATTCCTGCTTGATCCATCTGAGGGTCAGGATGTTGGCGAGGTCTTCCCGGTCGAGCTCCTTCAGCGAGAACGTCAGCTCCTTTCCGGTGATTCCGCCGGTATTGGCGTCAATGGCGTTTTCCCACACGTGTTCATTCCTGATGGTGCGAACGCGGTAGAGGGGCGAGCCCGCCGATTCGAAGCTGATGTCGGCCGTCTTCGAGCCGCTATGCAATTGTTCCGCGATCGCCATGGCGCGGCTGAGGGTGATGCGTGTGGTGCGGAATTCCGAGAGGACGCGGCGGATGGCGGCCTCCTCGGTATCGCTTTGCGAAGTCGTACCTTGGCTGTCGACCCCGGAGAAATTGCGGACGTCCGCGGCGGCGGCGCCGGCGGCGAGCGTGGCGGACCACACGATCAGTGCAAACAAATGTTGTTTCGACATCGGATCAATCCCGGTCTGGTCGGTCAATCATTCGCCGCCGGCGAGTGCGCGACGACGATCTCCTTGTCGGAGGGCCCCGGCAGCGACTGATTGGTATCGATCACGATGCGCTCCGGTAGCTTCACGTCGGAGTGGATGCGGATGGGGGGCCGTGCAGGATCCGGCTCGGCGGGATGAGCCGGCAGTTGCGGCGGCAACACCCAGCTCGCCAGCAGAAGCAGGCAGACCAGCGCGCCACCCACCGACAGGAAATAGCCGCGCAAGGGCAGGGCGGACTCGGTCGGCGGGCTCGCACGCATGAACATTGCGGATCGTCGGCTCACGGTAGGTCGCTCCCGACGGGCACATCAGTCCGTCTCATCTTCAGATACTCCAGGGCCGCGGGTGCCGGCGTGCGAGCTCGACATCGAGATAGCCACGCTCGTCGAGCCAGTCCGTTGGACAAAAGGCGCTGGCTTTCGGGTCGATCGTGAATCCGTCGCGCTGGAGCGCCGTTCGTGTTCCGGTGCGACCGGTCCAGATGGCCTCCCCACTCGTCGGACTCACTTCCATCACGTCGAAGACTTCGATGAAGTTCAGCATGTCAGGCGCGCCCACCGTCGTCTCACGCCCTGTGCATGAGGCGGTCAGCCTCTTCAGGCGCGACGCCCCTGCGTGCGAGCTCGGACTCGATCGCGTCGAATACGCATTCGACCGGCGCGATCCAGACGTTGACCCAGTAAATGATGCAGTCGCGCGCGATCAGGAGGGCCGGTGTCATGCGAGGGTGCTCCGCTCCAGCCGAACCGCCCTAGGCGCGCGCGCGGCAAGTGAATGGGCCCACGCGATCATCGCGATCGTGATGCCAAGCAGCACGCTCAGGGTCACGAGGCACAAGGCGACAATCACGTTCAGCGATGCGGCCGCGAGGCCGGGCAACGGATTTTCGCGCATCAACGCAAACAGCAGTGTTGACATTTCGCGTCTCCTTAATAAAATACACCGTATAGTTCATATAAGTCATGCGTCGCGGCGAAGTCAAGACGAGTGCGTCACAAACGCGTGGGCAGGATCAAGGGCGGCGAGGCTCCGCCAGGTTCAACCAGAAGCCTCCAGCAGAGAAGGGATCTGACATGATGAGATTGGTGCCGGCGTTGTTCGCAAGCGCCGTATTCGCGCTTGGCAGCGCAGCAGCTCTTGCCCAGGAGAACCAGGGCACGGCGGAACAGCGGGCGGCGTGCACGCCCGACGCCTTTCGTCTGTGCAGTGCCTACATTCCCGATCCGTCAGGCGTCGAAGCTTGCCTGAGGCAGAGAAAGTCGGATCTGAGCGCGGCGTGCAAAGTGGTCTTCGACCACGCAACCACCGGCTCGGCGAAGGGCAGATGAAGGAGCGATGCCGTGGCTGATGCGGCGGGGCTGCGCCTCGAATTGCATCCGCCCGGGACGGACCGAGGAGCGATCTCATGAGTACGGTCTACATACCCGCCCTGGCCGCCTTCGGCGGCTCGGCGTTCGGCGCGGTTTCGACGATCGTCAGTGCCTGGTTTAGCAAGCGCAGAAGGCTTCGAGAACGTCATCATGCCCGCTCGTTCTCGAAGCGCGAACGGCTGTATCGCAGCTTCATCGAGGAGGCATCGCGGCTCTACGCCGACGCGCTCGTGAGCGACCGGGCGGAAATCCCGCAGCTCGTCAGCCTGTACACGCTGGTCGGCCGCATGCGGATCCTTTCGAGTGATGAGGTCGTGCATGCCGCCGAGCGCGCCGGTCGTCTGATCATCGAGACCTATTTGTCGCCCAATCGGACCTTCGTTGACCTGCCCGACTTCATCGAAGAGATGGATCCATTGCGCGACTTCGGTGAAGCCTGCCGCAGCGAGCTGATGAACCTTCCGGTGCGGTGACAAGCATGCGCGAGCAGATCGACAATCGAACGAGGAGCGCTTGCCGGATCGTGCAGGCCGCCATCCATCTCTATGGCGAGATGGGACACAACAAGACCACTGTCGCCGACATCGCGCGGAGTCTGGCGATGTCTTCGGCAAGCGTCTATCGATTCTTTCCCTCGCGGCGGGCGATCGAGGAGGCCGTGGTGGAGCAGGTGCTCGAGGAGGCGGTCAGTGCGGCGGCTGAGGCGGCTCACGGCAGTGGGTCAACGTTGCAACGCCTGGCCGCAATCCTGAAGGCCATCGCCGACTGCAATGAAGGTCGACCGGCGAAGCATCGACGATTGCAAGATCTGATAAGTCTAGCCGTTCGTCAGAACTGGACGGTCGTTCTCGCCTACGACGACAAGATCCGAGGGCTGGTGCGGCCGATCATTGGCACCGGGCAGGCACGCGGGGAATTGCAGGGCGGCAATCCGATGGCGCTGACCTGCTGCGTGCTGGAAGCCATGGATGTCCATCTCAATCCAGCGCGGATCGGAGCTGCGACGCTCCGACCAAGCTTCGAGGAGATGTTGAGTTTTTGTGCGAGCGCTTTGCGTAGGGCGCCATTGCTGCAGCCGGCCGAGACGACGGCTCACGTGCAGCTCAAGGTCGCCGGCTAGTGCGGATGAGCTAGTGCGTCCAGTCCGTCTCGCAGGCGGCGAGGAAAAAGCCGACGCGCTCGCGCACGAAGCCACGAAGTTCTTTCTCCAGGTCCTTCGAGGTCTCGCCGACCAGGGCGCGAAACAGCATCGGCAGCAAAATCAGATCGAGGAAGATTTGCGCGGTGGCGCGGCTCCGCTTGGCGCTGAACGGGCCTCTCGGCGTGCGAGCCAGCTTCTGAGTGGCGTCGTCCAGGAGCTGGGACACTGCGGCCAGAGACCGGTCGCGGGCAGCGTCATGAACATTGCGGCTCAGCTCCGGAAACCGCTGCGATTCCGCGATCGTGGTGCGCACCATCCCGAGCGATTCCTCCAGGAACCTCTCGACGATCGCGGTCCCGAGGCTCATCAGCTTGTCCTCGATGGTGCGCCCTTCCGGCACGAAGCCGTCGAAATCCATCAGGCCGTCGACGGTGCGGGCCACCACCGCCGCGAACAGTGCTTCCTTGCCTGGGAAGTGGGCGTAGATCGTCGGTTTGCTGGCGGGCGCGAGCTCGGAAATGTCGTCGATGCTCGCGCTGCGGTATCCCTTCTCCAGAAACAATTGCTGAGCGGCATCGAGGATGCGGGCCTGTGCATCGCCGGCAAGGTCCTTGGGCGGTCTGCCTCGTTTGGTCTTCTTCATCTCAGGAACTCCCGATCACGAGTCTGTGCGCGTCTGCTTCCCGCTTGACACGGCGCGGGAAGAAAGGCAAGAAAAAGAAAATATACGGTTTAGTTCATTTATGTCGACCCGCTCGCCGCCGCAAGGGCCCGGCCTGGAGGCCGCAAAGGATGACGCGCCCGGCCTGACGCCCGATCCGAACTGAGGAGAATGTCGTGACTGTTCTGAACCCAGACCCGCCAGGCTTGCCGGAAGGCGTGCTGCTGCGCGAGCTGCATCACAGGGTCACCAACGGTGTGGCCTTCGCCATCAATCTGGTCTCCGCCGCCGCCATCCGTGCCGAAGGGGCTGAAGCCAAGGGCGCGCTTAGCGACGTCGCCGAGCTGCTGCACGGCTATGCCGACGTGCATCGTGCGCTCGGGATGCCGTCGGGCGACACCTTGATCCAGGCTGCGACCTACATCCGCAAGCTGGGCTGCGGCATGCGCCGGGCGGTCCTCGACCGGATGAACATTCAGCTGGCATTCGCGACGCAGCCCCTCGCACTTCAGCCGCAGCGGTGCTGGCATCTGGGGCTGATCGTCCATGAGCTCGTGATGCACGCGGCACGACACGCTTGTTTCGATGCACGGGCCGGACAGATCAGGATCAAGCTGACGCGCATCGGTGCGCTGGTGAACTGCGTGATCCTGGACAACGGCTCGCGTCCCGCGCGGGAAGCTTCCGATCGCGAATTGCGCGTTGCAAGGGATATCGCACGGGCTCTCGGCGGCCGCATCGAGCAGGGTTTCGGAGCGGAATTCACCTCGATCGTCCTCTCCTTCCCGCTGACCGAACGCGAGCGCGCGGCGAACTGGTCGATCGCAACGCGGCAGATGAGGACGCCGCGCCGCACGAGAGTCACCGCTTCGAACCGCCAATCCGCCGATGCGCTCGGCCGGCTGTTGTCACCTTTCCATCATATGGACGCGCCATGACAAGCCGATTGCCGAGTCTCGTTCGAACGCCAAATGTGGGGAAGGCCTTCGCCGCGGCTTCCGTGCTTGTCAGCATTGCGTTGACAGGTTGCAACGATCACGCGGCGCAGACGACCACACGGGCAGCGCTGGTCCGGACCACGATCGTACAGCCGCGCGATCGGGAATCCTCTCGCACGTTGACGGGAGAAGTCCAGGCGCGCTTCCGTGCCGATCTTTCGTTCCGCGTCAGCGGCCGTGTGATCGCTCGCACCGCGGACGTCGGTGCTCACGTGAACAAGGGCGACGTCCTCGCTCGGCTCGATCCGGCCGAGCAACAGGCCGATGTCGATGCTGCGACCGCGGCTTTGGCCTCCGCCGAAGCCCAGCTGCGCGTGGCAAAGGCCACGTTCGAACGGCAGAAAGCGCTGATCGCAAGCGGCTTCACCACCCGCACCGTTTACGACCAGGCCCAGGAAGGCCTGCGAACCGCGGAGGGTGTGCTCGAGGCTGCCAGGGCGCAGCTCGGCACCTCGCGCGATGCGCTCGGATATACCCTCCTGCGCGCTGAAGCGGACGGCGTCATCACCGCGCGAAATCTCGAGGTCGGCCAGGTCGTTCCGGCCGCCCAGCCCGTGTTCTCGCTGGCGCAGGACGGGGAGCGGGATGCCGTCTTCGAGGTCTACGAATCCGTCTTCCTCGGTCAGACCGAGAACCACGACGTCGCATTGACACTGCTCTCCGACCCGAGCGTGACGGCGACGGGAGAGGTGAGAGAGATTTCACCTGTTATTGACGCGAAGAGCTCCACGATCCGCGTCAAGGTGTCCATCGCGAATCCGCCGGCTGCGATGACGCTGGGCAGCGCCGTCTCGGGGACGGTGAAGGCGAAAGCTCAGAACGAGATCACCCTGCCCTGGCGCGCGCTGATGGCCGCGGGTAGCAGGCCTGCCGTCTGGATCGTCGACCCCAGGACGCAGACAGCGTCGCTGAAGCCGGTCACGGTCGGCGCTTATGAAGCCGGTCAGGTGCTGATCAAGGCTGGCCTCGAGCCCGGCGAGCGCGTCGTCGTCGACGGCGGCAAGCTCCTGAGCGTCGGTCAACCGGTCACTGAGGAGGAAGGTCAGTCATGAAGCGACGGGTCATGATGATCGCTGGCACGGTCGCGGCGGCCGCGTTGCTGACCGGCTGCCAGCAGGAGACGAAGGCGCCGGAGCCCGTGCGTCCCGTGCTCTCGATGGTAGCCACGCCGAATAGTGGTGACAGCACGGTCGCGGTCGGCATCGTCGAGCCGCGCTACAAGACCAACCTTGGCTTTCGCGTACTCGGACGCCTGACGTCGCGTCCGGTCAACGTTGGCGATGTCGTCAGCGAAGGACAAATCATCGGCACGATTGATCCCATCGCGCTCGATCTCGCCGTTCGCGCGGCGAAAGCTCAGCTTGCCAAGGCCGAGGCGCAGCTTGTGACCGCCAAGGCCACGGAGGAGCGGCAACGCACGCTCATCACCAGCGATGCGACCACCAGGCAGACGCTCGATAATGCCGAGCAGGCCCGCGCCGGCGCCGAAGCAAGCGTTGCGCAGGAGCAGGCGAGCCTGACCAAGGCCGTCGAGCAACTCGGCTATGCCCGCATCAAGGCCGACTTCGGCGGCGTCGTCACCGCCGTCGGCGCGGAAGTCGGCCAGGTGGTCTCGCCGGGGCAAACCGTGGTGACGGTCGCGCGCCCGGACGTTCGCGAGGCGGTCGTCGACATCGGTGAGGACCTGCCGGTGCCGCTCGAGGTCGGGCTCCCCCTCACCGTCAGCCTGCAACTCCTCCCCACCGTTCAGGTCGAGGGCAGGATTCGCGAAATCGCGCCGCAAGCCGATGCGGTGACGCGGCTGCGACGTGTCCGGATTGCCCTCGACAATCCGCCCGCAAGCTTCCGTCTCGGCGCGACCGTCACGGCAAGGTTCGGCAAGGATCAGAGCAAAGTCCTGCGCCTGCCGGCATCGGCGGTGCTCGCCAGGGACGGGGCCGATTTCGTCTGGGTGGTGGACCGGTCCGCCGGCACCGTCTCGCTGCAGAAGATCGAAGGCATCGCCGAACAGGCGGGCATCCGCGTCACCGGCGGGCTTGCCGCAGGCACCCGCGTCGTCACCGCCGGAATTCACAGCCTCAAGCCGGGACAGCACGTCCGCATCGAACAGGATCAAGAGCCATGAAGTCGTTCAACCTCTCCGACTGGGCGCTCGGCCACCGCTCGCTCGTCTGGTACTTCATGATCGCCTTCATGGCGGCCGGCCTGTTTGCCTATCTCCAGCTGGGACGACAGGAGGATCCTGACTTCACCATCAAGACCATGGTGATCCAGGCGCAGTGGCCGGGCGCCTCACCGGAGGAAATGACGCGCCAGGTCACCGACCGCATCGAGAAGAAGCTCGAGGAGCTGGAATCGCTCGACTACACCAAGAGCGTGACGGTCGCAGGCCAGACCACCGTCTTCGTCTACTTGCGCGATTCGACCAAGGCGGCCGACGTCAAGCCGACCTGGGTGCGCGTCCGCAACATGATCGCCGACATCAAGGGCGATTTCCCGCAAGGCGTGGTCGGCCCCGGTTTCAACGACCGCTTCGGTGACGTCTTCGGCAACGTCTACGCCTTCACCAGCGACGGCTTGAGCCAGCGGCAGCTCCGCGACCGGGTCGAGGATGTAAGGGCCAAGGTGCTGACCGTGCCCGATGTCGGCAAGGTCGACATTCTCGGCGCGCAGGACGAGGTGATCTACCTAGAATTCTCCACCCGCAAGATCGCGGCGCTCGGCCTCGATATCCACGCCGTCATGAACTCGCTGCAAGGTCAGAACGCGGTGGCGCCCTCCGGCGTGTTCCAGGAGGGGCCGGAGCGGATCAGCGTCCGCGTCAACGGCCAGTTCGCCTCCGAGGCGAGCCTGAAGACGGTCAATCTGCGCATCAATGATCGCTTCTTCCCGCTGACCGATGTTGCCACGATCACGCGCGGCTATGCCGATCCGCCGTCGACGCTGTTCAGATACAACGGTCAGCCCGCCATTGCGCTCGCGATCGGCATGAAGTCCGGTGCCAACCTGCTCCAGTTCGGCGAGGCGCTGAAGGAGGAGATGAGGAGGATCATCGCCGACCTGCCGATCGGCGTCGGCGTGCACCTCGTTGCTGACCAGCCCGTCGTGGTCGAACATGCCGTTTCCGGCTTCACCGAAGCGCTGTTCGAGGCCGTGATCATCGTGCTCGGCATCAGCTTCCTGAGCCTGGGGATGCGTGCCGGTCTCGTGGTCGCGATCGCCATTCCGCTCGTGCTCGCGATCACCTTCGTTGTGATGGCCTATTGCGGCATCTCGCTGCAACGCATTTCCCTGGGGGCCCTGATCATCGCGCTTGGTCTTCTGGTCGACGATGCCATGATTGCCGTCGAGATGATGGTGGCCCGGCTCGAGGTCGGCGATCCCCTAGAGAAAGCTGCAACCCACGTCTATACGTCGACCGCATTTCCGATGCTGACGGGCACGCTGGTCACCGTGGCTGGCTTCATCCCGATCGGGCTCAACAGCAGCAACGCCGGGGAGTTCACCTTTACGTTGTTCGTGGTGATCGCGGTATCGCTGATCGTCTCCTGGGTCGTGGCCGTCCTGTTCACGCCGCTGCTGGGCGTCACCATCCTGCCGGCAAAGATGAAGGGACATCACGAGCAGAAGGGCCGCCTGGCGCAGATGTTTGCGCGCCTCCTCGTATTCTGCATGCATCACCGCTGGAGCACCGTCGCCGTGACGGTGGGCGCGTTCCTGCTCGCTTTGTTCGGCTTGCAGTTCGTGCAGCAGCAGTTCTTCCCCTCGTCCGACCGGGCCGAGCTGGTCATCGACTGGAACCTGCCGCAGAACGCTTCGATCACCGAGACCAACATGCAGATGGCGCGTTTCGAGCGCGAGCAATTGCAGGGCAACCAATCGGTCGAGCACTGGTCGACGTATGTCGGCACTGGCGCGCCGCGCTTCGTGCTGTCGTTCGATGTTCAGACCGCCAACACCTGGTTCGGCCAGCAGGTGATCGTGACGAAGGGCGGCATCCCGACGCGCGACCGGCTCAAGGCGCAGTTCGAGGACTATTTGAGGAGGACGTTCCCGGGCACCGACACCTATGTCAAGCTGCTCGAGGTCGGCCCTCCGGTCGGGCGGCCGGTACAATACCGTCTCAGCGGGCCCGACATCGCCAAGGTGCGCGATCTCTCACAGAAGCTTGCAGGAATCGTGCGGAGTAGTCCCGATCTCGGCAACGTGGTGTTCGACTGGATGGAGCCGGCCCGCGTCGTCAAGGTCGACGTGTTCCAGGACAAGGCGCGCCAGCTCGGCCTGACCTCGGAGGACATCGCCACCACGCTGAACTCCGTGCTGCAGGGCTCGCCGATCACGCAGGTGCGGGACAGCATCTATCTCGTCAACGTCACGGGACGTGCGACGGCGAACGAGCGCGCCTCGATCGACACGCTGCGCGACCTGCAATTGACCGGGCTCGGCGGCCAACCGGTGCCGCTCGGGGCCGTCGCCAATCTGCGCTACGAGCTGGAGCAGCCCACGATCTGGCGCCGCGCGCGGATTCCGACCATTACGCTGAAGGCCGCCGTCGTCGGCAACGTTCAGCCGAAGACGGTCGTCGACCAGCTCGCGCCGAAAGTCGCGGAATTCGCCAAGCAGCTGCCGGCGGGCTATTCGATCAAGACCGGCGGCTCGGTGGAGGAGAGTGCCAAGAGCCAGGGGCCGATCATCGCGGTGGCGCCGCTGATGCTGTTCGTCATGGCGACGGTGCTGATGCTTCAACTGCAGAGCTTTTCGCGCCTGTTCCTGGTGTTCGCCGTTGCGCCGCTCGCGCTGATCGGCGTCGTCATGGCCATGCTCCCGAGCGGCGCGCCGCTGGGCTTCGTCGCGATCCTCGGCGTGCTCGCGCTGATCGGAATCCTGGTGCGAAACTCCGTGATCCTGATCGTGCAGATCGAGGATCTGAGGAAGGAGGGCAGGCCGGCCTGGGATGCGGTCGTCGAGGCAACCGAGCATCGCATGCGACCGATCCTTCTCACTGCGGCCGCCGCAAGTCTCGCGCTCATTCCGATCGCGCGGGAGATTTTCTGGGGCCCGATGGCCTACGCCATGATGGGCGGCATCATCGTGGGCACGCTGCTGACCCTGCTGTTCCTGCCCGCGCTCTATGTGGCCTGGTTCCGGATCCATCCTGACGATGCCGGTGCATTGCCTTCCCATCGGCCCGACTCTGTTGCGATGGAGGCGGCGTCGGCCGAACAGACCGCAACTCACCACGTACCCGAGCCTGTGCTCGAGGCCCAGATCTAGACGGAGACGACGATGCGTTCGAAGAGAACATCGAGCTTTGTGTTGACTGCGACGGTCGCCGCGAGTGCGCTCGTACCCATGGCTGCGTTCGCGCAATTTCCGCCACCGCCACCGATGGCGCCGGCCGGGCCACCTCCAATGGCTGCGGCAGCTCCGCCGTCCTTCGCTGGCGCGCCTCGGCCCGGCCCCTTCGCTGGGCCCGGGCCGGCACCTGGGCCGCGCGCCGGTCTCGCAGCGCGAGGCGTCGGCGGAGCGCCCCCCGTCGTGAACGCCGCACGCACGACGGCAATCAATATCGGCGGTGCCGGCAATTATCGCTATGGCGGTGTGCACGGATATGGCTATGGCGCGCGTGCGGCATCATATGCCGCCTCATACGCGGCCGGCGCCTATGCCGGATACGCCTATGGCGGCGCGCGCTCCAGCTATTACGCAAGTAGCGACTGCTACTACGTCTATCGACGTCATCGCAGATATCTCGTCTGCGATTAGCCCGTGAGGCAGCTGCAGACAACGGGGCCCTCTCGCTGAGGGCGTAGTGGACCTCAGCGCCAATCGGATGGGGGAACGAGCATGGAAAGGATTTTCGGCTTCGCCGCCCTTGTCGTAGTGGCAACGGCCGCGGCGATTCTGATTCCCTTGGAGCAGGACGCGGCAAGAGAATCCGCGGTCTGCCGACTGGACTACGACTCGGGCGTGCGCAGTTGCACCTTCGAGACCATCGATCAATGCGTCGCGGCCATTGCCGGGCGTGGCGGGAGCTGCTTTCGCAGTGCTGGCAGCGAGGTGGACGCATCGTCTGCACATGCTGCGAAGATGCATGCTCGTCATCGCCAATGATCTGTCGGCTAGCGGTGGTTTTCCGCCATATGGACATCGATCGACGTCATCGCCATCCAACGCGAAGTCGGACAAGCCGGCATACGGCTGGACAACCTTCCCAACTTTGCTAACTGTTCGGCACCTGGATCAACAAGAGCAAGAAATGTTGGACCTCTTGAAGGGAGGCACCGAAGAGAACTTCGGGATTATCGAGCGTGAGTTGCGTTGCGGCCTGTGGAGCTGGAATCTGCGGACCAACGAAATGCAGTGGTCGCGTGGGTATTATGATCTTCTGGGGCTCGAGCCTGGAAAGATGACGCCATCCTTTGCGGCCATCCTCCAGGTGACGCATCCGGATGATCGTGGCGCGCAAGCCGAGGTCGAGCGTATCATCCAGAAAGCGTCGACCGTCAGGCGGAAATTTCGCGTCATTCGCCGCGGCGGCAACATCGCCTGGATCTACTGTCAGATCATCATCTTCGTCGATCCGGAGGGCGTCGCGGAGAAGGCCCTTGGCGTCTGCACCGATGTCACGGCGCGGGAAGATCAGCTCAATCAGCTGCGAATTGCGGATGAGCGCTACCGCGCCTTGATAAAGGCCGCTGGCGCGGTGGTCTGGGTCGCCAAGTCCGATGGACGAATCCACGAGATCATCAACTGCGATCAAGCGGGCCACATCATTTCGTCCGAATCGGGTTGGCTCCAGCTGATTCATCCAGACGACCAGGAAAAGATGCTCAGGGTATGTGCGGCCGCCAGCCGCGAGAAGCGCGGCTATGATGTCGTGCACCGTTTCCTCCAGGCCGACGGCACTTTCAGATGGAAGCGGTCGACCGGACAGCCGGTGCTCGACGATGTCGGCAACATCAAGGAATGGCTCGGGATCAGCGTCGATCTCGACCGCAATTCGACGCGGCCCGGCGCTCACCGGATCACCGGAGCGCAAATCAGGGCCGCGCGCGGCCTGCTGCGATGGTCGGTGATGGACCTCGCGCATGCTGCCGGCATCTCGCGTGCAACCATTCGCCGCCTGGAGGAGCTGGACGCTGCGCCGTCCCACGACGACCCGGCGCTTCCGTCGATCGAAGCAGCCCTCGTGAGAGCCGGTGTCGAGTTCATGTTTCCGGAGGCAGGTAAGCCTGGCGTGCGCCCGCGCTAAAATTGGCTCTTCGCCCGCGCTGATCCTGCAAAAATGGTCGCATTTTGCGTAAGCAACGCGGCGCTCGATCAAATCTGGCGTTCAATCGCCGCGGTATTGTGCATCGACGCGCCCGCTGGTTGCTTCGGCTGACTCGCAAGCACCAATTTTGCCTTACAAAAGGTTAGCAGGGTCGGCATTATTGTTCTGCGCGTAGAGTTCTGGCAACGCGTGCGAGCATGGCAATGCAAATCATTCGATGCTTCGGAATCGACTCACGCTCCCCGCGCCGTGCCGCCGGTGCCAGATGCCCATTCATTCTTTTGCGCAATCGGATTTTGAGAGAGCATCACGATGACCGACGTACCCGCATGCGCCGATTCCGACCAGCAACGCCAGTCCCGGCTGCGCTTCATGGGGATTTCGCCCCGCACTGGGGAACTGTTGCGGGAGTTCTGGGGGATCGCCGAACCTGCCGTTCCTCGCATTCTGGACGGCTTCTATCGGCATGTCACGAGCGAGCCTCAGCTTGCCGCGCTGATTGGGAATGATATTCCCAGGTTGAAATCGGCCCAGGGTACCCATTGGGCGCGATTGTTCAACGGGCGGTTCGATGATGAATACTTGAAGGGGGTCCGTGCCATCGGCATGGTCCACAACAAGATCGGCCTGGAGCCGCGCTGGTACATCGGTGGATACAACTTTGTCCTGAACCAGCTCGTGTCGCTTGCCATTCGGCGCTACCGCTGGAGACCAGCGCATCTCTGCGAGATCCTGGGCGCGGTGAATTGCGCGGTGATGCTCGACATGGAGATCGCCATCTCCGTCTACCAGGAGGCAATGCTTGCCGAGCGGGAAAGGCGTCAAGCGAGGATCTTTGCTGCAATTTCGAGCTTCGATGCCCGCATGAAGACGGTGGTGGATACGATCGGTGGTTCGGCCGCCAACCTTCAGAGCGCAGCCAATATGCTGGCCGCCAGCTCTTCGCAGGCGACCCAGCAGTCGGGTGCCGTGGCCGCCGCTTCGGAAGAAGCGTCGATGAACGTGCAGGCCGTTGCGACATCCACCGAGCAACTGACCTCCTCGATCCAGGAGATCGGCCGCCAGGTCTCCGAATCGACGAAGATCGTCAGGGTCGCAGTCGAGCAATCGGCACGATCCGGTGCGACTGTGCAGAGTCTTGCGCACGCCGCCCAGCGGATCGGCGACGTGGTTGAACTGATCAGCACGATTGCCGGACAAACCAATCTGCTCGCACTCAATGCCACGATCGAAGCGGCGCGCGCTGGCGAAGCCGGACGCGGCTTCGCCGTCGTTGCTTCCGAAGTCAAGGCGCTCGCCGAGCAGACGGCAAAGGCCACCGGGGAGATCGGCGGGCAAATTCTCGCGATTCAGGCCGCAACGAGAGAATCGGTGGGGGCGATGCAGGACATCGGCCGCACCATCGGGTCCGTCAACGAGATCGCGACGGTCATAGCGGCGGCGGTGGAAGAGCAGGGTGTGGCGACTGCCGAGATCGCGCGCAACGTCCAGCAGGCGGCCGAGGGCACGCATGGAGTATCCAGCAACATAACCGGCGTGAGCCAGGTCGCCGCTGAAACCCGGCAGACCGCGGGAAGGCTGCTGAGCGCCTCCGAGGCGCTTTCCGGCCAGGCATCGGCTCTCCGATTCGAAGTCGACGCATTCTTTGATGAAATCAAAGCCGCCTGACCTTGCGTCGAAATGATCATGCGACCGCGCAATACGAGTCACCTGCGATGAGCGAAGTGCTGCCCGCGGCCGAATGCGCACCGGCCTCACGACCTGCCATCGGCCGTCACGATGTTCCGGCCATGGACTGGGAGCGACTGGTTCATGCGGCCATCGAAAGTAGCTCGCACGGTCTGTGCGTTTTCGACGATCGGTCGCGATTGGTGATCGGCAACGAGCTGCACCGCAACATGTACGGCCTGGCGCATTCGCAGGTCGCGGCCGGGACATGCGTGCATGAGCTTCTGGCGAGCAGGTATGCCCGGGTTGTCGGAACCTCTGCGAGCGACCGAATTGCCGAGTATATGGCGGCGACAGATCTCGGAGCAGGGTTCCGTACCAGCTACGGGCTTGAAGACGGCACGTTCATAGAGCTCGACATGCATCCCATGGCGGGGGGCGGCTTCGTCGAACGGCATCGGGATATCACCGAGCTGCGCCATGCGGAGCTTCGTGCCGAAGCGGCGAGGCAGGAGCTGATCGAGAAGCAATATGCCATTGACCAGGCGGTCATCGTCGCGGTTACCGATGTGCGCGGCACGATCACTTATGCCAATGACCGGTTCTGCGAGATCAGCGGCTACAACCGCGACGAGCTCATTGGAAACAACCACCGCATCCTGAAGTCCGGTGTTCATTCGCGTGGATTCTTCCGCGATATGTATCGTCAGCTTGCCCGCGGCGGGGTCTGGCGCGGAGAGGTCTGCAACAAAGCGAAAGACGGCAGCCTGTACTGGGTCGACACGGTGATTACCCCTCAACTCGGTCCGGAGGGAAAGCCGGTCGCCTACATGGCTATCCGGGTCGACATCACGGCTCGGAAGAACGCCGAAGCGCTGGTGCACTATGCGGCTCGCCACGACGCTTTGACGGGACTGTTGAACAGAGCCGCCCTGATCAAAGATCTGTCGAGCCGGCTCGCAGGAGAAGATGCAAGCGCACAAGATCTGGTCGTCCATTTGCTGGATCTCGACGGGTTCAAGTGGGTGAACGATACGCTGGGCCATGCTGCCGGTGACGCCTTGCTCAAGCAGCTGAGCAGGCGCCTCGAGTCGGTTGCCGCCGACAATGATCTGATCGCCCGTCTGGGAGGCGACGAGTTCGCAATCGTGCAGGTCAGCTCTGGAGAAGGGCGGGAACAGGCGGAACGACTCGCGAGCACGCTGCTCGAAATCGTGGCGGTGCCGTTCTCGATCGCGGACCAGGAGGTGTCGGTCGGGGTGAGTATCGGATTGGCGCTCGCACCGCTGCATGGCTCCACGGCATCCGAACTGCTCTACAAGGCAGACCTCGCCCTATACCGGGTCAAGGCGGAGGGACGAAACGGATACCGGTTCTTCGAAAAAGAGATGCACAAGAACGCGCAAGCCCGCAACCGGCTCATCAACGAGCTTCGCGAGTCCGTGGGCCGGGGCGATTTCGAATTGCACTATCAGCCGATCGTCGATGCGAAGACGCTGCAGCCGCGTGTGATGGAGGCCTTGGTGCGATGGCGTCATCCCTCCGAGGGCCTGCTTTACCCGGATCGCTTCATCGGCATCGCTGAAGAGACCGGCCTCATGGAGCCCTTGGGACGCTGGATTCTTCGCCAGGCGTGCGTAGACGCAGCATCGTGGCCGAAGGGAATCAAGGTTGCCGTCAACATTTCTCCCGTGCAGTTCCGCGGTCCGGACTTGTTCGACGCCGTGCTTGGAACTCTCCTGGAAACCGGCCTGTCGCCCGATCAGCTCGAGTTCGAAGTCACGGAATCCATTCTGCTGCAGGACAAAGAGGAAAACCTTCTGCTCTTTCGCCAGCTCAAGAACATCGGGATCTCCATCGCGCTGGACGACTTCGGTGTGGGATACGCATCGCTCGGTTCGGTGGTCTCCTTTCCCTTCGACAAGGTGAAGATCGACCGATCTTTCACCAAGGACCTGGTGACTAACGCGGCGAACAAGGCGGTTGTGGCCTCGATCATGACTCTGGCCGCCGGCCTGGGGGTCCAGGTGATTGCAGAGGGTGTCGAGACCGAGGAGCAGCTGGATGACCTGAGGGGCAAAGGGGTAGATCTGGTCCAAGGGTATTTGCTCGGCAGACCGGCACCGGCTGACCTGAATGAGTGGGTTGGTTCTCCGCTGAACGCGGCTGCCTCTTGAACGTTTCGGTGTTGCGGGAGCGGAACGCTCGGCGGATGTCGGAGGTGAACACGCTGCGGCCCACCACGACTACGGCAGCCCGCGCGCCTCGAGCTGACGCACCAGCAGCAGCGTCGGCTCTGCGAGGCTGTCGCCGGAGCCGTCGAGGCCGAAGGCGTTCGCGATGCCGTCGCGGCTGCGCAGCAGCGTGCTGCGCGGGCAATGGCCGGCGCCGCACAGCGTCTTCTTCAGCGTCTCGCCCTGCGCCACGAGGCCGGCGGAATCGTCCGCGGCCCAGGCCAGCACGATCGGCACGTCGACGTTGAGGATGCCGGGGAAGACCGAGCGCTTGTCGTACTGGGTGGCATCGCCGCCGAGATAGGCCTTCTCGCTGTCGCTGGCGTCCTTGCCGACGCGGTAGATCCCGGACACCAGCACCACGCCGGCGACGTCGGCACCGGCGGTCTGCAGCTCGGGGTGTGCCAGCAGGGTCGCGACGTGGAAGGCGCCGGCGCCGTAGCCGACTGCGACGATCTCGCGGGCATCGCCATTGAAGAGGTCGATATTGCCATGGACCCAGGACAGCGCCGCCGCCACATCGGCCGCGCCGGCCGGCCAGGTCGCCGCCGGCGCCAGGCGATAATTGACCCGGACACCGATCATGCCGTTGCGCGCGGCAAAGCACATCGCCTGGTCCTGGATCTGGCGCACCAGTTCCGGCGCTCCGCGGTCGCCGGTGAAGGTATCCCCCGTCACGAACAGCAGCACCGGCCGCGGCGTGTCGGCCTTGGTCGTGCTGGCCGCGACATCGAGCGCATTGGCCTCGCTCTCGCCATAGCGCAGGCCGCGCGAGAAGGTGACCTGCTCGCACAGCCGCGCGGTGCCGCCGGCGCTGGTGTCGGAATCGGTGAGGCCCGCCTGGACGCTATCGGCAGGCAGCGGGAGCCGGCCCGGCACGGGTGCGTGCGCGGAGGCTGCGCTCATGGTCAGAAACAGGAGAAATGTCAGAAAATGCTTCATGGGTGTGGCGGCCTTGCGGGGCTCATCTTGGCTCGCTGATCTGGCTCGTCTTTTCAATTCGTCTCATTAGTCAGCCGGCCTTGAGGCGAATTCGCGGCACCTGGGCGGGCAGGGCGCAGCCGCCGTTTTATCCCGATCCGTCAGGCCGTTGTCCGGCGCCGCCGAGGCTCGTCCCCGATCCGCCTTCCTACTGTGCATGGGGTTGTTTTCGCAGTTTTTGTCTTGGATGGTCCGTCAGGCCCGCTTCATGGTCCGGAAGGTGATGGAGTAGCGCCGCGCCGCGACCGGCGGGATGCTGTGCTCCCATTGCGACCGCGCCTCGCCGTCCATCATGTACAGCGAGCGCGGCAGGGCCGCCAGCGTGTAGCGCTCCCAGGTCTCGCCCTTGCGGCGGCGGAAGCGGAAGTTGCATGGTGAGCCCAGCGACAGGCCGAGCACCTTGTCGAAATGCGGCTTGTCGCGATGCCAGCCGATGCCGACGCCGACCTCGTATTCGGTGCACAGCATCTGCCGGACGCTGCCCTCCGGCAGCCCCGCCCAGGCCTCGGCCTGCCGCGCGACCGGCTGCACCCAGTCGGGGATCGGATCGGCCTCAGCCACAAGCTGCAGCGTGTAGTCGTAGCGATAGCCGAACGACGCCACCCGGCGGTTGCCCTCGAAGGCGCCGAACTGAAAGCGCTGGAGCGGCAATGCTGCGATGCGGCCGATCAGATCCTGTTCAGTGGCCTGATCGACAAAATCGTCCGTGTAGCGAAGGCCGGCTGGGCCTTCGGGCGGGTCGGCGAACAGACCTAGCTGCGTCATGCCTCGCATTTCCGTGATGGAACCTAATGGCGGCTGGTGCGACTTATCTATGACGCGGGAAGAAACGTGCGAGGCTGTCATGGCAGAGAAGCATACCGCCGATCCGATTGAGATCATGCGGGCGACCGGTCATCCCGAGCTGGAATACGCCGCTGGCTGGACCATCGCCGGTCTCGTCACCCTCGGCACCATCGTCGCCGCCTGGGTGTTCGCGATCTAGGGCATGATCCGGAAAGGTGTGACGCGGTTTTCCGGATAGATCATGCCCAAACAAAAAGGACTGAGGGGCGATGGTTCATCGCGCCTCAGGCGACGGGGAATTGGAGCTCGAAGGCCGCACCCTGGTCAGTGGGCTTGAGCCTGATCGAGCCGCCGTGGCTCGCCATCACCGCGCGTGCGATCGCCAGCCCCATTCCGGTGCCGCCCTGGTCGCGGCGGGTGGTGAAGAACGCATCGAAGATCCTGTCGCGATTCGGCGCCGAGATCGGCTCGCCATCATTGCTGACCGTCACGAGCAGGCTGGTCCGCGCATCGACCGCCTCCAGCCTGATCGTCCCGGCCTTGTGCCGCACCGCATTGTCGGCGATGTGCGACAGCACGATCAGCGCCTTCTCCGAGGACATGCCGATCGCCCGGTCGAGGCTGCCGCTGGCCTCGATCGCGCTGGCCGGAAACCGGCTTCTGAGATCGGCGATCACGGGCGCCAGCTCGGTGCGCTCGTTCTGCGGCAGGCTCTCGGCGCGGGCGAGCTCCCGCAGCCGCTGCGCCATCGCCTCCAGCCGCTGGGTGTCGGACAGGATGTTGGCGATGAAGGTGTTCTGCTCGGCCGGCGTCAGGCTCTCGGCCTTGCCCTGAACCGAATCCTGCAGCAGCTCGGCCGCGCCCTTGATCGAGGTCAGCGGCGATTTCAGCTCGTGGGTGAGATGGGCCGAAAAGGTCGCGATATAGTCGGAGCGCCGCGCCAGCTGCTCGGCCATGCCGAGAAAGCTGTGCGAGAGCTGGGCGAACTCGCGCGTGCCGTAATGCTTCAGCGGCTGGAACGCCTCGCGGTCGCCGCGGCCGATTCGGGCGGCGCGGTCGATCAGCTCGCGCATCGGCAGCGTGATGGTGCGCGAGAACACGAGGCCGATCGCGATCGTGCCGAGGATGACGGCGAGGCCGGCCAGCACGAACTTGGCCCGCTCCTGGTAGAGATGGTCGAAAATGTTGCTCGGCGTCCGCGTCGTGTAGATCACCCCGGCGACGCGATTGTTGACGATGACGGGCATGGCCGAGAACACGTGCACTCCGAGGCCGCGGCTGAAGGAATAGATCGGCGGCGGCGGCTTGTCCGGCACGCGGTTGCGCAAGGTCGCGCGGTATTGCCCGTGCAGGGCGTCCGCGACCTCCTCGATATGGGCGAGCGACTGCCCGACCTCCTGTCGTCCGGCGATCACCACGCCTTGCGGATCGAGGATGCGAAAGCCGGCCAGCGTCACCTTCTGGGTCTCGCGGATGATCGGCGTCAGCCTGGCGCCGATCTCGACATAGGCTGGCTGCGCTGCTTGAGGCGCGGGCAATGCGTCGGGCCGCCGGCGCAGGAGGTCGTTCGCGGTGAGGTCGAGCGCGGGACGGATCGGCGTGACCTGGTCGCCCGGATCGGGCAGCACGCCCGGCGGCACCTCGGCGCCGAGCACCAGGCCGCTGTCGAGCCGGGCCGCGACCTCCTGCGCATAGATCGTCGCCAGCACGCGGCTCTGCGCGATCAGCTCGGCCTGGGTCTGGCGAATCAGCTGGTTGTCGTAAAGACGGAAGAAGAACAGGCCGACCAAAGGCAATATGCCGACGGTCGCCAGCACCGTGAAGATCACGAGGGTGAGCGACGGCCGCCATTTGTCGGGCGCCGCGCTCATGCCTCTTTCTCGCAGCGACCGAGCTTGAAGCCGACGCCGTGGATGGTCTCGATGACGTTGTCGCAGGACAGCGCTGCCAGCTTGGCCCGGATGTTTCGGATATGGCTGTCGATGGTGCGGTCGGAGACCTGGATGTTGAGCTGGTAGGCGGCCCGCATCAGCTGCTCGCGGTTGAACACCGACGTCGGCCGGGTCAGGAACGCGCGCAGTATGCCGAACTCGATCGCGGTCAGCTTCAGCGGCGTGCCGGCAAAGGATGCGACATGCTGCTCGGGATCGATCAACAGCCCGCCTTGCGTCAGCGCGGTGGGCCCGGCCTTGGCCTCGCCGTTACGCGGGCTGAGGCGGCGCAGGATGACATTGACCCGGGCCACCAGCTCGCGCGGGCTGAACGGCTTCGTCACGTAGTCGTCGCCGCCGATCTCGAGGCCGAGGATGCGGTCGATCTCCTCGTCGCGCGCCGACAGGAACAGGATCGGCACGTCGGAGCCTTTGCGGATCTCGCGGCAGACGTCGAGGCCGTCGAACTCGGGCATGCCGATGTCCAGCACGATGAGATCGGGCTTGTCGGCGGCAAAGCGGACAAGCGCCTCCCTGCCGTCGCGGGCCTCGATCACGTCCATGCCGGCCTTCTTCAGGGCGACGCGGATGACCTCGCGGATGTGGCCTTCGTCGTCGACGATGAGAATGCGATGCGCCAAGTAACTCTCCGTGTCCTCGTCAGCTCGCCGGCTGGCTGCCGGCCTGAGCTCCTGCCTGGGCGTCCAGCCTGCGCTGGAGCCGCCAGCCGCGAAAGCTCCAGCTTCGCCAGGCCAGATCCTGACGCTGCTGTTCTACAAGGCGGTCACGGCGTGGCACAAGACAGCCCTCCCTGGCGGCGGGCCGCAGCGCGAACGCCTTGTCGATGGCGGGCACCGCCTGCGGTCCGAGCGTCATGAGATAATCGATGTCGATCTGCACGCCTTTCCCCGACACTTCCCGGCTATGGGCGACATTGTAGTCGGCGATGAAGGCGTCGAAGTTCACGAGCGAGCAGCCGTAGAGCACGATCGTCAAGGCGGCGAGGTTGGCGCCGATCAGCCATTGGTTGGACCTGTCGAGTACGATGCGCGCGACGATCAGGATCAGGCCGAGCGCCACCAGCCCCATCCAGATGAAGGCCGCGATGCGCCAATAGGTCAGCATATAGACGTCGACATAGAGATCGAGCCGGCGGATGGACGAGCCGACCAGCAGCACGTTCTGCCCGACCCAGAGATAGACCAGCGGCCGGATCACCTTTGATTTCTCCGCCGGCCCGCCCGGACGCATTGCCACCAGCACGAAGGCAGCGGCGAGCAGGGCGGTCGCGATCAGTGGATAGGCGCCGCGATGGGCATAGGCCGCATAGGTCAAATTGTCGGGCAGTGCCACGTGACCCCAGAGATAGATGCCGTCGAGGATCGATTGCGCCGCGAATAGCAGGTTGAACAGGATCAGCGAGCGCAAGATGGTGGAAGGGCCGAGAAATTCCGCCGAGACCATGGGCGGCAGCGGCGGTGGCACGGGGCCCTCGGCCACGGTGGCGGTGACGATCGTCTTGCGCCGCCAGCTCACTTGAATGAACGGCCAGACCAGAGCCAGCATCAAGGTCCAGAACAGGACGCGCCACATTTTGACATAGTCGAACATGACCTTGGGATTGAGCAGGGACACCCATTGCTCGATCACCGGATTGGCCGCTGCGAACAGTGCGATGAAGACGGTGCCGAGCACTGCTGGCATCAGCCAGAGCGCGATGCCGCGGGTGAACGCCGACATGTTGAACATTTGGGGCGCGTCGACGAAGAGCCTGAAGGGACCGAGCAGGAGGAAATTGCGCAGCGCGCGGGCGCGGTCGGTGAGCCCGGTCGTGTCAGGATTGGTCGCAAGCAACAGGGCAATCGTCAGCGACGCGACGAGGATCAGGAACGATAGCAGGTTGACCTCCTCCATGGCCGGGACAAAGCCGAGCGTGAGAATCGCGCCGCCGATCACCGCACGGCGCAGGTCCAGGGCCGCATGATTGAACAGCACCGACACGCAGGCGGTCGCGATCGCAAACAGCGTCAGCGATAGTCCGATGCGCTGGCCGTAGAACAGCCAGTCGGCGAGCCCAGCCAGCAGCAGCGTCATTGCGAGCTTGACCGACAGCGCCGAAGGCCTGATCGGTTGGATATCCGTCGTCGAAGTCAGGCTCGTCATGTCCAGAGAGTCTCCGTGAATGGTGGCATCACGAATTCTGAACGGCACTTGTGCAGACGGCAGGATCATCGTCTGCACGGCTTCAGGAGTTTTCTGCAGTTTTCGTGCAGGCGCGCTTTTGCCTCTCGCGCAGCGTGATTCGCTTTGCTAGGTGCGAAACATCGTCGCCTATCGCACGTGGTGCATCATGCAATTGCTCAACCGCATCGGTCTCGTCCTCCTCTGGCTCGCCACGCCGCTCGTTGCATTTGTGGCCGTGAACAAGAACGATCCCTACCTGCTCGTGCTGCGTGGCGCCGGAAACATCGGCCTTGTCGTCGCAAGCATTGCAATCGTCGCCCTTTTGCTGCGCAGAGGTCACTGGCGCACCATCGCCGGCAAGGCGCTCGTCCTGCTCTGGTGCCTGCCGCCGGTCTTGATGTCCGCCGCGCATCTGAAGTTCGAGCTGCGCAAGCACGACGTTCTCGGCGCCAGCGCCGTCGAGGCGCGGCAGCTCGGGCTGCACTTCATGGTCGGCTATTCCTCCTTTCCCGAGGTTGCGCGTCTCGCCGCGCAGGGCCTGATCGGCGGCGTCTATGTCACCCGGCACAATGTCCGCGGCCGCACCATCGAGGCGTTGCGGGCCGAGATCGCGGCGCTGCAGGATCTCAGGCGCGCAGCCGGCCTGCCGCCACTGATCGTCGCCGCCGATCAGGAGGGCGGCATCGTCGGGCATCTTGCACCGCCGCTGACGAAGGTGCCGGCGCTGGCGACGCTGACGGGGCTCGCGCCCGACGAGCAGCAGGCCAAGGCCGAGGAGTTCGGCCGCATCCACGGCCGCGAGCTCGCCCACGTCGGCGTCAACCTCAATCTTGCCCCGGTGCTCGACCTCAAGCCGCCGGCGCGGCGCAACCGCCTCGATTTCCATACGCTGATCGGCCAGCGCGCGATAGCGGCCGATCCCGCCGTCGTCAGCACCATCGCGAGCGCCTATGTGCGCGGGCTGGAAGAGACGGGCGTCGGCGCCACGCTCAAGCATTTTCCCGGCATCGGCCGCGTGCGCGCCGACACGCATCATTTCAACGCCAATCTCGACACCCCGGTGAAGGAGCTGGAGGCAACCGATTGGCTCCCGTTCCGCGAGGTGCTGTCGCGTTCGCATAGCGCCGTCATGGTCGGCCACGTCACGCTCACGGCTGTCGATCCCGATCGCGCCGCCTCGCATTCGAAGCGCGTCGTCGATGGGATCATTCGCGGGACGTGGGGCTACCAGGGCGTGGTGATGACCGACGACCTGATCATGGGCGCGATCTACCAGAACGACGTCTGCAAGGCCGTGGTCGAGGCGATCAATGCCGGCGTCGATCTGCTGCTGGTCGCCTATGACGGCGCGCAGTTCTACCGTGTCTTTGCCTGCGCCCTGGAAGGATCGCGACAGGGCAGGCTCGACGCGGCGATGCTGCAGGCGAGCGCTGTGCGGATAGAACGTGGCTTTCCGACCGCACAGGCGCGAGCCTCATCGAGCGCGATCAGCATCGCGCGCCAGAACTAGCCCTTGGCAAACTGGCGGTAGTCCGGTTCGCGGTGAAACCAGAATTCGTAGCCGGAGATGCCCTTTTGCATGGCAACGTCGTGGATCGGCTGGTTGAGCGGAACCACGGGAACGTCGCGCATACAGAGCGCGATGAAATCCTTCACCGTCCTGTCGTATTCGGCGGCATCCGTGGTGAAGCGCGCCTTGTCGATCATGGCGTCCATCTCCCTGTTCTTGTACGAGGAGATGTTGAAGATCGATTTGTTGCCGTGAAAATTCCAGTAGAAGTAGTATTCGGGATAATCAAGCCAGCCGCTGAAGCGGTTGAGCGCGAGCGGCAGCTCCTTCTTGTTCAGCGTCGTGCGCCAGTTTGCGCCGGGAATTTTCTCAATTGACGCCTTGATGCCGATCTTGGCGAGACTCTCCTGGATCAGGATCGCGGTCGGCTCGCCGACGGTGGCGGTGCCGGTGTCGAGCGACAGCGTCGTCTCCAGCCCGGACTCGAAGCCCGCTTCCTTCAGCAGCGCCCTGGCCTTGTCGAGATCGGTGACGTAGGGAAACGGCTGCGGCCACACCGGCTTTGAGACCTCGGCGGCGCCGCCATACATGGGAACGGCGCGGCCGAAGAAGGCGCTGGTCTGGATCTGCTCGTAGGGCATGGCCCAGGCGATCGCCTGACGCAGCTTGACATTGTCGAACGGCGGCTTGGCGGTGTTCAGCGCGACGTACCACAACGCGTTCGGGATCGGCACGCCCGAGACCTTGACCTTGCCCTCCTTGATGATCTGCTCGAAATCGCGCGGTGCAAAGCCGCTGGAAATATCCGCATCGCCCCGCTCCAGCATGGCACGGCGGGTGCCGGCGGAGGGAACGTCGCGCGCGATCACGCGCTTCACCTTCGGCAGCGGCCCGCTCTTCCAGTCGTCGAAGCGCGCCAGCACGGTCTCGCTGCCCGGCTTCCAGCTCTCGATCTTGTAGGCGCCGCCGCCGGCCTCGTTGTTCCTCAGCCAGGCCAGCGCCCACGGGTCTTCCGGGGTCGCGTTCTTCCTGGCGAGCTCGGAATTGATGATGAAGGGGACGACGACGGCGACGTTGAACAGCAGCATCTTGTCCTTGCGGACATAGTCGATGCGGAAAGTGTGGTCGTCAACCACGACGAACTGCTCCGGCTTTTCCAACGATCCCGCCGACATCTGGAAGGTCGGAAAGCCACCGACCTTCACGGCGCGGTCGAACGACCATTTGACGTCCCTGGCGGTCACGGGCGAGCCGTCGTGGAATTTGGCGTCCTTGCGAAGCTTGAAGGTGCAGGACATGCCGTCGGCGGCGACCTCCCAGCTCTCGGCGAGCTCGGGCGCGAGCTTGTCGCGGTCATACGACAAGGTGCCGTCCGGCAGCGTCTTGGCGGCGTAGGTGAGCAGGCGGTCGTAGCAGTTCCAGGACAAGCCGTTCACGGTCTGGTTGGAGCCGACGCCCTGCATGTCCAGCGAGTTCGGCCCGAGCTCCTGCACCACCAGCAGCGTCTCGCTGCGCCCCTGCGCCCAGGCGAGGCGTGGAGCGAAGGCTGCCATACCGGCGACACCGAGGCCGCCGAGCACGACGCTGCGGCGATCCAAGTCGAGGGGTGAAACGCTCAAGGGTGCCTCCTGTCCGGAATTGTCCGGCATCGAGAGGCAAGGTGTATGCCACGGCCAGGAAGCGCCAAGCCGCCCCGCGAACGCAAGGCGGCTTGGATTGATAGGCGTTGCGCGTCGGCTTAGGTCTGTTCGGCCTGCTCCAGCGCGGCGGGCATCTTCGCCACCGACATCAGCGATCGCGCGACCTGGTTCAGCAGGAGATCGGCATTCTCTTCTTCCGCAAGGGATTTGGAGAGCAGGGCGACGATCGCGCTGTGGCGCAGCTGCTGCGCGAGATTGCGCGCGGTGGTGTAGCCGGACATCTCGTAATGCTCGACGCGCTGGGCCGCAGAGATCAGCGCGAGGTCGGCGGCGGCGTCCTCCTTCTCTTCGGCTTCCTTCATGACCTCCTGGCCTTCCTCGATCAGGCCCATCATGCCCTTGCAGGGCTTGGCGCGAGCGTTCTCGCCGAGCAGCTCGAAACACTCGTTGATGCGCTCGACCTGATTTTCGGTCTCGGCCAGATGCTGCTCGAACAGCTCCCGCAACTGGTCGAAGCGCGCGGCCTGCGCCATCTTGGGAAGCGCCTTGGTCAGCTGCTTCTCGGCATGGAGGATGTCACGCAGCTCATGGAGCAGCAGATCGGTCAGGCCGGCCTCGTCGACAGGCGGTGAGCTCTCGGCGACGATCGACGGAGCCGCGCCGGGATCGGAAGACTGCATGGCAGGGGATTCCGTGAACACCCAATCCTCGCCCTCGTTCCAGGGGCCGCGGGTGTCGATCTCGCCGTGGTCGCCGCTGCCGGTGGAATCGTTGAAGTACTGGTTGACGAGGCCCGGCGTCGGCGCAATCCGGCCGATGCTGAAGGCCGGCTTCGACAGGCTCTCGAGCGCGCGAGCGAACGCCTTCATATGCGTGATCTCGCGCGTCATCAGGAATTGCAGCGCGTCCTTGCTGCCGGCGTCGTCGCAGAAATTGATCAGCCGCTCGTAGACGATCTTGGCACGCGCTTCGGCGGCGATGTTGCTGCGGAGATCGACGTCGAGCTCGCCCGTGATCTTGAGATAATCGGCGGTCCAGGGATTGCCTTGCGAGTTGAACAGATTGACGCCGCCACCGCCCGCGATCGCAATCAGCGGATCGGCCTCCGCCGCCTGGCGGTCGTTTCGCGAGGGCGCGAGATGCATCCGGGCGAGGCAGCCGACGACCTCGAGATGGCTGAGCTCTTCGGTGCCGATATCCATCAAGAGGTCCTTGCGGTCGGGATCCTCGCAATTCAACCCTTGAATCGAATATTGCATCGCGGCCGCAAGTTCGCCGTTGGCGCCGCCGAACTGCTCGAGGAGCATATTGCCGAAGCGCGGATCGGGCTCGTCGACGCGCACGGTGAACATCAGCTTCTTGACGTGATGATACATGGGAGGACTCGCGTGCTGGAGAGAAACTACGCGACCAACGAGGCCTCCAGCCGTTCGTTCCTAAGTCAATCCAAGATTGAGGCTGTCGTTGCCCGGACCTCTGCCCGGGAGGGCGCGAGGGCTTACGGCGTCACCGCACCGCGTGCGACCGCGCGCGGAGCCGTCAGTTCCTTCCAGGTCGAATTTGCCACATGCACCGGCGAGAAGGCGGGGCGTTCGACGTATCGGCCATCGCCGGCCTCGGCGCGCAGATCGCCATCCGTCCAGACGATGCGGCCGCGCGACAGCGTCGCGGCCGCACCGCCGGTGCAGGCAAAACCCTCGAACACGTTGTAATCGATCCGGCTCATCTGCCGCCTGGCACTGATGGTCTTGCTCTGCTTGGGATCCCACACCACGATGTCGGCATCCGAGCCGACGGCGACCGCCCCCTTGCGCGGATAGATGTTGAGGATGCGGGCGATGTTCGCCGAGGTCACTGCGACGAATTCCTCTTTCGTCAGCCGCCCCGTGGCGACGCCCGCGGTCCAGAGCAGCGCCAGGCGATCTTCGAGGCCGCCGGTGCCGTTCGGGATCTTCCTGAAATCGCCGCGACCGAACCGCTTCTGCTCGGTGGTGAAGGCGCAATGGTCGGTCGCAACCACCTGGAGCGAGCCGGCTTGCAGCCCGGCCCAGAGGCTGTCCTGATGCTGTTTGTCGCGGAACGGAGGCGACATCACGCGCTGGGCGGCATGATCCCAGTCCTTGTTCTGATATTCACGCTCATCCAGCAGCAGATGCTGGATCAGCGGCTCACCATAGACCCGCTTTCCGCTGGCCCGCGCGCGAGCGATGGCCTCATGCGCCTCGCGGCAGCTGGTGTGCACGATGTAGACCGGCGTGCCCGTCATATCGGCGATCATGATGGCGCGGTTGGTGGCTTCGCCCTCGACCTCGGGCGGCCGTGAATAAGCGTGGCCTTCCGGGCCGGTGACGCCGCGCGCGATCAGCGCGTCCTGCATCAGGGCGACGACGTCGCCGTTTTCCGCATGGACGACGGGCATGGCGCCGAGATGGGCGCAGCGCGCGAACGAGTTGTAGAGCTCGTCGTCGTTCACCATCAGCGCGCCCTTGTAGGCCATGAAATGCTTGAAGGTGTTGATGCCGTAGGTCTTGACCACAATCTCCATCTCGTCATGGATCTGCTTCGACCACGACGTCACCGCCATGTGGAAGCCGTAGTCGCTGGCCGCTTTCTCGGATTTGTGCCGCCACTCCTGATAGGCCGCCAGCATCGACTGGCCGGGATCCGGCAGGCAGAAATCCACCACCATGGTGGTGCCGCCGCTCAGCGCCGCCTTGGTTCCGGATTCGAAATCGTCGGCGGTGACGGTGCCCATGAACGGCATTTCGAGATGGGTGTGCGGATCGATCCCGCCCGGGATGACGTAGGCGCCGCCTGCATCGATGATCTCGCTGCCTGTCGGCGCATCGAGCGATGCGCCGATCGGCGACGATGGTCTCGCCCTCGATCAGCACATCCGCGCGGCGCGAATGATCGTGATTGACGACGGTGCCGCCGCGGATCAGGAGGGGCATGAGGTGCTCCGAGAGTGAAGGACGGCTCGAACGCTAAGGGCGTGATTGGCGATGCGACAGGCGAAATTTTAGTCAGCAGCCGCTTCTTTCCACGTCGCGCGCGATCATCCCGTCGATCATCGCGCGCACGAGGCCCGCGATCTCCTTGCGTAGCGCCGGCAGCGGCACGGCCACCAGCTTCTGCTCCAGCCCGAGCGCCACCATGCCGTGCACCGCCGAGAACAGGCTGCGCGCGGTGATGCCGAGTTCCTCCGGGCCGCGGTGAGGAAACAGCGCGGCCAGCGGCTGGTAGATATGACGAAACAGCTGCATCTGGTCGTGCACCGACCAATCCGGCACCAGCTTGTCGGCCGCCATGCGGTGCTCGAACAGCGCGCGCCAGAGCTGGAGGTTTTCGGCGGCGAAATCGCAATAGGCGAGGGCGATGCGGACCAGGGATTCCCGTGGCGATGGCTCGCCCGCACTCCTCGCGAGAGTCAGCGCCTCGTCGAGCCGGAGCAGCGTGCGCGAGCCGACCCGCAGGATCAGCTCGTCGACATCAGCCACGAGATTATAGACCGCGCCATTGGCGCAGCCGATCTCGCGGGCCAAATCGCGGGTCTTCAGACCCGCCAATCCCCGCTCGGCGATCATCTGTTCGGCCGCCTCGATCAGGGCGGCACGCAATTTCGCTCGCCGTGCCAATGATTTAGTCATTCTTAACCAAGTTCTTGAGCGTCGCTCAATTATATTGAACGATGTTCAAGGTTCCTGCTACAAACCACTTGTGAGCAACGCTCATAGACAGGGAGCAACCAATGTTCAAGACCGTCGTGACCCTCTTCCGCGGCAGCGTCGCCGCTGCGGGCGAGGAACTGGAAGACCGCACCGCCCTTCTGATCCTCGACCAGCAGATGCGCGATGCAGCCGCAGCCGTCGAGCGCAGCAAGCGCACACTGGCGCTGGCGATCGCGCAGGACCAGCAGGAAGGCCGCAAGCTCGAGGCCACGAATGCACGTATCGCCGATCTGGAGACCCGTGCCGTTGCGGCGCTGGATGGCGGCCGCGAGGACCTCGCCAAGGAGGCCGCCGAAGCCATTGCGGCGCTGGAGGCCGATTGCGATGCGGCCATGACGGCGCGCGCGCTGTTCGCGACCGAGATGATCAGGCTGAAGCGCCACGTCGCCAACGCCCAGGCCCGCATCACCGAGCTCGATCGCGGCCGCCGCATCGCCCGCGCCTCGGAAGCGGTGCGCTCGCTTCGCCGCAGCGGCATCGAGGCCGCGCGCCCCTATGAATCGACCTTGCCGGAGGCGGAGGGGACCTTGAGGCGTCTGCGCGAGCGGCAGATGGAGGCTCAGGCGGCCGACGATGCCCTGGTCGAGCTCGACGCGGCGACCGGTCCGCTCGCCACCGCCGAACGACTCGCCGAGCAGGGCTTTGGCCCGCGGCTCAAGACGACCGCAGACGACGTGCTGGCGCGCCTGAAGTCCAGGCGCATGCCGGCGGCGTGATCTCAAGCCGGAACCTGAACGCAGTCATCATTCCAACCAACAGGAGACCATCATGAACCAGAACGGCCAGCCCCACAGCGGCGCCTGGGTGAGCTTCACTTACGCGTCCTTCGCAGCTTCCGCCTTCCTCGTCGCCATCGGCATCTTCTTCCTGCCGATCGACCTCTGGATGAAGGGTTATCTCACCATGGGCATCGTCATGCTGATCCAGACCTGCATCACGCTGACCAAGACCGTGCGCGACAATCACGAGAGCAGCCGCCTCGTGAACCGCATCGAGGATGCCAAGGCCGAGCGGCTGCTGATGGAGGTCTCCAAGGCGGCGTGAGGAGCGAACGTCGCAGCGCGCCGTCGGGGGCAGCGAGTGCCCCCGCGGCAGCGAGGCCGGATTGTGCTCCGCGTCCAGGTGCGATATGGCTCTCGCGCTTTCCAGAGGCGGAGACGAGCTTTGTCGAAACAATCCCTGCGCGAGGAGGCCGAGCGCCTGATCCGCGAATCGATGGCAAAGAAGACCATCGTGGTCAAGCAGGGCACGACCCGGATCGAGGCCGTCTGCGGCAAGTGCGGAGCGCCGAACCGGGTGCAGGCGGAGAAAGGCCAGACCCGCGTCAAGTTCGCCTGCAAGAACTGCGGGCATCAGCAAGAGACGCTGTAGCGCTTTCGCCTTACCCGAATCGTCCCGGCATCATCCGGTGCGATCCGGGTAGGGGCCGTACGGCCTGTCCCTCACATCACCTGATGCACGTCGATCACGACGCGATCCGCATGCCGCGCCGCTGATGCCACGAAGACGTGCTCCATCAGCCAGCGGTACTTCTCGTGCCCGGTCTCGAACCTCGGCACGGTGCGGAAATAGATCAGCTTCGGATCGACCGGCTCGCCGCGCTTGAGCTTTTGCAAGAGCTCGACCGGGCCGAAGCGCATACCCTTGTTCTCGACGTAGACGGTCGCACCGTCGTCGGTCACGAAGGCGTATTTCGCTTCGAGATCGATCAGCTCGTTGGGCCGGATGGTCTGGAAGTCGGCACCGAACGGGAGCACCTTTCCGCTGACCGCGCCCGTCACCTCGCCGCCGATGATCGGAATGATGCGGCGGACGCCGATCCCGGTCTCTCCGGCGGTGACGACGTCGCCGATCCGCGCGGTGATGGTGAAGACGTATTTGGTTTCCAGCGTCGGTGTGGTCATGTCTGCCTCCAATGTATCGACGAGGCGCTGCCCTCCCTTCTCCCCTTGTGGGAGAAGGTGGCGCGAAGCGCCGGATGAGGGGTCTCTCTCCACGGGCGTGCTCGCGGAGAGAGACCCCTCACCCGTCTCGCCGCTTTGCGGCGAGCCACCCTCTCCCACAGGGGGGGAGAGGGGAAGAGAGCTTGCTGCGTTGTCACCCACGCCTAATGCGCCATCATCCGCGTCGGCAGCCAGGTCGCCAGCAGCGGGAAGGCGATCAGGATCACGAGGCGGATCAGGTCGGTGACAACGAACGGAATCACGCCCCTGAAGATCGTGGAGAACGAGACGTCCTTCACCACGCTCTTGATGACGAAGACGTTCATGCCGACCGGCGGATGGATCAGGCCGAGCTCGACGGTCATCACGATGATGATGCCGAACCAGATCGGGTCGAAGCCGAGATGCATGATCACCGGGAAGATGATCGGCACGGTCAGGATGATCATCGCCATGGCGTCCATCAGGCAGCCGAGCACCAGATACATCACCATGATCAGGGCCAGCACGCCGTAGGGGCCGAGGCCGAGCCCGGTGAGGAATTCCGTCACCTTCTGCGGCGTCTGCGTCACCGTGAGGAAATAGCCGAAGATCAGCGCGCCGATCAGCACGGTGAAAACCGCGGCCGCGGTGCGCGTCGCCTGCAGCAGCGAGGCCAGCACCTTCTCGCGGTCGAGCCGGCCGGTCAGCACGCCGATGATGAAGGCGCCGGTGGCCCCGACGCCGCCGGCCTCGGTCGGCGTGAAGCGCGGCAGGAAGGGCAGGCCATAGAGGCCGCCGATGACGAAGATGAACAGCAGCACCGGTGCCCAGATCTCCTTCAATCCGGCAAAGCGCTCGCGCCACGGCGTCACCTTGCCCTTGGGCAGGAAGTCGGGGCGGAAATAGCCGATCAGGAAGATCGTGATCATGTACATCGACATCGCCAGCAGGCCCGGGATGATGCCGGCGATGAACAGCTTGCCGATGTCCTGCTCGGTAATGATGCCGTAGACCGCGAGCACGGTGGAGGGCGGCAGCATCGCGCCCAGCGTGCCGCCGGCCGCGATCACGCCGGTGGCGAAGGACTGCGGGTAGCCGAAGCGCCGCATCTCGGGATAGGCGACGGCGGAGAAGGTCGCGGCGGTCGCGACCGAGGAGCCGCAGATCGCGGCAAAGCCGCCGCAGGCGCCGACCGTGGCGATGCCGAGTCCGCCGCGCAAATGTCCGACGAAACCATTGGCGGCGCGGAATAGCTCGCGGCTCATGCCGGAATTGGACACGAACGAGCCCATCAGCAGGAACATCGGTATGACGCCGAAGGTGTAGTCGGTCACGGTCCGCATGGTGACCTGACCGACCATCTTCAGGGCCGGTGTCGAGCCGACGAGATAGCTGAAGCCGCACACGCCGACGAGGCCCATGGCCATGCCGACCGGCACGCGCAGCAGCATCAGGGCGAACAGGGAGATAAAGCCGATGACGGCGACGGCGTCGGTACTCATGGTCACTCCGTCACCTTGATCTTGGGTTCATGCATGTCTTCGGGGTGGAAGATCAGCCGGTACGTGCGGATCGCGATCAGCAGCACGGCGCAGACGTCGCCGATCCAGGCGACGAGGAAGAATGGCCATGTCGGCATGTGCAGGTCGAAGGTCTGGACGTTGTCGTTGTAGGTCAGCCGGACCTTGTCGAACAGCGTCCAGGTTTGCACGGTGACGACGAACAGCAGTACCAGGGTCGCGAACACGTCGATCCAGCGCTGATGGCGCGGCCCGACATTGCCCCAGACCAGGTCGACCGTGATGTGCGTGCCGCGATAGGAGGTCGCCGCGATGCCCCAGAAAATGAGGATGCCGAGCAGCATGCGGCCGATGTCGAAGCTGTCGGGGATCGAATAGTTCAGCGTGTTGCGCAACAGCACCGACAGGAAGATGTCGAGCGCGACGATGCCGACGAAGCCGGCCGCGATCCATTCGATCGAGTCGATCACGCGATCCATCCAGGAGCGCTTCATGGGGTGGTCCTACCGGGTGAGGTGATTGTTTAAGCCAGATGTCGCCGCGCGTCTCGCCTCTCCCCCCGTGCGGGGAGAGGCCACAGCGCATCGAAGATGCGATGCGGGTGAGGGGGACTCTCCGCGAGTCCGTCTGTCCACCATCTTTGCGGAAGCAGCCCTCACCCCGACCCTCTCCCCGCAAGGACGGGGAGAGGGCGAGAGAAAGCTCGCCACCGCGTCACTCCGCCAGCGCGTTGTACTTCTTCAGCGAGGCCTTGAGATCCGCGAGCGCCGCATCGGGATCGGCACCGGCCTTCTTGGCGCCGTCGCCCCAGGTCTTGACCAGCGGCTCGGCGGCCTTCTTCCAGGCCGCGATCTGCTCGGGCGTCAGCTTGTAGACCTCATGGCTGGACTCCGCCTTCACCTTGGCGATGCCGGCGTCCTCGAACTTGCCCCAATGCTCGCCGACCGCACCGGCCGCCTCGACCGTGCAGTTCTTGTCGATCGCGGCCTTCTGCTTGTCGGACATCGCATTGTACTTGTCCTTGTTGATCACGAACACGAAGGTCGTGGTGTAGAGCGGCGCCTCCATGTCGTACTTCGTCACCTTGTCGATGCCGAACAGCACCAGCGAGCCCCAGGGGAAGGTGACGCCGTCGGCGACGCCACGCTCGATGATGTCGCGCACTTCCGGCGCCGAGGACTGCACGTTGGTGCCGCCGAGGGAGGTGACGAAATTCGCCATGGTGGCGTGCGCCGGGCGGATCTTCATGCCCTTCACGTCCTCGGGGTTGACGATCTTCTTGGTGCGGGAATGGAACGAGGAGGGCGAGTGGACGAAGGCGAGGCAGTATTTGACGTCCTTCATCTCCTTCTCGGCATATTTGCGGTACCAGGCGTCCAACCCCATCGAGCCGCCCTTGGCGTCCGAGATCAGGAACGGCAATTCCCCGGCGCCGATGATCGGGAAGCGGCCGGGCTGGTAGCCGGGATTGACATAGGTGACGTCGGCGATGCCGTCGCGCGCCATGTCGTAATGGTCGAACGCCTTGCCGAGCTGCTGGGCCGGAAACACCTTGCTCTTGATGGTACCGCCGGAATCCTTCTCGACGGCGGCGGCCCAGTCTTCCAGCGACTTCTGCAGCGGATGCGAGGCCGGCACCCAGTGCGAGATCTTCAGATCGAAGGTCTTGTCCTGCGCGAGCGCAGGGCTCACGCTTGCTGCCAGCAGCAAGGCCAGACAGGCTTTCCTCATCACGCGTCTCTCCCCTTTTGCGACCGCGGGCTTCGTTGGCCCGGTCTCGTTAATTAACATGTTATCTAATTCGCCGGCGCGTTCAAGCCGGAACTGCGCCGCGGCGTGTCGCGTCTACGTCAGCCAGCTTGCATGGATTTGTCGCTGCTCGGGCGACACCGCTCTCCCTTTGCGCAAACGTTATGAGGTATAATTATCGACTGCGAGCCTTGGCCACAAGCAGTCTGCGACCAAAGCCTAACAGGATCGGAAGCAGCATGGATTGCGGACAAAGGTCGCAATCGTCGGGCTGGGCCGTTGCGGCGACGGCGGAGCTCGTTTCAAACATCTGCACAAATTCCGTTTAAAGCTTTGTAGGTGATGCATTCCTCGCATCATTCGCTTCCAATGCAGCCAAGGCAATGAAGCGAGACCGCCATGACCCGCACCGACATCCCCGCCGGCTACGAGCCGCATTTCCGCAAAGCGCCGCTGACCGATCCCTGGGAGCCGCTCTATTCGAAGAAGACCGACAAGGGCGTCACCGTCGGACTGCGCCTGGCGACGCCGCACACCAACGCCCGCGGATTGATCCATGGCGGGCTGATCGCGGCGCTCGCCGACGCCGCCATGGGTTACAGCTGCGCCCAGGCGACGGGCTGGACCACGTCGTTCGTCACCATCTCGCTGTCGGTCGATTATGTCGGCGCCGCCGAGATCGGCCAATGGCTCGCGGTCGAGGGCGAGGCGATCAAGACCGGGAACACGATCTGCTTCGCGCAGTGCCTGGTGAAGGCCGACGACGCCGTGATCGCGCGGGCCAGCGGCACGTTCCGGGTGGTGCCGAAGAAGGGGTGAGGCTCGTGAAGTGGGCTGCGATGTCGCCCCTTGCTCCGTCATTGCGAGCGTAGCGAAGCAATCCAGACTGCCACCGCGGAAAGATTCTGGATTGCTTCGCTGCGCTCGCAATGACGACGTGGAGATAGCGGTGCGCCACCCTTCGCTCTCCTGCTCCGGACGCGGCGCGTCCGGGACACGAGACATCACCCAAACCTCCACTCCGCCGTCTCCACCACGAGATCGACGAACGCGCGCACCTTGGCCGAGAGCAGACGTGAGGTCGGGTAGACGATGTGGATCGGCAGTGCCGGCTGCTCGTATGGCGCCAGCACGATCTTCAGGCGTCCGCGCTTCAGGCCCTCGGCGGCCTGATAGGCCAGCACCCGCGTCACGCCGCCGCCGGCCTCGGCATATTGCAGGGCGGCGTCGGCGCTATTGCTGATGAAGCGAGGCGACAGCGGCAGCCCGAACTCGCGGCCGTCGCGCAGGAAACGCCATTCGGACCAGGGGCCGAACTGGATGGTCTGGTGCGTGGCGAGGGCTTCCGGCGTCTTCGGCTCGCCGTTGCGCTTGAGATAACCGGGCGCGGCCACCACGATCCGCCGCATCTCGCCGACCTGGCGTGCGACAAGCGAGGAATCGGCGAGATGGCCGATCCGCACCGCGGCATCGACGGCGTCCTCGACGAGGTTGACGAGATGATCGGACAGCCTGAGCTCGGCCGTGACCTCGGGATAGCGCTTGAGATAGGCGGTCATGACCGGCCCGACATGCAGGCGGCCGAAGCCGACCGGCGCGGACACGACGAGACGCCCGCTCGGCCGGTTGCGCTCCTCCCGCGCCGAGCCGTCGGCCTCCTCGACATCGGCGAGGATGCGCCGCGCGCGCTCCAGGTAGCGCGAGCCGACGTCGGTCAGCGTCACCTGCCGCGTGGTCCGCTGCAGCAGCCGCGCCCCGAGATGCTCCTCCAGCGCGGCGATCATCCGCGTCACCGCCGACGGCGATAGCCGCAGTTTGCGCGCGGCCGGCGCAAAGCCGCTGAGATCGGCGACCGTGACGAAGATGTGCATGGCTTCCAGGCGGTCCATGGACATTATTGCATATCTAGCAATGATGAAGTGTCAAGGTGCTCAATTGTTCTAGGCACCGAAAGGTCCAGATTAGGCGCGGAAGACGCAGCAATGCGCCGGAATTTCAGGAGATGTTCCGATGACGGCAGTTCACACCTATGCCAGCGACGTGGCCTTCTCGCCGGCGGTGAAGACGATCCAGGCGCGCAAGGGCTCGCGCGAGGCCTATGCGCGCAGCGAGCAGCGTGGCTGGCGCACCGAGGTCGACGACAATCTCGCCGCGTTCCTGGCCGACGCCAACAGCTTCTACTTCGCCACCGCTTCAGCCGATGGCCAGCCTTACATCCAGCACCGCGGCGGCCCGAAGGGCTTTCTCAAGGTGCTGGACAAGCAGACGCTCGCCTTCGCCGACTACGCCGGCAACCAGCAGTTCATCACGCAAGGAAACCTCTCGGAGAATCCCAAGGCCTACATCTTCGTGATGGACTACGCCCATCGCCGCCGTGTGAAGATCTGGGGCGAGGCGCGCGTGGTCGAGGACGACGAAGCTTTGACCACGTCATTGATGCCGAAAGGCTACCGCGCCCGGCCCGAGCAGGTGATCCTGTTCAAGATCGCAGCCTGGGACACCAACTGCCCGCAGCATATCCCGCAGAAATTCGATGCGCCCGATGTCGCGGCCGCGCTCGCCGCGCGGGACGCGAGGATCGCGGAGCTGGAGGCGGAAGTTGCGGCGCTGAAGGGGGAGGCGGCGCCCCCAAAGTAAGGACGCGAGCGGCACGCTAGGTGCACCCTCGCCCCTTGTGGGAGAGGGTGGATTCGATGCGAAGCATCGAAGCCGGGTGAGGGGTCTCTATCCTCACGAACGGTCCTGCGAGGAGAGAGAACCCCTCATCCGGCGCTTCGCCACCTTCTCCCACAAGGGCGAAGGGAAGGGGATCTCGCGGCGGCGCTACAGCGCGATACCACTAAATCACGCTGGCGCCTTCGTGCTGGAAGCCGAGATAGCTTGCCGCGACCCGCTCGTTGGCGGCGATGTCGCTGGCCTTGCCGCTGAGCACGAACTCGCCGAGCTCCATCACATAGGCCTGGTCCGCAATCTTGAGCGCAGCCTGCGCGTTCTGCTCGACCAGCAGCACGGAGACGCCGGCGGCGCGGAGCTCGGTGACGATGCGGAAGATGTCGGCGACGATGATCGGGGCAAGGCCGAGGCTCGGCTCGTCCAGCATCAACAGCTTCGGCTCGCCCATCAGCGCGCGGCCCATCGCGAGCATCTGCTGCTCGCCGCCGGAGAGCGTGCCGGCGAGCTGCTTGCGCCGCTCCTTCAGCCGCGGAAACAGTGCATAGACCCGCTCCATCGACGACTTCGCCCGGCTCCGCTCGATGCGGAACGCGCCCAGTTCGAGATTGTCCTCGACGTTCATGGTCACGAACAATTCGCGATGCTCTGGGACGAGACCAAGGCCCATCGCGACACGGTCCTCGATGTCGAGCCGGGCGAGATCCTGCCCGGCAAAGGCGACGCGGCCCTTCAGCGGCAGGATGCCCATGATGGCCGAGAGCAGCGTGGTCTTGCCGGCGCCGTTGGCGCCGACGATGGTCACGATCTCGTTGGCGCCGACCTCGAGCGAGACCGAACGCACCGCCTCGACCTTGCCATAGGCGACATGCGCGTCGGTGACGGACAACAGCGTGCTCATGCCGCCACTCCGAGATAGGCCTTGATCACTTCGGGATTGGTCTTGATCGTCGCCGGCGTGCCCTCCGCGATCTTGGTGCCGAAATCGAGCACCACGATGCGGTCGGCAAGGTTCATCACGAAGCCCATGTCGTGCTCGACCAAAAGGACGGACATGCCGCCGTCGCGCAGCTCGCGGAGCAGCGCAGCGAGCCGCTGCTTTTCCATGTGGCGCAGGCCGGCGGCGGGCTCGTCGAGCAGCAGCAGCATCGGATCGACGCAGAGCGCGCGGGCGATCTCGACGATGCGCTGCTGGCCGAGCGAGAGCGAGCCTGCCAGCTGGTGCATCTGCTCGGTGAGGCCGACGCGCTCGATCTGGCGGGCGGCCTCGGCGAGCAGCTTGGCCTCGTCGGCGCGGTCGAGCCGCAGCATCGAGGAGATTGGGCCGGAATGGCCGCGCAAATGTGCGCCGATCGCGACGTTCTCCAGCACGGTCATGTCGGGGACGAGCTTGACGTGCTGGAAGGTTCTGCTGATGCCGAGCTTGACGATCTCCTGTGGCGGCGCGTTGTCGACCTTTTTGCCGAGCACGGAGATCGAGCCGGCGGTTGCGGACAGCACGCCGGTGATCAGGTTGAAGGTCGTGCTCTTGCCGGCGCCGTTCGGGCCGATCAGCGCGACGATCTCGCGGGCCTGGACGTCGAACGAGACGTTGTTCACGGCGACCACGCCGCCGAATTGCTTTCGCGCCTTCTCGACCTGGAGCAGGACACCGGCTTCAGTGGGCGCGCGGGTGCGATGCTCCAGCTTCAGCGAGGTGTCCGGCTTCCTGCCGTCGGCGCGCTCGGGGAAGAACGACATCAGCCAGGGCCAGAGGCCGCCGGGCGCAAGCTGCAGCAGCGCCACCAGCATGATGCCGAACACGATGGTCTCGACCTGGCCGGAGCCGGGCAGGATCAGCGGCAGATAGCTTTGCAGCACCTCTTTCAGGATCACGACGATCGCCGCGCCCAGCACGCCGCCCCAGACATAGCCGGCGCCGCCGACCACCGCGATGAAGAGATATTCGATGCCCATATGTGCGCCGAACGGCGTCGGGTTCACCGCGCGCTGCAGATGGGCGTAGAGCCACCCGGAGAGGCCTGCAAGCACCGCGGCATGGATGAACACCAGGAGTTTTGCCCGCGGCGTGTGGACGCCGAACGCCTCGGCGGCGACATGCCCGCGCCTGAGCGCGCGGATGGCGCGGCCGGTGCGGGAGTCCAGGAGGTTCATCGTCAGCAGGGCCGAGAGGATCACGGCGACCCAGATCGCGTAATAGATCGAGCCTGGCGAGAGCATCTTGAACGTGCCGATCGACAGCGGCGGGATCGCCGAGATGCCGTCGTTGCGTCCGAGAAATTCCAGCTTGCTGAACAGGTAGAACAGCCCAAGCCCCCAGGCCAGCGTGCCGAGCGGCAGGTAATGGCCGGAGAGGCGCACGGTGATCAGTCCGAGCAGCACCGCGAGCGAGCCGCTGACCAGGAGCGACAGCGGCAGCGTCAGCCAGGGCGAGAAGCCATAGGCCGTCGTCAGCACGGCGGTGGTGTAGGCGCCGAAGCCGACGAAGGCCGCCTGGCCGAACGAGGTGAGGCCGCCGACGCCGGTCAGCAGCACAAGGCCCATCGCGACCAGCGCGGCAAGGCCGATATTGTCGAGCAGCACGATCCAGAACGGGGGCACGCCCGGGATGAACGGGATCGCCGCCATGACGAGCGCAAAGACGAGGATGGGAAGCCGGCTCTGCATCGGGCTCAGTCCTTCTCTTCCTCGACCGCGGGCGCGGCGAGCGAGCGCAGCAGCAGCACGGGGATCAGCAGCATGAAGACGATCACCTCCTTGTAATTGGAGGCATAGAAGGACGAGAACGCCTCGACGATGCCGACCACCAGCGCCGCGACGGCGGTGAGGGGATAGCTGACGAGGCCGCCGATGATCGCGGCGACGAAGCCCTTCAGCCCGATCAGGAAGCCGGAGTCGTAATACAGCGTCGTGATCGGCACGATCAGGATGCCGGAGAGCGCGCCGATCACGGAGGCGAGCAGGAAGGCGATCTGGCCGGACAGCGTGGTGCGGATGCCGGCGAGCCGGGCCCCCAGCCGGTTGACCGCGGTCGCGCGGAGCGCCTTGCCGTAGAGCGTCAGGCCGAAGAACAGCCAGAGCGCGACGATGAAGGCGATGGTGATGGCATAGACGGTGATGCTCTGGCCGGTGAAGCGCAGGGCGCCGGCGGTGAAGGCGCCGGACAGCACGGCAGGCCCGCGCTGGCCTTCGGCGCCGAAGAACAACAGGCCGAGGCCCTGCAGCGCGAGGTGGACGCCGACGGAAGCGATCAGCAGCACCAGCACGGGGGTGTGCGCCAGCGGCTGGAAGGCGATGCGGTAGAGATAGAGGCCGATCATCGCCACGATCACCAGCGACAGCGCGATGCAGACCGCGACCGGCGGCTTCTGCGCGGCGAGGGACAGGGTCAGCGCCAGCACGATCGCGGGCAGCACGACGTTGGCGATGAAGCTGCGGACGACCAGCCTGCCGTGCAGCGCCTTGCGCGCCACGTACAGGTCGAAGGCGAAGGCGCCGATGCCGAGCGCCAGCGCCAGCTTTGCCGTGCCCGGCATCTGGCCGGCGGCCAGCGAGGCATAGGTCAGCGCGCCATAGGTGACGAACTCGCCCTGGGGAATGAGGATGACGCGGGTGACGGCGAACACCAGCACCAGCGCCAGGCCGAGCAGCGCATAGATCGCGCCATTGGTGATGCCGTCCTGCACCAGGAACAGCATGATGGTGGTATTCAAGACCGGACGCTCCCCCTAATCCGAACCGGTCCCCTCGATTGCGGTGGACGGTCCGCTCACAGCCATTGAAAAACGCAGGCGATATTTGGTATGGTCCATAACAATTATCAAATATAACTTCAAGGGCGGGAACGACCCGTCCCGGAATTTAGCGGGATTACGAGCACGAGGCGATGACCGTTTCCAAAGCCGCTGAAAAGTCCTCCGACAAGCCGGCCGACGCGGCCAAGGGCCGCAAGGACGTGGGCGAGCCGCAGGCGGAGGCCCTCCAGCTCGGCGAGCTTTCCGAGCAGCTGGGCTATGTCCTGAAACGTGCACAGCTCAAGGTGTTCGAGAATTTTCTGCGCTGCGTGGCCTCGCTCCAGCTGACGCCGGCGCAGTTCTCGGTGCTGCTGCTGGTCGAGAAGAACCCCGGCCGTAACCAGACCGAGATCGCCTCCACGCTCGGCATCCTCAGGCCGAACTTCGTGGCCATGCTCGACAATCTGGAGAGCCGCGACCTCTGCGCGCGGATCCGCTCCACCAACGACCGCCGCTCGCACATCCTGGTCTTGACCGACAAGGGCAAGGCCGTGCTGGCGCGGGCCAAGAAGCTCGTCGCCACCAAGCACGAGGCCCGGCTGAATGATCTGCTCGGCCCGGCCAACCGCGAAGCCCTGATCGGCATGCTCGCGAAGATCGCCAACGAGTTTTGACGGGCCGCTCTCTATCCGCCGTCATGCCCGGGCTTGTCCCGGGCATCCACGTTCTTAGCGCAGCTGAAGAAGTCGTGGATGGCCGGGACAAGCCCGGCCATGACGGAGATATCTGGCTTCAATCCACCAAAATCACCCTGATGTCGTTCACGTTGGTCAGCGTCGGGCCGGGCTGCAGCAGGTCGCCGGTCGCCTCGAAGAACGTGGTGGCGTCGTTGTTGTCGAGATAGGCCTGCGGCTCGAGCCCCACCGCCTTCATCTTCGCGAACGTCGCGGCATCGATCAGCGCGCCGGCGGGATCGGTCGGGTGGCCGGCGCCGCCATCGGCGCCGTCGGTGTCGCCGGCCAGCGCGGCGATGCCGGAAGTGTCCTTCAAGAGCGCGGCCAGCGCCAGTGCGTATTCCTGGTTCGGCCCGCCGCGCCCGTTGCCGCGCACGGTGACCGTGAGCTCGCCGCCGGAGAGGATCGCCACGCGCTTGCCCTGCTTACGTGCCTCAAACGCCAGCCTGGCGTGATCGGCGGCGACTTGGCGCGCCTCGCCTTCGAGATCGGCGCCGAGATCGATGGTCTCGTAACCGGCCTCGCGCGCGAGCTCGACCGCGGCGTCGAGCGACTGCTTGGGCCTCGCGATCAGCTCGAACGATGCGCGCGCAAAGGCGGCGTCATCCGGCTTGCAGCTCTCGTTGCCGGGATCGTGGAGCGCGCGCCGCACCGCATCGTCGACGTCGAGCCTGTATTTCGCCACGATCGCGCGCGCATCGGCCAGCGTGGTCGGATCGGGCACGGTGGGACCGGAGGCGATCGCGGAAGGATCGTCATGCGGCACGTCCGAGATCGCGAGCGTCACGATCTCCGCGGCGTTGCTGCCGGCGCGCGCCAGGCGGCCGCCCTTGATCCGCGACAGGTGCTTGCGCACGACGTTCATCTCGCCGATCGGTGCGCCCGAGCGCAGCAGCGCCTTGTTGACCGCCTGCTTCTGCGCGAAGCTGATGCCGTCCACGGGCGCGATCCAGTTGGCCGAGCCGCCGCCGGTGAGCAGCACCAGCAGGAGATCGTCCGGCCCGGCCTCGCCCGCGAGTGCGAGCGTGTCGGCCGCGCCCTTCAGGCCGGCTTCGTCAGGCACGGGATGACCGGCCTCGACCACGCGAATGCGGCGCGTCGGCACGCCGTAGCCGTGGCGCGTGGTGGCGATGCCGACGAGCCGCTCCGGCGCCAATCCCAGCGCGTCGAGATAATGCCGCTCCGCGGCCGCGGCCATCGCGCCGGCGCCCTTGCCGGCCGCGAGGCAGATCACGCGTCCCCCGGGCGCAGGCCGCAGGTGAGGGGCCAGCACCACATTGGGATGGGCGGCGGCGACGGCGGCGTCGTAGAGCGCGCGGAGCAGGGGACGTCGGTCGGTCATGGACAATGGCCTTGCGCAGACTGGACTGGCGGCGAGGAAGTCGCCGCCATCTGCCTAGCGCATCGTGTGCCAAAGCGTAAGCGCCCTCGCCGTCATTCGATTGTGCAATCGCGTGATCACAATTGCCACACAAGCAAAAGCCCCTGCGCCATCGGCTCAGGTGGCTCGTTATCAGGACCTTGCAGCTTCTAGCCGCCGGCGTCGGCGCTGATCACCTCGCCGAACAGATCCCACTTGTCGCCCTTGAACTTCATCAGCTGCAGCGAGCTGATCGGCGCGAAGTCGTTCGGCCCGGTATTGATCTTGATGCCGGGCAGCAGAACTTCGGTGCGGAAGTCCTTCAGGCTCGCCGCCTGCTTCATGACGTTCTCGCGCGTGAGATTGTCGCCGCACTTCTTCAGCACCTCGACCAGCGTCTGTGCCACGCCGTAGCCGACGATGGTGCCGCCGTCGAGCTTGTCGCCCTCGGGGAAGTACTTCGTCATGAAGTCGAGGAACGCCTTCATGCCGGGATCGTCCTTCCACTGCGGATCGGAGACGTCCTTCAGATAGGCGGCCGAGATGATGTCCTGCGAATTCTCGAACCCGGCGGGCTTGATCACGCTGCCGACCGAGGCCGAGACGTTGTTGAGGAAGTGGGTCGGCTTCCAGCCGATCTCGGAGATCTTCTTGATCGCCTGTGCCGCGAATTTCGGCGTGGTGATGTTGACGAAGACGTCGGCGCCGGTGGCCTTCAGCTTGACGATGTGGTTGTCGATGGTCGGCTCCGAGGTCTCGTAGCTTTCCTCCAGCACGATCATGCTCGCGGCCTTGGCGCCCAAGCCGTCCTTCAGGCCCTTCAGGTAATCCTTGCCGTAATCGTCGTTCTGGTAGAGCACGCCGATCTTGGCGTTCGGCATCGCCTTGAGGATGTACTTCGCGTAGATCTGCGTCTCGCTCTGGTAGTTGGGCTGCCAGCCCATCGTCCACGGGAAGTTCTGCGGATCGTTCCACTTGGTGGCGCCGGTGGCGACGAACAGCTGCGGCACCTTCTTCGAGTTCATGTATTTCTGGATCGCGGAGTTCGGCGGCGTGCCGAGCGAATTGAAGACGAGCAGCACCTCGTCGCTCTCGACCAGCTTGCGCGCCTGCTCCACCGTTTTCGGCGGCGAGTAGGCGTCGTCGTAGGAGACGAAATTGATCTTGCGGCCGTTGATGCCGCCCTCTTCGTTGATCTTCTTGAAATAGGCGGCTTCGGTGCGACCGATGATGCCGTAGGCGGAGGCCGGTCCGCTGTAGGGCATGATGTTGCCGATCTTGATCTCGGTGTCGGTCGCACCGGTATCGTACTTCTTCTGGGCCGTTGCCGTTGAGGCCGAGGCCGCGATGAGCGCGAGCGCCAATGATGCGGCCGCAAGCTTGCCGTTGACAGCAGGCATTCCAATCTCCCTGTTTTTTTCTTGGTGTGCGCGTCCCTTTTCTTGGCTTGATTGTTTTTGGCGACGCGAAGGCAATTCAATACGATTTGCCCGGAAGCTTCAAGGAAAAGCCCCTGCGGCAAGGCCGCAGGGGCCGCTTCTTTAGTCGATTGGGACTTACGTCTTGAGCGACTGGTTAATGGTCAGCCGCCGACGTCGCCGCTCAGGACCTCGCCAAATCGCTCCCAATGCTCGCCTTTGAACCGGATCAGTTGCAGCTGCGAGAGCGGGGCGAAATCGGCGGCCGAGGTGTTGACCTTGATGCCCGGCAGCAGGCCCGCCGGCTCGAAGTCCTTGATGCTGGCGGCCTGCTTCATGATGTTTTCGCGGGTCAGATTGTCACCGCAGGCCTTGAGCACGTGAACGAGGCCTTGGGCGACGATATAGCCGTACATCACCGAGGCATCGGCACGGTTCGCTTCCGGATAGTACTTATCCAGGAATTCGTTCCAGGCGATCATCGCCTTGTCGTTTTTCCACTGCGCGTCGGTGGGATCCATGAAGTACTGCGACGAGATGATGTCCTGCGCGTTCTCGAAACCGGCCGGCTTGATTACGCTGCCGATAGAAGCCGAGACGTTGTTGAGGAAGTGCAGTGGCTTCCAGCCGATCTCGGCGTTCTTCTTGATCGCCTGTGCCGCGAATTTCGGCGTCGTGATGTTGAAGAACACGTCGGCGTTGGTCGACTTCATCTTGACGATGTGGGAGTCTATGGTCGGCTCGGAGACTTCGTAGCTGTCCTCGATGACGATCATCGAGGCGGCCTTGGCGCCGAGCCCGTCCTTGAACCCCTTCAGATAGTCCTTGCCGTAATCGTCGTTCTGGTAGAGCACGGCGATCTTGGCGTTCGGATGGTTCTTCAGGATGTACTTGGCGTAGATGATCGACTCGATCTGGTAGTTGGGTTGCCAGCCCATCGTCCACGGGAAGGTCTGCGGGTCGTTCCACTTCGTGGCGCCGGTGGCGACGAACAACTGCGGAACCTTCTTCTGGTTCATGTACTTCTGGATCGCCGAGTTCGGCGGGGTGCCGAGCGAGTTGAAGATCAGCAGCACCTCGTCGCTCTCGACCAGCTTGCGCGCCTGCTCCACGGTCTTCGGCGGGGAATAGGCGTCATCATAGGTGATGAAGTTGACCTTGCGGCCGTTGATGCCGCCTTCTGCGTTGATCTTGCGGAAATAGGCCTCTTCGGTCTTGCCGATCACGCCGTAGGCGGACGCGGGACCGCTATAGGGCATGATGTTGCCAATCTTGATCTCCGTGTCGGATGCGCCGGTGTCGTATTTCTTCTGGGCGGACGCTGCCGTCGAAAGGGTGGTAGCCAGCACGAGGGCAGCCGAGAGGGCCCCCAATCGCACATGCATTGCAGGCATTTTGATCTCCCTGGACAGGATTGAATGTGTCGATTGTTCTTGTTGGGGGCGATCGTTGCGCGTCGCTCCGTCGCGCATTCAATACCTATCCACGGCCGTCAGCAAGACAAACGCCTGCACGGGCCTCGCGCGGGCGGCGATCTCGTCGAAGGCGGTGCTGAATATTCCGGCGCGTGAGATTCTTTTTGCGGGGCAAATTCACCGCTTGAGTTGCTTTGCGAGAAAGCGGCTATTTTGAATTGCGTCGTTCAGTGGCTCATCTCGCTCGAGATGATGTCACCGAACAGCTCCCATTTCCTGCCCTTGAAGCGCATCATCTGCAGTTGCTCGATCGGGGCGAAATCGTCGGGCGCGGTGTTGATCTTGATGCCGGGCAGCAGGGTGTCGGGTGCGAAGTCCTGCAGGCTGGCGGCCTGCTTCATGACGTTCTCGCGGGTGAGATCGTCGCCGCACATCTGTAGCACCTTCACCATGGTCTGTGCGGCGGCATAGCCGTACACGACGCCGGCATCGAGCTTGTTGGCCTTGGGCTCGTATTGCGCGAGGAAATTGTAGAATTTCTTCATGCCGTCGTCGGCATTCCACTGCGGGTCGGAGCCGTCCTTGGTGTAGGTCGCCGACAGGATGCCTTGCGAGACTTCAATGCCCGCCGGCTCCAACACGCCGCTGACCGAAGCCGAGACGTTGGAGATGATGTGCATCGGATGCCAATTGATCTCCGCCGCTTTCTTGATTCCCTGCGCGGCGAATTTCTGGTTGGTGAGGCTGATGAAGATATCGGCGCCGGCCGCCTTCAGCTTCACGACGCGCTCGTCGATTACGGGCTCGGAATTGTCGTAGGCTTCCTCCCGCACGATCATCGAAGCCTTGGCGCCGAGGCCCTCCTTCAAGCCGTTCAGATAGTCTTTGCCGAAATCGTCGTTCTGGTAGAGCACGCCGATCTTTCCGTTCGGCTTCTCCTTCATGATGTACTTGGCATAGATGCGGGCCTCGCTGACGTAGCTCGGCTGCCAGCCCATGGTCCAGGGATATTGCTTGGGGTCGTTCCATTTCGAGGCGCCGCTCGCCACGAACAATTGCGGCACCTTCTTCTCGTTCATGTACTTGCGGATGGCGCTGTTGGTGGAGGTGCCGAGCGAGCCGAAGATCAGCAGTACGTTGTCGCTCTCGACCAGCTTGCGCGCCTGTTCCACCGTCTTCGACGGCGAATAGCCGTCGTCATAGGAGATGAATTTGATCTTGCGGCCGTTGATGCCGCCCTCGGCGTTGATCTTGTTGAAGTAGGCTTCCTCGGTCCTGCCGATCGCGGCATAGCCGGAGGCCGGACCGCTATAGGGCATGATGTTACCGATCTTGATCTCGGTGTCGGAAGCGCCGATGTCGTATTTCTTCTGCGCCAGCGCCTCGCCGCTCATTGCAGTGCACAAGGCAAGTGCGGCCCAGAGCGGCGCAACCTGGGAACGAACGGCGGCCATTGTTCTCCTACCCCGGGATGGATCGATCGCATTGAACAAGATTGGCGCCCGTCGTCAACAAAAAGCCCCCGCAGCTGTCCGCGGGGGCTCCTCGTCCCGGATCATTGCGTCACGCCTCACTCGGAGGCGACGTCACCGCTGATGATCTCGCCGAACAGTTCCCATTTCTCGCCCTTGAAGCGCATCATCTGCAGCTGCGCGATCGGAGCGAAGTCGGTGGCGCTGGTGTTGATCTTGACGCCGGGAAGCAGCGTATCCGGAGCAAAGTCCTTCAACGAGGCGGCCTGCTTCATGATGTTGGCGCGGGTGAGATCGTCACCGCACATTTCGAGCACCTTGGCCAGGGTCGAAGCGGCGCCGTAGCCATAGACCATGCTGGTGTCCGACTTATCGGCACCCGGCATGTACTTGTCGACGAACTCGTTCCACTTCTTCATGCCGGGGTCGTTGGCCCATTGGGGATCCGTGGAGTCCTTGGCGTAGGCGGCCGACAGCACGCCTTGCGCGTTCTCGAAGCCGGCCGGCTTCATCACACTGCCGACCGAGATCGACACGTTGGTCAGGATCTGGAGCGGCTTCCAGCTGAGCTCGGCGGTCTTCTTGATGGTCTGGGCCGCGAACTTCGGCGTGGTGTAGATCAGCAGCACGTCGGGATTGGCGGCCTTGATCTTGACGATGTGACCGTCGATCGACGGCTCGGAGACCTCGTAGCTCTCTTCCATGACGATCATGGAGGAGGCTTTGGCGCCGAGGCCGTCCTTGGTGCCCTTGAGGTAATCTTTGCCGAAATCGTCGTTCTGATAGAGGATCGCGATCTTGGCGTCCGGCTTCTCCTTCATCAGCCACTTCGCGTAGATCTGCGCTTCGCTCTGGTAGGAGGGCTGCCAGCCCATGGTCCAGGGGAAGTTCTTCGGGTCGTTCCACTTGGTGGCGCCGGTCGCCACGAAGAGCTGCGGGATCTTCTTGGAGTTGAGATATTTCTGGATCGCGCTGTTGGAGGGCGTACCGAGCGGATTGAAAACGACCAGCACCTCGTCGCTCTCGACCAGCTTGCGGACCTGCTCGACGGCCTTCGGTGGCGAATAGCCGTCGTCATAGCTGACGAAGTTGATCTTGCGGCCGTTGATGCCGCCCTTGTCGTTGATCATCTTGAAATAGGCTTCTTCGGTCTTGCCGATGATGCCATAGGCCGACGCCGGACCGCTGTACGGCATGATGTTGCCGATCTTGATCTCGGTATCGGACGCGCCGGTGTCGTATTTCTTTTGGGCGAGTGCAGCGCCGGAGGTGAGAGTGATGGCCGTCGTTGCCGTGACCAGCGCGGCGGCTCGCAGTGTTCTTCCAAAATACAATTCGGTCTCCTTGGTTAATTCGATGGGTCTTCAGTTCTTCCTGAGCTTGCCGACGAGTTGCTGGCCCAGGATCGCGACCTGCCTTGCGCCATGCGGCACGAGGTAGATGACGAGGAACAGCAGCACGCCGAACACCGCGCCGGAGAGGCCCTTGGAGATGCTCTCCGCCATGTTCGGCACGAAGATGATGAAGGCCGCACCGACGAACGAGCCGGGCAGCCAGCCGACGCCGCCGACCACCATGCCGAGGAACAGCGAGATCGCGAGCGTGATGGTGTAGCTGTCGGGCGCGACGAACTGCACTGCGATGGCGCCGAGCGAGCCGGCAACGCCGGTGATGCCGGCGGATACGCCGAACGCCAGCGTCTTGTACAGCGCGACGTTGACGCCCATGGAGGAGGCCGCGATCTCGTTGTCGCGGATCGCCATGAAGGCGCGGCCGGAGCGCGAGCGCAACAGGTTCACCGAGAAGATGTAGATCGCGACCGTCACGATGAGGGTGAAATAGTAGAGCCACATGTCCTGCGACATCGGCAGGCCGAACGGCGCGTCCGGCTTGGTGACGACGAGGCCCTGCACGCCGCCGGTCCAGTGCTCGAGGAAGTTCAGCTTGAGCAGCTGCGGCATCGCTGTCGCGAGCGCAAAGGTCGCGAGCGCGAGATAGATGCCCGACAGCCGCAGTGCCGGCTTGCCGAACAGGTAACCGAATCCGAAGCAAATCACGGCGGAGATCGGAATGGTCAGCGCGTAGTTGACGTTGGCATGCTCCATCAGCACCGCAGACACATAGGCGCCGACGGCGTAGAACGCGCTCTGGCCGAGCGAAAACTGGCCGCTTCCGCCGGTCAGGATGTTCAGCGCCAGCACCGCGAGCCCGTAGATCAGGAGCATCGTCATCTGGAAGATGATGAAGTTCTTGACGAACATCGGCACGATCAACAGCGCCGCCAGCACCACCAGCGAGGTGCCGGTGCCCAGCGTCATGGCCCGCTTCGGAACCGCCTCGACCGCCTCGTGGCCTTCGGCGACGACTTCTTCTGCTGCGCTCATGATCAAACTCGCTTGACGATGTGCCGGCCGAACAGACCAGCGGGTTTGACGACCAGGACGGAGATGATCAGCGCGAGCGCGATCGGGAGCTTCAGCTCATTGCCGACGCCGGGAATGTAGGTGCCGGCGAGGTTCTCGAACACGCCGACCAGGAAGCCGCCGACCACGGCGCCGAACGGACTGCTCAGCCCGCCGAGCACCGCCGCGGCGAAGCCGTAGATCAGCACGCCGCCCATCATGTTCGGCTCGAGGAACACGACAGGGGCGATCAGCATGCCGGCGATCGAGCCGATCGCGGTCGCCATGCCCCAGCCGAGCGCGATCATCCAGCTCGTGTTGATGCCGACGAGGCGGGCCGATTCGGGCACCGAGGCGGCGGCGCGCATCGCGAGACCGATCCGCGTGTACTGGAAGAAGAAATACAGCGCGAGCAGCAGCGCTATCGTGACGCCGATCATGCCGGCCTGATGGGTCGAGATCAGCTGGCTGCCGAGGAACGGGGCGGAGCCGAACGGGGTCGGATATTGCTTGATCGTGAAGTCCCAGATCAGGCCCGCCGACGAGTTGATGATCGCAAACAGCGCGATGAAGCCGGCGACGTTGGTGAGCACCGGCGCCTTGACGAGCGGCTTGAACAGGATGCGCTCGATCGCGATGCCGGCGACAAAGGAAAATGCCAACGTGATCAGGAAGGCGACCCAATAGGACACCCCCCACTGCATCAATTGCCACGAGATGAAGGTGGAGAACATCGCCATCTCGCCTTGCGCGAAGTTGAGATGGTCGATGGCCTGGTAGATCATGACCACGGCGAGCGCCATGCAGGCATAGATCGCGCCGGTGGCGATGCCAGCCAGGACCTGGTTGGTGAACAGCTCCATTGTGCCGGCTCCCTCAGTAACCCAGATAGGATTTGCGGATTTCTTCGTTGTTCGCGATGTCCTTGGCCTTGCCGGACATCACGATACGGCCGGTCTCGATCACATAGGCCTGGTCGGCCAGCTCGAGCGCGAGCTGGGCGTTCTGCTCGACCACCAAGATCGAGACCTTGTCCTCGCGGTTGATCTTGCCGAGGATGCCGAACAGGTCGCGCACCACCAGCGGCGCGAGGCCGAAGGAGGGCTCGTCGAGCAGCATCAGCCGCGGCCGCAGCATCAGCGCGCGGGCGACCGCGAGCATCTGCTGCTCGCCGCCGGAGAGCGTGCCGGCCTGCTGGGTATGGCGCTGCTTCAACACCGGGAAATGCGCGTACATGCGCTCGATGTCGGAGACGATGCCGGCGCGGTCCTTGCGGGTGATGGCCCCGAGCTGGAGGTTCTCTTCCACCGTCATGTTGGTGAAGGTGCCGCGGCCCTGCGGCACGTGGGCGATGCCGAACCGCACAATGCTCTCGGTCGAACGGTTGTTTAGCGGCTTGCCTTCGAACTCGACGCCGCCGGTGGAGCGCACCATGTTGCAGATCGCGCGCAGCGTGGTGGTCTTGCCGGCGCCGTTGGCGCCCAGCAGCGTCACGAGCGAGCCCTCGTTGAGCGAGAAGGACAGGCCATGGAGCGCCTGGACCTGGCCGTAATAGGCGCGCAGGTCCTTGACGTTGAGCAGTGGCGTCATTGATCCTTGCTCCCGAGATAGGCCTTGATGACGTCCGGGTCCGCCTGCACCTGGGCGGGCGTGCCTTCCGCGAGCTTCTTGCCGAAATTCAGCGCGACGACGTGGTCGGCGATCGACATCACGAGGCCCATGTGATGCTCGACCAGGAGCACGGTCATATGGCGCTCGTCACGGATTTTGCGGATGAGGTCGCCGAGCACATGAACTTCCTCGTGGTTGAGGCCGCCGGCGGGCTCGTCGAGCAGCAGGATCTTCGGATCGGCCGCCAGCGCACGCGCCAGCTCGACCCGCTTCTGCGTACCGAACGGCAGGCCGGACACGACGGTATGGGCGACGTCCTCGAGGTCGAGGTAAGCAAGGATCTCGTGCACCTTCTTGTTGATGCTAGTCTCGCTGCGCCGGACCCAGGCAAGCTTCAGGGAGTCGCTGATGATGTCGCTCGAGGTCTTCGAATGGGCGCCGACGCGGACGTTGTCCATCACCGATAGATTGGGAAACAGCGCCACGTTCTGGAAGGTGCGGCCAATGCCGATCTCGGCGATCCGGTGCGGCGACCGCGTCAGGATGCTCACCCCGTCCATCAGGATGTCGCCGGACGACGGCTGATAGAGGCGCGAGAGGCAATTGAAGAGCGTGGTCTTGCCGGCGCCGTTCGGGCCGATCAAGCCGAGGATCTGGCCCTTGTGCATGTCGAAGGACACGCCGTTGAGCGCGACGATGCCGCCGAACACGACGCTGACGTCGCGAACGGCGAGCAGGGGCGATGTACCCTGCGCGAGCTGTGCCTGCGTCATCTCGTCTCGCTCACGTCGTTCAGTGAGCGATGGAGCGATGCGAGCCGCTCCCGATGATGACAAAGGCTATCTGAATCCCTCGGCCACACGCGCAACTTTTCCTCCTGATTTCAGCTTTTTGCTGCTGTCTTTTTTTGAATGCGGCATCAGACCCCCGAGCGCCGCCTCGATGTTCCTTACCATCGCCAAGAGACGCGGTCCAATGTCGTTGATCAAACGCTCTTCCGTGAAACGGAATGCGGGCGCGCCGCAATTGAATGCGTAAGGCCCGGTTCCGTCGTTGAGCTTGAGCGCGACGCCGGCCGCGCCGATGTCGTCGTGCCAATCGCCGACCGAAATCGCGAAGCCGTATTTCGCGACCGTCTCGCCGGAACGTTCCAACCCCTCGCGCATCTTCGGCCAGCGGCTGCCGTAATGTTCGCGCAGGATGCGCGACACTTCGGCGCGACCTTCCTCGTCGAGCGCCCAGAAATAGGCGCGGCCCATCGCGCTGGTTGCAATCGGCACGCGCGAGCCGACGTCGAGTTGAACGCCGACGGTCTCGCTGCCGCGGCTCTGCCCGAAATAGATCATGCTGTGGCGGTCACGGCCGCCGACGGCGACGGCGCCGCCGGTCGCGCGCATCACCTCTTCGCGGAACGGCTCGGACAAATGCCGAACGCCCAGATTGGCCAGCGCCGCGTAGCCGAGCGACATCGCCGCAGGGGCGAGCTGGTACTTCTCGAAGCGGGGAACCGGCGTCAGATAGCCGAGCTTGGTCAGCGTGTAGGTCAGCCGCGACACGGTGGGCTTGGGCAGATTGGTGCGGGAGGCAATCTCCTGATTGCCGAGCAGGCCGTCATTGGGGTGGAACGCGCGCAATACTTCCAGTCCGCGGGAAAGCGCGACGACGAAATTCCGATCGGTCGCGGTCTTCTTTCCTGTACGCTTCATCCCTGATCTGCTTCTTGCGCGGAGTCGTTGACAACGTCCGTGCTTCAAAATAACCCTGCCGTCAAGATGCGGAATTAAATTCCGCAATGCGAAATCGAACAAAAGTAAATCCCCACCAAGGAGGGACACCGTGAGCGAAGTGGTCAAGCTTGAGCGTCATGACGAAGTCGGGATCGTCACGGTCAACAGCCCGCCGGTAAATGCGCTGAGTGCCGCAGTTCGCGGTGGGATCCTCGAGTGCATCAAGGCCGCGGTCGCCGATACCGCCATCAAAGGAATCGTGCTGACCTGCGCCGGCCGCACCTTCATTGCCGGTGCCGACATCACCGAGTTCGGCAAGCCGCCGAAGCCGCCCGCGCTCAACGACGTGCTGTCCGAGATCGAGAACTCGCCCAAGCCGGTCGTTGCCGCGATCCACGGCACCGCGCTCGGCGGCGGTCTCGAAGTCGCGCTGGCCTGCCATTTCCGCGTCGCGGTGAAAGAGGCCAAGCTCGGCCTGCCCGAGGTCAAGCTCGGCCTGCTGCCCGGCGCCGGCGGCACCCAGCGCCTGCCCCGCGCGGTGGGCCCGGAGCTCGCGGTCAAGATGATCGTCGGCGGCGACCCGATCGGGGCGGCGGAGGCGCTGAAGAACGGCCTGATCGAGGAGATCATCGAAGGCCCGGCCTCGGGCGGCGAGGCGTTCGTGCGCAAGCTGCTCGCCGAGAAGCGCCCGCTGCGCCGCCTGCGCGACGACGATTCCAAGCTCGCGGCGGCCAAGGCCGACCGCTCGATCTTCACCAATGCGGTCGCGGCCATGACCAAGAAGTCGCGCGGCCTGGAGGCGCCGTTTGCCGCCGCCGATGCCGTCGGCTACGCCATCGATCTGCCGTTCGACGAGGGCCTGAAGAAGGAGCGCGAGGGCTTCCTCAAGCTCGTCGCCAGCGACCAGTCCAAGGCGCAGCGTTACGCCTTCTTCGCCGAGCGCGAGGCCAACAAGATCGCGGGCGTGCCTGAAGGCACCAAGCCGCGGCCCGTCAACCGCGTCGCCATTCTCGGTGCCGGCACCATGGGTGGCGGCATCGCGATGTCCTTTGCCAATGCCGGCATTCCCGTCACCCTGATCGAGACCGGCGAGGAGCAGCTCAAGCGCGGCATGGGCGTGATGCAGAAGAACTGGGAGGCGACCGCCGCGCGCGGCGGCATCCCGGCCGATGCGCCCGCCAAGCGCATGGCGCTGATCAACGGTGTCGTCGGCATCGAGAATGTCGGCGATGCCGACCTCGTCATCGAGGCCGTGTTCGAGACCATGGCGGTGAAGAAGGAGGTGTTCGGCAAGCTCGACCAGTATGCCAAGCCGGGCGCGGTGCTCGCCTCCAACACCTCGTACCTCAACATCGACGAGATCGCGAAGTCGACCAAGCGTCCGCAGGACGTGCTCGGCATGCACTTCTTCTCGCCGGCCAACGTCATGAAGCTGTGCGAGATCGTGCGCGCCGACAAGACCGCGCCGGATGCGCTGGTGACTGCGGTGACCATCGCGCGCAAGATCGCGAAGGTGCCGGCCGTGGTCGGCGTCTGCGACGGCTTCGTCGGCAACCGCATGCTTGCCCAGCGCGGCAAGCAGTCGGAAAAGCTGCTGTTCGAGGGCGCGCTGCCGCAACAGGTCGATGCCGTCGTCACCAAGTTCGGCATGCCGATGGGCCCGTTCGCGATGAGCGATCTCGCCGGCCTCGACATCGGCTGGCGCTCGCGGAAAGATCGCGGCATCAAGTCCGAGATCGCGGACGCGCTGTGCGAGGCCGGCCGCTTCGGCCAGAAGACCGGCAAGGGCTATTACAAGTACGAGCAGGGTTCTCGTGCGCCGCTGCCCGACCCCGACGTCGAGAAGCTGATCGACGAGACCTTGCTGCGTCTCGGCCGCAAGAAGCGCATCGTCAGCGACGAGGAGATCCTCGAGCGCATGATGTATCCGATGATCAACGAGGGCGCGAAGATCCTGGAAGAGGGCATCGCCGCGCGTCCCAGCGACATCGACGTGGTCTGGCTCTACGGCTATGGCTGGCCGATTTACCGCGGCGGCCCGATGTTCTGGGCCGACAGCGTCGGCCTCAAGCACATCGCCGATCGCCTGGCCTTCTACGCCAAGGAGACCAACGACCCCGGTCTCGAGCCCGCCCCGCTGCTGAAGAAGCTGGCTGCGGAGGGCAAGACGTTCGCCTCGCTCGCGGCCGAGTCGAAAGCGGCGTGATGGGAGCTTTGTCCCAACCCTCGTCATTCCGGGATGCGCCGCAAGGCGCAGGCCCGGAATCCATTTCGCCTCTGGGTGCGCTGCTTGATGGATTCCGGGTTCGCCCTTCGGGCGCCCCGGAATGACGATTGTTGGACTTGAGACCTCCATGACCCATCCCGGCGAACAGTTTTACCCCGAGGGCGTGCGGTGGGACGACACCATCGTCCAGGGCACGCTGCCGGACCTTCTGGCGAAGGCCGCCGCCGATTACGGCCCGCGGACCGCGCTGGAGTTCCGCGACCGTCCGATCAGCTACACCGAGCTCGCAAGCTTGGCCGATCGCGCCGCTGCGGCGTTCCTGCGCGAAGGCATCGGCAAAGCCGCGTCGGTCGCGCTGTTCCTCGGCAACACGCCCGATCACCCCGTCAGCTTCTTCGGCGCGCTGAAGGCGGGCAGCCGCATCGCGCATCTGTCGCCGCTCGACGGCGAGATCGCGCTGACGCACAAGATCACCGATTCCGGCTCGCGCCTGCTCGTCACCTCCAACCTCCAGGCCCTGCTGCCGACCGCGCTGAAATTCCTGGAGAAGGGCCTGATCGACAAGCTCGTCGTCTGCGAGGACGATCATTGGGGCAAGGCCGGCACGCCGCAGGCGGCGATCCCCGACGATCCCCGCATCGTCACCTTCGCGGCTTTCGTCGAAGGCGCCGCCGCGCCTGCGCAATGGCCTGTCGTCGCGGCCGACGACGTCGCGCTGCTGCAATATACCGGCGGCACCACCGGCCTGCCCAAGGGCGCGATGCTCACGCACGGCAATCTCACCTCGGCGGTGTCGATCTACGACGTCTGGGGCAAGCCGGCGCGCGCCGCCCGCGGCGACGTCATCGAGCGCGTGATCTGCGTGCTGCCGCTGTTCCATATCTACGCGCTCACGGTGGTGCTGCTGTCCTCGCTCCGCCGCGGCAATCTGATCTCGCTGCATCAGCGCTTCGACGTCGAAGCCGTGATGCGCGACATCGAGGTCAAGCGCGCGACCTATTTTCCCGGCGTGCCGACGATGTGGATCGCGATCGCCGCGCTACCCGATCTCGACAAGCGCGACTTCTCCTCGCTCAATGCCATCGGTTCCGGCGGCGCGCCGCTGCCGGTGGAGATCGCGAGCTTCTTCGAACGCAAGGTCGGCAAGAAGCTGAAGAGCGGCTGGGGCATGACCGAGACCTGCTCGCCCGGCACCGGCCATCCGCCCACCGGCCCGGACAAGCCCGGCTCGATCGGCCTGATGCTGCCCGGCATCGAGCTCGAAATCGTCGCGCTCGACGATCCCAGGCGCGTGCTGCCGCCGGGCGAGATCGGCGAGATCCGCATCAAGGGCCCGAACGTCACCAAGGGCTACTGGAACAAGCCGGAAGGATCCACGGACGCCTTCGTTGACGGCCGCTTCCTCACCGGCGACATCGGTTACATGGACGCGGACGGCTATTTCTTCCTGGTCGACCGCAAGAAGGACATGATCATCTCCGGCGGCTTCAACGTCTATCCGCAGATGATCGAGCAGGCGATCTACACCGTCCCGGGCGTGCACGAGGTGATCGTGCTCGGCATTCCCGACCCCTATCGCGGCGAGGCCGCCAAGGCCTTCATCAAGCTGAGGCCCGAGGCCAAGCCGTTCTCGCTCGAGGAGCTGCGCGCGCAGCTGGCCGGCAAGCTGGGCAAGCATGAGCTGCCGGCCGCGGTCGAGTTCGTCGATGATCTGCCGCGCACGCCCGTCGGGAAATTGTCGCGCCACGAATTGCGCCAGCAGCAGAAATCGTCGTCCGGGCTTCGCGCGGCCGATGCCCCCGCAATGACGAAAATGAAGTAACGTTTCACAGGAGGATCCGATGGATCTCGCATTCACGAAAGAAGAGCAGGCGTTCCGCGACGAAGTGCGGCAGTTCTTCCGCGACAACGTGCCGCCGGATACGCGGCGCAAGCTGGTCGAGGGCCGTCACCTCTCCAAGGACGAGATGGTGACGTGGTGGCGCATCCTCAACAAGAAGGGCTGGGGCGTCAGCCATTGGCCGAAGGAGTATGGCGGCACCGGCTGGACCAGCGTGCAGCACTACATCTTCAACGAGGAGCTGCAGTCCTATCCGGCGCCGCAGCCGCTCGCCTTCGGCGTCAGCATGGTCGGTCCGGTCATCTACACCTTCGGCAACGAGGAGCAGAAGAAGAAGTACCTGCCGCGCATCGCCAATGTCGACGATTGGTGGTGCCAGGGCTTCTCCGAGCCGGGCTCCGGCTCCGACCTTGCTTCGCTGAAGACGAAGGCCGAGCGCCGTGGCGACAAGTGGATCATCAACGGCCAGAAGACCTGGACCACGCTCGCCCAGCACGCCGACATGATCTTCTGCCTCTGCCGCACCGACAACAACGCCAAGAAGCAGATGGGCATCTCCTTCATCGTGTTCTCGATGAAGTCGAAGGGCGTCACCGTGCGCCCGATCCAGACCATCGACGGCGGCCGCGAGGTCAACGAGGTCTTCTTCGACGACGTCGAGGTGCCCTACGAGAACCTGATCGGCGAGGAGAACAAGGGCTGGGACTACGCCAAATTCCTGCTCGGCAATGAGCGCACCGGCATCGCCCGCGTCGGCGTCTCCAAGGAGCGCATCCGCCGCATCAAGGATCTGGCCTCGAAGGTCGAATCCGCCGGCAAGCCGATCATCCAGGATCCCGCCTTCCGCGAGAAGCTGGCGGCCTGCGAGATCGAGCTGAAGGCGCTCGAGCTCACCCAGCTGCGCGTCGTCGCCGACGAAGGCAAGCACGGCAAGGGCAAGCCCAATCCGGCCTCGTCGGTGCTGAAGATCAAGGGTTCGGAGATCCAGCAGACCACCACCGAGCTCTTGATGGAAGTGATCGGCCCGTTCGCCGCGCCCTACGACGTGCATGGCGACGACGGCTCGAACGAAGCCATGGACTGGACCGCCCAGATCGCGCCGAGCTACTTCAACAACCGCAAGGTCTCGATCTACGGCGGCTCCAACGAGATCCAGCGCAACATCATCGCCAAGGCGGTGCTGGGGCTGTGATCATAGCCAGTCACCACACACTCGCCGTCATGGCCGGGCTTGACCCGGCCATCCACGCGTCGCGGCACGAAGAACGTGGATGCCCGGCACGAGGCCGGGCATGACGACATCAGATACCGGGAGAGTAGAGAAACATGGATTTTGATCTGAACGAGGAGCAGCGGCTTCTCAAGGAAAGCATCGACGGCCTCTTGACCGATTCCTACGATTTCGAGCAGCGCAAGAAGTACATGGCGGAGAAGGGCGGCTGGAGCAAAACGGTCTGGCTCAAGCTCGCCGAGCAGGGCCTGCTCGGTCTGCCCTTCAGCGAGGCCGATGGCGGCTTCGGCGGCGGCGGCGTCGAGACCATGATCGTGATGGAAGCGCTCGGCAAGGCGCTGGTGCTGGAGCCCTATCTCGCCACGGTCGTGATCGGCGGCGGCTTCCTGCGTCATGCCGGCACCGATGCGCAAAAGGCCGCGCACGTGCCCGGGATCATCGACGGCAGCAAGACGCTGGCGTTTGCGCAGCTGGAGAAGAACTCGCGCTACGATCTGTTCGACGTCACCACGACCGCGAAGAAGAAGGGCGAGTCTTACGTGATCGACGGTGAAAAGTTCGTCGTGATCAACGGCGAGAATGCCGACACGCTTGTCGTCACTGCGCGCACCAGGGGCGAGCGCCGCGACAAGACCGGCATCGGCGTGTTCCTGGTCCCGGCCAACGCCAAGGGCATCGCGAAGAAGTCCTATCCGACCCAGGACGGCCAGCACGCCGCCGACATCACCTTTACCGGTGTCGAGGTCGGCGCGGATGCCGTGCTCGGCAATCCCGAGGATTCGCTCGCGCTGATCGAGCGCGTGGTGGACGAAGCCCGCATCGCGCTCTGCGCCGAGGCGGTCGGGTTGATGGACGAGTCGCTCAAGACCACGGTCGAGTACATCAAGACGCGCAAGCAGTTCGGTGTCGCGATCGGCTCGTTCCAGTCGCTGCAGCACCGCGCCTCCGACATGTTCGTCGCCGCCGAGCAGGCGCGCTCGATGTCGATGTTCGCGACCATGGCCGGCGATTTCGAGGACGCCAAAGAGCGCGCCAATGCGATCGCCGCGGCCAAGGTGCAGATCGGCAAGTCGGCGAAGTTCGTCGGCCAGCAGTCGATCCAGCTGCACGGCGGCATCGGCATGACCATGGAGGCGAAGATCGGCCACTACTTCAAGCGCCTCACCATGATCGAGAACACGTTCGGCGACACCGACTACCACCAGCGCCGCGTCGCCGACGCAGGCGGGTTGATCTGACGCCTTGGCGTCATCCCGGGGCGCGCGTAGCGCGAACCCGGGATCTCTCCACATCGTCATTGCGAGCGAAGCGAAGCAATCCAGGATCTTTCCGTTGAGGCAGTCTGGATTGCTTCGTCGCTTCGCTCCTCGCAATGACGGACCCCGTTGAAGCAGCGGAGCAACACCAAATGAAAAACACCCCGTTCGATCTCACCGGCAAGGTCGCCGTGGTCACCGGCTCCAGCCGCGGCATCGGCCGCTCCTCCGCCGAACTCCTGGCGAAACTCGGCGCCAAGGTCGTGGTCTCCTCGCGCAAGGCCGAGGCCTGCAAGGAAGTCGCCGACGGCATCATCGCGGCCGGCGGCGAGGCAACAGTTATCCCCTGCAACATCGCGCGCAAGAACGAGGTCGAGGCGCTGATCGCGGGCGCGACCAAGCATTACGGCAAGATCGACATTCTCGTCTGCAACGCCGCAGTGAATCCCTATTACGGCCCGCTGCTCGACATATCAGATGAAGCCTTCGACAAGATCATGGGCTCGAACGTCAAGAGCAACATCTGGCTCTCTGCGCTCGCGATCCCGCAAATGGCCGAGCGCGGCAAGGGCTCGGTGATCATCATCTCCTCGATCGGCGGCCTGCGCGGCTCCACCGTGATCGGCGCCTACGGCATCTCCAAGGCCGCTGACTTCGCGCTGTGCCGCTCGCTTGCCGGCGAATGGGGCCCGAAAGGTGTTCGCGTCAACTGCATCGCGCCCGGCCTCGTCAAGACCGACTTCGCCCGTGCGCTCTGGGAAGACGAAGCCAATTTGAAGCGCCGCACCGCCACCACGCCGCTCCGCCGCATCGGCGAGCCCGACGAGATCGCCGGCGCCGTCGCCTACCTCGCCTCTGATGCCTCGAGCTTCATGACCGGACAGACCATCGTCATCGACGGCGGCGTGACCACGGCCGCGGTGTAGCTTTTCTTCCCTCTCCCCTTGTGGGAGAGGGTGGATCGCCGCGTAGCGGCGAGACGGGTGAGGGGTATCCCTCCGCGTGTGACTCTTTTGCGGCTGTATCCGCTGAAGCATACCCCTCATCCGGCGCTTCGCGCCACCTTCTCCCACAAGAAGGGGAGAAGGGAAGGCAGCGTCCATCATCTCGCCTTGACCTTCCGCCTCCAATCCGCTCCCTTTGGCGCGACACAATGACCCCTCCAGGGGAAACGCTCAAAGAAAACGCCAAGGTAAGCCGCCATGTCTTTCGTCCTCGCCATCGACCAGGGCACGACCTCTTCGCGCGCGATCGTGTTTCGCGGCGATATTTCCATCGCGGCGAAGGCGCAGCAGGAGTTCCCGCAGCATTTTCCGGCCTCCGGCTGGGTCGAGCACGAGCCGGAGGATATCTGGACCTCGACCGTGATGGTCTCCCGCGAGGCGATCGAGCACGCCGGCATCACCGCAAAGGACGTCGCCGCGATCGGCATCACCAACCAGCGCGAGACCACGGTGGTGTGGGACCGTGCCACCGGCCAGGCCGTGCACCGCGCCATCGTCTGGCAGGACCGCCGCACCGCCGACATCTGCGCGAAACTTAAGTCAGAAGGCCGCGAGGCCGTGATCTCGCAGAAGACCGGCCTGATCATCGACCCCTATTTCTCCGGCACCAAAGTCGCCTGGATCCTCGACCACGTCCCCGGCGCCCGCGCCCGCGCCGCGCGCGGCGAATTGATGTTCGGCACCATCGATTGCTACCTGCTCTGGCGCCTCACCGGCGGCAAGGTGCACGCCACCGACGCCACCAATGCCTCGCGCACGCTGCTGTTCAACATCCACACCGGCGAATGGGACGACGAGCTCCTGGAGATCATCGGCGTACCGCGCTCGATGCTGCCCGAAGTGAAGGATTCCTCCGCCCGCTTCGGCGAGAGCTCGCCCGATCTGTTCGGCGGCCCCATCGTCATCGCCGGCATCGCCGGCGACCAGCAGGCCGCCACCATCGGCCAGGCCTGCTTCCGCCCGGGCATGATGAAGTCCACCTACGGCACCGGCTGTTTCGCGCTGCTCAACACCGGCACCACGCCGGTGGTGTCGAAGAACAAGCTGCTCACCACCGTCGCCTATCAGCTCGACGGAAAACGCACCTACGCGCTCGAAGGCTCGATCTTCGTCGCAGGCTCGGCGGTGCAATGGCTGCGCGACGGCCTCGGCATCATCAAGCACGCGGCGGAAACCGGCCCGCTTGCCGATCAGTCCGACTCGATGCAGAGCGTCTATCTCGTCCCCGCCTTCGTCGGCATGGGCGCGCCCTACTGGAATCCTAGGGTGCGCGGCGCGCTGTTCGGCCTTACCCGCAACACCGGCCCCGCCGAGCTCGCCCACGCCGCGCTCGAAAGTGTCTGCTACCAGACCTTCGATCTCTGGGCCGCGATGCGCGCGGACTGGCCGAGCTCGGAAACGGCCAGCGTCGTGCTCCGCGTCGATGGCGGCATGACCGCCTCCGACTGGACCATGCAGCGCCTCGCCGATCTCCTCGACGCCCCGGTCGACCGCCCCGTGATCCAGGAGACCACGGCGCTCGGCGCCGCCTACCTCGCCGGCCTCCAGGCCGGCGTCTATCCCGAGCCGACCAAGTTCGCCGACAATTGGCGCCTCGAACACCGCTTCAAGCCGAACATGAGCCAGGCCACACGCGAGCGGAAGCTCGCCGGCTGGGCAAGGGCGGTGAAGGGCGTGCTGGCGAGTGACGAGGGGGAGGGGTAGGGCTACACGCACTCTCTCCACGTCATTGCGAGGAGCTCTTGCGACGAAGCAATCCAGAGTCCCTCCGCGGAAGGATCCTGGATTGCTTCGCTTCGCTCGCAATGACGGAGTGTGTGGCGCCAGCTCGGAGCCACCACCTTCGATGAAATGGACCAACCAACCATGATCCTCCCCGACGGCTATTCCGACGTCCCCGCCGGCAAGATCGCCGCCGTCGTCACCCATCTGGAGATGACCGCGCCTCCGACACGCCGCGACGATCCGCCGGGCAACTGGACCCTGCGCAAGGTCGCGACCCCCGAACTCGATTGGTACCGCGATCTCTTCCGCCGCGTCGGTGAGGACTGGCTGTGGTTCTCGCGCGTCCGCATGAGGGACGCCGAGCTTGCCGCCATCATCCAGGCGCCCGGCATCGAGGTCTACGCCCTCGCCCTCGACGGCCGCGACGAAGGCCTGCTCGAGCTCGATTTCCGCGGGCCCGGCCAATGCGAGCTGGCCTTTTTCGGCGTCACCGCACCCTTGATCGGCACCGGCGCCGCCCGCTTCCTGATGAACCGCGCTCTGGAGTTGGCCTGGTCTCGCGACATCCGCCGCGTCTGGGTCCACACCTGCACCCTCGACCATCCCGCCGCCGTCGCCTTCTACCAGCGCTCCGGCTTCCGCCCCTTCCGCCGCCAGATCGAAATTGCCGACGATCCGCGGCTTGATGGGACAGCGCCGCGCGATGCGGCGAAGCATGTGCCGATCATTGAATAGTGCGCCGCTGCCTCCTCACCGTCATTGCGAGAAGCCCTTGCGACGAAGCAATCCAGAGTGTCCGCACGGAGAGATTCTGGATTGCTTCGCTGCGCTCGCAATGACGGGAGTCTGCGCTGCCGTTCTACGATCTCAAAACACCTCCTGCTTCCCCCGTGCCAGCGAAAACCCCCGCTGCATCGCATTGAAGCACGTCAGCCCCGTCGGCTCCGAACGGCACGTAAATCCCCCGCGCTGCCACACCTCGCCATAGGCCAGCACCGGCAGCGACGTGTCCATCACGGTATCACCCGCGCAGATGCGGCCTGCCGCGCCCTTCGCGCTCATCTCGAAGGCGTGGCCCCAATCGAGCTCGCAATCGGCGGGCCGGCGCGGGCGCGCGTCTATGTTCATGATGTCGCAGCGGAGCACGCCCTGACCGTTGTCGGTGAAGAACTGGCAGGCGATGTTCTTCGACGGCGTCAGGAAGCCGATCGGGCGCTCCTGGGCCTGGGCGACGTGCGGGCTGAGCAAAGAAAGTCCGAGTGTGACCAGTGCAAGTCGTTGCGTCATACGCGCTCCGCGTCCAGCTCCGTCATGCCCGGACTTGATCCGGGCATCCATCGTTCTCTAGTCTGAGGAAAGATGGATTGCCGGGTCAAGCCCGGCAACGACGAGAGGTATACCATGTTCCTGATTGGCCAATACGACTCCCCCTTCGTCCGTCGCGTCGCGATTGCGCTGCGGCTCTATGGGCTCGCCTTCGAGCACAAGCCATGGTCGACCTTCGGCGATGCCGACAAGATCGCGCCCTACAATCCGCTGCGCCGGGTACCGACCCTGGTGCTCGACGACGGCGAGGCGCTGATCGAGAGCATGATCATCCTCGATTATCTCGACGACCTCGTCGGCGCGGACAAGGCCATGCTGCCGCGCGGCGGCACCGAGCGGCGCAGGCATCTGCGCATCTGCGCGCTCGCCTCCGGCCTCGGCGACAAGGCGGTCAGCCTGCTCTACGAGCGCGTGCTGCGGAAGGAGCAACTCGCGCTGTGGGTCGAGCGCTGCCAGGCGCAGATCGCGGACGTGCTGAAGGTGCTCGAGGCCGAGCGCGCCAAGGTGACGACGCCGTATTGGCTGGGTGACCGCATCGGCCACGCCGATATCGCCGTGGCATGCGTCGTCCGCTTCACCCGCGAAGCCCATCCGCTTCTGTTCGATGGCCCGCGCTATCCCGCGCTCGCGGCCCATAGCGAGCGCTGCGAGGCACTGGCCCCGTTCAAGGAGATCGTGCAGCCGCTGGCTCCGCCGAAGGGATGAAGCGCTCTCGTGTCCCGGCCGCAGAGCCGGGACCCAGGCGGCACGGATTGCTGGGAGACGTGGGCCCCGGCTCTGCAGCGCATCACTTCGTGCTGCGCAGCGTCCGGGGCACGAGACCGAGAGCAAGGTGAGGGCGGCACCTATCCGCCAGGGGCCACAGCACCCGATGATGCCATAATACCCCTGTTTTGCCCGACGCCGCAACGGGATTTCGGCAAGACCGAAAATTCTCAAACCATTTCAACCCCATCGCTACTGTGCATGGGGTTGTTTTCTCTACTTTTGTTTTACAGGCGCGCTTACCCCGCGCCGGCGCGCTTTTTCTGCCAGACGAGGTGCACCGCGCAGGTGCAGCCCGGCGGATGCGAGGCGAGGTCTTTCGGTATCTCGTCGTTCGCCGGCGTGGCGGCAAGCAGCTTGTCCTGCGACGGGATGTAATTCAGCACCGGCGCGAGCCAGCGCTCGGCTTCCGCGACGCTCATGCCCTTGCGCGCGGCGTAGTCCTCGACCTGGTCGCGCTCGATCTTGCCGACGCCGAAATAATAGCTTTCGGGGCTGGCAAAATAGAGGCCGGACACGCTGCTGCCCGGCCACATCGCAAAGCTCTCGGTCAGCTTCACGCCGGCGGTGGCCTCCGCATCGAGCAGCTCGAACAGCGTCGCCTTCTCGGTATGATCAGGCTGCGCGGGATAGCCGGGCGCAGGGCGGATGCCAGAGTACTTCTCCAGGATCAGCTCCTCGCTGGAGAGCGACTCGTTCGGTGCATAGGCCCAGAACTCGCGCCGCACGCGGGCGTGCATGCGCTCGGCAAACGCCTCGGCGAGACGGTCGGCCAGCGCCTTGCACAGGATCGAGGAATAGTCGTCGTTGGCCATCTTGAAGCGGTCGGCAACTGCATCCTCGCCGATCCCTGCGGTGACGACGAAGCCGCCGATGTAATCCGGCACGCCTGGAGGCGCGATGAAGTCGGACAGTGCGGCGTTGAAACGGCCCTCGCGCTTCTCCAGTTGCTGGCGCAGCGTGTGCAGCGTCGCGATGCTTTCGGTCCTGTTATCGTCGGCATAGAGCACGATGTCGTCGCATTGCGCATTGGCCGGCCAGAAGCCGATCGTCGCGCGCGCCCTGAACCACTTCTCCTTGACGATAGTGTCGAGCATCTTGCGCGCATCGTCATAGAGCGAGCGCGCGACCTCGCCGACCTTGGCATCATCGAGAATGGCGGGGAAGCGTCCGGCGAGCTCCCAGGTCTGGAAGAACGGAGTCCAGTCGATATAGGGCACCAGCTCGGCGAGGTCGTAATCGTCGAAGCTCCTGGTGCCGAGGAAGGTTGGCTTCACCGGCTTGTTCTTTGCAAAATCGACCGGCACGCGGTTGGCGCGGGCATCAGCGAGCTTCAGCCGCTTCTTGTCGGCCTGCGCGCGCAGATGCGCCTCCGATATTTTTGCGTATTCGGCCCGCACCTCGGCCGCATAGGTCTCGCGCCTTTCCGGCGAGAGCAGCGCGGAGGCGACGCCGACCGCACGGCTGGCGTCGTTGACATGCACGACCGGGCCGGCGCGATAGCTCGGGTCGATCTTGACGGCCGTATGCACGCGGCTGGTGGTGGCGCCCCCGATCAAGAGCGGCAGCCTCAAGCCTTCGCGCTGCAATTCGCCGGCGAAGAACGCCATCTCGTCGAGCGAGGGCGTGATCAGGCCGGAGAGCCCGACGATGTCGGCCTTCTCCGCTTTCACGGTCTCGACGATCTTGGCCGCCGGCACCATCACGCCGAGGTCGATGACCTCGAAATTGTTGCACTGGAGCACGATGCCGACGATGTTCTTGCCGATGTCGTGGACGTCGCCCTTCACCGTCGCGAGCACGATCTTGCCGGCCGACGAGGAGCCCTCGGTGCTGACGCCGCTGGCGAGATTGCGCGCCTTCTCCTCCTCCATGAACGGCATCAGGTAGGCGACGGCCTGTTTCATCACGCGTGCGGACTTCACCACCTGCGGCAAGAACATCTTGCCGTCGCCGAAGAGGTCGCCGACGACGTTCATGCCGGCCATCAGCGGTCCCTCGATCACGTCGAGCGGGCGCGAGGAGGTTTTGCGGGCTTCCTCCGTGTCCTGCTCGATGAATTCGGTGATGCCGTGCACCAGCGAATGCGACAGCCGCTTCTCGACCGGCCATTCGCGCCAGGCGAGATCGGCTTCCTTGCTTTCCGTCTTCTTGCCGCGGAATTTCTCGGCGAGCGCGAGCAACCGCTCGGACGCGCCAGGGTCGCGGTTGAGGACGACGTCCTCGCATACTTGCCGCAGCTCAGGGTCGATGTCGTCATAAACGATCATCTGCCCGGCATTGACGATGCCCATGTCCATGCCGGCCTTGATGGCGTGATACAGGAACACCGAGTGCATGGCCTCGCGCACCGGCTCGTTGCCGCGGAACGAGAACGACAGATTGGAGACACCGCCGGAGACATGCGCGCCCGGCAGGTTCTGGCGGATCCAGCGCGTCGCCTCGATGAAGTCGACGCCGTAATTGTTGTGCTCCTCGATGCCGGTCGCGATCGCGAAAATGTTCGGATCGAAGATGATGTCTTCCGGCGGGAAGCCGACCTTGTGCACGAGGATGTCGTAGGCGCGCTTGCAGATCTCGGTCTTGCGCGCGAACGTGTCGGCCTGGCCGACCTCGTCGAATGCCATGACGACGACGGCCGCGCCGTGGCGGCGCGCGATCTGCGCCTCGTGAATGAACTTGTCCTCGCCCTCCTTCATCGAGATCGAGTTGACGACCGGCTTGCCTTGCACGCATTTCAGGCCGGCTTCGATCACCGAGAATTTCGAGGAATCGACCATGACCGGCACGCGCGCGATGTCGGGCTCGGCGGCGACGAGGTTGAGGAAGGTCACCATCGCAGCTTCAGAGTCGAGCAGGCCTTCGTCCATGTTGACGTCGATGATCTGCGCGCCGTTCTCGACCTGGTCGCGCGCGACCTGGAGCGCGGCGGTATAGTCGCCGGCCGTGATCAGCTTGCGGAAGCGGGCCGAACCGGTGACGTTGGTGCGCTCGCCGACGTTCACGAACGGAATTGCATCCGTCAGCACGAACGGCTCGAGCCCGGAGAGCCGCAGGCGCGGGGTGATTTCCGGCACGATGCGCGGCTTGTGCGGGGCGACGGCGGCCGCGATCGCCGCGATATGATCCGGCGTGGTGCCGCAGCAGCCGCCGACGATGTTGACGAGACCGTCGCGCGCGAACTCGCCGATCAGCCGCGCCATGTATTCCGGCGTTTCGTCATACTGGCCGAACTCGTTCGGCAGGCCGGCATTGGGATAGGCGCAGACCAGCGTGTCGGCGACACGACCGATATCGGCGATATGCGCGCGCAGGTCTTCCGCGCCGAGCGCGCAGTTGAAGCCGATGGTGACGGGCTTGGCGTGCCGCACCGAATTCCAGAACGCTTCCGGCATCTGGCCCGAGAGCAGGCGGCCGGATTTGTCGGTGATGGTGCCCGACACCATCACGGGAACGTCAATGCCGCGCTCCTCGGTGATCTCGGCGATCGCATAGAGCGCCGCCTTGGCGTTGAGCGTGTCGAAGATGGTCTCGACCAGCAGGAGATCGACGCCGCCGTCGATCAGGCCGCGGATCTGCTCGCCATAGGACTTGCGCAGATCGTCGAAGGTGACGGCGCGGTAGCCCGGACTGGAAACGTCGGGCGAGATCGAGGCCGTGCGGTTGGTGGGACCGATGGCGCCGGCGACGAAGCGCGGCTTGCCGTCCTCGGCTTCGACGCGCCGTGCAGCATTGCCGGCGAGGCGGGCGCCTTCACGCGCCATCTCGTAGACGATGTCGGTGAGGTCGTAATCGGCCTGCGCGATCGAGGTCGTCGAGAACGTGTTGGTCGCGACGATGTCGGCGCCGGCGCGCAAGTAAGCGGCGTGGATGTCCTCGATCGCCTGCGGCTGGGTCAGGATCAGCAGATCGTTGTTGCCGCGCAGGTCGCGATGGAAGCTCTTGAAGCGCTCGCCGCGGAAGGCTTGCTCGTCGAGCTGGAGATTCTGGATCATCGTGCCCATGGCGCCGTCGAGCACCAGGATGCGCTCGCGCGCGGCGTCGAGCAGGGCAGTTCGCTTCGAAGAGACGGTCACGGTCATGTTCTCTTACGCCGCCTTCTGCGCGCTCTTGGCGCGAATGCCGAGCAAATGGCTGATCGCGAAGACGAGGTCGGCGCGATTCATGGTGTAGAAATGGAAGGTGTCGACGCCGTGCTTGGCGAGCTTCTGCACCTGGCCGGCCGCGACGGTCGCGGCCACCAGCTTGCGCGTTTCGGCATCGTCATCGAGGCCTTCGAACTTCGCCGCGAACCAGTCGGGCACTGTGGTGCCGGCACGGGTCACGAAATTGCGAGCCTGCTTGAAGTTGTGCATGGGCATGATGCCCGGCACTACGGGGATGTCGATGCCGCGCGCACGCACGCGGTCGAGATAACGGAAGTAGAGATCGTTGTCGAAGAACACCTGCGTGATCGCACGCGTCGCGCCCGCATCGACCTTGGCCTTGAGCGTGTCGATATCGGCATCGAAGTCGCGCGCTTCGGGGTGCTTCTCGGGATAGGCAGATACCGAGACCTCGATGTCGCCGTGCCGCTTCTTGATCCCGGCGACGAGCTCGGCCGAGCTCTGGTAACCCTCGGGATGGCTCGTATAGGGCGTGCCGACGCCGCCGACGGGATCGCCGCGCAGGGCCACGATGTGGCGGACGCCGACCTCGTGATAGCGGTCGACGATCTCGTCGATCTCGCCGCGGGAGGCTCCGACGCAGGTCAGGTGCGCGGCCGGCAGCAGCGCGGTTTCTTGCAGGATGCGCGTGATGGTCGAATGGGTGCGCTCCCGGGTCGAGCCGCCGGCGCCATAGGTCACCGAGACGAATTTCGGCTCGAGCGGGGCGAGCCGGTTGATGGTCTCCCAGAGATTGCGCTCCATCTCTTCCGTCTTCGGCGGAAAGAACTCGAAGGAGATCGCGGGCCGCTTCAGGTGCACGTCCTGCCGGTCGGCTGTCGCAGGCGTGGTCAGGTCAGTCATGGCGCCACTCACTCCAATTTAGGCCCGCGATCGGGTCTAGCGTCGGAGAGCTAAAATACGGCAAAGGCCCTCTGGTCGACAGCCCATCATGGATGGGAAGTTGCCCATTTAGGCGCAGAAAGACAGATATTGTCGTGAATCAGACTTCTAGTGGGAAGATTGCTCATTTTGCTTAAAGTATTGCAATCAAAAGAATTTTTGTACATAGATCGCCTTTCCTGCACCCAATTTCGTGGTGGGCAAGGCGAAGCAGTGTACTAACAGGCAGTAATTGGCCCAACATGAGCCGCTGACGTGCCCCGCCTGCTGTTCACGTCAGGCCTGTGCAGCCTGCCCATTGCCGCCCCGACCGCCTCCATTACGTTAGGCTGCCATGATCCCGCTCTCCGTCCTTGACCTCTCCGTCGTCACAACAGGCACCAAGCCCGCCGCGGCGCTGCGCAACAGCATCGATCTGGCGCGTCACGTGGATGGCCTCGGCTATGTCCGCTACTGGCTCGCCGAGCATCACAATCTCGCCTCCGTCGCGAGCCCCGCGCCTGACCTGATGATCGGCCAGATCGCGGCGGTAACGAAGCACCTCCGCGTCGGTTCCGGCGGGGTGATGCTGCCCAACCATGCGCCGCTGGTCGTCGCCGAGCGCTTCAAGATGCTGGAGGCACTGTTTCCCGGCCGGATCGATCTCGGTCTCGGCCGTGCCCCCGGCACCGACGGCGCCACGGCGTATGCGCTGCGGAGCCGGCTCGACCGCCGCGAGGGCGACGATTTCCTGGAACGGCTGCACGAGCTGATCCTGTGGGAGACGCGCGAATTCCCCGCAGGGCACCCCTACAACAACGTCGTCGCGATGCCCGACGACACCGCCCTGCCGCCGATCTGGCTGCTTGGCTCCAGCGATTATTCCTCGGAATTGGCCGCGCAGGTCGGCATGGGCTTCGCCTTCGCCCATCATTTCGCGTCCCACGACGCGATCGATGCGATGGTGCACTACCGCAATCGCTTTCAGCCCTCGGCCTGGCGTGCAAGCCCGCATGCCATTCTCGCGGTCGCCGTCATCGCGGCCGATACCGACGAGGAGGCCGAAAGGCTCGCCTCGTCCTTCGATCTCAACCGCCTTCGCCGAGACCGCGGTCAATATCTGCCGCTGCCGAGCGTCGAGGAGGCGATGGCCTATCCGTATACGGACGCCGAGCGCACCTCGATCCTGCGCAACCGCTCGCGCCTGTTCGTCGGCAGCCCCGCGACGGTGCTGAAGAAGCTGCAGCCGCTGATCTACGCGAGCAAGCCGGACGAGCTGATGGTGATCACTGCGGTGTATGACCACGAGGCGCGAAAGAAGTCGTACTCGCTGCTGGCGGCGGCATTCGGAGCGGCGAAGACAGATAGCTTAACCGAATGATTGTCATTCCGGGGCGATGCAAAGCATCGAACTCAGGTGCGCACTTGCGCACCCGAGAATCTCGAGGTTCCGGGTTCACGCTTCGCGTGCCCCGGAACGACAGTTATCAATCCTGCGCCTCGCTGAACGTCGCGCGGAACGGATGGCCCGGATACACGCCGACTATGCGGAATTCGCGCGAGAAGAATTTCAACTCCTCGATGGCGAAGGCGAGGCCCTTGTCATCGGGATGGCCGTCGACGTCGGCATAGAACTGCGTGGCGAAGAAATTGCCGTCGACCATGTAGCTCTCGAGCTTGGTCATGTTGACGCCGTTGGTGGCGAAGCCGCCGAGCGCCTTGTAGAGCGCCGCCGGCAAATTGCGCACCCGGAAAACAAAAGTCGTGACGAGCGGCCCGGTGCCTTGGGGCGCCCATTTCGGCTCGCGCGCCAGCACGACGAAGCGCGTGGTGTTGTGGGCCTCGTCCTCGATGTCCTCGGCGAGGATGTCGAGACCGTAGATCTTTGCAGCAAGGCGCGAGGCAATCGCGGCCACCGTCTTGTCCTTGCGCTCCGAGATGTCGCGGGCGCTGCCGGCGGTATCGGCATGCACGATCGGCTTGATGCCGAGCTTGCGGATGATGCGCCGGCACTGGCCGAGCGCGTGCACATGGCTCTCGACGCTCTTGATGTCTTCGAGCTTGGTCCCCTTCACCGCCATCAGCTGATGCCGGACCGGCAAGAACCATTCGCCGACGATGAAGAGGCCGGACGCCGGCAGGAGGTGATGGATGTCGGCAACGCGGCCCGCGACCGAATTCTCGATGGGGATCATGCCGAGATCGGCCTCGCCCGACGAGATCGCCGACAGCGCGTCTTCAAATGTGGCGCAGGGCATCGGCTCGGCGTCGGGATAGGCCTCGACGATGGCGATGTGGGAATTGGCGCCAGGCTCGCCCTGGAATGCGATCTTCATCTTGCTCATGTCTTGAAGTGCTCCTGATCGGCCTTGTAGCAGCGGCTCAGGATTTGGAAAGGATGCTGCGCGCGGTTTCGAGGTCCGCCGGCGTATCGACCCCGCGGGGCACGGTGTCGACGATGGTGAAATCGATGCGCATTCCGGCCTCAAGGGCCCGGAGCTGCTCGAGCTTCTCCTGCAATTCCAGCGGAGACGGCGGAAGAGAGACGTAGCGCTCCAGCGCGGCGCGGCGAAAGGCATAGAGGCCGATATGGTGGTAACGCGGTCCGTCGCCGGTCGGGGCGGTCGCGCGGGTGAAATAAAGTGCGCGCATCCGCCTGCCGCCAACCGAGGTTCCGATCGCCTTCACCACGCTTGGGGCGAGATCCTCTTCCTCGGTGTGGATCCGCGAGGCCAGCGTCGCGATGTCCACGGCCGGGTCTTGCAGCGGCGGCAGCACCTCGCGGATGTTGTCGATCGTGATGGTCGGGAAATCCCCCTGGACATTGACCACGATCTCGGCCTTGCCCTCGGGATCGAGCTTCTGCATGGCCTCGTGGATGCGGTCGGAGCCGGAGGGGTGGTCGCCGCGGGTCATCACGGCCTCGCCGCCATGGGCGGTCACGACCGAAGCGATCTCGTCGGTGTCGGTGGCCACCGCGACCCTGCCGATTGCTGCGGCCTCGGCGCGGCGCAGCACATGCACGATCATCGGCAGTCCCGCGATATCGGCGAGCGGCTTGCCGGGCAGGCGGGTGGCGGCCATGCGAGCCGGGATCAGCACCAGGATGCGGGGATCGATCATCGGGTTCAAAGGTCTGAGGTCAAGAGCCTGAAAGCGGAGCGTTTTCCGCACCGGGAAATGGGATGGGGACGAGCCTGAAGGCGGGTCGCTTATACGGGTTGCCAGACCCCGGGCAAACCGATATCTCAATGGCAAAACTCGGGGAAACAATAAGGAACGATTGATTCTCCCGAGGCTCGTCCTGGCGGCCGTCTGGGCCGCTGTTTCCTTCTTGCGGTGGGGCCTGGCCGGAAATGGACTCTTTCGAACTCAACAAGATTCTCGGTGCCGTGCTCGGCACCTGTCTCTTCCTGCTGGTGACGAGCTTCGCCGCGAGTGCGCTGTTCTCCCCCAAGATGCCGGAAAAGCCGGGCTTCGAGATCGCAGTCAAGCAAGACGCCGGCTCCGGCAAGGAGGGCGCCGCTGCCGCCGCACCGTCCGAACCGATCGAAAAGCTGCTCCAAACCGCCTCCGTCGAGAAGGGCGCCGCGGCCGCCAAGAAGTGTGGCGCCTGCCACACCTTCGAGAAGGGCGGCCCGAACCGGGTCGGTCCGAACCTCTATGGCGTCGTTGGCGAGCCCAAGGGCCAGGGCCGTGGTGGCTTCAACTTCTCGGCCGCCATCAAGGCCAAGGGCGGCAACTGGAGCTTCGATGACCTCAACAAGTTCATCGCCAATCCGAAGGGCTTCATTCCGGGCACCGCGATGGGCTTTGCCGGTGTTGCCAAGGATTCCGAGCGTGCCGATATCATCGCCTATCTGAATTCGCAGTCGGAGAAACCTCAGCCGCTGCCGACGGCGTCAAAATAGGGTCTCAAGACCGATGCTGGAATATGCGGCCAGGCTGAAAAGCCTGGCCGTTTCCTTATCCGGGCCTCGCGGCGACGTTAGCGGGGCGTTTGGCCGCATCCGATAGGCCGGCCGGGCTTTGAAGATGAGGAAAAAGCAACATATTCGGTCGAAACCTCGCCTATATTGGGAACTTAAAGGAGTAGCCTCCTTCAAGACAGGGATGTTGAATTGGCCATTACCCGACGCGATCTCCTGCTCACCGGCACTGCCGCGGCAGCGCTTCCAGCCCTTGGTTCCGTCGCGGGCGTTCCCGTCGTCGGCGCGGCGCGGGCGCAATCCGCCAATGAGCTACCTTGGCGCCACGCGTTGTCGCTGTTCGGGAAGGTCAAGTATCCCGCCGACTTCAAGCGCTTCGACTACGTCAATCCGGACGCGCCCAAAGGCGGTGTCGCGCGCCAGATCGCCGTCGGCACGTTCGACAATTTCAATATCGTCGTGTCGGGTGTGAAGGGGCAGGTCGCCGGTGCCGTCGCATTCATCTATGAATCGCTCCTGACGCAGTCGCTTGACGAGGTCTCGACCGAATACGGCGCGCTGGCCGAGGCGGTCAGCCATCCCGATGATTTCTCCTTCGTCACCTATCGCCTGCGCGCGCAGGCGAAATGGCACGACGGCAGGCCCGTCACGCCGGAGGACGTGATCTTCTCGCTCGATTCCTTCAAGAAGCACCACCCGATGTACTCGGCCTATTACAGCCATGTGGTGAAGGCCGAGAAGGTCGGCGAGCGTGACGTGAAGTTCGTGTTCGACGCCCCCGGCAACCGCGAGCTGCCGCAGATCGTGGGACAGCTGATCGTCCTGCCGAAGCATTGGTGGGAGGGAACGGACGGGCAGGGCCGCAAGCGCGACGTCTCCACGACGACGCTGGAGATGCCGCTCGGTTCGGGTCCCTACAGGGTCAAGGAATTTGTTGCAGGACGGTCGATCGCGCTGGAGCGCGTCAAGGACTATTGGGGCCGCGATCTTCCCATCAATGTGGGCCGCAACAATTTCGACGAGCTGCGTTACGAATATTTTCGCGACGGCACCGTTGCGATCGAGGCCTTCAAGGCCGACCAGGTCGATTGGCGCACCGAGAACAGCGCGAAGAGCTGGGCGACCGCCTATGATTTCCCGGCGGTGACCGAAAAGCGGGTGATTCTCGAGGAGTTCGTCAATCGCAGCTCCGGCGTGATGCAGGCCTTCGTGCCGAACCTGCGGCGCGCCAAGTTCAGCGACCCGCGCGTGCGTCGTGCGCTCAACTACGCGTTCGATTTCGAGGAGATGAACAAGCAGATCTTCTACGGCCAGTACAAGCGCATCAGCAGCTATTTCGACGGCATCGAGGAGCTGATGGCGACCGGATTGCCGCAGGGCAAGGAGCTCGAAATTCTCGAGACCGTTCGCGCCCAGGTGCCGCCCGAGGTCTTCACGACGGCCTACACCAATCCGGTCGGGGGCAATCCGGAAGCGGTGCGTGACAATTTGCGTGAGGCGCTGCGCCTGTTCAAGGAGGCCGGCTACGAGGTGCGCGACCGCAAGCTGATCGACGTCAAGTCCGGCGCTCAGTTCTCGCTGGAATTGCTCAACTCCGATCCCAGCTTCGAACGAATTACGCTGTTCTACAAGCCGTCGCTGGAGCGGCTCGGCATCGCCGTGAGCGTTCGGACGGTCGATCCGACCCAATATGAGAACAGAACGCGCGAGTGGGACTTCGATATCGTGACGAACTCCTGGGGCGAGTCGCAATCGCCAGGCAACGAGCAGCGCGAGTTCTGGTCCTCCAAGTCGGCCGACATCGCCGGCTCGCGCAACATCGCCGGCATCAAGAACCCGGCTGTCGACAAGCTGATCGAGCGGGTGATCTACGCCACTGATCGCGACGATCTCGTCGCGGCCACCAAGGCGCTCGATCGTGTGCTGCTGTGGAATCACTACGTCGTGCCGCAATGGACCTACAACAAGGTTCGCACCGCGCGCTGGGATCGGTTCGGACGGCCGGCGGAACTGCCGAAATATGGTCAGTCCGGTTTCCCGTCCATCTGGTGGTACGACACGGAGAAGGCGGCACGGATAGCAAGAAAATCGTGAAGGACAATCCCCGCATGACGCAGATGTCACGCCGCCATGTGCTGGTCTTGGGTGTTGGCGGCGCCCTCGGAGCGTCACTCGGCACGCCGCTGCTGCGCGGCGCGCGGGCATCGGAAGCGGCGACCGAGGCGCACGGCATGTCGGCATTCGGCGATCTCAAATATCCCGCCGGCTTCCGTCATTTCGATTACGTCAATGTCGACGCGCCGAAAGGCGGCACGTTCTCGCTCATCCCATCGACGAGGTCGTATAACCAGTCCTACCAGACCTTCAACTCGCTCAACGCCTTCATCCTGAAAGGCGACGGCGCACAAGGCATGGACATGACGTTCTCGCCGCTGATGGTCCGGGCAGCCGACGAGCCCGACGCAATGTACGGGCTGGCAGCCAAATCCGTGCAGATATCGCCGGACAAGCTGGTCTACCGCTTCACGATGCGGCCCGAGGCGAAATTCCACGACGGGACCAGGCTCACTGCCCACGATGCGGCTTTTTCGCTGACGACGCTGAAGACCAAGGGGCATCCGCTGATCATCGTGCAGATGCGCGACATGGTCAGTGCGGAAGCCCTCGACGATGCGACGCTCGTCGTCACCTTCGCCAAGGGACGCGCGCGCGACGTGCCGCTCTATGTCGCCAGCCTGCCGATCTTCTCGAAGGCGTACTACGCCTCCCGCCCGTTCGATGAATCGTCTCTGGACATTCCGCTCGGCTCGGGTCCGTACAAGGTCGGCAGGTTCGAGGTCAATCGTTACATCGAGTTCGAACGTGTGAAGAACTGGTGGGCCGCCGATCTGCCGCCCTGCCGCGGCAGCTACAATTTCGATGTCGTCCGCTACGAATTCTATCGCGACCGCGATGTCGCCTTCGAGGGCTTTACCGGCAAGAGCTATCTCTATCGCGAGGAGTTCACCTCGCGTATCTGGGCCACGCGCTATGACTTCCCCGCGGTGAAGGATGGCCGGGTCAAGATGGAGGTCGTGCCCGACGATACGCCGTCCGGCGCGCAGGGCTGGTTCATCAATACGCGGCGCGACAAATTCAAAGACCCACGCGTGCGCGAGGCCCTGATCAACGCTTTCGATTTCGAATGGACCAACAAGACCATCATGTACGGCGCCTATGCCCGTACGGTGTCGCCGTTCCAGAACTCGGACCTCATGGCGGCCAACGCGCCGCCTTCGCCAGAAGAGCTGAAACTGCTGGAGCCGTTTCGCGGCCAGGTTCCCGACGAGGTGTTTGCGGCGCCGTTCATGCCGCCGACCTCCGACGGCTCCGGTCAGGATCGAAGCCTGCTCCGCAAGGCGCAGCAATTGCTGACCGACGCCGGCGTACCCATCAAGGACGGCAAGCGGGTGCTGCCGAACGGGGAGGTGTTCAAGATCGAGTTCCTGCTGGATGAGCCCTCGTTCCAGCCGCACCACGCGCCTTACATCAAGAATCTCGCGACACTCGGCATCGAAGCGAGCGTGCGCCTCGTCGATGCCGTACAGCACAAGGCCCGGCAGGAAGATTTCGATTACGACATGACCATCCAGCGCTTCAGCATGTCGGCGACGCCGGGCGATGCCATGCGGGCGTTCTTCTCCTCGCAGGTCGCGAACACCAAGGGCTCGTACAATCTCGCTGGCGTCGCCAGTCCGGCGATCGACGCCATGATCGAGAAGATCATGGCGGCCGACAGCCGCGAAGAGCTGACCGTCGCCTGCCGCGCCTTCGATCGGCTGTTCCGCGCCGGCCGCTACTGGGTACCGCAATGGTACAACAAGACGCATCGGCTGGCCTATTGGGACCAGTTCGGCCATCCACCGAGGTTGCCGCGTTATGCCAACGGCGTCGGCGCGCCCGACATCTGGTGGTATGAGCCCGCCAAGGCGGCCAAGCTCGAGCAGGCAAAATAGCCATGAGCGCCTATATCGCCCGCCGCCTCTTGCTGATGATCCCGACCCTGCTCGGGATACTCTTCGTCTCCTTCGTCGTCGTGCAGTTCGCGCCGGGCGGTCCGGTCGAGCGCGTGATCGCGCAGCTCTCGGGCGCCGACACCGGCGGTACCTCGCGCATATCGGGCGGCGGCGATTTTGCGCAGCGCGCTCCCGGGCAGGTCGGTGCCGGCGGCGATGCCGTCAACTCGAAATATCGCGGCGCGCAGGGCCTCGACCCCGATTTCATCAAGAAGCTGGAGGTGCAGTTCGGCTTCGACAAGCCGGCGCCGGAACGCTTCCTGCTGATGGTGTGGAACTTCGCCCGCTTCGATTTCGGCAAGAGCTATTTTCGCGACGTCAGCGTTCTGCAGCTCATCAAGGAAAAGCTGCCGGTCTCGATCTCGCTGGGCCTCTGGCTGACACTTTTGACCTATCTGATCTCGATCCCCCTCGGCATTCGTAAGGCCGTGAATGACGGGGCGCGGTTCGACACCTGGACCTCGACGGTGCTCGTGCTGGGCTATGCCATCCCCGGCTTCCTGTTCGCGATCCTGCTGATCATCCTGTTTGCCGGCGGCTCCTTCTTCAACTGGTTCCCGCTGCGCGGACTGACCTCGGACGGCTGGTCGCAGTTTCCCTGGTACTGGAAGATCGTCGATTATTTCTGGCACCTGACGCTGCCGCTGATCGCCATGGGGCTAGGTGCCTTCACCACGATGACGTTCCTGACCAAGAACTCGTTCCTGGACGAGATTCGCAAGCAGTACGTCATGACCGCGCGTGCCAAGGGCTGCAGCGAGAACCGGGTGCTCTACGGCCACGTCTTCCGCAACGCCATGCTGATCGTGATCGCAGGTTTTCCCGGGACATTCATCCACGCCTTCTTTTCCGGCTCGCTTCTGATCGAGACCATCTTCTCGCTGGACGGGCTCGGGCTGCTCAGCTTCGAGAGCGTGCTCAACCGCGATTATCCCGTGGTGTTCGGCACGCTTTACATCTTCTCGCTGGTCGGACTCGTGATCAACCTGATCTCCGACCTGACCTATATGTGGATCGACCCCCGGATCGATTTCGAGGCACGGGAGGTCTGATGACGATCACCGCGCCGACGCCGATCGAGACAACAGCGAAGTCGCCGCTCGGCGATGCCGTTCCGATCACGCGCAAGCCCTTCGTGCCTTCACCGCTCAACAAGCGGCGGTGGCAGAACTTCAAGGCCAACCGCCGCGGCTACTGGTCGTTCTGGATATTCATCGGCCTGTTCGTGATTTCGCTGTTCGCCGAGCTGATTGCAAACGATCGGCCCTTCCTGATCAAGTTCGATGGTCGTCTCTATTGGCCGGCCTTCGTCACCTATTCGGAGACGACCTTCGGCGGCGATTTCGAGACGGCGGCCGACTACCGCGACCCCTACTTGCAGAAGCTGATCAAGGACAAGGGTGGCAGCATCGTCTGGCCGCTGATCCGTTACTCCTACGATACCCACAATCTCGACCTGCCGACGCCGGCGCCGTCGCCGCCGACCTGGATGCTGACGGAGAAGCAGTGCAAGCCGGTGGTGGAGAAGAAGGGACTGAAGAGCTGCCGCGATCTCGAATACAACTGGCTCGGCACCGACGATCAGGGGCGCGACGTGGTGGCGCGACTGATCTACGGCTTCCGCATCTCGGTGCTGTTCGGTCTCTGCCTCACCATCGTGTCGTCGGTCATCGGCATCGCGGCGGGTGCAGTGCAGGGCTACTTCGGCGGTTGGGTCGATCTGATCTTCCAGCGTTTCATCGAGATCTGGACCGCGATTCCATCGCTGTATCTTCTCCTGATCTTGTCCTCGGTGCTGGTGCCGGGCTTCTTCGTGCTGCTCGGCATCTTGTTGCTATTCTCCTGGGTCTCGCTGGTTGGCCTCGTGCGGGCCGAATTCCTGCGCGGGCGCAATTTCGAATACGTCCAGGCGGCACGTGCGCTCGGCGTCTCCAATCCTCTGATCATGTTCCGCCACCTGCTGCCTAACGCGATGGTCGCGACCATGACCTTCCTGCCCTTCATCGTCTCCTCGTCAGTGATGACGCTGACGGCGCTCGATTTCCTCGGCTTCGGCCTGCCGCCGGGATCGCCCTCGCTCGGCGAATTGCTCTCGCAGGCCAAGGCCAATGTGCAGGCGCCGTGGCTTGGTTTCTCCGGCTTCTTCTCGGTCGCGATCATGCTGTCGCTATTGATCTTCATCGGCGAAGCCGTGCGCGATGCCTTCGACCCGCGCAAGACGTTCAGGTAAGGCCATGGATGCGATCAACCAGCCCCTGCTCGCCGTTCGCGACCTCTCGGTGGCCTTTCACCAGGGCGGCGCCACCACGCTTGCGGTCGACAAGGTCTCGTTCCAGATCAAGCGCGGCGAATGCGTCGCGCTGGTCGGCGAATCCGGCTCCGGCAAGTCGGTCAGCGCGCTCTCGATCCTGAAGCTGCTGCCCTATCCGAACGCCTCCCATCCCTCGGGCAGCATCCGCTTCAAGGGACAGGAGTTGATCGACCGATCCGAGCAGCAGATGCGGGAGATCAGGGGCAGCGACATCTCAATCATCTTCCAGGAGCCGATGACCTCGCTCAATCCGCTGCACACGATCGAGGCGCAGATCGGCGAGATCATCCAGCTGCACAATCCAACCAGCAATGCGCAGGCGCGCAAGCGGACACTGGAGCTCTTGACCCAGGTCGGCATCCCCGATCCAGAGACGCGGCTGAACAGCTATCCGCACCAGCTCTCCGGCGGCCAGCGTCAGCGCGTGATGATCGCGATGGCGCTCGCCAACGAGCCCGACCTCCTGATCGCGGACGAGCCGACCACGGCGCTCGACGTCACCGTGCAGGCCCAGATCCTGGCGCTGCTCGCCGAGATCCGCTCGCGGCTCGGCATGAGCCTGCTCTTCATCACCCACGATCTCGGCATCGTGCGCCGGATCGCCGAGACCGTTTGCGTCATGAAGGGCGGCGTGATCGTCGAGCAGGGGCCGGTCGAGCAGGTCTTCAAGACCCCGAAACATCCCTATACGCGCGACCTGCTCGCGGCGGAGCCCAAGCCGGATCCGGCGCCGCCGCAACCGAATGCGCCGGTGGTGATGTCAGCCAATGATCTCAAGGTCTGGTTCCCGATCAAGCGCGGCCTGATGCGCAAGACGGTTGGCCACATCAAGGCGGTCGACGGCGTCAGCGTCGCCGTACGCAAGGGCGAGACGCTGGGCGTCGTCGGCGAATCCGGCTCGGGCAAGACGACGCTGGGGCTGGCGCTGCTGCGGCTGATCTCCTCGAACGGGCGCATCGTGTTCTTAGGCAACGACATCCAGGGGCTGCGCTTCAAGGAGATGCGTCCCTTCCGGCGCGACATGCAGATCGTGTTTCAGGATCCGTTCGGCTCGCTCTCACCGCGCATGTCGGTCGCCGACATCATCGCCGAGGGCCTGTCCGTGCATCAGCCGACGCTCTCGCGCGAGGAACGCGAGGCGCGCGTCGTCAAGGCACTCGAGGATGTCGGACTCAATCCGGAGACGCGCTTCCGCTATCCGCACGAATTCTCCGGCGGCCAGCGTCAGCGCATCTCGATCGCGCGCGCGATCGTGCTGGAGCCTGATTTCGTCGTACTGGACGAGCCGACCAGCGCGCTCGACATGCTGTTCCAGGCGCAAATGGTCGATCTGTTGCGCGATCTCCAGCGCAAGCGCGAGCTGACCTACATGTTCATCTCGCACGATTTGCGTGTCGTCGCCTCGCTCGCCAGCCACCTCATCGTGATGCGCGGCGGCAAGGTTGTCGAGGAAGGTCAGGCGGCGGAATTGTTCAAGAACCCGAAGACCGACTACACCCGCGCGCTGTTCGCGGCGGCGTTCCGGTTGGAGACGGCGGGGAACGGAGCGGTGGCGACGTAATTCTTCAGTAGGATGGGTAGAGCGCAGCGAAACCCATCACGCTAACGACGCCGCCGTGCAGCGATGGGTTTCGCTGCGCTCTACCCATCCTACAAAGTCACTTCGACAGCCGCTTGATCGCGACGACCTCGCTGCCAGCCGCCTTGATCCGCGCGATCGCCGGCCCGATCGGCTCGATCACGGTTGCCATGTGATGCGCATTGGCGTGAACCATGGTGGTGGCATCGCGCACAATGGCGACATGACCTTTCCAGAAGATCAGATCGCCGCGCTGCAAGCTGCTCCATTCATGCGGCTCCAGCGCGCGGCCAAGGCCGGCGAGCTGCATGTCGCTGTCGCGCGGGCAGCCGGTGCCAGCGGCTTCCAGGGACACCTGGACGAGGCCGGAGCAATCGATACCGAGGCTGCTCTTGCCGCCCCAGAGATAAGGCGTTCCGACGAAGCGTTCGGCAATTGCAACGAAATCGGGCTCATAGTCGTGCAGGTCTACGAGGTGCTGCTTCGGCAGGTATAGAGCATCGTGCGTGATGGCGAAGGAGCCGTACTCGCGTGTGATCTCGACCCAAGAGCCCATGACCAACGAAGCTGAGGGCGGTAGCTTGATTGATGGGCCGGGAAAGGCGAGAGTTCTGATTGCTGTCACCTTGTAATTTGGTGCGGTATATTCTCTCGCAAGGAAGGCATCAGGTAGCCAGCCGACGTAACCATCGGTGTTGAGTTCGCCCCACGCCCAGCCTTCCCCGTTGCGGTCGTAGATTGTGACGCGCTCACCTCTCAGAGCTTGCGTCATCAGTTCGGCATCTGCAGCCGGCGCACGCCGCAGCGGAATGATCGTTTCAGTGACTTCGCAGATCTCGCCCTCGACGAAGCGGTCGGCCTGCACCTTGCCGATCAGATAGCTTGCTGCGATATCGCCGCGTGACGGTGTGACCCGTGGGTCAAAACTTGAAATGTGGATTTTGCTAGGCATAGCGTTCGCTCAGCAGTGCGTAGATGGCGCGTGCGGCCTGGCACTCGCCGCCCTCGGGCCGCGCCGGCTTCGCCGACGGCGTCCAGCCGAAGATGTCGACATGGAGCCAGCTCCTGGCGTGCTCGACGAAGCGTTGCAGGAACAGGGCGCAGGTGATCGAGCCGGCGAAACTGCCCGAGGGTGCATTGGTGATGGTGGCGGTCTTGGAGTCCAGCCAGGAATCGTAAGGCGGCCACAGCGGCATGCGCCACAACGGATCGTTCTCCCTCATCGCGCAGCGCGCGACGTCGGCAGCCAGCGTCTCATCATTGGTATAGAAGGGCGGCAGATCCGGCCCCAGAGCGACGCGGGCTGCGCCGGTCAACGTGCCAAGGTCGATCAGCAGATCGGGCGTCTCCTCGTCGGCCAGCGCCAGCGCGTCGGCGAGCACGAGGCGGCCTTCGGCGTCGGTGTTGCCGATCTCGACGGTGATCCCTTTGCGCGAGGTGAAAATATCGAGCGGGCGGAAGGCATTGCCGGCGACGGCGTTCTCTACCGCCGGAATCAGCACGCGCAGCCGCACCTTCAGCTTCGCATCCATCACCATGCGCGCCAGCGCCAGCACGTTGGCTGCGCCGCCCATGTCCTTCTTCATGATCAGCATGCCGCTCGACGGCTTCAGGTCGAGCCCGCCGGTGTCGAAACAGACGCCCTTGCCGACCAGCGTCACCTTGGGATGACCAGGATCGCCCCAGACGATGTCGATCAGCCGCGGCGCGCGGGTGGAGGCCATGCCGACGGCGTGGATCAGCGGAAAGTTCTTCGCCAGCTCTTCGCCGATGGTGCAGGCGTAGCTCGCGCCGAACTCGGCGGCGAGCGCTTGCGCGGCTGCGGCGAGCTCCGAGGGACCCATGTCGTTGGACGGCGTGTTGATGAGGTCGCGCGCGAGCATTGCCGCATCGGCAATCCGCTCGATCTCGGCCGGGTCGACGCCGTCAGGCGGCACCAGCCGGACCTCGGGCCGGTCAGCTTTGCGGTAGCGGGCGAAGCGGTAGCATCCAAGTGCGAAGGCGAGCGCGGCCAGCCGCGCATCGTGCGGTGCATTGGCAAAGCGATAGGTACCGGGCGGCAAAAGCCCGGGCAGGGCGCCGGGCCGAAACAGGTCGCGCGATCTTGCACCCTCCTCTTCGAGCCCGAACAGCACCTGCGCAATGGTGCCGTCGGTTGCGGGCAGCGCCAGATGGCTGCCCGGCTTGGCGGCGAAAGCGCTGGCACGCGCGAACTGGCGTTGCTCCGGCGGCAGCGTTTCGGTGACCTGATCCCAGCTCGATTTGGTGACGAAGGTGATCGGGGTGGCGGTGGATGACGTCTCGAAGACAGAAGGCATTGGCGGGTCCGGATCGTCAGTTCAGGCGGAGCATGCGAACGGACGAGACTTCGCAGAGTTTGGCCGCCGCTGCAATCGGCTTTGCCGTCACCGTTCAGCGAGCCGCTACGCGCCGCAAGGTGCGCATGCGATTCGATACGCTGGACGACCCGAACGCAGACACCCGGCACGCGGTCGGTGCCCAGGTTGGGTCGATGCGGCTGAATCTGTTCGTCGAAGCATTTTCTCGTTGTTTGGGCGGCGCAGCATATGCGGATGAGCGGCGCAAAATGGATAGATCGTTCATTGTTGCGCAGATTTCCGACCTGCATCTGGACGGGTCGGGCCGGCTGCTTCCCGCCATCGAGACGCTCAGGGCCGCAGTTTGCGAGAAGATGGCGGGTGCCACGAATGTTCCCGATCGCATCCTGCTGATCACGGGCGATCTGGTGGACGACCCGACGCCGCGCGCGCTCGACGAGGCGCTCGCCGTCATCGCATCCTTCCGCCAGACCGGGCTGTTCACCGATATCCAGGCCGTGGCCGGCAACCGCGACGTCAAGCGGCCGAGCCAACGTGCGGGCCGCCACGACGCCTACGATTACCTGCACCTGCCGCGGACCGCCAAGAGCGTCTATTACCGTCAGGCCGGCCTCGACCTGGTGCTGCTCGATTCCAATCGCGCCAGCCTGAAGGCGCTCGCGAGCGGCAAGATCGACGAGAGCGCTTACAAAGCGATGGTCGCAGATTCCGCCCGGCTGAGCGCCGAGCTCGCGGGGAGCATCGGTTCGACCGGGCGCGCCGACTACGCCGAGCCGGCGGAGAATCTGGTGCGTGTGCTGGCCCTGCACCATCACCCGCTGCCGCAGGCGACCGGCGAAGGAAAGCGCTTTCTAGGCATGCCGGATGAGCCGCTGATGTATCTCGCCGCACCCGCGACCTTCCTCGAGGCCGCCACCTCGCTCAACGTCGATCTGGTTCTGCACGGTCATCGCCATGTCGAGGGGCTGACCCGCTATTCGATCCCCGATCCGCGTGCGACGTCGAGCGAGAGCGGCGAGACGTTCTGGCGCACGATCTACGTGCTCTCCTGTCCGTCCTCGACCGGGCAAGGCGGCGACGATGCCGGCTTCAACCTCGTCCATTTCGGCCCCGCGTTCGATGCCGGCCGCACGGAGCACCGCTTCGCGATCACCCGCTATACGAGGCTGCGCAACGATGCGGTGTTCAGGCCGCTCGATTCCAACCTGCCGGGCGGCCTCATCAGGCTGCCGGCGGGGCGGGACTTTTCCCGCGATCCGGCCGTCCAGTCGGCGATCGAGGCCGCCTCGTGCCGCGCGCTGAAACGCGACCAGGTCGCGGCGATCGTCCGCCGGCTGTTCACGCGTGGCAGCTTTTACGATGAGGCGGGGCCGAACTGGGCGAACGCGCTCTACACCTACATGGTCTCGGCCCATGCCTGGGCGGAGCTCGAGCGTAAGTCCGCGAGATGCCGGCCGGGATTCGACAGCGACGCGCTCGCCGCGGTGAAAACCCTGCTCGGCCGATTGATCGAGCAATCCGCTGACGTGCTCGGCATCGATCGCGCTCAGCTTGATGAGCTCTACGGGAGAGGCCTGATCAATTGTAGCGACTTCCTGCGTCAGGTGCCGCGATCGCCTTGCGACGGTGTCGACGTTCAGCGGCGGGGTCGGCAGCGACTGCAAATGCTGCGGGACCTGGACCAGCAGGTGAAGGCGCTCGGCCTCGATCTCGGTCTCGGCGGAAAAGCGCCGCCGCAACCGCCGCCGGCGTGAGAGGAAGACGTCGGATAGCGCCGTTAACCGGCCGTTAGGGTTAACATTCTATTGCTGACATCGTTCGGCTCGATCGAGCAGCCGCGAGAGTCAAAGCGTCATGCGTCAACGGATCAGGCTTACCCGGCTACTTGCTTCCACGTCGCTGGTCGCGACGGTGGCGATGGGCCTCGGCGGCTGCACGGCCATGTCGAAACTCTCGGAGGTGACGGGCTCGGTCGGCCCCGGGGCGGACGCGGCCTCCGCCGATCGCGCGCCCACCGATCCGGCGCGTGCGGTCGAAGCCTATGGCGAGCGCTACCGCGCCAATCCTCGCGATGCCAACGCCGCGCTCGCCTATGGACAGGCCTTGCGCGCCAACGGCCAGCGCGCCCAGGCCGCCGCCGTGCTCGAGCAGGCGACCATCGCCAACCCCGGCAACAAGGCGCTGCTTGCCCAGTACGGCCGCGCACTCGCCGACAACGGCAATTTCCAGCAGGCCTTCGACGTGCTGTCGAAGGCGCATTCGCCCGACAATCCGGACTGGCGCCTGCTCTCGGTGCAGGGCACCGCGCTTGACCAAATGGGTCGTCATGAGGAGGCGCGATCCTACTACGCGAGCGCGCTGAAGATCGCACCGGGTGATCCCGGCGTGCTCTCCAACCTCGGCCTGTCCTACATGCTCTCGAAAGAGCTGCCGAAGGCGGAAGAGGCGCTGCGGCAGGCCCATGCCTCACCGCGTGCCAGCGCCCGAGTCCGGCAGAACCTCGGCCTGGTGGTCGGTCTCCAGGGCCGCTTCGCGGAGGCGGAGTCCATCGTCAGGGCGGACCTGCCGCCGGACCAGGCTGCGGCCAATGTCGCCTATCTCAAGGAGATGCTGAGCCGCAGCGACGCCCCGCGCGGCGCGCCGAAACGGACGCCGGTCGCTTCGCTGAGCGAGCCCGGCTGATCATCCGACGTCATGGCCTGGTGGCGGACCGTATGGTCCAGCCCGGCTCATTGCATCTCGGTGACCTTGATGGCGGTGGGTCCGAGAATGACCACGAACAGCACCGGCAGGAAGAACAGGATCATCGGCACCGTGAGCTTCGGCGGCAGAGCGGCCGCCTTCTTCTCAGCCTCGTTCATGCGCATGTCGCGATTCTCCTGCGCCATGACGCGCAAGGAATGGCCGAGCGGAGTGCCGTAACGTTCCGCCTGTTGCAGCGCCAGACACACCGACTTGACGCCTTCGAGTCCGGTGCGCCGCGCCAGGTTCTCATAGGCGACCTTGCGATCCTGCAAATAGGACAGCTCGGCCGTGGTCAGGGTGAACTCTTCCGACAGCGCGATCGACTGGCCCACGATTTCGATCGCAACTTTCCGGAATGCCATCTCGACCGACATGCCGGATTCGATGCAGATCAGGAGCAAATCGAGCGCGTCGGGAAACGCGCGCTTGATGGAGAGCTGGCGCTTGGAGATCGCATTCCTGAGGAACAGCATGGGCGCCTGGAGGCCGAGATAGGCGGCGCCGAGGCAGATGCCGATCTTGATCGGCAGTGCCTGTTGCATGTTTCCGATCACGAACACGTAGAGGGCCGAGCCGATCAAGAACACGATCGGGGTGACCAAGCGGGCAAACAGGAAGGTGATATAGGGCGCCTGGCCGCGGTAACCTGCCATGATGAGCTTGTCCCGCGCAGCTTCCTGCGCGAGCCATTTGGTCAGGTTGAAGTCGTCGACCACCTTGGAGACGAGTTGCTTCGGTGTTTGGCGCAGCGAAACCTTCTCGCTCTTGTTGAGACGTTCTCGCTCGCGCTGCCGGATGCGCTCACGCTCGCTCGCCACCGCCTTCATGCGCTTGGAGAGGCCCTCGCCGGCGAACAACGGCATCACCAGCGTATAGACGGTGGCACTCGCGGCGATGGCCGCGAGCAGCATGGTCATGAAACGGACGTCGTGCAGTTTCGAGACGAGGAATTCGACCATGCGACACCGTCAGAAATCGAAGTTGATCATCTTCTTCATCACCAGGATGCCGATCGACATCCAAACGACGCAGCCGACCAGCATCAGCTGGCCGGTGGGGTGAGTCCAAAGCACCGAGATGTATTGGGGCGTCGTGAGATAGACCAGGAACATCACGATCGGCGGCAGCGATCCGATGATGCCGGCCGAGGCCTTGGCTTCCATCGACATCGCCTGGATTTTCTCCTTCATCTTCTTGCGGTCGCGCAGCACCTTGGACAGGTTACCGAGTGCTTCGGAGAGGTTGCCGCCCGATTTCTGCTGGATCGAAACCACGATGCCGAAGAAATTGGCTTCCGGCAGCGGCATGCGGTCGTAGAGCCGCGCGCAGGCCTCGCCGAGCGGCATGCCGATCGCCTGCGTCTCGATGATGGCCAGAAACTCGCTGCGCAGCGGCTCGGGCGCATCGGCGGCCACGACCTTGATCGATTCGAACAGCGGCAGGCCTGCCTTGATGCCGCGGACGATGACGTCGACGGCGTCGGGGAGTGCCTTCAGGAATTGGTTTTCCCGGCGCTTCTTCAGGAAGCCGAGTGCCCAGCGCGGCAGGCCGAAGCCGGCGGCAAAGGCGAGACCGGCGGCGCCGATCAGGCCGCCGCCCGCGAACAGGGCGCCCGCGAAAAATACGCCTGCCACGACGGCGGACACGATCCAGAATTTCTGCGGCGTCCAGTCGAGCCCGGCCTGCGACAGGCGGACGCTGAGCGGAGCGCTCTTCTCCTGGGCGCGCCGCGCCTCGAGATCCTTGAGCGTGGACTCGACCTGCTCGCGGCGCGAGCGCTGGGTCTTCTCGGCCTGCCGGGCCGTGGGCGCTTCGGCGCGCGCGACCGAGGCGCGGCGGCTTTCCGCCTTTCGCTCACCGGACAGCAATGGATAGAGAAAGACCCAGGCAATGCCACCGACCGCTGCGGTGGCGAGGAAGGCGAGGGCGAGGACCTGGATGTTCATGGTTCTGCTGTCCTGCTCACGTCTTCGGCGCGACTTCCGCCGCGTCGAGCGCCGCAGCGAGGCGCTTCTCTTCGCCGTAATAGCGGGCGCGTTCCCAGAACTTCGGACGGCCGATGCCGGTCGAGCGGTGCCGGCCGATGATCTTGCCGTTGGCGTCCTCCCCGACCATGTCGTAGAGGAAGATGTCCTGGGTGATGATGGTGTCGCCTTCCATGCCCATCACCTCGGTGATGTGGGTGATGCGGCGGGAACCGTCGCGCAGGCGCGCGGCCTGGATGATGACGTCGATCGAGGCGCAGATCATCTCGCGAATTGTTCGCGACGGAAGAGAAAAGCCGCCCATCGTGATCATGGATTCGCAACGCGACAGCGCCTCGCGCGGGTTGTTGGCGTGCAGCGTGCCCATCGAGCCGTCATGGCCGGTGTTCATGGCCTGCAGCAGATCGAAGGCTTCGGGTCCGCGGACCTCGCCGACGATGATGCGTTCGGGGCGCATGCGCAGGCAGTTGCGCACCAGTTCGCGCATCGTGACTTGGCCCTCGCCTTCGATGTTGGGCGGGCGGGTTTCCAGCCGCACCACGTGGGGCTGCTGCAGCTGGAGCTCTGCGGCGTCCTCGCAGGTGATGACGCGCTCGTCGTGCTCGATGTAGTTGGTAAGGCAGTTGAGCAGGGTGGTCTTGCCTGAGCCCGTACCGCCGGAAATCAGCACGTTGCAGCGGACGCGGCCGATGATCTGGAGGATATCGGCGCCTTCCGGCGTGATCGCGCCGAACTTGACGAGCTGATCCAGCGTCAGCTTGTCTTTCTTGAATTTGCGGATGGTGAGCGCAGGGCCGTCGATCGACAGCGGCGGCACGATGGCGTTGACGCGGGAGCCGTCGGCGAGGCGCGCGTCGCAGATCGGCGAGGATTCGTCGACGCGCCGGCCGACCTGGCTGACGATGCGCTGGCAGATATTGAGAAGCTGCTGGTTGTCGCGGAAGCGAATACCGGTCTTCTGGATCTTGCCATTGACTTCGATGAAGACCGTGTTGGCGCCATTGACCATGATGTCGGCGATGTCGTCGCGCGACAGCAATGGTTCGAGCGGGCCGTAGCCGAGGACGTCGTTGCAGATGTCGTCGAGCAGCTCTTCCTGCTCGGCGATCGACATCACGATGTTCTTGATCGCGATGATCTCGTTGACGATGTCGCGGATTTCCTCGCGCGCGGACTCCGAATCGAGCTTGGCGAGCTGGGCGAGGTCGATGGCCTCGATCAGCGCCCCGAAGATGGTCGCCTTGACCTCGTAATAATTGTCCGAACGCCGGCTCTCCATGGCCGGAGGCGGAGGAGCCTTGGCGGGCGCAAGCGGGGGCGAGGCGACGGCCGGCGGAGGCGGAGCGCGCGACACCGTCGGCGCCTGAGCCGGGGCAGGCTCGAGCGACACGGCGCCGGGCCTGGGCGCCCGAAGGTCGGTGTCTGTTCCGCTACGCTTACCGAACACTTAACAACTCCATGCGGCGGCTTATCTTCCCCGCAACTTCTCAATCAGAGGTGAAAGCAGGGATGACTTTTGCTTCTTGGTCTCGCTGCGGCCGGTCAGGCGCTGCGCGATCTGCAGGAACATCTCGATCGACCGGTGGTTGGCGGAGATCTCCGCAATCATCTGGCCGTTGTTGGCCGCCGAGCCGAAGATCTGCGGCTCGAACGGGATCGAGACGACCGGCTGGCTCTCGATCGCCTTGGCGAACTCCGCGGCGGCGATTTCGGGTCGTTTCGGCACGCCGACCTGGTTCAGGCAGTAGAGCGGCGGCCGGTCGTTGGGACGGGCGGCCTTCAGCAGATCGAACAGGTTCTTGGTGTTGCGCAGATTGGCGAGGTCCGGGGCGGCCACGATCAGGATGTCGTCCGCTCCGATCAAGGCGCGCTTGGTCCAGCCCGACCATTGATGCGGAACGTCGAGCACGATGCAGGGCATGGTGGAGCGCAGCGTGTCGAACACGGCGTCGAAAGCGTCCGTGCCGAAATCATAGACCCGGTCGAGCGTCGCAGGGGCCGCCAACAGGCTGAGATGGTCGGTGCACTTCGACAGCAGACGGTCGATGAAGGCGGTGTCGACGCGGTCGGGCGAGAACACCGCGTCGGCAATGCCCTGCGGCGGATCCTGGTTGTAGTCGAGGCCGGCGGTGCCGAAGGCGAGGTCGAGATCGGCAACGACCGCATCCATCGCGAGGTCGCGCGCGATCGCCCAGGCGACGTTGTGCGAGATGGTCGAAGCCCCGACCCCGCCCTTGGCGCCTACCACGGCGATGATGCGGCCGACGGCCTTGGCTTCGGGCGCCGAGAACAGGTTGCAGATCGAGCGCACGACGTCGATCGCGCCGACCGGCGCGAGCACGTAATCGCTGACGCCGCGGCGCACCAGCTCGCGATAGAGCGTGACGTCGTTGATGCGGCCGATCACCACCACGCGGGTGCCGGCATCGCAGACGGTGGCGAGCTGGTCGAGCCCGCCCAAGAGGTCGTTGCGACCGTCGCTCTCCAGCACGATCACGTTCGGCGTGGGAGCCGAGCGGTAGGCTTCGATCGCGGCCGCCATGCCGCCCATCTGGATCTTCAGGTGAGCCTTGCCGAGACGGCGATCCTCGCCGGCCGACTGCACCGCGGCGGCCGTCTCCACGGTTTCGCAGAAGGCCTGGACCGAGACGCGCGGCGAGGGCGCAATATGCTCCTCGATCGGCGGAGGAGCTGCTGCCGGCTGCTCTTCGTGTGTCTGGCGCGCGTAGCTGATCATTTGCCTGTGTCGCTGAGTTTGGCCTTGTCGGCGTCGGGATAGGCGACTCCCGTCGGCATTCCCTTGCGATACTTCTCGAAGGCGGCAGTGCGTCGTATCGTGTAGGACGGTGTCTCGGGCCGCGGCTGCTCGAGGTCCGATGGATTGTCGACCATGGCCGCCATATTGCGCTGATAGGCGCAGCCGTAATTGTAATAGTCCTTGTTCTCGAACCAGCTCTTGTTCTTCATCGAGGGACCGATGTCGTCAGGCCACAGGCCACAGGGACCCGCGACTGCGGCAATCTTGGAATAAGTGAGCCGGATCGGCGGCAGGAAGCGCTTGTCCTCGGGCTGGTAGGGACGAATATTGATGCCGCGCGGCGGAACGCCTGCCCCTGCCAGCATGGCCTGGATCTCGCGCATGGTGTCCGCGACCGGACGCGCATTGGGCGTGCCGGACGGCACGTCGATGCGAATGGCGCCGGTGCCTTCGTGCAGCCACGTCGATGCGACGCCCATCACGTCCGCGCGTTGGGCGGCGGTCAATCCGCCGCGGGCGTGACCGACGAAGACGACGATCGAGCGGTTCTGCTCTTCGATCGCGATCGGATGGCGCTGCTTGTAGTCGTTGGGAATGGAGGCGGTAACGACCTCGTTGTGCTGGCAGCCGCCGAGCGCGAGCGTCAGGCCGACGAGCGCGCCGCCGAGGCGGACGGCGCGCTTGCGAAGCTGGGGTGGTCTTGTGATCATCGTGAAGTCCCCGTTCCGCCTCACTCGGTGATAAAGCCGTAGGTACCGCGGTAGTTCTTGGCCGGTTCGGTCCGTCCAGGTACGCCGTAGAGCCGGTTGATGTTGCCGATCAGCTGGGCCTGCGGATCGGCAGGCGGAGCGAAGCCGTCATCCGGCCGCGACAGGTCCTTCGGCGCCACTGCGCGGACGACATAGGGCGTCACGATCACGACCAGCTCGGTCGCGTTGTTGACGAAGTCGCGGCTGCGGAACAGCGTGCCCAGGATCGGCAGCTGCATCAGCCCCGGCAATCCGTTGATCGCCTGCTTGGTCTGCTGCTGAATCAGGCCGGCCATCGCCATCGCGCCACCAGAAGGAATTTCCAGCGAGGTCTCGGCGCGGCGGGTCCTGATCGAGGGCACCGTCAGCGAGTTCACCGAGGTCGAACTCACCGCCTGGGACAGCGTGATTGAATTCTCGTTCGACAGCTCCGAGACTTCCGTCATCACCCGCAAGCTGATCTTGCCCTCGCTCAGCACGACGGGGGTGAAGTTGAGCGAGATGCCGAACTTCTTGAAGCTGATCTGGGTGGTGCAGACATGCGTGACGGGGTCGCACGCATAGCCTGCCGGAACCGGGAATTCACCGCCCGCGATGAACGTCGCCGATTCGCCGGAGATCGCGGTCAGGTTCGGTTCGGCCAGCGTGCGGATCACGCCGGCGGTTTCCATCGCGCGCAGCGTGGCCTGCACCGACGGGGTGGCGCCGAACTTCGTGGTCAGGTTGTTGCCGTCCACGAGGTTCTTGCCGAGCGCGGTGAACGGGTTCGAATTGGTGAAACTCACCACCGAGGTGCCGTAATTGAGGTTGGCGGAGAGGTCGATGCCGAGCTGCTTGACGATGGTGCGCTGGACCTCGGCCACGGTCACCTTGAGCATGATCTGGTCGCGGCCGCGCACCACGATCGAGTTCACAACCTTGTCGGCGCCGCCGGCCAGGCGCGCGGCGAGATCGTTGGCCTGCTGCGCCTCCAGCGGATTGGCAGCCGTGCCGGTCAGGACGACGCCGTCGCCGAGGCCGTCGATCTGGATGTCCGCATTGGGCAGGACCTGCTTCAGCGCGGCCCGCACGCCGTTGAGGTCGCGCTTCACCGCGATGTCATAGGCCGCAATCTGCTGCCCGGCGGAATCGAAGAACACGATGTTGGTCTGGCCGACCGCGGCGCCGATGATATAGGCGCGCTGTGCGGAGCGGACCACCGCATTGGCGATCTTGGGATCGGCGACCAGCACGTCCTTGATGTCGCGCGGCAGGTCGATCACGACCGACTTGCCGATGCCGAGCGAGAGGAAACGTGCGTTGATCTGGCCGTCGGCCGCGGTCTGCGGCACGGGGCGGTAATCGGCTGCGACCGCCGGGGCGATCGCCGGGTTGAGAGCCAGCGCAAGGGCGGCCGAAAACGACAGGGCGCGGACCAGTGAGGTCCGCATCGTCGCCGAATCCGCCCTGTATTTGATGTCGACTGTCTTCATCGTGCCTTAGCCGTCTGACTTGGAATGCCGTAGCGAATGATCGAGACACCCTCGCGCTTCTGCGCGGAGTCATCGAGCGTGATCTCACTCATCTTGACGTCGACGATGCTGCGCAGCGCCAGCGACAACGTGCCGCTCTGCCGCGCCGCCGAGAGCGTTGCGGTCTGCGCGGGATTGAGCTCGAGGGTGACGGTCTTGCCGATCACCGCGTTCTGCCCGTCCTTCTCCTTGGGCGCCTGGTCGATGGCCAGGACCCGGATGTTGGCGAGGATGATCTCGGAGGTGACGATGTCGGGAGCGCCGCTGCTCTGGTCCGGGTTCTTGAGCCGGCGCGTCAGCAGGACGTCGACGCGGTCGTTGGGCAGGATGAAGCCGCCTGCGCCGGTCTCCGGCGAGATCTCGGTCGAGATCGCCCGCATGCCGGTGGGCAGGATTGCCGCCATGAAGCCGGAGCCTTCGGCCTTGACCAGCTTCTGGTCGCGGATCGGCTCACCCTGAATGAAGGGCGCGCGCGCGATCGAGCCGGTCACCTGGGTCGCGCCGTCGGGGCGCTCGTTGCGTCGGATGAAGGTGGCGCTGGCGGTCGCGGTCGGCCAGGTCTGCCATTGCACATCTTCGGGCTTCACGGTCTCGCCGAGGCCGATGTCGTTCTTGGCCACGAGGACGTCGACGGTGGGCAGTTGCGCGACCGGAACCGGAGGCGGCGCAGAATTGTCGGAGCCGCTCGCCAGGTACGCGGCGACGCCGCCGGCGCAGATGGCGACCGTCAGGACGACAATGCGTGCCCTATTCATACGCTTCAACTTTCCAACAATACGCCGCGACGCTGCCGCCGCCGTGATCGGCAGTTGACCAGCTATTCGTCAAAGCATGGTTAATGAGGCGTATCTAAATCGCCTTAACGCCGGGTTTACCCGGGGGCGTTCAGCGCAGTGCGAGGTGAGCGAGGTCGATCGCCTTCACCCATTCGGTCTCCGGGTAGACCATCAGCGCGCTCAGCCCGAGCGCGATGCCGTAGGGAATCCCGCTCTCCTTGGCGTGCAGCCGTGCGAGCCAGGCCTGTCCTGCCAGCCCGTAAGGCAGCGGCCATTGCCGGAACTGGAGCAGGAGCAGCGTCAGCGCGCCGCCGAACAGCGAGGCGTAGAGCAGGAAGTTCATCAGATGTGGGAAGCCGAACCAGAGCGCGACGGAGGCTGCGACCTTGGCGTCGCCGCCGCCCACCCAGCCCATGGCGAAGCAGGCGAAGGCCACGACCAGAACGAGCGCGCCGGCGCCGACATGGCTCAGCATCGCGTCAGGTGCCATGCCACCGGCAAGGGCGAGCGCGAAGAAACCCGCCACCAGCGCCAGCGACACGCGGTTCGAGATCGTCATGGTGAAGAGATCGCTCGCGGCGGCGAACGCCATCAGGGCCGGGAAGAGCAGAAGGCGCGCAAGGTCGAGAATCATGGGCTGCGTCTTGGGCCTGGGTTTGTCGCGGGAGCTGCTTCGGGCGATGCTAGCGCGCGATGCTAAACAAACCGACAACGGCGGCATGCGCGCGGGGGCCTCCGCCGTCGAACCCGCCTTCACCAGAAGCTGGCAATGCGTGCGGCGAGCGCGATCGTCGCAACCAGCAGCGCAAGGCAGATCCAATAGGCCGGCGAGCCGGCCTGCGCCGCTTCCGCCTCGCGGGCCGCGACCGCGGCATCGGTTCTGAACTCGTGCAACGCCACTGGAACTCGCCGTCTTCAGAAAAACAAACGCCCCGGAGGTCCGGGGCTTTTGCCGTCGTTCGTGGGGACCCGCTTACTTCAGCGAGGTGCTGATCGAGCTGAACTTGGTGTTCAGCGTGGTGCCGAGATTGTTGACGACGGTGATGATGGCCAGCGCGATGCCGGCGGCGATCAGGCCGTATTCAATGGCGGTGGCGCCGGATTCATCCTTCGCGAAACGCGCAATCAAGTTCTTCATGAACAAAACTCCGTCTGGTGGGGACCGCCTCGTTCGGCGCTGTCGTTGACGCGACGACCATGAGAGCCGAGCTCTTTCGGGAGAGTTAATTCGATCGGGTAAACCCACGCCCGGCGCGATGCTTTTGCCCAGAGTGAATTTCGCCTTAAGACCGCGCCCGCAAATTCGCTTCGGTTCCGGATGCGTTGTCAACGCGACGCGTGCTTCACCCTCCCTTAAATTTCGCGGAGTAGGCCTTAGGCAACAGCGGAATTCGCGGAGAGAGGCGACGATGTCGAGCCTGCCCATGCAAGTCGCCTTGATGCTCGGCGAGACCATCGTGAAGGTGATCCCGGTCACCCTGGTGCTCGCGTCCGTGTTCACCGTGCTGGAGCATTTCTGGGCCTGCAATCCCGGCGCGCCGTGGTGGCGCAAGCGGGAGATCGTCACCGACATCTGCTACTGGTTCTTCGTCCCGGTGTTCGCCCGCACCATGCGGATCGGGCTGCTGGTCGTCGGCGCTAGCGTCGTCTTCAACATTCACGACGCCGACGAGCTCATCGCCTTCTACGACAATGGCCACGGTCCGCTGGCGCAATTGCCGCTGTGGCTGCAGGCCCTGCTGTTCCTGGTGCTGTCCGATTTCATGCTGTACTGGCTGCACCGGCTATTCCACGACGGCGGCTTCTGGAAATATCACGCCGTCCATCATTCGTCGGAGGAGATCGGCTGGATCTCCGCGGCGCGCTTCCATCCGGTCAATCTCTTGCTCGGCACGATCAGCGTCGACGTCGTGCTGCTGATGGCAGGCATCTCTCCGAACGTCATGGTCTGGGTCGGCCCGTTCACCACCTTCCACTCGGCCTTCGTGCACGCCAACCTGAACTGGACCTTCGGACCGTTCAAATACGTGCTGGCGACCCCGGTATTCCACCGTTGGCACCACACCTCGCTGGCAGAGGGCGGCGACACCAATTTCGCCGGAACGTTCCCGATCTGGGACGTGCTGTTCGGCACCTTCCGCATGCCGGAGGGCAAGCTGCCGCAGGATTACGGCAAAGACGAAGCGGCCATGCCCAAGGAGATCGGGGGCCAGCTCGCCTATCCGTTCCGGCACTGAAGTGTGATCCGGAAGGTGCGGAGCCGTTTTCCGGCAATATCATGCGCAAAACAACAACCTAAAGCGCGATGACGATTCATCCAACTCATCACGCTCTAGGGGGCGGGCCCGCAAACGTCCGTCCGTTCAAACAATACGCGGCGAGTTTGCGGAACGTTCACGAATTAAAGGCAGGTTAGCCGGGTCGGGTACCGGCTCCGCTGTATTCGGTCGCTTCTGCCGGTTTGTGACGTCCCGGGGGTAAGAGTATGCGTAAAGAAATGCTGCGCCGTCATGTGCGCGTCTGTGTTCTGGTTGCCGCCGCGGTGCTGGCATCGCCAGCCGCCGGCCTCGCCGAGCCCGCCGCCGATACCATCGCCGTCAATGTCGATCAGGCCAAGCTGGTGCGGCTGCCCGGCAAGGTGGCGACCATCGTGGTGGGCAATCCCCTGATCGCCGACGTCACGCTCCAGCCCGGCGGCATGATCGTCGTCACCGGAAAAGGCTACGGGGCCACCAACTTCATCGCGCTCGACCGCGGCGGCGAGATTCTGGTGGACCGCCAGATCCAGGTCGAAGGTCCGAGCGACCGGCTCGTCACCGTCTATCGCGGGGTCGAGCGGGAGTCCTACAGCTGCGTGCCGCTTTGCCAGCGCCGCGTGACGCTCGGCGACAGCGACGCCTATTTCAACAACGCGATGAGCCAGGCCGGTACGCTGAGCAGCAGCGCCAGCGGCGGTGCCGGCGCGGCCGCCAAGCCGAACTAGCCGACCCGAGGGTCTTGATCCCGCGAGGCCGCTCCCGATTCGAGAGCGGCACCTCCTTGCATGCCGTGCTGCCGGGCGTGCTTGGTTAACGCATTCTATACGGCGCGGTCCGCCGGAGGCGGATCGTCTGAAACACTTAGACAATCAGTTTCCGCTATTGAACGGGCAGATCATCGCCGGCCGCTGGGAAATTTGACGAGATGCCATCGCCTGCACCTACGAGGTTCACGTTCAGGAAAGCGCTGCTCCGGTTTCGCGGCAACCGCCGCGGCTCCGCAGCCGTCGAGTTTGCGCTGGTCGCACCGATGTTCTTCGCGCTGCTGTTCGCGATCATCGAGACGGCGCTCATGTTCTTCTCCAGTCAGGTGCTCGAGACCATCGCGCAGGACTCGGCGCGCGCGATTCTGACCGGCCAGGCTCAGGCACAGGGCGGCTCGGTGGCGGCCTGCCAGAGCGCGCCCAACACCGTCGTTGCCTGCGATCAGACGACGTTCAAGACCTTCGTCTGCACCAAGATCCCGGCGCTGTTCGATTGCAGCAAGCTGTACGTCGACGTCGTCAGCACCAGCTCCTTCGGGACGCTCAACCTCACCAACTTCGGCAATTCCTGCACCTTCAGCCCCTCCGGCATGCAGTACAATGCCGGAACCTCCGGTCAGGTCGTCGTGGTGCGCCTGTTTTATCAATGGCCGCTCATCGTCACCGGCCTGGGCTACAACGCGGGCTGCAGCAACAAGCGGCTGATGGTGGCGACGGTGGCGTTCAAGAACGAACCCTTCTGAGGCAGATGAATCCGGGCGGATCAATGCGGGCAATTGCGAACATCTGGTGGAATGCACGCTGCTCCGTGCGCGGCTTCGTCGCCGACAAGCGCGCGCTGGCGGCGACCGAATTCGCGGTCATCGTGCCGCTGATGCTGGTGATGTTCTTCGGCACCGTCGAATTCTCGTCCGCCGTGGCGATCGACCGCAAAATCACGTTGATCGCGCGGACGCTGTCTGATCTTACGTCACAATCGACCTCGCTCAACGATGCCGGCATGAAGGATACGTTCACGGCAAGCATCTCCGTCGTCATGCCTTACGACGCTACGCTCGTGAAGGGCACGATCTCCCAGATCTACATCGACGCCAACAGCGTCGCCAAGGTCCAGTGGAGCAAGGCCGGCACGATTGCGAGCGGCGCGACGCAAGCCACGCTGGCGACCTCGGCTCGGAACGCCGGCGACACGGTCACCACGATGATTCCCCCGGCACTCTTGATTCCGTCGAGCTATCTCATCCTGAGCGAAGCCAACTACACCTACACGCCGACCATCGGCTACGTGTTGAAGTCGAGCGTGACCCTGAGCGATCTCTCCTACACGCGGCCGCGTCAGGTCACCTGCGTGCCCTACAACAACGTGCCGTCGACGTGTTGAGATCTGTCGGCCGTCCGTGACATGAAAAAGGCCGTGCGTTGCGCACGGCCTTTTTGCTTTGGCTCGCTGATCGGGCCAGCGGCCCGACGCGGTCAGCCCGCAGCGCGCAGGTTGTCCGCTGCCGACTTGCCGGAACGGCGGTCGGCCACGATCTCGTAGGAGATCTTCTGGCCCTCGCGCAGCGAGCCGAGGCCGGCGCGTTCCACGGCGCTGATGTGAACGAACACGTCCTGGCCGCCGTCGTCGGGCTGAATGAAGCCGAAGCCCTTGGTTGCGTTAAACCACTTCACGGTTCCCATGCTCATGGGGTAGTCCTTCTCAGATAACACAATGTCGGAGCCCGCTCGCGCGGGCAGGGTTAGATCGAATTTCTGGAAGGGTCGTCAGCGTGTCTGAACCGGCTGTACCGGTGGATGCCAATGTCGTCCGGCCGAAAATCGATTAATTCATTTTATCGGAAGCAACGGTTCGAAACAATCCGGACGCGCACGATTTTTTGATCCGCCGCGATGTCGACGGCGGATCAACCTACAGATCGGAATTCGAACCCGCGCCGCAGCCGACTAGCGGCGGCGGAACTGGCCGCCGCGCTGTCCGGGACGGGGCGGTCCGCCCGGCGTGCTGGGACGTTCGTCCTTGTGGCGGAAAATCAGCCGGCCCTTCTCGAGGTCATAGGGCGACATCTCCACGGTCACGCGGTCGCCCGCGAGCGTCTTGATGCGGTTCTTCTTCATCTTGCCGGCGGTATAGGCAACGATCTCGTGTCCGGCGTCGAGCTGCACGCGGTAGCGGGCATCGGGGAGGATTTCGGTGACCAGTCCTTCGAACTGGATCAGCTCTTCCTTAGCCATGAATGTCTCCAGGTCGTGGACGGCTAGTGCGAATAGGGTTTGCGGTTCGGTTGGCTGTTTGGCCGACTCTGGCGGCGCAAAAAGGCAACGCCTTGTATCCCATCAGGGGTCCCGGCGCTATGCGCGGAACGCTGTTCCGGACGGTCGACAGGCGACGAATGCATCTTACCACCGGAGCGGCGGCGGCGAGAACCCTTGGAGGCATTTGGGCCACTGCCGGGCCGTCCGTCGGCATGCCTCGGCTCGGCGTGCCGGCCTTCACCATGCCTGCCGTCGCCTTGCTTGCCGGCACTATGGTGGCGCCCGTCGGCATGCCGTTCGTCGGCGCGCCGTCCGTCACCGTGCCGTGCGCCTTGCGGGCGCTGGCCCGGACGACCGCCCGGCCGGCCATGTCGCTGCTGCGAGGGAGCGGCACCGGGATCACGGCGGCCGGCGTCGGTGCGGTGGTCCTCCCGCTGCAGGGCGACGCGAATCAGCCGCTCGATGTCGCGCAGATAGCCGAGCTCCTCGCCGCCCGCCACCAGCGAGATCGCGGTGCCGTCGGCGCCGGCACGCGCGGTGCGACCGATACGGTGGACGTAGGTCTCCGGCACGTTCGGCAGGTCGAAGTTGATGACGTGGCTGATGCCGTCGACGTCGATGCCGCGGGCTGCGATGTCGGTGGCGACCAGGGTGCGGATCTCGCCCGAGCGGAACTGGGCGAGCGTGCGCTCGCGATGGTTCTGCGACTTGTTGCCGTGGATGGCGTTGGCGGCGATCCCGGCCTTGGCCAGCGTCTTCACCACCTTGTCGGCGCCGTGCTTGGTGCGGGTGAAGACCAGCGCGCGGTTGATCGCTTCGTCCTGCAGCAGCTTGGTCAGGAAGGCCGGCTTGGCCGCGAAGTCGACCTGCAGGATGCGCTGGTTGATCCGCTCGGCGGTCGAGGACACCGGGGTCACCGCGACACGGGCGGGGTCGCGCAGCATGGAATCGGCGAGCTCGGCGATGTCCTTCGGCATGGTGGCCGAGAAGAACAGCGTCTGCCGCTTGATCGGCAGCTTGGCGACGATTTTGCGGATGTCGTTGATGAAGCCCATGTCGAGCATGCGGTCGGCTTCGTCGAGCACGAGGAACTCGACGCTTGAAAGCTTCAAACCGTTGCTCTGCACGAGGTCGAGCAGGCGGCCTGGGGTGGCGACCAGCACGTCGACGCCCTGCATCAGCGCGCGGACCTGACGGCCCATCGGCACGCCGCCAATCGCGAGCGTCGAGGACAGGCGGATGTGGCGGCCATAGGCGTTGAAGCTGTCGAGGATCTGCCCGGACAGCTCCCGGGTCGGCGACAGCACCAGCACGCGGGCGGTCTTGGGCTGCGGCTTGATGCGGTTCTCGAGCAGACGATGCAGGATCGGCAGCGCGAAGGACGCGGTCTTGCCGGTACCGGTCTGGGCGATGCCGACGACGTCGCGACCGGTCAATGCCAGCGGGATGGTCTGGGCCTGGATCGGAGTGGGGGTGACGTAATTTTCTTCACGAAGAGCGCGTGCGATCGGTTCGGCGAGGCCGAAGTCCTGAAACGAAGTCAAAAGAGGGGTTCTTTCCATGTCAAAAGCGAACGCCCGGCGCATCAGCGCGGCGCGCGCAAAAGGGGTGTCGAGAAGACACCTGCGTGTTTGGGGTGTCGGTTGGCTTGGGAGAGATGGGGCAAGCCAGAGGCCCGTAGAGGGCTTAAGAACACGCGGCTCGCTACGACCCCTTGATTCGCAAGAGGTCTCGACCATTCATATGGAACATCGAGCGGGCGGTTTCAAGGCAGATGCGTCAGAAACAGCGGGTGCGCCGCAGAAATACGACTGCCGGAAATTTAGACAAAACGGGCAATGTGCTCAAATAGAAGTCTGCTTGCCGCTTTCGCATACATTTGTATTGCTCATAATTTAGGCGACTGAACCGCGGCGAAACTTCGATTCCGGGTGATTAGACAAATAAATTCAATGGGTTGATGGGTGCTCAGCCCATGGCATGGTTCTTGCGATTCCGTTAATCGCAGGCGGCCGTGGGGCCGTTTCGCAGCGTTTTTCACGTCTGCGTCAGGGAGATGAGGCACTCATGTTTAACAAATCCACTCACGATATAGCGGCGTCATTTAGCCGCCGCGGCGTGCTCGCCGCGACCGCCGGACTGATGCTCGGTCTGGCTTCATTGACTGGCGCAAAGGCTGCCGACGACACCATCAAGGTGGGTGTCCTCCACTCCCTGTCCGGCACCATGGCAATCAGCGAAACCACGCTGAAGGACACCATCCTCTTCCTGATCGACGAGCAGAACAAGAAGGGCGGCGTGCTCGGCAAGAAGCTGGAAGCCGTCGTCGTCGATCCCGCATCGAACTGGCCGCTGTTCGCCGAAAAGGCGCGCGAGCTGATCACCAAGAACAAGGTCTCGGTCGTGTTCGGCTGCTGGACCTCGGTGTCGCGCAAGTCGGTGCTCCCAGTGTTCAAGGAGCTCAACAGCATCCTGTTCTACCCCGTGCAATACGAGGGTGAGGAGAGCGAGCGCAACGTGTTCTACACGGGTGCCGCGCCGAACCAGCAGGCGATCCCCGCCGTCGACTACCTCATGAAGGACGAGAAGGTGAAGCGCTGGGTGCTCGCGGGCACCGACTACGTCTATCCGCGCACCACCAACAAGATCCTGGAAGCCTATCTGAAGTCGAAGGGTGTCGCCCAGGAAGACATCATGATCAACTACACGCCGTTCGGTCACTCCGACTGGCAGACGATCGTGGCCGACATCAAGAAGTTCGGCTCGGCCGGCAAGAAGACCGCGGTGGTCTCGACCATCAACGGCGACGCCAACGTTCCCTTCTACAAGGAGCTCGGCAACCAGGGCATCAAGGCCAAGGACATCCCTGTGGTGGCGTTCTCGGTGGGTGAGGAAGAACTCGCCGGCATCGACACCAAGCCGCTGGTCGGCCACCTCGCCGCCTGGAACTACTTCCAGTCGATCAAGTCACCGGAGAACGAGAAGTTCATCAAGGCGTGGCAGGCCTACACCAAGAATCCGAAGCGCGTGACCAACGATCCGATGGAAGCGCACGTGATCGGCTTCGACATGTGGGTCAAGGCGGTCGAGAAGGTGAAGTCGACCGATCCCGACAAGGTGATCGACGCTCTCCCGGGCATCGAAGCCAAGAACCTGACCGGCGGCACCTCCAAGATGCTCCCGAACCACCATATCACCAAGCCGGTGTTCATCGGCGAGATCAAGGGCAACGGCCAGTTCGACGTGGTTTGGAAGACCCCGAGCCTCGTCCCCGGCGATGCCTGGTCGAAGGAGCTCGACGGCTCCAAGGACCTGATCGGCGACTGGGTCGGCAAGAAGTGCGGCAACTTCAACACCAAGACCAACAAGTGCCTCGGCTCGGGCTCCTGATCCCGATCTGATACTCCATTGCAAGATCGGAGAGGGCGGCGATCCCGCCGCCTTCTCCACTCATTTCTGCCGGGGTCATTCACAGTGCCAGCCCATTTGTCCGCCCGTCTCTGTTCGCTTGCACTCTCGTTGTTCCTGATTGCGTTTGCGCTGCCGGCCTTCGCCGGTCCGTTCGAGGATGCGGTCGCCAAATTCGCCAACGATGATTTTTCCGACACGGAAGAGGCGATCGGTGTGATCGCGGGCAGCGGCAGCAAGCTGGCTTTTCCGATCATCAATGCGCTGCAGGACGGCCGCCTCATGGCCGATCCTGACAGCAAGAAGGTCTACGTCACCGGTGCAGACGGCAAGTCGATCGACGCTGCGACCGGCGAGGCCGTCGCCAGCGTTCCCGACAGCGCGAGCGCGGTTCGCCTCAACAACCGCCTGCGCCGCAGCGTCGATGCCGCTCTCGGCAGCCTGACGCTGCAGTCTCCGGACGTCGGCACGCGCCTGCAGGCCGCGCAATCCGTCTTCAAGTCGCACGAGGAGACCGCGCTCGAGGCGGTCGATGCCGCGCTTGCCAAGGAGGCCAACAAATCCGTCAAGGTGGTGCTCGCTGAGGCCCGCGCGGCGATCCTGCTGTTCAAGCCCGACGCCACCGAGGTCGAGAAGCTCGAAGCGGTCGCAACCCTCAAGGCTCGGGGCGACCAGGATGCGCTGGCGCTGCTCACGGGCATGGGCGATCAGCCGGCCTCTGTCACCAAGGCTGCCGCGAGCGCGATCGGCTCGATCCAGAATTCGCTCGCGGTCTGGTCGATGGTGCAGAATGCCTGGTACGGCCTCTCGCTCGGCTCGGTGCTGCTGCTCGCCGCGATCGGGCTCGCCATCACCTTCGGCGTGATGGGCGTCATCAACATGGCGCATGGCGAGATGGTGATGATCGGGGCCTACACCACCTTCGTGGTGCAGGAGGTGATCCGCACCCGCTATCCCGGCCTGTTCGACTATTCGCTCTTGATCGCCGTGCCGCTCGCCTTCCTCGTCGCCGGCGCGATCGGCGTCTTGATCGAGCGCAGCATCATCCGCTTCCTCTACGGCCGGCCGCTCGAGACGCTGCTCGCGACCTGGGGCCTGTCGCTGGTGCTGCAGCAGGCGGTGCGCACCATGTTCGGTCCCACCAACCGCGAGGTCGGCAACCCCTCCTGGATGAGCGGCGCGTTCGAGCTCGGCCAGATCACCATCACCTACAACCGGCTCTGGATCCTCGTCTTCACGCTCGCCGTGTTCGCGATTTTGCTCGCGATGCTGCGCTACACCGCGCTCGGCCTCGAAATGCGCGCGGTGACGCAGAACCGCCGCATGGCGGCCTCGATGGGCATCGCCACCTCGCGCGTCGACGCGCTGACCTTCGGCCTCGGCTCGGGCATTGCCGGGATTGCCGGCGTGGCGCTGTCGCAGATCGACAATGTCAGCCCCAATCTCGGCCAGAGCTACATCATCGACAGCTTCATGGTCGTGGTGTTCGGCGGGGTCGGCAATCTCTGGGGCACGCTGGTCGGCGCCTTCACGCTCGGTATCGCCAACAAGTTCCTGGAGCCGGTCGCCGGCGCCGTGCTCGGCAAGATCGCGATCCTGGTTCTCATCATCCTGTTCATTCAAAAGCGGCCGCGCGGCCTGTTCGCGCTCAAGGGCCGTGCGGTGGAAGCATGACCCCTCACATGCTGACGCGATCGCTGGACCGCAGCGCGACGATCTTCCTTGCCGTCGTCGCGGCCTGCGGCATCCTCATTCCGCTCTCCAACCTGCTGCTGCCCGCGGGCTCGTTCCTGCAGGTGCCGACCTATCTTGTCGCGCTCTGGGGCAAGTATGTCTGCTACGCCATCCTGGCGCTGTCGATCGACCTGATCTGGGGCTATTGCGGCATCCTCTCGCTCGGCCACGGCGCTTTCTTCGCGCTCGGCGGCTACGCCATGGGCATGTACCTGATGCGGCAGATCGGCACCCGCGGCGTCTACGGCAATCCGGTTCTGCCCGACTTCATGGTGTTCCTGAACTGGGAGAAGCTGCCCTGGTACTGGTACGGCTTCGACATGTTCTGGTTCGCAGCGCTGATGGTGCTGGTCGTGCCCGGTCTGCTCGCCTTCTGCTTCGGCTGGCTCGCCTTCCGATCACGTGTCACCGGCGTCTATCTGTCGATCATCACGCAGGCGATGACCTATGCGCTGCTGCTCGCCTTCTTCCGCAACGACTTTGGTTTTGGCGGCAATAACGGCCTGACCGACTTCAAGGATATCCTCGGTTTCAATGTCCAGGCGGAGGGGACGCGCGCGGCGCTGTTCGCGCTGAGCTGCCTGGCGCTGATCGTCGGCTTCCTGATCTGCCGCGCCATCGTCTCCTCGAAGCTCGGCAAGGTCTTGATAGCCGTGCGCGATGCGGAATCGCGCACGCGCTTCCTCGGCTACCGCGTCGAATCCTACAAGCTGTTCGTGTTCACGGTGTCGGCCTGCATGGCCGGCGTTGCCGGCGCGCTCTACGTGCCGCAGGTCGGCATCATCAACCCGAGCGAATTCGCGCCGGGCAATTCGATCGAGGCGGTGATCTGGGTCGCGGTCGGCGGCCGCGGCACGCTGGTCGGCGCCGCGCTCGGCGCCGTCGTCGTCAACTACGCCAAGACGTTCTTCACCTCGGGCGTGCTGGCGCCGTACTGGCTGTTCATGCTGGGCGCCCTGTTCATCCTCGTGACGCTGCTGCTGCCCAAGGGCATCGTCGGCACCTTCAACGCCTGGTGGGATCAGTCCAAGGAAAAGCGCACCGCCGCGACCACAGCGAGCGCCGCGGCCGAAGACGGCGTCACCGAACCCAAGATGGCGGAGTAAGCGGTCATGAACGTCATGGACACCCGCGCGACTTCCGCGATGCTCTACCTGGATGGCGTGCACGTCTCCTTCGACGGCTTCCACGCCATCAACAATCTGTCGCTGACGCTCGCGCCCGGCGAGATGCGCGCCATCATCGGCCCGAACGGCGCCGGCAAGACCACGATGATGGACATCATCACCGGCAAGACCAAGCCGGACGAGGGCACCGTGCTGTTCGATGGCGTCACCGACCTGACGCGCCTCGACGAGACCCGCATCGCCGAACTCGGCATCGGCCGCAAATTCCAGAAGCCGACGGTGTTCGAGAGCCAGACCGTGCAGGACAACCTGCTGCTGGCGCTCAATGTCGATCACAGCGTCAAGGCCACGCTGTTCTGGCGCGGCAGCAAGGCGGAGTCCGAGCGCATCGACAAGGTGCTGGAGACGATCCGCCTCACCGAGGCCCGCAATCGCCTCGCCGGCAGCCTCAGCCATGGCCAGAAGCAATGGCTGGAGATCGGCATGCTGCTGGCGCAGGATCCGAAGCTGCTGCTGGTCGACGAGCCCGTCGCGGGAATGACCGACGTCGAGACGCATCTCACCGCCGAGCTGCTGAAGGAAATCAACAAGACCCACACCGTCATGGTGGTCGAGCACGACATGACCTTCGTGCGCGAGCTCGGCGTCAAGGTCACCTGCCTGCATGAAGGCACGGTGCTCGCGGAGGGGACCATCGACCAGGTCTCGTCCAACGAGCGGGTGATTGAAGTGTATCTCGGAAGGTAGCGAACGGCGAACAGGGAATGGCGAATGGATCGGTCGCTTCTTCTATTCGCTACTCGCCATTCGCTATTCGCCCGCAAAGGTGTTTCCGATGCTTGAAGTGAAAGATATCAATCTCTACTACGGTGCTGCCCAGGCGCTGCGCGGCGTCTCGATCTCGGCCGAGCCCGGCAAGGTGACCTGCGTGCTCGGGCGCAACGGCGTCGGCAAGACATCGCTGCTGCGCGCGATGGTCGGGCAATATCCGATCTCCTCGGGCGCGATCGTGTTCGACGGCAACGATATCACCGGCCTCAGGCCGTATGAGCGGGCGCGCAAGGGCATCGGCTTCGTGCCGCAGGGCCGCGAGATCTTCCCGCTGCTGACGGTCGAGGAGAACCTCAAGACCGGCTTCGGTCCACTCAAGCGCGAGGACAAGCACATCCCCGACGACGTGTTCTCGCTGTTTCCGGTGCTGCAATCCATGCTCGGCCGGCGCGGTGGCGACCTCTCCGGCGGCCAGCAGCAGCAGCTCGCGATCGGCCGGGCGCTGGTGATGCGGCCGAAACTGCTGCTGCTCGACGAGCCGACCGAGGGCATCCAGCCCTCGATCATCAAGGACATCGGCCGCGCCATTTCCTACCTGCGCAACCTCGGCAACATCGCCATCGTGCTGGTCGAACAATATCTCGACTTTGCCTGCGAACTCGGCGACAGTTTCGCGGTGATGGATCGCGGCGCGGTGAAGTTCACCTGCGACCGCTCCAATCTCGATCCTGGCGAGATCAGCCGCCAGATGGCGCTGTAAGCCATTCTGCCGCGACCGGCTGGGGGAGACGGATGCGCAGCGAAGTGTCAGCCACATCCACGCTGTTCGAGGCCAACCGTGCGCGCGGCGCGGTGCGCTTCGACGTGCATGCGCGCGATGGCGTGACGCGACGCGGCGCCTTGCATGAATCCGGTTCGCTCCGCGTCCGCTTTCCCTCGCCGGAAGATCAGGGCCTGTGCGGCGTGTTCGTGAACACGGCCGGCGGAGTTGCCGGTGGCGATCGCTTTGATATCGAGATATCCGCGGCGGAAGCAGCGCGGCTGACGCTGACCACAGCGGCCGCCGAAAAGGTCTATCGCACGCCCGGAGCGGCAGCGCAGCTCAACATCGCCCTGAAGGTCGGGGCGGGCGCACATCTTGCCTGGCTGCCCCAGGAGACGATTCTGTTCGACCGTGCCCGCGTGCAGCGCCGCTTCGACATCGACCTCGACGAGGCGGCCTCATTCCTGCTGTGCGAGATCGTGGTGTTCGGCCGCACCGCCATGGGCGAGCGGATGGAGCAGGGCGAGTTCGTCGACCGCTGGCGGCTGCGCCGCGGCGGCCGGCTGGTGTTCGCAGAAACCGTCCGGCTCGACGGCGATATTGGCGGCAAGCTTGCGCGGTCCGCGGTCGCCAAAGGTGGCGCGGCGATCGGCACGGCCCTGATCGTGCCCGGCGACGAAGCCCTGGTCGAGCGCATCCGGGAGGCGTCGGAATCGTTCTCCGGCGAGGTCGGAATCTCGGCCTGGAATGGCTTTGCAATGGCGCGGTTCTGTGCCCAAGATGCGGCGCGCTTGCGCGCCGACATGATGACGGTGCTGGCGCGCACCGGTGCGGCCCTGCCGCGGCTTTGGCTGAACTAGACTGGTTGAATTGACGTGTTGAACGGAAGAGATGTCGCATGAATCTGTCTCCGCGCGAAAAGGACAAGCTTTTGATCTCGATGGCGGCGATCGTGGCCCGCCGCCGGCTGGACCGCGGCGTCAAGCTCAACCATCCCGAGGCGATCGCGATCATCTCCGACTTCATTCTGGAAGGCGCGCGTGACGGCCGCACCGTCGCCGAGCTGATGCAATCCGGTGCGCAAGTCTTGACCCGCGACCAGGTGATGCCGGGCATCCCCGAGATGATCCACGACATCCAGGTCGAGGCGACCTTTCCTGACGGCACCAAGCTCGTCACCGTGCACGAGCCGATCCGTTGAAGCACGAAACTGTATCAACATCGTCATGCCCGGGCTTGTCCCGGGCATCCACGACCGTCAACCAAGCGGCCCCACGTGAATGGCCGGGACAAGCCCGGCCATGACGCAGCGGAGCAAGACGAGGTAGCACATGATCCCCGGCGAACTCTTCATCCAGGACGGCGAGATCGAGCTCAATGCCGGCCGCAAGACCGTGACGTTGACCGTGGCCAACACCGGCGACCGTCCGATCCAGGTCGGCTCGCACTACCATTTCTTCGAGACCAACCCGGCGCTCAAGTTCGACCGCAAGAAGGCCCGCGGCATGCGCCTCGACATCGCCGCCGGCACCGCCGTCCGCTTCGAGCCCGGCCAGACCCGCGACGTGCAGCTCGTCGCCATGGCCGGCAAGAAGACGATCTACGGCTTCCGCGGCGATGTGATGGGGAAGCTGTGACCTCCGCAGGAACGAGCATGGCGCGGCACGGTTGAGGCGGAAACGGAGGTATTTTCCATGCTCTCACCAATCCGCCTCGTCTCGGAAGCTGCCGAGCTCGCCGCGCAGCGCCATAACGGCATGGCGCGCAAGGGCCGCGGCAATGAGCCCTATCTCAATCATCTCGCCGAGGTCGCAAACCTGCTCGCCACCGCAACCGATGGTGCCGATGCCGAACTGGTCGCGGCCGGCTGGCTGCACGACACGATCGAGGACACCGACACCACACGTGAGGAGCTCGAGGAGAGATTTTCCAAGCGCATCGCCTCGCTCGTCGCCGAGTGCACCGACGACATGAGCCTGTCGAAGGTGAAGCGGCGGCAGAAGCAGGTCGAGGACGCTCCGCACAAATCCCCCGGTGCCAAGCTGATCAAGATCGCCGACAAGATCAGCAATACGGGCGCGCGCATCCATGCCGATCCCACCGCCGAGGAGCGTGAGGATCTCGCCGATTACGTCGCGTGGGCCACGCAGGTCGTGGCGGGTTGCCGCGGCGGCAATGCGTGGCTCGACGAGAAATTCGATGATGCCGTGAAAGCAGCAAGGGCCTTGCTGTGACCAACCAGATATTCAATCGCAAACGGGGCTTGTGATGTCCGTCAAGATGAAGCGTTCCGTCTATGCCGACATGTTCGGCCCGACCACCGGCGACAAGGTGCGGCTGGCCGACACCGACCTCATCATCGAGGTCGAGAAGGATTTCACCACCTATGGCGAGGAGGTGAAGTTCGGCGGCGGCAAGGTGATCCGCGACGGCATGGGGCAGTCACAGGTCACCAACAAGCAGGGCGCGGCCGACACCGTCATCACCAATGCGCTGATCGTCGACCATTGGGGCATCGTGAAGGCCGACGTCGCCATCAAGGACGGCATGATCGCTGGCATCGGCAAGGCCGGCAATCCCGATATCCAGCCCGGCGTCACCATCATCATCGGCCCCGGCACCGACGTGATCGCGGGCGAAGGCAAGATCCTCACCGCCGGCGGCTTCGACAGCCACATCCATTTCATCTGTCCGCAGCAGATCGAGCACGCGTTGATGAGTGGCGTCACCTCGATGCTGGGTGGCGGCACCGGCCCCTCGCATGGCACCTTCGCCACCACCTGCACGCCGGGCCCGTGGCACATCGCGCGCATGATTCAGTCGTTCGACGCCTTCCCGGTCAATCTCGGCATCTCCGGCAAGGGTAACGCCTCGCGCCCCGCCGCGCTGGTCGAGATGATCAGGGCCGGCGCCTGCGCGCTGAAGCTGCACGAGGATTGGGGCACCACGCCGGCCGCGATCGACAATTGCCTCTCGGTCGCCGACGATCACGACATCCAGGTGATGATCCACACCGACACGCTGAACGAATCCGGATTCGTCGAGGACACGATCAAGGCCTTCAAGGGCCGCACCATCCACGCCTTCCACACCGAAGGCGCCGGCGGCGGCCACGCTCCTGACATCATCAAGGTCGCCGGCCTGAAGAACGTGCTGCCGTCCTCGACCAACCCGACCCGGCCGTTCACCCGCAACACCATCGACGAGCATCTGGACATGCTGATGGTGTGCCACCATCTCGATCCCTCGATTGCCGAAGATCTGGCGTTCGCCGAAAGCCGCATCCGCAAGGAGACGATCGCGGCCGAGGACATCCTTCACGACCTCGGCGCGCTCTCGATGATGTCGTCGGACTCGCAGGCCATGGGCCGCCTCGGCGAGGTCATCATCCGAACCTGGCAGACCGCCGACAAGATGAAGAAGCAGCGTGGGTCTCTGCCGCAGGACAAGGGCAAGGACAACGACAATTTTCGCGTCAAGCGCTACATCGCGAAGTATACGATCAATCCCGCGATCGCGCATGGCGTGTCGAAGCTGATCGGCTCGGTGGAGAAGGGCAAGCTCGCCGATCTCGTGCTGTGGTCGCCCGCCTTCTTCGGCGTCAAGCCGGACTGCATCGTCAAGGGCGGCACCATCGTTGCGGCGCCCATGGGCGATCCCAACGCCTCGATCCCGACGCCGCAGCCGGTGCATTACCAGCCGATGTTCGGCGCGTTCGGCAAGGCGCGCACGGCATCCTCGGTGGTGTTCACTTCCAAGGCCGCGGTCACCGGTGGCCTCGCGCGCAAGCTCGGCATCGAGAAGAAGCTCTATGCAGTTCAGAACACCCGCGGCAAGATTTCCAAGAAGAGCATGATCCACAACGACGCGACGCCCAACATCGAGGTCGATCCGGAGACCTATGAAGTGCGCGCCGATGGCGAGCTCCTGACCTGCGCTCCGGCGGAGGTGCTGCCGATGGCGCAGCGATATTTCATGTACTGAAATAGCGCCTCAACGCATGTCCCCGGCGGTGTCCGGGGACGGCTTTTTTGCGGTTTTGCGTTCGGTCCCGCCTGGTCTAATGTCCCGCCCGGTATCGTAACCCTCAGAAGAAAAGCCGGGAGGATTTCTCGTGATCTACGTCGTTGCCACCCTGACCATCAAGCCCGAGACGCGCGCCGAATTCATTGCAGCCGCCACCGCCTGCATCAAGGAGACGCGCAAAGAGCCCGGCAATATCGCCTATGATTTGCATGAGAGCGTCACGGACCCTGCCAAGATGGTGTTCGTCGAGCAGTGGGAGAATATGGAGGCGCTGGGGCCGCATCGCGCTGCCGAGCACATGAAGACGTTCGGCCGCGTTGCGGTGAAATGCTTCACGGCGCCGCCGAAGATCGAATACATCACGCCCGAGAAGGTCGAGACACGGTAAAGAGGTACGACGCATGATTCGGGCGACGCAGGTCAGTGGACAGCACCGTTTCACGGAAGCGCCAGTGGACACGGTCGTGCTCGATTTCGACGACCGGCACCGCCGCCGCATGGCGATGACCGGCACCCGGGGCCTCGAATTCCTGCTCGACCTGGAGCATGCCGTCGCGCTGCGCGGCGGCGATGCGCTGGTGCTGGAGGACGGACGGCTGATCGAGGTGGTCGCGGCGCCCGAGCCGCTGCTCGAAATCCGCGGCCGTGATCCGCACCACCTCGTCCGCGTCGGCTGGCATCTCGGCAACCGTCATCTGCCGACGCAGATCATGGCCAAGGCCCTGCGGATCCGCCGCGATCACGTCATCGAGGCGATGGTGAAGGGCCTCGGCGCGCGTGTGATCGAGATCGAGGCGCCGTTCGATCCCGAAGGCGGCGCCTACGCCGATGCCGGCCACGCGCATGGACACGACCATACGCATCACGATCACGGCCATCATCACCATGACCATGGCCACCACCATGATCATGGCTCGCACGACCATAGCCACGAGCACCACCATCACCACGACGAGCATTGCGATCATCCCGACCATCACCACGGCGACAAGCATGCTCATGACCACAAATGAGCCGGTCGGCGCCGGTGATCTTACCGAGGGCGAGGCGGCGGCGCTGTACCGGCTGATGACCTGGTTGTCGCCGGCGTTCCCGGTCGGCGGCTTCTCCTATTCCAGTGGCATCGAATGGGCGGTCGAGGCGGGCGACATCACCGACACGACGACGCTGGCGGATTGGCTCGACGCGATGCTCGGCGACGGCTCCGGCTTCTGTGACGCGACGTTTCTGGTCCACGCCTATCGCGCCACGGAATCGGGCGAGACGACAATTTTGAACGAGATCGCCGAGCTCGCGAGCGCCTTCGTGCCGTCGCGCGAGCGGCAGCTGGAGACGACCTCGCAGGGCCGCGCCTTCATCGATATCTCGCGCGCCGCATGGGATGCCGACGGATTGGATGCCACGCTCGCGGCATGCAGCGCGCCATTGGTTTATCCCGTCGCGGTCGGCGTGGTCGCCGCGATGCACGCCGTGCCGTTGGCGCCGACGCTGCACGCCTTCCTGCATGCGCTGGTCTCGAACTGGATTTCCGCGGCCAGCCGGCTCATTCCGCTCGGCCAGACCGATAGTCAGCGTGTGCTGGTGAGGCTGGAGGCCGCCGTCGCTGTCACCGCCAATCGCGCGCTGAATGCAACCTTCGACGATCTCGGCAGCGCGACGTTCCGCGCCGATCTCGCCAGTTTGCGGCACGAAACGCAGTATACCCGCTTGTTTCGGTCGTGAGCGGCGCGGCCGTCAACTCATCAGGAGAGAGCAAGTCACATGGCGAAATCTCACGGCCCCTTGCGTGTCGGCGTCGGCGGTCCGGTCGGATCGGGCAAGACCGCGCTGATGGACCTGCTTTGCAAGACCATGCGCGAGCGCTATGACATTGCGGCGATCACCAACGACATCTACACCAAATGGGATGCGGAGTTCCTGGTGCGTTCAGGATCGCTGACGCCGGATCGCATTGCCGGTGTCGAGACCGGCGGTTGCCCGCATACGGCGATCCGCGAGGATGCCTCGATGAATCTCGCTGCGGTTGCGGACATGCGCGCCAAGTTTCCCGGCCTTGATCTCGTGCTGATCGAATCCGGCGGCGACAATCTTGCTGCCACTTTTTCCCCGGAGCTGGCCGACCTCACCATCTATGTCATCGACGTCGCCGCCGGCGACAAGATCCCGTCAAAGGGCGGCCCCGGCATCACCCGGTCCGACCTCCTGGTCATCAACAAGACCGACCTTGCGCCCCATGTCGGCGCATCCCTGGAGAAGATGGAGACGGATGCCAGGCGCATGCGCGGCCAGCGTCCCTTCGTCATGACCAACCTCAAGAAGAGCGAGGGGCTCGACCGAATCGTCGGGTTCATCGAGGCTAAAGGTGGCCTGAAACGGGCGGGCTGACCGGACGCGACCAGTTGGCGCAGGCATTTTTCGCCGCTAACGCCTGGGCCGCGCCGCAACCGCGGAACAAATTTCGGACACGGCGATTAACTACCTCCGGCGCCCGGGGCGAATCCATCCCGGCTAGATCATCGGCCGGGCGGATAAAGCTTTTCAGGCGACCCAAGTTGCGTATTGATGTCTCCTCCTTCATTATCACCGCCGCTGGGGTTTACCCTGCTTCGGCCCATGGCCGTTCGAGCGGCGTTCATATGCTCCGTGTTCATTGCCGACCTCCTGCTTTCGCCTGAGTAATCGCGTGGTCAGGCTGGGTTTCATCATCGGCTTCATCGCTCTGCTCGGGGCCTTGCTCTCCGGGCTCGCGGCTTATCGCGTCCACGACCAGGAGCTGGCGCTCGACCGGATCGCGCTCGCGCGTGCGATCGACGTGCATGCGAGCCTGGTTCAGGACCGCCTGACCGAGCGGGAGCTGCTCGCGCGTGTCGCTTCAGGCCTGTTCCGCGCGCCGTCGGTGATCAAGCCGAACATGCTGGAGCCGCTGCGCTCGGCGATCTACGCCTTCAAGACCGACTTCGTGGTGGCCGGCTGGATCGCCCGGCTGAATCCGAACGAGCTTGCGGCAGCGCAGGCCGCCATCGCCGCCGCCGGCTTCCCGAATCCGCAGATCCGCTCGTATGACGACAAGCCGATCAATCCTGCCGATGTGACCCAGCCGATCGACGTGCTGCTCGATCTCGAGCCGCGCAGCAACGAGACCAAGACGTTGCCCGGCCGCAGCTACGATCAGGATCCGGTTCGCAGCGTGATGCTGACGCGGGCGCGCGCCGAAAAGAGGTCGGTTGCCTCGGACCCGGTGCCGTTGATCCGCGGAAACGGTTCGATCGGCATCATCGTGGCCGCGCCCGTCGTTCCCGAGGGCGCGACGGAGCCGGCCGGCTTCGTCACATTTTCCTACGAGCTCGCCTCGCTGATGCTGGCCAATGACGACATGTCGCTGTTCGCGGTGGCGCTCAGGGATCCGCGCAAGGAGGGCGGCGAACTGATCGCCAACGATCAGGGCGTGGTCTCGACGCGGATGGCGGCGGACGGGCCGGCGCCGTCGGCGACGCGCACGGTGAGCTTCGGCGGCCGCGATTGGCAGCTCGGCTATTACGCGAACACCAATTCGGTGCGCCGTGCCGAGCAGACCGCCATCATCGTGGCGGCGATCGGCTTTGCCATCACCGCAATGGTTTGCGGCCTGTTCGGTTACGTCGCCTACAACAATCTGCGGCTCAGCCGGGAGATTCAGGTCAGGATCGGATTCGAGCGGCGGTTGACCGCGGTGATCGACGAGCTCAACCACCGCGTCAAGAACATCCTGGCGGTGATCCAGTCGATCGTGACGCGCACCTTGCGCCACGGCTCGGACATCGATATTGCGCGCGAGCTCTTGATCGGACGCATCCACGCCATGTCCAACGTGGTGTCGCTGCTCAGCGAGAGCCAGTGGCAGGGTGTCAAGTTGAAGGGCCTGTTCGAGGCGCGCGCGATTCCGCATGCCGATCGCATCGCCGTTACCGGCCCCGACATCGCGGTCAGCGCGCGTGCCGCACAGAGCCTGTCGCTGCTGTTCTTCGAGCTCGCCTCGCATTCCGACGAGGGCCTGTCGCTGGTCGGCAAGCACCCGCACATCACCGCCAACTGGACAGTGACCGGCGAGGAGGGCGACGAGGTCTTCCATTTCCGCTGGGAGGAGTTCAACACCAGCGAGGCGACGCGCCGGCCCGATTCCGATTTCGGCCTGATCCTGCTCGACCGCGTCGCGCCCGAGGCGCTGGGGGGAACCGCCAAGCGCTTCTTCACCGACGTCTCCTACGTCTATGAGTTGACCGCGCCGATGGAGACGGTGGTCGACATGACCGAGCGCGACCGCACGGATAAAATCTCGGCGCCGGTCAGGCCGGTGCGAAGCTGAAGCGGAATGGCTTTAGGTCGAATCGATTGCTGTGGCTCGTTCACCTCTCCCGCTAGCGGGAGAGGTCGCGCCGTAGGCGCGGGTGAGGGCTTTCTCCTCTAGGGGACTATCCCATTGCGGAAACACCCTCTCCCGCAAGCGGGCGAGGGAGCCCACCTCCGTCGTTGCAACAATCAAGCATCATTGCATCGCGCTTTAGCCCTTCGGCCGCAACACCAGATCGACGAGGCTGCGCGCGTAGCCGGGTGTGATCGGCGCGATGCCGAAGATATAGCGGTAGAACAGGCTGCCATAGATCGCGTCGTAGAGATTTTCGGGGGGACCCTCGGCCTGAATGCTGCCGTCCTTCTGGCCGGCGGCGATCATGTCCACCAGCGCGTCGCGGCGGAATTGCAAGTACCGGGCGTAGAACAGCTCGGCCGACCCGGTCTTGGAAATGCATTCGGAGACGACGGCGAGCTGCACCTTGCCGAACTCGCCCTGCAGCGCCTCGGCATAGGCGGCGGCGTGGCGCCGCGCGCGCGCCGCGGGCGTGCCTCCGCTCGCGGGCGGCAGCGGCAGCATCTGCGCGGCATGGTGGAGGAAGGCGTCGATCAGCAGCGCTTCCCGCGACGGCCACCATTTGTAGATCGTCATCTTGGAGACGCTGGAGTGGCGTGCGATCGCATCGATGGTGGTGGCGGCAAGGCCGGTGGCCGCCATCAGCGCATAGGCGCTTTCGAGGATGGCGTTGGTGGTTTCGATTGACCTTGGCCGGCCGCGCCGGGGCGCGCTCTCCGCCGCTACACGCCCGTCTTTCGCCATCGCCACGCCCGGTCTCCTCACGCAGGATCCCGGCATAGCGCAGGCGCCGCTTTCGGCCTAGCAGAATCGCACGATCTTGTCGCCGAAGCGATCAGCTCTGGGCCTGCTGCCGCAGCGCTGCCGGCAGATCCTGCCGTTTCGACCAGGCGATGTAGTAGGCGAGCCCGGTCATCGCCGCGAAGCCGGTGATGCTCACCGCCACCTGCATCACCATCAGGTTCGGCCCGGTGATCAGGATGAGGTGGCCGGCGAAGGACAGGAACACGGCGACACAGAACACCGCGAGCCATTCCTCACCGCATGCGATCACCGCTTGCAGCGGCCTCCAAGTCAGGCCGGGGTGATTTGCCGGAACGAGATGGGTCGCAATGAATGCGAGGGCTAGGAAGTGGACCACGCGATAGGGCGCGAGGTTTTCCTTGTCGGTCGGCGCGATGGTTTTGAGGAGCAGATCGGGCAGGTAAGCGGACAGCGCCGGCGAATGGCGCATCAAGGTGACGGCCATCGCGAAGACCAGGTAGGCGCCGGCGAGGATCCGCAGCCAGGACATGCCGCGCAGGGCACGCCCCGGCGCCCCCGTCACGGCGAACCAGCCGCCCAGCACCATCAGCAGCTGCCAGCACAGCGGATTGAAGGTCCATTCCCCGTCCGGATAGATTCGGAAATTCCAGTCGAACCAGCGCGCGGCGAGATACAGCGCGACCGACGCCGCCAGCGTCAGGTTCGGCCCGCGTAACAGGCCCCACAGCGCGAATGGAAAGAACGCCATCAGCGGGATCATCAGCTGCAGCAGGTCGAGGTTCAGCGGCTCTTGCTGGAGCACGAGACCGCGGACCAGGATGCGCAGCGGGTGCTCGAGAATTCCGGAGATGTTGTATTGGTGGATGATCTCCGGCGCCATGGATTGCGAGGCGACATAGGCGATGGCGTCGATATAGATCACGAACAGCACGACATAGGCGGCATAGAGCCGCCAGACCCTGCGAAAGATGCGCGTCGCCGCGACCAGATAGCCGCGTTCCAGCGTCATCCTGCCATGGATGATGGCGACCCCGTAGCCCACCACGAACACGAACAGGTCGGCAGCGCCGCTGAAGCCGAAATTGCGCAGGGTCAGCAGGTTGACGACGTTGTTGGGAATGTGGTCGACGAATATGGACCAATTGGCGATGCCGAGGGTCAGATAGAGCCTGGCGTCATGCTGGAATGCGGCGAGGTTCGCCTTGACGGACGGTTTCATTGAGCAAAATAGCTTTGGGAATCAGGATGATGCTTTTAACGGCAACCGCCTGACCATCCGAGTAGCTTTTGCGTGAGCAGAAAGAACCGCGCCGAACGGCGTCAAATGTGCCTTGCTCTATGAAATGCAGATAGCTGCGCGCGCAGTCATTATAATGCCTATCCCAGACCTCTACTCGGCAGGTTCGGCCGACACCTCGTCGGACACGCCGGCGCGGCTCGCCAGGATGCCGAGGGCGACGCCCCCGATAGCCAGGATCGGCAACAGCCGCTTGACGCCGATGGCGCGAACGATCTGGAGCCCGGTGGCAAGCAGCATCGGATCCGCAAGCATGCTCTGCGCGGCCGATTTCGCGGCGCGTTCGGCCGCGATCTGGGCGCGCTTCTGCACCTCGCGCTTGTAGCCCCAATAGGAGCCTGCTGCGGCCAGCGTCAGCAGGAAGAAGATGCCGGCGCCGGCAAGACAAGCCTGCACCGGGCCATATTTCTGCAGCACCCAGATGAAGACGGCGGCACAGAGGAAGCCTGTGGTCACGAGCAGCGCGAAGGCAGCGCCTGCGGCAAGGGAGGTCAGCCGAACCGTCGTGCCGGTGGATGCACTGATGCCCTCGATGATGCGCTGAAACATGGCCTTGCTCCTCAATCCCCACCAGCCGAATCGTCACGAGCCGACAGCGGCGGCGTGCCGCCGCGCCATCAAATGAGCGTCGGCAGCCTCAGCGGCGCCAGGCGACGCCGATCAGGAAGCCGATGCCGAGCGCCAGCCCGACGGTCGCCAGCGGCCGCTGCGTGATCGCCTCTTCCAGCGTCTCCTCGATCGAGCCGTAGGCGTCATGTGCAGCTTCCATCATCGCGCTGCCGCGCTCGGACATGTCGTCCATGGCGGAGTCCATGTTCTCGCGCGCCTGGCGATAGCCGCGGCGAGCCTGCTTGCTGGTGGAGTTGGCGAAAGTATTGAGCGCGTCGGTGATCTGGTCGGTGAGGGCGGCGATATCGCTTTTCACGGCTGCTACATCCTTTTCGAGGCGGTCTCGGGTGGCTTTGTCGGTCCAGTCTCTCATCCCGGCTTCGGCATTGGGCGTGGACATCGGGAGCTCCGAACTGTTGACGGCTGACTTGGGCTGAGAACGTTTCGTTGCCCGCTAAGTTCCGTTTGCGGAAACCGGTCAGCCCTGCGGCAGGTGGGGCGCATCCGTCGGCATCAGATGCTCCTTCAGGATGAGGGCAACGATCAGAAGCGGCGACGAGAGGAATGCGCCCATCGGACCCCACAACCAGGTCCAGAACGCCAGTGCGAGCAGCACTGCGAGCGCATTCAGCGCGAGCCGGCGCCCAATGATCATAGGCGTGAGGAAGTGCCCTTCCAGAAAAGTGAGGCCGCCGAAGGCGAGCGCAGCCATCAGGCCGCCGCCGACGGTCGGGAAGGCGACAAGTCCGACCACCACCAGCACCGCGAACATCGCGACCGGGCCGATGATCGGAATGAAGTTGAGCGTGGCGGCCAGCGCGCCGAGCCCGGCCGGATTGGGCATTCCGGTCAGCGCACAGATGATGCCGGTGCCCACGCCGACGCCGACATTGATGAGGGTGACGGTCAGCAGATAATTGCCGAGATGGATCTCGATCTCGTTGATAATTCGAAGCGTGCGCAGGCGGGCGTCATGATCGCTGAAGGTCATGATCATGGCCCGCCGCAGGTCGCGCCAGCTTGCGATGAACAGGATCAGGGTGACGAAGAACAGCAGGAATTCTGTAAAGGTCGGTGACAGGAATTCGATCGTGGGCTGTACCCAGTCGATCTTGGGCATGTGGAAGCTCGGCAATCCTTCCGAGCCGCCGAGCATGGCCTGCATCTCCCGCCACAGCGCGAGCGGCCGGTCGAACACGTGCAATTTGTCCCTCAGCTGGGCACCGAGCTCCGGCAGGCGCGTGCTCCACTCCATGACGGGCGAGGCGATCAGCGCCACCATGAACGCGACCACCGCGGTTACGGCGATCACGATCAGGACGGCACCGACGCTGCGGGGGACCTTGTACCGCTCGAGAAAGCCCGCCGCCGGCGATAGCATCGTGCCCGTAACGAACGCCATCACGACCGGCAGGAAGAACGCCCTGCCGACATAAAGCACGGCGACGATGGCGATCAGCAACAGGCCGGCCAGCGCGAACGCGACGAATTCAGTGCGGCGGATCACCGGCGGCAGCTCGACACGGCTCTCGGGAAGCGGATCGCCTTCGCTGTTGCCGGAAATCAGACGTTCACTGGGTAGGACGCGCACAATATCTCTCCCGCACGGAATCCGTGATCCGCGCGCCCATTGATGACCTGACTAATGCTTGGGCAGCGCGCTGGTTCCATCGCGGCTTCGTGAACAGCCGCTCGCTTGACTGTGACGTCGCTGCCGCATGCTGCGCCGGAACTTCGGTCCGTCCAGCGGAGTTTGTTGGAGCAGCGCATCACCTGATGCACATCCAACGGGGCAGCTCATGACAAAGTTGTTTGCAGTCCGTCGCAGCTTCTCGCCGCGCGCGGTCGGCGCGTTCGCCTTGGCAACCGCTCTCCTCGCAGTGCCGGCGGGCACCGCGAGCGCGCAGACCTTCGGCTATGCGCCGATGCAGCGGGTGTACCCGCAGGACCTGTACTCGCAGGGCCAGTATTATTCGCAGGATGACATCAACGAGGCGCCGCAGGCCGCCGACGAGGATGCTCAGTTGCCCGATCGGCTGCGCAGACAGATCGTCGGCTTCGACCGGAGCGAGCCGGCCGGTACAATCGTCATCGATACCAACAGCACCTATCTCTATTACGTGCTCGGAGGTGGCCGCGCGATCCGCTACGGCGTCGGCGTCGGCCGCGAGGGCTTCACCTGGTCGGGCGTGCAGAGCGTCAGCCGCAAGGCCGAGTGGCCGGATTGGCATCCTCCGGCCGAGATGATCGCGCGCCAGCCCTATCTGCCGCGCTTCGTCGCCGGCGGCCCCGGCAACCCGCTCGGTGCGCGCGCGATGTATCTCGGCACGAGCCAATACCGCATCCACGGCACCAACGATCCCTCCACCATCGGCAAATTCGTCTCGTCCGGGTGCATCCGCATGACCAACGAGGACGTCGTCGACCTGTTCAATCGCGTCAATGTCGGCGCCAAGGTCGTGGTGCTGCCGAAGAATGCGCCCTTGATGGCCAGAGGAGGCGACAAGGCAGGCGAGCCCGTACGCAGGCGGCCGGCCGTGACGGCGCTGCCCTCGGGCCGGCAGGCGTTGAGCATCACGTCGTCGGCCGTGAACTAAGCGTGAGCGAGGTCATATGAGCAGACGCCTGATTGGCAAATGGGCCGGCGGAACGGCGATACTGATCGCGATCTCCGCTGGTCTGGCATCGGCGCCGTCGGCCCATGCGGAGGATTTCTTCTCGGCATTGTTCGGCGGCTTCCGGATGCGGCCGCCGCCGGAGATCCGCATGCCGTTCCCGAATGACGACGTGCCGCGCTACGATGCGCCACGTCAGCGGGCCTCCTATGGCGGCGGCACCGCCTACTGCGTGCGCGGCTGTGACGGCCGCTATTTCCCGGCGCAAGGCAGCGATGCCGAGAGCAAGGCGCAATCCTGCAAGAGCTTCTGCCCGGCCTCGGAAACCTCGCTGGTCTACGGCAGCAATATCGACGACGCCTCTACGGAGAACGGAAAGTCCTATTCCGAACTGCCGAACGCGTTTCGCTTTCGCAACGAGATCGTCGCGGGCTGTACCTGCAACGGCAAGGACCCAGTGGGGCTCGCATCGGTCAAGGTCGAGGACGACCCGACCCTGCGCAAGGGCGACATCGTCGCCGGTGCAAATGGCCTCGTGGTCGCCAGCCGCAACGCCAATGACCGCCGCGGCGTCGCGATGAATTTCTCGCCGCTGCCGGAATCGGTGCGCGCCAGATTCCGCCAGGTCCCCGTGGTGGCGAAGGAATAGCCTCGGCGCCCCCGCCCGATGCGCGCAGTGTCGTTCCGGCGTAGTCCTACGCCGCGCGGATCTTGCCGAGGAAGTCGCTGACCTGCTGACCGAGCAAGCGGCTCTGCGTCTCCAGCATCTCGGAGGCCTGCTTGACGTTCTCCGCGGCGCCGGCTGCGGTGTCGGCATCGGCCTTCACGCCCGTGATGTTGTCCGAGACATTCTGGGTGCCCTGCGCTGCATATTGCGTGCTGCGGGTGATCTCCTGGGTGGCCGCGCCTTGCTCCTGCACCGCCGCGGCGATGGCGGTGGCAACTTCGTTGACCTCGCCGATGATGCCGCCGATCGCCTGGATCGCGTTGATGGCATCGCCCGCAACCTTCTGGATGTCGGCGATCTGCTCGGAGATCTCTTCGGTCGCCTTCGCGGTTTGGCTCGCGAGTGACTTCACCTCGGAGGCGACCACGGCAAAGCCGCGGCCGGCGTCTCCGGCCCGCGCCGCCTCGATCGTGGCGTTGAGCGCGAGCAGGTTGGTCTGCGCCGCGATGGTGTTGATGAGGCCGACGACCTCGCCGATCCGCCCCGCCGACTGCGCCAGCCCCTGCACGGTGCCGTCGGTATCGCGCGCCTGGTTGACGGCGCGGCTGGCGATGCCTGCTGCATGTGCGGCCTGCTGGCTGATGTCGTTGATGGAGGCCGAGAGTTCCTCGGCCGCTGCCGCGACGCTCCCGACACTCGTGGAGGCTTCGTTCGAGGCCTTGCCGGCGACCTCGACGCGTTCATTGGTCTGGCGCGAGACGGCCGACAGGTCGCCCGAGGTCTTGCGCATCTCGCCGGAGGCCTCGCTCAGCTCGCCCAGCGACTTACGGACGGCGCTCTCGAACTCGCCGACATAGGCCTCGACCGCACGCTGGCGGGCGACGGCACCCGCATTGCGCTCGCGCTCCTGCGCCTCGATCTTGAGCTTGTCGGTCGCCTGCTGCTTGAAGGCTTCCAGCGCGCCGGCAAGCGCGCCGATCTCATCCTTGCGGTCGAGATAGCCGCTGTCGACCGCAAGATCGCCGCTGGCCACCTTGAGCATGGCGTCGCGGATCGAGTTGAGCGGACGGATGACGCGGCGGCTGACCAGCATGATCGCGCCGATGGCAAGTCCGATGGCAAGCGCGAGCAGCACGAGCTGCACGACCAGCGCGCGCAGCGCGGCACCGCGCTGTTCCAGCGTATGGCTCTTGGCAGCGTCGAGGGCGGCTTCCGCCACCGCGACGGCGCTGGACAGGCGACCGACCGTGACAGGGCTCCATTGATTGGCGGTCATCTCGGCCTTGTCGCCCTTCACCAGCGTGTCCGCGAGGCGGTCGCGCAGGGCGAGATATTGCGGATCAAAATAGGCGGTCTTTGCGGCGGCCATGGCGGAGACGAGCGCAGGCGGCAATTGCATGCCAGAGGTCGACAATTCCAGCGCCTTCCACATTGCGGCAGTGCCGCCGACATATTGGGTGTAGGACTGGTGTGCCTCGGGCGTGATCTTGCCGGCGTTAAGGCCAATCGAGACGACTAGCGAGGCTTCGCCGGCGGTGTTGCGCAGGAGCCATGCGTTCTGCTTGATCGACAGCAGCTGATCGATCGCCGCGTCCTGGTGATTGACGGTCGCGGCCAGGACGCTCGAGAGCTTGTCGAGCGTGTCGAGCAGGCCCTGCGTCGTCTCCATGTATTCCTTCGCCAGGCCGGGGCGACGCTGATCCTTGGGCTTGGCGACGTCCTCCCAGAATTGTTTCTGCTGCTCGCTCGCCGATTTGTAGAGACGAGCGAGCTCCGGCACCAGCGTCTCGGACTGCGGAAACTCCATCGTCGGCAGCAGCTCCAGCGCATGCGCCATCGCCGGCATCTCGGCGTCCCGGAGCCCGCGCAGATATTTCTCGATGTCGGCGTCCATCGGCGTGGTCGCGTTCAGCAGCCTGTTGGTGGTGGAGCGATCGGTGCGCAGATTGTGCATCGCCTTGAACACGTCGGCGGACACATCCGCGATCTGCGAGATCCGGCTGGCCGTCCTCAGCCGATCCCAGGAGGCATAGGCCGTGAGCGAGAGCGCAACGACCACGCAGACCGACGTGATCGCGATCACTGCCTTGAGCAGCGCGGATACGGTCAGACGATTGAGCATCGAGGTCCCCCAATTCCATATCGAGTTCGTGAGGGCGCCCGGCAACAATCGAAAAGGAGGGGCCCTGTGGCAGCGGCAATCGCCTGCCGTTGGCGCCTCATGGCCAGACGGTTTCTGCATCTGAGGGGAAAAGGGTAAAGTTTTAGGCAGTCCGAGCGCCGGTAAAAATACGGATTTACTAGAAGTTGCAATGGGTTGCGCTGATGGAACCAGCGCGCGAGGCGGGCGTTAGGACATCGTTAGCAATTTGCCAGAAGGGGGGTCCCTGCAATGCTGATCGGCGTCCTCGTTACCTTTCTCGTCGTCATTCTCGTGCTTTATCTCATCAACATGCTGCCAATGGACGGCCGCGCCAAGCAGATCGCGCGGGTGATTGTGATCATCATCGGCGTCGTGTCGTTGCTGAAATATCTGACCGTATTCTAGCTCAAGATCAAAAGCCCCGGCAGGACCGGGGCTTTTGTTTGTGCCGCTTCAGTGCAGCGACTTCAGCCAGTCGTCGACGTCCTGACGAACCTGGTCCTTGGCCTTGCCGTAACGCTCCTGCAACCGACCCTCGAGCTGCTCGCGGCGGCCCTCGATCAGCTGGAGGTCGTCGTCAGTGAGCTTGCCCCATTTCTCCTTGGCCGATCCCTTGAACTGCTTCCAGTTTCCTTCGATCCGATTCCAGTCCATGACCATCTCCCGTTGGTTGATGGCCCGACAACGCGAGGCCCACGCAGCCTGTTCCGTGACACAGCGCGACGTTTCGTCCAACAAAAAGCCCCGGGTTCGTCGGGGCTTTCGATGTTCCCGTCATTTCGCTCAGCGGAGCGCCTTATCCAAGCGCCTTATCCAAGCGCCTTATCCAAGCGCCTTATCCAAGCGCCTTGGCCTCGCGGCGGCGCGCGGTGAGGATGTATTCGGTGTAGCCGTTCGGCTGCTCGCGCCCCCTGAAGATGAGGTCGCACGCGGCCTTGAAGGCGACCCCGTCGAAGGCGGGTGCCATCGGCTTGTAGATCGGATCGGACGCGTTCTGCTTGTCGACGACCACGGCCATGCGCTTGAGCGATTCCATCACCTGCGCCTCGGTGATGACGCCCTGATGCAGCCAGTTGGCGAGATGCTGACTGGAGATGCGTAAGGTGGCGCGGTCTTCCATCAGGCCGACGTCGTGGATGTCGGGCACCTTGGAGCAGCCGACGCCCTGGTCGATCCAGCGCACGACATAGCCCAGGATGCCCTGGCAATTGTTGTCGATCTCCTGCCTGACGTCATCGGGCGCCCAGTTCGACTTCGACACCGGAATGGTGAGGATGTCGGACAGTTTTGCGCGCGGTCCGCCCTTGGCGAGCTCCTCCTGGCGCGCGATCACGTTGACCTGGTGGTAGTGCAGCGCGTGCAGCGTCGCCGCCGTCGGCGAGGGCACCCAGGCGGTGGTGGCGCCGGCCTGCGGATGGCCGAGCTTCTGCGTCAGCATGTCCGCCATCTTGTCGGGGGCGGCCCACATGCCCTTGCCGATCTGGGCGTGGCCGGGCAGGCCACAGGTCAGGCCCATGTCGACGTTCCAGTCCTCATAGGCCTTGATCCAGGCCTGCGCCTTCATCTCGTTCTTGCGGATCATCGGGCCCGCTTCCATCGAGGTGTGGATCTCGTCGCCGGTGCGGTCGAGGAAGCCGGTGTTGATGAACATGATGCGCTTGGAGGCGCGCTGGATGCAGGCCTTGAGGTTGACGGTGGTGCGCCGCTCCTCGTCCATGATGCCGACCTTGAGCGTGTTCTCGGGCAGGCCAAGCATCTTCTCGACGCGGTCGAAGATCTCGCAGGTCAGCGAGACCTCGTCCGGGCCGTGCATCTTCGGCTTGACGATATAGGCAGAACCGGTGCGGCTGTTCTTGACCTTGGAATTGCCCTTGAGGTCGTGGATCGCGAGCAGGCCCGAGACGGCGGCGTCGAGCAGGCCCTCCGGAATTTCCTCGCCCTTCTCGTCGAGCACCGCGTCGGTGAACATGTGGTGACCGCAATTGCGCATCAACAGCAGGCTGCGGCCGTGCAGCTTGAGTTCGCCCTTGCCGTCGGGCGTCTTGTAGAGGCGGTCGGAATTGAGCGAGCGCGTCAGCGTCTTGCCGCCCTTCTCGAAATTGGCCGACAACGTGCCGTTCATCAAGCCGAGCGTGTTGCGGTAGACCAGCACCTTGTCCTCGGCATCGACCGCAGCGACCGAGTCTTCCATGTCCAGAATGGTCGAGACTGCGGCTTCCATGATCATGTCGGCGACGCCGGCCGGATCGTCCTTGCCGATCGCGCTGCTGCGGTCGATCTTCACCTCGATATGCAGGCCGTTGTTGACGAGCAGCACGGCGCTCGGCGCGGCGGCATCGCCCTGGAAGCCAGCGAACTGCGCGGCGTTCTTCAGTGCGGTGGCATTGCCGCTCTTCAGCTTCACCGCAAGCTGGCCCGCGACGACGCTATAGCCGGTCACGTCGGTGTGGCTGCCGGTCGCCAGCGGCGCGGCGTTATCGAGGAATGCCTTGGCCTTGGCGATCACCTTGTCGCCGCGCGCCTTGTTGTAGCCCTTGCCGCTCTCGGACGGGTCCTGCGGGATCGCATCGGTGCCGTAGAAGGCATCATAGAGCGAGCCCCAGCGCGCATTCGCCGCGTTCAGCGCGTAGCGCGCATTGGTGAGCGGCACCACGAGCTGCGGGCCGCAGATCTTGCCGATCTCCTCGTCGACATTGGCGGTCTCGACCTTCTGCGTCGCCGGCTCCGGGACGAGATAGCCGATCTCCTTCAGGAACGCGGTATAGGCATCGAGGTCGAACGCCTTGCCCTTGTTGGCGCGGTGCCAGTCGTCGATCTTGACCTGCAGATTGTCGCGGAACGCCAGCAGCTCGCGGTTCTTCGCTCCCAGCTCCTTGATGATACCGGCAAGTCCGGCCCAGAACGCATCCGGCGCGATCCCGGTTTTCGGGGCTGCTTCCTTGGCGATGAAGTCAAACAGGACGGGTGCGATCTTCAATCCGTGGGCATCGACGCGTTTCATGATGGGCTTTCTTGTTGGAAATGGCTGTTTTTGGCTGCTCTTGACCCGACAGCAGCAAAATGCGCCCGCGCGGGGCAGCTTTCGGGGACCTATTAGCCCCAAAATCAGGGCGGTGAGAAGACCCCAGCGGGCTTGTCAAAATGTCAAGAAAAGGCAGGGGACAGCCCCATACACTGGTGTCATTCCCCGCGACCCGGCTACGCCAAGGCTTCGCCGAGGTTAAGGCCCAGGGGCGCCGAAGCTTTAGCGAAGGCGGCAGGCGGGGAATCCAGTACGCCGCGGCTTCTCGGCTCAATCACTGCTGTTGGTGGAATACTGGGTCGCCCGGTCAAGCCGGGCGACGACAGCGGAGAAACAAGGACAGCCTCAGATATTCGCGGCGAGGTCCACGACTTCGTCGAACAGCACGCCTGATGCCTTCAGCATCTGCTCGATCTCGTCGGCCGCTTCCGCGACCGTCCGCTTCGACGTATCGATCACGAGCTCGGCCGCCTCAGGCGTCTCGTAGTCGTTGCCGATGCCGGTGAACGAGGCGAGGGCGCCGGCGCGGGCCTTCTTGTAATGGCCCTTGGGATCGCGCTCCTCGCAGACCCCGGCCGGAGTAGCGACATGGATCTCGCGGAACGCGGTGTCGGCGATGCGACGCGCGGCGGCGCGATCTTCGCGCGCGGGCGAGACCGCCGCGACGATGGCGATGTGGCCGTTGCGGGCGAGATGCGTCGCGACCTCGGCGAGACGGCGGATGTTCTCGCTCCGATCCGTGGCGGAGAAGCCGAGATCGCTGTTGAGCCCGGCGCGCAGCGTGTCGCCGTCGAGCAGGATCGGCGAGCCGCCATTGGTGAAGAGGCGCCGCTCCAGCGCCCGCGCCAGCGTCGACTTGCCCGAGGCGGGTAGGCCGGTGAGCCAGACCACGGCACCGTTGTGGCGGTAGCGGGCCGAGCGCTCGTCGGGCCGCAGCGCCGATTCCACCGGCACGATGTCGACGGGCACGGCACGCTGACCGGCATCGACCGACAGCACCAGGCCGCCGCCGGCGATGCGCCCGGATACCTCGATCACGAGGCGGCCGGTGCGCGGATTTTCGGTGTAGGGATCGGCCGCGATCGGATTGGACAGGGAGATGTCGATCTCGCCGACATGGTTGCGGCCGATCGCCTTGTTCTCGCTGCTCGAGAGCTCGCCGGGATCGACCGCCTTCTCGATGGCGACGACGGTTGCGCGGCTTTCCTTTGGTCCGCAGCGCACCAAAAGCTGGTCGCCCTTGGCCAGCGGCTTGTCGTGCAGCCAGAAGATCCGCGCGCGCAGCCGCCGCGTCTCGCGCGGGGCAGTGCCCGCATGCGCGATGATGTCGCCGCGCTCGATGAACAATTCACGGTCGAGCGTGATGCCGACCGAGCGGCCCGCGCCCTGCCGTCCCGCGACCGGCGTCATCGGCCAGCTCTCGACCGTCTTGATCTTGGCGATCTTGCCCGCGGGCATGATCACGATCTCGTCGCCCGCAATCAGGCTGCCGGATTCGATGCGGCCGGCGACGATGCGGCGGTCGTCGAACTTGTAGATCGCCTGCACCGGCAACCGCAGCGCCAGCGCTTCCAGAGGACGCGCCGGCTCGAGGCGATCAAGCGCCTCGACCACGGTCGGCCCCTTGTACCAAGAGATGCGGTCGGTACGCTCAGCGACGCCGTCGCCGTCGCGCGCCGAGATCGGGATCACCGCCGTGGGCGTCACGCCGAGGCCGTTCAGGTGCGCGGAAATCTCGTCGCTGATCTCCTTGAAGCGTGCGGCGGAGAATTCCACGCGGTCCATCTTGTTGACGACGATTGCGACCTGCTTCACGCCGAGCAGGTGCAGGAGATAGCCGTGCCGCCTGGTCTGGTCGCGCACTCCTTCCAGCGCGTCGATGATCAGCACCGCACCGTCGGCCTGCGAGGCGCCGGTGATCATGTTGCGCAGGAATTCGGCGTGGCCGGGCGCATCGATCAGCACGATGTCCCGCGAATTGGTGCGGAAGCGGATCTGCGTGGTGTCGATGGTGATGCCCTGGTCGCGCTCGGTCTGCAGCGCGTCGAGCAGGAACGACCATTCGAACGGCATGCCGCGCCGCGCGCTGACGGCCTTGAGCATGTCGAGCTTGCCCTCCGGCAGGCTGCCGGTCTCGTGCAGGAGGCGGCCGACCAGCGTCGACTTGCCGTGGTCGACATGGCCGACGATGACGATGCGGACCTGCGGTCGCGTCGTGCCGTTCGGCGTGCTGGGCGGGGCTGATGTGACGATCATATTCATGGTCGCGTCCCTGATCAGAGGTAACCGGCGACGCGAAGACGCTCGAAAGCGTCCTCGGTCTCGTGGTCGAGCGCGCGTCCCGAGCGCTCCGGCACCTTGGTCTGCTCGAGCTCGATCAGGATCTCGTCGATGTTGGAGGCGTTCGAGGCGACCGGGTTGGTGATGTCCTGGTCACCGAGCGAGCGATAGCGCTTGCCGTTCTTGGCGAGGTACAGCGGAATGATCGGGATGTTCTCGCGCTTGGTGTAGGCCCAGATGTCGGCCTCGGTCCAATGCAGGATCGGATGGATGCGCAAGTGAGCGCCTTGCGGCGGCGAGGCGTTGAAATGATCCCAGAACTCCGGCGGCTGGTCGCGCACATCCCAATTGCCCTCGAGCCCGCGCGGCGAGAACACGCGCTCCTTGGCGCGCGTTGCTTCCTCGTCGCGGCGGATGCCGGCGATCAGGCCGTCGAAGCCATACTTTGCCAGCGCCATCTTGAGGCCCTCGGTCTTGCGCGCGGCGGAACGGGCGGCCGGCGGCAGCGTTGGGTCGACGGCATCGATCGGCGGGCAGGGCTCGACGCGCAGATCGAGATCCCATTCCTTGCCGTAATGATCGCGGAAGCGATACATCTCCGGAAACTTCTTGCCGGTATCGACGTGAAGGGCCGGGAACGGCATCTTGCCGAAGAAGGCTTTCCGCGCCAGCCAGATCATGACGTTGGAGTCCTTGCCGAGGGACCACAACAGGGCGATCTTCTTCAGCCGGGCAAAGGCCTCACGGAAGATGTAGATGCTCTGCGCTTCGAGCTGGTCGAGATGGTCCATGCTCGGGGCAAGTTCGGCAGAAAATTCTTGCGCGCGCACGCGCTCGGCCAGCACCGGATCGCTCAGTCGATCAGCAGCGGAATCGTCCTTGAGAAGATGCATCTCTGCCACTTTGCGTTTGGAGGCGAAAATTCTATAGTTGCAGTGCGGAAGAGAAGAAAAAATTTTCTCTTTGCGCGCTCGAAACGAGACATATATAGAAAATAATTCCAGTCAACCCCGTTTGTGGGGAAGCGAGTATCGCATGCGGTTCTTGCCGGTGTTTCTCGATCTCAAGGCCGGCCCCGTGGTCCTCATCGGAGCGGGCGAGCTTTTGCGCGCCAAGCTGCGCGTGCTCGCCGCTGCCGGCGCGCGCCTGCGCGTGCATGCGATCGACGGCAATCATGACTTCGGCCTCGCTTTCGAAGACGCGGCGCGCATCGAGATCGCGGCAGCCGATCCGCTCACGGCGGATCTTTCGGGCGTCATCGCCGTGGTCTGCGCGGGCGCAGGCGATGTCGGTGTGGCCATGTCGGCGCGCGCCAAGGCCGCTGGCCTGCCCGTCAACGTCATGGACGACCTCGAGCATTCCAGCTTCATCTTCCCCGCGATCGTCGATCGCGGCGACGTCGTGGTGGCGGTCGGCACCGGCGGCACATCCCCGGTGGTGGCGCGGCGCGTGCGCGAGAAGATCGAGGCACTGCTGCCGGCGCGCATCGGCGAGCTCGCCGAGTTCATCGGCACCTTCCGCAAGTCGATCAACGAGCGCATCGCCGAATTTCCGCTGCGCCGCCGCTTCTGGGAGCGCGTCATCGACGGTCCGATCGGTGCCGCCGTGCTCGCCGGCCGGAAGGCCGAGGCGGACGCTACGCTCAAGGCCATTTCAGATCCCTCCGACTTCGCCCGCGCGGACAAGCCGGAAGGCTCGGTCGCGCTGGTCGGCGCCGGTCCCGGCGATCCCGATCTGCTCACCATCAAGGCGCTGCGCGCGCTGCAGGACGCCGACATCGTCTTCCATGACGAGCTCGTCTCGCCCGAGATTCTCGACCGCATCCGCCGCGACACCACGCGCGTTGCGGTCGGCCGCCGCGTCGGCAAGCCCGGCATCGGCCAGGATGCCATCAACAAGCGCATGATCGAGGCCGCGCAATCGGGCCAGCGCGTCGTGCGGCTGAAAGGCGGCGATCCCTTCGTGTTCGGCCGCGGCGGCGAAGAGGTGGAAGCGTTGCGCGCCGCCGGCGTCGCCTATTCGATCATTCCCGGCATCACCGCAGGGCTCGGCGGCGCTGCCGATTTCGAGGTGCCGCTTACTTATCGTCGCGAAGCGACCCGCATCACCTTCCTCACCGCGCACAAGGCGCGCGATGCCGAGAACGTGGACTGGTCGACGCTGACCGATACGAAGATGACCGTCGTCGTCTACATGGGCATGACCGCAGCGCCTGCTGTGCGCGCCGGCCTGTTCGCGGCCGGCCGCTCGCCGGAGACGCCAGTCGGCGTGTTCGCCCGCGTCACGCGGCCCGATGCGCAAGGCGCGATCGGCACGCTGCGCGACCTGCCGGAACTGGTGCGGCGGATCCATGGCGGCCCCGCCATCCTCATCATCGGCGACGTGGTCCGGCATGCCGGCTCGCTTCGCCGCCAGACACCCAAACACATCATCTCTGACCTATTGGATGCAGCCGAATGACCTCTCCGCTCGAACAAAAGAAGATCCGTATCGCCGGTCCCTCGGTCGTGACTGCCAACCGTACCTGGGACGGCATCGTGGTCTACCGCACCGCCGCCAAGAGCTGGTCCGCCGAGCTGTCGGAAGCCGCGATCGTGCGCAACTCCGACGAGGCCAAGGCGTTGCTTGCCGAAGCCGTGGCCGATGACGTCGGCGCCATCGGCCCCTATATCGCGCCAGTGCAGATCGGCGACGATGGCAAGGTCCTGCCCGGCAATCTGCGCGAACAGATTCGCCGCACCGGCGTCACAATCGGGCAGCCGGCCCAGGCTTAAGGCACGCACTCATGTATGCTTACGACGAAATCGACCGCACGCTCGTCAACGAGCGCGTCTCGGAGTTCCGCGACCAGGTGAAGCGGCGCCTGTCCGGCGAGCTCACCGAGGACGAGTTCAAGATCCTGCGGCTTCAGAACGGCGTCTATCTGCAGCTGCACGCCTACATGTTCCGCGTCGCGATCCCCTACGGCACGCTGGCGACGAACCAGATGCGGGCGCTTGCGCATGTCGCGCGCAAATACGACCGCGGCTACGGCCACTTCACCACGCGGCAGAACATCCAGTTCAACTGGATCAAGCTCGCCGAGCTGCCGGATGCGCTCGAAGACCTCGCAAAGGTCGGCATCCATGCGATGCAGACCTCCGGCAACAACATGCGCAACGTCACCTCCGATCAGTGGGCCGGCGTCGCGCCGGGCGAGATCGAGGACCCGCGCATCTGGTCGGAGCTGATCCGCCAGCACACCACGCTGCATCCGGAATTCTCGTTCCTGCCGCGCAAGTTCAAGATCGCGATCACCGCCTCGGATCACGACCGCGCCGCGATCAAGATCCACGACATCGGCCTGCGGCTGATCAAGAACGAGAAGGGTGAGACCGGCTTCGAGGTGCTGGTCGGCGGCGGTCTCGGCCGCACGCCGTTCATCGCCAAGACCATCAAGCACTTCGTGCACGGCCGCGACATCCTCAGCTACATCGAGGCGATCCTACGGGTTTACAACCAGTATGGCCGCCGCGACAACATCTACAAGGCGCGCATCAAGATCCTGGTGCACGAGCTCGGCATCGAAAAGTTCTCGCGCGAGGTCGAGGACGAGTGGCAGCACATTCGCAACTCCTCGCTCCAGATCGACGACGAGGTGATTGAGGACATCCGCTCGCGCTTCACCTATCCTGCTTACGAGAAGCTGCCGCACATGCCGGACGAACTGCGCCAGTCCGCGGCCGACCCTGATTTCGAGGCATGGCGCAAGAACTCGGTGGCCCCGCACAAGGTGCAGGGCTACTCCATCGTCACGATCTCGCTGAAGCCGACCGGCGGGCCTCCGGGCGATGCCACGGCCGAGCAGATGGACGCGCTGGCAGATCTTGCCGACAAATATTCCTTCGGCGAGATCCGCGTCGGCCACGAGCAGAATTTGGCGCTGCCGCACGTCTCCAAGCGCGACCTGCCGGCGCTGTGGAAGGCGCTCGACAAGCTCGGGCTGGCGACCCCCAACGTCAACTTGATCACCGACATCATCGCCTGCCCCGGGCTCGATTATTGCTCGCTGGCGAATGCCCGCTCGATCCCGATCGCGCAGGAGCTGACGCGGCGCTTCGCCAATCACGAGCTCGCCAATTTGATCGGCCGTCTGCACATCAACATCTCCGGCTGCATCAATGCCTGCGGCCATCACCATGTCGGCCATATCGGCATTCTCGGCGTCGAGAAGAACGGCGAGGAGGTCTACCAGATCACCATCGGCGGCCGTGCCGACGAGAACGCCGCGCTCGGCACCCTGATCGGTCCCGGCGTCAAGTTCGACGAGGTCGCCGACGTGGTCGAGGACATCGTGGAAGCCTATCTGGCGCTGCGCGAGCGGCCCGAAGAGCTGTTCATGGACACGGTGAAGCGCCTCGGCGTCGAACCCTTCAAGGAGCGCGTCTATGCCACTCGTTAACGGCGGAAAGATCACGGACGACCGCTTCGTCAAGCTCGCCGTCGATACTCCGGTCCCTGCGGGCGGCGACATCCTGGTGCCCGCCGAGCGCTTCCTCGGCGAAGCCGACGTGCTGCTCAAGCGGCCGGGCAAGGTCGGCGTGATCTGGCCCAACAATCGCGACATCAGCGAGCTCGTGCCGCATCTCGGCAAGATTGCCGCGGTCGCGCTGGTGTTCCCGACCTTCCGCGACGGGCGTGCCTACAGCCAGGCCCGCCTGCTGCGCGAGCGCTACAATTATCGCGGCGAGTTGCGCGCGACCGGTCAGGTGCTGCGCGATCAGTTCGTGTTCATGCTGCGTGCCGGCTTCGATGCCTTCGAGGTCAAGAAGCAGGCCGACGCGGAGGCCTTCATGCAGACCGCGAAGCGCTATTCGGTGTTCTACCAGCCGACCGGCGATGGCCGCATCACCGCGCTGCACCGGCGCATGCAGCTGCGCCACTCCGAAGGGGTCGGCACGTGAATGCGATCGCGCCTCAGGTTTCCCCCGTGTCTGCGCTACCTTCGGCGGACGAGCTCGATCGCGCCTTGCGCGATGCCTCGCCCGCAGAGGTCATTGCCGCGGCGCTCAGGACGGTGGGGCGCGACAAGCTTGCGCTGGTGTCGTCCTTCGGCACCGAATCGGCGACGCTGTTGAAGGTCATGGCGGACGTCGATCCGGCGATCCCCGTGATCTTTCTCGACACCGGCTGGTTGTTCGAGGAGACGCTGGCCTATCGCGATACGCTCATTGCGACGCTGGGCCTGAAGGACGTCCGCTCGATCAAGCCGGCCGAGGAGACGCTGTCGCGCGACGATCCCGATCGCGAGCTCTGGTTCTCCGATCCTGACGCCTGCTGCCGCATCCGCAAGGTCGAGCCGCTGGCGCGTGCGCTGAAGCCGTTCGATGCCTGGCTCAACGGCCGCAAGCGCTTCCAGGGCAATGCGCGCGCTGACATTCCGGTCGTCGAGGACGATGGCGCGCGCCTCAAGTTCAATCCCTTCGCCAACGTCTCGCGCGAGGAGATCGAGGCGATCTTCACCCGCGCCAAATTGCCGCGGCACCCTCTGGTTGTGTCAGGATTCCTGTCAGTTGGGTGTATGCCTTGCACCAGCCGAACGAGCGAAGGCGAGGATGCACGCGCCGGCCGGTGGCGCGGCCGGGCCAAGACAGAATGCGGCATCCACACGATGAAGACTTCGTAGCACAGTCACGCTGCGAGCCAGCGAACAAGAAAATCGGGTTCCGTTGACACAAGAGCGTTTCGCCACGAGTTATGCCTGCCGTCGATGACGCCGATGTCGTCGAGGTGAATGGAGATGGACATGATGCGCCGTATCGTTCCGCTCGCCGCAGGATTGCTTGCGACGGGGCTCTGGGCAGGCTCGGCCCTGGCCGCCGACATCAATTTGCTGAACGTATCGTATGATCCGACGCGCGAGCTCTATGCCGAGTTCAACAAGGCGTTCGCATCCGCCTATCAGAAGGAAACCGGCAAGAGCGTCGAGATCAAGCAGTCGCACGGCGGCAGCGGCTCGCAGGCACGCGCGGTGATCGACGGCTTGCAGGCCGATGTGGTGACGCTTGCGCTCGCCTACGACATCGATGCGATTGCGAACAAGGGTCTCATCGCGGCGGATTGGCAGAAGCGGCTGCCGCAGAATTCATCACCCTATACCTCGACCATCGTCTTCCTGGTGCGTAAGGGCAATCCCAAGGGCATCAAGGACTGGGACGATCTGATCAAGCCGGGCGTTGCCATCATCACGCCGAACCCGAAGACCTCGGGCGGTGCCCGGTGGAATTATCTGGCGGCCTGGGGCTTTGCGCAGAAGAAATACGGTTCGGCCGACAAGGCCAAGGAGTTCGTCGGCAAGCTCTTCCAGCAGGTGCCGGTGCTCGATACCGGCGCGCGGGGCTCCACCGTGACCTTCGTCGAGCGCGGCGTCGGTGACGTGCTGCTGGCCTGGGAGAACGAGGCGTTCCTGGCCCTCAAAGAGTTCGGTGCGAACAAGTTCGAGATCGTGTCGCCGCCGCAATCGATCCTCGCCGAACCGCCGGTTACCATCGTCGACAAGGTTGCCGACAAAAAAGGCACCCGGAATGCGGCTGACGCTTACCTGCATTATTGGTATACCAAGGAAGCGCAAGAAATCGCCGCCCGCAATTTCTACCGTCCTCGCGACGTCGAAACCGCGAAGAAATACGAGAACGCCTTCGCCAAGGTCGAGCTGTTCACGATCGACGATGTCTTCGGCGGCTGGACCAAGGCACAGAAGGAACATTTTGGAGACGGCGGCGTTTTCGATCAGATTTACAAGAACTGATCGGGCGCTGTGGTAGGGGGCTTAGCAGGGGGCCTGGTGAGCGCACTCGCAGCACGACGCCGGACATTGCCGGGCTTCGGTCTCACCATGGGACTGACGCTTTCCTGGCTGTCCGTGATCATCCTGATTCCGCTCGCCGGCCTGTTCCTGAGATCGCTCGAGCTCAGTCCCGAGCAGTTCTGGAACATCCTCTCCAGCCGCCGCACCCTGAACGCGCTCCGCGTCTCGTTCGGCCTCGCCTTTGCGGCGGCCTGCGTCAATCTGGTGATGGGCAGCATCATCGTCTGGGCGCTGGTGCGCTACCGCTTCCCCGGCCGCCGCATCTTCGATGCCATCGTCGACGTGCCGTTTGCGCTGCCGACGGCGGTGGCCGGCGTCGCGCTGACGGCACTGTTCGCCGAGAAGGGCTGGTTGGGGGCGCCGCTCGCCGCGCTCGGCCTCAAGGTGGCGTTCACGCCGGTCGGCATCTTCGTCGCCATGATCTTCATCGGCATTCCGTTCGTTGTTCGCACCGTGCAGCCGGTGCTGCAGGATCTCGACCCCGAAATCGAGGAGGCCGCGGGCAGCCTGGGGGCCAGCCGCTGGCAGACCATCGTCCGCGTGATCCTGCCATCGCTCGCGCCGGCGCTGCTCACGGGGCTCGCGCTGGCCTTCGCCCGCGCGGTCGGTGAATACGGCTCGGTGATCTTCATCGCCGGCAATCTGCCCAACGTCTCCGAGATCGCGCCGCTCTTGATCGTGATCCGCCTGTCCGAATTCCGTTACGCCGATGCGACCGCGATTGCGGTGGTCATGCTGGTCGTCTCCTTCGTCATCATCTTCGCGGTCAATCGGCTCCAGCGCTGGGCGCAGAGCCGGATCCCGGCGCGCTGAGGGCGGACCATGACGATGCAGATCGCAGATTCCGTGTCGCTCTCGGCCTCCGGCTCGAAGGCACGCGCGCACGCGGCGGCAGCGCGGAACAATTTGCGCACCGAGCCGCGCGCCGTCCGCATCGCCATCATCACGCTGGCGTTGCTGTTTCTCACCGTCTTCGTCGTGCTGCCGCTCGTCGTCGTGTTCGCGCAGGCATTTTCGCGCGGCGTCCTCGCCTATTTCGCCGCGCTCGCCGAGCCGGAGGCGATGGCCGCGATCAAGCTGACGTTGATCGTCGCGGCGATCTCCGTCGGGCTCAATCTGGTGTTCGGCCTCGTCGCCGCCTGGGCGATTGCAAAATTCGAATTCCCGGGCAAGACCTTCCTGATCACGCTGATCGACCTTCCGTTCTCGGTCAGCCCGGTGATCTCCGGCCTCGTCTTCGTGCTGCTGTTCGGCGCGCAAGGCTATTTCGGCAGCTGGCTGCGCGAGCACGACATCCAGATCCTGTTCGCGGTCCCCGGCATCGCCCTCGCCACCACCTTCGTGACCTTCCCCTTCGTGGCGCGCGCGCTGATCCCCCTGATGCAGGAGCAGGGCACGCAGGAGGAGGAGGCCGCGATCTCGCTCGGCGCCTCCGGCCTGCAGACCTTCTTCCGCGTCACCCTGCCCAACATCAAATGGGGCGTGCTCTACGGCGTCCTGCTCTGCAACGCGCGCGCGATGGGCGAGTTCGGTGCGGTCTCCGTCGTCTCCGGCCACATCCGCGGCGAGACCAACACCATGCCGCTCCTGGTCGAGATCCTCTATAACGAATACCAGTTCGTCGCCGCGTTCGCGATCGCCTCGCTGCTCGCGATGCTGGCGCTCGTCACGCTGATCGCAAAAACCGTTCTCGAACGTCATCTGGACGAAGGACACGAGCCCCGTGACCATTGAAGTCAAGAATCTCGTCAAGAAATTCGGCAGTTTTGCAGCCCTCGACGGCGTTGATCTCAAGGTCAATGACGGTGAGCTGCTGGCGCTGCTCGGCCCGTCCGGCTCCGGCAAGACCACCTTGCTGCGGATCATCGCCGGCCTCGACTGGCCGGACTCGGGCGAAGTCTTCTTCAACGGTGAGGACGCGCTGGCGCAAGGAGCCCGCGAGCGCCACGTCGGATTCGTGTTCCAGCATTATGCGCTGTTCCGCCACATGACGGTGTTCGAGAACGTCGCCTTTGGCCTCCGCGTGCAGCCGCGCGCGGTCCGAAAGGACGAGGCTGCGATCCGGGCTCGCGTCAAGGAGCTGCTCGATCTGGTGCAGCTCGACTGGCTCGCCGACCGCTATCCGAGCCAGCTCTCCGGCGGTCAGCGTCAGCGCATCGCGCTCGCCCGCGCGCTCGCGATCGAGCCGCGCATCCTCCTGCTCGATGAACCCTTCGGCGCGCTCGACGCCAAGGTGCGCAAGGAGCTGCGCAAATGGCTGCGCTCGCTGCATCACGAGATCCATGTCACCTCGATCTTCGTCACGCACGACCAGGAGGAGGCGCTGGAAGTCGCCAACCGCGTCGTGGTGATGGACAAGGGACGGATCGAGCAGATCGGCTCGCCTGACGACGTCTACGACAATCCGGCGACGGCCTTCGTGCATGGCTTCATCGGCGAATCCATCGTGCTGCCGGTTCAGATCGGAGATGGCGCGGTCCGGCTCGGCGACCGGCAGCTCGATCTGGCGGCCGAAGGGCTTGCGCCTGGCGCGTCAAAGCTGTTCGTGCGGCGACATGACATGCTGGTCGGCCCGCCCGGCAGCGGTGCCTTCGAGGGCGCGGTCCAGCACGTCCGCAATTTTGGCCCGGTGCAGCGGGCGGAAGTGGCCCTGTCCGGCGGCGAGACCATCGAGATCGATGCCCCCCGCGACAAGGAACTGCGCGCCGGCGATACGATCGGCCTCAATCCGCGCCGCTACCGGATATTTGCGGGCTAAGCCCGCCGTCATTCCGGGATGGTCCGAAGGACCAGACCCGGAATCTCGAGATTCCGGGTTCGATGCTATGCATCGCCCCGGAACGACTTCGTCAATTCTCTTCAAAATTCACCTTTCAGCCATTGTTGGTATGCAACAACTGCCCCTCATTTGGGGGCTCTGATTCATGCGCGCTGCGGCCGCAATTCTCATCATGTTGCTGCTCGCCGGCTGTGCCGGCAACGAAGCACCGGTCCAGCAGCCGTCGATGTATGCCGACATGGCGGTCCCGGGCTCCAAGCTCGACGTCCAGGCGGCTGCGATCATGATTTCGCAATACCGCCAGAACAATGGGCTCGGCACGGTCGTGGTCGACCCGGATTTGACTCGGCTCGCCGAATCCCAGTCGGGCGCGATGGCGGCAGCCAACAAGATGGACCACGACGTCCGCGCGCCGCTGGCCAAGCGTCTGGCCTCCGGCGGTTATCCCGCCACCGTCGCCGTCGAGAACATCTCGGCCGGCTATCATACGCTGGCGGAAGCGTTTTCCGGCTGGCGCGACTCGCCTCCGCACCGCGCGAACATGCTCAAGAGCGGTGTCACAAAATTAGGCATCGCAGCGAGCTATGCTCCGGGCACCAAATACAAGGTGTTCTGGACCATGATCCTGGCCTCGACGGAGCCTCGATAAGCCAGACTTGATCCCGGGGGTGCATTGACGTCGCGGCGGAGTGTCGCCACGGTGGCTCGCCCTTTGCTATTGTTCCCGCATGACCGATCATAGTCCGCAAATCGCAACACTCCCGGTGAATGCGCAACGCGTTCTGGTCCTCCAGGGCGGCGGCGCGCTCGGCTCGTACCAGGCTGGCGCCTTCCAGGCGCTGTGCGGCTACGGCTTCGATCCGGAATGGGTCGCCGGCATCTCGATCGGCGCGGTCAATGCCGCCATCATCGCCGGCAACGAGGGGCACACCCGCGTCGAGCGGCTCAAGGAATTCTGGGAAATGGTGTCGGCTCCGGTGCCGTGGAAGCCGGTCGGCAAGAGCGACCGCAGCCGCGAGCTGTTCAATTCCACCAGTGCCGCGCTGATTGCGACCTTCGGCGTGCCCGGCTTCTTCACGCCGCGCATTCCACCGGCGCCGCTGTGGCCGCCGGGACATCCCGAGGCCGAGAGCTATTACGATACCTCGCCGCTGAAGAAGACGCTGGAGCGTCTCGTCGATTTCGACCGCATCAACGATCTGAAGACACGCCTGTCGGTCGGCGCGGTCGGCGTCACCTCGGGCAACTTCAAATATTTCGACAATTACGCGTTCAAGAAGCTCGGCAAGAAGATCGGCCCCGAGCACATCATGGCCTCCGGCGCGCTGCCGCCGGGCTTTCCCTCCGTGGTCATCGACGGCGAGCATTATTGGGACGGCGGTATCGCCTCCAACACCCCGCTCGACTACGTGCTCGATGCCGAGCTCGAACGCGACATGCTGATCTTCCAGGTCGATTTGTTTTCCGCGCGCGGCGACCTGCCGAGCTCGCTGCTGGAGGCGGCCGAGCGCGAGAAGGACATCCGCTATTCCAGCCGCACGCGGATGAACACCGACAAGAACAAGCAGCTGCACAACGCCCGCCGGGCCGTGCGCGATCTGATCGGCAAATTGCCGGACTATCTCAAGAACGATCCGTCCGTCGAATTCCTGGCGAAAGTGTCGCGCGAAAGCACCGTCACCGTGGTGCATCTGATCTACCGCAGCAAGAACTACGAATCCTCGTCCAAGGATTATGATTTCTCGCGCATTGCCATGGTCGAGCATTGGGAAGCCGGCGTGCGCGACGTGCACCTGTCGATGCGCCACAAGGACTGGCTGGAGCGGCCGCAGTCCGGCGAGACAATGGTGACCTACGATCTCACGGGGGACGTCACCGCGCCCCCGGCAAAAAGGAGCGAATAGAATGGGTACTCTGTCAGGCAAGAACGCCGTCGTGACCGGATCGACCAGCGGTATCGGGCTCGCCTACGCGCGCGCCTTCGCCGCCGCCGGTGCCAACGTCGTCATCAATGGCTTCGGCTCGGCCGAGGACATCGAGAAGGAGCGCGTCAAGATCGAATCCGATTTCGGCGTCAAGGCGGTCTACTCGCCGGCCGACATGACCAAGCCCGCCGAGATCGCCGGCATGATCGCGCTCGGCGAGAAGTCGTTCGGCTCGGTCGATATCCTCGTCAACAATGCCGGCATCCAGTTCGTCTCGCCGATCGAGGAATTTCCGCTCGAGAAGTGGGACCAGATCATCGCGATCAATCTGTCCTCGGCCTTCCACGCCATCCGCGCCGCGGTGCCCGGCATGAAGAAGAAGGGCTGGGGCCGCATCATCAACACGGCGTCGGCGCACTCGCTGGTGGCCTCGCCGTTCAAGTCGGCCTACGTCTCGGCCAAGCACGGCATTGCCGGCCTCACCAAGACCGTGGCGCTGGAGGTTGCGACCCACAAGATCACCTGCAACTGCATCAGCCCCGGCTACGTCTGGACCCCGCTGGTCGAGAAGCAGATCCCCGACACCATGAAGGCGCGCAATCTGACGCGCGAGCAGGTCATCAACGACGTGCTGCTCGATGCGCAGCCGACCAAGGAGTTCGTCACCTCCGAGCAGGTCGCAGCTCTCGCCCTGTTCCTGTGCAGCGACGACGCCGCCCAGATCACCGGCACCAACCTCTCGATCGACGGCGGCTGGACCGCGGAGTAGGCGCACGGTGCCGTAGGGTGGGCAAAGGCGCGTGAGCGCCGTGCCCACCATTCTCCGCTGCTCGCGACTAGCGTCAGCGGCACTGGGTGTCTCACCTCTTCCCGCGCCCACTGCGAAATAGCCGTTTCTCAGATCGGGTCAGACGACCTTCATCCGCGCCTGAATTTCGCGAAGACTTCTGCGACCTCGGCCATCCGTGGCCAACTCGCCGCGATCTATCGAGGCTAACGCAGGGTCGATACTTCGCAGTTCTTCCTGCGTCGCTACATACTCGCCGCCGAGCAGTTCGCTCTCGCCTTCGCTGGCAATCGCAACCAGTCGTTCTGGGCCTCTTCGGGCCAAGTCTGGGCACGTTCCAGAAGATCTCGCAGGTCGCTTGCGGCCATGCCCGACTATCTCAGGTGCCGAAGACCTTTCCGATCATCTCGACCTGGGGCTAGCGTCCGAACGCCAGCACGTGCAGGCCGAGCCGCTGCCGCACGATCCAGAACAGCAGCACCGTCTCGAAGGTGAGCGAGATCGAGGTCGCGGCCGCCGCGCCATGGCCGCCGTAGCGCGGCACCAGCGCGATGCAGAGCACGAGGTTCATCACGAAGGCGAGCGCGTACGCGAGCGCGCAGATCTTCTGCTGGCCGAGCATGTTGAGCAGGCGCTCTACCGGACCGATCGCGGCGCGCACCACGAGGCCGATCGCGGCCACGAACATGATGTCGTAGCCGATCACGAATTGCGGCCCGAACAGCCACAGCAGCGGCTTGCCGAGCGCGAGCAGCACGATGGTCGCGGCCAGCGACGGCCAGAACGTCCAGGTGATGGCATGCGCGACATAGGCCGACAGCCGCGCCTTGTCGCCGCTGGCGTTGTATTCGGCAAAGCGGTGCGCCGTCGTCGCGGACATCGCGTAGTGGATGAACGAGACCAGCGCCAGCGTCTTCACCACGGCGAAATAGACGCCGACCTCGTCCGAGGGACGGAATTGCTGCAGCACCAGCACGTCGGTATAGGACAGGAGCAGGTAGAAGCTCTCGACCAGCAGGATCGGCAGCGAGACGGCGAGCCATCCCCTGACGTCATAGGCCTTCGGTCCCGGCGCGATGTGATCGGCGAGCTTGCGGTTCAGCACCACCAACTGCCCGGCCATAGCGATCCATACCGCGCCCAGGCTCGCCACCATCGCGGCGACGGCGCCGAGATGATAGCCGAGCAGGAAGGCGAGTGCCGTGATGCCGATGATCAGCGCCTGACGGATGATGAACTGCGGCATCAGGCCGAGCCGCATCCAGTCGTGCGAGCGCGCGATGCCGTCCTGGGTGTTGGCGAGGACGAAAGCCGGCAGCGTCATGCAACCGATATAGAGCGGCAGCACCTCGGCCGGATCGATCCAGGGCGACAGCAATTTGACGATGCCCGCAAGGCCGAGCGAGACCAGCGTCGACACGGCAAAGGTCAGCCAGCGGCTGCCGGAGAGGAAACCGCGCAGCAGCGCGTGCGCGCCGATGGCGCGGTATTCCGGAATGATCTTTTGCGCGGAGGCCGAGATGCCGAAATCCATCATGCTGCCGAGCAGCAGCACCCAGGTCCAGACATAGACGTAGATGCCGTAATCGGACGTCCCCATCCAGCGCGCCAGCAGCACTTGCGACACGTAAGCGAGGCCGGCGCTGATGACGCGGATGACGAAGATGGTGCCGGCGAGCCGCCGCGTCAGCGACGCCTCGCTCGATCCGCCTGCGAGCTTGGCGCGCAGCCGCGCAACCAGCCCGGCCGGTCCGGTCGTTGCGGGTGGTGCATCCATCACGGCCAATTCGAACGATCCCCAGCGGCCTGCAGCGGCAGCTGAGGGATTAGCAACCATTCGTTAAGATTCGGTTGGGCGGCACGCCGTGGCCCACGCCTGGCTGGAGCCCGGCAACTCACTCGCGTTGACCGGGCCTCACTGCAAATTCGTGTTGAACTCGTACGCCTTCTCAGGCCCGACCAGCGTGAACTTCAGCGCGGCGCCGTCGGGCTTGGCGCCCGGCGGCAGGCCGTCGAGCTCGAACGAGAAGCGCTTCACGCCGGTCGGGCTGCTCTTGACCGGCTCCGGAATCGGCAGCGCCCAATCGGGCGTCGGCCCTTCCACGTAGAGGTCGATCTTGCCGCCGTCCGGCGCCACCACGTCGACCACCACGTTCTTGGGCCCGTCAAGCTTGACGTCGCGAATGGTGAGCGGATTGGGGTCGCCGATATTGGCGGGCTTCGGCACGGTGTCGAGCGCCGCTCGCAGGTTCGCATCCTCGGTCGAGGCGACGCTGTTGAAGCCGAGCTCGGCACTGGCCTCCACGGGAATGCAGAGCTTCTCGCAGACCGCGTAGTTGATCTCGGCGCGTAAGGTCACCGGCTTGTCCGCAGCCTTGGCGACGATGCGCAGGGGAAGCACCACCTGGTCGCGATAGCCGATCGAATGGCCGCCCGCGCCGTCGTCGAACTTCAGCGGTGCCGGCCACATCACCGTCACCGCTTCGACATTGTCGGACTTGGAGAAGTCGAACCGGGGTGGAACGCCGGAATCGCCCGGCGACCGCCAATAGGTCTTCCAGCCGGGCTGGAGCTGGAAGGCGATACCGCCGAGCAGCACCGCGCCGCTGCGCGATCCCGCGAGTAACCGCACCGCGGAATGTCCATCGCGCTGCCACGGCGATGCGTCGTCGGCACGGGCGGCGAGGGCCAACGACGACGCGAGCAGGGTTGTCGCGACGCCAATCGCCGCACGCAGGGGAACAATGCTGGACATGGCACGTCTTTACAGGGTCGCCCAGGGCCAAACCATTGAATTGCTTGTGATGGATGCACTCGAATCAAGCTGCTGCAAGCCTTGATTTGACAGCCGCCCGGCCCGACATCAGGATAGGAATGGAAACCGGAGTGCTCGAGCGATGGCTCCCACAGGAAAGAGGACGGGCGAAAGCACCCGCAGCTCGGGAGCCGCGCTGCCCAGTTCCGGCGGGTATCTCGACGGCCGGCTCCTGATCGCAATGCCCGTAATGGGCGATTCCCGCTTCGAGCGCTCGGTGATCTATCTCTGCGCCCATTCGGCGGAGGGGGCGATGGGCATCATCGTGAACCACCCCGCCGGCAGCATCGACTTCCCGGAGCTGTTGCAGCAGCTCGGCATCGTCAAGAAGGGCGAGCACATCAAGCTGCCGGAGAACGCCGAAAGCATGAAGGTGCTCCGTGGCGGCCCGGTCGATACCGGGCGCGGCTTCGTGCTGCATTCCAGCGACTTCTACATCGAGAACGCCACGCTGCGGATCGATGACGGCGTCTGCCTGACCGCGACGGTCGACATCCTGCGCGCCATCGCCAACGGCTCCGGCCCCAAGCACGCCATCCTCGCGCTCGGCTATGCCGGCTGGGCGCCGGGCCAGCTCGAGACGGAGATCCAGAGCAACGGCTGGCTGCATTGCGACGCGGATGCGGATCTGATCTTCGGCGACGACGTCGACGACAAGTACAACCGCGCCTTGCAGAAGATCGGCATCGATCCCGGCATGCTCTCCAACGAGGCCGGGCACGCGTAGTTGTCGCTGCCGTCATTGCGAGGAGCGAAGCGATGAAGCAATCCAGAAAACCCTCCGCGGATGCATTCTGGATTGCTTCGCTTTGCTCGCAATGACGATGCGTGTTGCCTACTCCGCCGCCTGCTGCTGCACCGTCGGCTCCGTGCCCGCCACCGTCGCGCGGCGCATGTCGCGGGGCTGCGACTGGTCGTAACGGCGGACGCGGTGCATGGTCTGGCGGTTGTCCCACATCACGAGGTCATGCAGCTTCCATTTGTGCACGTAGACGAACTCAGGCTGCGTGGCGTGCTCGTTCAGATCGCGCAGCAATAGCCGGCCCTCGGGCACGCTCATGCCGACGACCTTGCCGGCATGCGATGACAGGTAAAGCGACTTGCGGCGATGCACGGGGTGCGTGCGCACCAGCCGTTGCAGCACCGGCTTGAACATCTCCTTCTCTTCGTCGGTGTATTCGGTGAAGCCGAGCGATCCCCGCGAATACATCAACGAGTGCTCGCAGACGAGATCCTCGATCTCCGCCTTGGTCTCGTCGTCGAGCGCGTCATAGGCCGCGCGCATGTCGGCGAACTCGGTGTTGCCGCCCTTCGGGTTCACCACGCGCGCCGACAGCAGCGAGAACTTTGCGGGGATGGGCCGGAACGAGCTGTCCGAGTGCCACAGGCAATTGCCGAGGTTGAACAGATTGGCGCGACTGTCCTTGGGCAGCGGCTTGCCGTCCTTGCCGAGGTTGGAGACGTCGTTCAGGCCCGAGGTGAGGCGGTGTTCGTCCGCCTTGGTGATGTTGCCGCCGCGCGCCTCCTCGCGCTGGCCGAAATTCAGCGCGAACGCCATCTGCTGCTCGTCGGTGATGTCCTGGTCGTGGAAGACGAGCACCGCGTATTTGTCCATGGCGGCCTCGATCTCGCGCGCCTCATCCGGCGTGAGCGGCTTGCGCAAGTCGAGGCCGGACACCTCGCCGACGAAATGTTTCTGAAGCTGCCGGATGGCGATGGTCATGGCGTTCCTCCCGCATTGACGAGCGGTTTCCCCGCTCTGTTTGTGGACAAAAATGACTCCCGCATCCGGCGATGTCAACGCGCCGCGCGCATGGCTCTCACGCGTTCCGCGCCATCAGCCCGCCGTCGACCGGGATCACCGCGCCGGTGAGGAAGGACGCCGCCGGCAGGCACAGGCTCAGCGTCATATGCGCGACCTCTTCAGGGTCGCCGTAACGGCCGAGTGCGGTGCGGCGCTTGGCGTAGATGGTCTTGTGCTCCTCGGGAATGCGATCGGTGATTTTTGTGCGGATCGGTCCGGGGCAGATGCAGTTGACGGTGATGCCCTCGCGGCCGAGCTCCACCGCCAGCGAGCGGGTGAGGCTGACGACGCCACCCTTCGCGGCCGAATACGGGCTGTGCAATGCGGTGGCGCCCAGCGCCTCGGTCGAGGCGACGTTGACGATGCGCGGGCTCTTCGACTTGCGCAGGTAGGGCAGCGCGGCGCGGATGATGCGAGGGTGCGCCGTCAGCATCACGGCGATGCCCTTCGCCCAGGCGTCCTCGTAGCCCTCATCGTCGATCGCGACACGCAACGAGATGCCGGCGTTGTTGACGACGATGTCGAGGGCGCCGAAATGCGCGGCGACCTCGCCGACCACACGCTTGATCTCGCCGCCGTCGGCGACTTCGAGCTTCCACGCCCTTGCCGCGCCACCGCTCGCCGCAATCTCCCTGGCGACGTCATGCGCGCCTTGCTCGTCGAAATCCGTGACGGCGACGTTCGCGCCTTCGTTTCCGAACACGCGCGCTGTGGCGCGCCCCATGCCGCTGGCCGCTCCGGTGACGAGCACGGTGAGGCCCTTCACGGACCGGCTGAGCTCCCTGAAGTCCGACATGCTGTTTCCTCGCGCCGAGCTGGTTCTTGTTATGATTGACAAGGCTGGCATCGATCCGCAGACAGGTCAAACAAGCAAAAACAAAATGGAGGCCGACAATGGCGAACGAGCTCGATTTCTCAGGCAAGCATGTGCTGGTGGTCGGCGGTTCCAGCGGCATCGGCAACGGTATCGCGCAGGCCTTTCGCGCCAAGGGCGCAGCAGTTGCGGTTTGCGGCACGCGTGCTCGCGCAACGGAATATTCAGCCGACGAAGGCTCCGATCTCGAAGGTCTTGCTTACGCGCAGCTCGATGTCGGCAATTCCGGTGCGATCGAAGCATTCAAGCCGTCGTTCGACCGTCTCGACGTCCTGGTGCTTGCGCAGGGCGCTGTGATCTACCGCCGCGGCGAATTCGAGATGGCGGGTTTCCGCAAGGTCGTCGAGATCAATCTGATGAGCCTGATGGCCTGCGCGACACGCTTTCATTCCATGTTGCGGGACGCGAGGGGCGCGCTGATCATCGTGTCCTCGACCGCGGCCTATCATTCCACCATGGGCAATCCCGCCTACAATGCCTCGAAGACCGGTGCCGTCGGATTGACGCGCACGCTGGGCGAGGCCTGGGCCGAGGACGGCATCCGCGTCAACGGCATCGCGCCAGGGCTCGTCGACACCAAGATGACGAAGGTGACGACCGACAATCCGAAGCGGCTCGAAGGCGCGCTAGCCCGCATCCCGCTGCGGCGATTGGGCACGCCGGCCGACATGGCGGGCGCGGCGCTGTTCCTGGCCTCGCCGCTGTCGTCCTACATCATCGGCCAGACGCTGGTCGTCGATGGCGGCTTGATTCTATAGGCACGCCTAAGGAACCGCGCTGCGTCTGATCGGTTACTTCGGCTGACCCCCGAGGAGGATCATCATGGACACGGATCGGATTGTTGGATCAGCGAAGGAATATGCCGGACGCGCGGAAGGCGCGATCGGAGACATGGCAGGCGATGCCAAGACGCAGGCATCGGGCAAGGCGCGGGAGGCCGCGGGCACGGTGCAGAATCTCTACGGCCAGGCCAAGGATGCCGTGCGCGACGCCACGGACACGGCCGCGGGCTATGCCAAGGATGCCTACGAGAACAGTGGCGAGACGTTCCGCGACGGTTCGAAGGCCATCGCGCAGAAGGTGCAGGACAATCCGCTCGGCGCGCTGCTGGTTGCCGGCGGCATCGGCTTCGCGCTGGCGCTTCTGATGTCGCGTCCCGCCCGCCGCCCGCCGTCACGCTGGCGCTATTACGGCTAGGCCCCCTTCTAGGTCATTCCGGGGCGCGCCTCTTGGCGCGAGCCCGGAATCCATTCATCGGCGTTGTTGGTGCACGATGGATTCCGGGTTCGCGCTACGCGCGCCCCGGAACGACACCAACGAGAGAATTACCGGAACACCTCGGCGGAGCGGCCGACATTACCCGGCGGCCGCGGGATTGCCGGATTGGAATTCGGATTGCGCGGTCCGGGCGCCGGCGCCAGCTGGCGCGGAGGCGGCGGGGGCTGCGGCGAGCCGAAGCCGAAGAAATCCCGGAAGGTGGGCGTTGCCTGGGCCGGCTGTTGCGGCGGGAGCTGCGGTCTCTTTGGCGCCAGCTTTGGCGGCGCGATCGCGGCGGCCGCGCCCTGAGCCGCCCCGCCGTCCGGCGTCGTTGCCGCCATCGGCGTATCGCCCTTGGCCTGCTCGCGGCCGACTTCCCGGCGCGGCCAGGCATAATCGTCGGCGCGGCCCGCCGGCGCCGCCAGCGGCTCACCCTTCACCATGGTCTTGGCGGCGAGTGCATCGACGGCGGCGGGACGCGTGCCCGGTCCGCCCAGCAATTGATCGGCCGAGATCGAGGCTGCAACCAGCGGCACGATCGGCCCGGCCAACGGTCGCGGCGCGGGCTTGCCCGGCTCGGCGCTGGTGTCGGGTGTCGCAGGCTCGCTCGGCAGCGGGATCGGGCCGGAGCGTCCTGCAAGCAGGCGCGTGATCTCACGCTCGACATAATGCGCGAGTTTGCGGGCGCCGGGCTTGGTGAAATAGATGCCGTCGGAGCTGCGGAGCTGACGGATCTGGCCTTCGAAATCAGGACCCTTCTGCAGGAAGCGGCCGGCTTCGTCGACGAAGCCGTCCCACACGTCGACATAGGTGATGCCGGCCTTGGCCGCGCCCTCACGGTACAGCGAGTCCAGGAACAGCGTGTCCGCGGTGCCCTTCGGTCCGCGGACTGCGGGCAGGCCGACCCAGAGCACCGGCACGCCCTTGGACTTCAGGACGCCCGCGAGTTCCTCGATCTTCTTGCCGTAAAGCTCGACCCAGCGCTCGTCACGGAATTCGTAGAGGCCGTTCGGATTGCGCGCGGTCTTTTCCGGCGCGGCCGCCGGCGTGTCGGAATTGTCGGCGTCGTCCTGCGGCAGATCGGCGTCGGCAGGCTTGTCGTCCGGCTTGGCGGTGCTGTTGTCGCCGGGCTTGGCATCGCCCGGCTTTGCTTGCGGCTTGGCGCGTGCACCCTTGTCGTTCTTCTTGTCCTTGTCTTTTTCCGCGGCAGCCTTGTCGGGTTTGTCGGCGGCCGGCTCGCGGATCGCGACGCGGTCGTTGAGGCCGAGCATGACGACGATCACGTCCGGCTTCTCGGTCTCGAGAATGCCCTTGGCCGCCGCGGCCCAGTCCGCGGGCTCGCCCTTGGGCTGGTACCTGATCAGGCCGGACGTAGTCTTGTGCTTGCGGATCACGCCCATGTCGGGCTGCTCGGCGTAGGCGTCTTCGAGGCCATAGGCGAGCCAGTCGGCCATGGCATCGCCGATCACCAGCACGTTCCTCTCGGGAACGGTGTCGCGCTTGGCCGGTGCCGGCGCACGCGAAAAATCCTGGCGCGGCGCCTGCGGCGGTGGCTGGAAGGGTGCGAAGAAGTCGCCGCCGAACCAGCCGCCACCTCCGCCGCCCCGTGGTGGCGGTGGTGGGGCCGAACGCTGCGGCGGACCGCCGAAGCCGGGGAAGTTGAAGAATTGCGCCGAGGCGGGTGCCGCCACCGACACCAGGATCGCAAGCGCCGTCCCCAGCGCGATCAACGGGCCGGTCTCGGTCAGTGCCTTGAACAGGGACTTCTTCGACATGCGATCTCGGGCACGCGCAATGGAGGATCGGAGCTAGCTCGATATAATAACGGAATCAGGCGCCAAACGGGCAAATTCCATCGCAGATTCTTGTCCATAGACCGGGGAACACCAGTCCCGGTCAAGGCTATCAGCCAAAATCCCCCTTCAAGGTTACTTCAGGCGCGATTTTACCGCCCGCGCAGCCGGTCCAGCACGTCGGAGGAGGCAAAACCGTCGGCGGGGACCCCGATCGAGGCCTGGAAGTTGCGCAGGGCCTCTCTGGTCTGGCCGCCGAACTGGCCGTCCGGGGTGCCCTTGTAATAGCCGCGCTGAGCCAGCAGCTGCTGCAGCTCCAGCCGTTCGGTGCGGGACAGCTCGCGTTCCTGCCGCGGCCAGGGCTGCACGAAAGGCTGTCCCCCGCGCAGGCGGTCGGCGAAATGGCCGATCGCCAGCGCATAGGCCTCGGCCGGGTTGTATTTCATGATGACGCGATAATTCTGCAGCATCAGGAAGCCGGGCCCTTGCGCGCCGGCGGGTGCCAGCAGGTAAGCTTTCTCCGCCGGGTGCGGGAAGGGCTGGTTGTTCGGACGCTTGAGCCCGAGCTTCTCCCATTGCGCGATCGGCATCGCCTTGGCGCGGTCGGCCAGCATGTAGTTGAAGCCCTGCGGCACCACGACCTCATAGCCCCAGGTCTGGCCGGGCTGCCAGCCGTCCTTCTTCAGATTGTTGGCGGTCGACGCGATCAGGTCGGTCGGATTGTCGACGACGTCGCGCCGGCCGTCGCCGTCGCCGTCCACCGCGAAGCGCTTGAACGCGGTCGGCATGAACTGGGTCGGGCCGAAGGCGCCGGCCCAGGAGCCGCGCAGCTGCTCCGGGCGCAAATCGCCGCGGTTGAGGATCTCCAGCGCGGAGAGGAATTCGTCCTTGAAATAGGCTTGGCGGCGGCCGATGCAGGCGAGCGTCGCGGTCGATTGCAGCACGCTGCGATCGCCGATCTGCGTCGAGTAATTGGACTCGATGCCCCAGATCGAGGCAATGATGTAGCGGTCGACGCCGGTGGCCTTTTCGGTGGCGTCGAACTGCGCCTTGTATTTGGCGAGGATCTCGCGGCCCTTGGCGAGGCGGTTGTCGTTCACCAGAATGTCGAGATAGGCCCAGATCGACTTGGTGAATTCCGGCTGCGAATCCATGAGGTCCATGATGCGCAGGTCGGGCGAGAGTCCGGCGGTGAAGCGCTGAAAGTTCTCCTGCGTGACGCCGCGCCGTGCGGCATCGGGCCACATCGCGGCGACGCAATTGTTGAAATTGCCGGCAGCCTCGCGGATCGCGGCGGCCGTCATCAAGGGATGGCCGGAGGCGCCGTCCTCGCCGCTCCACGGCAACGCTCCCGTCGGCGCGCCGGTCGGGCCAGGCGAGGGCTGCGCGGGTGCCGGGTTCGCTCCGGAGAAGATGCCGCCGAACAGGTTGGAAAGGCCGTTCTGCGCCTGGGCGTGCGCGCCGGCCGGCAGCAGCAAAGCGGCTGCAATGACTGCGCCGCCGGCCCGTCTCGCCAGTCCTGCCACTGATTGCATCATATTCCACCCGTCGGCCTGAAAAACCCGCCACAGGAGGCCTGGTTAGCGTTGCCAATAGCTTAACAAAGGTGAAATTTTGGTGGCGGCCTTTTTCTTAAGTCTGTCGGGGCGAGGCCCCACATCCGCCTTTGTTGGCGGCTGCAAACAGGCTAGCAAGGATGCCATTGCTCCCCGTCCCATGTGCCCCCAGGTATTCGATCGATCCCATGAAGATTCGCAAAGCCGTATTCCCCGTCGCCGGCCTCGGCACCCGCGTTCTGCCCGCCACCAAGGCGATGCCGAAGGAGATGCTGACCATCGTCGACAAGCCCCTGATCCAATACGTCTATGACGAGGCGAAGGAAGCCGGCATCGAGCACTTCGTCTTCGTCACCGGCCGCAACAAGAATGTCATCGAGGATCATTTCGACCGGATGTTCGAGCTCGATACGACCTTGGCCGCGCGCGGCAAGAAAGCCGAGCAGGACATCCTGGCGCAGAACCAGCCCGAAGCCGGCGCGGTCAGCTTCACCCGCCAGCAGGCGCCGCTCGGCCTCGGCCACGCGGTCTGGTGCGCGCGCGACATCGTCGGCAACGAGCCGTTCGCCGTGGTGCTGCCGGACGAGCTCGTGCTCAACACGCCCGGCTGCCTGAAGCAGATGATCGAGATGGCCTCCTCGCTCGGCGAGAAATCCAATCTGATCGCGGTCGAGGCGGTGCCCGATCACCTGACCCATCAGTACGGCATCTGCGGCGTCGGCAAGCGCAACGGCAAGATGTTCGAGGTCGACGGCATGGTCGAGAAGCCGGCCAAGGGCACCGCGCCCTCCAACCTCTCGATCACCGGCCGTTACATCCTGCAACCCGAGATCTTCAAGATCCTGGAGACCCAGGAGCGCGGCGCCGGCGGCGAGATCCAGCTCACCGACGCCATGATCGGGCTTGCCAAGACGCAGAAATTCTATGGCGTCGAATTCGAGGGCGAGCGCCATGATTGCGGCTCCAAGCCCGGCTTCCTGCGCGCCAACATCGCCTACGGCCTCAAGCGCCCGGAATTGCGCGACGGCCTGATCGCGGAGATGAAGAAGTATCTGGGGCAGTAGCGCACCGCTCGTCATTGCGAGGAGCGAAGCGACGAAGCAATCCGGATTATCTCCGCGGAGACGGTCTGGATTGCGCTTCGCTCGCAATGACGAGGCGAGGAGCCCTCACGCCACCAGCGACAGCTGCGGCAGGCTCGCAACCACCGACTGGTTGCGCCCGCCGGCCTTGGCGGCGTAGAGCGCCTTGTCGGCGGCGGCAATCAGCATCGGCCAGTCCATGCCGGCGGCCGGGACCAGGCTCGCGATGCCGCAGGACACCGTCGACATCGCCTGATCGTCGGACCAGCCCTGCACCTTGAGGCGGATCGTCTCCGCCACCTTGAAGGCATCGGCGGCCGAGGTGTTCGGCAGCAGCACGGCGAATTCCTCGCCGCCGTAGCGCGCCGCGCAATCGCCGGCGCGGCTCACCGAATCGGAAATGCAGATGGCGATGCCGACCAGCACCTGGTCGCCGGCCTGATGACCGAACGTGTCGTTGTAGGCCTTGAAGTGATCGGCATCGATCATGAGCAGCGCGATCGGCGCCTTCTGGCGCATGGCGCGCCGCCATTCGACGTCAATGACGGAATCGAACTTGCGGCGGTTCTTCAGGCCGGTGAGCGCGTCCGTCGTCGCCATCTCCTCGAGCTTGCGCTCGGCCTCGGCGCGGCGGCCGATCTCGCGCGCGAGCACGAGGGTCGATCCCAGCACGAACAGGATGAGCGCCAGCACCACGGCGCCGATGCGCAGCGCCTCCCTCTGCCAGAGCGCGAACACCGCGGCCAAAGGTTTGCCGGCGACCACGAACAGCGGGCCATTGTTCTTGCTGCGGACATAGAGCCGCGGCGTCTGATCGACCGGGCCCTGTCCCGAATAGGCGGCGCCGACCCTGAGATTGTCGGCCTTCCAGTTCTGGCGGTCGTTCAGGTTCGTGCCGATGATGTCGAGATCGAACGGCCGCCGCATGATGATGGTGCGGTCGCGCTTGAGCACGGTGATGGTGTCGGCGGGGTCGAGGTTGAGCCGATCGAACAGCTCGTGGAAATAGCTGAAGCGGATCGAGCCGGCGACGACGCCCATGAAGCCGCCGTCCGCGTCACTGATGCGCCGGCTCAGCACGATCGAGTAGGCGCCGCGAAACAGCATCGGACGGCTGATGAACAACCCAGCGCCGGGACTGTCCCGGTGAACTCTGAAATAATCCTCCTCGCTGCGGTCCTCGGGCAGGGGATCGAGCGTGGAGGCATCGATGGCGAGCCGGCCCTCGGCGTCGAACACCTGGATGGCGCCGAAATGCTTGGCAGTGATCGCGTGGTCGAACAGGATCAGGTGACGGATCGTCTTGGAGACCGTCGCCAGCTCGGGCAGCAGCATGTTGCTCGCGACCGCCTTCAACGCCAAATCGTAGATCTCGACGTTGCGGCTGACGTCGGACTCGATCGTGGTCGCGAGGTTCTCCAGCGTCTGGCGGGCGAGCGCCTCCTCGCCGCGGCGCATGTCGAGCATGACGTTGACGCAGATGGCGGAAAAGCCGATCACCGTCACCACGGACGAGATGATCAGCAGCTTCGCCGAAATCCGCCACGGCCGGCGGGCCGCAACGTCGCGCCATCCAGAGAACATTGTTCGCTCCTGTCCATAGTGGATGCGCCCGAAAGCTTGCGTAGTGTTTAAGCCGCGACGGCGCTGCCGCAATGAGTTAAGAATCGGTTTATGCGGCTGACGGTTTTGGGCAGCCCGACTTCGCCCCTGACGAGAGGACGAGTGTGAACGACTACGACGCGTTGCGCGATTATCTGCTGCGGCAGAAGCAGGAGGAGCTCGTGCTGAGCTTCGAGCAGATCGAGGAGATCATTGGCGCGGCGCTGCCGCGCGCGGCCCAGCGTGCCTCATGGTGGGACAGCTTGCGCAGCCCCGACATCCATATGCCGCAACGCGAAGCCTGCCTCGCCGCCGGATTTGTCGCGACACGGATGCCGGATGGTCAGAGCGTCAGGTTTACCAAGCGGAAGCCGCAGAGGCGGTGGTAGCGCCGCGGTGCGTTGCCACCCTCCCCTGGAGGGGGAGGGTCGGCTCGCGATCGAGCGAAGCGAGATTGCGAGACGGGGTGGGGTGATGGTCTTTCAACGGAGGCAGTGCCCGAGTGGAGAGATCACCCCACCCCGCTCGCGCTACGCGCGATCGACCCTCCCCCTCCAGGGGAGGGTAAGAGAATCAGCTCGCAGCTTCGAGCCGCACTTCCGTGAGCAGCCGCATCGCCGCGTCGGCGTCCATCGGCTCGCCAAAGGCAAAACCTTGCGCGTATTCACAGCCCATCTGGTAGAGCTCGACGGCGTCGGAATCGGTCTCGGCGCCTTCGGCGACGACGTCCATGCCGAGATCGTGGGCGAGCGCGATGATCGACTTCAGGATCACGGGGCGGGTGCCGCGGCTGGTGGTGCGCACGAACGACTGGTCGATCTTGATGGTGTCGAACGGGAAGCGCTGCAGATAGGCCAGCGAGGAGTGGCCGGTGCCGAAATCGTCGAGCGACAGCCCGGTGCCGAGCTCGCGGATACGGGTCAGCATCTGGGCCGCGTGCTCCGGATTCTCCATCACCAGCGATTCCGTCAGCTCGAGCTTGAGCGTGCCGCGCGCCACCGAGGATCGCGACAGCACGGTGCGGATGTCGTGGATCAGATCGTGGCGCAGCAGCTGGCGTGACGAGACGTTGACGGAAGCGAAGATCGGCTCGCGCGAGCGCATCGCGCGCTGCCACACCGAAAGCTGCTTGGCGGTCTGGTCGAGCACGAACATGCCGAGGTCGACGATCAACCCGGTCTCTTCGGCGATGGTGATGAACTCCGAGGGCGCCATGCGTCCGAGCTTCGGGTGGTCCCAGCGCGCCAGGGCCTCGAAGCCGGCGATGGAGCGATCCTCCAGCCGCACGATCGGCTGGTACAGGATCGTGATCTCCTGCCGCTCGATGGCGCGGCGCAATTCGCTCTCCAAGGTCAGGCGATCGGTCTTGCGTGCCCGCATCGCCGGCTTGTAGACGTCGATGCGGTCGCCGCCGATGCGCTTGGAGTGATACATCGCCAGCTCGGCGTCCTTGATGATCTCGTCCGTGAGCTGAGTTTGCGGATCGGACAGCGCGAGACCGATCGACGCCGTGAGGAAGATCTCGCGGTCGTTGAAGGCGATCGGCGCGCGGATGGTCTTGCGGATGGTCTCGGCGAAAGCGGTGATGCGGGCCGGGTCCTGCTCCGACAGCAGGATCAGGCCGAACTGGTCGCCGGCCATCCGGGCCAGCGTGTCCTGCGGCTTCAGGATGCGGGTGAGGCGGCGCGCCAGGGTGAGCAGGATGGAATCTCCGACCGCAATCCCGACGGAATCGTTGACCTGCTTGAAGCGGTCGAGGTCGATCACCATCAGCGTCGGCCGCAGCGTCGGCATGGTCTTGGCGAAATGCGCGACCGCGCCCAGCCGGTCCATGAACAGTTTTCGGTTGGGCAGGCCGGTGAGATTGTCATGCACGGAATCGTGGAGCAGGCGCTCTTCCGCGTTACGCAGCTCGGTGACGTCGGTCAGCGTGCCGACCACGCGCGAGACCTCGCCGTCCGAGCCGACCACCGGGCGCGCCTTGAGCGCGAACCACATGAAATGACCGTCCGGCGTGCGCAGACGGAAATCCTGAACCAGGCGGCCGCGGCGCTGGTCGAGCACGCTGTCGAGCGCGGCGCGGAAACGGTCCTGGTCGAGCGGATGCAGCACCTCTAACCAGGAGGCGGCCGGGCCTTCCAGCGTGCCGCGCTTCAGCCCGAGCAGGGCTTCGGTCTCGGGACTGGTGAACACCTTGTCGGCGGAGACGTCCCAGTCCCAGATCAGGTCGCCGGAGCCGGCCAGCGCCAAAGCGCGCCGTTCGATGTCGGAGACGACGCCCGTGCTGGCGCCGCCGCCGGCAAAGGCGTGCTGCATCACCGTGAAGCCGATCAGCATCACGATCAGCACCAGGCCGCCGAGCAGGGCAGGGCCGACGATGTCGTTGGTGACTGAGCCCGCCACCGTCATGCCGGCCGCGACCACCCAGACCACGAGCAGGAACCAGGTCGGGATCAATAGCACGGCGCGGTCGAAGCCGTGGGTGGAGAGATAGACGATCAGCGCGAAGCCGGCGAAGGCGATCAGCACCAGCGACATGCGTGCGATGCCGGAGGCCACCGCCGGGTCGAACAGCGCAAGCGCCACCAGTGAGCCGAGGAAGGCGAGCCAGCCGACCGTGATGTGCGAATAGCGCACGTGCCAGCGGCTGAGATTGAGATAGGCGAACAGGAACACCAGGAGCGTCGCCGCCAGGATGGCTTCGCCCGCCGCGCGCCAGATGCGCTCGGCGTTGTTCGACATGTCGAGCACCTTGCCCCAGAAACCGAAATCGACGCCGATATAGACCAGCACCGCCCAGGCCAGCGCCGCCGCGGCCGGGAACATGATGCTGCCCTTGACCACGAACAGGATTGTGAGGACGAGCGCCAAGAGCCCGGAGATGCCGATCACGATGCCCTGGTAGAGCGTGAAGGAGTTGACCTTGTCCTTGTAGGCTTCGGGCTCCCACAGATAGAGCTGCGGCAGCTTGTCGGTGCGCAGCTCCGCGACGAAGGTGACGACGGCGCCGGGGTCGAGCGTGATGCGGAACACGTCTGCGGTGGCGCTTTCCTGCCGTTCCGGCCGGTCGCCGATCGAGGGCGTGATGGTCGCGATGCGCGACAGGCCGAGGTCGGGCCACAGCAGTCCCGAGGAGACGATGCGGTAATGCGGAGCGACGATCAGGCGGTCGAGCTGGTCGTCGGTGTTGTTGGCGAGCGCGAACACCACCCAGTTCTGTCCGCCCTCGCGGGCGCGCACCTCGATGCGGCGGACGATGCCGTCGGTGCCGGGTGCGGTGGAGACCTGGATACGATCGGCATCGCTGCGCTGATGTTCGAGCACGCCGGTGAGGTCGATCGCGGGCGCGTCGCTACGGACGCTGACGGCGTCGAGCGCGCGCGCTGGATACGCGGCGACAAGAATCATGAGGCCCAGCGCGATGGGCGCGAGGCACCTGATCAGACGCAAGGTCGGTTCTCCGCGTTCGACGCAAACTCGTCAGTGCAAGGCAAATCTAGAAGACGATTTCAGACCGGACCGATCCGGTTCGGTGCGTCGCGATAGATGCCACGAAAGCGAGGAAAATCAAAGGGTTTCCGGCTTGCCCTGTAGGCCGGCGGCCTAGGCCTCCAACACAATTTTGCCAATATGTGCGCTGGTTTCCATGCGCCGGTGCGCGTCTGCCGCCTTTTCCAGCGGGAAAGTGCTGTCCATCACCGGCTTGATGCGGCCTTCGCGCAAAAGCGGCATCACTTTCTGCTCGATCGCGGCCACCATCGCCGCCTTGTCCGCATTACTACGGGGGCGCAAGGTCGAGCCGGTATGGGTCAGGCGCTTGACCATCACCTTGGCGATGTTGACGCTGACCTTGGGGCCGTTGAGGGTCGCGATCTGGACGATGCGGCCGTCGACCGCAGCGGCATCATAGTTGCGATCGACATAATCGCCGGCCACCATGTCGAGGATCAGGTTGACGCCTTCCTTGTTGGTCTCTTCCTTGACCACGGCGACGAAGTCTTCGGTCTTGTAGTTGATGGCGCGGTCGGCCCCCAGCTTGAGGCAGGCGTCGATCTTGTCCTGCGATCCCACGGTGACGAACACTTTCGCGCCGAAGGCTTTGGCGAGCTGTATCGCCATGGTGCCGATGCCGGAGGAGCCGCCATGGATCAGCAGCGTCTCGCCGGCCTTGAGGCCGCCGCGCTCGAACACATTGTGCCAGACCGTCATCAGGGTTTCCGGCAGCGCGCCGGCTTCCTTCATCGACAGCGCCGGCGGCACGCTCATCGCCTGGGCATCCTGGGCGATGCAGTACTGCGCATAGCCGCCGCCGGCGACCAGCGACATCACCTTGTCGCCGACCTTGTGCCGCTTGGCGTTGCTGCCGACCGCGACGACTTCGCCTGATATTTCGAGGCCGGGCAGGTCGCTGGCGCCGGGCGGCGGCGGATAGGCGCCGGAGCGCTGTGCGACGTCGGGCCGGTTGACGCCGGCAGCCATCACCTTGACCAGGATTTCGTCGGGACCGGGCTGCGGAACACTGCGTTGCTCGGGCACCAGCACCTCCGGCCCGCCGGGCTTGGAGATGGCGACCACGGTCATTTGCGCGGGCAGCTTGTCCATGATGTGTCCTTGAGCAAAGGTGCGGGAGGAAACGAGGCCCTTGCTTAGCCAGCGCGGTGCAGGCTGGCAACCGCCTTAGGCCATGTGGTCCGACCTGCGGACGGAGAGGAGGAACGACGATGCCGATGGAAGACGACGACCGCCCGCGCAAGAAGATCAGCCATGAAATCGGGCAGGACCTCTCACTTTTGTCGGTGGAGGAACTGACCGAGCGCGTCGCGCTGCTCAAGACCGAGATTGCAAGACTGGAAGAAGCCGCCACCAAGAAACGCGCCTCGCGCGATGCGGCGAACAGCATCTTCAAGTCGTAGTGGTCGCACGATTGCTGTCGTCCCGGCTTGATACGCGACCTGTCGCTGCCGTCTTCCGGGGCGGCGCGTCAGCGCCGAGCCCGGAATCCATAAGCACAGGCTCTTGGAAGAGGGCAGGCCGATAGAGCCGGGTTGCCTGATCGGGTCGCGGTTATGGATTCTCAGATGCGCAATTGCGCTCGCAGCTCGCGACTTCCTCGCACCCCGGAATGACGAATAGTTTTGTTCCGCATTCCATTCGGCCATTGGCCGACATGGCTAACGAAATCACAAAAAATTAGCTCGTTTACTTCGAATTAAGCTTTCGGGTTTATGACTGGAACTGTCCTCGTTTGGACACCGAGTGGCTCCTGTCCACTCTGTTTGACGCCTCCCTGTTATCAACTTTCAAAGCCGCCGGTCTCCGGCGGCTCTTTTTTTGCGTTCCCTGCCCGGTTTGCGCCTCTCATCCCGGTTGCATTCGAAAGGATTGACCCGCGGAAACCATATCCGCGCTTGTCACTGGACTCCGCCTCTCGCCCGCGCAATGATTTGTTCATCATAAGCCGGCGCCAAAGCCGGGCAGTCAAACAGTTGCGTAAGAGGCGTTAACCATGGAACGTTTGCAGGCCGACGGCGCTCTCGTTCAGCTCAGTGAGCGATTCACCAATTCAGCGGCGTTCGGCAATTTGTTCCGTGAGGGCATGGACCTCGTCGAGGAAACCGCCGCCTATCTCGACGGCGCCGGCCGCGTCGAGGCCAAGACGCTCGACCGTGCCGTCAGCCTCACCTATGCGACCGAGAGCATGCGCCTCACCACGCGCCTGATGCAGCTCGCCTCCTGGCTGCTGCTGCACCGCGCGGTGAAGGAAGGCGAGATGACGCTGAGCCAGGCCAACCGCGAGAAGACCAAGGTCAAGCTCACCGCCGCCGATCCCGGTCCGGCCGACACCATCGAGAAGCTGCCCACGCAGCTTCAGGACCTGATCCACCGCTCGATGAGCCTGCAGACCCGCGTCCGCCGCCTCGACAGCACGATCCATACCCCGCCGGCGGAGCAGGCCGCGATCGGCAACCCGCTGGTGCCGCACCTCAACGCGCTGAAGGCCGCGTTCGAGCGGTAGGGTCTATCTGCCGTCATTGCGAGCGAAGCGAAGCAACCCAGAATCCCCGCAGAGGCAGTCTGGATTGCTGCGTCGCAAGCGCTCCTCGCAATGACGGTGGCCTCAAAACAAAAACGCCCCCGGTTCTGCCGGGGGCGTTTTCATGTCCAGCCTTGCGGCCGGCTCAATCCTTCTTGAGGAAGCCCGAAAACTTCTTCTGGAAGCGCGAGACGCGGCCGCCGCGGTCCATGATCTGGGCGTTGCCGCCGGTCCAGGCCGGGTGCGACTTCGGGTCGATGTCGAGGTTCAGCGTGTCGCCTTCCTTGCCCCAGGTCGAGCGGGTCAGGTACTCGGTTCCGTCGGTCATGACGACCTTAATCGTATGATAATTCGGATGAATTTCGGCTTTCATGGCAATTCCTCGGCGCTCCGGCGCCTTCTTGGGTGGCTCGCGAATGACGGATTTGGGCGGCTCTATACCTCACGAAACCCCGCAAAACAAGCCATGCTGCCGCCGTGAACCGGGTTTGCCCCTAAGGGACATCCCGGATTTGCCACTACTCTTGCACCGGCCTATTGGGAGCAATCGAATGCAATGGGTCGGATCTCATGAGCGCAGTGGAACGGCTTGATGACCAATATGTCGATCAGCCCGGAATGAACGCCGCGGACACCCCCTCGATCGAGGCCGAGCTGATCGAAGCGCCGGCCAAGGGCCGCGCCAAGCTGCGGCCGCTGCTGGCGCTCGCGCCCTATGTGATCCGCTATCGCGGCCGCGCGGCGCTGGCCTTCATCGCGCTCACCATCGCCGCGCTGACCACGCTGCTGGTGCCGGTCGCGGTGCGCCGGATGATCGATTTCGGCCTGACGCCCGAGGGTATCGAGCTGATCAACAGTTACTTCTCGGTCATGCTCGCGGTCGTTGCCGTGCTCGCGATCGCCAGCGCCGCGCGCTACTACCTCGTGATGAGCATCGGCGAACGCATCGTCGCCGATCTCCGGCGCGACGTCTTCGCCCATCTGCTGTCACTCTCGCCCGCCTTCTTCGATTCCGCGCGCAGCGGCGAATTGATCTCGCGCCTCACCGCGGACACCACCCAGCTGAAATCGGCCGTCGGCGCCTCCGTCTCGATCGCGCTGCGCAACCTGATGATGTTCCTGGGCGCGACCGCGATGATGGTGATCACGAGCCCGAAGCTGTCGGGCTTCGTGCTGCTGGCCATTCCCCTGATCGTGCTGCCGCTGGTGGCGTTCGGGCGCTGGGTGCGGCGCCTGTCGCGCAATGCGCAGGACACGCTCGCCGACGCCTCCGCCTATGCCGGCGAATTGGTCGGCGCGATCCGCACCGTGCAGGCCTATACCAGCGAGCAATTTGCCGAGAAGCGTTTCGGCGGCGAGGTCGAGCAGGCCTATGAAGCGGCGCGCACCTCGACCCAGGCTAGGGCCGTGCTCACGGCGATCATCATCTTCATCGTGTTCGCAAGCGTGGTCGCCATCCTCTGGATCGGCTCGCATGACGTGCTCACCGGCGCGATCACGCCGGGCCGGCTCGGCCAGTTCGTGCTGTATGCGGTGTTCGCCGCGGCGGGCCTCGGCCAGCTCAGCGAGGTCTGGGGCGAGGTCTCGGCGGCGTCGGGCGCGGCCGAGCGCCTGTTCGAGATCCTCCACGTCAAGCCCGAGATCACCGCGCCTGCGGCGCCGCTTGCGCTGCCGGTGCCGGCGCGCGGCGAGGTCGGCTTCGATCGGGTCAGCTTCGCCTATCCGGCGCGGTCCGACGTCAAGGTTCTCGATGCGGTGTCGTTCACCGTGCGCCCCGGCGAGAAGGTCGCGATCGTCGGTCCCTCCGGCGCCGGCAAGAGCACCATCTTTCATCTGCTGCTGCGCTTCTACGATCCGCGCAGCGGGACGATCTCGCTCGACGGCGTGCCGGTCAAGTCCGCCGCCCCCGGCGATTTCCGCGCGCGCATCGCACTGGTGCCGCAGGAATCCGTGGTGTTCGCCGCGAGCGCCCGCGAGAACATCCGCTTCGGCCGGCCCGATGCGAGCGATGCCGAGGTGGAGCGCGCCGCCGAGCTCGCCCATGCCGCCGAATTCATCCGCCGCCTGCCCGAAGGTTTCGAGACCGCGCTCGGCGAGCGCGGCGTGACGCTGTCCGGCGGCCAGCGCCAGCGCATCGCGATCGCACGCGCCATCCTGCGCGACGCGCCGCTGTTGCTGCTGGACGAAGCCACCTCGGCACTCGACGCCGAGAGCGAGACGCTGGTGCAGACCGCGCTGGAAGAGCTGATGCGCCACCGCACCACGCTCGTCATCGCCCACCGCCTCGCCACCGTGCTCTCCTGCGACCGCATCCTGGTGATGGACCAGGGCCGGATCGTCGAGCAGGGCACGCATGCCGAACTGGTCGCGGCGAACGGCCTTTACGCTAGATTGGCCAGGCTGCAATTTGAAGGCGCCTGAGTGCTCCCGTGTCCCGGACGCGGCGCGCAGTGCCGCTCCGCAGAGCCGGGGCACGTGAGTTCATTTTCGCTGCGCTTGCAATGACGGTTGGAGGTGCCGTGACCTACGCCCGCCACACCATCTTCAGCACCGGCCGCCCCGAGGTCGGGTTCACATCGTCGCCCGCATGGGCGAAGCCGTTGCGCTCGTAGAAGCGGATCGCGCGGGCATTGTCCTTGTTGACGAGCAGCGTGACGCCCGAGGGCGACAGGCGCTTGGCCTCGTCCACCAGCAGCCGTGCCGCGTCGGAGCCCCAACGCGCGGGATCGACGACGAGCTGGTCGAGATAGCCTTCGCCGTCGATAGTGACGAAACCGACCAGCGCGCCGTCCTGCTCCGCCACCACGATCCGGGCCTTCGGCACCAGGTCCTTGCGCCAGCGCTCGCGCCACCATTCCAGCCGTGCGGCGAAGTCGATCTGCGGATAGGCCTGCTGCCAGGTGCGATGCCAGAGATCGATCGCGGCGGCCTCGTCTTCGCCGCGGTAGGGGCGGAGGTGGATCATGAAGTCGTCATGCCCGGGCTTGTCCCGGGCATCCACGAGAAGCCACGAACACGGAAGCAAAGACGTGGATGGCCGGGCCAAGCCCGGCCATGGCGGTGGGGTAAGTACCGCGCGTCCCTCACCACTACCGCTCCGTCAGCTTCAGCTCGATGCGGCGGTTGCGCTTGTAGGCCTCCTCGGTGTTGCCGGTATCGAGCGGCTGGAATTCGCCGAAGCCGGCCGCGACGAGGCGCTGGGCGGGCACGCCGAGCGAGACCAGATATTGCACCACCGAGATCGCGCGCGCCGCGGACAGGTCCCAGTTCGACTTGAAGTTCGCGCCGCTCACCGGCCGTACGTCGGTATGGCCGTCGACGCGCAGCACCCAGGGAATGTCGCTCGGGATCTTCTTGTCGAGCTCGATCAGCGCGGTCGCCAGGGTGTCGAGCTCGGCGCGGCCCTCGGGCAGCAGAACCGCCTGGCCAGTGTCGAAGAACACCTCGGACTGAAACACGAAGCGGTCGCCGACGATGCGGATGTCGGGGCGGTTGCCGAGGATGGCGCGCAGGCGGCCGAAGAACTCCGAGCGGTAGCGCGACAATTCCTGCACGCGCTGCGCCAGCGCGACGTTGAGGCGAGAGCCCAGGTCGGCGATGCGGTTCTGCGATTCCTTGTCGCGCTTCTCGGAGGCATCGAGCGCTTCCTCCAGTGCCGCCAATTGCCGGCGCAACGCGCTGATCTGCTGGTTCAGCACCTCGATCTGCGCCAGCGCCCGGGCCGAGACCGCCTTCTCCGAGTCCAATGCCTTGCCGAGCTCGGCGGTCTTGCCTTGCGCGTCGTTGCCGGCGGCAGCCAGGCCGTCATAGAGGCCCTTGATGCGGTCGCGCTCGCTCTCGGCCGAGGCGAGCCCGGCTTTCAGCGACGAGACCTGGTCGTCGAGCGTGAGCTTGCCGAGCTTCTCCAGCGACAACAGCTCGTTGAGCTGGGCGATCTTGGCGTTGAGCTGCTCAAGCGCCTTGTCCTTGCCGGTGACCTCCTGCGACAGGAAGAACTGCACCACCAGGAACACCGACAGCAGGAACACGATCGACAGCACCAGCGTCGACAGCGCGTCGACGAAGCCGGGCCAGTAGTTGAGACCGCCTTCACTGCGGCGGGCGCGGGCAAGGGCCATTGTCGTCGATCTCCACTCTCGTGTCCCGGACGCGCTGCAGCGTGAAACCGCGCAGAGCCGGGACCCATTTGTCACTCAGAAGGTACTGGGCCCCGGCTCGGCAGCGCAGCACCATAGCGTGTCGAAGACGCGCGTAAACGCGCTTGTGGTGCTGCGCTGCATCCGGGGCACGAGCCCCTCCACTTCATTCTCAACTCTTCTCGGGCTGGCGCGCGATCCGTTCCAGCAGGCGCCGGATCTCGCGGTTCTGCTCGCCCTGGCCGTCGGCCCATTCGCGGATCATCTGCTGCTCGGTGCGCATGTGCGAGACCAGCGCCTGGATCGCTTCGGCCAGGCTCGCCATCGCCGCCGTGGTGCTGCGGCCGGCGCTGCCTTCCTCGAGCACCGAACGCAAGCGCTCGACCGCCGCCTGGAGCTCGCCGCTGGCGATTCCGCCGCCGCCTGAAGCGACAGGCGCCTCGCCATTGCCATATTCGCGCACGGTGGTGGCGAGCCAGTCTTCGAGGTCGGTGTAGAAGCGGTTCTGCGCCTGGCTCGATTGCAGATCGAGGAAGCCGAGGATCAGCGAGCCGGCGAGGCCGAACAGCGATGAGGAGAACGAGATGCCCATGCCGCCGAGCGGGGCGGCGAGACCCTCCTTCAGCGTATCGAACAGCGCGCCGGAATCGCCGCCGACCTTGAGCCCCTCGATCACCTTGCCGACCGAGCTCACCGTCTCGATCAGGCCCCAGAAGGTGCCGAGCAGGCCGAGGAAGACCAACAGGCCGATCATGTAGCGCGAGATGTCGCGGGCCTCGTCCAGGCGGGTCGCGATCGAATCGAGCAGGTGCCGCATCGTGGTCTGGGTGATGGTCATCCGTCCCGAGCGCTCCCCGCCCAGGATCGCCGCCATCGGCGCCAGCAGCTTGGGGTGGCGGGCCGGGGCCAGGCCGGGATCGGCGACGCGGAAATTGTTGACCCAGGAGACCTCGGGATAGAGTCGGATCACCTGGCGGAAGGCCAGGATGATGCCGATGAACAGCACCCCCCCGATCAGGGCGTTGAGCCCGGGATTGGCGAAGAAGGCCTGGATGATCTGCTTGTAGAGCACCACGCTGACCAGCGCGCACAGCACCAGGAAGACCAGCATCCGCACCAGGAAGACGCTGGGCGAGGACAGCTTGGTGTACTCGATGTCCATGGTGGATCGGGAAGTGCCAGACCGCATGCCGGTATCATCCGTTACGTAAAGCTTGCTTGCGGCGCGCACTATGGCACAGCGCCGGCCCAAAAAAAGCGCCGGATGCGCCGATTTCGGGGACAGCGCGGGGAACCCGGACCGGAAGCGGCGCTTTGATAAACAGGTCTCTGCAGAAGTTCGCCATTCGGGGGGGCGCATGAGCGTCGTTTCCGCGATTATCGGGACTGCCGAGCGTGTGCCGCTGCCGGACGTGGTGATCCGCGCCGCGATCCAGCGCCTGTGCTCCCGCATGGCGACGCGCCTGTCCGTGCTGGGCCCCGGCGACGATGCCGCCTTCGCCGGGCGGATGATGCTGCGGCCGATCGCAGAGGGCCCGGCAGCGGGGCATGACGAGGTGCCCGCGGCTTTCTTCGCCGACTTGCTCGGCCCCAACCGTAAATTCTCCTCCTGCTTCTACAAGACCGACGCGACCACCTTGCGGGAGGCGGAGGAGGAGGCGCTGCGCCAGACCGTCGAGCATGCCGGTCTCGCCGACGGCCAGGCCATCCTGGAGCTCGGCTGCGGCTGGGGCTCGCTGTCGCTGTGGGTGGCGCGGCAGTTTCCGCACGCGAGGGTGACGGCGGTCGCCGCCTCGCAGGCGCAGCGCGCCTACGTCGAGGAGGAGGCGCGGCTGCGCGGGCTGCTGAATCTGCGCGTGGTCGCGGCCGACATGAACGTGTTCGCGCCCGAGGGCCAGTTCGACCGGATCGTCTCGGTCGAGATGTTCGAGCAGATGAGCAATTGGCGCAAGCTGATGACGCGCTCCCGGTCATGGCTCGCGCCGGAGGGGCGGTTCTTCATGCATGTCGTCACCCACCGGTCGGGCTCGCATCTGCCCGACCCGGCCGATCGCGACGACTGGATCGCGCAATACGTCTACACGGGCGGGCTGATGCCGAGCCATCACCTCGTCAGGCAGTTCGACGATGTCTTTGCCATCGAGAAGGAATGGTGCTGGAGCGGCACGCACTACCAGCGCACCGCCAACGACTGGCTCGCCAATTTCGATGCGCATCGCGAGGCCATCGAAGCCTCCTTGCGCAGGGTCCATGGTGAGAAGACCGCCCTCTGGATGCGTCGCTGGCGCTGGTTCCTGCTCGCGATCTCGGGCCTGTTCGGTTACGCCGACGGAACAGAGTGGGGCGTCAGCCATTACCGGATGAAGGCCGCCGAGTGATTGCGATGTCCGGCCGCAGCACGCGCCGGTGGAACCTCGACTCACAATCAAGTGACACGGCAAAAGCCTTCTAATCTCAATAGGATAGGCTGTGTGACAATGAGCCGCCCGCGCGATGCGTTGCATCGCAGCAGATGCGTTCTATTTTGGCGGCATCAGCCGCGTGCAAAAGGCCCAGAACGGGCTTCGCGCGAGCATGATCAGTGTCAACAATCGGGGCATCCCATTTCATGTTTGGACTTCGTGCGCGATCGGCATGCGTTGCAATGATGCTCGCGGCCCTTGCGCCGCTGCTGGGTGCTTGCGAGGAATCCAGCTCCGCGGTGTCCGCCGCCCAGCCGCCTGCTCCTGACGTCAGCATCGTGATCGTCAAGCCGCAGCCGCGCGCCGTGGTACGCGAGCTGCCGGGCCGCATCGCCCCGACCCGGGTCTCCGACGTGCGGCCGCGCGTGTCCGGCATCGTGGTCGAGCGCCTGTTCCGCCAGGGCAGCGAGGTGAGAGCCGGCGATCCGCTCTACCGCATCGATCCGCGGCCGTTCGAGGTCGAGGTCATGGCCAACGAGGCCGCGCTGGCCAAGGCCGAAGCGGCATTGGCGCAGGCCAGGCAGCAGGCGCATCGTATCGCCACCCTGACCAGGGATCGCGCCGCCCCCGAAGCCGAGAACGAGAAGGCGATTGCGGCCGAACGCCAGGCCCATGCCGAGGTCGAGGGCCGCAAGGCCGACCTCGCGCGGGCGAGGCTCAATCTCGATTATGCCACGGTGCGCGCGCCGATCGATGGCGTGGTCGGTGCCGCCCTCGTCAGCGAGGGCGCGCTCGCCGTGCAGAACGAGACCAATCTCGCGACCATCCAGCAGCTCGATCCCATCTATGCGGACTTCACCCAGTCCGTGAACGAGATGAACCAGCTCCGCCGCGCGTTCGAAACCGGCGACCTCGAGCGCATCGCCTCCGATGCTGCCAAGGTGCGCCTCGTGCTCGACGACAACACCATCTATGCGCAGGACGGCAAGCTGCTGTTCTCCGACGCCAAGGTCGATGCCCACACCGGGCAGGTGACGTTGCGCGGCGAGTTCCCAAATCCCAAGCGCGAGCTGCTTCCGGGCATGTATGTCCGGGTCCGCATCGACCAGGGTCTGGATTCCGACGCGATCGCGGTGCCGCAGCAGGCGATCCAGCGCAATGGTGGCGGCGGCAGCGAGGTGTTCGTCGTCAAGGACGACAATCACATCGCAGTGCAGCCGGTGCGCACCGGCTCGGTGCAGGACGGCCTCTGGTTCGTCACCGAAGGCCTGAAGCCCGGCGACAAGGTCGTGGTCGAAGGGTTCCAGAAATTCGCGGCCGGCGACAAGGTCAAGCCGCAATCCTGGTCGGAGGCGGACGCGACCGCGGACAACCGGCACGCTCAGCAGCTCACGCGGTAACGCTCCGCGCAGCAAGCGTCGTCCTCATCCTGAGCAGCCCGCTGCAAGCGGGCGTCTCGAAGGATGGCCGCGGGAGAGAGCCGGGCCTTCATGGTTCTGGTGGCGATGCGCAGCATCGTCCGGAGCGCGCGTTCCGCGCTCCTCACCATGAGGGTCTAACCAAACAACGAGGATAAAACGGCCAATGCCGAGTTTCTTCATCGACAGGCCGATCTTCGCCTGGGTGGTCGCGCTGTTCATCTGCTTGATCGGTGCGATCGCCGTGCCGCTGCTGCCGATCGCGCAATATCCGATCATCGCGCCGCCCTCGATCTCGGTTTCGACCAGCTATCCCGGCGCCTCGCCGGAAAACCTCTACAACAGCGTCACGCGGCTGATCGAGGAGGAGCTCAACGGCGCCGCCAACATCCTCAATTTCGAATCCACCAGCGACTCGCTCGGCCAGGTCGAGATCATCGCCAACTTCCAGCCGGGTACCGACACCAGCGCCGCCTCGGTCGAGGTCCAGAACCGCATCAAGCGCGTCGAGGCGCGCCTGCCGCGCGCGGTGATGCAGCAGGGCATCCTGATCGAGGAAGCCTCCAGCGCGGTGCTTCAGATCATCACGCTGAACTCGACCGACGGCAGCCTGGACGAAGTCGGGCTCGGCGACTTCATGATCCGCAACGTGCTCGGCGAGATCCGCCGCATTCCCGGCGTCGGCCGCGCCACGCTGTACTCGACCGAGCGCTCGCTTCGTGTCTGGGTCGATCCGGCCAAGCTGGTCGGCTATGGCCTGACCGCCGACGACGTCAACAAGGCGATCGCCGCACAGAACGCGCAGGTCGCTTCCGGCAGCATCGGTGCCGAGCCCTCGACATCGAACCAGCGCACCTCGGCGCTGGTGCTGGTCAAGGGCCAACTCTCGTCCCCCGACGAGTTCGGCGCCATCATCCTGCGCGCCAATGCCGACGGCTCGACCGTGCGCCTGCGCGACGTGGCGCGCGTCGAGGTCGGCGGCCTCAGCTACCAGTTCAACACGCGCCTCGACGGCAAGCCGACCGCGGGCCTGTCGGTGCTGATGTCGCCGACCGGCAATGCGCTGGCGACCGCGAGCGCGGTCGAAGCCAAGATGAAGGAGCTATCACGCTTCTTCCCGGCCAACATCACCTACGAGATCCCCTACAACATCACGCCCGTGGTCGAGGCCTCGATCCAGAAGGTGCTGACGACGCTGGTCGAAGCCGTGGTGCTGGTGTTCGTCGTGATGTTCCTGTTCCTGCAGAACATCCGCTACACCATCATTCCGACCATCGTGGTGCCGGTGGCGCTGCTGGGCGCCTGCACCACGCTGCTGCTCGCCGGCTATTCCATCAACATGCTCTCGATGTTCGGCATGGTGCTCGCGGTCGGCATCCTCGTCGATGATGCCATCGTCGTGGTCGAGAACGTCGAGCGCATCATGGCCGAGGAAGGCCTGCCGCCGAAGGAAGCGACGCGGAAGGCCATGTCGCAGATCACGGGCGCCATCATCGGCATCACCCTGGTGCTGATGGCGGTGTTCGTGCCGATGGCGTTCTTCCCGGGCTCAGTCGGCATCATCTACCGTCAGTTCTCCGTCACCATGGTCGCGGCGATCGGCTTCTCCGCCTTCCTCGCGCTGTCACTAACGCCCGCGCTGTGTGCGACCCTGCTCAAGCCGGTCGCCAAGGGGCACGGCCATTCGACCAATTTCGTGTTCGGCTGGTTCAACCGCATGCTGGAGGCCATACGATTTCGCTACGCGGGTACGGTCGGCTTCTCGCTGAAGCGCACCGGCCGCCTGATGCTGGTCTATGCCGCGCTGCTGGTTGGTCTGTCCTGGGCCTTCGTCAACCTGCCCGGCGGCTTCCTGCCCGTCGACGACCAGGGCTTCATCACTACCGACGTGCAGACGCCGTCGGATTCGTCCTATGCCCGCACCGAGGCCGTGATCGAGAAGGTCGAGAAATATCTCGCCGCGCGGCCGGGCGTCGACAACGTCACCTTCCTCACCGGCTTCAGCTTCTCCGGCCAGGGCATGAACACCGCGCAAGCCTTCATCACGCTGAAGGACTGGTCGGAGCGCGGACCGAAGGACTCCGCTGCCGCGATCGTCAACGACATCAATCGCGACCTGGGCGCGTCGATCCGCGATGCAAAAATCTCGGCGCTGCAGCCGCCGCCGATCGACAATCTCGGCAACTCTTCCGGCTTCTCGTTCCGCCTCCAGGATCGCGGCCAGAAGGGCTATCAGCAATTGATGCGCGCCGCCGACCAGCTGATCGCGGAGGCCAATGCCAGCCCGGTGCTACAGAAGGTCTATATCGAAGGCCTGCCCGAGGCGGGCGTGGTCAATCTCATGATCGACCGCGAGAAGGCCGGCGCGTTCGGCGTCACCTTCGAGGACATCAACAACACCATCTCGACCAATCTCGGCTCGAACTACATCAACGACTTCCCGAACCGCGGCCGCATGCAGCGCGTCGTGGTGCAGGCGGACGCGCGCGACCGCATGCGGACCGAGGACATCCTCAACTACAACGTCAAAAACAGCCGGGGCCAGCTGGTGCCGTTCTCGTCCTTCGCCACGGTCGAATGGGCGCGCGGCCCGACGCAGATCGCCGGCTTCAATTATTATCCGGCGGTGCGCATCTCCGGCGAGGCCAGGCCGGGCTTCACCTCGGGCGATGCGATCGCCGAGATGGAGCGGCTGGCCGACCGGTTGCCGCGCGGTTTCGGCTATGAATGGACCGGCCAGTCGCTGCAGGAAAAGCTGTCGGGCTCGCAGGCGCCGTTCCTGCTCGCGCTGTCGGTGTTCGTAGTGTTCCTGTGCCTCGCCGCGCTCTACGAGAGCTGGACCATTCCGCTCGCGGTGCTGCTCACCGTGCCGCTCGGCATCGTCGGCGCCGTCGCTGCCGCGATGCTGCGCGGCCTGCCCAACGACGTCTATTTCACCGTCGGCCTGATCACCATCATCGGCCTCGCCGCCAAGGACGCGATTCTGATCATCGAATTCGCGAAAGACTTGCGGAAGGAAGGCAAGCCGCTGGTCGAAGCCACCATCGAAGCCTGCCGCCTGCGCTTCCGCCCGATTTTGATGACGGGCCTTGCCTTCATCTGCGGCGTGCTGCCGATGGCGATCGCCCACGGCGCCGGCGGCGCCAGCCAGCAGGCGCTCGGCTCAGTGGTGATGGGCGGCATGATCGCGGTCGTGATCCTGGCGCTCTTGATGGTGCCGGTGTTCTTCGTCTCGGTGCAGCGCGTGCTGGCGGGGGACCGCGAGCCGAAGGCGGCGAAGGAAGCTGAAGCACACGGCCGGCCGGCGCGGGCGCACACCGGCCATTGAGGCTTCTCTTCGTCATTCCGGGGCGTGCGAAGCACGAGCTATGATGCGCAATTGCGCATCTGAGAATCCATCGTGCCACCATTGACGAGGATCAATGGATTCCGGGTTCGCGCCAGGAGGGCGCCCCGGAATGACGAGCGTAGAGCTTGCTTTCCCGGAGGTGCCGATCCAGACTACATCCCTGGATTGAAGGAATGTCCATTCGCACTGCGCCGAATGCACAGCCGGCCTGCCGATTGAGAGCACCTGATGCGTCCGACCGACATTACGATCTCGAACTATCGCTCGATCAGGCGGCTCTCCATCCCCATCCATCCCCTGTCCGTGTTTGTCGGCGAGAATGGTGTCGGCAAGTCCAATCTCTACAAGTCCCTGTCGCTGTTGCGCGACGCGGCGACCGGGCGGATCACGCGCACGATCGCCGAGGAGGGCGGATTGAATTCGGTCTGCTGGTCCGGCCTCCGCAAGCGCGGCGAGGACGGACGACTGCGATTGTCGGTCAGATTCGAGCGCCTGAAATATTCCATCGAGATCGGATTTCCCAGTCCGGTTGCGGCGGCATTTGCGGGCGAGCCGATGATCAAGGAGGAAAGCATCGAAGCGACGCAGGGCAAGCGAACGGTTCTGCTGATGGAGCGGAAGAATTCGCTCGTCAACGTCCGCGACGACAGCGGCACATGGAGCAGCCACAAGGATGCGGTGCTGCCGTCCGAGACGGCGCTCGCGGGATTTTACGACGGCAAGCAATGTCCCGAGATCGATCTGACCAGAACCGCAATGCTCGGATGGCGTTTCTATCACGACTTCCGCACTGATCCGGCGTCGCCGATTCGACAACCGTGTCTGGCGATCACCACGCCCTCGCTCAGTGCCGATGGGAGCGATCTGGCTGCGGCTCTGGCGACGCTCTATACGATCAGGCAAGACGCCACGGAATTGCAGGACGCGATCCAGGATGCCTTCCCGGGCGCCGAGCTCCGTGCATGGGAAGCAGGCGGCCTGTGCGAATTCGATCTGCAACTGGAGGATATGCCGCGGCCGTTCAGGGCTCACGAATTGTCCGACGGCACTCTGAAATACATTTGCCTGCTCGCGGTGTTCATGGGCTATCGGCTGCCGCCCTTCATCGCGCTGAACGAACCCGAGACCAGCCTGCATCCGTCGCTGCTGGCGCCCTTGGCGCGGCTGATCGCCAAGGCATCACGCCGCGCCGATATCTGGATCGTTACCCATTCCGAACAGCTGATGGAGGCCTTGCGAAGCGAGAGCTCCGTCCCGCTACGCCGCGTCATCAAGGCGAAAGGCGCCACGACGATCGAGGGCCTGACCCTCGGCGGCGAATATCGCGAGGAGGAAGGCGACGATGACTCTTAGCTATGAAGGGGAGCTGCGGCCCGCCGGCCCCCAGTGACCACAAGTCACTGATACTCGTCATGCCCGGGCGCACGTAGCGCGAACTATGATGCGCAATTGCGCATCTGAGAATCCATCGGGCCTCAGAGTCGGCGGATCGATGGATTCCGGGCTCGCGCCAAGAGGCGCGCCCCGGAATGACGACGCGGAGGATGCTTTCGCCTTACGCAGGCTTCCGTAAAATCTTCACCAGCTCCCCGTGCACGTACTCATTCCCGCACACGACGTGCCCGGTCACCAGCGGATCGCCCGGCGTCGCGATGTCGCTCACCGTGCCACCGGCTTCGCGCACCATGATCTGCCCGGCCGCGATGTCCCAGGACTGCAAATTCCGCTCCCAATACCCGTCCAGGCGCCCCGCCGCAACGAAGGCGAGGTCGAGCGAGGCGGCGCCGAAGCGGCGGAGGCCGGCGACGCGGTCCTGGATCGCGGTCATCTCGCGGCGGAATTCCTCGTGGTCGCCGCGGCCGATATGAGGCAGGCCGCAGGCCACCACGCATTCGTTCAGCTGGCGGCGGCCGGCGACGCGCAGTCGCTGGTCGTTGAGGAAGGCGCCCTTGCCGCGCTCAGCGATGTAGAGCTCGTCATTGGCGGGGTTGTAGATCACGCCGGCGATCACCGTGCCTTCGCGGGCGAGGCCGATCGAGATCGCAAATTGCGGGATGCCGTGCAGGAAGTTGGTGGTGCCGTCGAGGGGATCGACGATCCAGGTGTGGCTCTTGTCGGTGCCTTCGCGCGTGCCGCCTTCCTCGCCGATGAAGCCGTAGCCAGGGCGGGCCTTGGCGAGGTCCTGGTAGAGGATCTCCTCGGCGCGCTTGTCGGCGAGCGAGACGAAATTCGCCGGGCCCTTCAGCGAGACCTGGAGATGCTCGATCTCGCCGAGATCGCGCTTGAGGCTGCGGCCGGCGCGGCGCGCCGCCTTGACCATGACGTTGATAGTGGCGGAATACAGCATGTGCTTTTTGGTCTTGATCGGGGAGAGGGGCGCGGAAACGGGCCTGTTTGAGGGACTGGGTGCCCCGTGAGGGGCCCCGCGTCAAGTCATTTGGACCCCAGCCACTTCCTGGCGGCGGCCTCGGCCTTGGCGCGGTCATCGGCCGGCAGATCGGAGAGCTGCTTGTCGAGCTCGGGGTCGCCCTTGCCTGCTGTCTTGGCCACCAGGTGCCATTTGAAGCCCTCGATCTTGTCCACGGACGTGCCGACGCCGTTGATCAGCACCCAGGCCAGCCGGTTCTGCGCGATCGCGCTGCCCTGGCGGGAGGCCTTGCGCAGCAGGGCGACGGCCGCCGGCTGGTTCTTCGGCGTGCCGGTGCCGTTGAACATCGCGATGGCATATTCGACCTCGGCATCGACGTTGTCGGCGAGCGATGCGGCCTGCAGCAGGCGCACCGCGCGTTCGGGGTCCTTCGGCACGCCGGTGCCTTCCTTGTAGAAGGTTGCGAGCGCGTATTGCGCTTCGGGCAGGCCTGCATCGGCGGCCTGGCGCAGCAGTTCCGCCGAACGCCGGACGTCCTGCGGCAGCGTCTGGCCGTCCAGGTAGAGCAGGGCGAGATTGTAGGCCGCCTTGGGCTCGCCGAGCTTGGCGGCGGAGGCCATCAGCCTGACCGCCTCGCTCTTGTCGACCGGGCCGCCGCGGCCGGAGATGCGCAGCATGGCGAGCGCGAACATCGCCTCGCGATCGCCGGCGTCCGCAGCGCGCTTGTACCATTCGGCCGCCTTGGCGTAGTCGCGCCTGATGCCCATGGCGTTGGAATAGAGCTCGCCGAGCATGGTCATCGCCTTGGCATCGCCGGCTTGCGCGCGCACCGTGGCGAGCTCGAACGCGGTCTTGTACTGGCCGCGCTGATAGGCGCCGAACACCAGGTCGACGTTGGGATCGTCGGACGGCGGCGCCGGGATCACGGTTGCCGGCTTGGGCGAGGGGGATGGCGAGGGCTTCGGCGCTGGCGCCGCCTCCTTCTTCTTGGCAGGCACGGGCGGTTTCGGCTTCTGCTTCTCTGCCGGTGCGCTCGGCGTCGTCGCCGGCGGGGTGATCTGCAGCTGCGCGGCCGCAGGGACGGTCAGCAGCAGCGTGGCCAGCAGGGTGATGCACGGGGGCTTCATGTCGGGCGCTGGCCGTGCTCCCGGCTCGCAGGATCCTGGTCGGCCAGCGCCGTCGCATGGGCCTTCTTGATCGCGGCATCGACCTCGATCAGCGCGGCCTCGGGCCCGCGCGGATCGGTCCAGATGAAGTCGCCGACCAGCACGAAATCGGCGCCGCTGGCGGCGAAATCGTGGGCCTCCTCCAGCGTGGTCGCAAAGCCGACGCAGGGCGGCTCGAACAGCTCGGCCCACCAGTCCAGCCGCTCGGCGATCGCTTGCGACGAGGGCCGCTGGCCTTTCGCATCGGGCTCGCCGAACAGCAAATAATCCGCGCCCATCTCGCCCGCATCCATGGAATGGTGCCGCGTCGTCAGCCCGCCGACACCGGCGATGCGATCTGGCTTGAGCGACGGCAGCGCCTCCTTCAGCGCGGCGATGCCGGGCAGGTGCGCGCCGTCGGCGCCGCCGCGCGCGACGAGTTCAGGATGGCCATCGACGAGGAGCGCCGCGCCCGCCTTCTGCACCGGCGGCGCCAATGCCTTGACCCGCGAGATCATGCCGCGCTGATCGGTCTCCTTCAGCCGCAGCAGCACGGCGGCGACGTCGGCGGACGCGATCAGCCCCGGCAGCTGGGCGACCAGCATCGCGGGATCATCGACGACGGGCGTCGCGAGATAGAGACGCGGCGCCGGGCGCGGCGGAGGCGGTTTGTTCGACAAGATCTAGGCTGCCTTCTGTTCCAGGCTGCTTTGCCATTCGCCCTTGGAGGCGAGGCCGTTCATGCGCGCGCGATGGCTGAAGGCGCGCTGGCCGGCCGCGACGTTCTCGGGCCTCCCGGACCAGGCCTTCTGCGGTGCGGCCTGCAGCGCGCGGCCGTAAGAGAAGGTCAGGCCCCAGGGCAGCGGACCGAGCTTGTGCATGGCGTTGAGATGCGCGGTCGCCTCTTCGTCCGACTGGCCGCCGGACAGGAAGGCGATGCCGGGCACGGCCGCCGGCACGCAGGCCTTGAGCAGCCGTATCGTCTTCTCCGCGACCTCCTCGACCGAGGCCTGCTTTGCGCATTTCTTGCCGGCGATTGCCATGTTCGGCTTCAGCACCATGCCTTCCAGCGCCACGCGCTGAACGCGCAATTCCTGGAAGGTCTTGTTGAGCACGCGCCCCGTCACCTCATAGCAGCGCTCGATGTCGTGGTCGCCGTCCATCAGCACCTCCGGCTCGACGATCGGCACGATCTGCGCGGCCTGGCACAGCGCGGCATAGCGCGCGAGCGCGTGGGCATTGACGCTGATCGCGGTCATCGAGGGAATGCCGCTGCCGATGTCGATCACCGCGCGCCATTTGGCAAAGCGCGCGCCGCGCTCGTAATATTTCCTCAAGCGCTCGGCGAGCTTGTCGAGCCCGACGGTGACCAGCTCGCCGGGGCACATCGGCAAGCCTTGCGTGCCTTCATCGACCTTGATGCCGGGAATGGCGCCGGCCTGCTCGATCAGCTTCACCAGCGGCGTGCCGTCCTTGGCGTTCTGCCAGATCGTCTCGTCATAGAGGATCACGCCGGAGATGTACTGGCTCATCGCATCCCTGGCGCGGAACAGCATCTCGCGATAGTCGCGGCGGTTCTCTTCGGTCGATTCCACGCCGATGGCGTCAAAACGCTTCTTGATGGTGCCGGAGGATTCGTCGGCGGCAAGGATGCCCTTGCCTGGCGCGACCATGGCGGTCGCGACTTTGTTGAGCTCAGTCAGATTCATCGAGAGGTCCTCCCAGAACGATTCTGCCCTTGCCCGGGAAAATAGACCGTTCTCGGGCAATTGCCGAGTTATCGTTCGTCGCAGGGTAAAGGGGGAGGTCAGGGTAAGCGTCGGCCTGGCGGGGCTGTCCTTAACCTCGCCCCGCTTGCGGGGAGAGGTCGGATCACATCGCAGATGTGATCCGGGTGAGGGGGTACAGGTCTATCGATAGGGCCCAACTCGCGGAGAGAGCCCCTCACCCCAACCCTCTCCCCGCGAAGGGCGGGGAGAGGGAGGGAGAGATCACGCCACCTTCGGATCGAGCTCGCCCTTGGCGTAACGCTTGGCCATCTCGGCGGTGGTCAGCACCTTCTTGATCTTGGAGGCCTGGCCTGCGGTGTTGAACTCCTGCAGGCGCTGCTTGCACAGCTTGGTCATGGCTTCCATCGCCGGCTTCAGGTACTTGCGCGGATCGAACTCTTCCGGGTTGTCCTTCAGCACTTTCCGGATCTGGCCGGTCATCGCCATGCGGTTGTCGGTGTCGATGTTGATCTTGCGCACGCCGTTCTTGATGCCGCGCTGGATCTCGGCGACCGGCACGCCCCAGGTCGGCTTCATCTTGCCGCCATAGGCGTTGATGATGTCCTGGAGGTCCTGCGGCACCGAGGAGGAGCCGTGCATGACCAGATGCGTGTTCGGCAGCTTGCGGTGGATCTCCTCGATCACGTTCATGGCGAGGATGTCGCCGTCGGGCTTGCGGGTGAACTTGTAAGCGCCGTGCGACGTCCCCATCGCGATCGCCAGCGCGTCGACCTTGGTCTCCTGCACGAACTTCACGGCCTCGTCCGGATTGGTCAGGAGCTGGTCGTGGCTGAGCTTGCCTTCGGCGCCGTGGCCGTCTTCCTTGTCGCCCATGCCGGTCTCGAGCGAGCCGAGCACGCCTAGCTCGCCCTCGACGGAGATGCCGCCGAGATGGGCCATGTCGGTGACGGTCTTGGTGACGCCGACATTGTAGCCCCAGTCGCCGGGGGTCTTGCCGTCGGCCTTGAGCGAGCCGTCCATCATCACCGAGGTGAAGCCGGCCTGGATCGCGGTCATGCAGGTCGCCGGCTCGTTGCCGTGGTCGAGATGCACGCAGACGGGAATGTGCGGATAGATCTCGGTCACCGCATCCATCATGTGCTTGAGCATGACGTCGTTGGCGTAGGAGCGCGCGCCGCGCGAGGCCTGGATGATGACGGGCGCGTCGACCTGGTTGGCCGCGTCCATGATCGCCAGCGCCTGCTCCATGTTGTTGATGTTGAAGGCCGGTACGCCGTAATCGTTCTCCGCCGCGTGGTCGAGCAGTTGACGTAACGTGATCCGAGCCATCTGTCTTTGTCTCCCGTTGGGGCCTGCAAGGGCCGCTTGATTACTTGCTACGCAGAACTTCAACGCCGGGCAGGGGCTTGCCTTCCATCCATTCAAGGAATGCGCCACCGGCCGTCGACACATAGGTGAAGTCACCGGCCACATGGGCCTGGTTGAGCGCTGCGACGGTGTCGCCGCCGCCCGCGATCGAGATCAGCTTCTTGGCCTTGGTGCGCTCGGCGGCGTGCTTGGCGGCCGCGACCGTGCCGCGGTCGAACGGCTGCATCTCGAATGCGCCCAGGGGGCCGTTCCAGACCAGCGTCGCCGCATCGTCGATCGCGGCGTGGACGCGCGCGATCGATTGCGGGCCGACGTCGAGGATCATGCCGTCGGCCGGGATCGCATCGAGCCCGTAGGCATGCGAGGGCGCGTTGGCGGCGAAGTGATAGGCGACGGTGGCGTCGACCGGGAGGATGATGGCGCAATTGGCGGCTTCCGCCTTCTCCATGATGCGCAGCGCGGTGGGGCTGAGATCCTTCTCGGCCAGCGACTTGCCGACGCCGACGCCTTGCGCGTGCAGGAAGGTGTTGGCCATGCCGCCGCCGATCACCAGCGCGTCGACCTTGGTGACGAGGTTTTCCAACAGATCGATCTTGGTCGAGACCTTGGCGCCGCCGATGATCGCGATGACAGGCTTGGTCGGCGAGCCCAGCGCCTTCTCCAGCGCATCGAGCTCGGCCTGCATGGTGCGGCCGGCATAGGCCGGCAGCTTGTGGCCGAGGCCTTCGGTCGAGGCGTGGGCGCGGTGCGCGGCCGAGAACGCGTCATTGACCCAGATGTCGCCGAGCTTTGCCAATTCCGCGACGAAGGCCGGATCGTTCTTTTCCTCTTCCTTGTGGAAGCGGGTGTTTTCCAGGCATAGGATGTCGCCGTCCTTCAGGCCGGCAACGGCCTTGGCCGCGGGCTCGCCGATGCAATCGTCGGCAAATGCCACGGGCTTCTTCACCACCTTCGCCAGCGCTTCCGCGACGGGCTTGAGCGAATCCTTGGCGTCGCGCCCCTTCGGCCGGCCGAAATGCGCGAGCAGGATGACCTTGCCGCCCTTGTCCGCGATCTCGGTGATGGTCGGCGCCACGCGCTCGAGCCGGGTGGCGTCGGTGACGCGCCCGTTCTCCATGGGCACGTTGAGGTCGACGCGCAGCAGCACGCGCTTGCCTTTCACGTCGACGTCGTCGAGGGTGCGGAATTTGTTGGTCATCGAACGCTTCCTTGTCCCGGGCGCACTGCGGCGCGCAGTGCCGCTGTGCAGAACCGGGACCCACATCACTGCGAGTCCCGCGGCTGGATGGGTCCCGGCTCTGCGGAGCAGCACTTGCGCGCTGCACCGCGTCCGGGACACGAGACCTTGTTCAGATCACCTTCGCCATCGCGACGGCGGTGTCCGCCATGCGGTTCGAGAAGCCCCACTCGTTGTCGTACCAGGACATCACGCGCACCAGCGTGCCGTTCTGCACCTTGGTCTGGTCCTCGTGGAAGGTCGAGGAGTGCGGGTCGTGGTTGAAGTCGATCGAGACGTTGGGTGCGCTGGTGTAGCCGAGGATGCCCTTGAGCTGCTGCTCGCTGGCGCGCTTCATCGCCGCGTTGACTTCCTTGGCGTCGGTTGAGCGCTTGGCGACGATCTTGAGGTCGACCACCGAGACGTTCGGGGTCGGCACGCGGATCGCGACACCGTCGAGCTTGCCCTTCAGCTCGGGCAGCACGAGGCCGATCGCCTTCGCGGCGCCGGTCGACGTCGGGATCATCGACATCGCCGCCGCACGGCCGCGGTAGAGATCCTTGTGCAGCGTGTCCAGCGTCGGCTGGTCGCCGGTATAGGCGTGGATCGTGGTCATGAAGCCGGTCTCGATGCCGACGAGATCGTTCAGCACCTTGGCGACCGGGGCGAGGCAGTTGGTGGTGCAGCTGCCGTTGGAGACGACGAGGTGATCCTTGGTCAACGTGTCGTGGTTGACGCCGTAGACGATGGTGGCATCGGCGCCGTCGGCGGGCGCGGAGACCAGCACGCGCTTGGCGCCGGCGGTCAGGTGCGCGGAAGCCTTGTCCTTCGAGGTGAAGATGCCGGTGCATTCCATCGCGATGTCGACGCCGAGATCCTTCCAGGGCAGCTTCGAGGGATCGCGCTCGGCGGTCACCTTGATCTTGTTGCCGCCCAGGCTGATGGAGTCGCCGTCGACGGTGACGTTGCCGGGGAAGCGGCCATGGACGCTGTCGAAGCGGAGGAGATGGGCGTTGGTCTCGACCGGGCCGAGGTCGTTGATGCCGACGACCTCGATGTCCTTGCGGCCGGACTCGGCGATGGCCCGCAGGATGTTGCGGCCGATGCGGCCAAAACCGTTAATTCCGACGCGGACTGCCATGTTTCGTCTCCTTCAATGACCGTTGTCATCCCGCACAACGCGCTTTGCACGCCTGCGAGGGTTTTTTAGGGGCGGGCGCCCGGTTCGGCCGGGCGGTGCTTGATCATATGGGAGATTAGGTAGTCCTTTTTTGCGGCAAGCTCAACTCTCAGGAAACGCGCTTCAGCACAGCGTTAACCGCGGCCTCGGCGGTAATGCCGAAATGCTTGTACAGCTCCTTGGCAGGGCCGCTTTCGCCGAAGGAATGCATGCCGATGAATTCGCCATCCTGGCCGATCACGGCATCCCAGCCCCAGCGCACCGCAGCCTCGATCGCAATCTTCACCGGCGCGTTGCCGATGATGGCGGCGCGCTTGGCCTCTGGTTGCGCTAACAACAGCTCCAGCGACGGAACGGAGACAACGCGCGAGGCGACGCCGCGTTCCGCCAGCTGCTTCTGGGCCGCGACCGCGATCTCGACCTCCGAGCCGGAGGCGAACAGCGTCGCCCTGGCCTCGCCCTGGGCGGCGACCAGCTCATAGGCACCGGCCGCGCAGGGATTGTCGTTCGGTGCGGTGGTCCGCAGCTGCGGCAGGTTCTGCCGCGTCAGCGCCAGCACGGTCGGGCCGTCGATGCGGTTGAGCGCGAGCTCCCAGCACTCGGCGACTTCCATCGCATCGCAGGGACGGAACACGCGCATGTTGGGAATGGCTCTGAGCGCTGCGAGATGCTCGACCGGCTGATGGGTCGGGCCGTCCTCGCCGAGGCCGATGGAATCGTGGGTCATCACATAGACGACGCCGGCGCCCATCAGCGCGGCCAGGCGCATCGCCGGACGCGCATAATCGGTGAACACGAGGAAGGTCGCACCGTTCGGCGCGAAGCCGCCGTGCAGGAAAATGCCGTTCATCGCGGCGGCCATGCCGTGCTCGCGGATGCCGTAATGGATGAAGCGGCCCTTCGGTGTCTTGGCCGAGAAGGCGGTCGCCGACTTCGCCTTGTTGTTGTTGGAGCCGGTGAGGTCGGCCGAGCCGGCCAGGAATTCCATCGGCATCGCGCCGGCGATCACCTCGATCACCGCTTCCGAGGACTTGCGCGTGGCGGCCGTCATCGGCTTTTCCAACAGCTCCTTCTTGTAGGCGCGCACGGCCTTGGCGAGCGAAGCCGGGCGCTCATGACGCAGGCGGCGCTCGAACTCGGCGCGCTTGCGGCTGCCGAGCTCACCGAGCCGCGCTTCCCATTCCTGACGTGCCGCGGCGCCTCGGCTGCCGGCCGCTCGCCAGGCCTTCAGCACGTCGTCGGCGACCGCGAACGGCTCGAGCGAAATGCCGAGATTTTCCTTGGCAGCCTTGAGCTCGTCGGCGCCGAGTGCTTCGCCGTGCACCTTCGAGGTGCCTTGCTTGTGCGGCGCGCCGAAGCCGATCGTGGTGCGGCAGGCGATCAGCGTCGGCTTCCCCGATTTCTTCGCGCGGGTGATGGCGTCGGCGATCGCGGCCTGGTCGTGGCCGTCGATCTTCTCGGCGGCCCAGCCCGCCGACTTGAAGCGCTTCACCTGGTCGACGGAATCGGAGATCGAGGTCGGGCCGTCGATCGAGATGCCGTTGTCGTCGTAGAGCACGATCAGCTTGTTGAGCTTCCAGTGCCCGGCCATCGCGATCGCTTCCTGCGACACGCCTTCCATCAGGTCGCCGTCGGACGCCAGCACATAGGTGTGGTGGTCGACGATCTTCTTGCCGAATTCGGCCGCCAGCATCTTCTCGGCCAGCGCCATGCCGACCGCAGTCGAGATGCCCTGGCCGAGCGGGCCGGTCGTGGTCTCGATGCCCTTGGTGCGGAAGTTCTCGGGGTGGCCGGGGGTGAGCGAGTCGACCTGGCGGAACTGCTTGATCTGGTCCAGCGTCATCTCGGCATTGCCGGTCAGATACAGCAGCGAATAGAGCAGCATCGAGCCGTGGCCGGCCGAGAGCACGAAGCGGTCGCGGTCCGGCCAGGCCGGGCTTCCGGCATCGAATTTCAGGAACTGCGTGAACAGCACGGTGGCGATGTCGGCGGCGCCCATCGGCAGGCCGGGATGGCCCGATTTCGCCTTCTCGACGGCGTCCATCGAAAGGCCCCGGATCGCGTTGGCCATACGGGTGTGATCGACCTGCGTCATGTCTGAAATCCGTCTGAAATGAGGCGCTTGGCGATGGTTGCCCGCGCGGGGAGAAGCCTGGCGGCCACTGAAGATTGGCGCTGGGATAGCACCTCGGTTCCGGGAGTCCAAGGCAATCGAACGCGGGTTCGGCCGCAAAAGTTGCCTGTGTGGACATCGGTTTTCGACCGGCATCGGGCCGGGCGGAATCGACGCAGCGACACGTCGTCCCGATTGATCGGTGCATAGTTTTGCGGCGGCGTTGCGCTTGGCTAGCTTGCTTTGTAAATTTCTGCTTCTAACCGCTTGCCGAACCGAGTCTTTTGCCGGACGGCAAGCTCCAGGGAAAGGCCACTGGGCAAAGGCCGCCAGGTTCCGCCGCTGACTGCATGAACGATCGCGTATCCAACAGTTCCGCCATGACGGAGTCGTCCGCCGTCGAGATCGAGATCGCGACCCGCAGACTCATGGCGGCGCTCGACGCGCTCGAAAGTGCGGTGGAGCGGCGGCGCGACGCCGATCGCGACGAGAACGAGCTTGCGGCGCGAATCCAGGCGCTCGGCGCGGATCGCTCGCGTCTTGCCGACGAGCTCGACGGCGCGCTGGTGAAGGCGCGCAAGCTCGAGCGTACCAATCGCGAGATTTCCGACCGGCTGGATTCCGCGATCGTGACGATACGCTCGGTGCTCGATACCGGAGAGGACGGATGAGCCACATCAACGTCACCATCAATGGTCGGCAATACCGCATGGCCTGCGAGGAGGGCCAGGAGGTGCGGCTGCTCAAGCTCGCCGAAACGCTGGAGACCCGCATCCAGTCGCTGCGCGGAAAATTCGGCGAGATCGGCGATGCGCGCCTCACCGTGATGGCCGCCCTGACCGTGTGCGACGAATTGATCGACACCACCAACCGCGTCCGCACCCTGGAGCAGGAATTGACGGAGCTCCGCGATTTCCGCAACGCCGCCGTCGAGCGCGCCCGCATGACGCAGACCGCCGTCGTCAACGCCCTGAACGCCGCCGCCGAACGCATCGAGAAGTCGACCCAGGTCCTGAACCGCACCGTCGGCAATGGGATTGCGATCGGGTGAAGCTATTGTTGGGCTCGATAGTGCCACGGGCCTTACCCTCCCCTGGAGGGGGAGGGTCGATCGCGCGTAGCGCGAGCGGGGTGGGGTGATCTCTCCACGCCGACACTGTCGGATGTGGAGAGACCGTCACCCCACCCCGTCTCACATTTCGCTACGCTCAATGTGAGCCGACCTACGGGCGAGCTATGCTCGTCCCGGACCCCTCCAGGGGAGGGTAAGGCCGGCGAGAGTGAGGCCCACTCACCGCACTGGCGATTCGTCAGTATCGTTGTTACATTGGCCCTGCGAGGCTGCGACGTGCGTCAGGAGCCATATATCCCCGGGGCCTTATCGATCCTTTAGGGAACTGTCCCTGGCCGGGCCCGTGGGCCCGGACATATGGTGCCCACCTACTTTCGTAGGGAACTCCGGGATCGAGTGCTTCAACGGCGTCCGCGGCTTCGCACTGTTTCTTCCTTCTGGTTCGTGCCTGTCGAATTGCGTCCCGACAAACCGGCAGTGTCATGCCCCGCCTGGTGCGCAATTGCGCACGGGGGCGGGGCATCCAGTACGCCGCGGCGTCGATGTTTGATCACTGGCGTCTCTGGAATACTGGATCGTCCGCATGCGCGGACGATGACAGCGGAGCAAGGCTCCGCTTCGGGGAAACCGCACATGCCCAACTCCAAAGCCGAGCTCCGTGCCAAAGCCCTCGCCAAGCGCGAGGCGCTGAGCGAGAAGAAGCGCACGGCAGCGGCCGCAAAGCTCGCCAAGCGCGGGCTGCCGTTCAAGCTGCTGCCCGGCAGCATCGTCTCCGGCTACTCGCCGATCCGCAGCGAGATCGATCCGATGCCGCTGCTTGCAAGACTCGCGGAGGAGGGCGCCAGGCTCGCGCTGCCTTGCGTCACCGCGCGCGGCCAGTCCCTGATCTTCCGCATCTTCCATCCGAACGACCGCCTGATGCTCGGCCCGCTCGGCATTCCCGAGCCGTCGCCTGCTGCGGCCGAAGTCATTCCCGACATCATGCTGACGCCGCTCGCCGCCTTCGACCGCCTCGGCCATCGCATCGGCTACGGCGCCGGCCATTACGATTTCACCTTCGCGCATTTGCGCAAAACCAAGCACATCGTCGGCATCGGCCTTGCGTTTGCCGTGCAGGAGATCGAGGCGGTTCCGGCACTATCCCACGACGTGGCGCTGGATTATGTGCTAACGGAATCGGACGTGTTCGATTTCCGGAGTTCTGAAGTTGCGCATTCTCTTCGTGGGTGACGTCGTCGGCCGTAGTGGGCGCGAGGCCGTCTCCGAATATCTGCCCGGCATGGTCAAGGACTGGTCGCTCGATCTCGTCATCGTCAACGGCGAGAATTCGGCCGGCGGCTTCGGCATCACGGAAGCGATCTACCAGGAATTTCTCGAGGCCGGCGCCGATGCGGTGACGCTCGGCAACCATTCCTGGGACCAGCGCGAGGCGCTGGTGTTCATCGAGCGCGCCGACCGTCTGGTACGCCCGGCGAACTATCCGCGCGGCACGCCCGGCCGCGGCGCGGCCCTGGTCGAGACCAAGAACGGCAAGCATGCCCTCGTCGTCAACGCGCTCGGCCGCGTCTTCATGACCCCGTTCGACGATCCCTTCGCCGCGCTGGAGCGCGAGTTAGGGGCCTGCCCGCTCGGCGTTGCCGCCGACGCCATCGTCGTCGATTTCCATTGCGAGGCGTCGAGCGAGAAACAGGGCATCGGCTTCTTCTGCGACGGCCGCGCCAGCCTCGTCGTCGGCACGCACACCCATGTGCCGACCGCCGACCACCAGATCCTCGCAGGCGGCACCGCCTACATGACCGACGCCGGCATGACCGGCGATTACGATTCCATCATCGGCATGCAGAAGGAAGAGCCGCTGCGCCGGTTCACATCGGGGATTCCGTCCGGCCGTTTTGAGCCGGCGGCGGGCGCGGCAACGCTCAGCGGCGTCGCCGTGGAGACGGACGACGCGACGGGCCTCGCGCTGCGTATCGCGCCGGTGCGCATGGGTGGAAGGCTGGAGCCGGCGACGCCGAAGTTCTGGCTGAGCTGAGGCGCGAAGCCAAATCACCCGGTGGGGCGAATCGAGAGCGTGGACTACGCGAGTCCTTCAACACTGACCAAACGAGCTGAGCTGCAGCGATCTCTTACGCTCTTGAGCCCTTGGTAGGTCGACCCGTTGTAGAACGCCTCGAAAGCGGCGACCGAGGGGAACTCCAGAAGGACAATCCTGCGGGGCTCCCAATCCCCTTCGTGGACCTTATGCGCACCGCCGCGCGCCAGATACCTCGCGCCGGCCGCCTCCAGCGCTGGCTTAACGCTAGACATGAACTCCTGGTACTGAGGTACATCCCAAATTTCGACATCGAAGATAACGTAAGCGGGCATCTACGGCCTTCCTTCGACTGTTTCGTGTTGGCCACGTTGTAGCTACTGGCTCAGCGCAAGGCATGCGCCCAGACCCATGACGTAGTTCGGTATGGAATAACCGTGACAGCATGGTGGCGTTCTCATCGTCGCCTTTGCGTCATGCGACCGAAACATTCTTCGGAATTCGACCGAGCAGCAGGGAGTATTCCTGCAGATAGAAGTCTGATGACCTCGCGACCAATCGCACCCCTGATCTGCGTGCGACCGCTTCGCGCCAGGCCAAGATGCGGCTGCACTCGGCCGGAATATGAAACTTGCGGAAGTGTTCCAGCACTGCAACCTGCTCGAACCAGGGAAAGAAGGCGACGTCAGCAAGGCCGAACGCGTCGCCGAGCCAGTAGGGACCAGCATGTGTCTTGAGCGCATGCGCCTCGATAAAGCGGAGTTCGTCGGCCAACTGTGCGGTGATTTCTGCTTGCATGCTTGGATCGGAGCAGAGCAGCAGGCGGTGCGTCGGCTCGTAGAGCTTCATGTCGGCAAAGTTGATCCAGATACGCGCAAGAGCACGTTGTGCCGGCGCGGTCGGAAGTAGCGGATACTCAGGAAAAGCGTCGTCGAGATATTCATTGATCACGGCGGATTCCCAAACGCGCACGCCATTGTGAACGAGGAGGGGGACCTTGCCGAAGGGCGACAGGGCAAGAAACTCGGTGGGCTTGTTGTGCGGATCAATCCCGATCTCGGTGGCCTCAAGCCCTTTTTCCGCAAGGGCCAGCCTCACGCGTTGGGCAAAGGGACAAAGGGCGCTGCCATACAGTTCGATCCTGGACATGGAGATGCTCCGTGGTTCAAGAGTGCCGCCGCGCGGCCCAGGCCGGTGAGTTGGGGGACAGGTCTGGGATTTTCTATGCGCGATCGTCTAAACTGCTTCATCGAGCGTCTTGAACTGCGAGGTGAGACCCGTGGATCTGTTGGCGACCCTGATGCGCGAGCTGCATTTCGCTGCGGCCGGATATCGCCGCCTCGAGCTTTCTTCGCCCTGGGCAATCGCATTCGACCAGAACGGCCTGCGTGGCATCCACATCGTCACCGAAGGCCGGTGTGAGATTGCCTTCGGCACAGGTACGCCGCAGCTCTTGCAGACTGGCGATCTCGTCGTTGCGCCGCGCGCCGATCCACATGTCTTGCGGTCATTGGACGCAAGACAGATGACGCCAACGTCGGGTGCGAAAGTTGCCGCGGAAAGCAGGGGTGGCCGCATCCTGTTCGGAGGCGGCGGCGAACGAACGGTGATTATTTGTGGGGCGTTCGTCTTCAGCGAAAGCGACCATCCGGCATTGGCCGGTCTTCCGCGAGTGGTACATGTCCCAGGAACGGACCAGCGGGCCGCTCGTTGGCTCAAGGGCTATGTCGAGACGCTGACAACCGAGACCCTAGAGCCCGGTCCAGGCAGCGATGTTGTGCTCGCGCGGCTGTCGGCGGCGCTTATCACACGGGTCTTGCGACATGGCGTCGAGAACATGCAGGAGACGGGCTGGCTGAAGGGACTGGGCGACCCGGGCGTGGCGCGGGCGCTCGCCGCTATTCACGACGCATTCAAGGAAAACTGGACGGTCGAGTCGCTCGCCCGAGAGGCCGGGCAATCGCGCGCAGGGTTCGCAGAGCGTTTCCATACTTTGGTCGGAGAACCGCCGATGCAGTACCTATTCCGCCGCCGTATGCGTGAGGCATCGAAACTTCTGAGGAACGGCCAAGCCAGCCTTGCACAGATCGCCCAAGCCGTCGGATACGGGTCGGAAGCCGCGTTTTCGAATGCATTCAAGCGTTACTCAGGAAGTTCACCCGGAGAGTACCGGCTCGGCATCGAGGGGCGATAGGAGCACCCTCGTTGGCGATCGCCGACGCCTCCTTTGGGCCATTTGCAGTCGTTCCCAGCCGGGCAAGCCACGTCTGCTCGTCCTTTGGAAACAGGCATCCCGAATTATGAGTGTACGCCTTGGCCAGAATTGCGAACGCGGGGCCAGAACTCATAACCCCACGCGCGTGTAGTTGCTTCGCAAAGCTTGTCACTCCGCGTCTTCGCCAAACCGTTGCTGCGGCGTATGGGTCTCGGATCTGCGCTTCGCCTGTCCGTGGCCATGGCGGAGATCGGCGCGCGCAATCACGCAATCTCAGGTGACCGCGCCCCGCGCCGCGACGGGCCACAGTGCCTCCACGCGGGCATCCGGCGTGTTGAAGCCGCGCACGCCGACATACCAGTCGTAGAGATTGACGGTCGGGTCGCAATGGCCGGGGATCAGCGTCACCTTGTCGCCGATCGCCGGTCGCGACGAAGCGCTGTCGAAATCGAGCAGGCCATGCTCGTCAGAGGGCCGATGATAGCGCAAATCGGGCCGGCCGAGCACGACCGGAAATCCGCTGTCGTTCGACAGGGCCTTGTGGCCGGCATCGATGACGGCGCGTTCGCCGGCGCCGGTGCTCATCACGGTCGCGATCACGAACAGCGCATGCTCGAACGGATTGGCGTTGCGCGCCCCGTCGCCGAGGTTCTTGGCGTAGTCGGCGTCCATGAAGACATAGGAGCCCGCCTGCAATTCGTTCCAGATGCCGCTCGCGCCTTCGAGCTCGAACGTCCCGGTCCCAGCACCGCCGATCGTCCGGCACTGAAAGCCCGCGTCCTCGAGGACGCGCAGTGTCTCCGCGGTCGCGTTCGCGGCCCCGGCGATGGCAGCGCGCCGCTCCTCCGGCGTGCGCAAATGCTGGGCAGAGCCGTGATAGGCCTGCAAGCCGCCGAACGACAGGAAGCGCGACCCCGCCACCTGCCGCGCCAGAATGGCCGCCGCCGGCCCCGGCCTGACGCCGCAGCGACCGGCGCCGACGTCGATTTCGACCAGGACTTCGATTTGCGATCCGGCCCGTTCCGCGGCGAGCGATAGTTGCTCGACCATGATCGTATCGTCCACGCAAACGCTGATGCGCGCGTGGCGCGCGAGACCGGCGAGCCGTTCCATCTTGCGCAGGCCCACCACCTCATTGCTGACGAGCACGTCGCTCACCCCGCCCGCAACCAGGATCTCGGCCTCGGCGACCTTCTGGCAGCACATGCCGATTGCGCCGCGCGCGATCTGCTTGGCCGCAATGATCGGTGATTTGTGGGTCTTCGCATGCGGACGCAAGCGAACGCCGAGCTTGCTCACAGCAGCCGCCATCGTATCGAGATTGCGCTCGAAGGCATCGAGGTCGATGATCAGCGCCGGTGTATCGATCTCGGAAAACGGCGCGCCGATTTGGGCAGGTGGACAGGACATCAAAAAACCAGCTTGCTGTGTTCGGGTTCGAATGCGCGGTGGCACTTCTACGGCAACGTCGGCGGCCGCGGCAGGGCGAACCGCATGCCTCACATTTTCGGAATATTAGCATTCTACCCCTGTTTTGCCCGACGGGTCAACGCGCGCCACGGCCTGCCGGCGCAAGCCATTGATTCCGCACACCCCGGCTACTGTGCATGGGGTTGTTTTCGAGTTTTTGTTTTGGGGGGTGCCGGAGCGCCGCCGTCAGCCTTGCCGGAATCCCATCCGGAAGGCGCCCCAGTGCCTGCCGCGGATCATGATCGGCGAGGACAGGTCCTTCATCAGCACGAACTGCCCGCCGCCCATGTCGCGGCGGTAGGTCTGCAGCAGGAAGGGTTTTGTGTTGACCGCGACCTTCTTCACCGCGCGGTCGGTGAACAGGCGGCGGTTGCGGCAATGGGCGTTGTTCCAGACCGGGTCCTTGCCCTGCGGCAGGCGGTAGTTCGGATTGTGGGTCGGCAGGTAGCCGCCCCTCGCCCAGGCGACGCAGAACACGATGCGCGGATCGGACGTCTGGATCGGGTCCTGGATCGCGGGCAGCACGCGGTCGGTGAACTCGACGTAGTTGGTCAGGTACTGCTTCGGATCGGTGCCTGATATCTCGCGGTAGGTCTCGTCCATGAGCTGGTCGAGCGTGATCTCGCCGCGGTCGATCGCGGCCTCGAACTCGGTCGAGATCCGCTTCGCGGTGTCGACGACGATACGGATCAGCGGCGCGTCCGATGTCTCGACGCCGCTGTCGGCGATCAGCGCGATCAGGCCTTCGGAGGTGTCGAGCAGCTTCGCCACCCGCTCGTCGGCGCTTTTGAGGTTGCGCGAGGAGAGGTCGACGCCCCTGGCGAGCTCGCTCAGCTCGCTGATCACGGTGTCGCAATGCCCGAGGTTGGAGGTCGCCGCGCGCGCGACGCCGTCGATCTCCGCTTCGACGGAGGCGAAGCCCTGCTGGACCCGCGAGATGATGCCGGAGATCGCTTGCGCGCCTTCGCCGGCGGTCTTGGCGCGCTGCGAGGCGTCGCTGCTCTCGCCGATCAGGCCCTCGATCTGGCCGTCGAGATCGCGCACGGTGTCGGAGATCTCATGCGTGGCCTGGCGCGTGGCCTCCGCGAGGTTCTTGACCTCGCTTGCGACCACCGCGAAGCCGCGGCCGGCATTGCCGGCGCGCGCCGCCTCGATGGTGGCGTTGAGCGCGAGCAGATTGGTCTGCTTGGCGATCGCCTCGATCGAGCCGGAGACCTTCGCCACCTGCGCCAGCGCCGCGCCGACGGCGCTAAGGCGCGCCTCGATCCGCTCCACTGCGGCGACCAGCGCGGAGATGTGGCTGACCGCGGTGTCGACGGCGCCGCGCGACTGCGCGATCTCGCCGACCGCCGCCGACGTCGTGGTTTGCACCGCCTGCGAGGCGTTGGCGATGTCGTGGTTGGCCGAGACCATGGTCTCGGCCGTCTTCTGCAGACGGTGAAACCGTTCCGACTGGCTCGCGACGCGGTTGGCGACGTCCTGGACGTTGCCGGCGATATCGGCGAGCTCGACGCCGAGACCGCCGATGCGGTCGGCGAGCTGGTCGATCAGGCGTTCGGCCAGCGTCCGGTTGGAGGCGGTGTCCAACACGGCAAGTTGTGCAAAGGACATGTACGGGGCTCTCTCCAGTCGGAGCCGTTGATCGGCTCCTTGGCGGCATTCCGATTCCAGGTCCGACCTTAGAGGATGATTCGCGCCCGGCGTCTTGCCCAGGAGTGCACGCTACAGCTTGTAGGCCGTGCGGAAGCCGCCCCAGTGCCGGCCCTGCACGCGGATCGGCACGTCGATCTCGCGCATCATCACCGTGTTCCCGTTGCCCATGTCGCGCGCATAGCTCTGGACCAGGTACGATCGCAGGTTGCGTGCGGCAGCGAGCCCCGCCGGATCGTTGAAGATGCGCCGGTTGCGGCTGTTGGCCGTGTTCCAGGCGACGTCGCCCGGCCGCTGCGGATGCGAATAGATCTTGTTGTGCACCGGCAAGAAGCCGTTGCGGTCGACCATGGCGCAGAACGCCATCCGCGATTCCCGCGCCAGAAAGGCTTCCTGGAACGGCGGCAGGGCGCGATCGGCCCAGTCGAGATATTTGGTGCGGTATTGCTGCGGATTGGTGCCGGCGATTTCCACGTAGTCGGTGTCGAAGAGGTCGTCGAGCTTGACCTCGCCGCGCGCAACCGCCTGCTCGAATATCTGCGTCAGCGCATTGCCCGCCTCCATGGCGCGGGTGACGAACTCGGTGTTCTCCTCATGGATCGACCAGAGCTTGTCCTCGATCTTCTCGCTGAGTGCGGCGGTGGCGCCGACGAATTGCGCGCGGGCGCCGGCCTTGGATTGCTCGACCACGCGCAGGCGGCAGGCGCCGATGTCCTCCAAGCTGCCTTCGATCGTCGCTTGCGGTGCGAGCCGGCTGGCATCCGCGCCGCCGATCAGCACGCCCTCCATCGCGATTTCATAGATCGGCATCACGCCGCGCGCGGTCTCGAATTTGAGGTGGCAGGGCAGCCGCTCGGTCTTGCGGCGGTCGTCGTGCTCGCTCTGGCGCAGCAGCACCGCGCAGCGCGATTTCAGCTTCTGGGCGAAAGTGGTGACGGCCTTGCCGGCGCTGGCGACGCTCTCGCCATGGGACTCGGCCGCTTTGGTCGCCGCGTCGATCTCGGCCGCGCTCTCGCCGACCGAGATGATGAACTCCGAGGCGCTGGCGGCATTGCCGGAGACCTCGCTGGTCGTGGCATTCTGCTCGGCGACCGCGCCGTTGACGGTGTCGAACACCGGGCGGATCGCTTCGATCGCCTGCGAGATGCGGTGCACGGCGTCCGCCGAGCCGGCGGCGTCGCGCTGCAGCGCGTCGATCTTCTTCGTGATTTCCTCGGTCGCACTCTGGGTCTGCACCGCGAGCGCCTTGACCTCGGTGGCGACGACGGCAAAGCCTTTTCCCGCGGCGCCCGCGCGCGCGGCCTCGATGGTCGAGTTGAGCGCGAGCAGCGTGGTCTGCCGCGCGATCTGCGCGATCAGATTGACGACGTTGCCGATGGCGGCGGAGGATTCGCGCAGGCGATCGACATTGGCGCGGGCTTCCTGCGCGGCGGCGCTGGCGTCGTCGGCGAGCTTGCCGGCCTCGCGGACCTGTGCGCCGATCCCTTGCGCCGACTGGGTGAACTTGTCAGCGGCATGGGCGAAGGTGGAGGCGGTGGATTGCGCCGCATTGGTCCGGCCGGTCAGGGCGTCGGTGCGGTCGCGAATGGCGGCGAGGGTCGCCGCGGTCGCCTCGGCGCCGCCGGCCACCGAATTGGCGGCGCGCTCGAGCTGGCGGATCATGGCGCCGAGCTCGAGTTCCAGCAATTCCAGGATTTCCCGGGCCGAATCACTTTCGGCGGTCGGGGCGGGTGCGGCAGGGGCCGCCAGCTGCGCAGCCTCCGGGGCTGCCGCAGGCGCGGCCGTGTCCGGCAGACGCTTCCGAAATAGTCCGAAGGCCATCGGGTCTCTCTTGTCGGGGGACGGTCGGGCGCTATTTTCGCAGTCCGGAATGAAATCAGGGTTAACAGTGCCCGACATTGAGGCATGGGCAACTACGCTGCTACCTCCGGACCGGGGGAGCCCCTTTCATTCCGGTGGGTTGGCGGCCTATAAGGCCGCGCATCCCTCGCTCACCCTTGGCTGACGACCACAAGAGACCCCGCATGGCCGGACATTCCCAATTCAAGAACATCATGCACCGCAAGGGGCGGCAGGATGCCCAGAAGTCGAAGCTGTTCGGCAAGCTGGCGCGTGAAATCACCGTCGCCGCCAAGCTGGGCACCCCTGACCCCGCCATGAACCCGCGCCTGCGTGCCGCCGTGATCGCGGCGCGACAGGAGAACATGCCGAAGGACAATATCGAGCGCGCCATCAAGAAGGCGCTCGGCAGCGACGGCGAGAACTATGACGAGATCCGCTACGAGGGGTACGGCCCGGGCGGCGTCGCCGTCATCGTCGAGGCGTTGACCGACAACCGCAACCGCGCCGCCTCCGACATCCGCTCCTTCTTCACCAAGTCCGGCGGCAATCTCGGCGAAACCGGCTCGGTCTCCTTCATGTTCGACCGCACCGGCATCATCGAATATGACCGCAGCGTCGCCTCCGACGACGCCGTGCTGGACGCCGCCATCGAGGCCGGCGCCGACGATGTGGTCTCGGGCGAGAACGGTCACGAGATCTACGCCTCGACCGAAAGCTATCGCGATGTCGCCAAGGCGCTGGAAGCCAAGTTCGGCGAGCCGCGCAAGGCCGCGCTGATCTGGAAGCCGCAGAACACGGTTGCGGTCGACGACGAGACCGGCGAGAAGCTGCTCAAGCTGATGGACCTGCTCAACGAGCACGACGACGTGCAGCAGGTCTATGCCAATTTCGAGGTGTCGGACGCGCTAATGGCGAAGATGGGCGGGTAGGGCTCGCGTGTCCCGGACGCGGCGCAGCGCGAAGCGGTGCGACGCAGAGCCGGGACCCACAGCGCCGTGCGCGCTGGAGGCAACATGGGCCCCCGTTCAGCAGGCGCATCACTTCGTGCTGCGCCGCGCCCGGGGCACGTGACCCCCACTTCCCCTGTTACTTCCGTTCTGTTTCTGTTTCCCCCGTCGCGGCCAGCCGCTATCACTGGCGCATGACTGCGCTCCCGATTCGTGGCCCCGTTCGCATCATCGGCATCGACCCCGGCCTGCGCCGCACCGGCTGGGGCGTGATCGAGGCCGAGGGCAATCGCCTGGGCTACGTCGCCTGCGGCTCGGTGGAACCGCCCGACGATCTGCCGCTGGCGAGCCGGCTGCTCGCGATCCATGAAGGGCTCGCGGCCGTTTTGTCCGATCACCGGCCGGTGGAAGCGGCGGTCGAGCAGACCTTCGTCAACAAGGACGGCGTTGCGACGCTGAAGCTTGGCCAGGCCCGCGGCGTCGCCATGCTGGCGCCCGCAATGTTCGGCATCTTTGTCGCAGAATACGCGCCGAACCAGGTCAAGAAGACGGTGGTCGGCGCCGGTCACGCCGACAAGCAACAGATCGCGATGATGCTGAAGATCCTGCTGCCGAAAGCCGAGCCGCCGTCCGCGGACGCCGCCGACGCGCTCGCCATCGCCATCACCCACGCCCATCACCGCCAGAGTACCGCTCTCAGGCTGAAGGTGGTGGGGATATGATCGGCAAGCTCAAGGGCTTGATCGATTCCTACGGCGAGGACTTCGTCATCCTCGACGTCGGCGGCGTCGGCTACCAGGTGCACTGCTCCTCGCGCACCTTGCAGCATCTGCCCTCGCCCGGCGAAGCCGCCGTGCTGTCGATCGAGACCTATGTCCGCGAGGACCAGATCAAGCTGTTCGGCTTCCGCACCGACCAGGAGCGCGAATGGTTTCGCCTGCTCCAGACCGTGCAGGGCGTCGGCGCCAAGGTGGCGCTCGCCGTGCTCGGCACGCTCTCGCCGGCCGATCTCGCCAATGCGATTGCGCTGCGCGACAAGGCCGCGGTGGCGCGCACGCCCGGCGTCGGCCCGAAGGTTGCCGAGCGCATCGTCACCGAATTGAAGGACAAGGCGCCGGCCTTTGCCAATGTCGATCCTGCGGTCGTGCATCTCGCCGGCGCCGTCGACGACGAGCGCGCGCCGCGCCCGGTCGCGGATGCGATCTCGGCGCTGGTCAATCTCGGCTACGGCCAGCCGCAGGCCGCCGCGGCGATTGCGTCGGCGTCGCGTAGCGCCGGTGAGGGCGCCGAGACGGCACAGCTGATTCGGCTGGGCCTCAAGGAGCTCGCGAAGTGAATTCCGATCAAGCCCTCGATCGCCCGGAGGGTCCAAAGCTCCCGAACCTTCAGCATGCGGTCTATTTCTTTGGTGTCGTGTTCGCCGGGACAGTGCTAATCGGCGTTCTTGCCACGGCTGCATTCTCGGCGTCGGGGTGTCTGCTGAGCCACGTCATCCGGTGTTTCTCGATCTCGCGCGATACGGCGGGTGTTGCGCTCCTTGGTTTCAAAATGTGGTCCTTGCCGGGCCTGATCGCCGGTGTTCTTGTCGCTGCGATCATACGATTTCGCGGCCACATAACATGGTGGAACGTCTTGCTGGTCGCTCCAGCCTCGTACCTCGTTCTCGCTTTGGTATTTATCGGACAGGTCGATCAATACATATGGCCTGAACTCCTGCTACAAAGCGTCGTGTTGTTTGTTCTTGTGCAGCTGTCCCTGTTCGTGGGCAGAATGGCCTACAGAGCCCGAGCATGACCACTCCTCCCCGCATGGTCTCGCCCGAGCGCCGCAGCGATGATGTCGGCGACACCGCGCTGCGGCCGCAATCGCTGTCCGACTTCGTCGGCCAGCAGCAGGCGCGCAAGAATCTCTCGATCTTCATCGAGGCGGCGCGCAAGCGCGGCGAGGCGCTGGATCACGTGCTGTTCGTCGGTCCCCCCGGCCTCGGCAAGACCACGCTGGCGCAGATCGTGGCGAAAGAGCTCGGCGTCGGCTTCCGCGCCACCTCGGGTCCCGTCATCGCCAAGGCCGGCGATCTCGCGGCGCTGCTGACCAATCTCGAAGAGCGCGACGTGCTCTTCATTGATGAGATCCATCGCCTCAGCCCGGCGGTGGAGGAGGTGCTCTATCCGGCGATGGAGGACTTTCAGCTTGACCTCATCATCGGCGAGGGACCGGCAGCGCGCTCGGTGAAGATCGAGCTGTCGAAATTCACCCTGGTCGGCGCCACCACGCGCGCCGGCCTTCTCACCAATCCCTTGCGCGACCGCTTCGGCATTCCGGTGCGGCTGAACTTCTATACGATCGAGGAATTGGAGAGCATCGTCAGCCGCGGCGCGCGCGTGCTCAACGTCGGCATGAGCGCGGACGGCGCCAACGAGATCGCGCGCCGCGCCCGCGGCACGCCGCGCATCGCCGGCCGCCTGCTCCGCCGCGTGCGCGATTTCGCCTCCGCGGCCGACGCCGACAGGATCGACCGCAAGATCGCCGACCACGCGCTGAGCGCGCTCGAGGTCGATGCGGCCGGCCTGGACGCCATGGACCGCCGCTACCTCACGACGATCGCGCTCAACTATGGCGGCGGCCCGGTCGGCGTCGAGACCATGGCTGCGGCCTTGTCGGAGCCGCGCGATGCCATCGAGGACATCATCGAGCCCTATCTGATCCAGTGCGGCTATCTGCAGCGCACGCCGCGCGGCCGCCTGCTGACCTCGCATGCGTTCCGCCATCTCGGCCTCGCCGAACCCTCGCGCGATGCGGCGGCCCAGTTCGGCCTGTTCGGCACGGATGACAGCGACGAGTGATCTGCTGAACCGCGCCGTTTCGGCTTTTGATGAATTTCCGTTAACCTCGTGCAGACGATCTGCACGAACGCACCCCATTTCTGCTCCAATCGGATATCATCAAAGACGCGGCATCATCATTGGGCTTCCATGATCACGCGCCGTCATCTCATCCGTTCCATCGGCGGTCTGTCCGCCCTCGGCGTCTCGACCGCAGCCTACGGCGTCGGCGTGGAGCCGATGCTGCGCCTTCGCGTCACGCGCTATCATCCGATGCCGCGGCAGTGGCCGGCGGATTTTCCGCTGAAGATTGCCGCCATCGCTGACATCCATGCCTGTGATCCCTGGATGCCGCTGGAGCGCATCGAGGACATCGTCGACCGGACCAACGCGCTCAACGCCGATCTCATCGTGCTGCTCGGCGACTATGTCGCCGGCCTTCACCATGTCACGCGCTTCATTCCGTCGAGCGAATGGGCAAGGGTGCTGGGGCGCCTGAAGGCGCCGCTCGGCGTCCATGCCGTCATGGGCAATCACGATTATTGGGACGACAGGACCGTGCAGCGGGCCGGGCACGGGCCGACCATCGCACATCGGGCGCTGGAGGCGGCCGGCATTCCCGTCTACGAGAACGATGCTGTGCGCCTCACCAAGGACGGCCGCCCGTTCTGGCTTGCCGGCCTCGGCGATCAGCTTGCCTTTCTGCCGGCGCGGCGGTTCCGGAACGTGGTGCGCTTCGGTGCCGATGATCTCAACGCCACGCTGGCGAAGATCACTGACGATGCGCCGGTCATCCTGCTCGCGCACGAGCCCAACATTGCGCCGCTCGTGCCCGCGCGCGTTGCGCTGCAATTGTCCGGCCATACCCATGGCGGCCAGGTCCGCCTGCTCGGCTGGTCGCCGGCCGTCGCGCCCAGGAACGGCCTGCGGCTCGCCTATGGCCACTTCCGCCTGAAATGCGATCTCATCGTCTCTGGTGGGCTCGGCTGCAGCATCATGCCGCTCCGCTTCGGGGTGCCGCCGGAGATCGTCGAGGTGACGCTGGGGCGAGAGCCTTTGGTGGCGTAACCTATGCTTGCGCGGCCGGCCATTTTTGCGCAGAACGGGCCAGCTACCGACCAGCGAAGAGGCTCGCGACGTGACAGCTCATCTCGACGGCGAGATCCGCGACGGCCGCCACCACATGCAGGTCCGGGTCTACTACGAGGACACGGACTTTTCCGGCATCGTCTATCACGCCAATTACCTGCGCTACATGGAGCGCGGGCGCACCAATCATCTCAGGCTGATGGGTGCCGAGCAGCAGGTGCTGTTCGAGCAGACCGAGACGGAAGGCGCCGGCTTTGCCTTCGTGGTGCGTTCGATGCATCTGGACTTCCTGAAGCCCGCGCGGATGGATGACGTGCTCGACGTCGTAACCTGGCCGGTCGCGGTGAAAGGGGCGTCCATCATGCTGGCGCAGGAGGTGCGGCGCGGTGACGACGTGCTGGTGAAAGCCGAGGTCCGCGTCGCCTTCATCAGCGGCGGCCGCGCCCAGCCTATCCCGAAATCGATCCGCCAATTGATGAAGGCCGATCTGGTTTCGTGATCGTTCGATAGCGGATGGCCTATCGACTCCGCCAGTTGCGACGATACATTCGCAGCCCCGACCAACCGATGAGGCCATCATGTCGCGCCCGCCGCTTCCGCCCTTCACCCGAGAAACAGCTGCGCAAAAGGCGCGCATGGCCGAGGACGCCTGGAATTCACGCGATCCGGTGCGGGTCTCGCTCGCCTATACCGAGGACAGCCGCTGGCGCAACCGTTCGGAAGTGTTTCAGGGCCGCGAGGCCATCGTCGCCTTCCTCACCCGCAAATGGGAGAAGGAGCAGGATTACCGCCTGATCAAGGATCTCTGGGCCTTCGACGGCAACCGCATCGCGGTGCGCTTCCAGTACGAATGGCACGATGGTAGCGGCCAGTGGTATCGTTCCTACGGCAACGAGCAATGGGAATTCGACGAGCACGGCCTGATGAAACGCCGCGAGGCCTCGATCAACGACATCGCCATCGCGGAGAAGGACCGCCGGTTTCACTGGGCGGCGCCCGGGCCAAGGCCTGCCGATGTGCCGGGGCTGGGAAGCGAGCCGTTCTGAACCACTTCCTCTCCCTCTCCCCGTTCTTCCGGGGAGAGAGTTGGGGTGAGGGGCTGTCTCAGCAGTTTCAGTGATAGCTGGGCTCGCGGAGAGTCCCCCTCACCCGGATTGCATCTTCGATGCAATCCGACCTCTCCCCGCAAGCGGGGCGAGGTGAGCTCACCGCTTCGTCAGAAACCGCGCAATCGCCCCGCCCAGCTTCGCGTTGTCCATCGGCTCCGCCAGTGACGCCCTCGCCGTGGCCACAACATCCTCCGGCACTTTCCCTTCGCGCAGCTCGCAGCACACTTGCGCAAACCCGACATCGAATTCCGGATGCGGCTGCACGGTCAGCGTCGCGCCGTTGGCGTAGAGCAGGCCGGCATGCGGGGTGAAGTCGGAGGAGAGGATCGTCAGCGCGTCGTTCGGTGGCTCGATCACCTGGTCCTGATGCGAGGCGGCGATCGCGACCGCTTCGCCGTCGACGACGCCGTTCTCCGGCAGCACCTGATAGACATGCCGGCCGATGCCCCAGCCCTGCTCCGATTTGCGCACGGTGCCGCCGAGCGCCTGCGCGATCAGCTGGTGGCCGAAGCAGACACCGACCATCGGCGTCTTGTTGGCGTAAGCGGTCCGCACGAAATCTTCCAGCGGTGCGATCCAGTCGAGCCCGTCATAGACGCCGGCCGCCGCGCCGGTGATCAGGACGGCCTCGAGCTTGCTCGGATCGGGAAGCGCATTGCCATTGGGGATGCTGACCACCTCGATCGTCGCGGCCGGCTCCTCGGCGCGGATCATGCGCGCGAACATGTCCGGAAATGAACCGTGGCGCTCGCGGTATTTTTGCGGCACCTCTCCGGTCTCGATGATGGTGATGCGTGCCATGGGCTCCCGGTGAAAAGGTTGCGAAGCTCAGCCGCTTTCTGCCCCATGTTGCTGGTGCGGCGCTGTGCGCTCGAGCAGAGCGCTCTCCTTGCGGATCTCATTCAGAAAGGCCTTGGCCAGACGCGACAGCGGCTCGGCTTCCGACCATAGCATATAGGCGATCGCCTGCGTCGTCGGCGTGAACGGTCGGACGACGAGGCCGCTGCCGCCGTTCTGCCGCGGCGAGAAGGGATCGACCACCGCGGCGCCGACGCCGGCCGCGGCCAGCACGCAGGCCGTGTTGCAGTAGCGCACCTCGACCGTCGGCCGAAACGGTGCGCCGGCGCGGGCAAAGCTGTCGCGCACGGCTTCGCCGAGGCGCGTGCCGCGTTCGAGCCCGATGAAGGGCAGGCCGGAGAGATCGGCGGCCGAGATCACCGGTCGTTCCGCGAGCGGATGCTGCGGCGGCAGCACGCACACCATCTCGCCGGTGTGCACCACCTCGTGCGCGATCCCTGGATGATGCGTCAGTCCGAGCGCGAAGCCGAGCTCGGCGACGCGGCTCAGCACACCCTCGATGATGCCCTCATAGCGCCGTACGTCGAAGAACACGCGCGTCTCCGGTCGCCGGCGCAGGAAGCCCGACAGCGCGGACGGAATGATGCTGTAGGCGAGCGGCGGCGTCGCCACGAGGGCGAGATGCCCGGAGCGGTTCTCGCGCAGATCGCGCACGCGGTTCTCGAGCTTGGCGTGCAGCGCAAAGATCGCCTCGCTCTCCTTGTACAGCGCCATCGCTTCGGCGGTTGGAAACAGCCGGTTGTTGACGCGCTCGAACAGCGCAAAGCCCGCCTGCGCCTCCATCGTCTTCAGCGCGTTGCTGACCGCCGGCTGCGACAGCGCCAGCTCGTCCGCCGCCGCCACCGTGGTGCGGTGGCGGATCACGGCGCGCAGGATCTCGAGCTGACGCAGGTTCATATCACTGCCGATTATAGTCGGGGCCAAATCATCATAGCAACGCGAATTGATTTTGCAGCAGTGCTTGCCCGTAATGGCAGCGGATTTGCACGTCGCATCAAAGGGTTCGTTCGCCCATTGAGGCAGCACTGCGCACAGATTGGAGGCAATCTTGGTTCGTGTCCTTCGCGCCGCCGCCGCTCAGATGGGCCCGACGCAAAAAGCCGATACGCGCGAGCATACGTTGTCGCGGATGCTCGACATGCTCGATGAGGCGGCCGGTCGGGGTGCGAGCCTTGTGGTGTTTCCGGAGCTCGCCTTCACCACCTTCTTCCCGCGCTGGCTGCTCGAAGGCGAGGCCCTCGACGCGTATTTCGAGCGCAGCATGCCGAACCCCGCGGTGGCGAAGCTGTTCGATCGCGCACGTGCGCTCCGCGTCGGCTTCTATGTCGGCTATGCCGAGCTGACGCCGGAGGGGCGGCGCTACAATTGCTCCATCCTGGTCGATCGCGACGGCGAGGTTCTCGGCCGCTATCGCAAGGTGCACTTGCCGGGCTCGGTCGAGCCGCGTCCGGGCGCGCGCTACCAGCAACTCGAGAAGCGCTACTTCGAATATGGCGACCTCGGCTTTCCCGCCTTCCGCGCCGGGTCTTCCTGGGCCCATGCCATCATGGGCATGATGATCTGCAATGATCGTCGCTGGCCGGAATCCTGGCGCGTGCTCGGCCTGCAAGGCGTCGAGCTCGTCTGCATCGGCTACAATTCGGCGGCCTACGATCCCAACGGCGGCACGACCGAAGACGGAGCCTTGCGCACCTTCCACTCGACGCTGGTGACGCAGGCCAACGCCTACATGAACGCGACCTGGGCGATTTCGGTGGCGAAGGCGGGCGAGGAGGACGGCTCCGGCCTGATCGGCGGCTCCTGCATCGTCGATCCCAACGGCCGCATCGTCGCGCAGGCCCAGACGCTGGCCGACGAGGTGATCGTCGCCGACATCGATCTCGACCTCTGCCGCCAGGGCAAGGACAAGATGTTCAACTTCGCCGCCCACCGACGGCCCGAGCAATACAGGGTGATCACCGAGCGTGCCGGCATCATCGAGCCGGCCGTTCTCGATGCGGATTGACTAACGGCCGGTCGCGGCGTTGGCAAAAGGAGCTGACATGACACGCCTCTCGCATTTGCTTGCCTTCGCTGTGTTGGCTGCCGTGACGTCGGCGCGAGCCGCCGAGCTGCCGGCGGAGATCAAGCAGGCCGGCACGCTGAAGCTCACGGTCAACTCCACCTACGCGCCGATGGAATATCGCGATCCCGCAACCAACGAGCTGGTCGGGCTCGACATCGATCTGGCGAAGGAGCTTGCCAAGCGGCTTGGAGGCCTGAAGATCGTCTGGAGCGAGACGCCGTTCGCCGAGCTGATCCCCTCGCTCACGACCAAGCGGGCCGACTTCATCATTTCCGGCATCTCCGACCGTGCCTCGCGGCGCGAGACCGCCGACTTCGTCGATTACCTCGCGACCGGCCCGCAGTTCTTCGTGATGGCGGAGAGCGTAGCCAAGGACGCCACCGATCTCTGCGGCAGGAAGGTCGGCACCACCCGCAGCACCAGCTTCCCGGTCGAGATCGAGAAGTGGAGCAAGCAGAACTGCGAGCCGGCCGGCAAGCCCGCGATCCAGTATGTTCCGGGCGAGAATTCCATCGACGTCCGCAACCAGCTCAAGCAGGGCCGCATCGACGCCGCCGTGCAGGGCAGCGAGACGTTGCCTTATGCGCAGCAACAGGAGCCCGGCAAGTATCGCATCGTCGGCGAGCCCTTTGCCAGGGGCTATCAGGGCATCATGTTCCGCAAGGACGATGCGGCCTTGCGTGAGGCCGTGACGGAGAAGCTGGCGGCGATGATCGCTGACGGCTCGTACAAGGCCATTCTCGACAAATGGGGCTTGGGGGCCAATGCAGTCGCCCAGCCCATGCTGAACGCGGCGCCGCAATGAAGCAGGCGCCGGCACTCGCGCAAGGATTTCCCGACCTGTCGGGCCTGCGGATCGCGCGCGAGCCGCATTGGTTTCGCTGGGCCAGCGCGGCCCTGATCGTCCTCGTTCTGGCGGCGATCGCGCGCGCCTTTGCGAACGGCCAGATCGAATGGTCCTATGTCAGCCGCTTCCTGACCGCAAAGGTAATCCTCGAAGGCATCGTCAACACCATGGTGATGGCGGTGCTGGCGATGATGCTCGGCATCTTTCTCGGCATCGTCGTCGCGATCATGCGGCTGTCGCCCAATCCGGTGCTGAAGTCGGTCGCGGCCGGCTACACTTGGCTGTTCCGCGGCACGCCGCTGATCCTGCAACTGCTGCTGTGGTTCAACCTCGCGCTGGTGTTTCCGACCATCGGCATTCCCGGCCTGTGGTCCGCGCGCGCCGTCGACGTCATGACGCCGTTCCTTGCCGCGCTGCTCGGGCTCGGCATCAACCAGGGCGCCTACACCTCCGAAGTGATGCGCGCCGGCATGCTGTCGGTCGATATCGGGCAATACGAGGCGGCGCAGGCCATCGGCATGGGGCGGCTGCGGGCGCTGCGCCGGATCGTGCTGCCGCAGGCGATGCGCGTGGTGATCCCGCCGCTCGGCAACGAGTTCATCGGCATGGTGAAGGCGACCTCGCTCGCGAGCGTGATCCAGTATCCGGAGCTGCTGCACAATGCCGAGAACATCTACTACGCCAACTCCCGCGTCATCGAGCTCCTGATCGTCGCCGGGCTCTGGTACCTGCTGGTGGTCTCGATCCTGACACCCCTGCAGATGCTGCTCGAACGCCGCTTTGCGCGCGGCACATTGCGGCTGGCGCGATGACAAAACCGCTCGTCGCGATCCGCTCCGTAGCCAAGAACTTTGGAGAGTTCCAGGCTCTCAAGAACGTCTCGCTCGACGTCTGGCCCGGCGAGGTGATGTGTCTGATCGGCGCCTCCGGCTCCGGCAAGACCACGCTGCTCCGCTGCATCAATCAGCTCGCCACGATCGATGCCGGCGGCATCTGGCTCGACGGCGAGCTGCTCGGAGTGCGCGAGCAAGGCGGAAAACTCCATCGCCTGAGCGAGCGCGAGATCGGGCGGCAGCGGCTCAAGACCGGCATGGTGTTCCAGCGCTTCAACCTGTTTCCGCACAAGACCGCGCTGGAGAACATCACGGAAGGTCCGACCCAGGTGCAGGGGCGCAAGCCGGACGAGGTGCGCGCCGAGGCGCTCGAGCTATTGCGCCGCGTCGGCTTGTCGGCCAAGGCGGATTCCTATCCGGCGCAGCTCTCCGGCGGCCAGCAGCAGCGTGTCGCGATCGCCCGGGCGCTCGCCATGAAGCCGATGCTGATGCTGTTCGACGAGCCCACCAGCGCGCTCGATCCCGAGCTCGTCGGCGAGGTGCTCGCGGTGATGAAGGAATTGGCGCGAAGCGGCATGACCATGATGGTGGTGACGCACGAGCTCGGCTTCGCCCGCGAGGTCGCCGACCGCGTCGTCTACATGGACCAGGGCGCGATCGTCGAGCAGGGCCGCGCTTCGGACGTGCTGGGCGCGCCGCGCGAGGAGCGCACCAAGGCATTTCTTTCGGCAGTGATCTGACATTGGGGGTATGTGATGAAGAGATTTTTGCTTGCGGCGGGATTTCTGGGCTTCATGAACGCGTCGGCAATGGCGGCCGAATTGCCGCCTGAGATAGCCAAGCGCGGCAGCATCAAGGTCGCGGTGGTGCCGAACTATCCGCCGATGGAGTTCCGCGATCCCGCCACCAACGCGCTCTCCGGCTTCGACGTCGATCTCGGCGAAGCGATCGGCCGCAAGCTCGGCCTCAAGATCGAATGGACCGAGACCAGCTTTGCCGAGTTCATGCCCTCGATCTCGACCGGGCGGGTGGATGCCATCCTGTCCGGCTTCACCGATTATGCGAGCCGGCACGAGGTCGCGACCTTCGTCGATTATTTGCGCAGCGGCCCGCAGTTCTTCGTGCAGGCGTCGCGCAAGGCGGAATTCAAGGATGCGACGTCACTGTGCGGCAAGAAGGTCGGCTCGAGCCGCCGCACCATGTTCCCCGCCCAGATCACCGCGTGGAGCGAGAAGAACTGCGGCAGCAATCCGATCCAGGTCGTCGGCACCGACGGCTCGGCGGATGCGCGCACCCAGCTGCGGCAGGGCCGCATCGATGCCGCCGCCCAGGGCAATGAAACGCTGCCCTACATCATGGACCTCGAGCCCAACACCTATGCGACCGTGGGCGAGCCCATCGCACAGCAATTCACCGGCATTGCTCTGCCGGTGAAGGAGAAGGCATTGCAGCAGGCAATGCTGGAGGCGGTCGATGCGCTGATCGCGGACGGCACCTACAAGACGCTGCTGGCGAAGTGGAAATTGAGCGACAACGCAATCGAGAAGGCGACCATCAATGCTGGACAGTAAGGCACTCCAGAGCATTCCGCTTGTTCCGGCCAACACCGCCGATCCCGCGCCCGAATATCCGTGGCCGAAGCCGTACACATCCGCGATGTTCCTGTCGTTCGACGTGGACGCCGAGAGTGCCTGGACCAGCAAGGACGCGTTGCATGCGCAGCGGCTCATCACCATGAGCTATGGCGGCTATGAGGCGCGCGTCGGCACGCCAAAACTGCTGGAGCTGCTCGGCCAGCTCGATCTCAAGGCGACGTTCTTCGTCACGGGGTGGTCGGTCGACGCGCATCCGGCGATGGCGGAGTCCATCCTCAAGGCCGGTCACGAGATCGGCCATCACGGCTATCACCATCTGCTGCCGGATCCCGGCGATCCCTGGATCGAGGAGGAGCTGGAGCGCGGCTTCGAGGCGCTGAAGCGCCGGCTTGGCGTCAAGCCGACCGGCTATCGCGCGCCCTATGGCGAGTTCACGGAGGAACTGCGCGTCGCGCTGGTGCGTCACGGCATCGTCTACACGTCTTCGTTCCGCGACGACGTCAGGCCCTATCGCCATCGCCTCGCCGACGGCAGGCCCGGCACGATCGAGCTGCCGGTGACCGCGAGCTATGACGACTGGATGCACGGCCTGTCGGCGCGCTTCAGTCCGCGCTCGATCTTCCCGAAGGAACACGTACTCTCGATGTGGAAGGACGAGCTGGATGAGGTGCGCGACTGGGGCGCGATGGTGACAACGGTGCTGCATCCGCAATGCAGCGGCCGCCCGATGCGGCTGCGTCTGCTGCGCGAGTTCCTGACCTACGCAAAGTCGTGCCCGGATGTCTGGATCACCACCGGCGAGAACATCGCGAAAAACTTCCTGCGTCACGAAGCCGGTACCCGATAATGTCCATTTCCCGCCGCTCGCTCCTCAAGGCCGGCGCAGCGTTGCCGGCGCTGTCGCTGCCGGGCATCGTCCGCGCTGAATCGCAGTCTACGCTGCGTTTCATCCCGGTCATCGATCTTGCCTTCGTCGATCCCATCTATTCGACTGCGCAGGTGTCGCGAAACCACGGCTTCATGGTTTACGATACGCTGTATGGCATGAGCGCCTCGCTCCAGGTCTCGCCGCAGATGCTGTCGGGCCACGTCATCTCCGCCGACCAGCTGCAATGGGATCTCACGCTTCGCGACGGTCTGTTCTGGCACGACGGCGAGCGGGTGCTGGCGCGCGATTGCGTTGCCAGCATCCGCCGCTGGGCCGCTCGTGACGGCTTTGGCGGCGAGCTGATGGAGGCGACCGCCGAGCTCTCGGCTGCCGACGACCGCACCATCCGCTTCCGTCTGAAGCGTCCTTTTCCGCTGCTGCCGCAGGCGCTCGGCAAGGCCGCGATCAATGCCTGCTTCATGATGCCGGAGCGGCTGGCGAGCCAGGATCCGTTCAAGCCGCTCACCGAGGTCATCGGCAGCGGTCCGTTCCGTTATCTCGCCGACGAACGCGTGCAGGGCGCGCGCAACGCCTATGCCAAATTCGAGCGCTACCAGCCGCGCACCGACGGCAAGCCGGATTGGACCGCGGGGCCGAAGATCGTGCACTACGATCGCGTGGTCTGGACCACGACGCCCGATGCCGGCACCGGCGTTGCCGCGCTCCAGACCGGCGAGCAGGATTGGCAGGAGACCACGCCGCACGATCTCTTGCCGGTCATCAAGGCCGCCGGCGACATCGAGACGCGCGTCCTCGATCCCAGAGGCTACGCCTGCATGCTGCGCCTCAACCACCTGCAGCCGCCGTTCGACAATCCCGCCATTCGCCGCGCGCTCCTGGGTGCGATCGATCAGTCCGCGTTCATGACCGCCGTCGCCGGCACCGATCCGGCGTTCCAGGTCTCACCGATCGGCTATTTCGCACCCGGTACGCCGATGGCGAACGACGTCGGGCTCGACGTGTTCCGCGGCCCGCGCAACTACGACAAGGTCAAGGTTGAGCTCAAGGCCGCCGGCTATAACGGCGAGAAGATCGTGCTGCTCGTCCCCACCAACTCGCTGGCGCAGAAGCCGCTCGGCGAGATCGCGGTGGACTCGTTGCGCAAGGCCGGCATGAACGTCGAATATGCCGGGCTCGATTTCGCCGTCGTGCTGCAGCGCCAGTTGAAGAAGGACCCGATCGGACAGGGCGGCTGGAGCGCGGCCGTCGGCAACTGGCAGGGAATCGACTGGCTCAACCCGGCCGGCAACACCAACATTCGCGGCGAAGGCAAGGTCGCCGGCTGGTATGCGAGCACGAGGATGGGCGAGTTGCGCAGCCAATGGCTGGCGGCCTCCCAACTCGCCGAGCAGCAGCGCATCTGCCGCGAAGTCCAGAGAGTGGCGTTCGAGGAAATCCCCTATATTCCGATCGGCCTCTACAAGCAGCCAACGGCCTATCGCAAGGCGATCACCGGCATTCTCGACGGCACCGCCGTGTTCTGGAACGTACGCCCCGCATGAGCACCACAGCCATCTTCGGCAGCTATGTGCTGTCACGGAAAGACGGCGCGCAGGACGTGCTGCGCGACCATTGGGTTCTGGTCGAAGGCAAGAAGATTGCAGCGATCACGCGCGACAGACCGCGCGCGGATCGGATCTATGACCGTCCCGGCCGCTTCGTATTGCCGGGCCTTCTGAACCTGCACAATCACTGCTTCTCCGAAGCGGTGGCACGCAGTCACACCGAGGACGGCAACGGCCGCAAGAACAACCAGAGCATCGTCTACACGGTGCTGCTGCCGCTGACCAAGCGCGGCGCCGATATCCTGTCGGCGGAAGAACGGCTGGCGGTGGCGCGGCTCGGCATTCTCCAGCTGCTCAAGGGCGGCGCCACCACGGTGATGGAGCCGTTCCGCAACTCGATCCCGGAGATGTTCGACGCGGCGGAGGAGATGGGCATCCGCTTCTATGGCGCGCCCTATCTGTTCTCGACGTCCGATGCCAAGGCCGGGCCCGACGGTGTGGTGCACTATTCCGGCGACGACGGCGCCGCGGACATGGCGACGTGGGACGCGCTCTACCAGCGCTGGAACAATCGCGGCGACGGCCGCATCAGCCTTGCGATGAGCCCGCATGCCACCGACACCTGCGGTCCTGATCTCTTGAAGGCCTGCGCCGCGCGGGCGCGCGAGCTCGGCGTTCCCATCACCACGCACATGGCGCAGAGCCGCGCCGAGGTCGAGACCATCGGCAAGCGCTACGGCGGCCGCACGCCGGCGGAATATCTGGACTGGCTTGGCCTGCTCGCGCCCGACCTGATGGCGGCGCATTGCATGTTCTCGAGCGACGACGATCTCAAGCTGATGGCCGCGCGCCGCATGACCGTCTTGAACTGCCCCCGCGTGTTCGCGCGTGCCGGCATCACAGCAGCGTTCAGCCGCTTCGCCGCGCACGGCGTGCGCACCGTGGTCGGCACCGACGGCTACAACATGGACTTGCTCGGCGAGCTCAATGCGGCGTCGCTGATCTCCAAGGTCACCTCCGCGCGCCCGGACGTCGCGAACTCACCCGAGCTGATCGAGGCGAACACGGCCGTCGCCGCCGACGTCATCAAGCGGCCCGATCTCGGCCGCATCGAGCCGGGCGCGACCGCCGATCTCACGGTGGTCGATCTCACCCATCCGCATCTGCAGCCGCTGTTCGACCCGCGCCGCGCGCTGATCGCACTCGCCAACCGTGCTAATATCGATCAGGTCGTGGTCGATGGCCGCGTGCTGGTCGATGAGGGACGCTATCTCGGCGCGGATGAGGCCGCGATCACTGCCGCCGGCACCGCCGCGATCGGTAAGATCTGGGATTTGCCGGAGGCGCAGGCCGCGTTTAACGGGTGACCCCGGGTTCGTCGTCCTCAAACTCCACCAGCGCCTTGCGCATAGTCTCGACCAGGTCCAGCGCCACCGGCGACGGACTGCGCTGCGCCGGAAACACCGCGGAGAATTCGAAGTCGATGCGCGGCAGGAAGCGGCGCACGACGACACCGCGCGTTGCAAACTCCTGCGCCGTGAAGGGATCGCAGATCGCGACGCCAAGCCCTGACGAGACCATACCGCACATGATCTCCGACAGCGTGGTCTCGACGCGCAGCACGCGGCGGACATCATGGCGGTGGAAGACCTGGTCGACGAGATGCCGGCTCGACGATCCCGCCGACAGCGAGATGAAGGTCTCGCCCTCGAAATCGCGCGGCTCCAGGACTTCCTTTTCCGCGAGGCGATGACCGGTCGGCAACACTGCGACGCGCGCCGGCGCCGGCAGCCGCTGGCTCGGCAGACCGGAATGCGCGATCGGCACCTCGGCAAAGCCGACGTCACATTGATTGTTCAGCACCCAGTCGACCACGATCGGCGAGATGACACCGAAGAAGGCCAGGTTGAGGTTTGGCCGCTCCTTGAGGAAGTGACCGGTGAGCCGCGGCAGATAGCCGTTCGACAGCGCCGGCAGTGCTGCGATGCGCAGCGAGCCCGTGCGCCGGCCGCGGATTTCTTCCGCCGCCGCCGTGATGCGTTCGAGGCCGACGAAGGAACGCTCGACCTCGGTGTAAAGCGCCATCGCCGCGGCGGTTGGCACCAGGCCGGTACCGCGCCGCTCGAACAGCTCCATTTTCAGCAGGGCCTGGAGGTCGCGCAGCAACCGGCTGACGGCCGGCTGCGTCACCTTCATCAGCGCCGCCGCCTCGGTCACGCTGCCCGTCAGCATTGTCGCCCGGAAGGCTTCCACCTGCCGCGAATTGATCCGCGCCATTCCATCGTCCAATCATAACATTTCGGCATGCAGAGGGTGCCATTATTCATTGGACGATGGAAGTACAGGTCTGCGATCTTTTTCATCAGGACTGGAGACAGCCCGCTTTTTCGGCAGATTGGAGGGGTTCAAACCTCCAGATCGCGCCAAAACCCGCCGAATGGGGGCCGGAGCCCTGATCGAAAGCGGATTGGCGCGGAAGGGAATGCGGCAACGCGCTTCAGCCAGCGAGACTCGTCGGCACGTCACCTCATTCCGGTATTGGAGATCGGTCCACATGAAGACTTTTCGCCTTCTGACCGCGGTCAGCATCGCAGCGCTCATTGCCGCCCCCTCTGTCGCCTCGGCCCAGCAGAAAACGCTGTATGTCGCCGGCTATGGCGGCTCGTTCGAGAAGACCATTCGCGACGAGGTGATCCCGGCCTTCGAGAAGGAAAACGGCGTCAAGGTCGAATACGTCGCCGGCAACTCCACCGACACTCTGGCCAAGCTCCAGGCACAGAAGGGCAACCAGCAGATCGACGTCGCCATCGTCGACGACGGCCCGATGTACCAGGCGATCCAGCTCGGCTTCTGCGGCAAGCTCGACGGCCTGCCCGCCGATCTCTACGACACTGCGCGCTTCAAGGACGATCGCGCGGTCGCGATCGGCATCGTCGCCACCGGCCTGATGTACAACACGAAGGTGTTCAAGGAAAAAGGCTGGGCGCCGCCGACCTCGTGGAACGACCTGAAGGACACGAAATACGCAAAACAGCTCGTGATTCCTCCGATCAACAACACCTACGGCCTCGAAGCGCTGGTGATGCTGTCGAAGATGAACGGCGGCGGCGAGACCAACGTCGAGTCCGGCTTCAAGATCTTCAAAGAGCAGATCAATCCAAACGTGCTGGCCTATGAGCCGTCGCCGGGCAAGATGACCGAGCTGTTCCAGTCCGGCCAGGCGGTGATCGCGGTGTGGGGCACCGGCCGTGTGCAGAGCTTCGCCAATACCGGCTTCCCCGTTGACTTCGTCTATCCCAAGGAAGGCGCAGCGACGCTGCTGACCACGGCGTGTCCGATCAACAAGCCCAATGCTTCGCCGCTCGCGGCGAGCTTCGTCAAGATGCTGCTCGATCCAAAAACCCAGCTCGTGCTGCTGAAGGATTACGGCTACGGCCCGGTGCTGAAATCGCTGGTGATCCCGCCGGAGCTCGGCAAGATGGCACCGATCGGCGAGCGCGCGGCCAAGCTCTACAATCCGGACTGGACCGTCATCAACGAGAAGCGCGAGGAGTGGACCAAGCGCTGGAATCGCGAGGTCGAACGCTGATCGGTCGCCGCGGAGACAGCGCCATGGCCTATCTCGAGCTCGATCGGGTCGCAAAGCAGTTCGGCACGCAGACCGTGGTCGATGACTTCAGCCTGTCGGTGGGGAAGGGGGAGTTCATCTCCTTCCTCGGCCCGTCCGGCTGCGGCAAGACCACGACCTTGCAGATGATCGCGGGCTTCCTCGATCCGACGCGCGGCGCGATCCGCCTCGAGGGCAAGGACCTGACCGCGATCCATCCGGCCAAGCGCGGCCTCGGCATCGTGTTCCAGAGCTACGCGCTGTTTCCGCACATGACCGCGGCGGAGAACGTCGCCTTTGGCCTGGAGATGCGTGGCGTGCCGCGCGCTGAAAGGTCCGAGCGCGTCCGCGCCGCACTCGCGATGGTGGGCCTCGCCGGGTACGAGGACCGTCACCCCCGCCGCATGTCCGGCGGCCAGCAGCAGCGCGTGGCGTTGGCGCGTGCGCTGGTGATCAAGCCGAGCGTGCTGCTGCTCGACGAGCCGCTGTCGAACCTCGACGCCAAGCTGCGCGAGGAGATGCAGATCGAGCTGCGCCAGATCCAGCGCACCGTCGGCACCACCACGATCCTGGTCACGCATGACCAGAACGAGGCGATGTCGCTGTCCGACCGCATCGTGGTGATGAGCCAGGGCAAGATCGAGCAGATCGGCACGCCGCAGCAAACCTATGAGAACCCGGCCTCGGCCTTCGTCTCGCAATTCCTCGGCAAGACCAATGATTTTGCCGGAACGATCGACCGGACCGTCGCGCCGACGCAGTTGGTGGCCGGCTCCTGGCGCGCACCGGCGCCGGCCGGGCTCGGCGGTCCCGTCATCGTCAGCGTTCGTCCCGAAAGAATCGGCTTTGGCGATACCGGGCTCAGCGCAAAGATCATCACGCGCATCTTCCAGGGCAATCACTGGCTGTTCCAGTGCGACAGCGAATGCGGCCCGGCGATCGTGATCCGCCAGAACGACGGCAAAGCGCAGCCGGCCGAAGGCGACGCGGTTCGCCTCACCTGGCGGCCCGAGGACATGAGCGTGCGCGCGAGGGCCGGCGCATGAGCATGGCGGCCGAGGAGCGCAGCACGCGCGCGCCGTGGGTGCTGACCGCGCCCGCCTTGATGCTGTTCGTCGGCGTGCTGCTGATTCCACTGGCGATGACGGTGATGCTGTCGTTCCACGATTGGGGCCAGTACAAGGGCATCGAGCCGGTCTTCATCCTCAAGAACTGGCACGAGATCGCGACCGATCCCTATTACGCCGAGATGTTCTGGCGGACCTTCCGCATCGCGATCCTGACCACGCTGCTCACCGCGCTGCTCGGCGCGCCCGAAGCCTATATCCTCAACCGCATGAGCGGCCGCTGGAAGAGTTTTTTCCTGCTGGTCATTCTGGGGCCGCTCTTGATCTCCGTGGTGGCGCGAACGCTGGGCTGGGCCCTGCTGTTTGGTGGCAACAATGGCCTCGTCAACAAGCTGCTGATGTCGCTCGGGCTGATCGGCTCCCCCATTCCCTTCATGTTCACCGAAACAGGCGTGGTGATCGCGCTCGCGCATGTGATGATGCCGTTCATGGTGCTTTCGGTGTGGGCGGCGCTGCAGCGGCTCGATCCGCAGATCGAGAATGCCGCGATGTCGCTCGGCGCGGGCCCTGCGACCATCATCCGCCGCATCATCATGCCCCAGATCATGCCGGGCGTGCTGTCGGGGGCGATCATCGTGTTCTCGCTCTCGGCCAGCGCCTTCGCGACGCCCGCGATCATCGGCGGCCGCCGGCTCAAGGTCGCCGCGACGCTTGCCTATGACGAGTTCCTCAACACCCTGAATTGGCCGCTGGGCGCTGCGGTCGCAACGCTGCTGCTGGTCGCGCTGGTCCTGATCGTCGTCGGCAGCAACGCGCTGATCGAACGCCGCTATGCCGAGGTGTTCCGATGAGCCGGAACGGTCCGCTCGCGCTGATCTTCCACACCGTCTTCGTCATCGTCATGGTGGCGCCGATCCTGGTGGTCTGCCTCGTCGCCTTCACGCCCGAAGGATATCTGTCGCTGCCGACCAACGGCTTCTCGCTGCGCTGGTTCAGGACCATTGCGAACTACCCCGGATTCATCCACGCCTTCTGGGTCAGCCTCGGCCTTGGCGCGTTGTCCTCCCTCGTGGCGCTGCTGTTCGCGGTGCCGGCGGCGCTGGCGATCGCACGCTATCGCTTCCGTGGTCGTGATGTGCTGGCGGCGCTGTTCTTGTCGCCGCTGATGATCCCGCACGTCGTGCTCGGCATCGCCTTCCTTCGCTTCTTCACTTCGGCCGGTCTCGGCGGCAGCTTCGCGGCGCTGATCGTCGCGCATGTCATCATCGTGTTTCCGTTCGCGCTGCGGCTGACGCTGGCGGCGGCGACCGGCATGGACCGCACGGTCGAGATGGCGGCGGTCTCGCTCGGCGCCGGCGGCTGGACGCTGTTCCGCCGCGTGACGCTCCCGCTGATCCTGCCCGGCGTGATCAGCGGCTGGGCGCTCGCCTTCATCCAGTCCTTCGACGATCTCACCATGACCGTCTTCCTTGCGGCGCCGGGGACCGAGACGTTGCCGGTCCGCATGTTTCTCTACATCCAAGACAACATCGATCCGCTTGTGACGTCGGTCTCGGCCTGCGTGATCGCAATCACCATGGCCGCCCTCATTCTGCTCGACCGCTTCTACGGGCTCGACCGTGTGCTCGCCGGCAAGGGCGATACGGGACGATAGGAGAACTCATGCCAGGAGAATACGACGTCGCCGTCGTCGGCGGCGGACTGCTCGGCTCCGCTATTGCCTGGGGCCTCGGCCGGCTCGGCAAGAAAGTCGCCGTGCTCGACGAAGGCGACATCACCAAGCGCGCCTCGCGCGCGAACTTTGCGCTGGTGTGGGTGCAGAGCAAGGGGCTCGGCATGCCCGCCTATACGGTGTGGACCGTGCAGGCTTCGCAGGCCTGGGGCCGGCTGGCCTCCGAGCTGAAGCAGCAGACCGGCCTCGACGTCTCCTTGCAGCAGAATGGCGGCTTCCATCTCACGCTCGGCGAGGACGAATTCGGCCAGCGCACCGAGCTCGTCAAGCGCATGCACAACCAGGTCGGCGCGGCCGACTACAAGATGGAAATGCTGCGGCCGACCGAGGTGAAGAAGGCGCTGCCGCTGATCGGCCCCGAGGTCTCCGGCGGCAGCTATTGTCCGCTCGACGGCCATGTCAATTCGCTGCGCACGTTCCGCGCGTTTCACACCGGCTTCATTGCGTTCGGCATCGACTATTTTCCGGAGCGCCCGGTCTCGGCGATCAGCAAGAGCGGCGGCGAATTTCGCCTGACGACGCCGAAAGGCGAGCTGCGTGCAGCCAAGATCGTGCTCGCCGCCGGCAACGCCAACCAGACGCTGGCGCCGATGGTCGGCCTCTTTGCGCCGATGGGCCCGACCCGCGGCCAGGTCGTCGTGACCGAGCGCACTATGCCGTTCCTGCCGCATCCGCTGACGACGATCCGCCAGACCGACGAGGGCACGGTGATGATCGGCGACAGCAAGGAGGACGAGCTCGACGACCGCACGCTGAAGCCGTCGATCAGCGGCGTCATGGCCGATCGCGCGCAGCGGATGTTTCCGCATCTGGCGCGGCTCAACGTGGTCAGGAGCTGGTCCGGCATTCGCGTGATGCCGCAGGACGGCTTTCCGATCTACGACCAGTCGGAGACGCATCCCGGCGCTTTCGTCGCCTGCTGCCATTCCGGCGTGACGCTCGCCTCCAACCACGCCTTCGAGATCGCGCGCATGGTGGCGCAGGGCGCGCTCGAGCCGGAACTGGTCGGCGCGTTCTCGGCCAGCCGTTTTGGCGGCGCGGGTGCTGCGAACAGTAGCGGCTACTAGAGATTCTGAAGGAGCCAAGAGGCACCCCCATGTTCAAGCGATCCGAACAGGACAAGCGGCCACAGGTGCAGATCTTCGTCGACGGCGTCGCCGTCGCGGCGCGCCAGGGCGACACCGTCTCTGCCGCGCTGCTAGCCTCCGGCTGCGACGCACGGCGTTCCACCGCAGTCAGCGGCGCGCCGCGTCTGCCTTATTGCATGATGGGCGTGTGCTTCGACTGCCTCGTTACCGTCGACGGCGTCGGCAACCGGCAAGGGTGCCTCGTGCCCGTTGCCGAGGGCATGCAGATCGAGATCCAGAAGGGCAAGCGGGAGATCGGAAAATGAGTGTGGCTCCCAAGCGCGAAAATTACGACGTCGTGGTGATCGGCGCCGGGCCCGCCGGCCTTGCAGCCGCTGCGACCTCCGCCGAAGCCGGCCTGTCCACGCTGCTGCTCGACGAGAACATCGGCCCTGGCGGGCAGGTGTTTCGCGCCATCGCCTCGACGCCGGTCACCGAGCGCAATCAGCTCGGCGCCGATTATTGGGCCGGGGCCGATCTTGTGCAGTCGCTGCACGCAAGCAGCGCGGAAGTCATCCAGCGTGCCACGGTCTGGAGCCTCGACCGCAATCTCGACATCGCCGTATCGATCGGCGGCGCGTCCGCCTTCGTCAAGGCCAAGCGCGTGATCCTCGCGACCGGCGCGCTGGAGCGGCCATTCCCGATTCCCGGCTGGACGCTGCCGGGCGTGATGACCGCGGGCGCGGCGCAGACCATGCTGAAGTCCTCGGCCCTGGTGCCCGACGGACGCACGGTGATCGCAGGGCAGGGGCCGCTGCTCTGGCTGCTCGCCGCGCAGATCCTGCGGCTTGGCGGCCGCATCGATCGCATCCTCGACACCACCGAGCGCGGCAATTATCTCGCCGCGCTTCCGCACGCTTTCGCCTTCCTGACCTCGCCCTATTTCGCCAAGGGCCTGTCGATGGTGCGCGAGGTGAAGGCGAAGGTGCAGGTCGTCTCTGGCGTCGCCGAGCTATCGGCGTCCGGTGACGGCCAGCTTGCCAGCGTGAGCTATGTGGCCCGCGGCAAGCGCGAGACCATTCCCGCCGATCTGTTGCTGCTGCATCAGGGCGTCGTGCCCAACGTTAACCTGGCGATGTCCGCCGGCATCGAGCATCGCTGGGACGATCTGCAATTGTGCTGGTCGCCGGTGCTGGACGCCAGCGGCAATTCGTCGGTCGCCGGCATCGCGATCGCCGGCGACGGTGCCGGCATCGGCGGGGCCAATGCAGCGGTGGTGCGTGGCCGCATTGCCGCGCGCGCCGCCGTCGAAGCGTTGGCGCCCGCGGCAGCCGCAAAGTTCCCCGCGATGGCGACGCTCCGTTCCAACCTCGCCAAGGCCGAGCGCGGTCGCGTCTTCCTCGACACACTGTTCCGCCCCGCGCCGCAGTTCCGGATTCCTTCGGGCGACACCATCGTCTGCCGTTGCGAGGAGGTGACCGCGAAGGACGTGCTCGATTCCGTCGCGATCGGGGCGACCGGGCCGAACCAACTCAAGGCCTATCGCCGCACCGGCATGGGCCCGTGCCAGGGCCGGCTCTGCGGCCTCACCGTCACCGAGCTGATGGCGCAGGCGCGCGGGAAGACGCCGCAGGAGATCGGTTATTACCGACTGCGCGCGCCGGTGAAGCCGATCACGCTGGCCGAGCTCGCCGCCGTTCCGAAGAGCGAAGCAGACGTCAAGGCCGTGGTGCGCGGATGAGCACAAACGTGGATGCAATCGTCATTGGCGGCGGCATCCACGGATGCTCGACCGCGCTGCATCTGTGTCTCGCCGGCCTGAAGCCGGTGTTGATCGAAAAGGACTATGCCGGCCGTCACGCCTCTGGCGTCAACGCCGGAGGCGTGCGCCAGCTCGCGAGGCACATCCCCGAAATTCCACTCTCGATCCGCTCGATGGGGATCTGGGAGAAGATTTCGGATCTCCTCGATGACGATTGCAGTTTTGAGAGCTACGGCCAGGTGCTGGTTGCGGAGAACGAGGAGGAGCTCGCGCTCTGCCGCGCCCGCGTCGCCGAGCTCAACGCCCTCGGCTTCACCCATGAAGAGCTGATCGACGCGACTGAGCTGCGTCGTCTCGTGCCGGCGGTCGCCGAGACCTGTCCCGGGGGCGTGGTCTCGCGCCGCGACGGTGCGGCCAATCCGGCCCAGGCGACGACGGCATTCCGCCGCAAGGCCGAGCAGCTTGGCGCGACCGTGCGTGAGGGCGTGGCGGCCGGCAATATCCGGTACCGTGACGGCCTCTGGCATGTCGATGTCGGCCCGGACACCTACGCCGCGCCGGTGCTGGTCAACGCCGCCGGCGCCTGGGCCGGCAGGATCGCGGCCGCGCTCGGCGAACCCGTGCCGGTCGAGACCGTCGCGCCGATGCTGATGATCACCTCGCGCGTGCCGCACTTCATCGATCCCGTCGTCATCCTTCGCGGTCGAAAGCTCTCCTTCAAGCAGTTCAAGAACGGCACCGTGCTGATCGGCGGCGGCCATCTGGCGACACCCTATCAGGATCGCAACGAGACGGTGCTGGATTGGAAGAGCCTTGCGACCAGCGCGCAGACCGTGTTCGAGCTGTTTCCGGTGATGCGCAGCGCCACCATCGTCCGCGCCTGGGCCGGCATCGAGGCCAAGATGAAGGACGACATTCCCGTGTTCGGGCCGAGCTCGCGTCACAAGGGCCTCTATCACCAGTTCGGCTTCTCGCTGCACGGCTTTCAGCTCGGGCCCGGCGCCGGCGCCGTGATGGCGGAGCTGATCGTCAACGGCGGCACCCAGACCCGCATCAGCGATCTCGGCATCGACCGTTTCCATCCCACGACGCTCTAACAACAAGAGGACATCATGAGCATCACCCGCAGCATCCGCACGCCCATCATGCACCGCGCCGTCGAAGCCAATGGCTTCGTCTTTCTCGGTGGCACCATTGCCGACGACACCTCGGTTTCCATGGCTGACCAGACCCGCAACATCCTCGGCAAGATCGCCGGCTATCTGAAGGAAGCGGGAACCGACACGTCGCGCGTGGTCAGCGCCTCGATCTTCGTCACCGATCTCTCCAAGAAGAAGGAGATGGACGCGGCCTGGACCGAATTCTTTGGCGACAATCTGCCGACCCGCGCCACCGTCGGCGTCGCCGATCTCGGCGGCGGCGCGCTGATCGAGGTGGTCGTGACGGCGCTGAAGGGCTGATCGCGATCGGCGGACCGAGATCGGGCGATCGCCCGACCTTGCCAGCGCATTGAGAGGGAATATGAGCCGCCGCGACATCGTGTGCGGCAACGATTATCAAAAGCCCGACGCCCTGCCCCCAGCGCGTCGGGCGGAAAAAATGAGTATCAATCCGTGATCCCAACGCCATTGTTGTGGCGCGGACCGCATCGATTTTCTACTCCGGGAAACTACCGCATCGGAACCAGGCGTCGTCTGCTCACCGATTGCGCGCCTACGAGGCCGCGCCTCCACCCGGCTCCAGCGCCTCACCCATCTCCAGCGGATGCGCCATGGTCTCGTGCAGCGCGTCGCGGTCGAGCTCGCCTTCGGAGATGCTGATGACGACGCAGGCAACGCCATTGCCGATCAGGTTGGTGAGCGCGCGGCATTCGCTCATGAACTTGTCGATGCCGACCAGGATCGCGATCGACTGGATGGGGATATCAGGTACGATCGACAGCGTCGCAGCGAGCGTGATGAAGCCGGCGCCGGTCACGCCCGAGGCACCCTTGGAGGTGATCATGGCAATGCCGAGAATGCCGAGCTCCTGCCAGATGGTCAGATGGGTGTTGGTCGCCTGCGCCAGGAACAGCGTCGCCAGCGTCATGTAGATGTTGGTGCCGTCGAGGTTGAAGCTGTAGCCGGTCGGGATGACGAGGCCGACCACCGAGCGTGAAGCGCCGAGATGCTCCATCTTCTGGATCATCTGCGGCAGCACGGTCTCGGAGGAGGAGGTGCCGAGCACGATCAAGAGCTCATCCTTGATATAGGCGATGAAGCGCAGGATCGAGAAGCCGGCGAGCCGCGCGATCGAGCCCAGCACGATCAGCACGAACATGATGCTGGTCAGATAGAACGTGCCGATCAGGGCGGCGAGATTGAGCAGCGAGCCGAGGCCGTAGGCGCCGACGGTGAACGCCATGGCGCCGAAGGCGCCGATCGGCGCGATGCGCACGATGATGCGGATGATGCCGAAGAACATCTTCGCCGCCTTGTCGATCGCGTCCGCAATGGGCTCGCCGGCCTTGCCGAGAAAGGCGATGGCGAAGCCGGACAGGATCGAGATCAGCAGCACCTGCAAGAGGTCGCCGCGCGCAATGGCGCCGAGATAGCTGTCGGGAATGATCGCCATCAGGTGGGCGACGATGCCCTCTTCGTGGGCCTTGGTGACGTAGGTCGCCACCGATTTCGGGTCGATCGTCGCCGGATCGATGTTGAAGCCGCGCCCGGGCTGGAGAATCTCGCCGACCAGAAGGCCGACCGCGAGGGCCACGGTCGAGACCGTCTCGAAATAGATCAGCGACTTCAGCCCGACCCGGCCGACCCGCTTCAGATCGCCCATCGAGGAAATGCCGTGCACCACGGTGCAGAAGATCACAGGCGCGATCATCATCTTGATCAGCGCGATGAAGCCGTCGCCGAGCGGCTTCAAGGCCTTGCCGAGATCGGGATAGACATAGCCGATGAGCACGCCGAGTGCGATCGCGATCAGCACCTGGACGTAGAGGATCTTGTACCAGGGCTGGTGCCGGCGCTGAATGGCTGACGGGATCGCAATTTGTGTCATAATGCAGGCTCTGGAACGGATTGATCGTGCATGATTTGCATCATGTGATGGGCGCCGCAGAAGCGACAATCACATTTTTGTCTGTTGGCACGCCCTTGATCGGTGCACCGGACTTCAGCCCGATTGTTCTCTCTTGGATACGGACCTCGCCGTCGCGACTCGGCTCAACCCCGGCTGGGATGGAACAAAACGCCGGTTCCGTCCATGATGATGCATCCCGGAGAGAACACATGCCGCAAACCCAACGCTCCACCCCGTTTCCCTCGCGCCTCGTCGGCCAATACGCGCTGGTGACCGGCGCCTCCCAAGGCATCGGCCGCGCCGTCGCCATCCGGCTGGCGCAGGAAGGCGCGACCGTTGCCATCAACTATCTCAACCACGCCGGCAATGCCGAGGAGACCCTTGCCCTTGCACGAACCGCGTCGAGCGATCGCGGCCACGGCAGGCTCGACCATATCGTCGTCAAGGCCGACATCGGCAATGAGCAGGACATCGCCGCGATGTTCGAGACCGTCCTGGCGCGCTTCAAGCGCCTCGATTGTCTCGTCAACAATGCCGGCTTCCAGCGGGAATCGCCGAGCGAGGCGCTCGACGTCGAAACCTATCGCCGCATCATCGACGTCAATCTCAACGGCGCGGTGCTCTGCGCGCAGAAGGCGCTGGCGCATTTCGTCACGCGCGGGGCAGGCGGCAGCATCATCAACTGCTCCAGCGTCCATCAGATCATCCCAAAGCCCGGCTATCTCGCTTATTCCATCAGCAAGAGCGGTATGGCCGGTCTCACCCGCACGCTGGCGCTCGAATTCGCGCGGCACGGTATCCGCGTCAATGCGGTCGGTCCCGGTGCGATCGATACGCCGATCAACGCGGCCTGGACCGGCGATCCGGAAAAGCGCGGTGTCGTCACCTCCCACATTCCCATGGGGCGAGTCGGCACGCCGGAAGAAATCGCCGCCGTGTTCGCCTTCCTCGCCTCGGACGACGCCAGCTACATCACCGGGCAGACCATCTACGCCTGCGGAGGTATGACGCTGTTTCCGGAGTTTCGCGAGAACTGGGCGAGCTGAACGTCAGTTTCGGACCGGTGTCGGCGCGCGGGAGGGTGGACCAGGGGGTTGGCTGCGGCGCCGTGTGCTATCGACCCTGGGTTACGCTGCGGCTATTGGCAGACGCCGACACATGACGGGCTCGTGACCACAACCATCAACATCAATGCCTATAGCGACGCGCTGGTGGTCCTTGGGACTGCCGGCGTGGTGGTGCCGATGGTCCGGCATTGGGGCATCAATCCCGTGCTGGGTTATCTCGGTGCCGGCGCGATCCTCGGTCCGCTCGGGCTCGGCTCGCTCGTCAAGGACGTCCCGGTCCTGTACTGGTTCACCGTGACGGACGCGCAGAACGTCGAGGGTATCGCCAATCTCGGCATCGTGTTCCTGCTGTTCCTGATCGGGCTCGAGCTGTCGTTGCGTCGGCTCGTCACGATGCGGCGCCTGGTGTTCGGGCTCGGCGGCCTGCAGGTCCTCGCGACGTCGGCCATGATCTTCGGCGCGGCGCTTCTCTTCGGACAAAGCTCCGATACGGCCGTGATCCTCGGGGCGAGCCTTGCGCTGTCCTCGACGGCGATCGTGCTCGAGCTTCTATCCGCCGAGCGACGGCTTGCGACCACAGCCGGGCGCGCCAGCTTCGCGGTGCTGCTGGCCCAGGATCTCGCCGTAGTGCCAATTCTGGTCTTCGTGGCGGTGCTCGGTGCGGGTAGTGGCGGCTCGGTCGTGGCGCACATCTCCAGCGCGATCCTGAAGGCGGCGCTGGTCGTCGTCTTCCTGATTCTGATTGGACGGCTGCTGATGCGTCCGCTCTTCCAGATGGTGGCAGGCACCCATTCGACGGAGTTGTTCGTTGCCGCGACCCTGTTCGTCATCGTCGGCGCAGGGCTTGCCGCCCACCAGGCCGGCCTGTCGATGGCGCTCGGAGCATTCGTTGCAGGACTGATGCTGGCCGAGACCGAGTACGGCAAAGCCATCGAGGCCACCGTCGAGCCGTTCAAGGGCCTGCTGCTCGGCATCTTCTTCTTCACCGTCGGCATGGCCATCGACTTCCGCGTGTTCGCGCGGGAGCCCGGCTGGCTGCTGGCGGCCGTCGTCGGCATTGTCGTCGGCAAGGCGATCGTGCTCGTCATCTTGGGCCGCCTTTTCAGGCTGTCATGGCGGGCGGCGATCGAGATCGGCTTCCTGCTGGGCCCCGTCGGCGAATTCGCCTTCGTCAGCATCGGAATGGCGGCGGCCGGCGACCTGATCGAGCCCCGCGTATCGAGCTTTGCCGTGGCCGTCACCGCGGTGACGATGGCGTTGACACCGCTTCTGAGCATTCTCGGACGAAAATTGGCCGCGAAGCTGGGCAGCGAACGCGCGCCCGATCCCGAGCTTGCGGTTCGGCCGCCCGGCGATCAGGCGCAAGCCATCGTGGTCGGCTACGGCCGTGTTGGAAAAGTCGTCTGCTCGCTGCTGACAAGCCACGGCCTGAACTACATCGCCGTCGATCACGAGGCGGTCGGCGTGGCGCGCGACCGCCGCGACGGCCACAAGGTCTATTTCGGCGATGCGACGGAGCCGGGTTTCCTCGAAGCCTGCGGCCTGATGCAGACGACCGGCGTGATCATCACCATCCAATCACGGCCGGCGATCGACGCCGTCGTCGAGCGAATCCGCGCGGTGCGGCCGGACGTGCTGATCGTCTCGCGCGCGCGGGACGCCGATCATGCCCGCCACCTCTATGCGATCGGCGCAACCGATGCGGTGCCGGAAACGATCGAGGCGAGCCTGCAACTCTCCGAAGCCGCGCTGGTCGGCCTCGGCGTTGCAGTCGGTCATGCGATCGCCTCGGTGCACGAGAAGCGGGACGAATTCCGGCGCACGCTGCAGCAGGCCGCCCGCATCGCAGGACAAGGGCAGGCTCCTCCGCCCGACCTCACAGGGCGCCGGCCCTCGTGATAGCCACCCGTCCGGGCGGCTGCGCGCCGCCGACGCGCGTGATCTGGTAAAGAGCACCTGCGCAAACTACATTTGCGCCATGACAAAGGCTGCGCCGGGAAACAGATCGCTCCAGGATTTCGTCGAGCGGCACGAAAATCTCTTCGTGCTGACCGGCGCCGGCTGCAGCACCAATTCGGGCATTCCCGACTACCGCGACAGCCAGGGCAATTGGAAGCGCACCCAGCCGGTCAACTTCCAGGCCTTCATGTCGGACGAGCTTACGCGCCGGCGCTATTGGGCGCGCAGCCTGATCGGCTGGCGGCGGTTCGGCCAGGCGAAGCCGAACGATGCGCATCGCGCTTTGGCCCGGCTCGAGGCGAATGGGCGGTGCGGGATGCTGCTGACGCAGAATGTCGACCGGCTGCATCAGTCGGCCGGCCACCGCCAGGTGATCGACCTGCACGGCCGGCTCGATCTGGTCCGCTGCATGGGTTGCGGGGCGAAGACGCCGCGCGAGGAGTTTCAGCACGATCTTGGCCGCGCCAATGCGGCATGGCTGATGCTCGATGCCGCGGATGCGCCCGACGGCGACGCCGATCTGGAGCATGAGGATTTTTCCTGCTTCGAGGTGCCTCCTTGCGAAGCCTGCGGCGGCATCCTCAAGCCCGACGTGGTGTTCTTCGGCGAGAACGTGCCGCGCGAGGTGGTGGCCACGGCGCAGGATCATCTGGCGCAGGCCGATGCCATGCTGATCGTCGGCTCGTCATTGATGGTCTATTCCGGCTTCCGCTTCGTGCAGGCCGCCGCGAAACGGCAGATTCCGATCGCCGCGGTCAATCTCGGCCGCACCCGCGCCGACGATCTCTTGACGCTGAAGGTCGAGGAGCGCTGCGAAGCCGCGCTTGCATTCCTGCTCTGATCGCCGAGGGGCGAACACGCCTTGCCTATTGCATAGGTGCCGCGCAAAATAGCCGGGCACAGCGTTGCCGGCATGCCTCATGGCACGGGAATTGCTGCGCTTTTTGAACCCAGTCTTGACGACCAGCACGGAGAATTTGGAATGCTCGAGGGAGCCGAGGTGCGGCTTGCCGTTGATATCGGTGGCACGTTCACCGACATCGTGCTGGACGTGGGACAAGACCGCAAGACCCGCAAGGTGCTGACGACGCCGCAGCGGCCTGAGCAGGCGGTGCTGGACGGGATGCGGCTCATTCTTGCCGATGCACGCGCGCATATCAGCGATATCGACGTCTTCATCCACGGCACGACGCTCGCGACCAACGCGATCATCGAGCGGCGCGGCGCCAAGACGGCGCTGATCGCAACCGAAGGCTTTCGCGACGTGCTCGATATCGGCACCGAGAGCCGCTACGACCAGTACGACCTCGGCATCGACAAGCCGAAGCCGCTGGCGCCACGCAGCCTCCGCTTCACCGTGCCCGAGCGCATCGACGCCCACGGGGCCGTCCGCCTCCCGCTGGACGAAGCTTCGGTGCGCGCGCTCGCGCCGAAATTGCACGAGCTCGGCGTCGAGAGCGTCGCGATCGCCTTCCTGCACTCCTACGCCAATCCCGAACATGAGCGGCGCACAGCGGCGATCCTGGCCGAGGAGATGCCCGGCATCTCCGTGACGATGTCTTCCGCCGTCTGTCCCGAAATTCGCGAGTATGAGCGCACATCGACTGCGGTCGCGAACGCCTATGTGCAACCCCTGATCGACGGCTATCTCGCCCGCATGGCCGATGCCCTGCAGGTCGAGCAGTTCCGCGGCGCGATCTACCTCGTCACGTCAGGCGGCGGCGTCACATCGATCGAGACAGCGCGGCGCTTTCCGGTGCGCCTCGTCGAATCCGGTCCGGCCGGCGGCGCCATCTTCGCGGCGCAGATCGCGGCGCGTCTTGGCGAGGGCAAGGTGCTCTCTTTTGACATGGGCGGCACCACGGCAAAGATCTGCCTGATCGAGAAATACCAGCCCGAGACCTCACGCGTGTTCGAGGTCGATCGCGCCGCGCGCTTCCTCAAGGGCTCCGGCCTGCCGGTGCGCATCCCCGTGATCGAGATGGTCGAGATCGGCGCCGGCGGCGGTTCGATCGCGCATGTCGACGCCATGAAGCGCGTCACCGTCGGCCCGGAGAGCGCCTCGTCCGAGCCGGGGCCGGCCTGCTATGGCCGCGGCGGCCAGCGTCCGGCAGTGACGGATGCCGACGTTGCGCTCGGCATGATCGATCCCGACGCCTTTGCAGCCGGTACGATCAAGCTCGATCCGGAGCTGTCGAAACAGGCGCTGCTGCGCGATGTCGGTGCGCCGCTCGGCCTGTCGGCGGAGACGGCAGCCTATGCCGTGCACGAGGTCGTCTGCGAGAACATGGCGAGCGCGGCGCGCGTGCACGCCGTCGAGCGCGGCGCGGTGGTCGGCCAGCACACGCTGATTGCCTTCGGCGGCGCCGCACCGCTGCATGCGGCGCGCGTCGCCGAGAAGATCGGCGTCTCCCGCGTGATCGTGCCGTCGAATGCCGGCGTCGGCTCGGCGGTTGGGTTCCTGGCGGCTCCCATCGCGTATGAATTGGTGCGCAGCCGACATGTCCGGCTCGACGATTTCGATACCGAGGCGGTCTCTGACTTGCTTCAGGAGATGGCGACCGAAGCGCGCGCGCTGGTCGAGCCTGGCGCTGCCGGCGCGCCGGTGCGCGAGCGCCGCGCGGCTTTCATGCGCTATGTCGGCCAGGGCCACGAGATCACCGTCGAGCTGCCGAACCGGCGGCTCACCTCGGCCGATCTCGCCTCCCTGCGCCAGCAGTTCGAGACCGACTATTCCGCGATGTTCGAGCGTCCGATCCCGGGCGCGGCGATCGAAGTGTTGAGCTGGTCGGTGCTCGCCACCACGGAGGCGCGCAACCCGCCCGCCGTTGCGGCGGTCGCGCGCCAGCCCGCGGCCAAGGCGTCCGGCAGCCGAAAATTCTTCGACGGCCGGGCAGGTGAGGTGATCGAGATCCCGCTCTATCGGCGCGAGGACATGGCGCCGGGAGCGACCATCGCGGGTCCCGCCGTGATCGCGGAAGACGAGACCTCGACCTTCGTCTCCACCAGTTTCGACGCCCATATCGACGGTGCCGGCAGCATCGTCATGGAACGAAAGGCGGCCTGATCATGAGCAAGGCAAAGGGCGCGAGCCTGATCGACCTCCAGATCATGTGGCACCGGCTGATCGCCGTGGTCGAGGAGCAGGCGCAGGTGCTGCTTCGCACCGCCTTCAGCCCGATCGTGCGCGAATGCGGCGACCTCTCGGCCGGCGTGTTCGACCTCAAGGGCCGGATGCTGGCGCAGGCGGTGACCGGCACGCCCGGCCACGTCAACTCGATGGCGGAATCGGTCAAGCACTTCATCGCTCACTTCCCGATCGAGACGATGAAGGAGGGCGATGCCTACATCACCAACGATCCCTGGATGGGGACCGGTCATCTCAACGATTTCGTCGTCACCACACCCTGCTTCAAGGACGGCAAGGTCGTCGCACTGTTCTCCTGCACCAGCCATCTCATGGACATCGGCGGCATCGGCTTCGGGCCCGACGCCACCGACGTGTTCATGGAGGGGCTCTACATCCCCATGCTCAAGCTGATCGACCAGGGCGTCGTGAATGAGACGCTGATGGCGATGATCCGCACCAATACGCGGCTTCCGATCGACACCGAGGGCGACACCTATTCGCTCGCCGGCTGCAACGACGTCGGCTGCGAGCGCCTGGTCGAGATGATGACCGAGTTCGGCATCGACACGCTCGACGAGCTCGGCGATTACATCTGCGACCGCTCGCGCGAGGCGGTGCTGGCCGAAATCGCCAAGCTGCCGAAGGGCAGCTGGCGCAACACCATGGTGGTCGACGGCTATGATGCGCCGGTGACTCTGGCCGCGACGTTGACGATCTCGGATACGGGCATCCATGTCGATTTCGACGGCACATCCGCGGCCTCGAAGTTCGGCATCAACGTGCCGCTGTCCTACACCACGGCCTACACGGTGTTCGGCCTCGGCTGCGTCGTCGCCTCGCAGATCCCCAACAATGCCGGCTCGCTCTCGCCGCTGACGGTGTCTGCGCCGGCGGGTACGATCCTCAATGCGCCAAAGCCGGCGCCCGTGGCGTCGCGCCACGTCATCGGCCAGATGCTGCCTGACGTCGTGTTCGGCTGCCTGCGCCAGATCATTCCCGAGCGCGTGCCCGCCGAAGGCACTTCCTGCCTGTGGAATCTCAACGTGCGGGGCCAGACCCGCTCCGGCGTCGGCGGCAATTACGGGTTCTCGATGGCGGTCACCTCCAATGGCGGTACCGGTGCACGCTTCGGCAAGGACGGGCTGTCGGCCACCGCTTACCCGAGCGGCGTGCGCGGCACGCCGGTCGAGATTGCGGAGACGCAGACGCCGCTGATCTTCTGGCGCAAGGAGCTGCGTCCGGATTCCGGTGGAGCAGGCCGCACCCGCGGCGGCCTCGGCCAGATCATCGAGGTCGGCAGCGGCGTCGATGCGCCGTTCGATATCCTCGCCGCGTTCGACCGCATCGACCATCCGCCGCGCGGTCGCGATGGCGGCCGGGACGGTGAGGCCGGCTATGTCGGCCTCAAGTCCGGCAAGAAGCTGCGCGGCAAGGGTTTTCAGCAGGTGCCGCCCGACGATCGGCTGGTGGTGCTGACGCCGGGCGGCGCCGGCATCGGCGATCCGGCGACGCGCGATCGTGCGGCCGTGAGTGACGACGTCGCCAGCGGTCTCGTGTCTTCGGAGAACGCAGTCAAGGTTTATGGGTACGCGCGTTGATGCCTCAGCGCGCTCGGTAAACGGAGGGGAGCAATGATTACGCGACGGAACTTCACCGCGGGCGCAGCGACGCTGCTCGCCGCCGGCCACATCTCGACCCGCGCCCGGGCGGCGACGACAAGCTGGGACATGTCGACGGTCTGGCCCGAGGGCAATTTCCACACCCAGAACGCGATGGCCTTCGCGGAAGAAGTGAAGAAGCAGAGCAATGGTGCGGTCGCCATCACCGTGAAGGCCGGCGGCCAGCTCGGCTTCAAGGGACCCGAGCACCTGCGGGCCGTGCGCGACGGCCTCGTGCCGCTCGCCGACGTCCTCAACATCCAGCAGGTCGGCGACGAGCCCTTCATGGGCGTCGAGAGCATCCCCTTCCTCTGCGGCCCCGTGGACGAGCTCAAGGTGCTGCACAAATATGTGCGGCCGGAATACGAGAAGATCGCCGCGCGCAACAACCAGAAGATCCTCTACATCGTGCCGTGGCCGACGCAATATCTGCATCTCAAGACGAAGGTCGCCGACGTCGAGGGTCTCAAGAACATCAAGATCCGCGTGCCCGACAAGAATGCGGTCGAGATGCTCAACGCCGTCGGTATGGCGGCGGTGATGATCCCCTGGGGCGAGACCATTCCCGCACTCGCCTCCGGCGCGGTGGCCGGCGTCTCCACCTCGTCGGTGTCCGGCGTCGACGGCAAGTTCTGGGAGTTCCTGAAATACGTCTACCCGACCAACCATGTCTGGTCGTCGCAGATGCTCACCGTCAATCTCGATGCCTGGAAGGCGCTCGGCGCCGATCAACAGAAGCTGGTCGCTGACATCGCGGCGAAGATGGAGCCCGGCTTCTGGGCCAATTCGCTCAAGGCCGACGTCGACAGCCTCAACCGCCTCAAGGAAGGCGGCATGGAGGTGGTGCCGGTCTCGGACGCCATGATGACGGACATCCGGGCCAAGACCGCGCCGCAGCTGGATGCCTTCCTCAAGCGCGTGCCGGCGGCGGACAAGCCGGTGAGGGCCTATCTCGCCGAAATGAAGCGCGGCTGAGGGCGAGGCATGGTGAGCGTTACGCCTGAAGCACCGTCAAGCCTCAACGCAGCGGCACCCGCGCCGCTGCGGATCGTCCTCGACGGCATCGACCGTCTCGGCCGGCTCGACGGCTGGATCGGTGGCGGCTGCCTGCTCATGCTGACGCTGCTGATGCTGTGCGAGGTCGCAACCCGCTTCTTGTCGAACTTCCTGCCGTTCTTTCCGCCGAGCATCTCGATCGCCTGGGAATACTCGTCCTATCTGATGGCGGCGTCCTTCACCTTCGGCGCCGCCATGACCTTGCGCGTCGGCGGCCACATCCGCGTCGTGCTGCTGCTGAAGAACGCCCCCGTGCCGGTGCAGCGGGCGCTGGAGATCCTTTCGGCGGCGGCCGGCTTCGCCTTCATGGCGTTCCTGACCTCGGCCATGGCGAAGTTCGCCTGGAGCGCCTTCCTGCGCGGCCAGGTCTCGACCTCGAGCGATACGCCGCTGTGGTTTCCGCAAGCGATCGTCACCTTCGGCATGCTGCTGCTGACGCTGCAGTTCCTTGCGCGCGCCATCCAGGCCGCGCTCGGCCTGCCGCTGGAGGATCACCGCATGAAGGCCTCGCCCGTCGAATGACCGCCTCGCCCGCATCCGGATCCAAGATCGCATGACCATCGAAGTCGTCGCCCTGTTCGCGATCCTGTTTGTGCTGCTGGCCTGCGGCGTCTGGATCGGCCTCACGCTTGCGCTCACCGCGACGCTGCTGCTCGCGATGTTCCGCTCGATCCCGCTTGAAAAACTGCTGCCGCAATACGCCTGGAACATCCTGACCACGCAGGAGCTGCTGGCGCTGCCGCTGTTCATTCTGATGGGCGAACTCCTGTTCCGCACCCGCCTGTCGCGCTCGCTGTTTCAGGGATTGGCACCGTGGGCCGGCCTGCTGCCTGGCCGCCTCCTGCACGTCAACGTGATCGGCTGCACCATCTTCGCGGCGATCTCGGGCTCGTCGGCCGCGACCACGCAGGTGATCGGCCGCATGTCGCTCAACGAGCTCCTGCGCCGCGGCTATTCCCGCGACATCGCGATCGGCTCGCTCGCCGGCGCCGGCACGCTCGGCTTTCTGATCCCGCCGTCCAACATCATGATCATCTACGGCGTGCTCGGCGACGTCTCGATCCTGAAGCTGTTCACCGCCGGCGTGCTGCCGGGCTTCCTGCTGGCCGCGACCTTCATGGCCTGGGTGATGCTGCACACCACGCTCAAGCCCGCGATGGTGCCCGAGACCGAAGCCAAGCTCTCGCAGGTGCCGTGGAGCGAGCGCTTCGCAGCGCTGAAGGACCTCGCGCCGGCGCTGTTCCTGATCGCCTGCGTGCTCGGCTCGATGTATGGCGGGCTCGCAACGCCCTCGGAGGCCGCCGCCGTCGGCGTGCTCGGCGCCGCCCTGGTCGCGTGGGCGCAAGGCGCGATGTCGCAGCAGGTGATGCGCGACGTCTTGATCGGCTCGGTCGTCACCTGCTCGATGATCGCGCTGATCGTGCTGGGGGCTTCGATCCTCGGCAATGCCGCGGCGTTCCTCGGCATTCCTCAAGCGGTCGCCGCGTTCGTCAAGGGCCTCGGCCTGTCGCCCTTCATGCTGATCGTGGTCCTGATCGTGTTCTATCTCGTGCTCGGCTGCTTCCTCGACGGCTTCTCGATGATCGTGATGACGCTGCCGATCGTGCTGCCGATCGTGAAGGGCGCCGGTTTCGACGAGGTCTGGTTCGGCATCTTCCTCGTGCTCGCCGTGGAAATGGCGCAGATCACGCCGCCCGTCGGATTCAACCTGTTCGTGATCCAGGGGCTGACCGACGACGGCCTCGGCTACATCGCGCGCGTCACGATGCCGTACCTCATGATCATGATCGGCTTCGTGCTGCTGCTGACGCTGTGGCCGGGCATCGTCACGATTCTGCCGAAGGTGCTGTACGGATAGGCGAATGGTTCCGGGGACTGGCAGATCGAAAGCAAACGGTCAGCGTCGCTGCCGTTTCAGGTCACTCTGCATCGAGTAGACTTCAGCGCGCTTTCCGTATTTTCACGTCTTGTGATCCGTCGTACAGTGTAACGGCAAGCAGAAGTACAACAGCAATCACCCCGGTGAACGTGGCTCCTCGGCGCGATGCGCCGAGAGAGGGGATGTCTGTTGACGATTCGGTCCGGTGGAGGACGATCGACGCACACTGAACTGCAAGGACCCCTCGCAAGCCTCGTTCACGAGACGCAATCAACAAACACAAGAGCGGGAGGAAGTGCAAATGAGGAAGCAGTGGCTCAGCTCGGCCTTGGCTGTCGTTGCGACGTTTGCAGCGACGGCGGCATTGGCTCAGTCCGTGGATACGTCCCGTATCGAGGCCGCCGGCCAGAACGATTGGCTCACCTATCACGGTTCCTACAAATCCCATCATTACAGCCCGCTTGCGCAGATCAATGCGAGCAATGTCGGCAATCTGGGCGTGGCGTGGATGCACATTCCCGGGCGATCGACGCGCGGCCTGCAGTCGATGCCGCTCGTCGCCGACGGCGTGCTGTACTATTCGGGCTCATACAGCCGCGTCTTCGCGCTGAACGGCGCCAGCGGCGAGGTCATCTGGTCGTTCTTTCCGGAGCTGGATGAGGCGCTGATCAGCCGGCAGACTCACTCGCCTTATAATCGCGGCGTCGCTCTCGGCGAAGGCAAGGTCTTCGTCGGCACGATGGATGGCCGTGTCTTCGGGCTGGACGCCAAGACCGGAAAGGTTCTCTGGGAAACCAGGCTGATCGACTCGCAGAAGCTGACGGTCGGCTTCACCGGCGCGCCGCTTTACGCGAAGGGCAGCGTGATCATCGGCGCGCAAGGCGGCGAATGGCCGGGCCGCGGCCCGATCTTCGCGCTCGATGCCGCGACCGGAAAGAAGAAGTGGGAGTTCCTCACCGTCGCAGGCACCGAGGAGGCCATGAAGACCTGGGGCAACGATTCCTGGCGCACCGGCGGTGGTGGCGGCTGGATGCCGGGCACCTACGATTCCGAGACCAACACCATCCTGTGGGGCACGGCGAACCCGGCGCCGCTCTACGACTGGTCGGGTCCGGACTACAAGACCCAGGGCGCGCGTCCCGGCGACAACCTCTATACCAGCTCGGTGATCGGGCTCGACATCGATACCGGTCAGCTGAAATTCTACCATCAGGAACTGCCGCACGATGCCTGGGACTTCGACAGCTCCGTCGGCGAATTCGTGATGCTCGAGCGAGACGGCCAGAAATACGTGGTCCATCCGAACAAGGGCGGCTTCGTCTTCGTCTACGACCGCAATCTCAAAGTGAAGAACGTCTGGCGGCTGGTCGAGAACATCAACTTCGTCAAGGATATCGATCCCAAGACCGGCGCGCTGATCGGCCGTCGCGATTTCCCGGTCGGCAAGGTCACCGAACCGCCGCTGTGTCCGTTCATCGGCGGCGGCATCAGTTGGAACGCGGGCTCCTACAGCCCCAAAACCGGTCTCTATTACAAGATCGGACAGGAATGGTGCATGACGCTGGATATCCAGAAGACGACGCCGGTCACCGCGCCGCAGGCCCAGCTCAACATCGGTGCCGATTTCAAGATGGTGCCTCCTCCGGGCGGCGAGATCTACGGACATCTCGACGCGCGCGATCCCATCACGGGCGCGAAGAAATGGGAGGTTCGCTATCCCGAGCCTCCGCTCGGAAGCGTGCTGTCGACCGCGGGCAACCTCGTCTTCGTGCCTGATTCCCGCGGTGTGCTGCACGCCTACGATGCCGAGACCGGCGCTGAGCTGTGGAAGCACAACAACGGCACCGGCCACCAGGGCGGCATCGTCAGCTACTCCGTCGGCGGCAAGCAGTATATCGCCGTGACGGCAGGCTTCGGCGGGATGCTGGCGGACGAATATGCGCCGAACTTCGGCGGCGTCTACAAGAGCATGCCGCGCGACGACGGCGCCTTGGTCGTCTTCAGCCTGAAATAGTCTGCCGCAGATGTTCCGATTCAGGAGCGGGCGCAAGCCCGCTCCTCGATCGATGTCGCGGCGGTGCGTGGCTCAGGAATGGAGCGTAGCTGTTGAGGCTGTCTTGCAAGACGATTCTGGCGGGGCTCGGCGCCTCGTTGCTGTGGGCTGCGATGGTCCGGGCGCAATCCGCCACACCCGCGCCGGAGAACGCGGCGTTCGAGGTCGAGCAGGTGTTCGCGGGGACTTGCGGCTTCTGTCACTCCGACGGTGGCCGGGCCGCGGGCAAGGGGCCGCAATTGATGAATTCGCCGCGCGACGACGACTATATCCGCAATCGCATCAAGCTCGGCAAGCAGGGGGCGATGCCGGCCTTCGACGGCGCCTTCACCGACGCCCAGATCGACCAGATGGTCAAGTACATCCGCGCCCTGAAACCGCGCGAGGGTTGAACTGCAGAGAGCCCGAATGAAGGCATTTGTCCCGGTCATCGTCGCTGCCGCCATCGTCCTGCCGGGGCAGGCAGCGGCCCGCGCCCTGGAGGCGATCCGCTCCAGCGGCGTGATCGGGCTCTGCGCACATCCCAATTCGCTTCCCTTCGCGCACAAGACCGGCGATCCGCCCGGCTTCCAGGTCGAGCTCGGTCGGGTGCTGGCACGCGAGCTCGGTGTCGCGCTGAGGCTCGATTGGATCATCACGCAGTACCAGATGCGCAGCGCCGGCTGCGACATTCTTCTGGACGTCATCGCCGACCGCGAAGCGCAGGGCGAAACCCGCCTGAGAATCTCCAAACCGTATTATCGCACGGGCGTTGCGCTCGCCGTGCCGTCATCCAGCACGCTGACGTCCTTCGCCAGCCTCAACGAATCGACCAAGGTGGGCGTGCAGGTTGGATCGATCGCAGCCATGATCATCGGTCAGCGGCGCGTGCCGATATCGACCTTCGGCTTCGAGAGCGACAGCCTGGAGGCGGTGTCGAACCGCGAGATCGATGCCGCCGCAGTCACGCCCACCGCCGCCAGCTATTTCAATCTGACCCATCCGGACAATCCGCTCCGGATCCTCGATCGTGACGAGAGCACGGCCGATCTGAACTGGAATGTCGGCGTCGGCATGGTCCGCCCGGACGACGCGTTACGCGAAGCCATCGACGCAGCCGTGGAACGGCTGCGCAGCGACGGCACGATCGACCGGATCTACCGCCGCTACGGCATCACGCTGCAGGCGCCGAGATAGCGCGCTGCGTGACGGAGGGCTTTGGATGAATCGATAGCCGCCAGCCCATTCACCTCTCCCGCTTGCGGGAGAGGTCGGCGCGAAGCGCCGGGTGAGGGCTTCCTCGCCTTGGGGATTGCCCCATTGCGGAAGCACCCTCTCCCCAACCCTCTCCCGCAAGCGGGAGAGGGAGCACACTTCAGTCGTTGCAGCGATCGAGCCTCATTTCATCGCGCTTCAGGCCGCTGCCTTCTTCCGCGCGAGCTCGGCCTTGTACAGCTCGAACTCCTCGGCGATCGCCCTCGCGATGGACGGCCGCTGACGCAGCCGCTCGTGATACGCCTTCAGGTTCGGCCATTTCGCAAGCTCGATCGGCGGTGTCGCCATGGTCCAGTTGATGACGGTGGCGAGATAGGCATCGGCCACGCTGAAATGGTCGAGCAGGAACTCGCGGCCCTTCAGGTAATTGTCGAGATAGTCGAGCCGCGACAGGTTCTTCTCCAGCGCATAGGTCTTTGTCTCCTGCGGCGCCTTGCGGTCGAGCAAGGGGAGGAAGAGACCCTTGTGCAGCTCGGTGCCGATGAAGCACAGCCATTGATGCAAGCGCGTGCGGTCGATGCCCTGCGCGCCGCCGAGGCCGGATTGCGGAAACCGGTCTGCGACATATTGCAGGATCGCGGCGTTCTCGGTCAGCACCACGCCTTCGTCGGTGCGCAGCGTCGGCACCAGGCCGATCGGATTCACGGTGAGGAAGTCGGAGCCGTCGTTCAGCACCTTCTTGGTCGGCGGATCGACTTCGAGGTAGTTCGCCTCGGCGCCGGCTTCATACAGCGCGACGCGTGTCGCCATCGAGCAGGCAAGCGGCGAGAAATAGAGATCCATCTATAGCCTCCTTGGGCAATTTCTCTTTGGATGTCGCTCAACCTGGCCAGATTGATTTATGTACCATCTTGCATAATATATCCGTGGTCAAGGATTAATTTGCGAGATGGTACAAAAACCGAAGCCGCCAGCTGCCGCCAACGAGCCCAAGCGCCGCGGCCGCCCGCGCGCCTACGAGCCCGACATCGCGCTCGGCAAGGCGCTCGACCTGTTCCGCAAGCAGGGCTTCGCAGCCACCTCGCTCGACGATCTCAGCCAAGCGACCGGCATGAACCGGCCGAGCCTCTACGGCGCTTTCGGCGACAAGCGCGAGCTCTACATCAAGAGCTACCAGCGCTATCGCGACGAGGCTGCCGCGGCCATGGGAACCATCTTCCGCGAGGAGATGCCGCTGCGCCAGCGGCTGGAGCGCATCTATGCGGCCGCGCTGGACATCTACCTGTCCGGCGACGCCGGCCCGCGCGGCTGCTTTACGGTCGTGACCGCGGCGTCCGAGGCGGTCGGCGATCCCGAGATTCGCGCCATGGTGCTGGACGGCCTCGCCGGGATCGACAAGGGGTTTGCCAGTTGCTTCCGCCGCGCCAAGGAGAAAGGCGAGCTGCCGGTGAGCGCCGATACGTTCGCGCTGACGCAGATCGCATCGGCCATCATCCACACCATCGCCATCCGCTCCCGCGCCCGCATGCCGCGCAAGGAGCTGGAGGCGATCGTGAAGGGCGCGATCGACGTGATGATCGGGCCAAAGGACAGGCCGTAAGCGAAGCCTCAATATCCCCTTGTCCGGTCCACCACGTTTTCCAGCGCGCCGCCCGCCTCGAACCGCGCAATCTGCTCGGCGACATAGGCCGAGATCGCATCCGCATCGGTGTCGGCAGCATTGTGCGGCGTCAACACCACCTTGGGATGGGTCCAGAAACGGCTGTCCTTGGGCTGCGGCTCCTGCACGAAGACGTCGAGCGAGGTGGCGCCCAGCGTGCCGTCGTCGAGGCAGGCCAGAATATCGGCCTCGTTCTGCAGACCGCCGCGGCCGGCATTGATCAGCACCGGCGCCCCGAGCGGGCCGGAGCGATTGAGCTTCTTGAAGACCTCGCGGTTGAGGATGCCGTGCGTGTCCGGTGTCAGCGGCAGCAGGCAGACCAGGATGTCGGTGTTGCGCAGGAATGCGTCCATGCCGTCGGCGCCATGGAAGCATTCGACGCCCTCGATCGTGCGCGGGCTGCGGCTCCAGCCGGCGACGCGGAAGCCGAGCCGCTTCAGCACATCGGCCGCGTCGGCGCCGAGAGTCCCGAGGCCCATGACGCCCACGGTGACCGCGCTGGCCGGCCATTGATAGAGCGGCTCCCAGCGTTTCTCGCGCTGGGATTGCCGCAGGTACAGCTCCTGGCGGTGATGCATCAGCACGTGCAGAACGACATATTCGGTCATGCGATTGGTGAGATCGGGCACGGCGACACGCACCAGCGGCACCTCGGGCAGGCTCTTGTCGGCCATCAGCGCGTCGACGCCGGCGCCGAGGTTGAAGATCGCCCGCAGATTGGGGAACGCCCCGAGATCGCCCGGCACCGGCTTCCACACCGCCGCATAATGCACCTCCGTAGGATCCAGCCCGGCGTCCGGCAGCAGCACCACGCGGCGGTCGCCGCAGACGGCGTCGAACCGGGCCTTCCACCGCTCGGGCAGCCAGTTCTGCTGCGTGCTGTTGATCAGGACGGCCAGTGTGCCCGTGGTCATTCGAAGTGCCTCTTTTGGGGTTCCGCTCGAGAAAGCCCTCCTTGGCACGATCTGTCGGATTTTTCTTGCAAATTTTTTCCGCAGCCCTGTCGGCGCGGGGCATATTGGCGCGTCTTCAGAACAGACGAGGGAAGTGCCGCCCATGCTCTACGCCATACTTTGCTATCACGATGAGGATTTCGTCGGCTCCTGGAGCAAGGAGCAGGACGAGGCCGTGATGAAGAAGCTTGCCGTGGTACAGGACAAGCTCACCAGCCAGGGACGGCTCGGGCCGGTGGCGCGGCTGTTGCCGACGACCGCGGCGGCGACGCTGCGCAAGGAGGATCCGCCGCTGGTGCTCGACGGCCCCTATGCCGAGACCAAGGAGCAGCTGCTCGGCTTCTACATCGTCGACTGCAAGAACCTCGACGACGCGCTCGACGTCGCGCGCGAGCTGGGCGCCGCCAACCCCGGCGGCGCCTATGAGGTGCGTCCCGTCGGCGTATTCCGGCCCGGAGGAAACCTGACGTGAGCGAGGCCGATACCGCCTGGATCGAAACGGCGCTGACCTCGGCGCGACCCCAGGCGGTCGGCGCGCTGCTGCGCTATTTCCGCGACCTCGACACCGCCGAGGAGGCGTTTCAGAACGCGTCCTTGCGCGCGCTCAAGACCTGGCCGCAGAACGGGCCGCCGCGCGATCCCGCCGCCTGGCTGATCATGGTCGGCCGCAACGTCGCGATCGACGAGGTGCGCCGCGCGCGCAGGCAGCAGCCGCTGCCGGAGGACGACCAGGCGATCTCCGATCTCGACGACGCCGAAGGCGCGCTCGCCGAGCGGCTCGACGGCTCGCACTATCGCGACGACATCTTGCGGCTGATGTTCATCTGCTGCCATCCGCAATTGCCGGCGACGCAGCAGATCGCATTGGCACTGCGCATCGTCTCGGGCCTCACGGTGAAGCAGATCGCCCGCGCGTTCCTGGTTTCGGAAGTGGCGATGGAGCAGCGCATCACGCGCGCCAAGGCAAAGGTGGCCGAGGCCGGGACGCCGTTCGAGGCGCCGGGCGCGGTCGAACGCTCCGAACGGCTCGCCGGCGTCGCGGCGATGATCTATTTGATCTTCAACGAGGGCTATTCGGCGAGCGGCGACACCGCGGAGATCAGGAAGCCGCTGTGCGAGGAGGCGATCCGGCTGGCGCGGCTGCTGCTGCGGCTGTTTCCGAGCGAGCCGGAGATCATGGGCCTGACCGCGCTGATCCTGTTGCAGCACGCGCGCAGCGCGGCACGCTTTGCCGCGGACGGGTCGCTGATCCTGCTGGACGATCAGGATCGTTCCTTGTGGAACGGCACCATGATCGCGGAGGGTCTCGCGCTGATCGACAAGGCGATGCGCCACCGCCGCAGCGGGCCCTATCAGATCCAGGCCGCGATCGCCGCACTGCATGCGCGCGCGGCGACGCCGGAGGAGACCGATTGGGCGCAGATCGACCTGCTCTACGGCGCGCTCGAAGTGATGCAGCCCTCGCCGGTGGTGACGCTCAACCGGGCGGTCGCGGTCTCCAAGGTGCGCGGGCCGCAGGCCGCGCTCGAGCTGATCGAGCCGCTGGCGCCGAAGCTCGCCAATTATTTCCATTTCTACGGCGTGCGCGGCGCCTTCCTGATGCAGCTCGGCCGCAACGACGAAGCCCGAATCGCCTTCGACCGCGCCATCGCGCTCGCCAACACCTCGGCCGAAGCCGCCCACATCCGCATGCATCTCGATCGCCTGATCCGGGACAGCCAGCCGAAGCAACCTAATGGCGGTGCCAGGCAGGGTGTGAAGGCGACATAGACCCATCTGCCTCCACATCGTCATGCCCGGGCTTGTCCCGGGCATCCACGTTCTCTCACTTTGCTTGGCCAGGACGTGGATGGCCGGGACAGGCCCGGCCATGACGTGATGTGAGGGCGGTGCCAAAAAAGATTGTTCCATCGTCTGTCGGCCCGACCATTCCTCCTTCGTCCTTTGCCCGTATCCACGGAGCCATCCATGCTGAAAGCCTTTGCCGTCATCGCCATCGTTCTCGCCGCCGGCCTAGCCGGTGTCCTCGTCTTTGCCCTGACGAAACCCGACACGCTCCGTGTGGAACGGTCGCTCGCCGTCAAGGCGCCGGCCGAGGCGATCTATCCGCTGGTCGCCGATTTCCATCGCTGGACCGCCTGGTCGCCCTATGAGACCCGCGATCCCGCCATGAAGCGGACGTTCGGCGGAAGCGCGGCAGGGAAGGGTGCGACCTATGCCTGGGACGGCAACAACAATGTCGGCGCCGGCCATATGGAGATCCTGGAGGCGAACGGGCCCTCCAAGCTCCGCATCAAGCTCGATTTCGAGCGGCCGTTCGAAGGCCACAACACCGCCGAGTTCACCTTTGTGCCGCAAGGCGATGCCACACTCGTCACATGGACGATGTACGGTCCGGCCCCGTTCGTGTCCAAGCTGATGCAGGTGTTCTTCAACATGGACAGCATGATCGGCAAGGATTTCGAGACCGGCCTCGCCGGCCTGAAGAAGCTCACCGAGAAGCAATGAGCCTCACTGCAGACGAAGAGGAGAGAAATGATGCTCAATCCGTATCTGTTCTACCAGGACAATTGCGAAGCGGCGTTCAATTATTACGCCAAGGTTCTCGGCGGCAAGATCGACGCCATGATGCGCGCATCGGATGCCCCGCCGGAGATGCCGGCCGCGCCCGGCCGCGAGAAGGCGATCATGCACGCCCGCATGACGCTCTCCGACGGTAGCGTGCTGATGGCCTCCGACGCGCCCACCGAGCACTTTCAAAAGCCGCAGGGCTTCTCGGTCTCGCTCACGGTCAAGGACCCCGCAGACGGCGAGCGCAAGTTCAACGCGCTGGCCGACGGCGGCAGCGTCACCATGCCCTTCAGCAAGACGTTCTGGGCCAAGGGCTTCGGCATGTGTGTCGACAGGTTCGGCATTCCCTGGATGGTGAATTGCCCGGCCGAGGGCATGTGACGGGCGCGGCCCTCGAGCCGTCGCGTTTGCGATCCCCTCTCTCCAATGCTGCGGGAGAGGGGACGTACGCTTCGTTACGTCAGGCGCCGATCAGCCGTTGTCCTTTCACCGGATTGATCCGGTGACGTCCTCGGGCGGCGGCGACGATTCCACGCAGCGAGGACAGATCACGAGCTTGGCGCCGAGCTTCCTGTCGTTCTCCGCCTGTATCTCGTCCTGGACCGCCCACCACGCCTCCGAATATGGACGCAACGTGCCGAGCACCTTTTCCCGCTCCTGATTGGGTTCGCTCGGCGCCGCCGCGCCGGTCGTGACGCGCCGCTTGGTGACATGCGGACGGTTCGGATCCCTGCCGAGACCATCCCATGCGACGGCGCGGCGTTCCTGCGCCGGCGCCTCTGCGCATCCGATCAGCGCTGCGCAAAAAGTGAGCACGATCAAGCCGTGTCGAATCATGCCGGGCTTTTGCCTCCAAAAGCGGCGCGCAGAATCTGCGTGAGACACGCGCATCGTCGTTCAATGGAACTCAAGGCAAAACAAGCTTTGCCGGCATGGCCGAATATGAATCGTGCTTTCGCATCACTTTGCGGACGCAGTGAGGCCACTTTGTGAAGCGACTGCATCGCACAACAATTGGCGAAATATTGGGCTGTGCTCTGCACGCCGGAATCGTTATTGGTGAGTCATAAAAGCTACAAACTGGGATGGACGTCACGTGGAAGGGGAGCGACCGATGGCGGCGGCGCTACAGATCAACTTTGCTCTCTGGGGAATGCTCATTTGCGCCAGTGCAAAGCTGGCACCGGTGATCCAGACGCTCTTTTGAAAGCGGTCGGCACGCTGGCGGCTGCCAGCTGCATCAGCGGCAGCGCGGATAGATCGCGGCGAGATCACGTCCCTTCAGCAGCAGCAACCGCGAGGTCAGACCGCCACGGCGGCTGATCCAGTCGCGCACCGGGCCTGGATAGGCGGCAAGCACCGCGACCGATGCTTCCGGCTCGGCGTAGAAGCGGCCGCGCCGGTCCACCGAGCGCGCGGCGTGGAAGCCGAGCACGGCGCGCTTGGTGACGCAGATGCGCTCGCCCGGCACGATGCTCAGCACCAGCGTGCAGGCGGACAGGCAGGGGCCGTCGATCACCACGCGCTCGCCACTGTCGCGGACCTTTTCGAACAGATCGAGGAACGGCCCGACCTGTCCGCCCGGGGACTGGATGATGCGGATCTCGGCCGCCGCGGGCGCGGCGGCTAGCAGCGCGGATGCAAGCATCAGGGCTCTGAGGAAGGTGATGCGTTGCATGAACTCTCCACCAACTCGCTTTCGTAGGGTGGGCAAAGCGTAGCGTGCCCACCATCCGCACCGCAAATTTGGGATCGATGGTGGGCACGGCGCGTTGCGCCCTTACCCACCCTACGAATCCTGCGCCTACCCGTTGCGCCTTTGCCCGCGCAGCGTCGGCAAGCCGATGCCCGCCGCATCGAAGCCGCCGTCCACGGCCAAAATTTGGCCGGTGATGTAGCTCGCGCGGCTCGAGCAAAGGAAATAGATCACTTCCGCGAGTTCCTCTTCCAGGCCGTAGCGGTTGAGCGGAATGGCGTCGTGATAGTCGGCGCGGATCTCCTTGGTGTGAACCTGCTTCGCCATCGCGGTGTCGACCGGCCCCGGTGCGACCGCGTTGACGCGGATGTTGAGGGAGGCGAGCTCGACCGCGAGCTGCTTGGTGAAGTGCGCAAGGCCTGCTTTGCTGGTGCCGTAGGCCGAGCGCAGCGTCGAAGCGCGCACGGCCGAGATCGAGGTGATGTTGACGATGGCGCCGCCACTACCGTCGCGCATCAGGGGCACCGCCGCCTTGGTGCAGAGGAACGGTCCGGTGAGGTTGACCTCGAGCACGCGGCGCCAGTCAGACTCCGACGTCTCCATCAGTGGCGCGAACACCGCGATGCCGGCATTGTTGACCAGCGCGTCCAGCCGGCCGAACCGCCGCTCGATCGTCGTCATTGCGGTGCTGACTGCGGCCGCGTCGGCAACATCGCAGGTCAGCGCCAGCGTCGCCTCGCTCTGTCCGATGTCCGCGACCGCGCGGCCGAGCAGCTCGCCCTCGATGTCGAGCAGCGCCACGCGCCAGCCTTCTGCGAGGAACTTCTTCGCGGTCGTAAGCCCGATGCCGCGCGCGGCTCCGGTGATGAGGGCGACTTTTGGCGGAGAAGTAGGCATGGGCTGTTCTAGTCCTTCTGTCGGAAACGGAAGCCGCACGGTGGCCAGCGCCTTTTACTGCGCTTTCGTTCCGGCAAGAAGGACGGAGATCGATAAGGGCTGTTTCCCTACGAAAGCTCCGCCGAGGCCCGCTGCATATTGGCGGACATGTCCGATGTCACGATGCTCTGTTCCTCGACGGCGGCGGCGGTGGAGGCGATGAACTCGTTGACGCCGGCGATCGCTGCTTTGATGGCGGTAAGCGAGCTGGCGACGTCGCCCGAGATGACGTTCAGGGCTTCGATTTCGGAGGTGATCGTGTCGGTCGCCTGCTTGGCCTGGTTCGCGAGGTTCTTCACCTCGGAGGCGACCACCGCAAAGCCTCGACCGGCCTCGCCCGCCCGCGCCGATTCGATCGTGGCGTTGAGTGCGAGCAGGTTGATCTGACTGGTGATGCCCGAAATCATCTCCACGATGCCGCTCATGGCCTGCGCAGCTGTGGCCAGCTTCTGGGCCTGATTGTCCGCGGATTCGACCCTCGTCGTCGCGACCTTGGAAGTCTCGCGCGACTTCGCCATGGTCTCCGAGATCTCGCGGATCGATGCGCTCATCTGTTCGCTGCCGGCCGCGACAGCCTCGATCAGTCCGCGCGCATTGTCGGCCTTCTTGCGGCCGATCGCCTGCGCGGTGATGTCGGTGGCGTACTTCACCACCTTGTAAGGCTTGCCGTTGAGGTCGAAGATCGGGTTATAGGAGGCCTGGATCCAGATCTCTCGTCCGCCCTTGGCGATTCGCTTGTATTCGGCGGCCTGGTATTCGCCGCGATTGAGCGTCTCCCAGAACCGGCGATAGGCCGCCGAAGTCTTCTCGTTCGGCTCGACGAACATGGAATGGTGCTGGCCCTTGATCTCCGCCAGCGAATATCCCATCGTCTTCAGGAAATTGTCGTTGGCGACGCGGATCGTGCCGTCCATGTTGAACTCGATCACGGCCTGCGACTTCTGGATCGCGGCGAGCTGACCATTATTGTCGGCGGCCTGCATCTTCTGCGCGGTAACATCGGTTGCGAACTTCACCACTTTGAACGGCTTGCCGTTCTCGTCGAGGATCGGGTTGTAGGTGGCGATGATCCAGATCTCCTTGCCGCCCTTGCCCAGCCGCTTGTATTCGGCCGCCTCGAACTCGCCGCGGTTCAGCTTGGCCCAGAACGCCGCATAGGCGGGGCTTGCGCGGTCCTCGGGTGTCACGAACATGCTGTGATGCTTGCCCTTGATCTCGTCGAGCGAATAATCCATCGCCTTCAGGAAGTTCTCGTTCGCAGTGACGATGGTGCCGTCCATGTTGAACTCGATCACGGCCTGCGCGCGGTTGATCGCGGCGATCTTGCCGGAATCCTCCATGGTCTTGATCTTGTAGGCGGTGATGTCGGTGGCGAATTTGATGAAGCTGACCACCTTGCCGTTCTCGTCGCGCAACGGCGCGTAGGAGGCATGGACCCAGACTTCCTTGCCGCCCTTGCCATAACGTTTGTATTGCGTGGTCTGAAATTCGCCGCGGTTGAGGCTTGCCCAGAAGTCGCGATAGCGCGCGCTCTCGCGTTCGGCCGGGCTGACGAAGATGCTGTGGTGCTTGCCCTTGATCTCCGCGAGCGTGTAGCCGCTCATCTTCAGCAGGTTCTCGTTGGCATCGAGGATGGTGCCGTCGAGGCCGAATTCGATCACGGCCTGCGAGCGGTCGAGGGCCTCGACCTCCGCGATCGCGTGCCTGACCTTCTTGCTCTGGAAATTGAACACGTGAGCTCCGCAATATTATAGGTGGCAATTGCCGTACTGTTCTCCGATGAAAAAAGTTGCATGCTCGTCTTGACCATTTGTAAACCCTGCAACCCACGGCAAATGTCGGGTGACCTCACGTGTATTGGCCTATGTCCTTAATTTAAAACAGTTTCTAGCTCGGTACGCCCGTTAGGCTGCATATGTGTCCCGTATTCGTACGGGGATGAAGCGCATGACTTTCGCGCCGTGTCATGTTGCCGGGGCTGCGCAAATGCAGTGCGCGCCATCCTGACGCGCCGCAGCGAGATCGGTCAGGAATTTTCTCACGCCGCATGTAGGTTCCCTCAGAGTCCGTTCGTCTTGAAGGTGAGGGCGGACGGCTCTGCCGTGCTCTCCTCGACAATGAAGGCAAGGAAATCCCATGCGATTCATGATGCTGATGATCCCGCTCGGCTACGAGAACGCGCCGCCGGAGGTGCAGCTCGATCCCGAGCGCGTCGCCGCGATGATGCGCTACAACGAGGCGCTGAAGGACGCGGGCGTGCTGATCACGCTCGATGGGCTGCATCCGCCCTCGATGGGCGCGCGCGTCTCGTTTGCGACCGGCCAGCCCATCGTCACGGACGGGCCCTTCGCGGAAGCCAAGGAAGTCCTGGGCGGCTATTGGATGATCGAGGTCGCCTCGCGCGCCGAGGCGATCGCCTGGGCCAAGAAATGTCCCGCTTCAGCCAACGAGATCATTGAGGTCCGCCAGGTGCAGGAGATTGCCGACTACTCGCCCGAAGTGCAGGAGATCGTCGCCGGGTTTGGCGACCTGAAGACGTAGACGAGACAGCGGCTGCGCGCTTTCCCAATCAACCTGAGGAGAAAACCCATGAGCACCGAACACAAATTTCTCGCCATCTATCTCGGCAGCACGAGCGGATCGAAAATGGCGGCGTGGCGCGCGCTGCCCGAGGCCGAGCGGAAAGCGAAGGAGCAGGCGGGCATGGCCGCCTGGCACGGCTGGGTCGAGAAGCACAAGTCCGTGATCGTCGAGATGGGCGGCCCGCTCGGCAAGACCCGCAGGATCGACGGGAGCGGCATCACCGAGGTCAGCAACGCGCTGACCGGTTTCACGGTGGTGCGCGCCGCCTCGCAGGAGGACGCTGCAAAGCTGTTCGAGAACCATCCGCATTTTGCGATCTTCCCGGGCGAGGCGATCGAAGTCATGCCCGTGCTGCCGATTCCGCAGATGTAGCTTCCAGTGGATCGTCATACCGGGGCGATGCTGGCGTATCGCCCCGGAATGACTGCGGAGAATACGGGGTTAATCACGAGCGATTCCCGCTAGTGACCTTCACGTCCGGCTCATGTAAAGGTCGTTCACATGAGCTGGCGCAAGGAGCAGCGCCGCGCCGAGCGCGGCTATCACCACGGCAATCTGAAGGAAGCCCTGTTGCAGGCGGCCCTCGGGCTGATCGCCGAGAAGGGAGCGGCTGGCTTCACCTTCGCTGATGCCGCGCGCATGGCCGGCGTCAGTGCGGCGGCGCCCTACCGGCATTTCCGCGACCGTGACGAGCTGCTGTCCTCGATCGCCCAGCGCGGTTTCGAGCAGTTCGAGGCGCGTCTGGCCGCGGTCTGGGACGACGGGCGCCCCGATACGGTCACCGCGTTCGAGCGCGTCGGCAAGGCCTATCTGGCCTTCGCCCGCGAGGAGCCCGCCTTCTACAGCGCGATGTTCGAATCGGGCGTGCCGGTCGATGCCAATCCTGCGCTTCAGGCCGCCAGTGAACGCGCATTCAACATCATTCGCGCCGCAGCCGAGCGGCTCGCGGCCCTGACGCCGCCGGGCACGCCGCGGCCGCCGGCGATGATGATGGCGCTGCACATCTGGTCGATGGCACATGGCGTGGCCTCGCTGTTTTCCCGCGGCGATGCCGCGCGACGCAAGCTGCCGATGTCGCCGGACGAGCTGCTGGAGGCCGAGGTGCTGATCTATCTGCGCGGCCTCGGCTTCCCGACCGACCGCCGTCCCGCAGGCAAGAGCGCTGAGCCGCCGCCGGTGCCGCCGGAGGCTTCCTCCGGTTCGGGCCTGCCGCCCGGCAGTCCCTGGGGCAAGCCGAAATAAAGTTACGCAAATAATCACGCGGGCGTGTCTTGCTGCCAGCTTGACAAAATCGCGGGATGGTCTAGCCATGTAAATGTTATTTACATTCACAACGGCGCTGGTGCCGTGATGGAGAAGGGAAATGGCCTACACCGCTGATGTCAATCGCTGGCGCGGCCCGTCGGACCAACAGCAATATTACGAGCGCCCCCGCATGCTGGACACGCCCTGGCATCCCGGCTGGATCGCCGTGACCATTCTCGGCTTCATCATCTGGTGGCCGATCGGACTTGCCCTCCTCTTTTTCACACTCGGGAGCAGAAGAATGTCGTGCTGGAGCAATCAGGATCGCTGGCAGAACAAGATGGAAAAGATGCAGTACAAGATGGATCGCATGCGCGACCGCATGGAGCGCCGCGGCTTCGGCTTTGGCCCGCCGTCCTCCGGCAACCGCGCCTTCGACGAGTATCGCAGTGAGACGCTGCGCCGGCTCGAGGAAGAGCAGGTCGAGTTCAAGAACTTCCTCGACCGCCTGCGTCACGCCAAGGACAAGGAAGAGTTCGATCAGTTCATGGCGCAGCACAAGACGCGGCCGACCCCGCCGCCGACCGACCAGCAGCAGGGCTGATCCGAAGAATTACATCTCTCAAAGCCTTCAGGCGCATGCCCCCAAGTCCTGATGGCCCCGAGCCGCCCGTCTGCGCAACCCGCAGGCGGGCGGTTTGGTTTTGGGGGACGGGTGAGGTTCAGCGTACTGCGGCGAGTTGCGCGCGAACCGAGGCCAGGAAGTATTCATAGGCGTGGTCGACGATCTCGTTGAGCGATCGCGTTCGCGCGAACATCGCCTTGGCCTCCGCGAGAAACTCCTCGCGTGTCGGGATCTTCGGCAGATGCAGATGCGTCAGTGCATCGACACCTTCATGCGCGCGATCGAGGATGTCGTGCAGCGTCGGCAGCTGCAACTGGGCGAGATCGGCCCGGCGCCGCGCCGACGAGATCGCATGCGCCAGGGTCTGCGCATCGAACCGTCCGGCGAGCTCGCGGGCTGCCCGCTTGATCACCCGCGCCCCAAGCGGCTGCTCGTTGCGCAGCACCTGCTCGGGCGGTGCTTTCATGTTCCAGACGACGCCGACCCACGACAGGACGGTCAGCACGTAATAGGTCACGTCGACTTCCCACCAGCGAAAGCCCTGTCGCACGCTGCTTTGATAGGCGTGGTGATTGTTGTGCCAGCCCTCGCCCAGCGTGAACAACGCCAGCAGCCAGTTGTTGCGGGAATCGTCACCCGTCACGTAGCGCTTGCGTCCGTGAACATGGGCGAGGGAGTTGATGCAGAAGGTCGCGTGATAGACCAGCACCGTGCTCCACAGGAAGCCGACGATCAGACCGGGCCACCCGGCCACGAGGAAGCAGAGCGACGCAAGCACGAAGGCCGGCAGCAGCTCCAGCCGATGCAGCCACATCAGCTCCGGATAGACCGTGAGATCGCCGACCTTCACGAGATCGGTGGCGTCGTGCTCGCGGTAAAAGATCCAGCCGAGATGGCTGTACACGAAGCCGCGCTGACGCGGCGAATGCACATCCAGTTCGGTGTCGGAATGCAGATGATGATGCCGGTGCTTGGCCGCCCACCACAACACGCTCTTCTGCGCGGTGCTTTGCGCAAGGCAGGCCAGGACGAACTGAAACACGCGGCCGGTGGCGAACGCCCGATGCGAGAAATAGCGGTGGTAGCCGGCACCGATGCCGAACATTCGCACGACGTACAGCGAGATGCAGATCGCGACGGCTTGCCAGGTGACACCTGACCAGATCGCCGCAAAGCAGCCGAGATGGACCAGCACGAACGGTATGGCGGAGGGGTACATGACGTCGTCGTGGTGATCGTCGGCGGGCGCGTTGGGCGACATGTCTTGGCGTGACCTTGGATGTGGATGCTAAAACTCGGTTCGGCAGCGGGCGGGTGCAGGGTACGAAAAACCCGCGGTGGCGGACCACCGCGGGCTTCGGCCGAAACCGACCGACTATATGGTCGCGGTTGCCTGGCATGCAAGCTCGTAGCCCCACGGGGGCGCGGCTGGGCGTGCCGTTGCCGCCAATTGGCGTGCAGGCTGCGCGCAGCCTATATTCATGAACGAGAAGGAAGCGTCAAAACACCGCAGGCGGCGAAGATGGCGAAGGCTGCGATCATGGCGAGCGAGTCCCTCTGGGAGCAGATCCGCGGCGAGGCGCAGCGCGCCGCAGCGGCGGACCCGATCTTCGGCAAGGCACTGGCCGGCGCCATTCTCGTCCATGACGATTTTACCGCTGCCCTGGCCGACCAGATCGGACGCCGGCTGGGCGGCACGGCGGCCGAACGCGAGCGCTTCACGACGTTGTCCTGCGATGCCTTTCGCGGCCAGCCGGATCTGATCGAAGCCGCCAGCCGAGACCTCGTCTCCATCGCGCGCAGCGACCCCGCCGTCGCCGGTCTGCTGCCGCCGCTGCTGCATTACAAAGGATACCTCGCGCTGCAAGCCTGGCGCGTCTCGAACTGGCTCTGGCGCCAGGATCATCGGGACGCCGCGCTGTTGTTCCAGAACGAGGCCTCGAACGTGCTCCAGGTCAGCATTCATCCGGCGGCCAGCATCGGCTCCGCCGTCTATCTCGACCACGCCACCGGCATCGTGATCGGCGCCAATGTCGTCATCGGCGACGACGTCACCATTCTCCAGAACGTCAGCATCGGCCGCAGCGGCGAGCTACCGGCGCGCTCGCCGCGCATTGGCCGCGGCGTCTTCATCGGCGCGGGTGCGAGCATCCTCGGCGACATCAGCATCGGCGATCTCGCCAAGATCGGTGCCGGCTCCGTCGTGACGCGCGACATCCCCGCTGGCTGCACGGCGGTCGGCAATCCTGCGCGGCTGACCAACTGCCCCGAGGCAGCATCGGCCGCCTGAGGCGCCAGGCTTACGCGGCGCGGCGGTGGCTCTCGCCGCCATGCTGGGGCGTGACCGGCTCGGAGCTGGTCTGGCCCGGCGCATCCAGCACCGCGACGTGGTGGCGATAGACCATCTCGCAGCCCTTCCATCCCGTGGAGCGGTTGATCGCCGATCGCGGCGGTCGTCTTGGGGTTGATGGACATGGCATGACCTCGCTGAGAGTGATTTTCCGGATAATTTTTGGCGCGAGAGCAGGTTCCTCCGGCGCACAGTGTGCGGAACTAGTGGCCGGACGCAGCGCAGCGGCCCCATCCCCCGGCACGGACTGCGTTTCCTGCAACCAAATGCGCCGCCGGTAACCCCGCATTAACCATCGGCGGGCTCTGGTAAGGCTGGACAGGCGTGCCCGGAGCCCGACGTCAAGGCCTGGGGTCAAGGCCCCTTAGTTTTGACATCTTGGCGGGGAATGCAGGCGGCCGGCTTTTGACGAGCCTTTGGACGAGCCCTGCACCCCAGAAAGACAAGGCTTTGAGCGGGCTTGCCCGCCGCGCAGGTCCAGCGCGGCTGTTGGGGAACACCGGCCGCGATTTGCTGGCCGAAGGACATTAGGTAACGATCGCCTTGAGAGGATACTGCTTATGAATCCGGCCGAATTGGCTCAGTCAGCCCTTCCGGTTGCTGCCTCCGCCGACGTGTCGCTGATTGCGCTGTTCTGGCAGGCTCACTGGATCGTGAAAGCGGTGATGCTGGGGCTTCTGGCCTGCTCGGTCTGGGTCTGGGCGATCGCCATCGACAAGATCTTTCTCTACGCGCGTACGCGCCGCTCGATGGATCGTTTCGAGCAGGCATTCTGGTCCGGCGAGTCGATCGAGGAGCTCTATCGCACGCTGTCGGCCAAGCCGACGCATTCCATGGCGGCCTGCTTTGTGGCGGCGATGCGCGAGTGGAAGCGCTCGTTCGAGAGCCATGCCCGCTCGGTCGCAGGGCTTCAGATGCGCATCGACAAGGTGATGAACGTCTCGATTGCGCGTGAGGTCGAACGGCTGGAACGGCGCCTTCTGGTGCTGGCGACCGTCGGCTCCGCCGGCCCCTTCGTCGGCCTGTTCGGCACGGTCTGGGGCATCATGTCGAGCTTCCAGTCGATCGCGGCCTCCAAAAATACCTCTCTGGCGGTGGTCGCCCCCGGTATCGCCGAGGCGCTGTTTGCGACCGCGGTCGGCCTTATCGCCGCCATTCCTGCCACTATTTTCTACAATAAGTTCACCTCCGAGGTGAACCGGCAGGCCCAGCGGCTCGAGGGCTTTGCCGATGAATTTTCAGCCATTCTGTCCCGTCAGATCGACGAGCGCGGCTGACGGACGGCATGTATAATGTGAAGGGCAATTTGGACACGCGAACATGGCCATGAACGTTGCGAGTTCGTCCGGCGGCGGCGGGCGCCGCGGCCGGCGCAAGCCGGTCGTGGCCGAGATCAACGTCACGCCGATGGTCGACGTCATGCTGGTGCTGCTCATCATCTTCATGGTGTCGGCGCCGATGTTGACGGTCGGCGTTCCGCTCGACCTGCCGCAGACCAACGCCAAGAGTCTCGAAAACAACGACCAGAAGCCGATCCAGATGTCGGTCGACATCAAGGGCAAGGTGTTCATCAACGATACCGAGATTGCGCTGAACGAGCTGATCCCGAAGCTGAAGGCGATCACGGATGCGCGCGGTGGGCTCGAGGAGCGCATCTATCTGCGCGCCGACAAGAAGGCGGATTACGGCACCGTTGCCAAGGTAATGGGTCAGCTCTCGGGCGCCGGATTCAAGAAGCTGGCGCTCGTCACGGAAGCGGATCAGGGGTCTTGAGGCCGTGAAGGTGAACGTCGACAAGACACTCGTTGCGTCGATTGCCCTGCATGTCCTCGTGCTGGGATGGGGGCTCGTCACCTTCAGCAGCAAGGCCTACATCGCGCCGGAGGAGTCGCTTCCGGTTGACATCATCTCCACCGACCAGCTCGCCAAGATGATGGCGGGGCAGAAGACCGGCAAGAAGGAAGAGCCGAAGCCGAAGGTCGAGAAGATCGCCGAACCCAAGCCCGAAGAAGACGCCGTCGGCAAGGTCACCGAGAAGAAAGAGCTGATCAAGACCAACTCCCAACCGGAGCCGCCGCCGAAGCCCGTCGAGAAGCCGGTCGAGAAGAAGCCGGAGCCGCCCAAGCCCGTGGCCGAGGCCAAGCCGAAGGAAGAGCCGAAGCCGCAGGAAAAGAAGCCTGATCCGGCCAAGGAAGATCCCATCGCCGAGCTGCAGAAGAAGATGGAGACCAAGAAGCCGCCGCCCAAGCCCGTGGAGCAGAAGGTCGCGGCGGTGCAGCCGCAGCAGCAGCCCAAGCCCAAGGAGCGCACCTTCGATCCCGCGCAGATCCAGCGCGACCTCGACAAGCGCGCCGCGACCCGGCACGAGCAGACCGGCTCGGCGCTGAATGCGTCGGCCTCACTGGGGGCGGCGACCGGGACGGCGGCCAACAACGTCGCAACCTGGCAAGGCGCCTTCCAGGGCGCCGTCAAGCGCTGCTTCACGCCGACCTATAATGGGCAGGACGCCAATCTCTACGAAGCCGACATCGACATTCCCATGAAGGTCGATGGCTCGCTCGCCTCCGAGCCCATCATCGTCGCTGTGCGAGGGCCCTCGCGGTCGATCGCCCAGGCGGTCGCCGAGAGCGCCAAGCGCGCTATCGTGCAGTGCCAGGTCTATTCGTTCCTGCCGAAGCAGCAGTACGACAGCTGGAAGCTCATCCCGATGACTTTCGGCCTGAAAGATATGTTGTGACATCCGAACAAAAGAATTTTGCAATGAATGACGTCCGATCGATGAACCGCCGCCGCTTCATGACCCTGACGGGATCGACGCTCGCGATGCTCGGGGGCGGGCGTGCTCTTGGCCAGGCCCAGCAGGGGCGCCTTCGCATCGACCCCACCGAATTCCAGCCGATCCCGATCGCGATCAGCAACTTCCTGCCGGGCTCGGCCTCCGACGGCGACGTCGGCAACGGCGTCACGCAGGTCATCACCAACAATCTCAAGCGCTCGGGCCTGTTCGCGCCGATCGACCAGGCGGCCTTCATCGAGCGCATCAACAACATGGATGTCGCGCCGCAATTCCAGAACTGGAAGACCATCAACGCGCAGGCGCTCGTCACCGGTCGCATGACGCGGCAGCCGGACGGCCGGCTCAAGGCCGAATTCCGCCTGTGGGACGTCATCTCCGGCCAGCAGCTCGCCGGCCAGCAATATTTCACCTCGCCGGAATATTGGCGCCGCATCGCCCACATCATCTCCGACCAGATCTACGAGCGCATGACCGGCGAGAAGGGCTATTTCGACAGCCGCGTCGTGTTCGTGGACGAGACCGGGCCGAAGGAGCGCCGCGTCAAGCGGCTCGCGATCATGGACCAGGACGGCGCCAATGTGCGCTATCTGACCCGCGGCTCCGATCTCGTGCTGACGCCGCGCTTCTCGCCGAACTCGCAAGAGATCACCTATATGGAGTTCGGCCAGGGTGATCCGAAGGTCTATCTCTACAACATCGAGACCGGCCAGCGCGAGATCGTCGGCAATTTCCCTGGCATGACCTTTGCGCCGCGCTTCTCGCCGGACGGCCAGCGCGTCATCATGAGCCTGCAGCAGGGCGGCAATTCCAACCTGTTCGTGATGGATCTGCGCTCGCGCTCGACCACGCGTCTCACCGACACGCCGGCGATCGACACCTCGCCATCCTATTCGCCGGACGGCAGCCGCATCTGCTTCGAGTCCGATCGCGGCGGCAGGTCGCAGATCTACGTGATGAGCGCGGGCGGCGGACAGGCGCAGCGCATCTCCTTCTCCAAGGACGACACCAACGCCAGCTATTCGACGCCGGTGTGGTCGCCGAAGGGCGACTATATCGCCTTCACCCGGCAGGGTGGGGGGCAGTTCGCGATCGGCGTCATGAAGCCGGACGGCTCCGGCGAACGGCTGCTTACCTCCGGCTTCCACAACGAAGGCCCGACCTTCTCGCCGAACGGCCGCGTGCTGATGTTCTTCCGGGATCCCGGCGGCAATGGCGGGCCGTCGCTGTACTCGGTCGACATCTCTGGCCGCAACGAATTGAAGGTGCCGACGCCGGGCTTTGCCTCGGACCCGGCATGGTCGCCGCTGTTGTCCTCGACGTCGGGCTGACCACGGCGCAGTTGAGACATCGCGCGTTCAGACGGGCGATGTTTTCGAAAAACCGCGGCGATTTTTCCGAGGTTGTGTGCGCAGCGCAATACTTCTTTCACCTTGTGCTCGGCAAGGCTTGCCTACCTCTTTGATATCTAAGCGGAAATCATTTCGCTATTGCCGAAAAACAACCTGACTTTAACGATGTTCCCTCAGAAAAGCTTCATCTCGGCTGGGTAAGACTACGCGCCGAACAGGACGCGCGTACAAATCCAGATGAAGCTTGCAAGCCAGAGCGGAGAACCCGATCGAGGACAGGGCGCGCCGAAAGTTTCGGCCGCGCTGATCGATTCGCTGTTCGAAGCGCCCGGTCCGCTGCTTGCGGGCATCGTCTTCGTGGCCATCGGGGCGGCCATCACGGCGCTGAGGACCGGACAGGTTCTGACCTGGGCAACGGTCGGGTTCATCATTCTGGCCGGGGCGATCCGCCTGTTCGATTTGAAGCGGTTCCTGCCGCGCAAGGCCAGCCTGACCCCCGAAGAAGCCGCACTTTGGCAGAAGCGCTACCTGGTCGGCGCATTGATCCAGGCAGCTGCGATCGGTACGTGGTGCTCGCTGGCTCTGGTCAGCACTGACGACGCCGTCGTTCACATGATCGCCCTCTCCATCACCACTGGAATCGTGGGCGGAGGTGCCGGACGAGCTTACGGACGGCCGTCGATATACCATCTGCAAGCCGCCCTGATGTTCGGTCCGGCAGTCGTTGCACTGGCATGGCATGGCACGCCCTACTACATCGCCATGTCGGTTGTGAGCGCCGCGTTCCTGCTCGCAATCATGCAGCTCTCGGCCAATCTGCACAGAATATTCATGCGGGCGGTCGTGGCTCGTGAGCGCGAGGCGGCGCTCGCTGGCCAGTTCGATACCGCTCTGAACAACATGCCGCACGGCCTGTGCATGTTCCGCCTCGACAGGCAGCTCGCGGTGATGAACCATCGGTTCAGCCAGATGCTGAACCTGCCGGAGGATCTCGTCCGCAGTGGTGCGAGCGCCGCCGATATCATGGCCGCGTGCGTCAATTGCGGCTCCATTTCCGCTGCGAGCGGCGAGTTGATTCTGGCCGAGATCGAGAGTTCGCACGCGGGGGAGATCGTCACGGACGATCCCGACGTGGAGAGAAACCGGTCATTGTCCTGGACGGTGCAGCCGATGGCTGACGGCGGCGCAGTCGTGCTGCTCGAAGACATTACCGAGCGGCGAAATGCCGAGGCCAAGATCACCCATCTCGCCCGCTACGACGAGCTGACGGCGCTCCCGAACCGCGTGCATTTCCGCGACGAGATCGAACGGCTGCTGGCGGCCTCGCGCGATGCCGATCGCCTGTCGGCCCTCCTGTTCATCGATCTCGACGAGTTCAAGCAGGTCAACGACACGCTCGGTCATCCCTGCGGCGACCAGCTCCTGTGCGCGGTCGCCAATCGCCTGCGCGAGATGCTGCGTCCCGAGGATTTCGTGGCGCGTTTCGGCGGAGACGAATTCGTTGTCTTCCAGCAAAATCTCGCCTCGCCCGAGGACGCAGCGAGCCTTGCCCGCCGCGTCGTCGAGCGACTGAGCGAGCGCTACCGCATCGACAACCATCTGGTCGAGATCGGCGCAAGCGTCGGCATCGCGCTGACCTCGCCGGAGGGGGCCAGCGCCGATACGCTGCTCAAGAACGCCGACATGGCGCTGTACCGCGCCAAGGCCGACGGGCGCGGAACCTATTGCTTCTTCCGCGACGAGATGGCGGCGATCGTCGAGGCGCGCCGCACGCTGGAGCTCGACCTGCGCAAGGCGCTCGCCAACGAGGAGTTCGAACTGTTCTACCAGCCGCTGGTCAACCTGAAATCCGGCAAGATCACTGCCTGTGAGGCGCTGCTGCGCTGGAATCATCCGGTGCGCGGCACGGTGTCGCCGGTCGACATCATCCCCGTCGCCGAGGAGATGGGCCTGATCGTCGATCTCGGCCGTTGGATCCTGCGCCGTGCCTGCATGGAATGCATGAAGTGGCCGGAGGGTGTCAGCGTCGCGGTCAATTTCTCGCCGCAACAATTCCACCAGCGCGACGTCTTGAGCGAAATCCGCTACGCGCTCGAAGTGTCGGGCCTGCCGGCGCATCGTCTGGAGATCGAGATCACCGAGTCGTCTTTGCTGCGCAATACCCAGCTCACTCACGACATCCTGTCGCAATTGCACGCGCTCGGCGTGCGCATCTCGCTCGATGATTTCGGCACCGGCTATTCCAGCCTCAGCTACCTGCACAATTTCCCGATGCAGAAGGTGAAGATCGATCGGTCGTTCCTCGAAGGCATCGATGCCGATCGGCCGCTGACGCTGCTGCGTGGCGTGGCGCGACTGTCGGCGGACCTCGGCATGTCCGTCGTGGTCGAAGGGATCGAGACCAACGAGCAGCTCGAGCTGATCAGCGCCGACGGCACGGTCACTGAAGGGCAGGGCTATCTGTTCAGCCGGCCCGTCCCCGCAGTACGAGTCCGCCAATTGCTCAATGCCTCGCACGGCCGTCGCATGCCCGACGACCAGATCGTCGCGATTTCCTCGCGGTCATTCGGCTAGCTTCATCCCTTCGATGCCGTCGCGCACCCCGGATTCTTGCGGGCCCAATCCTTAACCCTAACGATTCTAAGCCTTTGCAATTTTATTAAGGAGTCATTAATCTTCGGGGGCGCTCGCAGAAGTTGCTGGAGTGTCGGGAGTATCAGATGAAGTCACGAGCCGAGCCGCGAGCGCCGCTCGAAATGCGGGGAGCAGGGCTGTTTGAGCGCGTCGACTATCGCCTCGTCGAGACTGCCGAGGAGCGAGATGCGATTTACGCGATGCGCTACCGGGCCTATCTGCACGGCGGATTGATCTCGCCGTCGGCGTCCCAGCGGATCGTCGACACTTACGATGACGCGCCCAACGCCTGGATATTCGGCATATATCTCGACGGAGAACTCAGCAGTTCTCTCCGCCTTCACGTTCTGACGTCGGAGCAGCGGATGTCCTATACGACGGAACTGTTCGGTGACGTCGTTCATCCTCGGCTCGACCGGGGCCAGGTCTTGGTCGATCCGGCGCGCTTTGCCGCCGACCCCGACAAGAGCCAGCGGTTTCATGAATTGCCCTATCTTACGTTGCGGCTGGCCTATCTGGCCTGCGACCATTTCAATGCCGATCTCGGACTTGCGATGGTGCGTACCGATCACCAGGCGTTCTATCGCCGCGTCTTTCTTCATGAGACCCTTACCGAGCCGCGTCCGTTTCCCGGCTGGCATTCGCGGAAGGTGGTCTTGATGGCTTCCGATTTCGCGACGCTCCGGGATCGGGTCTTGACGCGCTTTCCCATCATGCGCTCGAGCGCCTTTGAGCGCAGGATGCTGTTCAATCGTGCCGGTGAGCCCGTGTCCCGACGGGTATTCGCTTCGGCACCCTTGAGTCCTGATCCGGCGGTCACTGTGGCCTGACGGGCGAGCGGTTCGTCGGGAGGCGGCCGCGGTAGGCAGGGCCCAAGATTTCAGCAGACTCGGCGTTTTTGCCCGTCGACGCGGCTTGCCTTCACCCTCGCGCCACATTTACAACCCATTAACCATGACGTTTGCTTTTCGCTGGTTGGGGGCATTTGACCGGCTGAGGCAAGGTTCCGTCAAGGTTGACGGAACGTTCGCTTAACCAACCCCCTGTAGACCGGACAGCAGTGGACTAACGTGAGCGTGGAGGCTCCGGAATGAGACATCCTATGCGTATCCTCCAGGGATTGAAGCTGGCCGCGGTGCTCGCCGTCGCGCTGTCGATGGGCGCCTGCGCCAACAAGAATGCCGCGACGGATGCGATGGCCAATGCGGCGACGCCTGGCAGCCAGCAGGACTTCGTCGTCAACGTCGGCGACCGCGTGTTCTTCGAAAGCGACCAGACCGATCTGACGCCGCAGGCGATCGTGACCCTGGAGAAGCAGGCGCAATGGCTGCAGAGCTATCCGCGCTACTCCTTCACCATCGAAGGTCATGCCGACGAGCGCGGCACCCGCGAATACAACATCGCGCTCGGCGCCCGCCGTGCCCAGTCGGTGCGTTCGTTCCTCGCCTCGCGCGGCATCGACCCGAACCGCATGCGCACGATTTCCTACGGCAAGGAACGGCCGGTCGCCGTCTGTAACGACATCTCCTGCTGGTCGCAGAACCGCCGCGCGGTCACTGTCCTGAACGCGAGCTCCTGACGATCGGTCAGGTCGCGGGCGGTCAGTCAGGTGCCGTTCAGCTTTGGAATTGGATGATGCCGGCGCCCTCACGGGCGCCGGTTTCGTTTCGGCATTCTGTGACTGAAAACCCCTTGGTATCAGTCACATTTTTGGCGTACTCCACTTCAATGTGTGGCGCGTCGAGGGTTCCGTCGCAGGCCATTCGCTTTCGTCGTCAGGGCAAGATGTCGTCCAGATTTAAGGCTTTTACCGGCACCGTGGCGACCGCCGCGCTGCTCTCCTTGTGCTCGCCCGCGCTTGCGCAATCGGTCTACGGGCAGTCGGATGATGCCGATCCGGAGATGCGGATCGAGCGGCTGGAGAACCGGCTGCGCCAGCTCACCGGCCAGAACGAGGAGCTGCAATATCGTAACCGCCAGCTCGAAGAGCGCCTGCGGGCGCTCGAGGGCGGCGCGCAAGGGGGGCCCGGGCAGGCACCCAACGTCGCGGCGATGCCGCCCGCGCAGATCGCACCGAGCCAGGTTGCCCCAGGTCAGGTCTCACCCGGCTATCGCCAGCCGCCGCAACAGCAGGCCGCGCAGCCGAGCTACCAGCCGCCGCAGATCGCCGCGCCCGCGCCGATCGTCCAGGAGCAGCCGGCGCCCGGCGCCCCCGGCACGCGCCGCCGCGGCGATGCCTTCGACCCGAACCAGAACCCGAATGCGCCCGGTGCGCCCCGTGCGCTCGGCGGCGGGCAGCAGCCGATGCCGGCGGTCACGCCTGGCGGCGGCCGCAATGCGGGCGAGCCGCTCGATCTCGCCAACACCAGCCCCCGCTACCAGCAAGGCGTGCCGCCGGCCGCGCAGCCCGGCTATCCGCCGGCACAATCGGGCTATCCCGCACCGGATGGTGGCGCTGCTCTGGCCACCCTGCCGCCCTCGGCGACGCCGCGCGACGAGTTCGACCTCGGCATAGGCTACATGCAGCGCAAGGACTACGCGCTCGCCGAGCAGACCATGAAGAACTTCACGCAGAAATTTCCGAGCGATCCGCTGGTCGGCGACGCCCAATATTGGCTCGGCGAAAGCTATTTCCAGCGTCAGCAATATCGCGATTCCGCCGAAGCCTTCCTCGCCGTCACCACCAAATACGAGAAATCGGCCAAGGCTCCGGACGCGCTGCTGCGGCTCGGCCAGTCGCTTGCCGCGCTGAAGGAGAAGGAGGCGGCCTGCGCCGCCTTCGGCGAGATCGGCCGCAAATATCCGCGCGCCTCCGCCGGCGTCAAAGCCACGGTCGATCGCGAGCAGAAGCGGGTGAAGTGCTGATCCGCTGACAAAGCGGATGGCGTTGCGCTAAACATTCGGTCCATTCCCGCGGACGATTGCAGCGTCATGTCAGGCGACGACAATTCACCGATCTCGGCGCGCGAGGCGAGGCGGCTCTTCGCGGGCCTGAGAGATGCCCCGGCGCTGGTGCTCGCGGTCTCCGGCGGGCCCGACTCGGTTGCCCTGATGTGGCTTGCTGCGCGCTGGCAGCGCAGCCTCGCGCGAGGCCCGCAAATCACGGTGGTCACCATCGATCACGGCCTGCGTCCGGAAGCCGCCCGCGAGGCGCGCGAGGTCAAGCGGCTCGCCGCCGCGCTCGGATTGCCGCACCGGACCCTGCGCTGGCGCGGCGAAAAGCCGAGGACGGGCTTGCCTGCCGCCGCGCGCGAGGCCCGCTATCGCCTGCTCGCAAAGGCCGCCCGGGCCGCCGGCGCGAGCCATATCCTGACGGCCCACACCCGCGACGACCAGGCCGAGACCCTGTTGATGCGGCTGTTGCGCGGCAGCGGACTCGCCGGGCTCTCGGCCATGGCTCCTTTCTCCGAGCGCGACGGAATCGTGCTGGCGCGTCCGTTGCTCGACGTTGCGAAATCGCAGCTGATCGCGACCCTGCGGCGGGCGAGGATCGGCTTTGCCGAGGACCCGACCAACCGGGACACCGCCTTCACACGGCCGCGGCTGCGCGCGCTGCTGCCGCTCCTCGCGGCCGAGGGCGGTGATGCCAGAAATCTGGCCCGGCTCGCGGCAAGGCTGGCGCGGGCCAATGCGGCGGTCGAGCTGCTCGCGGACGGCGCCGAGCGTTTCCTCCGATTGCGGGATCGCGGCGATGCGCCGCAGGCGGGCGCCAGGAGCTTCGAGGCCTCGGCCTTTGCCGCCCTGCCGGAGGAGGTGCGGCTGCGGCTCTTGCTGCGGGCCATCAACGCGCTCGGCCATGAAGGGCCGGCGGAACTTGGCAAGGTCGAAACCCTGATGTCCGTGCTTGATCGGGCGATCGCCGGCCCCGGCGCAGCCGCAAATGGCCGGCCGATCCTGAAGCAGACCCTCGCGGGAGCCTTGATCAGCCTCGCCGGTGGGCGTATCCAGATCGGGCCGGCGCCGGCCCGGCGGCGCAAGGGCAGATGAGTGCGAAGAGAGCGGATCATGACACCGGTCAATTCGCGGCCGTGCCGTCAGGCCACCTTAACCAGGCAGGAAAAACCCGGGTTCGGATGCCATGATTTCAGCGGGAATCGCGCTAAGATGGGATAAATAGTCCCATCTCGTTCCCTTGGCAGCGACCGGGGCGGCACCTAAATTGTATGCGTCTAACGATGAGGATTCCTTGGGGTTTCCTCGCATTGACGGAATGTAACGACCCAAGGATCAGGGCCGCGATCCGCGCGACCACGAAGGAAGATCGATGAACGCCAATCTGCGCAATTTCGCCCTCTGGGTCATCATTGTCTTGCTGCTGTTGGCGTTGTTCACGCTCTTCCAGAATCCGGGTCAGCGGGCCTCCTCGCAGGACATCGCCTTCTCCCAGCTGCTGAGCGAAGTTGACCGCGGCAATGTGCGCGACGTCGTGATCCAGGGGCCGGACATCCACGGCACCTTCACCAACGGCTCCAGCTTCCAGACCTACGCGCCGAACGATCCGACGCTGGTGAAGCGCCTCTATGACAGCAAGGTGCAGATCACCGCGAAGCCGCCGGGCGACAACGTGCCGTGGTTCGTCTCGCTCTTGGTCTCCTGGCTGCCCTTCATCGCGCTGATCGGCGTCTGGATCTTCCTGTCGCGGCAGATGCAGGGCGGCGCCGGCAAGGCGATGGGCTTCGGCAAGTCCCGCGCGAAGATGCTCACGGAGGCCCATGGCCGCGTCACCTTCGAGGACGTCGCCGGCGTCGACGAAGCCAAGCAGGACCTGCAGGAGATCGTCGAGTTCCTGCGCGACCCCGGCAAATTCCAGCGCCTCGGCGGCCGCATTCCGCGCGGCGTGCTGCTGGTTGGCCCTCCCGGCACCGGTAAGACCCTGATCGCGCGTGCGGTCGCGGGCGAAGCCAACGTGCCGTTCTTCACCATCTCCGGCTCGGACTTCGTCGAGATGTTCGTCGGCGTCGGCGCGAGCCGCGTCCGCGACATGTTCGAGCAGGCCAAGAAGAACGCGCCCTGCATCATCTTCATCGACGAAATCGATGCCGTCGGTCGTCACCGTGGCGCCGGCCTCGGCGGCGGCAATGACGAGCGCGAGCAGACGCTGAACCAACTGCTGGTCGAGATGGACGGCTTCGAGGCCAACGAGGGCGTGATCCTGATCGCGGCCACCAACCGTCCCGACGTGCTCGATCCCGCGCTGCTGCGTCCGGGCCGCTTCGACCGCCAGGTCGTGGTGCCGAACCCCGACGTCGTCGGCCGCGAGCAGATCCTGAAGGTGCATGTTCGTAAAGTTCCGCTGGCGCCCGATATCAACCTCAAGACCATCGCGCGCGGCACCCCGGGCTTCTCCGGCGCCGACCTGATGAACCTCGTCAACGAGGCCGCTTTGACCGCCGCCCGCCGCAACAAGCGGATGGTGACGCAGGCCGAATTCGAGGAAGCCAAGGACAAGGTGATGATGGGCGCCGAGCGCAAGTCGCTCGTCATGACCGAGGAAGAGAAGCTGCTGACGGCCTATCACGAGGGCGGCCACGCCATCGTCGGCCTCAACGTGCCCGCGACCGATCCGATCCACAAGGCGACCATCATCCCGCGCGGCCGTGCGCTCGGCATGGTCATGCAGCTGCCCGAGCGCGACAAGCTGTCGATGTCGCTGGAGCAGATGACCTCGCGCCTCGCCATCATGATGGGCGGCCGCGTTGCCGAAGAGTTGATCTTCGGCCGCGAGAAGGTGACCTCGGGCGCGGCCTCCGACATCGAGCAGGCCACGCGCCTGGCCCGCATGATGGTGACGCGCTGGGGCCTGTCGGAAGAGCTCGGCACCGTCTCCTATGGCGAGAACCAGGACGAGGTCTTCCTCGGCATGTCGGTGTCGCGCACGCAGAACGCCTCCGAAGCCACCGTCCAGAAGATCGATTCCGAGATCAAGCGCCTGGTCGAGGAAGGCTACAAGGAAGCGACCCGCATCCTCACCGAGAAGCGCGCCGATCTCGAGACGCTGGCCAAGGGCCTGCTCGAGTTCGAGACGCTGACCGGCGATGAGATCGTCGACCTGCTCAAGGGCAAGAAGCCGAACCGCGAGTCCGTGCTCGAGCCGACCACCCCGCGCGCCTCCGCCGTGCCTCCGGCCGGCAAGCCGCGCCCGCGGCCCGATCCGGATCCCGGCCTCGAGCCGCAGCCGCAGGCGTAATTCCAAGCGGCAACCGACTATCGAAAAACGCGGCGGATACGCCGCGTTTTTTGTTTTTTCAAGCGCGCCTTCGCGAGCTGGCATTCTGCTGGCTGACTTCCCGCCTGGGCCGTTTTGCCACAGCCATCCCGCTGAAGCGGTTGCGGTCGGTCAAGAGAGGGGACCTCGACCGCACTAGACTCCCGCTCGTCAAAGGAGGGATACATGGCTTTCAAGGATGTTCTGCTGACCCTGACGAGCTATCCGGAACCGACGCCGGTTTCGGTGATCGACGGCGCGGTTGCAATTGCCGCCGTTGTGGATGCGCACCTCGCAGCCATTTCCTGCGAGGTTCATGCGGAAGTGCGCGGGAGCCTGATCGGGGATGCCATCCTGGACATACCCGCGCTTGTTGCGCGAGAGGCCGCCAAGAGCCGCCAGAATGCGACAACGCTGCTGGCGGCATTCGAAACGTCGGCCGTGAAATCCGGCATTCGGCATGAGACCATCTTCGAGCAATGTGCAACCGCAAGCGAGGCGGCACTGCTGGTCGACTATGCAAGGCTTCGCGATCTCACGATCATGGCGGTGCCGGACTCCCATGATCGGGGATACGCCGAGGAGGTGATCTTCGAATCCGGCAGGCCGACGCTGATCCTCCCCGCTGCTCCGCGGTCGCGTCCATTCCGGCTCGATGCCGTTTGCGTGGCTTGGGACTTCAGCCGCACCGCCGCACGAGCGGTTTCCGACGCGCTTCCTTTGCTCGAAGCGGCGAAGAAGGTGCGCGTCGTGACTGTCACCAATGAAAAGGCCCTGGGTTCGAAACATTCTGCCGAAGAACTGGCGAAGAACTTGGCTCGTCACGGCATCGAGGTCGTGCTGGACGAGATCGATGCCGGCGGCAAGCCGATCGGCGAGGTCCTCGGAACCTACGTGTTATCTCGCGACATCGACGTCCTCGTGATGGGTGCGTACGGAACGCCGAGGTGGCGGGAATTCGTGCTCGGCGGCGCGACCAGGGGGCTGCTGTCCAAGCCGCCGATCCCGATTCTGTTCTCGCACTGAGATCTCGCCATGAAGGAGGTCGGAACAGATGCCGGTCAGCTGGCCGGCATCAGGAAAGCTTCGCTCGGTTCTACGAAGCTGATCAGATCGCTCACGCTGACGCACGCCGTGCTCTACGGGCTCGGCGTGACGATCGGCGCCGGCATCTACGTCCTGGTCGGAGCGGCCGCCGCGCGGAGCGGAATGCACGCGCCTCTGGCGTTCCTCGCTGCGGCGGTCGTGATGGGCGTGACGGCCGGCACCTTTGCCGAGCTGGGCACGCGGCTTCCGGTTGCGGCGAGCGAGGCCGCCTATGTCCAGGCCGCATTCCATCGAAACTGGCTCTCCGGCGCCACAGGGCTGCTCGTCGTTGCCGCGGCGACAATCTCCGGCGCGACCATCACGGTCGGGAGTGCCGGCTATATCGGCGTTTTCCTGCCGCTGCCTGCCGGCTGGATCATCGCGGGCGTCGTGCTCGCGATGGGTGCGATCGCCTGCCTGTCCGCGGTTCAGTCCATCAGCTTCGCCGGGTTGATGACGGTCGTGGAGATCGGAGGATTGGTCCTCATTGTCGGCGCCGGGTTGGTTCAGGGCGACGCCCTGGTCTCCCGGCTGCCCGAATTGTGGGCCCCCATCAGCGATAACGCGGCTTGGCGCGGGATCGCACAGACGTCACTGCTTGCCGTGTTTGCGTTCATCGGGTTCGAGCATCTGGTGAACATCTCCGAGGAAATGAAGAATCCTTCCCGGACCTTGCCTTGGGCGCTGCTCATCACCCTCGGCGTGACGGCGCTCCTCTACATGGTTGTGGTCTGGGTTGCGGTGGTTGCGGTGCCCCCGGCCGAGCTCGCGCAAGCCTCGGCCCCGCTTGCCCTGGTGTTTCAGCGCTTGACCGGTCTTCCCCTCTGGGTCCTGAGCGTCGTCGCGATCGTTGCGACCGTCAACGGAATCATCGTTCACATGCTGATGATCGGACGTGTGCTGTACGGGCTTGCGGACCAGGGCAGCCTTCCGGCCCTCCTCGCCCGGGTGAACGCCAGAAGTGGCGCGCCGGTGGTCGCTACGCTCTTCGGCATCGGCGCCATCCTGATCCTCGGCCTCGGCGTTCCCTTGACCGGACTGGCCGAATGGACCTCCCGCCTGACGCTTGGGATCTTCGTTCTGGTCAACCTGGCCCTTCTCCGGATCAAGACGAAGGAAGCGGCACCTCCTGCCGGCGTGTTCGTCGTGCCCATCTGGATGCCGGTTGCAGGGCTGTTCACAAGCGCCGCATTGCTCCTGATCGATCTGTTCGGATAGCGCGCTGTCGCGAATGCGCGAAACACTAAAGAAGAACTTAACGCTTGCGGCCTATTTTCGGCCGCCATGACTGATCAGGTCGTCCACAGCGCGGTTCAACCGTTCTCTGCACGTGCAGTGCTCCCTTGGGCGGTGGGGCTTTTCCTCTATGCCGTGTTGCTGGCGATCGGCCCGCGATTGCTCGGCGATCCCGACAGCTATTCCCACATCGAGGTCGGACGCTGGATCATCGCGCATGGCACGCTGCCGACGAGCGACCTGTTTTCCTTTTCCAAGCACGGCGCGCCCTGGATCACCTTCGAATGGCTGTCCGAGGTCATCTATGCCGCCGTCTACGCGCTGGCCGGCTGGCCGGGCGTCGTCGCCATCGCCGCCGCGGCGATCGCGCTCGCCTTCGGCCTGCTCACGTACTTCCTGCTGCGGGAGCTTTCGCCGGCCCTGACGTTGCTGATGGTGATCGCGGCCCTCATCCTGCTGGCGCCGCACATGCTGGCGCGGCCACATGTCCTCGTGCTGCCGCTGATGGTGACCTGGGCGGCTGCGCTGGTTCGCTGCATGGATCGCAACACGCCTCCGCCCTATTGGGCCCTGCCGCTCCTGGTGCTGTGGAGCAACCTGCACGGCAGCGTGGTGCTGGCGCTCGGGCTGATCGGCCCTGTGGTGCTCGAGGCGCTGCTGCGCGAGCCGCCAAGCCAATGGCCCCGCGTGCTGCTGCGATGGCTGCCGTTCTCGGCGCTTGCCCTGGCGGCGTCCTGCCTGACGCCGCACGGCCCGGAACCGCTGCTGATGCCGCTGACGACGCTCGGCCTCGGCTCCGCGCTCGCCTGGATCATGGAATGGCGGCCGCAGGATTTCAGCCGCATCGGCGGTTTCGAGCTGCTGCTGCTGGGGAGCATCTTCGCCCTCTCGCGGGGCGTGACGCTGCCGGTCGTGCGGACCCTCGTGGTGATCGGCCTGCTCCATTTCGCGCTGGCGCAAATGCGCAATGCGGATCTGCTTGCCATGCTGGCGCCGCTCTATCTCGCGGCCCCGCTGGGCCGGACGTTCGGCGGGCCGAGCGAACGCGAGAGCGAAGGCTCCTCGCGCGGCTTGAACCTGGCTGCATTTGGTGTCTTGGCCGCGATCAGCGCCCTCGCGCTGGCACGCGACATCCGGCCGGCGCCGATCATCACGCCCGAGGCCGCCATCGCCCGAGCCGGCCTCGCCAAGACGGAGCGCGTGCTCAACGATTATTCCTTCGGCGGCTATCTGATCTTTGCCGGCATTCCCACCTTCATCGATGGCCGCGGCGAGCTCTACGGCGGGCCGTTCATCGACCGCTACAACCGTGCATTGGCGCTGATCGATCTCGGAGATCTTCTCAAGCTGCTCGACGAGTACAGGATCGGCGCGACGCTGCTTGCCCCTGGCACGCCGGCCGTTGCGCTGCTCGACCGGCTGCCGGAATGGCAGCGTGTCTACGGCGACGATGTTGCGGTCGTGCACAAGCGGCGTGAGACGCCGCAAAGATAAGTTCAAACGGTCCCGAACGCGGCGTATTGGCCGCCGAGCCAAACCCCGCTCAGCGCCCGTTCGAGGCGCCGGGCCGGTTTGGTGGCCCAGGGCAGCAGCAGGAAGTGCCGGGCGCCGATCTCGCGCAGGCCACTCGCCGCCATCAGCTTACGGGTCGTGCCGGCCCCGAGCAACACGGCGTCCCGATCGAACTCACAGCGCGCAACGGCCAGGCGCGTCAGCGGATTGTACGGATTGTGCTCGATCACGCAGACGAGCCCGCCGGGGCGCGTCACGCGCCGCATCTCGGCGATGAATGGCGCCCATTCGGCCGGCGCGATATGGTGCATCACGCAGATGGCGGTGACCAGGTCGAAGCTGGAATCGGCGAACGGAAACGTGCGGCCGTCATACTCCCGGTAGTCGACCGCAGCGTTATGTGCGCGCGCCTGCGTCAGGCTGGCGGACGAGACGTCGATGCCGCTGAGGCGGCCGACCATGCCGTGCAGCAGCGGGTGAAGGCTGCCGACCCCGCAGCCGACGTCGAGCATGTCCGGCCTCTCCGTGCCCAGCCGTTGCGCGATCAGGTCGCGCAGCAGGTCGGCCTTCGCGCGCATGAAGAAATCATGCGGCAGGCCCGAGAAGTCGATCGAGGATTGCACCACCTCGCGGTAATTGTCGTGGTAGCCGTCGAACAGCTCGGCCATGCGCTTAAGTCACTCGTTGACGGCGTGGATCGCGGGGGTCGCCGCGGTCTCGCCGCGATCGAAGCCGATGCGCGCCTGCACGACGTAGAGCGGGCGGCGTTTCACCTCGGCATGGATGCGGCCGACATAGAGCCCGACAATGCCGGTCATCAGCATGTTGATGCCGCACAGCAGCGACACGACGACGATCGTCGAGGACCAGCCGGTCACGAGATGGCTGTCCTTGCTGAGCCACAACAGGATCACCCAGCCGCCATAGAGCAGCGCAAGTCCCGAGACCGTCAATCCGCACCAGATCGCAAGCCGCAAGGGCAGATCGGAAAAGCCGAGCGCGGCGTTCACCGCGAGGCGTACCATCTTGAACAGCGGGTATTTGGTTTCGCCCGCGGCTCGCTCGAGGCGGTGGAAGGCCACCTCGGCCTGGCGGAAGCCGAGCCAGGCGATCATGCCGCGCACGAAGCGATCCTGCTCCGGCATCTGCCTCAGCGCGTCCAGCACCTTGCGATCGATCAGGCGGAAGTCGCCGACATCGGCGGGGATGCCGACGGAGGACATCCTGCCGAGCAGCCGGTAGAACAGATGCGCGGTCGCGCGCTTGAAGCGGCTCTCGCCCTCGCGCGACAGGCGGCGGGCGTGGACGATGTCGTTGCCTTCCTTCCACTTCGCGATCAATTGCTCGATCACTTCGGGCGGATCCTGCAAATCGGCATCCATGACGATGACCGCGTCACCCTGCGCGGCGTCCATGCCGGCGGTGATGGCGATCTGGTGGCCGAAATTGCGCGAGAGGCCGATGTAGCGAAAGCGCGTGTCGCGCACGGCGAGCGCCCGCAGCACGATCGAGCTGGAATCGCTGCTGCCGTCGTCGACGAAGATCGCTTCTGCCGGCCCGTCGAGCCTGGACATGACCTGGTCGAGCCGGCGGAGCAGCACCGGCAAGACGGCCTCCTCGTTGAACACGGGGATGACGAGGCTGTAGCGGATCGATTTGGAACTGGCCGCCATGCGAAAGGAGTCCGGCTGGGTTTGAGGGGCGGAAGTCTATGAGCAGGTGGTTAAGGTCGCCTTGCCGCAACCGTTAAGGCTCTATCGCCCGGAGCATTGGTGAGGGCGGCGGATCGGAATGGTGAAGTGCGGTTAACCACGCTTTTGGCCGCCGCGGCTGTGCTCTAGGGCTTACGGCGAATCCGGTAGAGGACAAACCGCTTCGAGGTCTCCAGCACCTCCAGCCGCTCCGGCAGCGGATTTGCGGCCGGCGATCCCAGCACATAGAGGTAGTCGAAATCCCGGTCCCAGGTGCGGATGAATTGCGGGGCGTCCGCCGGCGGCCGGCCCGTCGCGATCGCGGCAAGCAGGGCTGACGGCACCGGTCCGCCATAGGGAACGGCAATGTTGCGCACCGCCTCGCGCGGCCGCACGGGCTGCTTGCCCGTTTCGGTGAACAGGTTGGGCACGAACGCGCCGGCATAATGCACTGCCAGCGTCGGCGCATAATACATCGGATAGGAGGTGAGGTCGGCGAAAGGCGGATCCCCCTTGTCGTCCGTGCTGCCGACGAGAACGCGCGAGCCGCGATCGATCCTCTCGAACGAGGCGATCATCGCCGCATAGTCGGCGCGGTAAGGCAGCCAGACCGCTAGCACGACGGCGACGTTGAGCAATATGATGCCGCTGATCGCAGCGAGAACAGCCATTCTCCACGCCCGGCTCGGCAACGACAGCGAGCAGAACGCCGGCAGGATCAGCGCCGCTGCGGGAATCATGCGAAGGTCGACGAACGAGGTTCCGAACAGCTTCGAGGGAATGACGAGGTAAAGCAGCGCAAAACCGATTGCGAGCCAGATCCCAGCCGCCTCCAGCCTGAGAACGTCGCGCCGTGCGGCGAACAGCAGCGCGGTCATCAGCACGAGGCCGGTCACCGCCGCGGCCGTGAGGTTGTAGCCGTTCATGATGCGGAGCGGCCAGACCGGCTTGAATGCAGCGAACCAATCGTTGCCTTCGCTTCCGATCGCGCCTGCCGTGACATGCATGATCGCGAGCAGCGCAAGCGCCGGCAGGGCCAGCGCGCCAAGCCGCGCGGCCGCGACCGGATACGCGACCCGCCCTTGGCGGATGCGCGACAGCTCGAACAGGCCGAGCGTCGCGCCGTAGATGCCGAGCGAAAAGAAATGCGCCACATAGAGCGCGGCGACGATGATCAGATTGGCGGCGAAGCGCAGCGGCCAGGGGCCTTCGGCCAGCATCAGATAGACGGCGATGCCCCAGAGCGCGAGACCGAGCCCGAACTCGAAATTCACGAAACCCCAGCTGAACGGCAGGCAATAGAGGAAAGCGAGCGCGGCGAAGCCGGCGAGATGGACGCGTCCCTTCCTGACCCATTCGAGCAGCAGCGCACCGCTGACGATCAGGACCTGGCTCAGCAACAGAAACAGCCGCGTCGCGCTCTCGACGCTCATCAGCCGCGCCAGCTGCGGGACCAGCAGGTCCATGCCGAGGTTGGGGTAGAAGGCCCACCTCACCTCGTAATGCGGATTGGCACCCGCGGTGCCGTTCTGGCTCAGAATGTACATGCGGGCAAGGTGATTGGGATAATCGACCATCGCCGGAATGGGCGTCAGCAGCACCGGAACGAGCGAGACCACAGCCAGCAACGCAAGAACGAGCATCGCCACGGCTCGGTCCGGGTCGGGACGCGCCGGATCTGTCAGGGTCGGCTTGCCGGAAGGAACCATCTGATGAAGTCGCCGAGGCCGAAGACGCGCGCTGGAGCAGATCCTCACTTCGAAGGCGCCGCCGCGCCATCAGCGCTGTCGCGCACGTGGATCACGGCGATGTCGTCGGCATAGATCCGCTTCCAGCCCTTGAGCTGGTCGAGAATCTGCGGGCCCGGCGCATCGGCGACCAGCAGCGTCGCGTCGATCCTGTGCTCGTCGAGCAGGCGCGGCAGCAGCTCGGGCTTCTTGCCTTCCGTCGCCTTGAAGAAGTCCATGACGAACTTCTCGCCGTAGAGCTCGGCGCGGCCGTCGACGAAAACGGGGATGTCGCGCGAGATCAGATAGCCGCCGAACTGGTAGGCGTTGAAGACGCGCTGCACCTTGCGTTGCTCGAGCAGGTCGACCGCCGCAACCGGCGTCTGCGTCATCGTGAAGCTGAAGCGGTGGTGCCCCAGATAGAGCGAGGTCGAGGTCCAGCTTGCCGCCACGATCATCAGCGCGCCGAGCGCCGTGACATGGCGGCCCGACCAGCTTTCGGCACCGGCGGTCTCAGGCGCTGGTTGCGGGAACATCTCGCCCAGCGGCTTTGCCAGCACCAGCGGCACCAGGAATGCGAATGCGTCGATGCTCCTGACGTGGCTCAGCGCGCTCCAGGTCAGGAACAGGATCAGGAAGATCCGGGGTGCCGACAGCACCAGGCCGCGATGATAACCGAATGCGATCAGGGCCAGCAAAGCGCCTTCGAACGGGGTGAAGGTGGCGAAGTTCGCCGGCATCCATTCGAGGATCAGCGTCAGCAGCTCGCCGAGACTGAGGATGTTGGTCGCGCCCTGCAGCGTTCGCCAGCCGTAAGGCGTGCAGCAGCTCGCAATCAGCGCCGCGATCCCGAACAGCACCCAGCGCATGAACAGGGTGAGCCGCCGTCCCTTTTCGGCATGCTCGACCGCCTCGAGCGAGATCGGGCCGATCAGCGCGAGCCCGAGCACGAAGCCGCCGTGCAGGTTCGCCCACAGCGCCATCAGCGGCAGCCAGGTCCAGGACGGCGCGCTCCTGCGGCTCGCGGCCGCCATCAGCAAGCCGACCCACGCCACCATCACCGGCAGCGCCAGAATATGCGGCCGCGCCAGCACGTGATGGATCGACAGCAGCAGCGCCAGCATCGCGAACAGCACCGCGCGGGGGGCTCCGATATGGGCCTCGAGCAGATGGACGAAGATCGCGACGGTGAGCGCGACGGCGGCCGCCGTGAGGATGACAGGGCCTGCCCAGCCCCATTGCGCATGTGAGAACGCGAACGCGACCTGCGACAGCCAGGACGTCGAGATCCACGGCGCGCCGGTCCGCGTGAAGGAATAGAAGTCGATCATGGGCATGGCGCGGTGATCGAGGATCCATTGCCCGATCTTGATCTGCCAGAACGAGTCGGAATCCTGAAGCAGCGTGTCGCCGAGGAACAGGAAGAACAGATAGGCGCCGGCGCCGACGCACAACGGCACCAGGGCGCGCGCGCGGCCCTGCACCGCGATGCTGTTGGCGAAGGAAAGGGACATGCCGTCTCGTCGTCCTGGTTGTTCGTGCTGGTTGTTCTTGCCGGTCCGGCCATGATCCGGACCCGGCGGGTTGCGCGCCCGATCTCGCCCGCGCTTCCGTCCGGGCGGGCGGCATTGGACCACGCCGGTCATAACTTCGGGTAAACCGGCCGCGCCAGGCCGGCGTCAGATGCTTACAATTTAACGGATTGTTTCGAACTTGGATTTACCATGGGCCAATACACGCAATCCGCCCAGTGTTTACGCAGCCGAATTAACTGCGGCGAAATTCTTTGCCTCTACGTTCCGTTCCCATGGTCGGGCGGCGCTGGGAAGCCGAAGAGACCAGATCAGTTGTAGCCTCGTGTACTCATTTGGAGCACTCTATGAAGAACCTCGTTGCGCGTTTCATGAAGGATGAATCCGGCGCCACCGCCATTGAATACGGCCTGATCGCTGCCGGCATCGCGCTGGCGATCATCACCGTCGTCAACAACCTCGGCACCACGCTGAACGCCAAGTTCAGCTCGATCTCGACCAGCCTCAAGTAAGGCCGGACGACACTGGAATAGCGAAGAGCCCCGTCATCGACGGGGCTCTTTTGCGTTGCCCTTGCATCGGCGGCTGCAGCGACGAGCAGGCTTAAGCCTCCTTCAAGCCACTCGGGTGTATGGCTTGGGCGCATCCGCCTCACATGATCGCGCAAGGAAGCCGCATGGCCGAAGCCTCCTCCGTCCCGCCTGCAATCGGCCGTCACGGTGCGGTCCCTGCGATCCTCGTCAACATCTCCTTCGTGCTGGCGATCGTCACGCTGGCGTATTTTCCGACGGCCTATCTCACCCATCTCTGGATCTTTGATGCCGACGGACGCGGCATCCCCACGGACTTCGTCAATGTCTGGGCGGCCGGAAGACTGGCACTCGAGGGACATCCCGCGCTGGCCTGGGATTGGGACATTCAGAAGCAGGTCGAGCTTGCGCTGCTCAAGCAGGATTTCGTCGGCCATTTCGCCTGGCACTATCCGCCGCCGTTCCTGTTCGTCGCGTCCTTCCTCGCGCAATTTCCCTATGCAATCGCCTTCATCGGCTGGGCCGCGTTCAGCATGGTGCCCTATCTCGCGGTGATGCGCGCGATCGTCGGGCGCAATGCGGGCCTGGTGATTGCGATCGGATTTCCGGCCGCCTTCCTCAACATCCTGGTCGGGCAGAACGGTTTCCTCACCGCATCGCTGATCGGCGGCATGCTCTATCTGCTGCCGACGCGGCCGGTGCTGGCAGGCATCTGTCTCGGCCTTCTCAGCTACAAGCCGCAATACGGTCTGTTGTTTCCCCTTGTCCTGCTCGCCGCCGCCGAATGGACCGTGCTGTTCAGCGCCGCGATCGTCACCGTTGCGATCGCTGCACTATCCTGGTTCGCCTTCGGCACCGAGAGCTGGCAGGCCTTCTTCCACTGGATCCCGATGTTCTCCCAGGCCTTCCTGACCGAAGGCCGGGCGCCCTGGTTCAAGATGCAGAGCATCTTCGCGCTGGTGCGTTATGTGGGCGGCACCGAACAGCTCGCATGGGTCTTCCAATGGGTGCTGACAGCGGCTGTTGCCGTGGTGCTGGTCGTGGTGTGGCGGAGCCGGCGGCCCTACGCCCTCAAGGCGGCGATGCTCGCGACGGCGGCGCTGCTGACGACGCCTTATCTCTTCATGTACGATCTGGTCGTGCTGGGCATCGCGGTGGCCTTCCTCATCCGCGCCGGCCTTGACGAGGGTTTCGCGCGCCACGAGGTGATGGCGCTGGCGCTCGTCTTCGCGCTGCTTGCGAGCTTCCTGTTTCTCGGGCAGCCGGTCGGCTTCCCGGCAATCCTGATCGTGTTCGGGTTGATCCTCGGACGCTGCGCAGCCTGGCGGACCGCCGAGGCCGCATCGGCGCAGCTCGCGGCAGAAGCCGGCGGCATCCCGTCGGGGTGAGGCCGCCAGCTCCGCCGAACGCATTCCCCTCTCGATCGGTCAACTCAAAATGAAGTCGTCCGCGAACGTGATCTGCCCCGGCATGACGCCCGCGAGCCAGATCTCCGAGGATCCGAACTGGACGAGCACGCCGCCCTCCGCATATTCGGTCAGAGTGACGTTCTGCGCGGCGTTCTGGGCCGTGACGCCGGTGCCGCGCATGTCGATCTTGTCGCTCCCGTCGGTGAAGTCGTCGACCTGGAAGGCGCCGCTATTGGCGTTGAACACCAGGTTATCGGCGCCGTCGCCGGTCGTGATCCACTTGACGCCGCCCAGTCCCTGGAACGTGTCGTTGCCCGCGCCCCCCTGCATGACGTCATCACCGGCACCGCCGCGAAGGGTGTCGTTGCCATCCTCGCAATCCTCGCTCGATTGATCTTATTTCTTGTGCCCCGAGCGCCAGTATTCCGAGCGCTTGGCCATCCAATCCCGGTGTTGTGCGCTGCTGATCGGAAACCCGACGAGCCGGTGTTTTCCGTCACTTGGATCGAAGTACATGACGGCGATGTAGTCGCGTGCGAGTTTGATCCGGCGTGAGTGGATAGATCATCTCGCGGTCCGATTCGCCAAAGTAGACGTCGTACGCTTTGCCGACGGATGCGTTGCCGCTTCGGACCTCCAGTACCTGTAACCGGACAAAGCTCTTGTCGCGAGAGTGCTGCTTCGGTGGAATCCCTGACTGATCCCGTCCTCCCAACCAGACCGGACTGGCGAGCGGACGCACTCTGACGATGGCAGTTTCTTGTACGCCATTTGGTATAAGTGCCGGGTCGAAATCGGTCGGCAACGCGTCGAGGAAATATGCGAGAGGAGCCTGGGAGTTCGCCACCATCTGAAGCAAGCCTTCCTGATGCGGAATGTCGGAGCTTGACGGACCTCGATCACAGGACGGCCCCAAGCACGCTATCGCCGCCGCACGACACGCCTGTCCGCAAGATTTCGCTTCGGCGACAGATGTGAGGAGAAACAGAGCGAAAAACGCGCAGGCCCGATTCTGCCACTTGCTGTGTGCAGCCGATCTCAGGCCTAGTCGGCAACCATTCGCCATAAAGAACTCGCTCGTGAAGCGTGCGTCGAACGCTACTCGGGATGTCGTCGCGAAACAGGAAATCAATAGGCAAGATCGATCGCGCACGGTCAAGCAAAGATTGTATGGCGGTAATTTTAACGTTGTGCGGGAACAGTGCGATCGTCGCCTTCGTGGTGATCCTCCGGTACTGGTGGCTTCACAGTGTACCAATGTTGGTCAAGGTTCTTGGGACATCAGGAATGAAACCCTCGCTTCCAGACTACACTTTGTGCGCGCCCCTTCGTCAGAGCGGACGGATCGGATGAGAGCGCTTGTGTCCGTATCGATGGTCTGCGCGGCCATCACTTGTGCGTCGGCGGCTCGCAGCGCCGAGCTGCAATTGTTTGCTTGGCCGGTCGCTTGCGAGTTGGGAGCGACCTGCTTCATCCAGAACTACGTCGACCATGATCCCTCCGACAAGACCTTTGACTTCCGATGCGGTCACCGAACCTATGATGGTCACGACGGCACCGACATCCGGCTGCCCGATCTGGACGTTCAGCGAAAAGGCGTCGCGGTCGTTGCTGCCGCCGCGGGGCGCGTTGCACACACGCGCGACGGCATGGATGACGTCTCGGTCAAGCTCGTCGGCAAAGCCGCAGTCGCGGGCAGGGAATGCGGCAACGGCGCAGTCGTCGAACACGGAGACGGCTGGAGCACGCAATACTGTCACATGGCCAAGGGCAGTCTCAAAGTGAAGCCCGGCGATAGCGTGAGCGCCGGGCAGGCGCTCGGGCTGGTGGGGCTCTCCGGCAATACCGAGTTCCCGCATCTCCATTTCACGGTGAGGCACGACGGGAAAATTGTGGATCCATTCGCCGAGGGCGCCGCGAAGGGCGAATGCAAGTCCGGCCGCTCGCTGTGGCAGCCGACGCAAGGCGCCGTTTCGAACACTCCGTCCGCCGAGATCATCAATGCCGGTTTTGCCGATCGAGCGGTGACCATGGACGAGATCGAGACAGGTGAGGTCAAGCGATCCATGCCTCGGTCGCAATCGGCCGCCATCGTTGCGTATGTTCGCGCCATCGGACTTCAGGCAGACGACGACCTCGCGCTTGAGCTGAGGTCACCCGAGGGGCAAGTCATCGCAGAGTATCGCGCGCCGAAGCTGCCACGGGACCAGGCCCAGTATTTCATCTCGGCCGGGCGAAAGCGCGCAGGCTCCACTTGGCCGGTTGGGAGCTATCGGGCAACTTTCGTTCTGCGCCGACAAGGTGCCGAGATCGCGCGGCGGTCCTTCCAGGTGGACATCGCGCAATAGCCATCTCGTCTTGCGCTCGTTCCGCTCGGGCGGTTTCCGGGACGAGGCCCTTCACAGCCAACCTTGGCGCCTCCGTCCGCCCCCATGACGCTTCACGCATTTGCATCTTGTCATTCGCCCTGAATAGTTGTTCAGTCCTTGCGGGGCGATTTGCATCTATTGCGTGAGAAGCGTCGGGCCGCTGGGCGTGCGGCCGGCGTGGTGGGACAGGAAGCGCGCCATGGTTTATCGGCGGACGCATCAAGTGGTGAAGCGCCTTGCGGCGCGGCGCAGCGCCATACTGGCGGCGGCGCGGGAGGCAGCGGCGGAAGGCGGGATGGCGGCGGTGCAGATCGCACCGGTCGCGGTCCGGGCCAATGTCGCGGCCGGCACCGTCTACCGCTATTTCCCCTCCAAGGCCGACCTGATCTCCGAGCTCATTGCCGAGGTCTCCCGCGACGAGCTCGCGGCGATCCGGCGGGCGGCCGATGCCGCGCCGGGGCCGTCCTCGGCGCTGGCGGCCGCGGTCACCACCGTGGCGGTGCATACGCTGTCTCAGCGTCGGCTGGCCTGGGGCATCCTGGCCGAGCCTGTCGATGTCGATGTCAGCGCCTCCCGCCTCGCCAGCCGGCGCGAGATCGCAGGCGAAATCGCTGGCCGGATCGACGCTGCGGTGCGCGCCGGCCATCTGCCGGCGCAGGACACCGCACTCGCCGCCACCGCGCTGCTCGGCGCGCTGCACGAGGCTCTGGTCGGGCCGCTCGCACCCGACAATCTCGACGATCCCGTCAAGATGCGCGATGCGGTGCAGACCGTGACGCTGCTGGCGCTGCGCGCCGTCGGCGTCATGGACGCCCGCGCCCGCGGCCTCGTGGTGCAGCAGACGCTGCTGCCGACGACCAAGGCGCTGGTCGGCGCGTGAGCCGACCGCCACCGGAGTCTCGCCCGGGCCACCTGTTATCCTGCTCCGTCAGCATTTCCCGGTCGGGACTGATCAACCCCGGTGGGACGCTTCAGAAGAATGAGCCCGGCGGTCACAATGAGAATCGCTCCGGCGATCGTGGAGCCTTGCGGGATATCCTTGAAAACAAGATAGCCGATGGCTGTGGACCCCAGCAGTTCGAGATAGACCAGCGGCGAAAGGGTGGACGCGTCGGCGAAGCGGAATGCCGCGATGGACAGGACATGACTGAAAGCGGAGAGCGCACCCATGACCAGAAAGAGCATGACCGCGTCCCAGGCCGGTATGGCCCAGGTCAGGATGGCCTGTGGCGCCAGCAGCACCATGCCGACGACAGACTGGAAGACGAGCGTCTTGAGGGGATCGCTGACCAGAGAAGCCTGCCGCGTTGCGATCAGATAGAGCGCGAACAATAGCCCGGCACCGAGCGCCAGCAGAATGCCGGGTTCGATGTCCCCGTCCGGGCGCAGAATGACGATGGCGCCGGTGAAACCCAGCGCCAAGCTCGCGATCTTTCCGCGCGTCAAACGCTCCTTCAGTACCATTGCGGCGAGCGCAACCGCGATGACCGGCCCTACGAAATAGGCGCTGACGGCCGTGGCCAGCGGAACGGTCGCGATGGACAGGAAGTAAAGCGTCATCCCACTGACGAGGAACACCGTCCGCAGCATATGCGAGGCGCGCCGTTCGGCGGGAAAGATCTCTCCCTTGTACCTGATCGCGGCCACCGGAAGGACGACGGCGCTTGCCACGGCGTAGCGCGCCCAGGCGACGTAAAACGGCGAATAGTCGGCGCTCAGATATTTGGCGATGCCGTCGACCAGCGGGATCGAGAGCATCGCGGCCGCCATGAGCATGATGCCTAGCGTCGGGCGCGCGCGGGCTTCGGATTCGACGCTGCCCATACGATTGCTTCCTAGCGGTAGCCGGTCGTGTCGGCAGGCTTGCCCAGGTCCTGCACCTCGACCAGATAGCGCCAGGCGTCGGGTTGGGAGCCGTCGATATCCGTGAAGCCGTAGATTTGCGCCAGACCGCCGCTCGACAGAGACCGGCCGTTCCAGCGCGCTCGATCCGGATCTGACGCCAGCGCAGCGACCGCGCGGCCGACGAAACGCGGGGTCTCGGAAATCGCGAAATGCGGTACCCTTGCCGTGGCATCGCGCCAATTGTCTTCAGTGACGCCAAATCCGTCCAGCATCATTTCCGAACGCAGCCAGCCCGGCGTCAGTGAAACGGATGTCGCGTTGTGCTTTGCAAGGTCCCTCGCATGAAGCCAGCCCATGCGGTTCACCGAGGTCTTGGCGAGGTCATAGAACGGATTGTTACGATAATTCACGGCGTTGTACTCGGCCGTTCCATCGGTCACCTCGACCAGCAAGCCGCCCGGCTGCTCGATCATCAGCGGCAGCGCGTGATGTGCTGTGATCAGGTGGGTGCGCACGCCGAGATCGAGCAAGCGCAGTCCATTTGCCAGATCGTGCTCCCAGACCGGCTTATTCCATTCGAACAACTTCTCGCCGCCCCAGATATCGTTGACGAGAATGTCGAGGCGGCGATGGTCTTGGCGAATCCGGGCAACGAGTTCTGCAACATCTGCAGAGACGAGATGGTCAACCTGAACGGCGACCCCCACGCCACCTGCGGCGCTGACCAGCTCCGCCGTTTCCTCAATGGTCTCCGGTCGGGCATATTCGGACGCTTGCGAACGCGTGGTGCGCCCGGTCACGTAGACGGTCGCGCCTGCCGCACCAAGCTCGACCGCGATGCCCCGCCCGGCACCCCGTGATGCGCCGGCAACGAGAGCGACCTTCCCTTTGAGTGACATGGATCCTCCGCGGGCGACCTGATCGCGCTCAGGCCTTTGCCTGAGCGTGCCTTTTCGCAAAACTCCGGCAAAATCCGGCCAAGCGGCCGGCTACTGTGCATGGGGTTGTTTTTCGACTTTTTGTTTGGCGGCCCCGGCGGGGCTACATGTTCGCGTCGCCCTCGGGTCCGACCGAGGCGATACGCACCATGTTGGTGGTGCCGGGAATGCCGAGCGGCACGCCGGCGACGATGATCACGCGCTGGCCGGCGCGGACGAAGCCGTCGCGGAAGGCGATCTGGCCGGCGCGGCCGACCATGTCGTCCTGGTCGCGCGCGTCCTCCGCCACCACGCAGTGCACGCCCCAGACCACGGCGAGCCTGCGGCCGGCGGTGATGTTCGGCGTGATCGCCACGATCGGCGGCTTCGGCCGCTCGCGCGCCACGCGCACGGCGGTCGAGCCCGATGAGGTCCAGCAGATCAGGGCGGGCAAATCGAGCGTCTCGGCGATCTGCCGGGCGGCGTCGGCGATGGCATCGCCCGCGGTGGATTCCGGCGCCGGGCGCTGGGCCGTGATCACCGAACGGTAGGTCGGATCGCGCTCGACCTCCTCGCCGATGCGGTTCATGGTCGAGACCGCCTCGACCGGGAATTTGCCGGCCGCCGATTCCGCCGACAGCATGATGGCGTCGGCACCCTCATAGACCGCGGTGGCGACGTCGGAGACCTCGGCGCGGGTCGGCACCGGCGACTGGATCATCGATTCCAGCATCTGGGTCGCGATCACCACGGGCTTGCCGGCGCGGCGCGCCATCCGCGTCATCTGCTTCTGCAGGCTCGGCACCCGCTCCAGCGGCAGCTCGACGCCGAGGTCGCCGCGCGCCACCATCAGCGCATCGGAGGCCTCGATGATGTCGGCGAGGCGGTCGATCGCCTGCGGCTTCTCGATCTTGGCCATCACCGCGGCGCGGCCGCGGATCATCTTCTTGGCCTCGATCACGTCGTCGGCGCGCTGCACGAAGGACAGCGCAATCCAGTCGACGCCGGTGACCAGCGCGGCCTCGAGGTCGGCGCGGTCCTTGGGCGTCATCGCCGAGACCGGCAAATCGGTGTCGGGCAGGCTGACGCCCTTGCGGTCGCTCATCTTGCCGCCGACGACGACGCGGGTCACCGCGTGCTCCTTCGACGTCTCCTCGGCGATCAGCCGCACCTTGCCGTCGTCGAGCAGCAGCGCATGGCCGGGCCTGAGCGCCGCCAGGATCTCCGGATGCGGGAGATGGACGCGCGTGGCATCGCCCGGCGCCTTGTCGGAATCCAGCGTGAAGGTCTGGCCGTTCTGGAGCTGGATCGCCCCTTCAGCAAAGGAGCCCAGTCTCAGCTTCGGGCCCTGCAGGTCGACCAGGATGCCGATCGGCCGGCCGTAGCTGCTCTCGACGTTGCGGATCGTCGCCACCAGCTCCCGCATCTTGTCATGCGGGGTGTGGCTCATGTTGATGCGGAACAGGTCGGCGCCGGCCTCGAACAGGCGGCGGATCATCGCGAGATCTGAAGAGGCCGGTCCCAGGGTCGCGAGAATCTTGATACGGCGAAGACGCCTCATGGCTTATTTCCAGACGGGGGTGGCAGGCCGGGCGAGCCCGGGGGCGTAGCACCGGGCGGGCCGTTGGGCAAACCCGGAACCCCGCCCGGGCCCACCGGGCCGGGCAGGCCCGGCACGCGCTGCTGCGCCGGCTGCTCATTGGCGTCGGTCAGCTGCACCGTCCAGGCCCGCTGCTCGCCGGTGTCGACCTCGAAATAGCCGGTGCGGTCATAGCCGCGCGCCAGGCAATCCTCGGTGCCGCGGATGGTGAACTCCTTGTCGCGCGAGCACATGAAGGCCTGGCCCGACCATTCGCCGCCGCGGTCGTAGTCGATGGCGTAGATGTAGTAATAGCGGGCGACCAGCGTGCCGCGCAGCAGCGTCTCGCAGGAGCGGGACGAGATGTTCCACCAGCCCTCGGTGGTCCAGCCCTCGGCGTCCTTGTAGCCGAGCGCAATCCCGACCCGGCTCGACGTGTTGTTGCAGAGGCGGAAATCGGCGGAGGCGGGGCCGGCGTAGATGCACGCCAGGGCGACCACCAGCACCGGGACCAACCGGGCGAGCAGGTAAAGCTGGGAGCGGGGAGATTCGGTCGTCATTGTCGCGGAAGCTATACCAGATCATTGACGATTTGGCGTTGGACCGGGGCCGGGCAGTCGCCCCTTTGCGCCGCGATATGGCAAAATCTGTGACAAGACCCACCTGATCCCGTAACCCTGCCCGGAACGGACCTTGAGGGAAGACAGCCATGGCAATCGACGACAAAACCAGAACGGAGCTCGAGGCGGCCGCTTTTCGGCGCCTGGTCGAGCATTTGCGGAGCCGCACCGACGTCCAGAACATCGATCTGATGAATCTGGCCGGCTTCTGCCGCAATTGCCTGTCCAACTGGCTCAAGGACGCCGCGGACGCCCAGGGCGTCGCCTTGAGCAAGGACGAGAGCCGGGAGGCCGTCTACGGCATGCCTTACGAGACCTGGAAGGCGAAGCACCAGGGCACGGCCACGCCCGAGCAACTCGAGGCGATGAAGAAGGTCCATCCCCACGGGCATTGAACGGCCCATCGCCGAGCCCTGAGTCGCACCACACAACAGCTTTCTTTGCGTCGGCGCAGGAAGGTGTGGGCGCGCTGTGGACGAGCGCGATGCTTGCTTGAACGCGGGGGGTACGAACCCTAAGGGTCTACCCAGCACGCGCGGTGGATGCCGGCGTCACCTCGTTTTGCCAGTTCCATTGGGAGTACCAAGATGGCCACCTCCGCCGCCGTCCGCGACGACGAGCCCGCGACGAAATTCGCCAAGGACCAGCTCAAATCCATCATCGAGCGCATCGAGCGGCTGGAGGAAGAGAAGAAGGCGATCTCCGACGACATCCGCGACGTCTATGCCGAGAGCAAGGGCAACGGCTACGACGTCAAGGCGCTGCGCACCATCGTGCGCCTGCGCAAGCAGGACCCCAACGAGCGCGCCGAGGCCGAGACCATCCTCGAGACCTACATGCAGGCGCTGGGGATGATCTGAGGCGCCCCGCCCGGCCGGCGTTGCAGCGCACCAAGCTTGGGCAAAATCTCGGCATCTGCTAGGTTGCTCGGTGAAGGGACCGAGCGATGGATGTGCCGGGACCAGAGCGCAGGCTTGCCGCGGTTCTCGCCGCAGACATGGTCGGCTTCAGCCGACTGATGGAGGTCGACGAGGCCGGCACCCTTGCGCGTCTCAAGACCCATCGTGTCGAACTCATCGATCCCGCCATTGCCAAGAATCGCGGCCGTATCATCAAGACGACCGGCGACGGCATGCTCGCGGAATTCCACAGCGTCGTCGATGCCGTGCTATGTGCGGCCGAGGTTCAGCGCCGCATGGCGCGGCGCAATGCCGACGTCCCGCCGCCGCGGTGGATCCAATTCCGCATCGGCATCAATCTCGGCGACGTGATCGTCGATCAGAACGACATTTTCGGCGATGGCGTCAACGTCGCGGCGCGGCTGGAGACGCTGGCCGAGCCTGGAGGAATCTGCGTCTCCGGCGCGGTGCGCGATCAGGTCGGCGACCGGCTGGATGGCCTTCAGTTCGACGATCTCGGTGAACAGAGCGTCAAGAACATTGCCCGTCCGATCCGCATCTTCCGCATTCGGCTGGCGGAGGGGCCTGCAAGCCTGCCTGACGGGTCCAATCGTGCCCTGACGCCGCCGGGTGCTTCGAAGAAGCCGTCGATCGCCGTGCTGCCGTTCGCCAATATGAGCGGTGATCCGGAGCAGGAGTTCTTCGCCGACGGTCTCACCGAGGACATCATCACCGAGCTTTCGCGCTTTCACGACCTTCTCGTCATCTCCCGCAACTCGACGTTCGTCTACAAGGGCAAGGCCGTAAAGGTCCAGGACATCGGTCGTGAGTTCGGTGTCGACTATGTCATCGAGGGCAGCGTTCGCAAGGCCGGGGAGCGCGTCCGCGTCACCGTGCAGCTGATCGATGCAGAGACCGACCGCCATATCTGGGCCGAACGCTACGACCGCGAGCTCCGGGATATCTTCGCCATCCAGGACGAGATGACCCGCGCGATCGTGGCGACGTTGCCGGGTCGGGTAGAAGCCGCAACGCACGACCGCACCAAGCGCAAGCCGACCGACAACATGCCCGCTTACGAATGCGTGCTGGGTGCGAAGCTCCTGCATCATCGATCAACCCGCGACGACAATGCTCAGGCGCAGACGCTGCTCAACCGCGCGCTGGCGATGGATCCGAACTATGCCCACGCTCATGCCTGGAAGGCATGCGTGCTCGGCCAGTGCTGGATTTATGGCTGGTGCGCCGACCGCGAGGCGACCTTCAAGCAGGTTGCTTCGGAGCTGGAAATTGCGTTGGCGCTCGACGACAACGACGCGGACGTGCACCGAATTCTCGCCGCGCTCAATCTGACGCGACACGACTACGAGAAAGCCACCTATCACCAGGAGCGTGCACTCGCCCTCAATCCGAACTACGACCTCGTCGTCGTGCAACAGGGAGAGCTTCTGACCTGGCTGGGCCTGCCGGAGGAAGGCATCGACTGGATCAGGAAAGCGATGCGTCTCAATCCCTATCATCCCGAGCGCTTCTGGAGCCATCTGGGCCGTGCCTATTATTGCGCGGAGAAGTACGCCGAGGCCGCCGAGGCGTTTTCAAGGATCACGCGCCCCGACTATACCCATCACGCGTTCCTGGCGGCGACATTCGCGCAGATGAAGAACGCGATCGCGGCCGGCGCTCATGCCGCCGAGGTCTTGAAGCGCGAACCGGGATTCTCGGTGGCAGCTTATCTTGCGACGCTGCACTACAAGCGCGAGCCCGACCGGCAGCGCCACGAGGCTGGCCTCATCGCGGCTGGCTTGCCGGCTTGATCGACCCGGGCAAGGACGAACAGAGAGAGCTTTGCGGGTACAGAAGACGTCAGCGCAGCGCGGCGGTGCGCACGACGAACGACGTCGTCTCGAGCTTTGCGGTCGCGCTGCCCGAGAAATTGTCGCAGGACAGGCCCTGCATCGGGTCGTCGGAGAAGCCCATCGCGAGCACGGCGTTCGGCTTGACGAAATAGCCGCGCAGCGCCGCAGTATCGAGCTCGCCCATCAGCGTCACCGACATCGCGCGGCTGGCGCTCGGCGACAGCATCACGATCTTGAGCCAGATGCTCTCGCCTTTGGCCGCGGAGAGGCGGGTCGCGGTTGCGATCCTGCCGTCGATGCTCTTGCCGACCACCGTGTTGATCTCCGTCGCCTGAGCCAGGCTGCGGGGGCGGGGGGTGCGCGGGATCGGCGCGGAGGCGGCGACGACGTTGGCGCGGTCGACCGGGGACGCCGCCGGCGCGTAAGCCAGGGCTTGGAGGGCCGCGTTGGACACGCTCGCGGTCGGCTGCGGATCGGTGGCCGCGGCCAACGCCTGGCGCGCCTTCAATGCGGCGACCTGCGCCGGCGTCGCTTGCTGCGGCGTGGCCGGAACGTCATCCCAGAAGCCGCGCGCATTGATGATGTCGGCCGGGGTCTCCGGCTTTCCGTCAACAGACTTGCCGGCAGCGGGCTTGTCAGCCACGGGCGCGGGCTTCGGCTTGGGCGGCGCGACGATCTGCGCATCGGCTGAGGCGAGCTGGATGGTTGCGGCGATCTGCGGCTTGGCGCGCGGCGTCGGCACCGGCTCGGCGGGCTTGGCGGCGGCTGCGACGACGGTCGGTGCCGCCGGCTTTGCGGCCGGGGCGGGCGCGCCCTCGTCATCCTCGTCGCTGGCGGCCGGAGCTGCCGGCTTGCTCCTGAACAAGGCGGCGAAGAAATTCGGCTTGCTGCCGGCATCGTCGCTGCTGCCGCGTCGCTCGATCTCGGCCTTGGCGAGCTCATAGTTCTTCAGCGGCGTGCCGTCGGTCGGCAGATGCACCGTCTTTCCATCCGGGAAGACACGGGCGAGTTGGTCATGCGTCATCCGCGGCCAGTGCCGGACGCTGCCGGTATCGAGGTGCACGAAAGGCGAGCCGGAGGTGGGGTAGAAGCCGACGCCGCCGCGCTGCAGGCGCAGGCCGGCGAAGCGAATCTGCTCCAGCGGCACGCCGGGAATGTAGAAGTCCATCGCATGGCCCAGCGTGTGCTGGCTGAAGCGTGCCACGCCGGAGGAGCGGCGGCGGAGCATGGCGTTGGTGGCGGGAGAGCGGTAGGCGGAGATGATCTGGATCGGCTGCTTGCCGTCGACGTCCTTGTAGACTTCCCAGAGGATGTCGAACAGGCGACGGTCCATCACCGTCTGCTCCTGGCTGCGCCAGTCGCGCAGGAAGTGGTTGAGCTGCTTCAGCGCCGCTTCGTCATAGCGCCCGTCGCGCTTGAAGGTGACGGTGAGGTCTTCGCCGGAATGGGTGTGGTGGAACGAGAGCGTCTTGGTCTCGTTCAGGGCGGCGGCGTCATGAACCGAACCGGCGGCCGCAAGCAGCAATGCAGCCGCAAGGCCGATCCGGGATCCGGCCTTCACGCCCGCATGGGACAACGACAGCACAGCAAATTGGCGTGCGAGACCAGTCAGCACGTATGAGCCCACCCAGTCGACGAGCGTTCAAATGGACTCTCCCGCCAACCCCGTTAGCAGCGCGAAAGAGGATGAACGCTTTCTTAAAGCGAGAAGGTTAATTTGAGGTTGACCTTCTCGCCCCCAAACCAAGTCAGAAAACGATCCTAAGCGGTTGACTGTGGCAAAAAAACGCCCGCCACCCCATCGCAGGTCGCAGCATGGTTAACGTCAAGCGACCCCATCCTGGGACGGGGTCGCTGATTTCATTGCTGAATTTCAGGAAATGGGGTGTCGGATGGGCCTCAGCGGGTAAACACCCGCTGCTGCTGCGGCCGGCGGCCGACCGGCGCCGGCGGCGCGGCCTGGGTAGGCGCCCCGAACAGCCGCTCGAAGAAGTTGGGCCCGGACGAGCCGAAGCCGCTGCCGTTATTGGCCACGGCCACTCCGGAGGGGAGCGTCGTCGCGGGACGCGAATAGCTCGGCTGGGAATGCGCCACGACGGCCTCGAGGTCCTTGCCGCGGTTGTTCTTCAGGATGTTGATCATGACCGCGTCGCGGCCATAGACGTCCTTGCGGAATTGCAGCTTGCCGGCCTCGTCCACGAACGCGGTCTGATAGGTGATGTTGACCGGGACTGGGGTCGGGAATTTCAGGTCGATCTCGCTCTTGCCGTACATGCTGCGGATGCGCTCCGGCGTGTACTTCTCGTTCGGCATGACGATGTTGAGCAGAACGGAGGCGTACTGATCCGGATTCTGCACGCGCATGCAGCCATGGCTGAAGGCGCGCTCGTCCCTGGCGAACAAATGCTTGTCCGGCGTGTCGTGCTGATAGACCAGGAACTTGTTCGGGAAGTTGAAGCGGACACGGCCGAGCGCATTTGCTTCGCCGGGCGGCTGGGAGATGTGCACAGAGCCGTCGCGGTTCTGCTCGAGCCTCAGGCCCATGCGCTGAAGCACGGTCGGGTCCTGCTGCAGGGCCGGCAGGTATTCGTTGTAGACGATCGACGGAGGCACGTTCCAGGTCGGATTGACCGTGATGTACTTCATCGTCTCGGTGAGCAGCGGGGTGGCATGCTTGCCCGGCTTGCCGGTCACGACGCGTGTGGTCCAGACCTGCTGGCCGCGCTGCATTACCTTCAGCGTGAAATCGGGAATGTTGAGGATGACATAGGCATCGCCCAGCGCGGGTGCGCCGAGGTCGCGCGGCAGCCAGCGCCAGCGCTCCATGTTCACCAGCACCACGTCGATCTGCTTGTCGCGCTTGGGGGTGTTGAGCGCGTTGACGGTCTTTTCGTCGAGGATGCCGGTCGCCTTCATCTCGGCGCCGCTCTGGAATTTGCGCACGGCTTCGGCGACCGCAGCGTCGTAGCGGGTGTCGCTGGCATTCTCGGCGAGGCCGAGCTTGGCCCGCAGTTGCGGCACGCGCGGATCTTCCACGACGACCTCGGCCTGCTTCTTGCCGGCCGGGGTGTATTTCAGCGCCGGACCGTCGGCGATCTCGATCACCGGACCGCTGCCCTGGCCGCGCAGCTCGGCGAGCTTGGCCTTCAGCTCCTTGTAGAGCTTGTGCGGCGGGTTGTAGCTGTCGAGCGCCGCGGAGGCGTCGGGCGCGGTCGTGACCTTGGCGAGCACCTCGCCGGGGTCGACCGGATGTTCGGGATAGAGGATGTCGCCGGCGACCTGCGACCAATGCATGCGGCCGCTCTGGGCGTGGCGGGCATAGTCGAACATGCTGGCGGTGAGCTTGAGCTCGGCATCGGCCAGCGCATCGGGCGCCTTGGCGGCGAAATCCGGCACCGGATAGTCGGCGGGATTGAGACCGTCGGACGCCGCGTCCTTGAGCCGTGCGATCACGCCCTTGGCCGCAGCAGTCAGGTTGCCGCCTTGCGTCCAGACCGGCGCGAAGTCGCGCGCGCCGTAGAACTTCTCAACCGCTGCACGTTCGTTCTTGCGGTCGAAATGGCGCGAGGTCTTGGCGCCGATGATGTCCTTGAGCTTGTCGGCGACCGGCTGGTCGGCGGCGGGCACGTTGCTTGCGGCCTTCACGGGGTCGGCGGCCGGTGCTGCGGGGGCCGCCGGCGTGGCCGTTGCGGTGTCTGCCTTGGCCGGCTCGGTCTTTGCGGGCTCGGTTTTCGCAGTCTCGCTCTTCGGCGCTTCCGGCGCGGGCGTGGTGGCGACGTCGGACGGCTTGGTCTCGACCTTGTCCGGCGCTGGCGCGGCGTCCGCCTTGGCGGAGTCCCTCGCAGCGTCCTTGGTGTAATCCTGCACCGTCGCGGTGGTGTCGAGCTTGACGTCGGCTGCAGTCGGGGGAGGGACGTTTGCCGGCTCGGGCCGGGGGATCGCGGCTTCGATCGCGAGTTCCGCGGCGCTGCTGCGCGCCTGATCCTGCGCCAGGGCCGAGCTGGCCGACACCGTGAGGAAAGTCGCCGCGACCGTCATCAAGACACGGTCAAAGCCCACACGATGGTTCAAACAGTCACGCATTGTGTCGCACCCCTCGGGTGAACTGCTCCTTCGTGGAACAGCTTTGTTTTCGCTATTGACGAGTTTCGGCTAAACCGCGCCGGCCTCTCGAAAGTTGCACGCCTGCACGCAACGATTCTGACGCAGACGATATACAGGCCCCGATTTTGCAGCCAGCGCTACCCGGGACAACTCACGACAAACTGACTTCAAGGGAGCCTCTTGGCAACGGATTGTACGCTTCTGCCACGCGCTTTTCCTTCGTCTGTCACTTCCAGGTCACGGTTCGAATTCCGTCGTCACGCGAACGGCTTAGAGCGTTCCCGCACCGCCGTACGAAGCTCCGTTCGCACTGGGCTCAGTGCGTCTCCTCGCCGCTTTTGCCGCCATGCCCGGGAACCCCGGCCTCGTCGAGTTTGCGGTAGAGTGTCGAGCGGCCGATCTTGAGGCGGCGAGCCACCTCGGACATCTGTCCGCGATAATGCGAGATTGCGAAACGGATGATCTCGTTCTCCATGTCCTCCAGCGGGCGGACATCCCCGGTCGCAGTGAGCATGGAGAGCGTTCCCATGGCGGGGAGCGGGGCGATTGGTATGTCGTTACCTGACACCACGGACGGCGTGGCCGCCGGCTCGAGCAACAGCGGGGCGGTCGGAATATCCGTGACGGGAAGCGCCTGCGAGGCGAGCAGCGGGAAGTCGCCGAGACCGAGCTGGTCTGCCTCGCTCATCACCACTGCGCGATAGACTGCGTTCTCGAGCTGGCGGATGTTGCCGGGCCAGTCGAGCTGGGCAAGGTGGGCCACCGCCTCGCCGCTGATCCCGGTGATCGGGCGGTTCTCCTCGGCGGCAAAGCGCGCGATGAAATGCCTGAGCAGATGCGGGATATCCTCGCGCCGGGCCCGCAGCGAGGGGATCGTCAGCGGCAGCACGTGCAGCCGGTAGAACAGGTCTTCGCGGAAATGTCCCTGCTTGACCCGTTCCAGCAGCTTGCGATTGGTGGCCGAGATGATGCGGACGTCAATCTTGACCGGCTTGCGGCCGCCGACCGATTCCACCGCGCCTTCCTGGAGCGCGCGCAGCAGCTTCACTTGCGCGGTCAGCGGCAGCTCGCTGACCTCGTCCAGAAACAGCGTGCCGCCATGAGCCTCGACGAACTTGCCCGTGTGCCGCTCGGTGGCCCCGGTGAAGGCGCCCTTCTCATGGCCGAACAGGATGGACTCGACGAGGTTGTCGGGAATCGCGCCGCAATTGACCGCGACGAACGGCTTCGCCTTGCGCTCGCCGCTGCCATGGATGGCCCGGGCGAACATCTCCTTGCCGACGCCGGACTCGCCCTCGATCAACACGGGGATCGCGGAGTTTGCCGCCTTCTGGGCGGCGCGCATCACGCCCGTCATCGCTTCGGAGCGGGTGATGATGTCGGTGAAGGTGAGCCGTCCTTCGCGGCTGTGACGGATGCGCTGCAATTCGCCCTTGAGCGCGGACGTGTTGAGCGCGTTGCGAAGCGAGACCTGGAGGCGCTCGACGCCGACCGGCTTGACGACGAAATCGGCCGCGCCCGCGCGCATCGCGGAGATCACGTTGTCGATGCCGCCATGGGCGGTCTGCACGATGACGGGGACGCTCAGGCCGGCTTCGCGGATCTTCGCCAAGACGCCCATGCCGTCGAGCCCGGGCATCACGAGATCGAGGATGACGGCGTCGATGGCCGGTCCGTCGGGGGCGGTGAGGGCGGCAATTGCGGCATCACCGGAGTCCACGACGACCGTCTCATAGCCGCATTTCTGCACCATGTTCTCGACCAGCCGGCGGGCTACAGCGTCGTCGTCGGCGATCAAAATACTGGCAGCCATGGTGTTCCCCGCACGCTACTACTATCTGTCTCGAATCGGGGCACTCTGGCCGAAGCCGATTAACGCACGCTTAAACCTTGATGCCCCCGCCCGCCGCCGCGATTGTTGAACACAGGTTTCCCACACAATGAATTCGCGCTCCAAATCTGCCTTGAACAAGCCTGCCTTGAACAAGACCGCTCTCAAGAAATCCGCTCCCGGCAAGCCCGCTCTCCGCAAGCCAAGCACCAAAAAATCCGCCGCCAAGGCAAGACCCTCCAAAGCTGCACCCTCCAAAGCTGCGAGCAAGACCGGCAAGCTTCCGGAGTGGAACCTGGCCGACCTCTATTCCGGGATCGACGCGCCGGACGTGGCGCGCGATCTCGAGAGAATGGATGCCGACTGCGTCGCCTTCGAGACGGACTACAAGGGCAAGCTGGCGACAGGGACAGCAAACGAAGATGGCGGAAAGTGGCTCGCCGAAGCGGTGCGACGCTATGAGGCGATCGACGATCTCGCCGGCCGTCTCGGCTCCTATGCCGGCCTCGTCCATGCCGGCGACAGCGTGGACCCTGCGATTTCAAAGTTTTACGGCGACGTGTCCGAGCGACTGACGGCGGCGTCCACGCATCTGTTGTTCTTCGCGCTCGAGCTCAACCGGATCGATGACGATATTTTGAATCGCGCGATGCAGGCCGTCGAGCTCGCGCACTACCGTCCCTGGATCGAGGATCTGCGCAAGGAGAAGCCGTACCAGCTCGACGACAAGCTCGAGCAACTCTTTCTGGAGAAGGCGCAGACCAGCTATTCCGCCTTCAACCGGCTGTTCGACCAGACCATCTCCGGCCTGCGCTTCAAGGTCGGCACCAAGGAGCTCGCGATCGAGCCGACGCTGAACCTGTTGCAGGACCGCGACGGGGCCAAGCGCAGGAGCGCGGCGGAGGCGCTGGCGAAGACCTTCAAGGCCAATGAGCGCACCTTTGCGCTGATCACCAACACGCTCGCCAAGGACAAGGACATCTCCGACCGCTGGCGCGGCTTCAAGGACGTTGCCGATTCCCGCCATCTGAACAACCGCGTCGAGCGCGAGGTCGTCGACGCGCTGGTCGCCTCGGTGCGCGCGGCCTATCCGAAGCTGTCGCATCGCTATTATGCACTGAAGGCGAAATGGTTCGGCAAGAAGCGGCTGGCCTATTGGGACCGCAACGCGCCGCTGCCGTTTGCGGCGACCGACGTCATCGCCTGGCCGGAGGCGCGCAGCATGGTGCTGACGGCCTATCGCGGCTTCTCGCCCAAAATGGCCGATATCGCCGAGCGCTTCTTCACCGACCGCTGGATCGACGCGCCGGTGCGGCCGGGCAAGGTGCCGGGGGCGTTCTCGCATCCGACCACACCGTCAGCGCATCCTTACGTGCTCATGAACTACCAGGGCAAGCCGCGGGACGTGATGACGCTCGCGCATGAGCTCGGCCATGGCGTCCATCAGGTGCTCGCGGCAAAGAACGGCGCGCTGATGGCGCCGACGCCGCTGACCTTGGCGGAGACCGCGAGCGTGTTCGGCGAGATGCTCACCTTCAAGCGGCTGCTGGCCCAGACCAAGAACGCCAAGCAGCGCCAGGCGCTGCTCGCCGGCAAGGTCGAGGACATGATCAACACCGTGGTGCGGCAGATCGCGTTCTATTCCTTCGAGCGCGCGGTCCATACCGAGCGCAAGAACGGCGAGCTCACCGCGACGCGGCTCGGCGAGATCTGGCTGTCGGTGCAGGGCGAGAGCCTCGGGCCGGCGATCGAGATCAAGGCGGGCTACGAGAACTACTGGATGTACATCCCGCACTTCATCCACTCGCCGTTCTACGTCTACGCCTACGCCTTCGGCGACTGTCTCGTAAACTCGCTCTATGCGGTCTACGAGAACGCGGCCGAGGGTTTTGCCGAGCGCTATCTCGACATGCTCGCGGCCGGCGGCACCAAACATTATTCCGAGCTGCTGCGGCCGTTCGGGCTCGATGCCAAGGACCCGAAGTTCTGGGACGGCGGCTTGAGCGTCATCGCGGGCATGATCGACGAGCTGGAGGCGATGGGCTGAGGCGTCCGGGCGCTTTTGGAGATGGAGCTCACGTAAAACATGTGTTGAACCAACGCTTCGGCGATGTTATACATATGTATAACGCTGGAGCCCGTGCCATGAAGATCGAGATCAAGAAGATTGGCAATTCCGACGGACTACTGCTGCCCCGTGAATTGATGCAGCGGCTCGATCTCAAGCGCGGACAGCAATTGCACATCGTGGAATTACCCGGCGGTGGTTTTCAGTTGCTGCCTTACGATCCCGACTTCGAGCGGACGATGGAAATCGCCGACGAGGTGATGGACAAGTATCGCGACACGCTCGCGGCGCTTGCGAAATAGTCGGCTGTGCAATGAGCGATCCTCAGGAGCCGCTCTGGGTCACCTACGAGCAGGCTGTTGCAATTCATGGCCGACAACTCCGGCGCTTCGGCGGTGCGCCGGGACTGCGCGACGAAGGCATGCTGCGCTCGGCACCGGAGCGCCCGATCAACAAATGGCGCTACGAGCAGGCGCCGTTGAACGAGCTTGCCGCAGCCTATGCATTCGGGCTCGCGAAAAACCATGCATTCGTCGATGGAAACAAGCGTATTGCCTTCATGGCGATGATGGTCTTTCTGCACAAGAATGGCGTGGCGTTCAGTCCTGATCCGGCGCAAGCGACGATCATCATCCTCTCTCTCGCTGCCGGTGAAGTCAGCGAGGAGAGCCTCGCGCGCTGGATCGGCGACAATCTGAATTCCAAATGACCCGATTTGCGGGAAAACCCCGCCTCGGTGCCGTTGCCCTGTCCAAATCTTTCAGGTATCCCAGCCCGAGAATTCGACGTTCGACTGGGGACATTCCATGGCTGACCATAGCGAAGTGGCGTACACCACCGCCGACGGCAACGACTACGTTGCCCACGAGCAGACCTATGAGGGCTTCATCAAGCTGGTGAAGTACGGCACGGTCTCGGTCGCGCTCATTGTGATCCTGATGGCGGTCTTTCTGACCTGATCCATCGTCGGCTGCATCCGCCAACGCCGGCGGCTGCTCATTAAATTTGCATACAAGCCGGTTTCAAAACCGGTATCCAAACGTTGCGGGAGTAACGCTAAGTTCGCGTGCGCGTTTTGTCCGCGTCGCCGGAGGGCCTATGAAGATCGCCGTTGCCAAAGAGATAGATCCGTCGGAGCCGCGGGTCGCCGCTTCGCCTGATACGGTGAAGAAGTTCAAGGCGTTGGGCGCCGAGATCGCCGTCGAGCCGGGTGCCGGCATCAAATCGGGGCTTCCGGATTCCGAATTCACCGCGGCCGGCGCCACCGTCAGCGCTGACGCGCTCAAGGACGCCGACATCATCATCAAGGTGAAGCGCCCCGAGGCATCCGAGCTGGCGCAGTACAAGCGCGGCGCCCTTGTCATCGCCATCATGGACCCCTACGGCAACGATGCCGCGCTGAAGACGATGGCCGATGCCGGCATCGCCGCCTTCGCGATGGAATTGATGCCGCGCATCACCCGAGCGCAGGTGATGGACGTGCTGTCCTCGCAGGCCAACCTCGCCGGCTACCGCGCCGTGATCGAGGGCGCCGAAGCCTTCGGCCGCGCCTTTCCGATGATGATGACCGCAGCCGGCACCGTGCCAGCCGCAAAGGTGTTCGTGATGGGCGTCGGCGTCGCCGGACTCCAGGCGATCGCGACCGCGCGCCGTCTCGGCGCCGTCGTGACCGCGACCGACGTGCGGCCCGCCACCAAGGAGCAGGTGGAATCCCTCGGCGCGAAATTCCTCGCCGTCGAGGACGAGGAGTTCAAGAACGCGCAGACCGCCGGCGGCTACGCCAAGGAAATGTCGAAAGAATACCAGGCCAAGCAGGCCGCGCTCACCGCCGAGCACATCAAGAAGCAGGACATCGTCATCACCACTGCGCTGATTCCGGGCCGCCCGGCGCCGAAGCTCGTCAGTGCCGACATGGTCAAGTCGATGAAGCCCGGCTCGGTGCTGGTCGACCTCGCCGTCGAACGCGGCGGCAATGTCGAGGGCGCCAAGGCCGGCGAAGTCGTCGACCTCGATGGCATCAAGATCGTCGGCTACACCAACGTCGCCGGCCGCGTCGCGGCCTCGGCCTCCAGCCTCTATGCCCGCAATCTGTTCTCCTTCATCGAGACCATGGTCGACAAGAAGGAGAAGAAGCTCGCCGTGAACTGGGACGACGAGCTCGTCAAGGCCACCGCGCTGACGAAAGACGGTGCCGTGATCCACCCGAACTTCCAGCCGAAAGCGTAAGGAGAGATTGCCATGGAGCACGCCGCACAGGTCGTCGACCCCTTCATCTTCCGGCTGTCGATCTTCGTCCTCGCCGTCTTCGTCGGCTATTTCGTGGTCTGGTCGGTGACGCCGGCGCTGCACACGCCGCTGATGAGCGTGACCAACGCGATCTCCTCGGTGATCGTGGTCGGCGCGCTGCTCGCCGTCGGCGTCGGCATGGTTTCGAGCGGCTCGGGCTGGGCGCGCGGCTTCGGCTTCGTTGCGCTCGTCTTCGCCTGCGTCAACATCTTCGGCGGCTTCCTTGTCACCCAGCGCATGCTGGCGATGTACAAGAAGAAGTCGAAGTAAGCGGCCACCTCGGGCTGAAGAGATCAATGGGGACCTGAGATGAGCGCCAATCTCTCTGCATTCTTGTATCTCGTGGCGGGGGTGCTGTTCATCCTGTCGCTGCGCGGGCTGTCGAGCCCGGCAACCTCGCGCCAGGGCAACCTGTTCGGCATGATCGGCATGGCGATCGCGGTCGCCACCACGCTCGCGAGCCATCCGCCGGCGGATGGGGTTGCCTGGGTCCTCGTGATCCTCGCGGTCGCGATCGGCGGCGGCATCGGCGCGGTGATCGCCCGCCGCGTGCCGATGACCTCGATGCCGGAACTGGTCGCCGCCTTCCATTCGCTGGTCGGCATGGCCGCGGTGCTGGTCGCCGCCGGCGCGTTCTACGCACCCGAGGCCTTCGACATCGGCACGCCCGGCAACATCCATGCCTCCAGCCTGGTCGAGATGTCGCTCGGCGTCGCCATCGGCGCGCTGACCTTCACCGGCTCGGTGATCGCGTTCCTCAAGCTGTCCGCCCGCATGAGCGGCGCGCCGATCATCCTGCCGTTCCGCCACGCCATCAACATCGCGCTGGCGCTGGCCCTGGTGTTCTTCATCGTCGGCCTGGTCCGCTCCGGCAGCGCGGTCGATTTCTGGCTGATCACCATCATCGCGCTGGTGCTCGGCGTGCTCATGATCATCCCGATCGGCGGCGCCGACATGCCGGTCGTGATCTCGATGCTGAACTCCTATTCGGGTTGGGCGGCCGCCGGCATCGGCTTCACGCTCGGCAATTCCGCGCTGATCATCACCGGCGCGCTGGTCGGATCGAGCGGCGCGATCCTGTCCTACATCATGTGCCACGCGATGAACCGGTCCTTCATCTCGGTGATTCTCGGCGGCTTCGGCGGCGAGACGGCTGCTGCCGGTGGGGCCACGGGCGAGCAGAAGCCGGCCAAGCTCGGCTCGGCGGACGATGCCGCCTTCATCATGAAGAACGCCTCCAAGGTCATCATCGTGCCCGGCTACGGCATGGCGGTGGCGCAGGCCCAGCACGCGCTGCGCGAGATGGCGGACATGCTGAAGAAGGAAGGCGTCGAGGTGAAATACGCCATTCACCCGGTCGCCGGCCGCATGCCCGGCCACATGAACGTGCTGCTGGCCGAAGCCAACGTGCCCTATGACGAGGTGTTCGAGCTCGAGGACATCAACTCCGAGTTCGCGCAGGCCGACATCGCCTTCGTGATCGGCGCCAACGACGTCACCAACCCGGCGGCCGAAGAGGACAAGACCTCGCCGATCTACGGCATGCCGGTGCTCCAGGTCTGGAAGGCCGGCACGGTGATGTTCATCAAGCGCTCGCTGGCGTCGGGCTATGCCGGCATCGACAATCCGCTGTTCTACCGCGACAACACCATGATGCTGCTCGGCGACGCCAAGAAGGTCACCGAGAACATCGTCAAGGCGATGTAGCGCCAGGCACGCGGACCGTGGCCATCAACAAGGAATGGCACCGGTCCCATCGCATGCCGCCCAAAGCGACGCGCGAGCAGCGCATCGCCTGGCACGCTGCCCACAAGGCGGCGTGCGGCTGCCGCGACGTTCCGGCGAGCCTGCGGCCCGACGTCATGAAATTGCTGCGGAGCCGTCGCAAGCCGTAGGTCTCAATCGAGGGACCGGCCGCGCAATGATGAGCATCGTCAAGTGGATCGCCATCGTGCTCGTGACCGTCTATTGCGCCGGTCTCCTCGTGCTGTACGTCCGACAGCGCGAGATGCTGTTTCCGATCCCGCCCGTCGGCCGCACCGCACCCGGTGCCGCGGGTCTTCCCGAGGCCGAAGAGCATGTCCTGACCACGTCCGATGGCGAGCGGGTCATCGTCTGGCACGTGCCGGCCAAGCCCGGTCGTTCGGTGATCCTCTACTTTCACGGCAATGGCGATTTTCTCGCCGGCCGCGTCGGCCGTTTCAAGGCGATGACCGCCGACGGCACCGGCCTCGTTGCGCTGTCCTATCGCGGCTATGGCGGCTCGAGCGGGATGCCGAGCGAGCAGGGCCTGCTGCGCGACGCTGCAGCCGCCTACGCCTTCACCACCGCGCGCTATGCAGCGGAACGAATCGTCGCCTGGGGCTTTTCGCTCGGGACGGGCGTCGCGGTCGCGCTCGCCTCGGAGCATCGCATTGGCAAACTCATCCTGGAGGCGCCCTATACGTCGACCGCCGACATTGCGGGGTCATCGTTCTGGTTCGTACCGGTCCGCCTTCTGATGCGCGATCCGTTCCATTCGGACCAGCGCATGCCGCGCGTCACGGTGCCGCTGCTCATCATGCATGGCACCAACGACCTTGCCATATCGATCGTGTTCGGAGAGCGTCTGTTCGCGCTCGCCCGCGAGCCCAAGCGGTTCGTTCGCATGGAGGGCGGCGGGCACGACAATCTCGATCAATATGGCGCGATCGAAACGGCGAGAGGCTTCATTGGCAATTGACCGTCCGTATGCACGCTGCATTTCGCCGCTGATCGTCTGCTGCCTGGTTCTTCTGCCGCAGAATGCGTTTGCAGCGACCGGGCTCGACGGCGCGGCGATGCGCTGGCCATACGCGCTGCCCTTTGGCGGCTTGTTGCTCTCGATCGCGCTGGGGCCGCTGCTGTTCGCAAGGATCTGGCACCATCATTACGGCAAGATCGCTGCTGCCTGGTCGCTGCTGGCGCTCGCCGCTCTGGTGGTCTTTGCCGGCGTTGCGGCGACGCTGGCCGCGCTCGTTCACGCCATGCTCACCGAATATCTCGGCTTCATCTTGCTGCTGTTCTCGCTCTACGTCGTGTCCGGCGGCATTCTGATCACCGGCGACATCAAGGCCTCACCGGCGACCAATGTGGGAATTCTCGCGCTCGGCACGTTGGGGGCCAGCGTGGTCGGCACCACCGGTGCCGCGATGATCCTGATCCGGCCCCTGATCCGCGCCAACCGCGCGCGGCGCCACAACATGCACGTCTTCATCTTCTTCATCATCCTGGTCGCCAATGTCGGCGGCGCGCTGACCCCGCTCGGCGATCCCCCGCTGTTCGTCGGCTTCCTGCATGGTGTCGACTTCTTCTGGACGACGCGGACCATCTGGTTGCAAACGGCGATCGTGGCCGGGCTGCTGCTCGCCCTATTCGTGGCGATCGACGCCTGGCATTTCCGCGCCGAGCCGCCGCCCAGCGAGGCCGGTTCTGCCAAGCCTGTCCGCATCCGAGGCCTCGTCAATCTGGTGCTGATTGCGGCCATCGTCGCCAGCCTGCTGTTGTCGGCGATGTGGAAGTCCGGCATCGCGCTCGACATTCTCGGCACCAAGCTGGAGCTGGAAGACATCGCGCGCAATCTGGCGCTGCTGGCCATTGCGGCGCTGTCGCTATGGCTGACGCCCGACGAGCACAGGCAAGCCAATGGCTTCACCTGGGAGCCGATCCGCGAGGTGGCGAAACTGTTCGCGGGCATCTTCGTCGCCATCATCCCGGTCATCGCCATGCTCAATGCCGGCCATCGCGGGGCGTTCGCCTGGCTGCTGTCGGCGGTGACCGCGCCGGACGGCGCGCCGCGCGAGGTCGTCTATTTCTGGTTCACCGGCCTGATGTCGGCATTCCTCGACAATGCGCCGACCTATCTGTTGTTCTTCGAGCTCGCCGGCGGCGACCCGCACGTGCTGATGCATCAGCTCACTGGCACGCTCGCCTCGATCTCGATGGGAGCCGTCTACATGGGGGCGCTCACCTATATCGGCAACGCCCCGAACTTCATGGTGAGCAGCATCGCGCGCGAGAACGGCGTCGAGATGCCGAGCTTCTTCGGTTATTTCCTGCGCGCGGGCGCCGTGCTGATCCCCCTGTTCCTGTTGCTGACGTTCCTGCCGGTCGCGCCGTTCCTGCACTGGGATTGAATCTGCCGGCCGATTTGCTACTGCTCGTTGTCGCAATTGGAGCCGGTGGATGAGCGCGCATGATCCGATCCCGAGGTCGGCTTGGGTCTTTCCGGCACTGGCCGTGCTGCTGTTTGCGGCCGTCAGCGCGACGGAATACGAGTTTACGCTGTCGTTCGGCGGACTGCTCTTCGCAATCGTCCTCCTGGTCATCCTGTTCGGCACGGTGTTCGCCGCGGTTCATCATGCCGAGGTGATCGCGGAGAGGGTCGGCGAACCCTACGGCACGCTGGTGCTGACGCTCTCGGTGACCATCATCGAGGTCGCGCTGATCACCACGATCATGCTGGGCGACAAGCCTGCTCCGGCGCTGGCCCGCGACACCGTGTTCGCCGTGGTCATGATCGTCTGCAACGGCCTCGTCGGGCTCTGCATCTTCATCGGCGGCCTGCGCTATCGCGAGCAGGGCTTCCAGCTCTCCGGTGCCAACGTCTATCTCAGCGTGCTGTTCGCGCTCGCGACCATCACGCTGATCCTGCCGAACTACACCACCACCACCCCGGGGCCGGTCTATTCGGCGGTCCAGCTCGGTTTCGTCGACGTGGTCACGCTGGCGCTCTATGCGGTGTTTCTCTACACCCAGACCGTCCTGCACAAGGATTACTTCGTGCATGACCGTGCGGACGGCGAGGGCGGGGCGGCGCACGGGTCGGCCGGGGCACTCGCGCTCACCGTGGTACTGCTCCTGGTCTCGCTGCTGGCGGTCGTGCTGCTCTCCAAGAAGTTCTCGCTGGTGGTGGACGCCGTTGCGGTCAAGATCGGTGCGCCGCCGGCCTTTACCGGACTTCTGGTCGCGCTCCTGATCCTGATGCCGGAAGGCGTCGCGGCTGTGTCCGCGGCCCGCAAGAACGACCTCCAGAAGAGCATCAACCTCGCGCTGGGATCGTCGCTGGCGACCATCGGGCTGACGATCCCGGCCGTCGGCGTCGCCACCTATGCGCTCGACAAGCAGCTCGAGCTCGGCCTCAACGCCCAGGGCAGCGTACTTTTGCTTCTGACCTTCTTCCTGAGCATGCTGACCTTCGGTACGGGCAGGACCAATGTCCTGTTCGGGCTGGTTCACATGGTGGTATTTGCGGTCTACGTATTCATGGTTTTCGTGCCGTAAGGGATAGTGCTCATGCTTGCCGCCAGGTCCGAGGTTCAGGTCGACAACGAAGAGGTCCGGGTGACGGAATGGCGGCTTGCCCCCGGCAGCGCCACCGGCCATCACACCCACGGCATGGACTATGTGATCGTTCCGGTCGCTGCCGGCGAGATGACCATCGTCGCGCCCAATGGCGAAAGGTCAAAGGCGCAGCTTGCCGCCGGGAAATCCTATTTCCGCAAGGCCGGCGTCCAGCATGACGTACTTAACGAAACCTCAACTGAGATCGTGTTCCTTGAAATTGAGCTGAAACGCTAGGGTCACGCCCCGTTTGCCATCGATCCGTCGCAGTTGATCCCTCACAATGCCCTAAAGTTCCCGCATCAGGTCGCGCGGGGAGTGTGGTCGGAATGCTGAAATACCTCGCAAAAATTTCGATGGATATTTTCCCCTCGGTGCTCGCGACGATCATCGGGGCCTACATCGTCAATCATTACATCAACGCCAAGCCGGCCGCCGACACCCCAGCCGCCGTGACCGCGCCTGCCCAGACCGGCAGCGACGGCAAGCCCACCGATACCGCCAACCTTCCCGCCCCCGGCGTCAAGGCCAAAGGCATCCCCGAGAAGAGCGTGACGGACAAGGCGGCAGTCGAGAAGCCGGCCGATCATCCGCCGGCCGCCGAGACCAAGGCCGCAGACGTGGCTCCCGCTGACACCGGCCCGCGCGGCCGTCCCTCTGCCCGCGACAAGGCGGCGGCGAAACCCGGACCGGCTGCTTCCGCTCCCGTGGTTGAGGCCAATTCGGCCCCGACGGCGGCATCCCCGGCCGCAAACCCCGACGCCAACGATCTGGCGCGTGCTGCGATCGAGCGTCTGCGCAAGTCGCCCGAGGGCAAGGCTGCCGAGGCCAGAGCGTCCGAGACCAAGCCGGCCGAGGCTCGCGCCGTGGATCCCAAGTCGGCCGAGCGGCCGGCAGAGCCTGCGGTGCGGGACGCCGCCCGCACGCCGGAAGCGCCCCGGGGTGTCAATGTGGAGCCGTCCGCAGTCCGGCCGCTGCCGCCGCCGATCAATGTCTCCACGCCGTCACCCGAGACCTATGGCAATGGGGGGTCCACTCCGCCCTACACGGCCTCGATCGGCGACGACGATCCGAATCGGGTGACGCCGCCGGCCGACATTCCCGTGCCGATCATCGCACCGCCGCTCGACCTGCGTGCCGATGCGGGCGCCGCCCTGCCGCGACCGAAGAAGACCAATGTCGCCGACGAGATGCTGTCGGGCATGAAGTCGATGTTCAACGCCGTTCTGCCCAAGAACGCCACGCCCGATTAGAATTCAGCTCGGGACCGTCAGCCGCCGACGCGGGCGAGACCGCTGCGGGCGGGTTCGTCGCGTGGACGAAGCGCAACCGCCTTGGTGTAGGACGCCGCCGCCTTGGCCTTGTCGCCCAGCCGCTCATAGGCCTGACCGCGTGCGGTCCAGACCTGGGCATTGTTAGGATCGGCCTCGGAGGCTTCATCGAGATCGGCTGCGGCCTCCTTGACCTTGCCGAGCGCGAGATAGCTGTTGGCGCGACCGAGCAGCGGCTCGGCCTTTTGCGGGTTGAGTCCGCTGGCGGCGCTGAAATCGGCGATGGCGAAGTCGTGCTGGTTGTTGCCCTGGTAGATCAGGGCGCGACCATAGAGCGCCTGCGCATTGTAGGGATCGAGGCCGATCGCGCGATTGAACTCGTCGAGCGCCGCCGCGGTTTCGCCTGACTTCGCCAGGGACTGGGCCTTCGCGGTATGGGCCTGGGCTTCGGTGACGTTGCCGGCGCTCACCGCGCTCTCGGCCGGTGCGGCGGCCTTGGGCGGCTCCTGCGGCTTGTCCTTCTCTGGCATCAGCGATCCCAGATCGAACGAGCAGCCGCACAGCACGATCCCCGTCAGGGCCGCCGCGAGCGGCGGCTGCCAGATCCGGCGCCGTCGCGGAAGGCCGCGCTGGGGGAAAGGGGAGGCCATCAACGGTTGGCTCGCGCTAGAGCTTGATCCGACAAGTCCTCAAAACAATAACGCGGGCCCGGGGCCCGCGTCATCGAAAACTAAAGTCTTGCTGAATCGGCTCAGCGCGGTCCGCGCGGACCTGCGCCGGGACCGCCACGACCGCCGCGATCACCGCCCGGGCCGGCGCCGAACACCGGCTTCGGCTTCATCGGCAGCAGGCCTTCGCGCTGCAGCTTCTTGCGGGCCAGCTTGCGCGCACGGCGCACGGCTTCGGCCTTTTCGCGGGCCTTCTTCTCGGAGGGCTTCTCGTAGTGACCGCGGAGCTTCATCTCGCGGAAAATTCCCTCGCGCTGCATCTTCTTCTTCAGCGCCTTGAGGGCTTGATCAACATTGTTATCGCGAACGAGAACCTGCACGCGGCATCCTCTTCAGGTGGATCGGATTTGAATTCTGGTAAGTCAAAGGGGATGGCGAAACGCGCAAGCCCTTAACCTTGAGCGCGCGGATGTATCAGACAAAACCGCAGATGTCCACCGGCCAAGCGGGTTTTCGGGCCAAGTTCGGCCATTAAATGCGGCGAAAATACCTCCATGCGGCCCCGATTTGGGCGGTTTGGCGCCGCGGACGGGGCCGCGCCGGAGCTTTGTTCCGGAATCTTTGCAATGAGGGGACCACAATGGACGTCAAAAAATACGCGGCGGAAGCCATCGGCACCTTCTGGCTCACATTCGCGGGCTGCGGAAGCGCGGTGATCGCCGCCGGCTTCCCGCAGGTCGGGATCGGGCTGGTCGGCGTGTCCCTGGCCTTTGGATTGAGCGTCGTCACCATGGCCTACGCGATCGGCCACATCTCCGGCTGCCATCTCAACCCGGCCGTCACGGTCGGTCTTGCCGCCGGTGGCCGTTTTCCGGCGGGGCAGATTCTGCCTTACGTCGTCGCCCAGGTGGCGGGCGCGATCATTGCCGCCTGGCTGCTCTATGTCATTGCGAGCGGGGCACCCGGCTTCGACGTCAGCAAGGGCTTTGCCTCCAACGGCTATGATGCGCATTCGCCCGGCCAGTACAGCATGATCGTGTGCTTCCTCACCGAGGTGGTGATGACCATGATGTTCCTGTTCATCATCATGGGGGCGACCCATGGCCGCGCGCCGGCGGGTTTCGCACCGCTGGCGATCGGGCTCGCGCTGGTGATGATCCATCTCGTCAGCATTCCCGTCACCAACACCTCGGTGAACCCGGCCCGCAGCACCGGCCCGGCGCTGTTCGTCGGCGGCTGGGCGCTGTCGCAGCTCTGGCTGTTCTGGGTCGCGCCGCTGATCGGCGGTGCGCTCGGCGGGGTGATCTATCGCTGGCTCAGCGAGGAGCCGACCGGCGTCGTCGCCGGCGCAAAGACGGCGTAGTCACAATCACCCGGCGGGATTGCAGCCTTTGCTGCGATCCCGTCACTTGTCCCGGGGCGGCCTGACTTCCGTCACGTGGCCCATCTTGCGGCCGGGGCGCGGCGCGCCCTTGCCGTAGATGTGCACGGTCGCGCCCGGCACGCTCATCCACTTTTCATAATCGTTGATCTCGTCGCCGATCAGGTTGGTCAAGGTGACGATTTCGCCGTGGCGCACCGGCTTGCCGAGCGGCCAGCCGGCGATGGCGCGGATGTGCTGCTCGAACTGCGAGACGGAGGCGCCGTCGAGCGTCCAGTGCCCGGAATTGTGCACGCGCGGCGCGATCTCGTTGACCAGCACCTTCGGTCCGGTGCCGTTGCTCAGCACGAACATTTCGACCGCGAGCACGCCGACATAGTCGAGCGCGCTTGCGATTTTGCTCGCGATGCTGCGCGCCTCCTCGGCGAGCGAGTCAGGGATCGGCGCGGGCGCACGCGATATCTTCAGGATGTGGTCGCGGTGCTCGTTCTCGGTGACGTCGAAGCACTCGACCTCGCCCGTGGCCGCGCGTGCGGCGATCACGGAGATCTCGCGCTCATAGGGCACGAAAGCCTCCAGGATCGCCGATTTGGTGGCGAGGCTGGTCCACACCTTCGCGACGTCGTCGCCCTCGCGGATGATGGCCTGGCCCTTGCCGTCATAGCCGAAGCGGCGGGTTTTCAGCACCGCCGGAAGGCCGATCCTGGTGATCGCCTCGCGCAGCGAGGAGACGGAGGTGACGTCGGCATAGGCGGCAACGCCGATCCCGAGCTTCGTCACGAAATCCTTCTCGGCGAGCCGGTCCTGGGTGGTCTCGAGGATCTTGCGGTTGGGCAGCACCGGGCGGCGCGCGTCCAACACCAGCGCCGCTGCCGCCGGGACGTTCTCGAATTCGTAGGTGATGACGTCGACATCGTGGGCGAACAATTCGAGCGCCTCGACGTCGGCATATTCGGCGCAGGTCGCGTTCAGCACGACGTCGAAAGCGGGCGAATCCGGATCTGGCGAGAACACCTGGCAGCGCAGGCCGAGCCGCGCCGCGGCCATGGCCAGCATCCGGCCCAATTGTCCCCCGCCGAGGATTCCGATGGTGTCACCGGGCTTCAGCTTCACACGCCTTGTGTCCGTCACGCCTTGTCCTCCGGCCGCTCGGCGACCGCTTCGGTCTGGGCCTTGCGCCAGGCGGCGAGGCGATCCGACAGGGCCGGGTCGGACAATGCCAGCACGGCGGCTGCCAGCAGCGCGGCATTGATCGCGCCGGCCTTGCCGATGGCGAGGGTGCCGACCGGGATGCCCGCGGGCATCTGGACGATCGAATAGAGCGAATCGACGCCCTTGAGCGTCTTGGATTCGACGGGAACGCCGAAGACGGGGAGTTCCGTCAGGGCCGCCGCCATGCCGGGCAGATGGGCCGCGCCGCCGGCGCCGGCGATGATGACCTTGTGGCCTGCGGCCTTGGCGGCCTTGGCGAATGCGAATAGCCGGTCGGGCGTGCGGTGGGCCGAGACGATGCGGCTGTCTGAGGCAATGCCGAGCGCGTCAAGCGTGTCGGCGGCGTGCCGCATCGTGTCCCAGTCCGACTGGCTTCCCATGATGATGGCGATCGGCGCGGTCATGACGTCAATTGTGCCCAGAAAAACAGAGAGATAGGCCAGATTAACGATTCCGGCCGGCGGCTCGCAAGGCGGTGGCAAGGAGAAGGGAATCCACTATCCTGTCTTGGTGAATCCCCGCAAGCCTTCATTGAGCAGGATGCCCATGAAGAAACCAAAAAGGGCGGGCCCTGCGAAGGCCGGAAAGGGCCGGAACATGAGAGCCGGCCGATCCAATGCCGTTTCGAGCGCGGCCAAACCGGCCTTGCGCAGCGCGCCGGCTGCCGATGACAGCAAGGCGATCATCCGCGGCCTCAGGAGCAAGCTCAAGGCAGCCCTGCTGCGGATCGCGGAGCTCGAGGCGGCCGCCGACACCGATTTTCTGCTCGAGATCCCCAACCGGCGCGGTTTCGAGCGCGAGCTCGCGCGCGCCATCGCCTATATGAAGCGCTACCGCGCCAGCGGGGCGCTGATCGTGCTCGACGTCGATCGGTTGAAGCCGATCAACGATTCCTTCGGTCATGCCGCCGGCGATGAGGTGCTCAAGGCCATCGTCGCCACGTTGATGCGACAGGTCCGCGCCTCCGACGTGATCGGCCGCCTCGGCGGCGACGAGTTCGCGCTGCTGCTCTGGAATCTCAGTGAGACCGATGCCAAGGCGAAAGCCGCGGCCTTGGAGCAGGCGATCGACGAATTGTCATTCGTTTTTCGCGGCCAGCACGTGACCGCGGGCGCCTCGGCCGGCGTCGCGCTGCTCGGTCCGCAATCCGCTGCAGGCCGCGCCTTGGAGGAGGCGGATTCCGCCATGTATGTGCGCAAGGCGAGCCGCCGGCACGAGCCGCGGATCAGGCTGGTCGGCGGCGAGCGCTAGTCTGGCGAGCGCTACTAGAGGGTGGCGAGATCTTCCGGCACGTTGCCGAACTTGCGCAGCAGCGTCGCGTCGCCGAATTCGCCGGTCATGGGGTCGCCGGTGCGGCTGAACGCGACCGCGCCGATATGTCCGGCGCCGCGCGCCAGCATCTCTGCGCGTCGCAGCGCCGCCGTCGAGGACTGACATTCCTCTGCCGCGCCTGCCACGGGTGATCCGTCGTCATCGATCAAGAAGGGCATTGCAACGTAATAGGTCACATCCGACATGGCGTTGCTCCAATGCTGATATCAGGCGGCGCTGCTCTTGCTCCGCATCTGGCTGCGCGAGGTCTCCGGAATGCAGCCGGCGGAAATCGCCGCCTGCAATTCCTCCAGCTCGGCTTCCAGATATTCGTTGGCCATGATCAGCGCCTTGATGGTGCTGCGCAGATTGCCGTCGCACATCGCGATCGCCTGATCGCAGGCCTGTTCATAATGGCTGTTGTCGAGAAGGGCGGTTGCCGACATCTGCGTTGTCTCCTCGTGGCTCGTGCTCGGGCGTTCTCAGAGGTGTGGGGGCGTGCGGGAATGTTCCTCTTTTGTTCTAGTCGAGTCAAGCGGATTCATCCGGCGGGCGCCGGCACATATTCAGGCGATGATGTCGGGGGTAATCTGGTCTTCGATGAACGCGATGCGGTCGCGCAACAACAGCTTGCGCTTCTTTAGCCGCTGTAACCGCAACAGGTCGGGGGCGGGCGATTGATGCAAGGCATCGATCGCCGCATCGAGATCTCGGTGTTCCTGCTGCAACCGGGTGAGCTCGGCTTCGAGCTCACGCTCATCTTCATTGGTCATGTCTGCGGTGGCCGAAAACCGATAGGCGTGAGATCTGGGCTGTGGATGCCCTGTGGAAATTATCGTCCTTGCGCCGCGTGATCGCAAGCGATCTGCGCTCCCTCGTCGCCGATCTCCCGCAACATATTTTCTGCAAGGAGCTGCGGCGGTGCGCCGGCGCATTGATATCATGGATTTTTCCGGCGTGGTTCCTTAGTCACGCTTCGTTACATATGAATTTTCAAAAATGACGCTGCGACGACGGATACCCCATCGACAGGACGAATCGGTGATGTAGACTTGGTCGTCCGGATCGAATCCTAAAGGTTCAACCCTACCGAGGAGGTTTCGAATGACAATTCAGGCACATCTCGTTGAATTGGAACGGAAGCACAAACTTCTCGAAAACGAATTGCACGAAGCTCTCGTGCACCTTTCAACAGACGACCTGCAAATTGTTGAGTTGAAGCGCCGGAAGTTGATGGTCAAGGACCAGATCGAGCGTCTGAAGCACTCTGGCGACACGCTCCACTAGTAACCCCCGTGACAGTGTAGAGTTGATCACATCCTTCACGCGGGGATGAGAGCATTCGCGCTCATCCCTGCTGCAAGGTGTGCACCGTGCAACACGTTTGCGCGGCGCTTACTCTTGCTTGGACCGGTGGTTCTCGACGCGCACACTTATCCGCTTCTCGAAACGCTCTCGATGTCTGCGAGCTCGGCGACGTGATCGGCGATCGCGAGCGAGGACGTCAGTCCCGGCGATTCGATGCCGAACAGATTGATCAGGCCTGGAACGCCGTGATCGCCCGGGCCCTGCATCAAGAAATCCTGCGTGGCCACGGCCGGCGGCACGATCTTCGGGCGGATGCCGGAATAGCTCGGCATCAGCGCGCCGTCGGGCAGCGTCGGCCAGTATTTGCGGATCGCGGGATAGAAGCGCTCGGCGCGTGAAGGATCGACCTCGTAGTCGATCGTCTCGATCCATTCGACGTCAGGCCCGAAGCGCGCCTGTCCTGCCATGTCCAGCGTCAAGTGCACCCCGAGGCCGCCGGGCTCTGGCACCGGATAGATCAGGCGCGAGAACGGCGCCTTGGCGTTGCAGCTGAAGTAGTTTCCCTTGGCGAGATAGGCCGGCGGAATCCGGTCCAGCGGCATGCCGTCGATGCTGCGCGCCACATGAGTTGCCGACAGCCCAGCGGCGTTGACGAGGAGGCTGCATTGCAGCGTCATCGGTGCCTCGCCGCCGGCATCGATCTCGATGAAGCCCGCCACCGCCTTGGCGCGGATCAGCGGGGTGTGAAACGCGAAAGCCGCGCCGGCGTCCTCGGCTTCGCCGCGCAGCGAGAGCATGTAGGCGTGGCTGTCGATGATGCCCGTCGACGGGGACAGCAGCGCGGCGTCGCAGGCGAGCGCCGGCTCCAGCGCGCGTGCGGCCTCGCCCGAGAGCAGCTGCATGTCGAGCACGCCGTTGGCCTCGGCATGCGCCTTGATCGATTGCAGCTTCTCGGTCTCCTTCGGGCTGGTCGCGACGATCAGCTTGCCGCAATTCTTGTGCGGAATGCCGCGCTCGGCGCAGTAGCGGTAGAGCGCGTGCTTGCCGGCCACGCACATGCGCGCCATCCAGCTCCCGGCCCGGTAGTAGATGCCGGCATGGATCACCTCGCTGTTGCGCGAGGAGGTGACGGTGCCGATCGCCTCGGCTTCCTCGAGCACGATCACCTCGCGCCCCGCCTGGGCGAGCTTCCGGGCCACCGCGAGCCCGACCACGCCGGCTCCGATGACGACGCAATCGACCCTATCCATGGTTGAGCGGGATGCCGGTTGGGAGCACCGGTGGCGCATGGCCCGGGAGCGGCGGCGCAGGTGGGGCTTCCGTTAAGAAGGCGTTTATCATGTCAGGGCAATTGCCGTATTTCACTTCACATTATTCTGTTGTGCGCACAGGCGTTTACCCGATCCAAACCCGCGAGGCCAGACAATCCGACGTTGAAATCTCGGGTGGCTGATGGCTGAGAAGAACTGGCACGTGGGCGGCACGCTTTCGATTGCTGTGCAGGCCCTGCTATGCCTGGCCGGCACGGGCGCGCCCGCGCGCGCCTTTGCGGCATCGGACAGCCTTGCCGTTCCGGGCGATCTCACCAGGCTTGATCCCGGCGTGATCTGGGAAACCCTGATCGCTGGCATCGTGGTCTGCTCGTTCCTCGCCGCGATCGGGCTGTGGATCCATTCCTCACTGCGCCGGTCCAGGCGTTTGCAGCTGCGGCGCAACGCCTTCATCTCTTCCGCCATGAACAATCTCAACCAGGGCGTGGTGATGACGGATGCACAGCGCCGCGTCATCTTCTGCAACGACCGCTATCTCGAGATCTATGGCCTGACGCGATCCGACCTCCGACCCAACATGACCGGCTACGACATCCTGAGGCTGCGCCGCGAACGCGGAGTGCTCGGCGTCACCGATGACGAATTCTACCAGAAGGCGGCAAGCGCCAATGGCCTGATCACGGAGCTGCCCGACGGCCGGGCCATCCTGGTGAAATATTTCGTGCTGCCGAACGGCGGCTCGGTGGCGACTCATCTCGACGTCACCGAGCAGCGCAGGCTGTCGCAACAGCTCGCCTCCACCAAGCAATTCCTGGAGACGGTGCTGGACAACGTACCGGCGTGTGTCGCCGCCAAGAACATCGAAGACGGCCGCTATATCTTCGCGAATACGGCCTATGAGCGCTTCTGGGGCTTCTCGCGGGATCACGTCGTCGGCAAGAATGCACGCGAGCTGTTCGTGCCCGTCTCGGCCGCCAGCATCGAGGCGACCGATCGTGCCGCGCTCGATTCGCCGGACGGTCAATTCCGCAATGAATTCGAGGTCGAGCGTGGTGGAGAGCGGCGCATGGTCGCCTCGATCCGCATCGCAGTTCGTAACGAAGCCAACAAGCCCGGATTTCTGCTGCTGGTGTTCGAGGACATCACCGACCGCCGCTCGCTGTCGCAGGAGCTGGAGAGCACCAAGAAGTTCCTCGAGCTCGTGGTCGACAACATCCCGGTTGCGTTGATCGTGGAGCAGGTCAAGGACGGCCGCTATCTGCTCGCCAACCGCAGCGCGGAGACGATCCTCAACCGCAGGCGCGAGGAAGCCACCGGCCTGACCGCGTCCGACATCTTCAACGCCAAGGAAGCCAAGCTGATCGTCGCGCGCGACGAGGCCGCGATCAGGAAGCGCGGGATGATCACGGAGGAGCATCCGATCTCCACCAAGGACGGCCTGCGGCTGTTCCTCACCCGCCGCGCCACCGTGGTCAATGGTGCCGGCGAGCCGCAATATCTGATCAAGACCCACGAGGACGTCACCGACCGCCGGCAGACCGAGTCGCGCATGGCGCACATGGCCTATCACGACGGCCTCACCGATCTGCCGAATCGCGCCGCCTTCCTGCAGGCGCTGACCCAGATGATCGAGGCTTGCGAGGGCACCGGCGAGGAGTTCGCCGTGCTCTGCGTCGACCTCGACGGCCTCAAAGAGGTCAACGACGTCTTCGGCCATGCGCTCGGCGACAAGCTCCTGATCGAGGTCGCCCATCGGCTCCAGGATTCCGCACGCGGCGGCGTGGTGGCGCGCCTGTCCGGGGACGAGTTCGGCCTGATCATCGACGGCAAGCAGCCCGAGGCCGGCCTCGCGCTGGCGCGGCAGATCGGCGAAGCGGTCGCGAAGGACTTTCAGATCGACGGCCGGCCGGTCCGCGCCGGCATCACCACGGGCATGTCGGTCTTCCCCCACAACGGCACCGACGGCGCTTCGCTGCTGGCCAATGCCGGCGCGGCGCTGTTCCGCGCCAAGCAGAAGTCGCGCGGCACGATCAGCCTCTACCAGCCCGAGATGGACCAGCAGATCCGCGACCGCCGCGTGCTGCACCAGGACCTCTCCATGGCGGTCAAGAACGGCGAGCTCTCGCTCGCCTTCCAGCCGCAGGGGGCCGCGGGCCACAGCGTCGCCGAGAGCGAGATCATCGGCTTCGAGGCGCTGGCGCGCTGGCAGCATCCGGTGCGCGGCCAGGTTTCGCCGGCCGAATTCATTCCCATCGCCGAGGAGAGCGGCCTCATCGTCGAGATGGGCGAATGGATCCTGCGCGAGGCCTGCCGCGAGGCGGCGTCATGGCCGAAGCCGCTGCAGGTCGCCGTCAATCTGTCGCCGGCGCAGTTCATGCACGGCGACTTGGTCGGCCTCGTCCATTCGATCCTGATCGAGACGGGCCTTGCACCCGGCCGGCTCGAGCTCGAGATCACGGAAGGCGTGTTGATCGAGGATTTCGACCGCGGCCTTGCGCTGCTGCGCCGCCTGAAGGCGCTCGGCGTGCGCATTTCCATGGACGATTTCGGCAGCGGCTATTCGTCGTTGAGCTACCTCCAGGCGTTCCCGTTCGACAAGATCAAGATCGATCGTGCCTTCATCATCAATCTCGGCCGCAATCCGCAATCGGCGGCGATCGTCCGCGCCGTCATCGACCTCGGCCACGGCCTCGAAATGTCGATCGTCGCCGAGGGCGTCGAGACGGTCGACCAGCTCGCCTTCCTCGCCAAGGAGGGCTGCGACGGCGTGCAGGGCTATCTGCTCGGCAAGCCTTTGCCGATCGGCAAATATGCCGGGCTCGTCGGCCGCGCCGAAGTCATGGAGCTTGCGCTGAAGACCGGCTAGTGATGAGAGCGCTTCGCTCCCATTCGACGGCTTCATGGCGGACTACGACCTCGCGATCATCGGCGGCGGTCTGAACGGCGTCAGCATCGCGCGCGATGCGGCGGGCCGCGGCCTGCGGGTGATCCTGTTCGAGCAGGGCGATCTCGGCGGCGCGGCGTCGTCGGCCACACCGCGGCTGATCCACGGCGATCTCTCGGTTCTGGAGCGCCGCGGCTTCTGGCGGGTGCGCCGGGCTCTGGCCGAGCGCCGGACCTGGCTCGCCATCGCGCCGCATCTGGTCCGGCCGATGCGTTTCGTGATTCCCGCGCATGTGGACGAGCGTCCACCCTGGTTGCTGCGGGCCGGCCTGTTGCTCTATGACGGCCTCGCCGGCCGGAGCGGCCTGCCCGGGTCGGCGACCCTCGACATCACCCATCACCCGGTCGGCAACGCGCTGAAGCGTCCGTTCGGCACGGCATTCGAATATTCGGACTGCATCGTCGACGATTCCCGCCTTGTCGTGCTCACGGCGCTGGACGCCGCCGAGCGTGGTGCTGTGATCCGGACCGGAGCACGCTGCGTGCGCGCCGACCGAACCGACGTCTGGCGGCTCGCCGTGGTCGATCGCGGCCACCGCCGCTCCATCACGGCCAGGGCGCTGGCCAATACCAGTGGTGGCTGGACCTCGATCGTCGCGGAGACGGTCCTGCGCCAGCCGCAGCCCGCCGTGACGGCCATGCAGATGAGCCAGATCATCGTGCCCAGGCTGTTCGATTCCGACAACGTCTACGTCTTCCAGAACAGTGACGGACGACTGATCTTCGTATCCCCCTTCGAGCGGCAGTTCACGCTGATCGGCACGGTGACGCATGATTTCACCGGCGATCCCGCCATCGTGGCGATGCGAGGCGCCGACGTCGGTTATCTCTGCGAAGCGGCCAGCCGCTATTTCCGCGAGCGGGTCGACCCGACCGACGTAGTCCGGACGGTCTGCGGCGTCAATCTGAGGCCGGCATTCGCGTGGCGACGCGAGGGCACGACCCTGTTCCACGCGCGTCGGCGCAAGGCGCCGCTGATCACGATGTTCGGCGGCGACGTCACCACCTCGCGCTTGCGCGCGGAGCGGGCGGTGTCGAAGCTGACGCCGTTCTACCCGATGTCGCCGCGCTGGACCGCCGGTGCAGCGCTGCCCGGTGGCGATTTCGCCTGGGATCGTTTCGACACCGAGGTCGACCTCGCACGCGAGCGCTGGCGCTTTCTGTCCGAGCCGCAAGCCCAGCGCCTGGTCGCGGCCTACGGCTCGCGATTGGCGGCCGTGCTCGGTGAAGCAACGACACGCGAAGAGCTCGGCCCTGCCTTCGGCCCCGAGTTGACCGGCGCCGAGGTGCGCTATCTCATGGCGCACGAATGGGCGCGGTTTCCGGATGACGTTCTGTGGCGTCGCTCCAAGCTGGGCCTGACAATGCCTGCGGCGGACCGTGAGGCGCTGGCGGCATTCATGGCGGATCTGGGTTAGGATCGCGCGCACCCGGCATCCCTCCGGGATCACGAGCTCCATGGCGGATGGCATGGATGATGATCTCTTGGTCTTGGTCTCCAATCTCGTAGAAGATGAGAAAGGGGTGGGGGGTTGTGGTCAGCCTCCGGATGTCCCGATCGTCCGTTCCTAGACCGATCCGTGAGCAGCAGACCGATAACGTCCTTAATTCGCTTTTGGACGCGTGCCGCTCCTTGAGGAGATGCTTCTGCAATGTAGGTCAGAATCGAATCGAGGTCGGCGAGCGCTGGAAGTGTGTAGCGAATATTCACAGGCCGTGTTTGGCCCAAGTCACTCGGACTTGAGCCTCGGTTGCGAATTCCCCCCGTTTGGCCGCGGCCTTGGATGCGGCAATTGCCGTTCTTTCGTCATCCGACAGGATGACGGGAGGCGCTGAATCGGCACCGGCAAGCTGGAGTACGACGCGGGCAATGTCGTCCTGCGCGTCGGCGGGCAGGCTGCGCGCGATCTCCAGGGCCTGATCCAACAACTTGGTCATGTCGTGATCATACGCCCTTTGAAGCATCGCATGAAGGCCAATTTCCGTTCATCCGCCCCGAACCGGTTGAGCTAAACACGATCGGCCGCTAGCGTGCGGCGGAATCGGGGTTGGCAGGGACCATGGCGAAGGAATTGCCGGGAACGAAGATTGCGGCTGAACCGGCTGGCGGAGATGAATGGCAGGCCGCCGGCCGGCCGTTGCTGCGCATCGAGGGCGTCGCCAAGACCTTTGGCTCCTTCCGCGCCGTCGACGGCGTGTCGCTCGATATCAACGCCGGCGAGTTCTTTGCGCTGCTCGGCCCGAGCGGCTGCGGCAAGACCACGTTATTGCGCATGCTCGCCGGCTTCGAGGCGCCGGACGAGGGGCGCATCCTGCTCGGCGGCAAGGACATCGCCCAGGCGCTGCCGCATGAGCGTCCGATCAACATGATGTTCCAGAATTACGCGCTGTTCCCGCATCTGTCGGTGCGCGACAACATCGCGTTCGGCCTGAAGCGCGCCGGCATGCCACGCGCCGACATCACCACGCGCGTGGCCGAGATGGTGGCGCTGGTCAAGCTCGAAGGATTGGAGAAGCGCAAGCCGGACCAGCTGTCCGGCGGCCAGCGCCAGCGCGTGGCGCTGGCCCGCGCTCTGGCGCGGCGGCCGCAGCTGCTGCTGCTCGACGAGCCGCTCGCAGCCCTCGACAAGAAGCTGCGCGAAAGCACGCAAGCCGAGCTGATGGAGCTGCAGCGGCGGCTCGGCATGACCTTCATCATCGTCACCCACGACCAGGAGGAGGCGATGACCATGGCGAGCCGCATCGGGGTGATGAAATCGGGCAAGCTTGCCCAGGTCGCGAGCCCCCGCGAGCTCTACGAGGCGCCGCGCTCGCGCTGGATCGCCGAGTTCGTCGGCGACATCAATCTGTTCGACGGCGAGTCCAAATTGCGCGACGGTCATCGTCTGGTCGTTGGCACGCCTGATGCGGGGGCGCTGGTGGTGGCCGAGCCGCGCGAGGCTGTCGGCCCCGGAAAACTGGCGGTCGCGATCCGCCCCGAGAAGGTCAAGCTGTCGCGGCGCGGCCCGGTGACCGAGGCCGGTCGTGAGGCGGCGATCAATCGGCTCGACGGCGTGATCGCGGACATCTGCTATCTCGGCGGCACCACCACCTACAAGGTGAAGCTCGACGCCGGCGGGATGCTGCAGGCGTCGGTCGCCAACAGTACGCGGCTCGACGTCGACGCCTACAGCCTGAACCAGCATGTCGTCGCCTGGTTCACGCCCGACGATTGCGTGGTGCTGAAATCATGAGCTCGCGCCGCATCTTCGCAAGGCCGGCGCGCTTCGCCGCGATCGCGCCCTATGTCTGGATGGTGCTGTTCTTCCTGGTGCCGTTCGCCTTCGTGCTCAAGATCAGCCTGTCGCAGACCGCGATTGCGCAGCCGCCTTACGAGCCCGTGTTCGACCTGACGGCGGGATGGGACGCGCTCAAGGTCGCCTTTGCCGCGCTGTCGGTCGACAATTTCAGGCTGCTCGGCTCCGACGACATCTACGTCTTCGCCTATGTCCGCAGCCTCACCGTCGCCATCACGGCCACAGCGCTGCTGCTCCTGATCGGCTATCCTATCGCCTACGGCATGGCGCGGCTGCCCAAGCGCTGGCAGGCGGTGGCGATGGTGCTGGTGATCGTGCCGTTCTGGACCTCGTTCCTGATCCGCATCTACGCCTGGATCAACATCCTCCAGCACGACGGCCTGCTGAACCAGGTCCTGCTCGCGCTGCATCTGGTCAGCCAGCCCGTGGTGTGGCTCTCCACCGACACCGCGATGTATATCGGCATCGTCTATTCCTATTTGCCGTTCATGATCCTGCCGCTCTATGCCACGCTCGCCAAGATGGAGCCGGTGCTGGAGGAAGCGGCCTCCGATCTCGGCGCGCCGCCCTGGCAGGTGTTCTGGCTCGTCACCTTCCCGCTGTCGCTTCCGGGCGTCGGCGCGGGCGTGCTCTTGTGCTTCATTCCGATCGTCGGCGAGTTCGTCATTCCCGACCTTCTGGCCGGATCCAATGCGCTGATGATCGGCCAGACCCTGTGGCTCGAATTCTTCACCAACAAGGATTGGCCGGTCGCCTCGGCTGCCGCGATCGTGCTGCTGGTCGTGCTGCTGGTGCCGCTCTTGCTGTACGAGCGGCTGCAGAAGCGGCAGCTGGAACGGGGAAGGTAGCGCGATGCGCAAGGTTTCCCGTCTGTCCCGCTTCAACATCGCCTCGCTCGCGCTGGGGCTGGCGTTCCTCTATTTGCCGATCCTCATCCTCGTTCTCTACTCCTTCAACGCCTCGCGCCTGGTGACGGTGTGGGGCGGCTGGTCGCTGCGCTGGTATCATGAGTTCTTCAACGATCGCGCCATGATCGAGGCGGCCTGGATGAGCCTGCGGGTCGCGGTCTCCTCCGCGACCATCGCGACGCTGCTCGGCACGCTGGCGGCGGTGGCGCTGTCGCGCGGAGAGAGGTTTCGCGGCCGCACGCTGTTCTCGGGCATGCTCTACGCACCGCTGGTGATGCCGGAGGTGATCACCGGGTTGTCGCTGCTCTTGCTGTTCGTCGCGCTGAACGCCGAGCGCGGTTTCTGGACGGTGACGATCGCCCACACCACGCTGACCATGTGCTTCGTCGCGGTGGTCGTGCAGTCGCGGCTCGGCTCGCTCGACCGCTCGCTGGAGGAGGCGGCGATGGATCTCGGCTGCAATCCCGTCGGTGCGTTCGTCGCCGTGACGCTGCCGCTGATCGCGCCCGCGATCGTCGCCGGCTGGATGCTGGCCTTCACGCTGTCGCTCGATGATCTCGTGATCGCGAGCTTCACCACCGGCCCAGGTTCGGCGACGCTGCCGATCCGCATCTATTCGGAGGTGCGGCTCGGCGTGAAGCCCGAGATCAACGCGATCTGCACGCTGGTGATCGCGCTGATCGCTGTCGTCATCGTCATCGCCTCGCTCGCTTCGAAGCTGTCGAGCTCGCAGGGCGAGAGCGCGGCGCCGCTGTAGCCGGTCGCGCGGCGAACCGCGCGCGGGCCGCGTCCTGCACCACCGCGCCGAGCTGGCGCAGCGCCAGCGCATTGAGCGGAAACTCCAGCAGGATGTGAACCAGGCTGAGCGCCAGCAGGAAGGTGAAGCCGAACGCATAGTCGTAGAAATAGAGCGCGGTCGCCGCCGCGCTGGCCGCAGCCATTGCCGCCAGCCGCGCCTTCGGCACCTCGGTCCAGCGGATCACGTCGGCTTTGATGAACCAGTTGAGGTAATGATAGGTGTAGACGAAGGCGAGCAGGCTGGTCAGCCTGGTGTCGAGCATGAGCCCTGGTACGCCGAACAGCCGGCCGAGCGCCGGGCCGACATTGCCGAAATAGTCCTGCCCGACCCGGGCAAAGCTTGCGATCCGGATTTCGGCGGTGGGCGGCAGCAGCAGGATCGCGGCGATTGCAGCGAGGTAGACCACCACCACCGCCCCTTGCACGCGGCTGCCGGACCGGTAGGCGCCGAGCACCATGAAGATCAGCGTGAACAGCGAGACGTGGATCAGCGTCGGAATCAGGATGCCGATCACGGCGAGCGAGGAGCCGCTCGAATACATGATGGCGGACAGGACAAGCGCCACCATGAACAACAGCATGCTCTCGATCGCGGTGGCGGTCGCCGCCAGCATGGCGCAGACGACCAGCGCGGCCCACATCGCAAAACCGAACCACGAGGCATTGTCGATCAGCGCCGCGACCACGGCCACGATGGCGAGGACCGCCGCAATGCCGCGATGCGGGAGGTAATAGCTTCGGTCATGCAGCCACGAGATCTCGGTGAAATAATGCGCCGGGCCGAGCACGACATAGGCCAGCAGCAACAGCTCGAACGGCACCAGATAGGCGGCAGCGAGCGCCAGCAGCATCAGGCCGAGATGGACCGCGTCGTTGCTGCGCATGGTGCCATGCCCCACATCGGGGCACGGAGATTAGACCAGGCGTGGACAACCCGCAATTGTCCACCTCGTCGCTCGAGTGCAGTGCTTGCGGCGACCTGATCCGTCCTGTCGCGTCAGGACTTCACCGCACCCGCCGTGAGCCCGCCCACCATGTAGCGGCGGAAGGCGTAATAGACCGCGGCAGGCGGCAGCGCGTAGATGAAGCCGGTGGTCATCAGCAGCTCCCACGGCGAGTCGTCGGCGGCGAGGAAGTTGCCGAGCGCGACGGGGAGGGTGATGTCGCGGTCGTTCGACAGCAGCAGGAACGCGTAGAGATACTCGTTCCAGGCCAGCAGCACCGCATAGGTGCCGATCGCGACCAGCGAGGGCATCATCAGCGGCAGGTAGACCAGGCGGAAGATCTGCAGCGTGGTGGCGCCGTCCATCACCGCGGCTTCATCCAGCTCCACCGGCAGCTTGTCGGAGGCCTGCTTCAGCACCCAGATCGCGTAGGGGCTCGCGATCGTCACCATGGCCAGGATCAGCGACCAGTGATTGTTGAGCAGGCCGTAATTGCCCATGGTGCGATACATCGGCACCGCGAGGAATGCCGCAGGAATGAAATAGGTGAACAGCGCCAGGTTCAGCACCGCGCGTCCGCCCGGCACCTTCAGCCGCGAGATCGAGAACGCGGCGGCGGTGGCGATGAACAGCGTCAGCACGCCCACGGAGACCGCGATCAGCGTCGAATTCCAGAACTGGGCGTAGAAGTCGCGCAGGAAATAGTGCTGCTGCTTGAACACGATCTCGAAGTTGTGCAGCGTCGGATGGTCCGGCCACAGCTTGCCCGAGAACGCGTCCTCCTTCGGAGAGATCGCGAACAGGAACATGTGGTAGATCGGGATCATCGTCCACAGGAAGACCGGAATGCCGATCAGCAGCAGCCGCGCTTCCGTCGCGACGTCACGGAGAGAAGGGAGCTTCATCGCGACAACCGTTTCATCATGAAGTAAACCAGCGGCAGGACGAACGGCATCGCACAGACGATGGATGCCATCGCGAGCGAAAGCTGGTCGAGCCTGAGATAGCGAATACCGAGCGTCGCCAGCACGTGCGTGAGGTCGGCAGGTCCGCCGCCGGTAAGCAGGTAGACGCTGTTGAAATCGCCCAGCGTCCAGATCATCGAGAGCAGCGTGCAGGTGATGTAGAGCGTCTGCATCGACGGCCAGGTGATGTAGCGGAATTTCTGCCACCAGCTCGCGCCATCGACCTCTGCCGCCTCGAACAGATCGTGCGAGATCGCAAGGCGTCCGGTGATCAGGATCAGCGTCCAGAACGGCAGCGACTTCCAGATATGCACCGCGATCGCCATGCAGAGCGCGACCGTCGGGTCGTTGAGCCAGTTCGGGCCGTCATCGCCGGTCAATGAGAAGATGAAATGGTTGACCATGCCCCATTCGGGATTGAGCATGAAGCGCACCGACAGGATGGTCGGGATCGACGGCACCGCCCAGGGCAGGATGAATATCACCGATAGCCATCTGATCCAGGTGCGCTGCTGCGCGAAAAAGCCGGACAGAAACAGCGCAATCATCATCTTGATGTTGATGCCGACGACCAGGAAGATCAGCGTGTTGATTGCAGCGCGCGCGAAGATCGGGTCGTGATACAGCGCCACATAGTTCGCCGGATCGCGTGCCAGCCAGAGCCCGTAGCAGACGGGATAGACGACGAAGGCAAGGAAGACGAGCAGATAGGGTGTCAGCAGGAGGAGGCCCCAGACCTGCGCCGGGGTCAGCCGCGACGACAGGGGCGGGCCGGGTATTGCCTGATCGCCAGAGAGCGTGATCGCCATTCTTTCGAACTCTTCTCTCGAATCCAAAACCTCTCCCCGCTTGCGGGGAGAGGTCGGAGTACGAAGTACTCCGGGTGAGGGGTACAGGACCCACAGCGCGCACAACTCGCGGAGAGAGCCCCGCGCCCCAACCCTCTCCTCGGAAGAACGAGAAGAGGGAGGGGATAGACCTTAGCCCGCGACCTGCTTGATGCGGGCGATCAGCTCGTCGACGGCCTTGTCGACCGGAACCTTCTCGCTGACGACGCGATTCATCGCCTTCGCCCACACGTTCTCGTTGTTCAGAATGGTGAACTTCCAGTTCCTGGTAAAGTCGAACTGAGAGGTGCCGCCCTTGAACTGGGTGTAGACGGCCTTGCGGTGCTTGTCGGCCTGCCAGAACGGGCTTTCCTGGCTTTCCTTCGTCACCGGGAACCAGCGGCCGAGCGCGCCCTCGATGTAGGGACGGATGTTCTCTTCCTGCAGCAGGAAGTTGAGGAACTGCTTGCCCTCGGCCTTGTTCTTGGCCGCGGTGAAGATCAGACCCGTCTTGACGTCGGAGCGATACTTGATGGTCGAGCCATCGGGAGCCTTGGGGAAGGACGCCGTGACGATGTCCTGCTCATAGGCCTTCTTGCCGGCCTCGCGCTGTTCCGGCGTGAGGTTCTGATTCTGTGACTCCTCATACCATTTCGCCGCGATCGAGATCGTGAAGTTGTGGGTCATCACGATCGTCTTGTTGTGGAAGGCGACGTTGTTGTCAGGGTCCTTCCAGGTGGTCGCGGAGGGCGGGGCGCAGCCTTTGCTGTAGGTGTCGGTGTAGTCCTTCAGCGCCTTGATCAGGCCGTCGCGGACCTTGGGGTCGTCGACCAGCAGCTTGCCGTCGTCGTCGACGAGCTTGACGTGGTAGGCGTCCATGAAGGTGTAGAACGATTGGAAGGAGTCGGTGGATTCCACGCCCATCGGCTGGCCGACGGCATAGATGCGCTGGCCTGTGGCCTTACGGATCGCAGGCTGCACCTTGTCGCACCAGAAGCTCCAGTAGCCGGTCCAGTCGTTCGGGATGTCACTCTGCTTGAAGCCGGCTTTCTCCAGCATGTCGTTCCAGATCTGGACGTGCATGCTCTGCTGCTTCAGCGGGAAGCCGTAATAGGCCTTCTTCTTGGCGACGTCGTTGTAGAGGATCGAGGCGTCCAGCGTGTTCTGCACGAACCGGCCCTTGATCGGCTCCATGACATCGGTGAGGTCCTCGAGCTTGCCCTCATAGGCCCACTTGCCCTGAACCTGCACGTCGTAGCTGTCGGAATAGGCGACGTCGGGCACGGTGCCGGCATCGAGCGCTGCGACGGTCTTCGGAATCATGTCCTGGATCGCGTACTGCGACAATTCGACCTTGATGCCGGTCTTGGCTTCAAACTTCTTGATCGTCTCGGCGAGCGCTTCGTCCTCGGACTTGTAAAAGCCTTTGACCCACCAGACCGTGATCGTCTTCTGTTGCGCAAATGCGGGCGCAGTGGCGGCAAACAGCCCGACCGCAGCGACCGCCAATGAAACTGCGCCAATAACCTTGGATTTCACGTTTTTCTCCCTCAAACGGCCGGTGTTTTAACCGGTCGTATAAAACACTAGCGCATGGTGGTAGCGCAATCAACGCATCTTGTCGGACCAAAAGCGTAGCGTGTCGGGCTGCGGAGATGCATCATGCGCGCATCGATCCAATCGCCGCATCAATTCACCACGATCAATTCGCGATCATCGGGCAGCGGCAGATGAATCCGATCCTCAGTTGGACTTCGCGTTTTCCTTGGCATTCTCCGCCGTCGGCGATCCCTCCGGACGTTTTCCGCCCCCCGTGATGCGCTGCTTGAGGAGATCGAGGAAGGGAGACGCGGCCGGCGACTGCCGGATCAGGCTTTCGGGATCGGGAAAGATCAGCGGATCGTCCCAGGGACCCTGGACCATGAAGGGCAATTGAAAGCCGGACGCCGTGTTGAGGCTCGCCACGCCCTTCATGTCGTATTCGCGGCTCGGCACCGAGGCGGTGCCGGTCAGCGTGATCTTGGCCGCCGGGCCCTCGATGCGGATGTCTTCGGCGGTTGCGATGCCGTCGGAGAATTTCACCGCGATCGTGAGCTTGTCGTATGGCGTCGAGCCGTTGCGGAAATTGCCGCCGCCCGACAGCGGCCGCCGTTCCAGCCGCTTCAGCAGCTGCTCGGCATTGAAGCCCGCGATCGCGCCGTTATGCCCGGTCACGGTGGCGCTGCCGTCGAGCGACTGCACGAGGCCGAACGGGCTCGAGCCCGAGGCGAACAGCGAGACGTTGATGTTGCCGCGGCCGGACAGCTTGTTGAGGCCGAACAGCTCGGTGGCGCAGGCCTGCAGATCGACGTCGGTGAATTGGAATTGCGCCTTGATGTCGGCGACCGTGTCGGACCGCGCGATGCCGAACGAGCCCTTGGCGATCCCGCCATAGACCTGAGCCTCGCCGACCGAGAGCGCCAGCGTGCCGTTGCGCAAATTGGCGCCGATCGCGGTGCGGCCGAGCTTGGTCGGCCCGACCGTCAGCTTGGCCGCCGACAGGCGCATGTCGAGGTCGGTGGTCGACAAGCCGTTGAGATCGAACAGCTGCCTGTTCCAGTCGCGCGCGCCGCTCGCGAGCAGGCGGAACGTCGAGATATAAGGTGTGAAGTCGAGCGCGTCGGCGGCGAGCGTCGCCTGTAGCGTCTGCCGGCCGTTATTGGCGTAGGTCATGACGCCCTCGGCGGCATTGCCGTCGAGCTCGACGTTGACATTGGTGAGCGCGATCGAGGCGCCGACGACGTTGGCGCGCGCCTTCAGCACGAAGCGGCCGAAGCCGCCGCTGCCGGGCTGCGGCTGTCCGGTCCAGCGCAGCGCGTTGCGCAAGGACGGGCTGTCCACCGTGAGCATGCCCTCCATCATCGGGCTGGTGCGGTTGGCGACGCTGCCGTCGAAGGCGAGCTTGAGCGGCGCGCTGGCGATGCGCGCCTTCAGGCCGGAGCGGTCGCCGGAGAGGGCGGCGACGAAATCGGAAAAGCTGATCGAGCCGTCGACGCGCTCGCCGCGCCAGTCGAACTGTCCGGTCGCGGCAAAGGAGCGCGAGATCGAAGGCCAGGCCAGCGACAGGTCGATGTCCTCGAGCTTCTCGGTGGCACGCGTGGCAACGTCCTCGTAATCGAGCACGCCGTCCTGGATGCGGATTTCGGAGAAGGAGAGCTGGTTCTCGGCCCCGGGCTTCATGGTGCGTGCGATGGTCTGGATGAAGGGCGTCCAGTTGCTCTCGCCGTCCGGCTTCAGGCTGACGTGGATGCGCGGCCGCAGCAGCGTCAGGTCGGCGATCTCGAATCGTTGCAGCAGGAGCGGCAGCAGCCGCAAATTCGCGGTGAGCACGTCGACCTGGAGCGCGGGAGCGCTGGTGCCGCCGCCCTTGAGGCCGACGTCGCGGAAGGAGATGTAGCTCGCCGGAAGCACCGAGATGTCGATGCTGCCCGCGACATTGAGCTCGAGCCCGGTGACGTCGCGGATCTGCGCTTCGACCGCCTGGCGCAGCGCGTCGCGGTTGATGAGCCAGGAGGTCGCGATCAGGGCGATCAGCGCGAGGCCGAGCAGCGCCGCGATCGGCGTCCCGAGGCGCTTCATTCCTTGGGCCATGGTCAATGGCATGTCCTGATCGGGTTGGTCGTTGGAGCCAGAAGGGCGGACCGCGAAACCTGTGTGCCGGCGCCCAGATCCTAAGTGCCGCAACTTGATGGGTTTTCTTGACGCTTTCAAGGCCGCTGCACGGTTATGCCCACGGCATGGGCAGCTTCTATCACCCGGCGGCGGAGCGGAGAACCCCGTATCATTGACGGCTTCGGACCATTTCGCCTAATAATCGCCGCCAATGAGGCGCGACGCCCGCCAGCCCAAGGTTCAGTCGAGGTTTTTTGCATGAACAAGGTCTATCCCGACGCCAAGTCGGCGCTGTCAGGCATTCTCAAAGACAACATGATGATCATGTCGGGCGGCTTCGGCCTCTGCGGCATTGCCGAGGAGCTGTCGGACGCGATCCGGGACTCCGGCGTCAAGGGCCTGACCGTGGTCTCCAACAATGCCGGCGTCGACGGCATCGGCCTCAGCCGCCTGCTCGAAACCCGCCAGATCAAGAAGATGATCTCGTCCTATGTCGGCGAGAACAAGCTGTTCGCCCAGCAATACCTCGCCGGCGAGCTGGAACTCGAATTCAATCCGCAGGGCACGCTGGCCGAGCGCATCCGCGCCGGCGGCGCCGGCATCCCGGCCTTCTACACCAAGACCGGCGTCGGCACGCTGATCGCCGAAGGCAAGGAAGTGAAGGAATTCGACGGCGAGAAGTACCTGATGGAGCGCGGCCTGTTCGCCGACCTCGCCATCGTGCACGCCTGGAAGGGCGACACCGCCGGCAACCTGATCTACCGCAAGACCGCGCGCAACTTTAACCCGATGATGGCGACCGCCGCGAAGATCACGGTGGCCGAGGTCGAGCATCTGGTTCCCGCCGGTGAACTCAATCCCGACCACATCCACACGCCCGGCATCTTCGTGAAGCGCATCGTCGAGGTCGGCACGGCCAAGAAGCGCATCGAATTCCGCAACACCCGCCCGCGCCCCGCCGCTTAAGCGCAACAGGAGACTGATATGGCCTGGACCCGTGAACAGATGGCCGCGCGCGCCGCGAAGGAATTGCGCGACGGCTACTACGTCAATCTCGGCATCGGCATCCCGACGCTGGTCTCGAACTACATCCCTGATGGCATGGACGTCTCCTTGCAGAGCGAGAACGGCATGCTCGGCATGGGGCCGTTCCCCTATGAGGGCGAGGAAGACGCCGATCTCATCAACGCCGGCAAGCAGACCGTGAGCGAGCTGCCCTCGACCTCGTATTTCTCGAGCGCGGATTCCTTCGGCATGATCCGCGGCGGCCACATGGACCTGTCGATCCTCGGCGCCATGCAGGTGGCCCAGAACGGCGATCTCGCCAACTGGATGATCCCCGGCAAGATGGTCAAGGGCATGGGCGGCGCGATGGATCTCGTCGCCGGCGTCAAGCGCGTCGTCGTCGTGATGGAGCATTCGGCCAAGGACGGCCCGAAGCTCCTGAAGAGGTGCAACCTGCCGCTGACCGGCGAGCGCGTCGTCGACATGGTCGTCACTGATCTTGCCGTCTTCACCATCGACAAGCACGGCACCGGCGGCATGGCGCTGATCGAGCTCGCCGACGGCGTCTCGCTCGACGAGGTCAAGGAAAAGACCGAAGCCGAATTCCGCGTGGCGCTGACGAACACGTAAGCGAGAAACGGGCGCGCATCACTGCGGTCCGTGCGTTTCCATCTCCCGTGAATGCGGCCGATGACATGAATGCGCGGACGATGTGCCCCGTCAAGCGGGGCCGCTCGGCACCTCGGAGAACCGGGTCAGCCAGGCAACAGGGCCGATGCTGGCCGCGATGATCAGGAGCGCCGCGAGCGCGCCGTCCTCGAAATTGCCGCGGCTTGCGTACTGGTAGATCGACGTGGACAGTGTTTCGACGTTGAGGGGCCGCAGCAGCAGCGTTGCCGGCAGCTCCTTCAGGCAGTCGACGAACATGATGATGACGGCGCCAAGCATCGCGGGCCGGAGCAACGGCAGATAGATCTGCCTCAACATGACTGCCTGGCCGGCGCCGACCGAGCGCGCGCTCTCGTCATAGTCGCTCGGAATGCTGTCGAACCCGGCCTTGATCATGCCGACCGGCACAGCCAGAAAACGAATCGTGTAGGCGATCACGACGGCCATCCCGGAGCCGACCAGGACCAGCCCGGGAAGGGAACGTCCGGTCCAGGCCGCGACCGCGCTCAGCGCATTGTCGACCGCCAGGATCGGGGTGAGCAGGCCGAGAGCGATGACGAGACCCGGCAGCGCGTATCCGGCCTGCGCGATGCTCAGCGCGACATATCGCAGAGGATCCGGCCGCAAGCGATGCGCGATCGTCGTGGCGAGCGCTAGCATCAAGGCCATGAGCGTTGCGAGCCCTGCAAAGGCGAACGAATGGAAGGTGTGGCGCCACAGCAGCGGGTCGAAATTTGCAAGCAGGCCGCGACCGAGAGCCTGGTGCGCCAGATAGAGCAGCGGTACCACGAAGCCGATCAGCACCGGCAGCACGCAGACCGCGAACGCGATCGACGCTCTTGCGCCCGACAGCGGGGTTCGTTGCTTGACATGTGGGCTTTCGGCCGAGAATTCGATGTTGGCGTTGCGGCGGCCGTAGCGCTCCATCGCGATCAGGCCGGCGACGATCGCAAGCATCAGGCATGCGAGCTGCGCTGCACCGGCGAGGCTGCCGCGGTTGAGCCAGGTGGTGAAGATCGAAACCGTCAGCGTGCGGATGCCGAGATATTCGCTGGCCCCGATGTCGTTGAGCGTTTCCAGCGAGACCAGCGCCACGCCGACCGCGAGCGCCGGCCGCGCCATCGGCAGGGAAACGCGCCAGAAAACGGTCCACCGGCCGGCGCCGAGCGTCGTGGCCGCTTCCGCGAATTCGGCCGACTGAACCTGGAAGGTCGCACGCGCCGAGAGATAGACGTAAGGGTAGAGCACGAGCCCGATCACGAAGATGGCGCCCGGCAGCGAGCGGAGGTTGGGCAGAAGGCCGAGGGCATCGCCCAGCGGCAGCCAGATCGCCAGGGTACGATGCGCCAGGCCGAGCGGTTCGAACAGATCGGCATAGACGTACGCCGCAAGATAGGTCGGAATCGCCAGCGGCAGCGGCATCAGCCACAGCAGCATGCCCCGGCCGGCAAAATCGTGGCGCGATATCACCCATGCAGTGCCGGCGCCGATCAGGAGCGTGACCGCGCCGACCCCGACGAGCAGAAGGGCCGTGTCGAGCAGGGCGGCCGGCAGCACGTAGTTGATCAGGTCGTGCCACACATCGGACGCCGGCTGCAAAGCCAGCGCAACGATCGAGATCACGGGCGCCGCGACCAGGATCGCGGTTGCGATCGCGATGGCGGTCGCGGCGCGACCGGCGTGGACACGGCCCCCCCAACGAGGACATGTGTTGGTGGCTTCCCGACACTCCACATAACTGGGACGCCAAAGATCAGATATCAAAGCA